>NZ_CP150665.1:3567500-4392778 GCF_038024045.1 Polaribacter staleyi | reverse complement strand
TTAATTTTAGCGAATTTTTTGTTATTATAATAGAGTTTAAAAATGGCTTTTAACACCCATTTTAAGGTGGTACAAAAATGTGAATAAAATTCAGTATAAAAAAATCAATTTGCTATTGATTATTAACTATTTTTTACGTAAAATGGTAAAAAACTAATTGTTCACACATTTTGAAAAATTCATCAACTAAAACACGAATTCGTTATTCAGAAACCGACCAAATGGGCGTTGTCTATCATGGAAATTATGCTCAATTTTTTGAACTAGGGCGTACAGAATGGTTACGTTCCTTGGGGGTTACATACAAAGATATGGAAATAAGTGGTATAATGCTTCCTGTAATTTCGATAAACTTTAATTTTATTAAATCTGCATTCTATGACGATGTTTTAACGATAAAAACTTATTTAAGAAAAAAGCCAATGGTTAAAATTGAATTTGAATATGAAATTGTAAACCAAAATAATGAAATTATTTGCACAGGCAGTTCTGTTTTAGCTTTTATGAATTCTAAAACGATGAAACCAACTCGTTGTCCAGATTATTTATTAAAAAGTTTAGGATATTAAATAGAAACACAAAAAATTCTATTTCACTTTTTAAAAAGAATCTTAATTATTTTCTGTTGTTTCTACACCATTTATTTGTTGATAGGTTAAATTATCATGTAAATAAGTGGCAACTTCTGGTAGCCTGTTAATAAGGCTTTCCATAACTTCTGGGTTTGTTAAACCACTACGAACTCCGGGAATCATGCTTAAAGAAGGATCGTCAAAATCTGCACAACCCATGGCCCAGTTTAAAAACATTCGTTTATCTACCAAACGATCATCAATAATTTTAAATTCGGTATGTCTAGTATCTTTACGAAGGCGAGCTAAAAGATCATTAAGGTCTTTAGGTTCTCCTTCTAAAATCTGAAGAAAATATCCCTCTTTATGAATTAGCACTCCGCTAATATTATCTAAGGTATTATAGGCTCTAGAATCGTGAAGTAAATCTAATAAATCACGCTTAGTAAACTCTACAGTAGCCTTACTAGTGTAGGCAATACGACGTAATTTCATAAATAAGTGTAATTAAAGTTTAACATAGCTATTTTAACTTTTTTTATAAAGTTACACTATATTTTATTTAGAATCAAATTAATTTTAGTAGAATATATCAACAGTCAATTCACATAAATTATCAATAAAATTATGAGTAAGTTTTATTGACTTCAATTTTAATCTTTGTTTTAAGATGCTCTTTTAAGAAACTTCCTTTACGGCTACTTTATATAAATTATCAAAAATAGTAAAGATAGCAGCTGCATCTTTTTTTCTAACTGAAATAATATACTCGCAATTCATTTCTAAAGTCTGATTGGTAATTTCAATGTTTTTTTCTTTGATGATTCTTTGCACAGCATTCATCATATCATAATTAAAGGTCAATTTATAAAAAACATTAATGGTTTTTACTAAAATATCTGCCGCCTCTAAAGTAATTTGTGCTGATGTTTTATATGCTGAAATTAAACCGCCTACACCTAATTTTGTACCTCCAAAATATCGTACTGAAACAATTAAAATATTGGTTACTTCAAAAGACTGAATTTGGCCGTAGATTGGTAAACCTGCAGAATTATTAGGCTCTCCATCATCATTTGCTCTAAATTTAATTTTTTCGATACCTAATTGATATGCATAACAAAAATGACGTGCTGCGTGATGTTTCTTTTTTAAGTCTTCTAAATGTTCTTTTACATCATCTTCTGATAAAACAGGAAAAGCATACCCAAAAAATTTAGACCCTTTTTCTTTAAACAGCGTTTCTTCAGATGGTTTTTCTATTGTTTTATAAACGTCTTCTAACATATTATGCAATGGTTACTAATACAATACCTATAATTGCCAAAGCAACTCCTATTTTATTTTTTAAACTAAATTTTTCTTTAAATAAAAGTAATCCTATTAAGGTAGACACCACCACTACAGACACGTTATTTATAGTAAACAACGTAGAACTTTCAAAACCAGAAGTTTGTAAAGCTTTAATTAAAAAAACAATAGTAAAGTAGTTTGGTACTCCTAAAATAATACCTGCAATAACGTTTTTAAATCCAAATGGTTCTCTTTTCTGAATTGTTTTTACCAATAATATTAGCAAGCCAAAAATAGCTGCAAAACCAAATAAACTTCCAGAAAAAAGGGCTACTTCATTTGCTGGCACAAAATTAACTTCTACATATTTAAGAATTGTATCTATGGCGCCAGAACCAAAAAAGAGTAAAATAGGAAACAATAATCCTGCTTTTTGTAAATTACTTTCTTTTTCTTTTACTGAGGCTAAATAAACAGATACTAAAGCGATTAAAATACCTACAATTTTAAAAAAAGTAACCGATTCATCATATAATAAAACACCAAAAAGTACCGGAATAACTACCGACATTTTTCCTGCAACAGAAGCTACAGAAACACCATTTTGTTGAGCTGTATTTGCCATTACAAAGAAAATAGAAACAAATAAAGCACCTAAAATAATGGCCCCAAAAAACCATGATTTCTCAGGGATTTCTGTAATAGAAAATGTAATTTCAGACAGTCCAAAACCTAAACCAAAAGCAACCAAGTAATTTACTACAATGGCTTTTAATGTGTCTATTTTATAAATGTCGAAATATTTAAAAATAACAAATAATGAGGTTGAAAAAAGAATACTAAAAAGTAAATAAATCAAAATAAAAATTCTTTTTTAACAAATAACTCCGTTACATCTTCTTGTCCCGGAATTAAATTCCAAACATGAATACCTAAAGAGTTTGCTGCATCTGTATTTTCTTTTGTGTCATCTATAAACAGGGTTTCTTCTGCAATTAAATTATTTTCATTTAATACAAACTCATAAATATTAAGATTTGGTTTTCTTAAATGTATTTCATGTGTTAAATAAAATTGCTCAAAACAACCTTTAAATGCAGTATACAAAGCTAAATTCCAATCATTTTTAACCCAAGAAATATGTAAATCATTGGTATTACTTAATAAAAATAATCGGTATTTATTACTTTCTGAAAGTTCTTGAATAAATTTTAATCTTTTTTCAGGAAAATCTAACAAAATAGAATTCCAAGCTTTTATTAATTTCTCTTTAGGCACATTAAATTTGGCTTCAAAAAAGGCCACAAATTCTTCTGTAGAAATTAATCCCATTTCATAGTCATTTAGAATAGGTAAATTTGCTTCAGATTCTTGCGAAATTCCAAGATTTTGTAATTCTTTTGCAAACTTTTTTTTATCTAGGTTGATAAAAATATCGCCAAAATCGAAAATGATGTTTTTAATCATTAGTATATATTTTTAAAACATCTGTTTTGATGTTTATTTTTTCTTTAATTGCCTTATTAAAAAATGGTGCTTTTACACCTTCTTTAAATGCTGCTTTACCAACAAAAACACGTGCTTCATCCCACAAACCTTCATCAATAAAAGTTTGTAAAGTTTGCGTACCTCCTTCTATAATTACAGATTGAATTTTATGTTTTTGTAAAACTTCACAAATTTGTCCTGCTAGATTATTAGAAAAATTTATAGTTTCTATAAATAGTTCTCCACTACCGTCAAACAAACATTCTTGCTTTTCTGTAATCACTATCGTTTTAACACTTCCATCAAAAACACTTAGGTTTTTTGGTACTCTTAAAGTACGATCTAAAACAATTCTTACAGGGTTTTTACCAGACCAACTCCTTACATTTAATTTAGGATTGTCTGCAATTACCGTATTTGTCCCTACTAAAATTGCGTGTTCTTCACTTCGCCATTTATGTACCAATTGTTGCGAATATTGGTTAGAAATCCAAACAGGTTTCTGGGTATCTTTTGTTAACGGAGCCACAAAACCATTTTTAGTTTGTGCCCATTTTAAAATAATATAAGGTCTTTTTTTATCTTGAACCGTAAAAAATCGTTTGTGATGTGCTCTACATTCGTCTTCTAAAACACCAACTATAACATTTATTCCTGCATTTATAAGACGCTCAATTCCTTTACCAGCTACCAAACTATTAGAATCTACGCAACCAATAACTACATTTTTAAGTTTATTTTTTACAATTAAATCTGCACAAGGTGGTGTTTTTCCAAAGTGAGAACAAGGTTCTAGGGTTACATAAATTGTAGCCTTTTTTAAAAGCGATTTGTCTTTTACAGCACCAATTGCATTTACCTCTGCATGATTGCCACCATAAGGCGATGTAAAACCTTCTCCAATAATTGTATCCTGATAAACAACAACCGCCCCCACAGAAGGATTAGGACGAGAAGCCCCAATACCGTTTTGGGCAATTTGCAAACAGCGTTCTATGTATTTTTTATGGTTGATAACTCTAAATTAAAATTTAATATTCTGTATTTCATCTATTGGATATTCGCTAGAAAAACCAAAAACTTTATATTTTAAATCACCTTTAAATTGAACCTCTATAGATTTCTTTAAAAACGAATTTAACAAGCCTCCTAGAACACCATTTTTATTATTATCAAATACTTTTTTAGCAGGAATTGCCACTTTTAGGGGTATCGTAAATTCCTTTCTTGCAGGTACTTCAAACTCATCCGAAGAAACCTGTGCAACCTCTACTCCATTTACAATTACTTTAATTTCATCGGTTGCAATTTTACCACCAACATCATTTGGGTTTGTAAAAAAAGCATTGGCTTTTAAACGGATTGTATCTCCTGTAAAACTAGAAACTTTTACATTATCTACCTTAATAAAAATAGGCTTTTCACTTACAGAACAGCTTGTAAAAACAAGAAATAAAAGTATAAAATATAAATGATTTTTCATCTTAATTCATTAAAAAATTAGGTAAATTGCTCTTGCAAAAATACAGTAATAAATGACAAGTAAAGATTTTATCATTAGAGAAATTCTACCTAAGGACAATGCACAAATGGCAGTGGTAATTAGAGAGGTTCTTTTAGAGATGGGCGCTCCAAAAATTGGGACTGCTTACGAAGATAAAGCTACCGATAAAATGTTTGAAAACTTTGAGAAACCAACCTCTTTTTATTATGTTATAGAACATAAAAACAAGGTTGTGGGTGGTGCAGGAATTGCTCAATTAGATAATTTTGAAGGTAAAACTTGCGAACTTCAAAAAATGTATTTCTTGCCAATTACTAGAGGAAAAGGTTTAGGTTCTAAATTAATTGAAACTTGTTTAGAAAAAGCAAAATCGATTGGTTTTGAAAATTGTTATTTAGAAACGATGCCTTATATGGATGCAGCACAAGCATTGTATAAGAAAAATGGTTTTATAAATCTTGATAAACCCATGGGAAATACCGGACACTATTCTTGCCCAGTTTGGATGCTAAAAAAATTATGATATTAAAAGATTTTAGACTTTATTTTACGGAAGCACTTTCAGAAATCTATCCAAAGACAGAAATTGATGCTTTCTTTTTTTTGTTGATTGAGGCAAAACTCAATTTACAAAGAATTGATACTGTAATGAAACCCGATTTTTTAATTATTGATGAAGCTTTATCAGAATTAAAAGAGATTGTTAAAAGATTAAAAACAGAAGAACCTATACAATATATTTTAGGTGAAACTGAATTTTATGGATTGCCTTTTAAGGTAAATGAAAACACTTTAATTCCGAGACCAGAAACTGAAGAATTGGTAGAATGGGTTATTAACGAGACATCAAAGTTACAAAGCAAGAACCAAGACCAAAAACTAAAAATTCTAGATATTGGTACCGGAACTGGCTGCATACCAATTTCTCTGGCTAAAAATTTAAAGAACGTAACCCTTTCTGCAATTGATGTTTCATCAGAAGCCCTAAAAGTAGCAAAACAAAATGCTCTTTTAAACAACGTTGTTATTTCTTTTTTAGAGATTAATATTTTAGATGCAGCAAAATTACCACAAGAGTATGATATCGTTGTTTCTAATCCACCTTATGTTAGAGAATTAGAAAAGGTAGAAATAAATAATAATGTTTTGCAAAACGAACCTCATTTAGCGCTGTTTGTTGATGACCATAACCCATTAATTTTCTATAAAAAGATTGCTTCTTTAGCAAAACAACATCTTACTAAAAACGGATTGTTGTTTTTTGAAATCAATCAATATTTAGGAAAAGAGACTGTAGAAATGTTACAAGAACAAGGTTTTGAAAACATCGAATTAAAGAAGGACTTTATTGGAAATGATAGAATGATAAAAGCGAATGTTTAGAATATTGTTTTATATGGTTTGTTTCGTGTTTTAAGCAACTAATTTAGTAAATAAAAACAGAATAGAAAATTCGTAATAATTTACATAAATAGACGATAACCAAACAATAAACTACAGATGGTACTGTGTAACGTTATTTTTCATTCTCCATAATTTTCAAAAGTTTTTTCGGATTTTGTCGATTATCCCAAAAGGCAGTAACTAATATTTGTTCATCAGTAACTTTGTAATAAATACTAAAATTTCTTAAAGAAGCGATTCTAACATCTTTAAAATCAGTTGACTTATAAATAAAAGGATTTTCAGAAATCTGTGAGGTTCTTTCAGTAACTAATTTCAAAAGTTTTTTTGAAAATCTATTCGATTTATTCTTTTTAACCCAATATTCTAAAATTCCCACGAATTGAATGTCAGCCGTTCTTGTCCAAACTATATTGCGTTTAGCCATTCAAGATTCCTTTTATTCATTGCTTCTTGAGAAATGAGTTTTCCAGTTTTTATATCATTTTCACTCATTTCCAACATTAACTTTTGCTCATCCGTTAATTCTACGATTTCTAATTCAGATTTACTTGATGAAATTAGTTTATCAAGAGCTTCTAAAAAATCTTTATTGTTAATCGAAAGAATTTTGTCAATTAATGCAGTTCTTATTTTGTCAACTGTTGCCATATTATTCTTTTTATAATTCAAATATCCGATATTCTATCGGTCTTTCCTAATGTTGTACACCCCCTTTTTCCCAAACAATCTACCCTTTTTTCAAACCAACTTTATGTCCACCAAAAGCATAATAAAGAATAATGATATAACAAGGTAACAGAATCCAATACCCAAAAGAAGAAGCTTCTGCCAATGCATTCACTTCATTTACGCCAGATATTATTAAATCTTCTTTTTTATTATCGACAATAAAACCATACAAGGGCGGAATAATAGCGCCACCAGAAATTGCCATAATTAACAAAGCAGATCCTCTTTCTGTAAACTTACCTAAACCAGTTAATGCCAATGGCCAAATTGCGGGCCAAACCAATGCATTTGCAATCCCTAAAGCCGCCACAAAAAGCACCGATGTAAATCCGGTTGTATACATAATACAAAAAGAGAATACAATACCTAGAATTGCACTTGCTTTTAAAGCGAAAGATTGTGTAATATATTTAGGTATTAAAAAGGCGCCTAAAGCATAGGTAGCCACCATTGCCATTAATGTATAGGTGGTAAAAAATTTGGCTTGTTCTACAGGAATATCTAAAGAAATTCCATAAGAAATAATCGTATCACCAGCAATAACCTCTGCACCTACATATAAAAACAATGCTAAAACACCCAACCATAAATGAGGAAATTGAAAGATGCTCGTTTTGGTTTTTTCTCCTGATTTAGATACTTCAATTGGTTGCGCTTCTACATGTGGTAAAGGTGCTTTTCTTATTAAAATACCCAACACAAATAAAATAACAGCCATTACAATATAAGGCGTTACAACACTATCTGCCATCGTATCTAATAAACTTGCTTTTTCAGCTTCGTCTACAACATTTAATTTGTCTTTAATTTCTTTTATGCCTGATAATAAAATTGCTCCGAAGATTACAGAACCTAAAGATCCTGCTACTTTATTAGCAATTCCCATAATTGAAATACGTTTTGCAGCACTTTCTATAGGTCCTAAAATAGTGATGTAAGGATTAGAAGCGGTTTGTAACAATGTCATTCCGATTCCTTGAATAAAAATTGCCGATAAAAACATCCAGTAAGTTCTTGCTTCTGCAGCCGGAATAAACAATAAAGCACCAATTGCCATCACAATTAAACCTAAAGACATCCCTTTTTTGTAACCAATTTTGTTAATTACATAAGATGCAGGCAAAGCCATTACCACAAAAGAAATATAAGATGCAGATGCTACTAAATAAGACTGTGCATCCGTAAGCTCATTAATGGTTTTCATAAACGGAATTAACGCTCCGTTGATCCAAGTAACAAACCCGAAAATAAAAAATAATCCTGCAATAATAAGTATAGGAATAAGTGTATTATTTTTTGTTTCGGACGGCTGCTGAACGGTAGTAGACATAAAAGGTATCTTTTGATTATTTATAATAAAAATGAAATATACGTATTCCTATATTAAATTCTTATTTAAAATATCAATAAAAATAGATTCAGCCCCAAAAAGTAGGTTTGTTTCTAAAATCGATTATCTCCATCTAACAAATCTCCTATACCTCCTAAAACACTGCCTTCTCCTCTACTTCCGTTTCCAGATCTTGGTGCCATAGAAAGGACTCTTCCTGCCAATCTACTAAATGGTAAAGATTGTATATAGACCGTTCCTGGTCCGCGTAAAGAAGCAAAAAACATTCCTTCGCCACCAAAAATGGTGTTTTTTATACCACCAACAAACTCAATATCATACTGTACATCTTGTGTAAAACCAACAATACATCCTGTGTCTACTTTTAAAACTTCTCCTGGTTGCAATACTTTTTTAGCCATGGTACCTCCTGCATGAATAAAGCCTAAACCATCACCTTCTATCTTTTGCATGATAAAACCTTCGCCACCAAACAAACCTCTACCTAGCTTTTTAGAAAACTCAATACCAATAGAAACTCCTTTTGCAGCACACAAAAAAGCATCTTTCTGACAAATGAATTTTCCACCAAACTGGGTTAAATCAATCGGAATTATTTTTCCAGGATATGGAGATGCAAATGAAATTTGTTTTTTACCTACTCCGTCGTTTGTAAAAACAGTCATAAATAAACTTTCTCCGGTTAAGATTCTTTTTCCTGCAGAAAATATCTTCCCTAACAAACCCGTTTCTTGATTAGAACCATCACCTAAAATAGTATTCATTTTAATGTTGTCGTCCATCATCATAAAAGTACCTGCTTCTGCAACTACGCCTTCTTGCGGATCTAACTCAATTTCGACAAACTGCATTTCTTCGCCAAAGATTCTATAATCTATTTCGTGTGCATTTCTATTTGATGAATTTTGTGGTATTTTATCTTGAAACATAACTCGGTTTTTAAGGTTTATATATTATAAGATGATTTTAGACTCTTTTTGTTACATCAATAAATAATTAATTTTTAAATTTAATCAATTTTACTTTCTTAAAAAGTATCTAATCTTTTTTCCAAAATCACATATACTCATCTACATTATGATAAAGTTAATTTGATTACTTTACTTATAACACAAAATTAACTTCTTGTTGTTTTACTCCGCAAACAAAAATATTACTTTTGATATGTAGTTAGAAAAAAGCTAATTTGTAAATTATAAAAAAAAGAAATTATGAAATATTTATCTCCAGAAATAGAAGCTTTCTATAATAAATTTGAAACATCAAAACCGTTAGCACGTACAAGTGTATCTTGTGGTATTTTTCAAGATTGTGATTATAACGAAGAAAGACCAGAATTATACAAAAAGAAGGACTAATTTATTTCTTTACACGTAAACTCCAATGGAATTGAAATCTAGAAACCACAACACCTTCTTTATTTTTTCCTTCGGATGTTAAAACAATTACTTGTCCTTCTCCTGTGGCTATAGATTTTTGAATTGCCTCTCTAATCTCATTTCCACCTTTGCAAGAAAAAAGGATTTTTCCCGTTGCTTTTTTAAAGAACTCAGCTTCTTGCTTTGTTACCAGCATCGATACTTTTCGTTTAGAATCATCTATTGCCTTCATTACTAAAACCCCTGTTGGCATTTCTGCCGCCATACCTTGCGCAGCCCAAAACATACTTTTAAACGGATTTTGATTCATCCATCTATGTTTTATAGAAACCACCACTTCTGTATCTGTAATTGTGCGTGCTCTTACGCCTCCTAAATACGCCAAAGGCAATTTTACAAGGTTAAAAAGATTGACTTTTCTTGGTGTAAATTTCATTTTTTTGATTTAATAAATTTCGTCAATATATTTTGACCTTGACAAGGTAGTTAAAATAAATGAAACAAAAACTCAATAAGAACAAGACATACAAGCCTTTTTAATTTTTTTATTTCAAAAAACAAAATGTTAAAAAAATGTTAATTATAGTACTATGCAATGCATAATACCTTTTTTAAGACATATATTTGCATAAGAAAGTATTATATAGTTTATAAATCATGAAACAAAATAAAGAAAACACCAATGCCTTTTTAATTCATATTTCTGCATTTTCAGGATTTATATTTCCTTTTGGTAATATTATTACACCTTTAATTGCATGGCAAACATTAAAAGACAGAAGTAACTTTTTAGACGAACAAGGTAAAGAAGCTATTAATTTTAATATCAGTTATTCTTTATACATCTTTATTTTAACCTTGTCTTTTATCCCTCTTTTTATTGGTTCTATTTTTAAAAACTTAAACAATTTTAACAACTTTAATCAGGTAAGTATCAATTTCGATTCACATAGCTTTTTTGGCTTTATGGGGTTTGCTTCTTTAGCAGGAATTGTAGGAGTTATTAAAATTGCTTTAATCATTATTGCCGCATTAAAAGCAAAAGAAGGAGAAAATTATAAGTATCCTTTTACTATAAAATTTATAAAATAATCATTTAAAAACCACAATAAATGAAAATAGAAAATACAAAAGCACAAATGCGAAAAGGTGTTTTAGAGTATTGCATTTTATCCATTCTAAAAAATGGTGATGCCTATACTTCTGAAATTCTTAAAACGCTAAAAGGTGCAGAAATGATTGTGGTTGAAGGAACCATATATCCGTTACTAACCCGCTTAAAAAACGCAGGACTATTAACCTACAGATGGGAAGAATCAACCTCTGGACCACCAAGAAAGTATTACGTTTTAACAGAAAACGGAGGCATGTTTATAAAAGAATTAGACAAAACATGGAGTAATTTAGTAAGTGCAGTAAACCAAGTAATCAGCAAAAAACCAACGACAAATGAATAAGACTATCAACATAAATTTAGGCGGATTTTTCTTCCACATAGATGAAATTGCCTATCAGAAATTAAAACGATACCTAGAATCTATTTCTAGATCGTTAAGCGATGATCCGCAAGGAAAAAACGAAATCATTGCAGATATAGAAGCTCGTATTAGCGAATTGTTAACAGAAAAAATAACAGACGCAAGACAGGTTATTAATGAAGGTGATATTGATGATATCATTAAAATTATGGGGCAACCAGAAGATTATGCTGGTGCAGAAGAAGAATATAACGATGCTAGTTATTCTTATAAAAGAAATAACTCTACCGGAAAAAAACTTTTTAGAGATGGTGATGATAAATTTTTAGGTGGAGTTGCTGCTGGTATTGCACATTATTTTGATGTAGATACTATTTGGATTCGTCTTGGTTTGTTAGCTTTATTTTTTGGAGCTGGTTTTGGAGTAATCTTATACATTATCCTTTGGATTTTATTACCTGAGGCTAAAACCACTGCAGAAAAATTGCAGATGGAAGGTGAACCTGTAAACATCGATAATATCGAAAAAAAGATTCGTGAAGAGTTTAATAATGTTTCAGAAAATGTAACCGAATTTGCGAATAAAGCTTCAGAAAAATTTAAAGATGGTGCCAATGAGTTTTCAGAAAAAATGAATCAGACTTTTTCGGGAAAGCCGGTAAAAAATAACGGACTACAAGATTTTATCAACACCATAGGCAAGATTATTCTTGTATTTTTTAAAGTGATTGGTAAATTTATTGGAGTGCTACTAGTATTTATTGCTGGTGCAGTTATTTTATCACTAATCATTGGTGGGTTTTCTGTGGGAAGTTTAGAGTTTTTAAATGTAAATGGTGAGTTTTTACAATATCCGCCGTTTTTCTACGATGCTGTTTTACCTAAATGGGCATTAACATTAGCTGGTTTTTTATTAATTGGTATTCCGTTTTTAATCTTATTTGTTTTAGGATTACGCATTTTATCTAGCAGTATTAAAAAAATTAGCAAACCAACCTCATTAACGTTGTTAGGTATTTGGGTGATTGCTTTATTAACCATGATTTTTACAGGAATAGAATACGGAACCTCTCATGTAAATGACGGACAGTTTGTAAAGAAAACGTCTTTAAATATTATCGAAAAAGATACCATCAATTTAAAAATGATAAATGATGATGAAATCTATTATATCCATAATTTAAGAAGAAGCTCTCGTAAATATGAGGTTGATATAGACGGAACGCCTAAAGCATATTCTAATGATGTAAATATAAATGTGAAACGCAGTAATTCTGATGAAGGCTATATTATTGTACAAAAAGAATCTGCTGGAAAAACAAGAAGTAGTGCAAATAAGAATGCTGAAAAGCTTGAATATAAATTCGAAATTGTAGATAATACCATCATTTTGGATGCTTATTACTTGTCTAACTTTAAAAACATGTGGAAAGATGAAGAGATCAATGTTACTATTTATCTACCCGAAGGCAACACCGTATATTTTGATCATTCTGTAAAAAACTTTTTGAATGATGTAGATAATGAAGCAGATATTTATGATAAAGACATGGCGAATCATCATTTTATAATGACAGATACAACCTTAAAATGTACCGATTGTACAGGTAATGAAAAGACGATTTAATACAATTCACCCATAAAAATTGACAACTGAGTAACCAATCTTTGATTTTAAGCGTCTATTAAAAGACATTTACAATCTAATCAACCTAAAACTCATGAAAAAATCAGTAACAAAAATTATCGCAATTCTATTTATAGCCACGGTTTTCACTTCTTGTGCAATAGACATGTTAAATAGAGTAAGCGGAAACAGAAATGTAACAACGGAAGTAAGAAAAACATCGAATAACTTTACAGGAATTCAAGTAAGTACAGGCATTGATTTGTACATAACGCAAGGTGCAAAAAACAAAGTTGTTGTAGAAGCAGATGAAAACTTGCACGATATTATTATGACTGAAATTGAAGGCGGTATTTTAAAAGTCTATTCAGAAAAAGGTATTTGGAGCGCAAAAGCAAAAAAAGTATATGTTACTGTTATAGACTTAACCCTTTTAATCGCCACAAGCGGAAGTGATGTTCGTGGAAAAGGCGTTATAAATACGAATGACATTTCTATTTCTGCTACTAGTGGTGCCGATATTAATATTACTGTAAATGCAACTAGTGTAGCAACTAGTACTACAAGTGGCGCAGATATTAACATTGCAGGAACTACAAAAAACCATGCTTCTAACGCTACAAGCGGAAGCGCTATAGATGCGTATGATTTAGAAAGTAAAAATACCATTGCTAAAGTAACAAGTGGTGCTAATATTAATATTTATGCTTCAGAAAAATTAGAAGCATATGCAACTAGCGGTGGAGATATTGATTTTAAAGGAAACCCAAAATCAATCAATAAAAAAGCGTCTTCTGGCGGAAGTATTTCTAAAAAGTAACACTAATTAATCAACCAAACTAAACAACTACTATGAACTCTTTTTTAGAACCTTTTAGAAATTCTTTTGTTATTAAAGTGATTGTTTTTATTGCAATGTTATTCTATAACTTTGTTTTAAACGCTCAAGTTGCTATTAATTCTGATGTCTACAAAACATTAAAATCTAAAGACAGTATTATTTTTGAAAGAGGGTTTAATCTTTGTGAAACAGAAAAATTAGAGGCTATTATTGCTGATGATTTTGAGTTTTATCATGATGTTTCTGGCATTCAAAACAAAGCACAGTTTTTAACGATTATAAAGAAGAACCTTTGTACTAAACCAGGAAACAATACAAGAAAATTGGTTGCAAATTCTTTAGAAGTACATCCACTAAAAAACAATGGTGTTTTATATGGCGCCATTCAGAAAGGAAAACACACGTTTCAAGAAAAACAAAAAGGTGTATTAAAAACTGTTGGAATTGCAGCTTTTACACACCTTTGGATTTTAGAAAATAATATTTGGAAATTAAAAAGGGTTTTGAGTTATTATCACAAACCGTATTCCGAATAAAAATTTATTAGAAAGCTAACTTCTAATATTAGTACTAATACTTGGTTTTATTAGTTTACTTGGTAAGTCGTCGTTTTGTAAAAAACGACGCTTACTTTTTTATAATAACTTATTGTGTAGGTTTATCAAAAAACGAATCTGCTAATTGTGCTTGACTTGCTAAAGGCGATTTAAAATCTACAATTTTAGTTGTAGGGCCATATACATCATCCTTATCTTTTGCATACCAAGTAATTTGTTTTGGTAAAACAAAACCATTTACATTTTCCCAAGTATTGTATCTTATCAATTTATAGTTATCTACTGGCGCTTTCGTTCTAAAAGTTACAGTATACGCAAGCCATTCCATTTGATACGTTTTAGCATTGTAATACACAATATAATTATCATCTGGAGAAGTACCTACATTGGCTTTGTAAGAAATTTTATAACCCGGATAATTGATGCCTTCAAATACAAAATCAGCTACTTTTTCATAAATAATTCCATCATCAGCTAAAACAAAAGGCATGGCATAAAAGTAAAAATATAGGTTATAATAAAAAGAAGGATCTCTTTTTAAACTTCCTTTTTCTTCCTCTAAAGACCAAATTTCTTTTCCGTCGAAACCAAGAGAATATTTAGGAGAATTCACTAAAATTTTACGTGAATTCATATAAGAAGTATGCACCTCATCTTCTTTAGAAAAAGAAAGCGTTTTTACTTTTCTCCATTTATCAATACCACCATGAGCTTCAAAAACTTTTCCTAACTCTGTAGGAAAAACCTCTTTTTTAACAGCTACAATAGTTTCTTTTTTAACTTCTTTTTTTGCTTCATTTTTACACGAAACTGCTATGATTACCAGTAATACTAAAAGTATTTTTTTCATAATTTGATTTCTATTTTTTTGAACTATTAACTTCAAATAGACTTATTTAATTGGCTTCTCAAAAAATGAAGCTGCCAGTTCTTTATTACTTATAGATGCAAAAGTAAATTCCATTGCAGGTCTTGCAGGTTCTGTTGGTATACCAGCTTCGTCTGTTTTATACCATGTAATTTCAGAAGGTAAAACCAATCCGTTTACGTTGTTCCATTTACCATATTTAATGACATTAAATTTATCGCTTGGTTTTTTAGTACTAAAAGTTGCCGTATATGCCAACCATTCCATTTGATATGTTTTTGGATTGTAATATAATTTGTAATTATCATCTGGAGAACTCCCTACATTTGCTTTAAAAGACATTTTATACCCAGGATACACTACTCCATCAAAAGTTAAAGGTGCAATTTTTTCGTAAGAAATTCCATCATCAGACAAAACAAAAGGCATGGCATAAAAATAAAAGAAAAGGTTATGATAAAAAGATGGATTTCCTTTAAAAGCCCCCTCTTGTACTTCATCTAACCAAACCCCTTTACCATTAAAACCAACAGCATATTTTGGTGAATTAATTACATTTTTACGCGCATGTAAATCTATAGTATGTACTTCTTCTCCTTTTGTAAAAGTTAAAACAGCTGCATTTCTCCAGGCTTTAATTCCTCCATGAGCTTCAAAAACTTTTCCTAATTCTTCTGGAAAACTTTCTTTTTTTACTGCTGCTATTTTTTCTTTTTTAACTTCTTTTTTGGGTTCATTTTTACAAGAAACTGCAAATACAACCATTAATACTAAAAGTACTTTTTTCATAACTAGATTTATGTTTTAAATTGGATAATTTAGATGGTCGTTATCATAAAGAATCCTTACAAAAAAAGTAAAATTTAACTATTAAATTTTAGATTGATAGGTGTATAAATCAAAATACCTACCTTCTTTAGCAATTAACTCATCATGCGTTCCTCTTTCTGCAATACTCCCCGCTTCTATTACTAAAATTTGATCTGCTTTTTTAATAGTACTCAATCTGTGAGCAATTACAATGGTAGTTCTGTCTTTTACTAATTTTGATAAACTTTTCTGAATTAAAGATTCACTTTCTGTATCTAAACTAGAGGTAGCTTCATCTAAAATAATAATCTTTGGATCTGCTAAAATAGCTCTTGCAATTGCTAATCGCTGACGCTGACCACCAGAAAGTTTCACTCCTCTTTCTCCTATTAAAGTGTCTAAACCATCATCAAATCTGTCTGTAAATTCGTTTACATATGCAGCATTAACCGCATTTTGTAATTCTTCTTCTGATGCATCTGGTCTTGGAAACAAAATGTTTTGTCTAATGGTTCCTTCAAACAAAAATTCGTCTTGTAAAACAACTCCTAAGTTTTTTCTGTAACTAGACAAATTAACCTTAGACATATCTTGGTTATCAATCGTAATCTTACCCGATTTAGGGTTTAAAAAAGTGGCAGATAAACCTGCAATGGTAGATTTACCAGAACCAGAACTCCCAACTAAAGCCGTTACAGAACCAGAAGGCACTTTAAAATTGATGTTATTTAAAACCTCTTTCCCTTCTTCATACTCAAAAGAAACATCATCAAAAACAATTTCTCCTTTTATATTTTCTAAAAAAATGGTTCTGTCTTTATCATCTTCTTCCGCAGCCATATTCATTAACTCTTCTGTTCTATCTAAACCCGCCAAAGCTTCCGTTAATTGACTCCCAATATTACTCATTTGCACAATTGGAGCAACCATAAATGCTAATAGAAATGTAAACTGAATAAAATCTCCAAAGGTCATGGATCCCTCTATCATATAATAACCACCAATTCCCATAACTCCAGTTGTTGCTAAACCAATTAACAGTGTTGATGAACTCGTCATAATAGCTGTTGCAGTCATACTTTTTTTAACATTTATAAAAATATCAGCGACACCTTTTTCAAATATTTTACTTTCTTGCTCTTCTGCATTAAAAGCTTTAATAACTCTAATTCCACCTAAAGTTTCTGTTAAACGTCCTTTTACTTCTGCATTAATTTTTCCTCTAGCTCTAAAAATAGGTCGTATGTATTTAAATGATTTTAAGGCGATAAATCCGAAGATTGATAAAGGAACAAAGGTAAAAACGGTCATCCAAACATTCATTTTAATCAGAATAACCAAAGTTACAATGGCCGTAAAAGAACCACCAATTAATTGTACCAAACCAGTACCAATTAAATTTCTTACCCCTTCTACATCAGTCATAATCCTAGAAACTAATGCGCCCGATTTTGTGTTATCAAAAAAACTAATAGGTAAAGACAACACCTTCTTTTGTACTTGTGCTCTTAATTCTGATATTAAATATTGTGCCTGAATACTCAATACTTTTGTTAATAAAAAAGAAGTAACGGCTTGTACTAAAATAGCGCCAATAACAATAAATACTAAGTTATATAAGTGACTGTAATCTTTATTAGGTATTACATCATCCATTAATATTTTACTCTGCATGGGTAAAACAAAACCAGATAAACTTCTAATAATTATAAGAATTAAACCTAAAAACACCAAATTTCTCCTTGGCCAAATAATTGTTTTAAAAGCTTGTTTTAAGGTTACTTTAGGTTTGGTTTTATTATTTTTTGAATCTTTAAGATGTTGCATATTATTTTTTAAGAATATAAGTAAATACGGAAGTCAATTTATATGCCACATAAAATAACATGACAAATTAACAAAACAAATACTGTGCAAAAGTACGTATCTGTTTATTAAAACACCCAAAATACAGCGCATAAAAAGGCAGCTCCAGATCTCATCTGGAGCTACCTACAAAAAAAACTAACTTAACAAATTAGCAAATTAGACCATACTATTTTTTAATTTTTTATAATTATTTAAATGCTCTATATATAAATTTCTATTTTTTTTATGCTCTGTGTAAAAGAATAAATCGCATTCTAAATCAATACATTCAATGTAATTATCTAAGACATTTCTATATTCTAAAAGTAACTGATGTAAAACCTTATTCTCTTCTACAATCTTAAAAAAAACATCACTTAAATTCTTTTTTTTAAGTATTTCAAACTCAACATTATTACATTCTTGCGAGATTTCATTAAGATCTAACATCCATCTATTTACCTCTCTTAAACTTCTTTTTTGAATTATTTCATTTTCAGAATATTCACTTATATTATTTTTTACACGCATCATAATTACCTATTTGGTTACCTTTAATTCTTGCTCTACATTTAACACATTCAATTTTTGTAAACCTCCAGGAAAATCCCATAAAATAACATCACCCTTTGCGTAGCCCAAAACAGCTGTTCCCATAGGTAACAATAAAGAAATTTTATTATCTAACGTGTTACTATTAGCTGGTACAACTAGTTTAAATGTTTTTTCCCACAAACCATCTTGAGAGCTAACTGTTACCAAAGAATTTAGTCTTACAACATCCTTAGGCATGTTATTTTCCGCAACCACTTTTGTAGCATTTCTTAGCTCTTCTTGTAATTTTAAAATATGATTTTTAACTGTTTTTGAGGCTGTTGCATTGTTTAAATTCAAGAGTTTTTCTATAATTAAAAACTCATTTTCTTCAATAATTAATTGACCATATTTCATTTTTTCTAAAATCTTCATTATTACATAATTTCGAGTTCTATTTCTCCTTCTGTAAAACTAAAATCGGGTGCTATAGTAGTTGTTGAACTCGAAGTATTAAAACTCTTTTTTTCATATTCACTACAAGACCAAATTGCATTTTTATTTGATGTTAAGCTGCAATCTATCTTATGAATACACGTATTACATAAACTTTTACTATTGAGTATCATAATATAATTTTAAATTACAATTACCTATTAGCAAGCCATGTGCCACCTTTTTAGAACAAAAACACAACACCCCGCAAAACACTATAAAACAACCATTTAATTAAAACACAACTTATATCACAAAAAAAGCAGCTGAGGAATATTTCCCTAACTGCTACTTTTTTACCCGCTTTTTTAAAAATTTATTTTAATTTTTCTCGAAGTGTTTTCCGGTCTATTTGAAGAATTTCTGCGGCTTTTGTTTTGTTGTTATTGGTTGCTTGAAGCACTTTTAAAATATACGTTTTCTCAAACTCTTTTAAAGATACTAATTCTTTATTTTCAGAAAAATCTATTTGATATTTAATGTGTTCTGGCAAGTGCTCTACATCTACAAACCGATCGCACATAATAATGGCTCTTTGTATCACATTTTCTAACTCTCTAATATTACCCGGCCAATTGTATTTTTTTAAAACGGCTAAAGCTTCTGGAGTTATTTTTAAAAACCGGTCTTTATATTCTATTCCGTATTTAAACAGGAATTTATCTACCAATAACGGAATGTCTGTAACTCTTGCTACCAAAGAAGGAACTTCTATTTGTACTACCGTTAACCTATAATACAAATCTTCTCTAAAGCGCTCTTTTTTTATTAAATCTTTTAGATTGATGTTGGTTGCGGCAATTACGCGAACGTCAATTTTTTCTGGTTTTTGAGCCCCCACTCTTACCACTTCTTTTTCTTGCAAAACACGTAATAACCTTAATTGCGTTGATAAAGGAGCGTTCCCTATTTCATCAAGAAAAATAGTACCATTATTTGCTGCTTGAAAAAAACCTTTTCTGTCTTTATCTGCTCCAGTAAATGCTCCTTTTACATACCCAAATAACTCTGACTCTAACAAATTTTCTGGTATGGCCCCACAGTTTACCACAATAAATGGTGCTGAAGAATATTTACCCATATAGTGAATAGAACGTGCAACCAACTCTTTTCCGGTTCCGCTTTCTCCATGAATAAAAACTGTTGCTTTGTTATTTTTTAAACGCTCTATTACGTCCGTTACTTTTTTCATGGCAGGAGAAGTACCTATTAATTCTCCATATGGTTTTGATACCGTTTCAGCTTTTACCTTGGTAATTTTATCTACTTTAGGTTTAGATGCCATCGATTTTAAAATGGCCGTTTTTAACTCTTCTTTTGTAAAAGGTTTGGTAATATAATCTGCCGCTCCAGATTTCATAACCTCTAAAGCGCCATCTATAGACGGAAAACCGGTAACAACTAATTTAGGTATTTTAGGATAATGTTCTGAGGCATATTTGATTAATTCTAAACCATCTACACCAGGCATTTGTAAATCTGTTATTAACAAATCTATAGAAGTATCTTTTAAAATTTCTAAAGCTTCTTTTACCGAAATGGCTTTGTATGTATGATAATTTAAGGATTGCAAATGCCTTTGAATGAGTTCTAAAATATGAATATCATCATCTACAATTAAAATATTCTCTTTATTTAGCATCTTTTAACTTTTAGGAAAGCGAACAACAAAAATAGTGCCTTTTGGTGAATTTGTTTCATGAGCAATCGTTCCTTTATGACTTTTAATAATTCCGTGTACAACGCTTAAACCTAAACCAGCACCTTCGCCTACAGGTTTGGTTGTAAAAAATGGATTAAAAATGTTTTCTGAGTTTTCTTTAGAGATTCCTTCTCCTTCATCTGAAATTTTAATTTCAACTATTTTTTGTTTGTCTTTTACCTCAATATTAATTTTACCTTTAAAAGGTGAAAAATAGATAGCATTCATTACCAAATTGAAAATAACTTGAGTTAATTGAATTTTATCTACCTTTAGGTAAACCTCATCACTAGAAAAAGAAACTGTGCAACTTATATTTTTCTTCTTAAAATTAGGATTCAACAAACGTATCGATTCTTCTATAATAGTATTGATATTAATTGCGGTCATTTGTTGTGGCATTTCACAAGAAAAAAACATTAATTTTTTTACAACTTCTCTAGAATAAATAGCACTATCTATTACTTTGTCTAGATCTTCACTACCAATTTTATCATCCTTATAGCGTTCTTTTAACAACTCTGCAAACCCTAAAATATTAGCTAATGGTGTATTTAATTCATGTGCTATACCCGCCGTAATTTCACCTAAAATAGTTAATCTGCCAGCTCTTTCTATTTGACTTTGTGCTATTTTTTCCTTTTCTTTTATTTGTTCTCTCTCTAAAAAATCGCCAATTTCTAAAGCTATTTTTTTTAACAGTAATTTCTCTTCTTTTAAAAATGCGTTTTCAGAAAATTTTTGCTTAGAATACCCAACCGTTACAGCTCCTTTTATATGACTAAACGTTTTTATGGCAGAAATAATAAAAATAGCATCTTCTATTTTTTTACCTGTAACAACGGTAATTTCACTAACTTTAATTTCCACAAACGCTTCTTTTGGAAAACGTATTGCTTGTTTTAAACTGATGCCTATTTCATTTAATAATGCTTTTCTATTATTAAAATTACTATTTCTAATTAAAGAACTGACTCGGTATAAGCAAGTCAGTTCTTTAATTCTTTCTTTTAATTTATCTTCTAAAGTAATAGAATCTTCCATTTATAGTTAAATATCACAATCTATTATCAATAATTATTTGTACAATTTCTGGATTTAACAAAGTACTTGTATCCCCTAAATTATCCATTTCATTACAAGCAATTTTACGTAAAATACGTCTCATAATTTTACCTGAACGAGTTTTTGGCAATCCTTCTGTAAACTGAATTTTATCTAATTTTGCAATTGGGCCAATTCTATCTGTTATTAATTGATTAATTTCTTTTTGTAAATTGTTATGATCTCTGTATTCTCCGGCATCTTTTAAGGTAATGTAGCCATACAACGCACTCCCTTTTATATCATGAGGAAAACCAACGATGGCGCTTTCTGCAATTGCAGGATGTTCATTTATAGCATCTTCTATTGGTGCGGTTCCTAAATTATGACCAGAAACAATAATTACATCATCTACTCTACCTGTAATTCTATAATAACCAACCTCGTCTCTAAGCGCTCCATCACCAGTAAAATACATATTATCAAACGCAGAAAAATAGGTTTCTTTATAACGCTCGTGATTGCCCCAAATGGTTCTTGCAATACTTGGCCAAGGGTATTTTATACACAATCTTCCTTCTACTTGATTTCCTTTTAATTCTTCTCCGTTTTCATCCATAATTGCTGGCTGAATTCCTATAAAAGGCAATGTTGCATAGGTGGGTTTTGTTGGTGTTACATACGGAATTGGAGTAATCATAATTCCACCAGTTTCTGTTTGCCACCAAGAATCTATAATAGGACTTCTTCCTTTACCAACATTATCATTATACCAGTGCCAAGCTTCTTCATTAATTGGTTCTCCAACAGACCCTAACACTTTTAGGCTAGATAAATTGTATTTATCAATTAATGCTGTACCATGTTTTGCCAAAGCTCTAATTGCTGTTGGCGCCGTATAAAACTGGCTTACTTTATGTTTTTCGATGATATCCCAAAAGCGTCCAAAATCTGGGTAACTTGGCACACCTTCAAACAAAACAGTAGTTGCTCCGTTTGCTAAAGGCCCATAAACAATATAAGAATGTCCTGTTATCCAACCAATATCCGCCGTACACCAATACACATCATTTTCTCTATATTGAAATGCATTTTTAAAGGTATACGCAGTGTACACCATATAGCCTGCCGTGGTATGTACCATTCCTTTTGGTTTTCCTGTAGACCCAGAAGTATACAAGATAAATAACGGATCTTCTGCATCCATTATTTCTGCTTTACATTCTTTAGAAGCTTTATCTAATAAAGGTTGTAACCAAGTATCTCGTCCTTCTTTCATGTTGATATCTGCATGGGTTCTTTTGGCAACCAACACATTTTCTACACCAGGACAACTTTCTAATGCTTCATCTACAATTCCTTTTAAATCTATTGATTTTTTCCCTCTAAAAGAACCATCTGCAGTAATAACCATTTTACAGTCAGAATCATTTATTCTGGTAGCTAAAGCTGTTGATGAAAACCCTGCAAATACAACGGAATGAATGGCTCCAATTCTTGCACAAGCCAACAAAGAAATTGCCAATTCAGGAATCATTGGCACATAAATACAAACTCTATCTCCTTTTTTAACGCCGTGTTCTTTTAAAACATTTGCAAATTGATTTACTCTTTCGTGCAATTGCTGATACGTAATATGTTCTGCTGGTTCTGCGGGATCATTTGGCTCAAACAAAATAGCCGTTTTATCGCCGCGTGTAGCCAAATGCCTATCAATACAATTTTCTGTAATATTTAATTTAGCTCCTTGAAACCATTTTATTTCTGGCTTCGAAAAATCCCAATCTAAAACTTTATCCCATTGTTTTCTCCATAAAAAATGTTCCTCTGCAATTTCTTCCCAAAAATTTTCTGGCTCTCTTATCGATTTTCTATAAACTTTAAAATATTCTTCTAAGTGTTTTATGTGGTAGTTGCTCATACTAATTTAGTTAATTGTAATTATTTCTTAAAAATATAAATTATATTTATGATTGCGAAGGGTAATAGATTAATTTAAGTGTTTTTTTAACATTAAAAATAAAAATCATGCATTTTTACCCCCTTTTTTATATTGATTTCATAAATATCTCAATAAAAAAGTACTAATTCTTTTGATCTTAATTCACTAATATCACTTAAAGAAAGTTCTTTATTTTTAAATTAAAAAGCTATTAAGTATAACAAAGTGGTCTTTTTTATCTATTTAATATTTCAACAATACACCATACCTTTATAAAAAGGAAAGCTAAAGCTATAAAATTACTTAGTAGTTGATATTAAGAAATCATTTAATTCTTAAATTTTATCATTATTTATGCTACCTTTATTTTTTATTACTAAAATATCTTCTTTTTTTTCTAAACTTTTAACTTGTTAATAGACACACTTTTTACTTATTGGCCCATTATATTACTCTTTTTTACTGTTGCTATTTTATATGCGGCTGTAGGATTTGGTGGCGGATCTAGTTATTTAGCTATTTTGGCTTTAACAGGTATTGTTTTTACTCAAATTAGAGCAACTTCACTTTTGTGTAATATTGTTGTGGTTGTAGGAAACGTATTTTTATTTCATCAACAAAAAGCCATTCAATGGAAAAAAGTGATCCCCCTAATTACCTTTAGTATTCCTTTGGCTTATTTAGGTGGATACCTAAAAATAAGTCAACAATTCTTTTTTATTCTATTAGGGCTTACATTACTTTTTGCAGCAATTACCATGTGGATTTCAAAAAAAATAATTTCTTCGGATGAAAAAAACAACTCTTCAACACCAATAAGAAATGCTAGTTTTGGAGGAATCATAGGCTTTGTTTCTGGAATGGTTGGAATTGGTGGTGGTATTTTTTTGGCTCCTTTACTACATCTTACCAACTGGGATACTCCTAAAAAAATAGCCGCTACGGCAAGTATATTTATACTCGTAAATTCTATTGCTGGTTTATTGGGGCAATATTCTAATCCAGATTTTATTATTGATTGGAACTTAACATCTTTATTATTAATTACTGTTTTTATCGGCGGACAAATAGGTAGCAGAATGAGTCATAATTACTTTAGCCCCATTCAATTAAAAAAAGCAACTGCCATTTTAATTGCCTTTGTGAGTTTACGTATTCTATGGAAATATCTTTTTATTTAATTCTCTTTAGAAATTAAAATTTTTAAAACTCCTTCTTTCAATCTTTCAAAAATAATATTGTGTAATCAATACAATCGAAATATCTTTGAAACATCTATAAAAAAAAATAAAAAATGTTAGGAATTCTTTTTACGTTATTAATGCTTGTTTTATTACAAGCTGTGCTTGGTTTTGACAACCTCCTTTATATTTCATTAGAATCTAAAAAAGCACCAGAAGCAGATCAAAAAAGGGTTAGAAAAGTAGGTATTTTAATCGCTATCGTATTAAGAATCGTTTTACTTTTTGTATTGGTTTCTATTATTGATTTTTTTCAAGAACCTTTTTCTTTTTTATCTGGAGGAATTACAGATATTATTCATTTTGCATTTAACGGTCATAGTATTATTGTACTTCTTGGTGGTGGTTTTATCATCTACACCGCTATTAAAGAAATTTGGCACATGATTTCTACTAAAGGACTTGAAGTATCTGACATGGCTACAGAGCAAAGTACAAAATCTTCTAATGCCGTTATTACTAGTATTGTTATTATGAATTTGGTTTTTTCTTTCGATTCTATTTTAGCTGCCATTGGTCTTACTAGTGAAATAGAAAGTGCTACAACCGCTTTTATCGTTATGGCAATTGCTATTGTAATAAGTGGTTTATTAATGCTTGTAATGGCCGATAAAATATCTACTTTCTTATCAAAAAACAGAATGTACGAAGTGCTTGGTTTATTTATCCTTTTTATTGTGGGAATTATGTTAGTTACAGAAGGCGGACATTTAGCACATTTAAAACTGTTTGGAGAAGAAATTGTACCAATGAGTAAAACAACATTCTACTTTGTATTGGCTATTTTAATAGTTGTTGATGTTGTACAAGGAAGATATCAAAAGAAGTTACTTTCTCAGAAATAAGAGAATCTAAATTATACTAAAAAGGGTTTCAAATAAATGAAACTCTTTTTTTTTGATTTTATGTTAATTTCGTTTAAAGATAATTAGATAAAAATAAACAAATAAGTTATATTTGTTTCAATTAGTTTCGGGGGAAACTAATTAATTAATAGTCAGATATATTGTCACACTTGATAATAGATTATTAAAACCGTTACTCTATAGTAACGGTTTTCTTTTTACAAACAATAAATAGCAATAGTAACAGATAAGCAACCAAAAGCTATTCTATTGGTTTATCTATCAAACATCAAAAGCTTAATTATTATCTTTTAATAAAAGCAACCTGCAATCTCATTACATACATATAGTGCAAAAAAAAAAATCCTATTATAAATTATAATAGGATTTTTTTGATATTTATTTTCATCGAATAATACTATTCGATTACATTTATGCTGTATTAACAGAAAGTAATAGCATTTTTATTTAGCTACATTAACCGCTCTAGTTTCTCTAATAACAGTTACTTTTACCTGACCTGGATACGTCATATCGTTTTGTATTTTTTGAGAGATACTAAAAGACAATTCTGCTGCTTTGGTATCATTTACTTTACCACTTTCTACCATTACACGTAGTTCACGTCCTGCCTGAATAGCATAAGCTTTTTGAACACCTGCAAATCCAAATGCAATATTTTCTAAATCTTTTAAACGCTGAATGTAAGAATCTAATACCTGACGTCTTGCCCCTGGTCTTGCTCCTGAAATAGCATCACAAACTTGTACAATTGGCGCTATTAACGTTTTCATTTCAATTTCATCATGGTGTGCTCCAATAGCATTACAAACATCTGGTTTTTCACCATATTTCTCTGCCCATTCCATACCTAATAAAGCATGCGGAAGTTCGCTTTCTGTATCTGGCACTTTACCAATATCATGCAATAAACCTGCACGTTTTGCTACTTTAGAATTTAACCCCATTTCTGCAGCCATAATACCACAAAGATTAGCTACTTCTCTCGAGTGCTGTAATAAATTCTGTCCGTAAGAAGAACGATATTTCATTCTACCAACAGTTTTTATCAATTCTGGATGTAAACCATGAATCCCTAAATCTATAACAGTTCTTTTACCAACTTCTATAATTTCTTGTGTAATTTGGTTCTCTGTCTTTTTAACAACCTCTTCAATCCTAGCAGGATGAATTCTACCATCCGTTACTAATTTGTGCATTGCTAATCTTGCAATCTCTCTTCGTACAGGATCAAAACAAGAAAGAATAATGGCTTCTGGAGTATCATCTACAATAATTTCTACACCAGTTGCTGCTTCTAAAGCTCTAATATTTCGTCCTTCTCTACCAATAATTCGTCCTTTAACATCATCAGACTCTAAGTTAAATACAGACACACAGTTTTCTACGGCTTGCTCTACACCTACTCTTTGTATGGTTCCTAAAATAACTTTTCTAGCTTCTTGTTCTGCTGTTAATTTAGCTTCTTCAATAGAAGTTTGTACAAAAGCCATAGCTTCTGTTTTTGCTTCGTCTTTTAAAGATGAAATCAACTCTTTTTTAGCATCTTCTGCGGATAAACCAGAAATTTGCTCTAGCATGTCTACATGACGCTTGTGCATTTTTTCTAGCTCAGTTTCTTTATTCTCTAAAAAGTCTAATTTCTTATTAAACTCCCCTTCTTTATGTTCTAAAGATTTATTTAATCTTTTATTTTTATCTACTTCAGATGCTACTTGAGACTCTCTATCTCTAATACGTTTTTCTACATCAGAAATCTTTTTTTCTCTACTAAGAATTACTTTTTCATGCTCTGCTTTTAACTCAATAAACTTTTCTTTTGCTTGTAATATTTTCTCTTTTTTTACAGAATCTGCATCTATTTTTGCCTCTTTTAAAATTGCTGCAGCTTCTTTTCTTGTTCCACTAAGTATCTTTTTCCCTTTTGCTTTTTCTAAAGCATTTGCAATTAAAAATCCGACTGCAATTCCTATCAAAACTCCCACAATAATGGGAAGTATCATTCCATCCATAATTTAAATTTAATATATAAAAAAAGCCTACATTAGTGTGGTTTTTTAAACTCCAAATATGTTACTTATAGGACTAACTAACTGTTCAAGGATCCACTTGGTACTGAAATAAATTCAGTAGCTATGGCTTGCTATAGTAGTTAAGACTCATCCTTCATAATTGAATCGTGTTGAGTTTAATAAACAATGTACTAACGTAGGCAGTGTGTTGTTAATGTATATTTTAAAGAACTTATTTTAAATGAGAATCAACCAAATTAGTTAACTCTTTTATTTTATCTACTACTTCTCTATCTGTAGAATCCTTTTCTATTGATGTTATTTCTACTTTAGAAGCAAATTGTAATGCACACATTGCTAAAACATCTTGTTTATCGCTTACTGCATAATTTTCTTCATACATAGAAATTAACTTATTAATAGCAGTTGCGGCTTTTCTCATGCCTTCCTCTTCTTTAGTGTTATTCACACTTAAAGGATAGGTTCTACCTGCTATAACAACATTAATTTTAAGTTTTCCCACAATTTAATGAACTTTATTTGTGTAATTCTATAATACACCTATCGATTTCTCGAATTAAAGTATTTATTTTGAGTTTTGTATCTCTTGTATTTGTACTACTGCCGTCTATAGTTTTTGCAATCTTAAGCAAATCATATTCTTTTTGCTGTTCTGCTAATAATCGCTGACTTTCAATTAACTGATGTTGTAATTTGTTTGTACTTTGAAGCAATATTTCATTTTCATTCTTTAAAAATTCATAATTAGATAATAAGCTTTGTAGCTTATCTTCTAGTAAATGAATTGCTTCTATTGTATTACACATCTAAATCTTAAGAATAAAACTATAACTACAAAGTTAACATTCTGTTTTAAACTTTACAACATTTTGTTACTTATTTTATCAATACATTAAGGATTAACCGTTTAATCAAAAAATGATTTTTACTATTTTTGCATAAAATAATCGCATTTTGAAACAAACAGTATTGTTATTCACATTCTTATCTACTTTTTTTAGTTTTTCCCAAGAAAAATATCCCCAAGACTATTTTAGAAATCCTTTAGGCATTTCAACTGTTTTAGCAGGTACTTTTGGCGAATTAAGGAGTAATCACTTTCATTCTGGTGTAGATATTAAAACTCAAGGAAGGGAAGGTTTAAAAGTTTATGCACCTGCAGATGGATATGTATCTAGAATAAAAGTAGCACAATATGGTTATGGTAAAGCTCTTTATATTACACATCCAAATGGATTTACTACCGTATATGGGCACTTAAGTAAATATGCTGATAAAATTCAAGAATATATAAAAGAACTTCAGTATAAGAAAGAGAACTATGAAACTGGTAATTTATTTTTTAAAGAAGATAAATTTCCTGTAAAAAAAGGAGAAGTTATTGCGTATTCTGGAGACACAGGTAGTTCTGGAGGACCACATTTACATTTTGAAGTGAGAGATACCAAAACAGAACACGTAATTAACCCATTGTTTTTTGGATTAAAACCAGAAGATACAACCTCTCCTCTTTTTCTAGCATTAAAAATATATCCGCTTAACAACAACGCAAGAATTAATAATAAAAATAAAAGCTTGGTTCTTCCTTTAAAAAGTATAAAAAAAGGCAGTTATTCAGTGAATAAAATTGCTGCTTCTGGAATAATTGGTTTTGGTGTAAATGTTTTTGATAGGCTAGATAAAGCAAACAATAAAAACGGAATTTATAGTTTAGAAATGTTTGTAAACGGAAAACGTTTTTACCATCATGATGTAGAAACTTTTTCTTTTGCAGAAAGTAAGTTTATAAACTTACACATCGATTATCCACATTATAAAAAATACAAGAAAAAATATCAAAAAACATATAAGGAAACGGCAAACAAGCTTTCTACTTACGAAGGATTGATTAATAATGGGAAAATAAACATAAAAAACGGATTGAATTACAACATAGAAATTATTGCTAAAGATTACAAAGGCAACCTTAGTTCACTTAAAATACCTATAGTAGGAAAAGAAAGTAATGCTATTTTTACTCAACAAAAAGATACAACTGCTTATAAAATTGTAGCTAAAAACTTTTATAAATTTACGCAAAAAAATGTAACCGTTGCTTTTCCTAAAAACACCTTTTATGAAGATCTTTATTTAGATTTTAAAGTGGATAAAGGCGTTGCTAAAATCCATACACCTACCCTTCCTTTAGATAAAAGTTTTACTTTAACTTTTAATGTTTCTAAATATTCTGAAACAGAAAAACAACAGCTTTATATTGCTAATGTAGAAAACGCAAAATATCCGTGGTTCCAATACACCAGAAAAAAGGACAGTACTTTTTACACCACAACCAAAACATTGGGCAAATATGCTTTGGTTAGTGATACTCATAAACCAAAAATAAGTTTATTGTATTTTAAAAATAACCAATGGATTTCTAAAAGTAAAACCATTAAAGTAAAAATTTCTGATAGTGGTTCTGGTATTAAAAATTACAGAGCTACCATTGATGGAAAATGGATACTAATGGAGTACAATCATAAAAAAAGAATATTAACCTATAATTTTAGTGATAATAAATTGGTTGGTAGCAAACATATCTTTAAAATTGTAGTCTCGGACAATGTTGGAAATACGAATACACTTTCTGCAACGTTCTTTAAGAAACAAGTAAACTAATATGTATCTAAAAAAAGTATTTCTAATTTTATTATTGCTACCTGTTTGCTCATTTGCTCAAAAAATGACTATTCTAAAGGGAACTGTTAAAGATAAAAACAAGCAACCTATAGAAAAAGTATCCATAAAATATAACAACGTGGGTACAACCACAGATAAAAATGGTAATTACCAAATTAGAATTCCTTATAGAGAAGAAATCATACTAGTTTTTAGTCATTTATCTTACAGAACTTATACTAAAAAATATATTGCAAATAGTAGAAATGGAGTTCGTTACTCTGTTACACTTACTTCTAAAACAGAAGAATTAAAAGAAATAGTTATTAAAGATAACATTAGAAATGCACAGGGTGTAAAGAAAATTGACATTGCAGTTGTTAAAAATGTTATTGGCCCAAATGCTGGTGTAGAAAACGTTTTAATGACCTTACCTGGTGTTAGTAATAACAACGAATTAAGTACCCAATACAATGTTAGAGGTGGTAATTTTGATGAAAACCTGGTCTATGTAAATGGTATTGAAATCTACAGACCTTTTTTAATTAGATCTGGTCAACAAGAAGGGTTGAGTTTTATCAACTCAAACATGGTGCAAAACATTAATTTTTCTGCAGGTGGTTTTCAGGCCAAATATGGCGATAAATTATCCTCTGTTTTAGACATTACATATAAAAAGCCAACTGAAACAGCCACCACTATTGATGCTAGTTTATTAGGTGCTAGTGCTACTTTTGAAGGGCAGTTTTTAAATAAAAAATTAAGTACAATTACAGGTATTAGATATAGAGATAACAGCTTGTTTGTAAATAGCAAACAAATTGAAACCAATTTTAAACCAAAATTTACAGATGTTCAAACCTATTTATCTTATGAGTTTTCAGAAAAATTCTCATTAAATTTCTTAGGTAACTTTTCTTTAAATGATTACAATTATCAACCAATATCTAGAAGAACACGTTTTGGTACTGTTGCAAATCCTTTAGAGTTAATTGTTTTTTATTCTGGTCAAGAACAAGATAAATACTTAACAATGTTTGGTGCTTTGTCTGCCGATTATAAAGTAAGTGATAATTTTACTTTAACAGCAACCGCATCTAGATACAATACACAAGAAGAAGAACATTTTGATATTGCAGCTGCGTATAATTTAGGTGAAATTGATGCAAATATTGGTTCAGAAAATTTTGGGGAAGTAGATTTTTCTCAAGGAATTGGTTCTCAATTAAATCATGCTCGTAACGATTTAGATGCGTTAATAACCAATCTGCAAATAAAAGGAACCATTAAAAAAGGTGACATTCAATGGAACTTTGGAGCTAAATATCAAAAAGAAGATATTAGAGATCGTATTAGAGAGTGGGAAGTTATAGACTCTTTAGGCTTTGCTATAAGACCGCCTTTCCATAGTTCTAACAATCAACCTTATCAGCCTTTTGAAGGCGAAATAACCCCATATCAAAACATTAGAAAAGACAATAATGTTGCTATCAATAGAGTTTCTGGTTTTGTGCAATTTAACCAACGTTCTTTTTGGAATGAGCATGAGGTTTTTTATAACTTAGGAATTAGATCTCAAAGTTGGTCAGTAACAGGAAATGGTATTACATCTAAAAACCAAACCATTATTAGTCCTAGAGGTCAATTTGCCATCAAACCTAATTGGGACAAAGACATGTTGTTTCGTGTTTCTGGTGGATGGTATTCTCAACCACCTTCTTATAGAGAGTTAAGAGACTTTAATGGAGATATTAATGTAGATGTAAAAGCTCAAAAATCGATTCACATGGTGGCAGGAATGGATTATAGTTTTCAAATGTGGGAGAGACCTTTTAAGCTAACAACAGAATTGTATTTTAAAGATTTATCTGATGTAAATGCCTATTCTATAGACAATGTTAGAATACGTTATAGAGCAGACAATGTAACTACAGCCTATGCAACCGGATTAGATATGCGATTAAATGGAGAGTTTGTTCCTGGTAGTGAAAGTTGGGTTAGTTTAGGATATTTAAAAACAGAAGAAAATATTGATAACAGAGGTGCTATTGCAAGACCTTCTGATCAACGTATTAAATTCGGAATTCTTTTTCAAGATTACGTACCGAATTTACCAAACCTAAAAGCCTATTTAAACTTGGTATACAACACTGGAGTTCCTGGTGGTTCTCCATCCTATGCAGATGTTTATGATTTTCAAAACCGTTTAAGAGATTATAAACGTGCCGATTTAGGAGTATCGTATATTTTTGTAGATGCAAATAAACAATATACAACAGGTTGGATGTCTAAATTTAAAGAATTATCCGCAGGTTTAGAACTCTTTAATATGTTTGATATTCAAAACTCTATTACCAATACTTGGGTTAGAGATGTGTATTCTAAAACGCAATTTGGTATTCCTAACTTTATGACAGGGCGTGTATTAAACTTTAAAGTTGGTATGAAGTTTTAAATTATTATCTAAAACAATCTGATTTTTTAGGATACTTGTTAGAACTTAATAAATCTCTTCTATAAAATAATACTTTACCTACAGAGATATTAGATTTTTTTGCAGACATGCCTAAAAACAACTCCTTTTTCCCTTTTCTAGCAAAATCATAAGTTAAGTCTTGATGCAGTGCTTTTTGAACACCTTTGTATCTATAACATACTAACAAACCATAAACACCTGAACTTTTAGTTGGTTTTTTAGCTTTCATATCATAAGAATTTGGTGTAACAATTAATCTAGCATTACCATATTCATTTTCTTCTAATAACGTTTTAACATTAGTAATTGCTTGTGAATTGATGTTTTGTGCTATAAACATTACACCAATAATAAATAATTTTGTTGTTTTGTTCATCTTATTTAAATTTAAATAATTAATACATTCTTTTTTAATAAAAAAAGCGAACAGGTTTTAATTTGCTCACTTTCTTCATTCAAACAAATTTACTTCTCCTTTTTATATTTTATCTAAAACATTAAATGCGTTGGCATATTTATACAAATCAAATATAGATTCTAACTCTAATTTTTGTTTTATATTTTTTCTATGAGTACTAACAGTTGTCGGTTCTATAAAAAGTTGTGTTGCAATTTCTTTGGTTGATTTTCCTACAACAACCAACTCAAAAATTTGGCTTTCTTTTTTAGTTAACGAATAAAATTTAGCTTTATTCAATTTTTTAAAACGCTTTTCTTCTTGTAAATTTTTAGAAAACTTTTTAAGATATGAAAGGTCTTGCAACCCTAGATTATAAAAACGCAAAAAATCTTCAATAAGATTTATAGGTATTTCTTTATCGCTAATTTGATATTTATTATCAATCGATTTTAACTCGTTATACTCATACAATTTTTTAACTTCCATAGCATAAATCATTTTTCATAAGCAAAATTAGGTTGTACTCATAAAAAAAAACCATACTTTAGTCGGGTCTTTAAATACTAAATGTGAAAATTAAACTCCCCCTACTCTTATTTTTCTTTGCTTTATGTTCTTTTTCACAAAAAGAAGCACCTTCTGTTTATAAATCTATTTCATACTTTAAACACCCTACCAAAGACACTGTTTCTTTTACTAAAATTATTAAAAACCACAAAGAAGGAAAATTTCAAGTAGAAAAAAACCCGAAAATTTATAAAAAAATAGAAGAAAATACTTTGTGGAATCATTTTGAATTGCAGCCATCTACCATAAAAAACGACTACAAATATTTTACAATTGCCGACCCATATTTACCTTACGGAAAAATATATTTAAAAATAGGTGATAAAATTGACTCCCTTTATAGAGTTTCTAATAACAAAGAATTTCCTCATAAAAATATATTTTACAGATACCCTGTTTGGAAATTACCTATAGACACTGTTAAAACTACAGATGTTTTTTTAAAAATTAAAAATACAGACACTAGAACCCGATTATCTTACTTTTTAGAGACTGAAAATCAATTTTTAAAACGTGTAGAAACCGAGTATTTTTCATTTGGCTTGTTTATAGCCTTTCTAATTTCCATGGCTTTTATTTTGGTGTTTTTTGCCGTTATAAAAAAAGAATATGCCGTTTTATTTTACGCCTTATATATTTTTACGGTATTAATAGAATTTTTAGCTGGTAAAGCAATTGGAGTGCAATATTTTTGGTCTGGTAGCGAATTTGCAATTAATAATATTAGAAGCCTTAGCCAAACAATTGGAGTGGCAGCTATTGGATATTTTTATTTAAAATTTTACAAACTAAACAAATCTCAAATAATTCCTAAATTACTTTTTAAGATTGGTACTTATATTGCTTTAACTCTCCTATTATTCTATTTGTATAAATTTTTCTTTGGCGGACTTATTACTTTATACCTTTATGTTTGGACTATCTTAAAAATAATAATTTTTATTTGGGTTTTAAACCACTTGTATTTAACCATTACAAAACAACTACCAATATACTTGGTTATCGCTTTTATACTACCTATACTAGCCGTAATAAATGGGCAAATTATGAATCCGAGTGTCTACAATCCGCTAGCCATAAAATTTAGTGGTCCGGCAATTTACTACATCGCTTTATCTTTAGAAATTTTACTTTTTACTCGGTTTATTTTTGGATCTGTCATAGAAACTCAGTTTAAATATTTTAAACTTAAAAAAATAAGCGATGAATTAAAATATAATTTTCAAAATAAAACCTTAGCATTTCAGCACGCAGAAAGAAATAATTTAGTAAACAATGTACATGATACTTTTGGTGGTTATTTAGAAGCTTTAAAACTTCGTTTATTACAAAACGATGAAAAATCACCAGAAAAAGTAAAAGAAATTTTAGATGCTTTTTATAACGATTACAGATATTTACTAAACAGTTTATATGCCCCAAAAATTAATTCTGATAATTTTATAGATAGTTTAATAGAGTTCTGTTCTAAAATTGATAATTTAACAAAACACAAAATTAGCTACAACTTCAATCTTAAAAACATCGAACTTTCTCAAGATAAATGTGTGCATCTGTATCGAATAATTTCAGAATTAACTACAAATGCCATAAAATACTCTAAAGCATCAGAAATAAAAATTAGTATGAATGACCATAAAAACCAACTCATAATACTTAACGTTACCGATAATGGTATTGGTTTTAATGAAGACTTAGTGCTAAAAAAAGGTTTTGGTTTAGAAAGCGTAAAAAAAAGAGTAGAACAAATAGAAGGAACTTTAAAAATAGACACAAGTAAAAAAGGTTCTAATTTTGAAATAAAAATACCTATAACCAATGATTAATCCCCCAATAAAAATTGTTATTGCAGATGATAATCGCTTTTTTTGTGACGCTCTAAAAGATAGTTTAAATACTCATACTGAATTAAATGTAACCAATACTTTTACTACATTAAAAGAATTGATTCAATATACAAACAGTTGTAATTTAGACGTTTTAATCTTAGATGTAAATTTTAATGGTCAAAATTCTTTAGATTTTATTGATGAAATAAAGAAAGTAAATAACAATTTTAAAATTATTGCTTTAACAACAATGAATAATAATTTTATTAAAGAAAAAGCAATAAAAAATGGTGTGGATGTTTTTGTAGGAAAAGATGGAAATCTGGCTAATTTTAAGACAATTATACTAAATTGTTTAACAGATAAAACTGTTAAAAAAGATAAAACCTCATCAAAAATTATTATAGGTAATTACACATTTACAAAACGAAAATTAGAAATATTACAAGCTTTATTTAAGCATTCTGATAAAAATGAAAAAGAACTTTCGGCAATATTACATATTACAGAAAGTTCTTTAAAATCTCATAAAAGAGAGCTTTTTGAAATTACAAATACTAAAAGCACTCCAGAATTAATCAAATTCGGAATTCAAAAATCTTTAATAGTTGTTTAATCTAAAATCTGAGCAGCGTGTGCTTTTGTTTTTACTTTTGCAATAACATCTTCTATTACTCCATTTTCATCAATTACAAAAGTAGTTCTATGAATTCCATCATATTCTTTACCCATAAATTTCTTTGGTCCCCAAACACCAAAAGCTTCAATAACAGCTTTATCTTCATCTGCTAACAACGGAAAAGGTAATTCGTTTTTGTTAATGAAATTTTGTTGTCTTTTAGCAGAATCTGCACTTACGCCCAAAACATCATATCCTTTAGCTAAAAAAGATTGATAATTATCTCTTAAATCACAAGCTTCATTAGTACAACCTGGTGTACTTGCCTTTGGATAAAAGAATAAAACCAATTTCTTACCAGTATAATCAGATAATTTTATGGTGTTTCCTAAATTGTCTTTTGCTTCAAACTGTGGAGCCTTATCTCCTATTTTTAGTGATGTCATGTTTATCTTAGTTTTTAAAGTTTAAAAGTACAAAGAAAAATTTACTGAAGTATAACAAAGAGCATAACAAAAACCACAGTTTTACTTAAACTGTGGTAAATAATTTCATAATCTATACTAAATTAGCACTAAGCTCTTTGGTCTGCCAAAGCAAAATTCTGTAACATTTTACCTTTAGCATCTATGATTTCTATTTTTCCATCAGAATAAAAACCAATATCGAAAATTTCAGTTGATTCAACCGAATTTTTTATACCTGCAGCAGACATAACACTAGCAACTGGCAAGGCAAAAAAATGATGTCCTTTAAAAGTTGGATTGTAATTTACAGCCACACTACCTGTTAAGTATGCCCTATATGTAACCTTAACTTGCATAGCCCCTTTACTTGCAGAAAGCTTTGCTTCTACAGATTGCCCTGGATCTAAATCTACACTTACACCAGAAGAAGACCCTACAGTAGTAGTTTCACTCTTTGTTTCTCCAATAGACCAAGACTGACTATAAGATAATGTTGTTGTTGATTTTGCACTTACAACCTCTATACTAACACCTACCTCAATAGCTTCACTTATAGAAAGTGTACCTCCTGTAGACCATGAACTTGAAACGGTATTTGAAACCTGCTCAGAAATACTAGCATTAAAAGAGCCTTTAACACTACTATTATTTGTAAATGTTTTGGTTGCTAAAATATCTGGTTTAGATGAGATTCCTAAAATTTCTGCTCTAATAGGTACTAAAACAGTACTTACTTGAGACCAACCATAGGTTCTGTATAAATCATTCCAAGGTGTTGGACTATGAAGATATGCATCATTAGGATTTTTTCCAAAATACTTTCCAACAGCATTCTTTAAAGAAGAGTCAGATAATTTAAATGTAGACCGCTCAGTATCTGTAATAATATGCTGAATACTTCCTGTTGCTGTTGCTTTTGATGCATTTGCATCTGTAGCAGCCGTAATATTAATTACAATTCCCATAATTATTTGGTTTTAAATTATTAATAAAATGTGTTTATTTTAATAGTTAAAAAACTATTTTACTCACTTCAAAAATACACACTTAAACAACTCTATAACATAAGGTTAACACCTGTTTAAAAAATCAAGTTCTTCTACCTATTATTCTTTTTTATTATTAACAAATATTATATGTTCTCTAAATTATTATTAAAAAAAATCAATATGCATATATTTGCTTAATCATATAAAACAACAATGACCAAACAAGAAAAAGTACAATTTGTAATTGACACACTGCAAGAAAAATATCCAGAAATACCGGTTCCTTTAGATCACAAAGACCCTTTTACGCTTTTGGTTGCAGTTTTACTATCTGCACAATGTACAGATGTAAGAGTTAATAAAATTACGCCTTTGTTGTTCGCTAAAGCGGATAACCCTTTTGATATGGTAAAAATGACCGTAGAAGAAATTAAGGAAATTATTCGTCCTTGTGGCTTGTCGCCAATGAAAAGTAAAGGCATTTACGGTTTGTCTAAAATATTAATAGAAAAATATGACGGAGAAGTTCCTAAAACTTTTGAAGCTTTAGAAGAACTACCTGCTGTTGGTCATAAAACTGCTGGCGTTGTTTTAAGTCAAGCTTTTGGTATTCCTGCATTTCCTGTAGATACTCATATTTTAAGATTAATGTATCGTTGGAATTTATCTAACGGAAAAAGTGTTGCACAAACAGAAAAAGATGCAAAAAGACTGTTTCCAAAAGAATTATGGAACGATTTACATTTGCAAATTATTTGGTACGGAAGAGAGTATTCTCCTGCTCGTGGTTGGGATTTAGATAAAGACATTATTACTAAAACAGTAGGTCGAAAAACAGTTTTAGACGACTATTATAAAAAATAGATTAAAAATTAAATAATAATTCTATCGAGCTTAATTATTTATCTTCCTCTTCTATAAGTACAGTAACTTTAAATCGATCATCAATAGAGTCGGGGCCACTCCATTCTTGCCAATATTTAAGCTCAACAGTAATTTCACCAAGTTCTTGGGCTATAAATTCTACAACTCTTTTTCCGCTTCCTCCTAAGGTTTTTTTATGGGTTAATTTATAATCATTAAAAACTACCTTTAATAGAGAAGGTATTTCCCCTTCAATACCCCAAATATAACCTGTATTTGAATTTTCTGTAAGTATTATTTTTATAGAATCCCCAATATTTACATGAATAACACTATCATGATCTTCTTTCGTTAAAATAAATTCGTTGTTCATTTCTATTTTTAATTTAAAGTTAAAAAAACTTGAGCATTTCTGCCCAAGTTTTTACACATTCTTTTACCAAACATATATTTCTTTTATTTGCCCACCATCAATTTTAATTTTAGTGTTCTTATTATATTGTTTTGCATGAGCAGCTAAAATAGATAAAGCTACACAAGAAGAGTTATTAGAAGAATTTAATTTTTTCCAACCCATTCCGCTAATTCCGGCCCAAGAGTTTCTTATTTCATCTTTTGCCCATAAAGAGGTAACTTTTTTGTTTTCGTGCCAAACACCTGCGCCAAAGCTATCATTTTCTGCAGCTTCCTCTTCATTTGGCGGAAGCAATTCTGGACCAGAAAACTCACTAAAAGCATCTGTATTTTCTAAACTTTCTTGTGGTGTAGATTCTAAAGAAGATTGCATATTTAATTCTTCTATATTTTCATCTGGACAGTTACATTTTTTATCATCTTTCATTTTGTTTATTTTTAGTGATTAATAATTAAGCGTAAACTTCAATAATTTCGCCATTACTTATTTTTACAGTTGCATTTCCATTCATTCCTTTAGCTGTAGCTAAATAGGTAAGCATTATATAGAAATTAGTATCATTTTTATTACTAATTCTCTTCCATCCTTCTCCTGATAAATACACAAAAGCATTTCTAGTTGATGAATTTGCCCAAAGACCTGTTACTTTTTTAGTTAAGGTTCCAGAATCAACAATTCCTTCAACCCCCCACACTTCATTATCTATTCCACATTGTCCGTATCCTATTTTAAAGAACCCTTGTTCTCCAAAACCAGTTCCCCAACTATTTTTACAAATCCAATACCTACCGCTGTCACTATAACCTACAATAGAAACACAATGTCCTCCTCTTTGAGTAGCACCAGCAGTTTTTCTATAAACACCACTTCTATAACCATAAAAATCTGAATACACGGTATAACAAGCTGTAAGAGGTCCTTTTGTAGACAACCAATCTTTCATTTTACTGATAGAGGTTAATTTTTTAAAACCACTAATTTTCTTAACACTGTTTTGCCATCCAGATTTTAGTCCGGTACAATCTTGATCACTCGCTGTATAAGGATAATGCGCTTCATCTGTTACCCCTTTACTTTTAAAAGCTGTCATTGCTGGTGGCACCCACCAACCGCCTTTACTACCACTACACCTTCTTCCTTCTGCTCTAGCATGACAATAAAACAAATGTGCTTCTGAGAAATCAACGGCATAATTTGCATCATTTCTCATTTTTCTTATGGTTCCTTCTACCGTAGCAATGGTACCAAAAGCAACACAAGAGCCACAACTTCTTTGATTTTTTACAGGCGTAATAAAATTTTTGCCACCTACATTTCGTAAATCGTAACTAGACGGTGCTGAAAAAGCTTTATTGGATGCTAACATAACCATGTATTCTTGAAAATTTGCTTGAGCAGCTTCTTCTTTTTCTTCTAAAGACGGCTCATCATCTCCTGGAATATATCCCAAAAGTAAATCTTGCTCTTCTTGCGACAATTCGAAAATATCAGAACTACCAGCTTGCCAACTAGCACCTTCATTTTCAATCGCACTTTTAATTGATGTTAATTTTTCTGTTTGATTAGACATAATAATTAGTTTAAGATTAATATAATAAGATATCTACACTTGCAATTGCATTACAAATGTAGTATCAACCCAAACCAATAAAAAAGGTAAACAACTGATAATCAGAAAGGAAAAACACCTTAAAAAATAAATAAAGAAGAAAAATAAACATAGAAGCACAAAAAAAAGCCCCAACGTTAGTTGAAGCTTTTTCCTCTCTTAATTCAAATTCAATTCAATGAAGTCTTTTGATTTCGTTTTAACAAAAGTTAGCGATTTGGAAAAATTAATCAAAAATTGAACTGTTTCTTGTTTAGGTTGCTTCCGAAAATCAGAAGACTTTTTAGAGTAAAGTTGCATCATATAGTTAATTTAATAAACTGATTATAAACTACTAACGCTACTTAATTTCTTTTATTGTTAATCAACCAAAATAATTTTATGTTTTTCTATTAATTTACGCATATTTATAAGAGCATAACGCATTCTACCAAGTGCTGTATTAATGCTAACCCCTGTATTTTCGCTAATTTCTTTAAAACTCATATCTTTATACATGCGCATTATCAAAACCTCTTTTTGTTCTTCTGGCAGCTCATTTACAAGCTCTCTAACATCTGCATGAATCTGTTCTTGTATAATTTGCTTTTCGGCATTTAAATTGCCATCCCCCAAAATAGAAAAAATATCAAACTCATCAGTATTTTTAAAGCTTGGCATTCTATTGGTTTTTCTAAAATGATCTATTACCAAATTATGAGCAATTCTCATAACCCAAGGTAAAAACTTACCTTCTTCGTTATAATTTCCTTTTTTTAAAGTTCTAATAACTTTTATAAATGTATCCTGAAAAACGTCTTCTGTAATATCTCTATCTTGTACTTTGCTATATATAAAGCTAAATAATCTTTGTTGATGTCTTTTAATTAAAACCTCTAAAGCTGCTTCTTTTCCTAAAATATAATTACTTACTAAAGTACTGTCTGTAATTGAGTTTTTTTCCATCATAACCACTTTTAAAGAGCAAGTTGCTCTTCTGTTTTATTATTAAATTAATAATTTAAAAGTAGTTTTTTACGTATATGCGTCTAATTTAGTGGTGCTTATGAGTTCCAAATATCAATATTATTTTTGAAATCAACAAATGTTTTAGCAAAATTCATTAACATTTCTTTTAAATTGGTTTAAAAAAGAGGTATTTTTATACCTTATATTTTTTATGAATGAAGACGGACATTTCTAAAGTAAATCCTAAAGAAAACATTATAATTAAAGGAGCTAGACTCCATAATTTAAAGAACATAGACGTTGTTATACCAAGAAATAAATTGGTTGTAATTACAGGACTTTCTGGTTCAGGAAAGTCATCTTTAGCGTTTGATACTTTGTATGCAGAAGGTCAGCGACGTTATGTAGAGAGTTTAAGCTCTTATGCGCGTCAGTTTTTAGGCAAATTACACAAGCCTAAGGTAGATTATATAAAAGGTATTGCACCGGCAATTGCCATTGAGCAAAAAGTAAATTCTACAAATCCGCGTTCTACAGTAGGTACATCAACAGAAATTTACGATTATATAAAATTATTATATGCCAGAATTGGTAAAACCTTCTCCCCTATTTCTGGTAAAGAAGTTAAAAAAGACACGGTTTCTGATGTAGTTTCTTTTGTAAAGGAGTTTGATGAAAGATCAAAATTATTGTTGTTAGCTCCTATTACAATTGATGAAAACCGAGATTTAAAAACCGTTTTACAAGTTCTAGAACAGCAAGGCTATGCGCGTTTAAAATGGAACGATAAAGTATATAGAATTGCAGATTTTCCGCAGGCTGAATTTAAAAACGAACCTTTATTTTTAGTCGTAGATAGAATTATTACCAAAGACGATGACGACTTTTTTAATCGTTTAGCAGATGCTATTCAGACAGCTTTTTTTGAAGGAAAAGGAATCTGTTTTATAGAAAATTTAGAAGACAATAAAGTAGCTGAATTTAGTAATAAGTTCGATTTAGACGGCATGTCTTTCTTAGAACCCAACACACATTTATTCAGTTTTAACAATCCTTATGGCGCTTGTCCAACTTGTGAGGGGTATGGAAGCGTAATTGGTATCGATGAAGAATTAGTGATTCCGAATACGGGTTTATCTATTATGGAAGATTGTATTTTTCCGTTTAAAACACCTTCTTATGTACATTATAAAGAAGACCTAATAGATGTTGCGTATCAATTCGATATTCCTATTCACAAACCTTGGTTCGAACTTACCGAAGAACAAAAAGAATTGGTTTGGAATGGTAATAAATCCTTTAACGGAATACATCATTTCTTTACCGTTTTAGAAGAAAAAAGTTATAAAATTCAGAACCGAGTAATGCTTTCTCGCTACCGCGGAAAAACAAAATGTACGTCTTGTAATGGAAAACGTTTAAGACACGAAACGAATTTTGTAAAAATAAACGAAAAAACAATTTCAGACCTAGTAACTCTTCCTTTAGATGAATTATCTGTCTTTTTTAAGAATATTAAATTAGATAAATACGATGCTAAAATAGGGCAGCGTTTACTAACAGAAATTAACAATCGTTTGCTGTTTTTAACCAATGTTGGTTTATCTTATTTAACCATCAACAGAACTTCTAATACTCTTTCTGGAGGTGAAAGTCAGCGTATTAATTTAGCAACTTCTTTAGGGAGTTCTTTAGTGGGTTCTATGTATATTTTAGATGAACCAAGTATTGGTTTGCATCCAAAAGATACCGAACGCTTAATTGATGTTTTAAAAGATTTACGAGATTTAGGAAACACCGTTGTTGTGGTAGAGCATGATGAAGATATTATGCGAGAGGCCGATTATATTATAGATATTGGTCCAGAGGCTGGTACTTTTGGTGGACATGTTGTTGCAGAAGGAAACTTTGATGCCATCTTAAAATCAGACTCATTAACGGCAAAATACCTTAACGAAGAATTAAAAATCGAGGTTCCTACCAAACGTAGAACTTCTAGAAATAAAATTGAAATAATTGGTGCCAGAGAAAACAATTTAAAGAATGTAGATGTTAAGTTTCCACTAAATTGTTTGTCTGTAATAACAGGTGTTTCGGGTTCGGGAAAAAGTACGTTGGTTAAAAGCATTTTGTATCCAACAATGCAAAAACAACTGATTGGTCATGGAGAAAAAGTTGGACAACATACAGAAGTAAAAGGCGATTTTGACACCTTAAAACACGTAGAATTTATCGATCAAAACCCAATCGGACGCTCATCTCGTTCCAACCCTGTAACGTATATTAAAGCTTATGATGATATTCGCTCGTTATTTGCAAATCAGAAATTATCATCCATCAGAAACTACAAACCCAAGCACTTTTCTTTCAATGTAGAAGGCGGTCGTTGCGAGGTTTGTAAAGGAGAAGGAGAAGTTACCATCGAAATGCAATTTATGGCAGATGTACATTTAGAGTGTGATGCTTGTAACGGAAAACGCTTTAAAAAAGAAGTTTTAGAAGTTAAATTCGATGGAAAATCTATAGATGATATTTTAAATCTAACGATTGATGATGCGGTTGCATTTTTCTCAGAAAATTTGGTAACAAAAATTGCAAGTAAATTAAAACCTTTGCAAGATGTTGGTTTGGGTTATGTAAAATTAGGCCAGTCTTCTTCTACCCTTTCAGGCGGAGAAGCGCAGCGTATAAAATTGGCTTCCTTTTTAGTAAAAGGAAACACCAAAGACAAGGCATTGTTTATTTTTGATGAACCTACAACAGGTTTGCATTTTCACGATATTAAAAAATTATTAGCATCGTTTAATGCCTTAATAGACAAAGGGCATTCTATTATTGTGATAGAACATAACATAGAATTAATTAAATGTGCAGATTATATTATAGATTTAGGTTTAGAAGGTGGTAAAAACGGTGGAAACCTTATTTTTCAAGGAACTCCAGAAGAATTAGCAAAAAATAAAGAGTCTTATACGGCTAAATATTTGGCAGAAAAATTGGTTTATTAGAAGCTATTTCCGGCTTTACACTATATCTTTTTATAGCCGTCATTGCAAGTTTACTTTTTTGTAAACTGTGGCAATCCTTTAATTGAAGAGATTGCTTCGTTCCTCGCAAAGACCCCCATTAATAAAGGCTATAAAAAGGATGTCGTTTCAATCCGGGCTAGACTTGTTTGCATACAAAGTGAAAAAGGATTTTTTTTCCATTCCAAGCAAAGGATAAAGAAGAATCTAAAAAAATTAGAATTAAATGATGAGATTTCTCAATCACTGAAAAAACTCATTTAGGAATAACAAGCGTTAGAAAATAAAAACAAATAAAATGATTACAAATCTAACAGACAAACAGAAAATAAACTGGGTAAGAATTCTTGCTATTCTTGCCGTATTAGTAGTTATGGTATATTCTCCAAAATTATGGCTTACCACAAAAGTTTTCCCTGTATTACCTATGTTCGATTGGTTGCCAATTCCTACCTATCCTTTCGATTATATTTTAGCAGGATTTTTCTTTTTAATACAGGTTGTCTACATTTTTCAGAATAAAAGATGGCAAGGTTGGACCATTCTTGGTCTTTACCTATTTTTAGCTTTTGTAGATCAAAACAGATTACAGCCTTACGTCTATCAAAGTTTTTTAACCATTTTTGCGATAGAAATTTTCAATAGAAAAGCAAATCCAAGGAAAATATTATATGCTATTATTCTTATCTTTTTCGCTACTTATTTTTGGAGCGGAATTCAGAAATTAAATGAAGCCTTTTACATACAATGGTTAAGCGCCATCAACAAACATTTTGGTTTTTTACCGCAATGGTTTTTAGTTGCTTTTACCTATGCAGTGCCTTGGTTAGAAGCTTTAATGGGTGTTTTATTACTGTTTAAAAAAACTAGAAAATTTGGAGTTCTTTTTATTACATTAATGCATTCTACAATTACATTTTTATTATTTTATTTGGGCTATGGTTACAATGTTGTACCATGGAACATTCAGAATATATTAAGTGTAATCATCATCTTTTGGACTTTAAAAACATCAAATGCATTTGAATTCTTTCTACAATTTTTTAATACACAGAAATTAGCCATTTTGGTTTTCACCATGATGTTACCACTTGCAAACAACCTAACTGGTTTTTATGACAACTTGTTATCTTTTCATTTTTTTACAGCGGATTTAAAATATTATATTGTTTACCTAGATGAAGAATTAGAACAAAATTTACCAGAACACATTCAAAATTTTTGTAGAACTTTCGAAGGAAAAACATACATAAACATAGCTGAATGGTCTCAACATGACAATAAATCTTTGTTTTACCCAGAAGACAGAACTATTGAATATGTAGATGCTTATTTGCGATCTTTTGCTAAAAACCCAGACAAAGAAGGGTTGACACAATTGGTAAATTATAACCAAATAATTAAAGAATAAAAAAGCCATTTAAACTTTCGTTTAAACGGCCTTTCCAACTAAAATTACAAATTATATAATAACTGAAGACTAAAATTATTGTAATAAACTATATATAAATTCTGGATGTCCACGTTCTCCTGCATCGTTTGTTAATGCTAAAAACTGAAGTTTATAAAGGTTGCCATCTGTGTCATTTACAATATAAAACACATTCTCTTTTAAAGTAGGTAAACTTCCTGGTCCACCACCATTTCTCCAACTACTACCAATACCACGTTGGTCTGTTGTAAATTTTGTTGCATCTACATCTGTTAAAGAAAAACTATCATAACTAAAAGAATCTACTTCTGTATCTATCATATAAACTTTAGCGTCTGATTTTGTATTATTTGTTACATAATCAGAAAATCCATAAGAACCATAACCATCAATTTCGTTGGTAAAAACTGTAAAATTTAAGTCCCAATTTGCTTTTTCTGGTGCAACCGTAACCACACTTTCTGTATTAAAACTAAAAAAAGTAAAATTGTGTGTTGCGCTTTTAGAGATGGTTACTTCTTTATGCGTTGTTGCATCTAAATCTGCATATTGTAAAACATAATTGTTTCCATCTTTTAAGATTCTTATTTTTTTCCATCCTCTAGCCTCTCCTGCAACTGCAACGCTTCCTGTTGCTGCTGTTTCTGTACCAATTTCGAAACCTAAGTTTATTAAATACACTTTATTAGCTGTGTTTGTATCAGAAATTTCTGCAATTGCAGTTGCTATTATAGTACCATCTGGTGAGTCTACATAAACGGTATTATTAGCATCAAAAGTACCAACAGCTACTTTTCCTTGTAATTCTTGCACTTCTGCTGTTGTAGCGTTTACAGCATCTATATCTGTTGATGATAATTGACCAGTAGCCATATATAGAGATCCATTTATGGTTACTCTAAATTCAGACCCTGAATAGAAACCTAAATCCCAAGAATCTCTTTTTACAACAGAAGTTGTATTTGTACTTAAATCTACATATACTTGGTTTGGTTCATTAGGTCCGCCTACTTCTGGAGAAATGGCTGCTCCATCTATTATTACAACAAAGGGGTCTATTGGAGTGTCTTCTGAGTTACAACTTGCAAAAGAAAATACAGCTGCACATAAAATAAAGGTTAAAAATTTGTTTGTCATGATTTTAATATTTGGTTATTAGTGTTTAAAAATTAAGGTTATATAATAGTTTTAAGTAATAAGATCGTCCGTAGCCCAATAACAAAGAATTATTGTTAGAAGCATGTGCTACTCCGTCTGTACTTGCATTGCTAACATTTACATTAGTAACGTCAAATAAGTTTCTACCGCCTAAAGTGGCTTGAATTTTATTGTTAAAGAATGATTTTTTTACAGAAGCATCTACCCAATTATAAGCGCTGGTAGACGATTTAGAAAATATAGAATTCCCGTTATCATCTACACCCGATGAAATATAATTTTGCTGATTACCATTGTGTTTAAACAACACTGTAAATGCCGTTTTCCATTTTTCTATATTGTAACTCGCACTTGTGTTTAATTGAAAAGAGTATAAAAAGTCGTTTTCTGCATTTATTTCATTCGTAGCTATTCTAGAAATACCTTGTAAAGTAGCGCCCAAGTTAAAGGTCCAATTATCTTTTTTAATACTATTTTCAGAAGAGATTCCCCATAATTTATAAGCATCAATATTAATATATTGATATTGCAAAGGAGTAGGATTTACAATAGCTAAATCTATCTTACCTCTAACATCTAAATAACTAACTTTTAAACTGTTTAATAAAGACAAATCATGAATATAACTGTGTTTTTTTAGGTTGATAAATGCCGTAAATCCGTTTTCTGGATTCAGGTTTTCATTCCCTCTAACATCATGATTCGAATCTACGAAGTAATAGTATAACTCTTCAAAATTTGGCGTTCTGTAAGAAGTACCAATGTTACCACGTAACTCAAAACCATTATTCATTAAATATCGCGCACTTATAGAGGCTAATATTTTAGACTTGAATAACGAATTATATTCATATCGTATTCCGGGTCTTAGTAAAAATGCATCAGAAAACTTAAATTCGGCAGAACCATAAAAAGCATAATTATTCTGAGATTGCTGTTTATCTTGTTGCGTAACATCGCCAGAAGCTTGCGTGTCAAAACCATTGATAAACCTTGTTTCGTATCCTAATTGAAAATTAAAAAAATCACTTTTTACAAGGTTATTAATGCTTCCTTTAGAAAAGAAAACTTTACTTGACTGATATACATCATCCGTTTCATTACTTCTTTCTGAACTTAAAATGTAGTAATTAAACTCGTTTAAATAACGCTTTTGTTGTTGGTAAGAAAGTGAAGCATTATAATTAGCGCCCGTGTTTAAACTCCCTACAAGATTTAGATTATTTACAAACCGATGCGTTTTAAAAATTTTATCCGTTGCAGACGGATTACTCGTTTGCGCTTGTGTATCTATATTTGCTCTAACCGCTTCATCATAATAATTTATGAGCTCATTAAAGTATTCAAATTTATAAAATAACTGAAAATTATCTTTCTTGTATTGTACAAATGCAGTTGAATTAAATTGTTCTTTTGGTAACCAATCATATCCTCTTAAACCATCATTTTGGTAATAGCTTTTTCCTTGTTTACCATTAAAAAAACCTGCAAACTGATTGCGATTCACACCAACTCTAGCAAACCAATTTTCATTTATATTATGAGAAATATTAAATACTTGTATATGTCTGCCTTCATTAAACCAAGCATACTCATCACTCACCGTTTCTTCTTGCAAAGAAGCATTAATATTCCACTTATTTTCTATCGCTTTTTTAGTAATAATATTAATGACTCCAGATACAGCATTTGCGCCATACGCTACGCCCATTGCTCCTTCTACAATTTCTATTCGTTCTATATCATCTAAATTAACTTGGGTTAAATCGATGTTGTTTCCTAATCCGCTATCACTAACTAAAGGAATATTATCAACCAAAATATTAAAATACTGAGCATCTAATCCGAAGAAAGAAATAGTAGACTTACCTGTTTGAGAATTAGGTACTATGGTTAAGTTTAAATTAAAATTTAATAAATCTGCTAAATTATTAGCTGCCTGACTTTCTATTTGCTCTTTTTTTATAACGGTAACATTATGTACCGATTTTTTTACAGATTGAGGATTATACTGCCCAGTAATTACAACTTCTTCTAAAACAGTGATTTGTGTTGTGTCTTTTTTTACCTCTTGACTAAAAATACTGAGTGATACTAATAGTAATACAATAGTAATTTCTTTATTTAGAAACATTCTTAATAATTTTCGACAAATATATACGTTATTTTTAATCAATCTAAATAAATTTTATATTTTTGTCGAAATAATTAAAACACCAAAAAATAAAAATGACCAAATCAATATTAACTACACTACTACTTTTAGTATCGATTGCTATAAGTGCACAGAGCAAAAAAACAAAAGACAAGAATGCCATAAAAAAAATGTGCGGTTGCTATGAAGTGACTTTCAATTTTGCTGAAACTTTTAATTATAGTAAAGATTCTACATACAGACCTTCTAAAACTAAAGTTGATAAAGCTTTAGAATGGGCGGGTTTGGTAGAAGACGAGAATAATAAAATATCAATTCAACATTTATTACAAGTTGGTAACCCAAAAGACCCAATGATTATTAAACACTGGCGACAAGATTGGTTGTATGAAAACACAGATTTTTACATGTTTAATGGTGATAACAACTGGACTTTTGAGCAAAAAAATAAAAGTGATGTAAAAAAACAATGGACACAAAAAGTATATCAAGTAGATGACAGTCCACGTTACGAAGGTTCTGGAACTTGGGTTCATGTAGACGGAAAAAGCTATTGGGAAAACGAAACTACCGCTCCATTACCAAGAAGAGAATACACCAAAAGAAGCGATTATAACATCACGTTAAGAGGTAATAGACATGAAATTACAAGCTACGGTTGGCTTCATAACCAAGATAACAGTAAAATTATTCGCGAAGCGGGAAAAAAAGATGTTGTTTTAGCAAAAGAAAAAGGATACAATACGTACGTAAAAGTTGATGATAGTAGATGTAAAGCGGCTTCTGACTGGTGGAAAACTAACAATAACAAATGGCAATTGGTTAGAAATAAATGGGAAGATGTTTTTAATAGAAACAGAAATTTATCCTTAGAAAATAAAGTAGACAACAAACCATTATACAAACATTTATTTTCTGATAAAATTACCAAAGAAGACGAAATAAACACAATCATAGAATCATTTGTAAAAAAATAAATTATGCAAAAATCAAATAAAATAGCCTTACTATTTTTACTTATTAGCGTTACAGTAACTGCGCAAAAAAACAACATTTTTCATAACAGAGCTTTTTGGAAAACAAACCCAAGTATCTCTATTATAGATCAAAAAATTGCAGAAGGAAATGATGTTTCTGCTTCAAACAAAAATGCTTTTGATGGTGTTGTCTATGCAATTTTAAACAAAGTAGACAACAAAACAATTGAATATATTTTAACTAAAAATGGAAATAACGTTAATAAAAAAACACATGATGGACGAACGTATATTTTTTGGGCTGCTTACACTAATAATTTAGAAATTATGAAATATCTTGTTTCTAAAGGAGCAAAAACAGATGTAATTGATACACACGGAAACACTTTTTTAAACTTTGCTGCTTCGGCTGGTCAATTAGATATTGAATTGTACAAATACAGTTTTAGTATTGGTGCAGATATTACCAAAGAGAAAAATCATGATGGTGCAAATGCATTGTTGTTGGTTGCTTCTCATTTAAAAGATTTTAAACTTGTAGAATATTTAATTACAAAAGGAGCTTCATTAAGTGATAAAGACGCTAACGGTAACGGGCTTTTTGAATATGCTGCAAAAGGTGGTAACACCCAATTTTTAAAAATTCTTTTAGACAAGGGGGTTGATACCGGAAAAAATGCGATGTTATTTGCTAGCAAAGGTTCTAGAAACAAACAGAACACTTTAGAAACGTATCAATTTTTAGAAAAAAACGGAATAAAACCAAATGTTGTTGATGACAATAATAGAAATCCACTTCACTTTATCGCTAGAAATAATAAGGATCTTTCAATTTTTAAATACTTTATAGATAAAGGAGTATCTACTAACTTACAAGATAAAGAAGGAAATTCTCCTTTTATAAATGCTGCCAATAGCAACAGCTTAGAAGTTGTTAAATTATTATCTAAGGATGTAAAAAGTATCAACCTAAAAAATAATGACGGTCATACTGCCCTAACAAATGCTGTTGGTAGAAACTCTGTTGATGTAATTGAATACTTATTAGAAAAGGGTGCAGACATTAACACTGTTGATAAAGATGGAAATACGCTTTCTTATTATCTAATTAAAAACTTTAAAGCAAATAAGCCCGAAATTTTTGATGCCAAATTAAACGTTTTAGAAAAAAACGGATTGGTTATAAATCAACTTCAAAATTCTGGAAACACATTATTACATATTGCCACTCAAGAAAATAATTTGCCTTTATTAAAAAGGTTAGCCGCATTTAAAATTGATGTAAATACACTAAATAAAGAAAGCTTATCTGCATTACAAATAGCAGTTATGAAAGCTAAAAATATAGAAATCATTAAATATTTACTAAGCATTGGTGCTGATAAAAATATAAAAACAGATTTTGATGAATCTATTTTTGATTTAGCTTCTGAAAACGAATTATTACAAAAACAACAAATCAACTTTTTAAAATAATACCCTAACCCATGATTAAAAAAATCTTATTTATAATTCCAATATTTTTATTGGTTGTAACGGCCTTATTCAGTTTTAAAAAAACAAGTGAAAGCACTCCATACAAATGTATGATTCAAATGAAAAACTACACGGGCGAAGGTGCTTATGTAGTGGTCTCTTTATTAAACCCAAAAGGAGAATATGACGAAACTTTATATGTGCAAGGTGATGATGACGAATGGTATTTTGATATTACAGAATGGTGGAATTTTCAAGGTAAAAAAAGAGCTGATATTGATGCAATTACAGGAGCTACAATTAGCGGCGGACAACGTACAATTAGCGTAATTAGAATTGATAAAGATAAAATAGACAAAGGATATAAAATTCGTTTTGAAACTGCTGTAGAAGATCAAGAATATCATAAAGATGATGTAGAATTTGAGCTAACAACAGCCAATTTAAAATCTAAAATTGAAGGAAAAGGATTTATACGCTACGTAAGAATGTTAGCACAATAAAAAGAAACAGAATGACAATTTCTATTTGGAGATATAGCCACTTAACCCTGGCTATATCTTCTGCTTTATTTATTATAATTGCTTCTGTTACCGGAATAATATTAGCTTTTGAACCAATATCAGACAAATTAAATTCGTTTGATGTTGTGCCTACTAATCAAATTTCTATTGCAGAAACCATTGCCGTATTGCATCAAAAATATGAAGAGGTAATTACCATAGAAGTCGATGAAAATGATTTTGTGTCTGCAAATGTTATTTTAGAAAATGGTAAAAGTGCTACTTTTTACATCAACCCAAAAACAGGAGAAAAGATTGGAGAGATCATAGAGAAAAAACCAATTTATGAATTTGCTACAAATTTACATCGTTCGTTATTTTTAAAATCTACAGGAAGAATCTTAATTGGTTTTGTTTCCTTTTTACTGCTGTTAATTTCTGTTACTGGCGTTGTATTAATTGCAAAAAGACAAGGTGGTATTTCTAAGTTCTTTTCTAAAATTATTAAAGAAAATTTTAACCAATATTACCACATTATTATAGGGCGTTATACCTTAATACCTATTATAATCATTACCGTAACCGGAGTTTATTTGTCTTTAGAAAAATTTTCTTTGTTACCAAAAGACACTGCTATTCATCAAAATATTGAACAGAAAAAAGACACCTCAACAGTTAATAGCACTACTTTTGAGTTTTTTAAATCCACAAAGTTAGATAAAGTCAAAAAAATAGAATTCCCTTTTTCTACGGATGAAGAAGATTATTACTATGTAAAACTTACAAACAAAGAAGTTGCTGTACATCAAAAAACAGGGCAAATTATCAGCCTAAAAAAACAACCACTTGTAACTTTTGGGTCTTATTATAGTTTATTACTCCATACAGGAAAAGGCTCTATTTTATGGTCTATCGTTTTATTATTAGCTTGTTTTGCTATTTTATTCTTTATTTTTTCTGGTTTTGCAATGACTTTACAAAGAAGAAAGAAAACGACAATTATAAAAAACAAGTTTCACAAAGATGAAGCTGAATACATTATACTTGTTGGTTCTGAAACCGGAAGTACTTTTAATTTTGCAACTGCTTTTTACAAAGCTTTAATCGCTTCTGGTAAAACGGTGTTTTTATCAGAATTAAACCAATACACAAGCTATAAAAAAGCAACAAACCTTATTATATTTACAGCAACTTACGGTGAAGGAGAAGCGCCCATAAATGCAAAGAAATTTATTTCTAAAATTGAAAGCACACCGCAAAACAATGTCTTAAATTTCTCTGTAGTCGGTTTTGGCTCTAAAGAATATACACAGTATTGTAAGTTTGCTATTTTAATACACGCTAATTTACAATTACATCATAAGTTCACTCCTATTTTACCCGTTTCTAAAATTAATAATCAATCTTTTTCTGAATTTAATCAATGGTTAGAAGAATGGAATACTTTTTATAAAACAGCACTTACCATAACTAAAGAAAGTCTTTTAACAAATAACAAAAAGGAACAAGAGTTTACCGTTATCAGTAAAACTGCTATTAATTCTGATGATACTTTTTTAATTCAATTAAAGCCGAATAAAAAAACAACTTTCGAATCTGGAGATTTACTTTCTATTACTCCAAAAAATGAAACGAGAAGCCGTTTGTATTCTATTGCAAAAATAAATAATACGATACTGTTAAGCATTAAAAAACATGAATTTGGACTTTGCTCGACCTATTTTAATAGTTTACATACAGCTGATAAAATAGTCGCAAGCGTTCAAAAAAATGTGGCGTTTCATCTTCCGAAGAAAGCAAAAGAAGTTATTTTAATTGCCAACGGAACCGGAATTGCCCCTTTTTTAGGAATGATTAATGGAAAAAAATCAAAAACAAAAGTGCATTTATTTTGGGGAGGAAGAACAAAAGAATCCTTTAAAATCTACAAAAGCAACATTAATACAGCTCTAGAAAGTAAAGAACTTACTTCTTTTTATACTGCGTACTCTCAAGAAGAAAAAGAAAAAATATATGTTCAAGATATAATAAAACAGCAAGCAACTTTAATAGCAAATACTTTAAAAAACGGAAATATAATTATGATTTGTGGCTCTATTGCTATGCAAAAAGGAGTTACAAAAGTATTAGAAGAAATATCTAAAAAACACCTACAATCTTCATTATATAAATTTGAAGAAAACAACCAAATTAAAACTGACTGTTACTAAAAATTAAAAGAATGTGTCAAAAATCTAAAATAATAGCTAGCGTTAAAAACGGAGAAATATCAAATTGTAAAGATTGTAATAATTACAACCTTATTTTTAATAATATCTTTTTTCAGTTTGATAAAGAGCAATTAAAGAAATTTAAAGAATATGTTGCCGCCATAGACATTCATTATTGGTTAGATTACAGTGCTAACACAACACAAAGAAGAAAGATACCGGTACCCACTTTTCATCAAAATTTAGTTTTAGTTTTTGATACTTATGAAGTTGAAGAACTTAAAATTTTATTAGGAATTTATCCTTCCAATAAAAACAAAATGATAGCTACTGCGGACATTGATTATTCTTTAATTTTAAATTAAAACACGAATTCTAATTCATTATTTACGAATTCTAATAGCCGCAAAATATAAGAGATCTTCTCAACTACTTTTACAGTGTATTAACATTTAAAAAAGCAGAAAACATGAGAACTATCTTAAAAACATCCGTATTTGTAGCAGGTTTAATTTTATTAAGCAGCCCTTTTATCAGTTGTGATAGCAACGAAATAAAAAAAGAAACAATTGCTATAGTAGACAACAACACTATTAAAAATGAAATAGCTGTAAATGTTGCTGCAAGAAAACCCATTGTATTTATTACCGGTTTCGATAAAGGCAACGAAACTTTTTATTCGAATGCGCGCGCCTATTTTCAGGAAAAAGATATCAAAATAATTGACGGTCAATATTCTTTAGAAGAAATTATTTTGTGGTTAAATAAAAACGCAAATAAGCATCCTTATGGAGATATTCATATTGTAAATAAAAGCAATCCTTATAAAGGAATGAATTTAGAAACCGTTGTTAGAGGAGACAAAATTACCACAGAAACCCTAAAAAGAAGCTTATCAGAAGGTACTTTACCATCTTTAAAAGACGTGGTAAACAATAACACAAAAATAGTGTTTCATGCTTCTGGTTTGGTAGAAAACGCTAAGCTTTTAAATACGTTAAAAAGTGCTTTGTCTGCTAAAAGTTTACCAAAAGTAATTGCATCTCCCTATTATACTGTGTTTGGCGGCAAATTCTCTAACTACTATTTAGCACAACCTTATTATGTTTTTTATCCAACAGCAAATTCGCCAGGAAAAATAGATTTATCTAAAGAAATCGCCAGAAAATATCCAGAAGAAAAAGACATAAATTGGTATGATGCTTTAAATAATGAAGAAGAAAGATACGTAGGTGAACCTTATACAAAACAGTTTTCTATACCTATTAAATGGGAATTTGGATACCATAATACAGATGATGAAATGCCAATATTTACATCACAAGAAGAAGTAATGGATTGGATTGAACAAAATGAAGAACTAATGGTAGAAATGAACGCACATAACATTCCGCTAGAAAAATATAGATGGAATTGGAGTACTAAAAACAGCACTTTAATAATTAGAGGAAGAACATCTGGTTTAGTGGTTTTAAAACCATTGATTAAGCCTTACGGAGATTTAGAACACATAGAACCAGACACCAACAACAAACGCTTGTATGCGATGAAGTAATTTGAAATGGAAATTGTACCTTAAGCGTCATTACACAAAATTAAAAATGGTGTAATGACGTTTTAATTAGTAAGTTTGTTATCATGGAAATAATTTTTAAAATTTTGTCTTCTAAATATCATGCAGAACAAGGAGCAAAAAGGAGACTAAAAACTTCACTTTTCTTTCTTGTTTTTTTTCTGATAAACGCCACGTATTCTCAAGAAAACACGCTTCAAAATTTTTCTATTTCTGACGGATTACCAACAACTTCTATAAATGATATTGCCCAAGATAAAATTGGCTATTTATGGCTAGCCACAGATAAAGGATATACAAAGTTTGATGGTGTAAATTTCACCAACCACACACAAGAAAAAGCGAATTGTATTCTTATAGAAGACAACAAGGTTTATGTAGGGTTAAAAAACGGACTTTTAATTCTTCAGAACAACAAATCAACCTTTTTTGAAAGCAAAGAAATCCTTAAAATTAAAAAGATACAAAATCAAATAATTCTAGCAACGGTACAAGGAGTCTCAGAATTAAGAGAAGATTATATTCAGCCTTTAAAAATAAATACTCAAATAGATTTTTCTATTATTAATGACATCGTTTATGTTAAAAACTCCTTTTACATTGCTTCTATAAAAGGATTATGGAACATAGACAAGCTTTACCAACCAAAGAAAGTAACTAAAATTTCTAATGATAATTTTACCTCTTTTTTAATACAGAATGATAAAATAATGGCAAGTAGTTTTTTAAATGGATTAAAAGTTATTGAAAATGATTCCATCATTAAAAACATTCCAACCTCTAAAAACACCTCATCTTTAAAGAAAATAAATGATGAAATTTGGATTACTACCAAAGAAAATGGAATCGAAGTTTTAGACGCAGAAAATTATACTTTTAAAAGAAACATAAACAAATACAATACAGCAATTTCTAATAAAATAAATGCCCTAATTATAGACCAACAAAATACTATTTGGATTGCAAGTTCTAACAAAGGTTTATATAAATACAATACCTTTTTAAAAACAATTACACCTCGTGTTTTTATTGAAAGTATTTCTGTAAATTATAAATTCTTAGATTCAATAAACATAAAAAAGCTAACTTTAAAACCTAATGAAAACAACATTTCATTTACTTTTAAAACAGTAGATTTAAGAAACCCAAAAAACTTACAATACCGTTATCAACTAAATAATAAGTTTACGCCTTGGAGCCATCAAAATCAGGTAGATTTCGCAAACTTAAAAGCTGGTAACTATACATTTTCGGTGCAGTCTAAAGATGGAGATATAGTTAGTGAAAAAGTATCCTTTTCTTTTTTTATAGAAACTCCGATTTATAAAAAAGCTTGGTTTTTAATTTTATGCGTTGCTTTTTTATGTTTGTTATTGGCTGCTATTATTGAACTATATATTAGAAAAATCAATAAAAAAAATCAACAAAAAATTGATACCCTAAAAATAAAAAACAAGGTATTAACTCTAGAGCAGAAAGCGTTGCAATTACAAATGAATCCGCATTTTATTTTTAATGTTTTAAACGGAATAAAAGCGCTTGGTAATGCTGGAGATTCTAAAGAATTAAACAAAACCATTTCTCAGTTTTCTATACTTTTAAGAAGTGTTTTAAATAATTCTCGTTTAGAAGAAATTAGCTTAAAAGACGAACTTGAAACCATAAAGAATTATTTAGATTTAGAACAAAAAATGAATTCGAAATCTTTTGAATATAACATAGAAACCTATTTAAAAAATATAGATTCCGAAGAAATTTTAATTCCGCCTATGTTAATTCAACCTTTTATAGAAAACTGCATTAAACATGCTTTTCAACCGAATAAAAAAGATGCAAAAATTAAACTTATTTTTGAAGTTAGAAATAGTTTCTTACATTTTACCATAGAAGATAACGGTATTGGCTTTTATCAATCAAAAAAAGAAAAGAAAAATACAAATCATCAATCGGTGGCGTTAGAAGTTACAAAAGAACGTATTCAGCATATAACAAAATACAATTCATTTTCTATTGAAGAAATAAAAAATAATAACAACATAGAAGGCACAAAAGTTGGGTTTAAAATTCCTCTAAAAACAGATTATTAAAAAATGGAAAGACGAAAATTTATAAAAAACACTTTACTTTCAGGAATAGGAGCAACTGCTATTGGAGGTCTTTACTCTTGGCAGGTAGAACCTTTTTGGTTAGAATTTGTAAACGTAAAAATGCCTATTAAAAACCTACCTAAAAACCTAATTGGCAAAACATTAATGCAAATTAGTGACATTCATGTGGGTAATAAGTTTGATTATAATTACATTATCGATTCTTTTAAAAAAGCACGTCTTTACAACCCCGATTTTGTTGTGTACACAGGAGATTTTGTTTCTTATGAAACTCCAGAACAATTTGATCAATTAGAAAAAGTTTTTAAATATGCGGTAAACGGTAAGTTAGGAACTGCAGGCGTGTTAGGCAATCATGATTATGGTGTTAATTGGTTAGAACCAGATGTTGCCAATAGAATTTCTAACATTTTAGATAAAAAAAACATTACCATTTTAAGAAACCAAGAAGTTAGTTTTAGTGGGCTAAATATACTAGGTATTGATGATTATTGGAGTTCTAATTTTAACCCCGTAAAAATAATGAACAAATACGATGCTAAAAAAGCTAACGTAGTATTATGCCACAACCCTGATGTTTGCGATTTAAATGTTTGGAATAATTATAAAGGTTGGATTTTATCTGGACATACACATGGCGGACAAGTAAAACCTCCGTTTTTAAACCCTCCTATTCTTCCTGTAAAAAACAAAAGATACGCTGCCGGAGAATTTGATTTGTATGATGGTAGAACTTTATATATTAATAGAGCACTTGGTAATTTGTACCAAGTACGATTAAATGTGAGACCAGAAATTACATTATTTGAACTCGTTGAAGAAGTATAATATGAAAGAATTAACCGCTATTTTAGTTGATGACATGCCAGTAGCTTTAGACATGTTAGCAAATGATATTACTAATAACCATACAGAAATAAAAATTATAGGAAAAGCAACCTCTGTTGTAGAAGCTGCTAAATTGCTACGCAAACAACAACCAGATATATTATTTTTAGATATTATGCTAGGCGATGGAACTGGATTTGATATTCTAGAGATTTTTCCTGATTTAAAATCCAAAATCATCTTTGTAACCGCAAGTGACGCTTTTGCCATAAAAGCCTTTAAGTTTGCCGCAATCGATTATATATTAAAACCCTATTCCGACGAAGATTTAGCTTCTTCTATAGAAAAAGCACAAAATCAAATACAACCAGATAAAGAACAACTAGATGTTTTACAAGAAGCAGTAACATCTCCAAATAATAAACCGAGTAAAATTTCTTTACATACTTCAGAAAAAATAATTGTGGTAAATATTGAAGATATAATTCACTGTAAATCTGACAACAACTACACTACCTTCTTTTTTAAAGATAAATCTAAAATATTAGTTTCTAAAACACTAAAACATTATGCAGATATGTTAAAAGAAGTTGGTTTTTTAAGAGTGCATCAAAGCCACTTAGTAAACACCACTTATATTAAGGAATTTATAAAATCTGACGGTGGCTATCTTATACTTACCAACAACTCAAACATTCCTGTTTCCGTGAGAAAGAGAAATGAGGTTTTAGAAGTTTTAAGTTCTTTTTAAAATCTTTAGTAAATGTTACCTTATTAAATTCACCCTTTAACAGAACTTTCTTGCATTTCGTCGAACATAAAACTACAGACCAACGGAAATTAATCTTTTAAACGAATTAAAGTTGTTTCTTTGAAGTGTATTTATATCTCGGGGGATTTATAAATAACAACAAAACCATCTAGAATTAATTTTTGAGATGGTTTTTTTTATTCTAATAATTAAATACTCCTTCTACATTTAAAACTTATTGAATCTAAAAGGAAATTTTGGGTACAAAAAAAGCTTCTTATTTCTAAGAAGCTTTGTTTTTTTGGGTGGAAGACGGGACTCGAACCCGCGACACTCGGTACCACAAACCGATACTCTAACCAACTGAGCTACAACCACCATATAATTGCGGCTGCAAATATAAAAACTTTTTTTGTTTCTAAAAAATAAAATATCAAATTAATTTACTTAAATTTTCAACAGCAACGTAACGTTCTGAAATAAAGCCTTCTGCAAAACCCACTCCAATTAGTCTTCCTAAATCTTTTGCTCTATAATCTACACTGTCTGTAAAATTCTTACTCGTAATAGGTGTTTCTGGCTCATTACTAGTTGGATCATAGAACTGAGAAGTGTATGCTAATACAGATTTCTTTTTAAGATCCATAAAACCGGTAACATCAATTACAAAATCTGGTTCTAAATTTTTCCATTGTATATAATGATATACCAACTTTGGTCGCCACTTTTCTTGCAACTCCCCTTCTATTGTTGTTTCAATCTTTAACAACCCACTTAAAAAACACGCATCAGAAACCAAACTGCTTCCTTTTGGATGATCTATATGACGATCATCAATAGCATTACACAACACAATTTCGGGTTGGTACTTTCGTATCATTTTAATAACTTCTAATTGATGTTCTTTATCGTTCACAAAAAAACCATCAGAAAAACGAAGGTTTTCACGCACAGAAACCCCTAAAATTTTAGCAGAATTAACGGCTTCAATATCTCGTAAATCAGCAGATCCTCTAGTCCCCAATTCTCCTCTTGTAAGATCTACGATTCCTACCTTTTTTCCCAAAGAAATTTCCTTTGCAATTGTTGCTCCACAACCCAATTCCACATCATCTGGATGGGCTCCAAAAGCCAAAATATCTAGTTTCATATATAATGTACTTATTTAAGATATATTAATGTTTTATCAGTTTTTATTATAAAAACCAATCTAATGTCCTTAAAATAGACAACAAATTCATCATTTTATTAATTATTCTACAATAAAACAAGAAAATGAATCATCAAAAATAATCATTTTTTAAAGAAACGTAATAAGAAATTATTTCTATTACGTTTTCGTATTTAATTTTATATAATATTGACTTCTTTTTGTTAGGATTATCATAAAAATTAACTGTACGGTACTGGTATGATATATGTCATAAAACAAACTTTATAATGTGAGTAATTTTACAATATCAAAAAACAATAATATAAAAGCCAATCAGATGGCAATTGTAATAAACATTAATTAATAACTATAAAATTAAATTATGGCAACCAACAGAAACATGGAAACTTACGGATTAAAAAACGTAACAGTAAATTGGAACTTACCTACTGAAGAACTTCAAAAAATTACTATTGAAAAAGGTATGGGTAGAGAAACCAAAAATGGAACTTTAGCTGTAAACACTGGTAAATTTACAGGTAGATCTCCTCAAGATAGATTTATAGTAAAAGATGATTATACAGCAGACAAAGTTTGGTGGGGAAAAACCAACAAACCTGTTTCTCAAGAAAATTTCGATAAATTAAAAAAGAACGTTACAGATTATTTATCTAATAAAGAAATATACGCTAAAGATGGTTATGTATGTGCAGACCCAACTTACAGAACAAATATTAGAACCGTAGCAGAATACCCATGGTCTATTTCTTTTGTTTACAATATGTTCTTAAGACCTTCTGACGAAGAGTTAGCTAACTTTGATGAAGACTGGTTAGTATTATGTGCTCCTGGTTATATTTGTGATGACCCAAAAGCATACGGAATCCGTCAAGGAAATTTCTCTATCATTAACTTTACAGATAAAATTGCTTTAATTGGTGGTTCTGGTTATACAGGAGAAATTAAAAAAGGTATATTTTCTGCATTAAATTTAATTTTACCAGTAGAAAAAGATGTTTTACCAATGCACTGTTCTGCAAATGTTGGTGAAGATGGAGATACAGCAATTTTCTTCGGATTATCTGGAACAGGAAAAACAACTTTATCTGCAGATCCTTCAAGAAAATTAATTGGAGATGATGAACATGGTTGGACTAAAGAGAACAATATCTTTAATTTTGAAGGTGGATGTTACGCTAAAGTAATTGACTTATCAGAAGAAAAAGAACCAGATATTTTTAGAGCTATTAAGCCAGGTGCTTTATTAGAAAATGTAGTATTTAAAGAAGATGGAGAAGTAGATTACATGGATGGTTCTATTACACAAAACACACGTGTAAGTTACCCAATTTATAACATCGATAATATTGCAGTACCATCATACGCAAACAACCCTAAAAACATTTTCTTTTTAACTGCAGATGCTTTTGGTGTTTTGCCTCCAGTTTCTAAATTAACTCCTGGACAAGCTGCATACCACTTTATCTCTGGTTATACTGCAAAAGTAGCAGGAACAGAAGCTGGTATTACAGAACCTGTACCATCTTTCTCTGCTTGTTTTGGTGAACCTTTTATGCCATTACACCCAACAAAATATGCTGAAATGTTAAGTACAAAAATGACTGAAGCAGGTGTAAATGTTTGGTTGATTAACACAGGTTGGTCTGGAGGTCCTTACGGAACTGGTTCTCGTATTAAATTAAAATATACAAGAGCAATGATTGGAGAAATCTTAAAAGGAAGTTTAGATAATATCGAATTTGAACAACACCCTATTTTCGGATTATTTATGCCAAAATATTGTCCTAATGTTCCTACAGAAATGTTAAATCCAATGAATACTTGGGTAAACAAAAGTGCATACATTAGTAAAGCAATTCACTTAGCACATTTCTTCCACTTAAACTTCGAGAAATTTGCTAACGAAGCATCAGAACACATTATTGAAGGTGGTCCATTAATTGACGAACACCACCAATTAGATCACATGTAGAATTTTTATAATTTTTACTATATAAAAGCAAAGAGTTTTAACTCTTTGCTTTTTTTATTGCTTGTAAAATATCTTTAATTAAATCTTCTGCTTCTTCTATACCTACAGAAAAACGAATTAAACCATCTTTAATTCCTCTTGCCAAACGTTCTTCTTCACTTAACAAAGCGTGTGTTGTTTGTACCGGACTTACCGTTGTACTTTCTAAACCAGCTAAACTCATAGAAGGTTTTATCAATTGTAAATAATTTTGAAATTTCATAGCATCAATTCCTTCTGATAACTCAAAAGACATCATTGCTCCAAAACCTTTCATTTGTTTTTTTGCCAACTCATATTGCGGATGACTTTTTAATCCTGGATAATAAACCCTATCAATATCAGCGTTATTTTCTAAAAACTCTGCCATTTTTTGTGCATTTTTAGTTTGCTCTTTTACACGTAAATTCAGTGTTTTTAAACTCCTTTCTAACAACCAAACCGTTTGATCACTTAAATTACCACCAAAATTGATAGCTGTTTTCCAAATTTTCTCAATATGTTCTGTGGTTGCAGCAATGGCACCGGCAGAAATATCAGAATGTCCCCCCATATATTTAGTAGCAGAATGCAACATAATATCAATTCCAAAATCTATAGGATTCTGGTTAATAGGTGATGCAAACGTATTATCTATCATTGTTAAAATACCGTTTTCTTTTGCCAAAGCAGCAATTGCTTTCATATCTGTAATACCTAATAACGGATTAGAAGGCGTCTCTATATATAAAACTTTGGTGTTTGCCTTAATCAATGGTTTAAAGTCTTCTACTTTATCAGATTCTGTAAAAGAATATTCTATTCCAAATTTATCAAATTCTGAAACGATAAAATTATAAGTACCTCCATAAATTACTTGCTGAATCACCACGTGATCTCCTTTTTTTAAAAAAGCAAATAATGCTGCAGATATAGCTGCCATTCCAGAACCAAAAATTAAAGCATCTTCTGTTTTTTCTAAAGCAGCAATCTTTTTGTGCAACATTTCTTGATTTGGTGTGTTAAAATAACGTGGATAACGTTTTACATCAACCCCATCAAAAGCATAAGAAGTAGCAGTATAAATAGGCGAAACAGCTCCTTTAAATTGCTCATCCTTAACTTCGCCAACATGTACACAAGTAGTGTTTATTCCAAATTTATTTGATTCTTTCATTTCTATCGTTTTATGATGGCTAATTTAATAATTCCTTGTGCAATCCACTAAAAAAATCAATATCTTCGTTTTATGATATCTGTATTACTTGTTGGAAAAGGAAATGTTGCTACACATTTATACGCTGCTTTCTTAAAGGCTGATGCTATTACAGTTACGCAAATTAGTTCTAGAGAATTAAAAAACATCCTAAAAGCAGACCTTACAATTATTGCCGTTTCTGATGATGCTATTGCAGAAGTTTCATCAAAAATAAACAACAAATTTGTGGTACACACCTCCGGTGGATGCTCTATTAACGAATTAAAAAACCAAACTAGAAAAGGTGTTTTTTACATGCTACAAACTTTTTCTAAAGGAAAAGAAGTTAATTTTAACGAGATTCCTTTTTGTTTAGAAGCTACCAATAAAAAAGACCAAGAACTGCTTGATGAAGTTGCAAAATCAATAGGAAAAAAAACGTACGAAGTAGATTCTGAACAAAGAAAAGCATTGCATGTTGCCGCAGTATTTGTAAATAACTTTACCAATCACTTTTATAAAATTGGAAATGATATTTGCACAGAGCACCATGTTCCTTTCGAAATTTTACACCCCTTAATTAATGAAACTGCTAGTAAAATTGCATCTTTATCGCCAGAAAAAGCACAAACCGGACCTGCAGTTAGAAAAGACAGCAAAACAATTAAAAATCATTTAGACTTGTTGAATAAAGAGCAACAAAAAATATATAAAATTATTACAAAATCAATTCAAAATTCAATTGATTAATTTTTTTTAAACAAATAAGACACTTCTAAAATAGTCTAGAAGTTTTACAAAATATAAATATGGATATTAGTTACAAGCAATTATTACCAAAAATAAACACCTTAATTTTTGATGTAGATGGAGTACTTACCAACGGAATGGTTACCATTATGCCTGACGGAGAATTGGTAAGACACATGAATATTAAAGATGGTTATGCATTAAAAACTGCCGTAGATAAAGGCTTAAATGTCTGTATAATTTCTGGAGGAAAAAACGAAGGCGTAAGAACTCGTTTAGCTAATTTAGGAATTAAAGATATTTATTTAGGTGCTCACGATAAAATTAAACAATACAACGAGTTAGTAGAGAAATACAATTTACAACCAGAAAATGTGTTGTATATGGGAGATGACATTCCAGATTACCCTGTTATGGAATTGGTAGGAATGCCTTGTTGCCCAAATGATGCTGCTCCAGAAATACAAGGAGTTTCTAAATATATTTCTTACAAAAAAGGTGGAGAAGGATGTGTTAGAGATGTTATAGAACAAATTTTAAGAGTACAAGGAAAATGGGAAAACAACTTTAGTGCAAAATATGATTAACCTTTTTTGGAACAATTATTGAATAACAGAACATAAATACAATTTAAACAAATGAAAAAATCAATTTTTACTTTAGTAGTATTAATGCTTGCAGTAACAGTAAATGCACAATCAATTTTAGGGAATTGGAAAACTGTAGATGATGAAACTGGTGAAACGAAATCGATTGTGAACCTTTATGAAGAAAACGGTAAAGTTTATGGTAAAGTTGTAAAAGTATTTAACAAAGACCGACAAGATGCTGTTTGTGATAAATGTGAAGGAGCTAAAAAAGATAAACTTATCTTAGGCATGACCATTATTGAAGGCTTAAAAAAGAAAGGTGATGAATATAAAGGAGGTACAATTTTAGACCCTCAAAAAGGAAAAGAATACGACTGTAAAATTTGGTTAGAAGAAGACAACGCTAACAAATTAAACGTGAGAGGTTATATTGCCTTTTTTTATCGTACCCAAAACTGGTACCGTGTAGTTGAATAGTTCTTTACAATTCGCATAAATATAAAACCCAGTAAAAGTACTTGGTGGTATTGATATTATTTTATTTAGAAAAATAGCTTTCTATAAAAAAGCTAAATAAATTAAAAAAACATGGAGCAAATCCATTTTACAATTGAAAACACACAACTTTCTGCTAACAGTAAATTAGTAGAAAACATCTTAAAAGGCCTAGATTTTTTACCTTATTTACAAGATAAAAAAGGCCTTTTATTTTCTAACACTGTTTTAGATCAATTTATAGAAAAAGAAGCCAAACACAATGTACAAACCTTAACAACTAAAGAAAACAGAAGCATTAGAACCTTATCTAGTGGAGAACAAAAAAAAGCTTTACTCAATTACTTACTTCAACAAAAACCCGATTTTTTAATATTAGACAGTCCTTTTGAAAGTTTAGATACTCAAGCAGTTGCTAATTTAAAAGCACACCTAATCACGCTATCTTCGGATATTATTTTTATTCAAATTTTCAACCGAAAAGATGAAATTTTACCGATAATTACACACGTTTTAGAAATCGAAAACGATAAAATTACAGAAAGCATCCCTTTAGAGGCGTATCAATTTAAAGAAATTAATTTTACTTTTAAAGGAGACGTACCTAAACCTATTACTTTTTACAAAGACATACCAGAACAGTTAATATCATTACAAGATGTAAATGTTTCTTATGATGATCGTTCTATTTTAAATAACATCAATTGGACTATCCATAAAAACGAATTTTGGCATTTAATAGGTCCAAATGGTTCTGGTAAAACCACTATTTTATCCATGATTTACGGAAATAACGTAAAAGCATTTAGGCAAGAAGTTTATTTATTTGGTAAGAAAAAAGGTTCCGGAGAAAGTGTTTGGGAAATAAAAGAGAAAATAGGCTACTTTAGTCCAGCAATACTAGAATTATTTAAAAGAAGAATTACGGTAGCTCACATGGTGTTATCTGGTTTTTTTGATAGTGTTGGCTTATATGAAACGCCGTCTACCTTACAAATTAAGGTAGCTAATGAGTGGTTACAGTTATTAAATTTAGAAAGTAAAAAGAATACTCCATTTAACAACTTAACTGCTGCAGAACAAAGATTGGTTTTAATAGCAAGGTCTATGATTAAACATCCTCCTTTGTTAATTTTAGACGAACCGCTTATTAATTTAGACAACCAAGGAACCGCAATTATTGTTAGTTTAATTAATAAAATTGTAGCAGAAAGTGATACTACCATTTTATTTGTATCTCACAGACCTGTTAAAGATTTACATCCTAACTTTATATTTGAGCTGATACCTACTAAAAAGGGTTCTATAGGTAATGTAAAAACAGCTGATTAATTTTTCTCTTCTAGCATGGGTACAAAAGCAAAATCACCTAATTCGTGTTTTTCAAAGGCTGTAGCAGAATTACGAATAAACAAAGTCATTATTTGTGTTTTATCTCCAACTGGAATTAACAACCTACCTCCTATTTTTAATTGAGATAATAATGGTTTTGGCACATAAGGCGCACCTGCAGTTACTATTATTTTATCGAAAGGAGCTTGTTCTTTTAAACCGATATAACCATCTCCAAAAATAAATCTTTTAGGATTGTAACCTAATTTAGGTAAAAAACGAGAGGTTTTTCTATACAACTCTCTTTGTCTTTCTATAGAATACACTTCAGCCTTTAGTTCTAACAAGACAGCTGTCTGATACCCAGAACCTGTACCAATTTCTAATACTTTATCACCAGGTTTTAACTCTAACGTTTGAGATTGAAAAGCAACCGTATAAGGCATAGAAATAGTTTGATCTGCCGCTATAGGAAAAGCTTTGTCTTGATAAGCATGAGACTCAAAACTACTATCAATAAATAGATGGCGTGGAATTGCACGCACTGCATTTAATACATTTTCATCAATAATACCTTTTGCTTTTAATACGTTAGCAAGTTGGTTTCTAAGTCCTTGGTGTTTAGAAGTGTCTCTCAATTTTTATAAATTTCTGGAGTCTAAAAATAGTAATTAATCCATATAAATAGGCATAAAATTGTATCTTTGTTTTTGGCTTTTTATTTTGCCTTAAAATATTAAATATCGGTTCGAGCGCAGTCGACCACTCATATATACCTCTCGACTGCGCTCGAGAAGACAATAAAACTATCTTATGCTTAAAGTTGGAGTATTAGGTGCTGGACACTTAGGAAAAATTCATTTACGATTATTACAACAATCAGATAAATATAACTTAGTAGGTTTTTATGACCCTTCTAAAGAAAACGCAAAAAATGTAACCGAAGAATTTGGCTATACTTCTTTTGATTCTATAGAATCGTTAATAGATGCTGTAGAAGTTGTAGATATTGTAACTCCTACTTTATCACATTTTGATTGTGCTAAATTAGCGATAGAAAAAGGACGTCATATTTTTGTAGAAAAACCAATTACAAAAACAGTTTTAGAGGCAGAAGCTATAAAAACGTTGGCGAGTCAATTTCATGTTTTAGGACAAGTTGGTCATGTAGAGCGTTTTAACCCAGCATTTACCGCTGTAAAAGATAAGATTGAAAACCCAATGTTTATAGAATGCCATAGATTGGCAGAATTTAACCCAAGAGGAACCGATGTGCCTGTTGTATTAGATTTAATGATTCATGATATTGATATTATTCTTTCTGTAGTAAAATCTACTGTAAAAAATGTACATGCAAGTGGAGTTTCAGTTATTTCTGACACACCAGATATTGCCAACGCAAGAATTGAGTTTGAAAACGGTTGTGTCGCCAATTTAACTGCAAGTAGAATTTCTATGAAAAACATGCGTAAATCTCGTTTTTTTCAGAAGGATGCCTATATTTCTGTTAACTTTTTAAGTAAAGAATCTGAGGTGGTTAGAATGAAAGATGTACCTGAAAATCCTGATGAATTTGCAATGGTTTTACAAAATGCTGAAGGCGTTAAAAAACAAATTTATTTTGAAAATCCAGAAGTAGCAAACAACAATGCTATTTTAGATGAATTAGAAACTTTTGCAGATGCTATTAATAATAACACGTCTCCGATTGTAAGTTTAAGACAAGGAACAGAAGCTTTAAAAGTTGCTCAGATGATTATTGATTGTTTTTAAATAAAAACAACAAAGTATGATAACAACAAGCTTGTAAACACTCTAAATTTATCTTTTAAATATTGAGGCTTGCAAGTAATTGCGTTAAGGATAGAGCGGTCTGTTTGAGCTCTTTTTAAATTTTTATATAAAAAATTTAAAAAAGCGAGTAGCGAAAGCCTGTTTAAACGCCAAAAAAAAACAACTTTTTAAATAATTTTTATGATGAAAAACATTGCTGTTATTGGAGCCGGAACCATGGGAAATGGAATTGCTCATACATTTGCACAATTTAATTATAAAGTGAGTTTAATTGATATTTCTGAAGCTTCTTTAGAAAAAGGAATGGCAACCATTGCTAAGAATTTAGACCGAATGGTGGCTAAAGAAAAAATTTCTGAAGCAGACAAAACGCAAACTTTACAAAATATTAGCACTTTTACTACTATTAAAGAAGGAGTTGAAAATGCCGATTTAGTGGTAGAAGCAGCTACTGAAAACGCTGTTTTAAAATCCAAAATTTTTAAAGAACTAGATAATGTTTGTGCCACTAACACCATTTTAGCAACCAACACTTCGTCTATTTCTATTACGCAAATTGCTGCCGCAACCAACAGACCCGATAAGGTAATTGGAATGCATTTTATGAACCCTGTACCAATTATGAAATTGGTAGAGATTATTAGAGGTTACAACACGTCTGATAAAGTGATGGAAACCATTGCAGAACTTTCTAAAAAAGTAGGTAAAATTCCGGTAGAAGTAAATGATTATCCTGGTTTTGTGGCAAATAGAATTTTAATGCCAATGATTAACGAATCTATAGAAACTTTGTATAATAAGGTTGCTGGTGTAGAAGAAATTGATACGGTAATGATGTTAGGAATGGCACACCCAATGGGCCCTTTACAGTTGGCAGATTTTATTGGTTTAGATGTTTGTTTGTCTATTATGAATGTGCTATACGATGGCTTTAAAAACCCTAAATACGCACCTTGCCCATTATTAGTAAACATGGTTATGGCAGGTAAATTAGGTATAAAATCGGGCGAAGGTTTTTATGATTATTCAGAGAGTAGAAAGGCAGAGAAAGTAGCTAAAATGTTTTCTTTGTCTTAGATGAAAAAACACTTATTTATTTTATTGTTTTTTATTGTTTTTTCTGCATTTAGTCAGGAAAAAAAAGTAAGAATTTGGCATCCAACTAAAGTTGGATTTCTTTACAACAAAGCACAAGACAATAATTTTTTATTTGATGATAAAGATTATTCTTATACTACAGAAACTTTTAAAGCACAACTCTTTTACGATTTAGGAAGTTGGAAAAAATTAAATTTTGAAATGAGTGTTCAACCTCAAATTCAGACTTTAAAACATCAGTTAATAAACGAGCAATTTGTATTGCCTTCCGAAGAAAATTACCAAGATAAAAGAACTGAATTTACAACTCCCAAAACCATGCATTTATATGCTTTTGAATTAGGTTTTATTCTAAAAAAGAAACTTTTAAAAAAGTTAGATTTACAAGCAAAAATAGGACTAGGTGTTGCCACAATTAACACAAGAACTGAGCGTTTGGCTAAAGGTTTTACGTTTATAGAAAACGGTTCTTTAGGATTCTCTTACAAAACAACCAATACAACATTTTTATATATAGGAACTAACATAGGACATATTTCTAACTTTGATACACAAGACCCAAATAACGGGTATAATATTCTTGGGTACGAAATTGGTTTTTCATATTTGTTAAAATAAAAAAGGAACTCATAATAAGTTCCTTTTTTTTTGTAATAACATTAGTAAATTATTTACCTAACCAAGAATTTAACATCCAAATTGTTTTTTCTTGTTCTGCAATAAAGTCACTCATCATAGAGTTTGTACCTTCATCACCTGCTTTGTCTGATAAATCTAAAATTAAACGTTCGTTTTTTAATAATTCTGATAGTGAATTTACTACCAACTCTACACCTTCTACATCATTAGAAATATCTTTACCTACTGCCACAGAAGAGTTTTCTAAATAGTCTGCAAATGTATGTAATGGTTTTCCTTGTAAGGTTAAAATACGTTCTGCTATTTCATCTATTTTAACTTGTGAATCTGTATAAAACTCTTCGAATTTTACGTGTAATTGAAAAAAGTTCTTTCCTTTTATGTTCCAGTGCAAACCTCTTAAACTTTGATAATAGATTTGAAAATTTGATAACAATCCGTTTAGTTCTGTAACTAAATTAGCTGTTTCTTTTTTGTCTAATCCTAATATTGTTTTGCTCATTTTGTTGTTATTTTTTAATAGCATAAATTTACAAGAAATTTAAGAGGAAATACTATAATTTTAATTGATAGTTTTAATATCTTTATCAAAAAATTTTATCTAAAATGACCATTACACAATTAAAATACGTTTTATCCGTTGCAGAGTATCAAAATTTTACCGTAGCTGCAGAGCATAGCTTTGTAACACAACCTACTTTGAGTATGCAAATTCAAAAATTGGAAGACGAATTAGGTGTTAAAATATTTAATCGCTCTAAAAAACCTATCGAATTAACTGAAGTAGGAAAAAAAATAGTTGAACAAGCTAAAGTTATTGTTGATGAAAGTAATAGAATTTTAGATATTGTACATCAACAAAAAGGATATATAGGTGGTGAATTTAAATTAGGAATTATTCCTACAATTATGCCAACTTTATTACCTATGTTTTTGCAAAACTTTACTAAAAAATATCCGAAAGTAAAATTAATTATAGAAGAGTTAACTACCGAAGAAATTATAAGAAAGTTAACAGACGGACATATAGATGCAGGACTTGCCGCAACACCATTAGAAAACGAAGCTATTAAAGAAAGACCTTTATACTACGAACCATTTGTTGGTTTGGTGCCTCAAAACCATAGATTGTATAAAAACAAAAACATTACTGCAGATGAGTTAGAGATGGAAGATATTTTACTTTTAGAAGATGGTCATTGTTTTAAAGATAGTGTCCTTAATTTATGCAGAAATCATAAAATTGATAATAAAAAGAGATTTCAGTTAGAAAGCGGAAGTTTTGATACTTTAATTAAACTATCTAAAGAAGGTTTAGGAATGACATTACTACCTTACTTACATACATTAGATTTAAATGAAGTTGATAAAAGCCATTTACGCGAATTTACGAGTCCTCCACCAGCAAGAGAAGTGAGTTTAATTTATCATAAATCGCAATTAAAAATGCAAATGATTGAAGCTTTAAAGAAAACTATTGATGGAGTTGTTAGAGGTGCAATCTCTTTTTCTGATGTAAAAATTATTAGTCCTTTGCAAAAAAAGTAAAACAAAATATTTTAGAGTTTAAATATCTATTTACTTAATTATTAGCTTCTGTTATTTTAAACAAAAAAAAAAGCGAAATCTAAATTTAGATTTCGCCTTTTTTTTTATATGATGTATCTTTATGTCTTAAGAATACATTTTATCTCTTAATTCTTTAATTTTTGGGTCAGATAAATACTCATCAAAAGTAGTATATCTATCTATTGCACCTTTTGGCGTTAACTCTATAACTCTATTGGCAACTGTTTGTGCAAACTCATGATCATGAGTGGTAAACAAAACGGTACCTTTAAAATTGATTAATGAATTATTTAATGCTTGTATAGACTCTAAATCTAAGTGATTTGTTGGCTCATCTAAAACTAAGATATTCGCTCTTTTCATCATCATTCTAGATAACATACAACGTACTTTTTCCCCTCCAGACAATACATCACTTTTCTTTAAAGCTTCTTCACCAGAAAAAATCATTTTACCTAAGAATCCTCTTAAGAAAACTTCTTCACGCTCTTCTTCTGTTTGTGCATACTGTCTTAACCAATCTACTAAATTCAATTCGCCATCTTTAAAGAAAGAAGAATTATCTAAAGGTAAATAAGACTGTGTTGTTGTAACTCCCCAATCAAAAGTACCTTCATCAGCTTTTTCATTCCCCATTACAACTTGATAAAAAGCAGTTACAGCTCTAGAGTTTCTAGAAATAATAGCAATTTTATCTCCTTTATTTAAATTGATATGAATGTCTGAAAATAACTTTTCTCCTTCAAATTCTTTTGATAAACCTTCTACATTTAAAATCTGATCTCCGGCTTCTCTATCTCTATCAAAAATAATTGCAGGATAACGTCTACTTGATGGTTTAATTTCATCAACATTTAATTTCTCGATCATCTTTTTACGAGAAGTTGCCTGTTTTGATTTAGCCATATTTGCAGAAAAACGACGAATAAATTCTTCTAATTCTTTCTTTTTCTCTTCTGCCTTTTTATTTTGTTGTGCTCTTTGTCTTGTTGCTAATTGACTAGACTCGTACCAGAAAGTATAGTTTCCAGAAAAGTGGTTAATTTTACCATAATCAATATCAGAAATATGTGTACAAACGGCATCTAAAAAGTGTCTATCATGCGATACTACAATTACACAGTTATCAAAATTTGCAATAAAGTTTTCTAACCAAGCAATGGTTTCAAAATCTAAATCGTTGGTAGGCTCATCCATTATTAGTACATCTGGATTACCAAAAAGTGCTTGTGCAATTAATACACGTACTTTTTGTTTACCATCTAAATCTTTCATTAATGTATAATGCAAGTCTTCAGAAATACCTAAGTTAGATAACATGGCAGCAGCATCAGAATCTGCATTCCAACCATTCATTTCTTCAAAAATTATTTGAAGCTCACCAATTTTTTCTGCGTTTTCATCCGTATAATCCGCATATAAATCATCAATCTGCTTTTTAATTTTAAACAGCTCTTTGTTACCCATAACCACTGTCTCTAACACAGGAAACTCATCAAAAGCATAATGGTCTTGTGTTAAAACAGACATTCTTTTTCCTTTTTCTAAATGCACTTGCCCCGAAGTTGGTTCTTGTACACCAGAAATTATTTTTAAGAAAGTGGATTTTCCGGCTCCGTTTGCGCCAATAATTCCATAACAATTTCCTGTTTGAAATTTTGTATTAACATCATCAAACAAAACTCGTTTTCCGAATTGAACAGATAAATTAGAAACTGATAACATACTCTATTTTTTAAATTTGTGCAAAAGTACAAATTTGATTTGTCTTTTCACCCTTGATTTCAAACGGTTTTTGAGAAATTAAAAATACTATCATAGTAATAATTTTAGACCTATTTTAACAATCAATTAACAACAATAGCTCTTATGAATACCTAACTTTGTTGCTTATTATATCCCTATAATGTATATGATTAAATATCTACTTCGTTTCATTTTATTAATTACAATTACTGGTTTTGCAAGTTGTAATTCTACTTCTAAAAATACAGCAACGTATTTTGGCGGTAAAATTATAAACCCAAAATCTAATTTTATTGTTTTGTATTCTATGGATAAAATGATAGACACACTTTATCTTGGTAAAGACAATAAATTTTTAGGAAAACTAGATAACGCCAATGAGGGTTTATACTACTTTAAACATGGTAACGAAAACCAGTATATTTATATAGAACCAAAAGATAGTTTAATGTTGCGTTTAAACACTTGGGATTTTGATGAATCTATAGTATTTGCTGGTAAAGGAGCAGAAAGAAACAATATTTTAATAGATTGTTTTTTAGAAGAAGAAAAAGACAATAAAATATTTTACAAGTTAAACCAGCTACAACCTAGTGCTTTTATTAAAAAAGCCGACTCTTTATTACTTTTAAAACAAAAAACATATAGAAATTACATAGAGCAACACCCAGATGAAACAAAAGGTTTTAACAATGTTTTAAAAGTTGCACTTACCTACCCTATTTATGCAAGAATAGAAAGATACCCAATAGCAAACGTAAAATACAATCATAAAACAAAATTTACCGCTATAGATAAATCATTTTATAAGTACAGAGCATCTGTAAGTATTAATAATGATTCTTTAATGTATTACCCACCTTATTCTCTTTATGTGCGTAATTTCTTATATAATACTACCTATGCTTTAGGTCATAAACCAATGACAGATGAATATTCATCCGATTTTACGGTAGATTTATTAAAAACGATAGACAATAATATAAAATCAGAAGCTTCTAAAAATGCATTTCTAAAACAAACTGTAATTGGTCATTTTTATAAAAAATCTAGCTGTAACGCTAACAAAGATGCGTTTGACGCCTACTTTAAGCTAAGCACAAGTACAAAAGATAAAGACCATGTAAAACAATTACTTTTAGATAGCAAAACGTTGCACAAAGGGCAAGAACTTACAGATTTTACACTTTATGATTTTACAAACGGAAAACACTCTATAAAAACGCTTACCAAAAATAAAAATACTTTTCTATTATTTTGGAATTCAGAGTATATAACGCCAATTTACATCTCTTCTAGAGTTAATTATTTATCTAGAAAGTTTCCAAACATACAATTTATTCAAATAAAAATTGACGGGAACTCACATGATAGAATACCAAAACTAGATATTAAAAATCAATATTTTATTACCGCAGATAGTGAGGCTAACTCTTTTCTAACAAGTAAAATGACAAGGTCTATCATTGTTGATAAACAAGGAGTTGTAACCAATGGTTTTGCTTCTATTTCTTCAAAAAAATTGTATTCAGAACTAAAGAAATTAAATAATCACTAATATTTTGGTTTAATCAATATATTATTTGTAAATTTGCACGATTTTTATTTTGAGTTTAACTCATTAATAATCAGGTCGAATTTTATAATCGGGTTTGCAGGTGGGCGTTCTGTGAATCCAAAAAAACACAGTAATGTCAACATTTTTAGAATTAGGTTTAAAAGAACCGATTAACAAAGCATTGACGGATTTAGGTTACGAAAAACCTACCGTTATTCAGGAAAAAGCAATTCCACAAATTATTTCATCAACAGACGATTTAAAAGCATTTGCACAAACAGGTACAGGTAAAACTGCTGCTTTTAGTTTGCCAATATTAGAGCTTTTAGATACTAGCAGTAAGAACGTACAAGCTATTATTTTATCACCAACAAGAGAACTTGCAGTTCAAATTGGTAATAACATTAAAGATTTTTGTAAATACTTACCAGATGTAAAAGTAACTACCGTTTATGGTGGTTCTAGTATGGAAGATCAAATTAGATCTTTAAAAAGAGGATCTCAGATTGTTGTTGGAACTCCGGGTAGAACCGTAGATTTAATTAACAGAAGAGCCTTAAAATTAGGTAACGTTCAATGGTTAGTCTTAGACGAAGCGGATGAAATGTTAAATATGGGCTTTAAAGACGAGTTAGATAAAGTCTTAGAAGCTACTCCAGACACAAAACAAACCTTATTATTTTCTGCTACATTTCCTAGAGAAGTAGAAGCAATTGCAAGAAACTACATGACCAAACCGGTAGAAATTACTTCTGGTCAAAAGAATTCTGGTTCAGAAAACGTAAGTCATGAGTATTATTCTGTTACAGAAAGAACTCGTTACCCTGCATTAAAAAGAATTGCAGATTTAAACCCTGATATTTATGCCATTATTTTTTGTAGAACTCGTAGAGAAACACAAGAAGTTGCAGACAATTTAATAAAAGATGGGTATAGTGCAGACGCTTTGCATGGAGATTTATCTCAAGCGCAAAGAGACTCTGTAATGGGTAAATTCCGTAAAAAAACAATTCAGATATTAGTAGCTACAGATGTTGCTGCTCGTGGATTGGATGTTACAGAATTAACACACGTATTAAATCATAAATTACCAGATCAAATAGAAAACTACACACACAGAAGTGGTAGAACTGGTAGAGCAGGTAATAAAGGTATTTCTATTGTTTTAGTAAATGGAAAAGAGAAAGGTAAATTACGCCAGATCGAAAAAATCATTCAAAAGAAATTTATAGAAACAAAAGTTCCTTCTGGGAAAGAAATTTGTCAGAATCAATTAATGAACTTAATTGATAAAGTGCAAAATATTGAAGTAAACGAAACTCAAATTAATGAGTTTTTACCAAGTATTTACGAAAAATTAGAAGCTTTAGACAGAGAAGAATTAATTAAAAAATTCGTTTCTTTAGAATTCAATACCATGTTAGCGTATTATGAAAACGCTAAAGATTTAAACGATTTATCTTCTAGAGACAATTCTAGAGCTAGAACGGTTAATGAAAACATGACACGTTTCTTTATCAATATTGGTAGAAAAGACAACTTAAACCCTGGTAAATTAATTGGTTTAATTAACGATCAAAATATTGGAGACAAGATAGAAATAGGCTCTATAGATATCTTAGATACTTTTTCTTTCTTTGAACTTGATAAAAATTTCGAAGACCAAACTTTAGAAGCTTTTGCTAGCAATCAACCAGATTTTGATGGACGCTCTGTAAACATAGAGATTACTAAGAAAGAACGTTCTGGTGGTGGACGAAGAGGTGGTAAAAAACCTTTTGGTAAAAAAGACGGAGGTTTTGGTAGACGTAGAAGCTCTGAAGGTTCTTCTTCTAGAGGAAGATCAGACAGACGTTCTTCTGATAGATCAGATAGAAACTCTGGCGGAGGTTCTGGAGAGAGAAGATCTTCTGGAGGTTTCGGAAGAAAACGTAGAGAAAGCTAAATAGCACAAATACTATACAAAGCCTCATCATTTAAAAATGATGAGGCTTTTTTTTTGGATTATAAAAAGATCTTGCTATTGCTCTTTTAGCTCCACTATCTATAAAAATCATTTTCTTTTACGTAAAATACCTAAAGAACATCAATGTTGATTTTTAACCATGTTAAATAAAAACTAAAGAGCGTTAATAAAGTTAATTATTCTTTAAAAAATCAGAAATTAAAAAGACGAAACAAGAAAAGATTAAAAAAATAAGCCTATTTTTTTTAGAATTACAAGAATCTATCATCACATTTAAAATTTATTATAAAAAAAATCTTAAAAAATAATAGCATTCATAAAACTAAGCCTTTAAACAACTTAGCACTTACTTTGTTTGGTTAAAATATTCCATTCCTATATTTTTGTTCCAAATGAGAAGAAAAATTCAATTTTATTTGTTTTTGGCATTGGCAGCACTTTTAGTTAGTGTTACTAATCTACATGCTCATACTACAAATAAAAATCAAAAAAACACTCATTTTAAACAACAACTCAACGTTGCAACAACCAACTACCTTGCAACAAGCAAAATAGTTAAACACCTATTTTTTAAACCTTCTACAGGTGTAAATACAGATTTACATTTTTCTACAGAAGTAAATATTGAAGAATTTGAAGAAAGTGAAGAGCACGTAACTTTATACAAACAAAAGCCCTGTTTTGATCATAGTATACACACTGTTTCTCATCAATATTTTATTAAAAACAATTCTATAAAAACCCAAGAAAGAACTGTTTATCAAAATTTTAATACAAGAACTACTCATGTAGGTTTGTATGTGAAATTTGAAGTTTTTAGAATTTGATTCTTAAAAATAGACACGCATTTACTTCTGTCTATTAAAAAAAAAATTTAACCATTATTATTTATTTCAGAAAAGACTTCCTTTTAAATATTGGAAGAATTTTCTGCAACCTTTTATTTACAAAACAACCATTATACTATGACACCTATGAAAAAAATTTTCATTGGCTTGTTTATCTTGTCTATATACACAAGCTGCAAACACAAACAAGAAGTACACCACGAAACTGCCAAATACTTAATAACTAGTCCTATAAAACAAGACACCATTATTACAAAAGACTATGTAAGTCAAATTCATTCTATTAAGCACATAGAAATTAGAGCTCTAGAAAGAGGATATTTAAAGCATATATCTGTAGATGAAGGGCAACATCTTAAAAAAGGACAGAAAATGTTTAACATTATGCCCAATGTTTACAAAGCAGAACTACAAAAAGCAAAAGCAGAAGCACAAGTTGCCGAAATAGAATACAAAAACACAAAACTATTAGCCGATGAAAATGTAGTTTCTAAAAATGAACTCGCCATGTCTAAAGCTAATTATGATAAAGAAAAAGCAGAAGTTTCTTTAGCCGAAACTCATTTAGGTTTTACAGATATTAGAGCTCCTTTTGATGGAATAATGGATCACTTACACGTAAGAGAAGGTAGTCTATTAGACGAAGGAGAACTACTAACCACTTTGTCTGATAATAGTAAAATGTGGGTCTACTTTAATGTGCCAGAAGCAGAATATTTAGATTATATAATTAGTACTAAAAGAGATAAAAAAGAAGAAGTATCTCTATTAATGGCCAACAATAAGTTATTTAATCAAAAAGGAATTGTAGAAACTATAGAAGGTGAATTTAATAACGAAACCGGAAACATTGCTTTTAGAGCTACTTTTCCTAATCCTGATGGAATTTTAAGACATGGTGAAACAGGTAGTATTATAATGACCATCCCTTTTAAAGATGCCATTATTATCCCTCAAAAAGTAACCTTTGAAATTTTAAATAAAAAGTATGTCTATATCGTAGATAAAAACAACACCGTTAAACAACATGAAATTGAAATTGGAGCAGAGTTAGAAAACCTTTTTATTGTAAGTAAAGGGCTTTCTAAAGATGATAAAATTTTACTGGAAGGAATTAGAAAAGTAAAAAATAACGAAACCATTGCTACGGAATTTGTAGCTCCAAATTCGGTACTATCAAACTTAGCGCTTTCTGCAGAATAACTAGAATTTAAATTTCAAAAACATGTTTAGTAAATTTATAAAAAGACCCGTTTTAGCAATTGTCATTTCTGTGATGATTGTTTTTATTGGCTTGCTTGCAATTAAGCAATTACCCATATCTCAATTTCCACAAATTGCACCTACCACCGTAAATATATTTATAGCCTACCCTGGTTCTAGTGCAGATGTTTTGGTAAATTCTACCCTTATTCCTTTAGAAACCGCCATTAACGGAGTACAAGGAATGCGTTATATAGCTTCGGATGCTACTAGTGCTGGAGAAGGAACCTTACGCGTAATTTTTGAACCCGGTACAGACCCCAATCAGGCAGTAGTTCGGATAAAAACTAGAGTAGACCAAGTAATGCCCTTACTACCAGAACTGGTGCAGAGAGAAGGTGTTATTATTACACCAGTACAACCGAGTATGTTAATGTATGTAAACCTTTTTAGTAAAGAAAAAAAGAATGACGAAAAGTTTTTATACAATTATGCCTACACCAAAATTATTCCAGAAATACAGCGTATTAATGGTATTGCAAGTGCTAAAATTTTAGGTAGTAGAAAATATGCCATGAGAGTTTGGTTAAAACCAGACAGAATGAGAGCCTATAATATTTCTGCCGAAGAAGTTTTAGAAGCAATGGAAGACCAAAGTATCTTGGCAAGACCTGGTCGTTTAGGTAGAAGTTCTGGTAAAACAGCACAATCATTAGAATATGTTTTAACCTATGAAAACAGGTATAACAAAGCAGACCAATACAAAGAGATTATTGTAAAAGCAAATGAAGATGGTCAACTCGTAAAATTATCTGACATTGCTGATGTAGAACTAGGAAGTGAGTTTTTTGATATTTATTCTAATTTAGATGGTCATCCCTCTGCCTCTATCGTACTAAAACAAACTTTTGGCAGTAATGGTAGCGATGTTATTAAGTCTGTAAAAGAAAAATTAAAAGAGTTAAAAGTTGATTTACCTCCTGGTATAGAATTTAAAATTAGTTACGATGTATCTAACTTTTTGGATGCTTCTGTAGAACAAGTTTTACATACGCTTAGAGATGCATTTATACTGGTAGCTATTGTTGTTTTCTTATTTTTAGGTGATTGGCGCTCTACATTAATTCCTATTATTGCAGTACCTGTTTCTTTAGTTGGCTCCTTTTTTGTGATGCAACTATTCGGGCTTTCTATTAACTTAATTACACTGTTTGCATTGGTATTAGCCATTGGTATTGTAGTAGATAATGCCATTGTTGTTGTAGAAGCTGTTCATGTTAAAATGGAAGAAGAAAATCTTAGTCCATACAAAGCTTCTTACGAGGTATTAAATGAAATTGGAGGGGCAATTATTGCAATTACTTTAGTAATGGTTTCTGTATTTATCCCTATTTCATTTATGACAGGGCCAGTAGGTGTTTTTTATCGTCAATTTTCTATTACCATGGCAGGTTCTATTGTTATTTCTGCAATTGTAGCTTTAACATTAACACCTGTACTTTGTGCAATGATGTTAAAAAATAATCATGGAAAACCAAAAAGTAAATCTCCTATAGATAGATTTATTCGTTGGTTTAATGGTGGTTTCGAAAAACTTACAGGAAAATACGTTCTAATTTTAAATAAAATTGTTGCACGTAGAATTGTAACCTTCGGAATTTTAATTGCTTTTTGTTTGGGTATTTTTATCACCAACAAAACACTACCTGCTGGTTTTATTCCGAATGAAGACCAGGGAATGATTTACGCAATTATACAAACGCCTCCTGGTGCTACTTTAGAAAGAACCAATGAGGTTGCTAAAAAATTACAACAAATCTGCGAAGACACAGAAGGAGTTGCCTCTGTTTCCTCTTTGGCAGGTTATGAAATTATGACAGAAGGTAGAGGATCTAATGCAGGTACTTGTCTTATCAACCTTAAATCTTGGCATGATCGTGAACATTCTGTACATGAAATTATGGAAGAATTAGAAGAAAAAACCAAAGATTTAGGAGCCATAATTGAATATTTTGAACCACCTGCTGTTCCTGGTTTTGGTTCTTCTGGAGGATTTTCTATGCGTTTGTTGGATAAAACAAACTCTACAGATTATCATGAGTTTGAAAGGGTAAATAACGAATTTATGAAAGCCTTATCTAAACGTAAAGAAATTACAGGTTTGTTTACTTTCTTTTCTGCAAATTATCCGCAGTATAAATTAAAAATAAACAACAAAATAGCCATGCAAAAAGGGGTTAGTATTGGTAAAGCCATGGAAAACCTAAATATTTTAATAGGTAGTACTTACGAACAAGGATTTATTCGTTTTGGTCGATTTTTTAAAGTATACACACAAGCTGCACCAGAATACAGAAGGCTGCCAACAGATTTAGATAAATTATATGTAAAAAATGAATCGGGTAAAATGGTACCGTATTCTGCTTTTATGACCATCACAAAAGAATTAGGTCCTAATGAAATTACAAGATATAACTTATACAATTCTGCAGCAATTAGAGGTTTGCCTGCAAAAGGCTTTACCAGTGGAGATGCTATTAAAGCTATAAAAGAAGTTGCTGCTAAAGAATTGCCAAAAGGATATGATATTGGATGGGAAGGTTTAACTTTTGATGAAGCACATAGAGGTAATGAATCTTTATACATTTTTATTGTTGTATTAATATTTGTCTATTTTGTATTAGCTGCGCAATATGAAAGTTTTTTATTGCCATTAGCTGTTATTTTATCTTTACCAGTAGGTGTTTTTGGCTCTTTTTTCTTATTGAAGACAATGGGACTTGCCAATGACGTATATGCACAAATAGGAATTATAATGTTGGTTGGATTACTAGGTAAAAATGCCGTATTAATTGTAGAATTTGCCGTTCAAAAAAGACGACAAGGCGCCACCATTTTAGAGGCAGCCATAGAAGGTTCTAAAGAAAGATTTAGACCTATTTTAATGACTTCTTTTGCGTTTGTGGCTGGTTTAATTCCGTTAGTAGTTGCCACAGGAGCGGGCGCAATTGGTAACAAAACTATTGGAGGGTCTGCACTTGGAGGTATGTTTATTGGTACTGTGTTTGGTGTATTATTAATTCCGGGGCTTTACTATGTATTTGCTAAAATGGCAGATGGTAAAACCCTCATTAAAGACGAATCTAGTCAACCTTTATCCGAAGAATTAATGAAAAATATACAAGAAGATAGTACAAGTAAGTTAAAACTTAGACTCAACGAGATTTCTAAACTATTGAAAAAATTAACAAAAAGAAAAGATGATGAACAATAGTATAAAAAACAGCCAACTCTTTTTAGTAGCTATTTGCGCAGTAATGCTTTTGCATTCCTGCGCGCCTACTAGAAAGATACGTAAAGAAAATACAGTGGTTCCAGAAACGTTTCTGCATAAAAACGTAGACACTTTAAATACAGCAAAAACAGAATGGCGTACTTTTTTTTCTGACCCTTATTTAATTTCTTTAATTGATACTGCACTGGTACACAATCAAGAATTAAATATAATGTTACAAAGTGTAGATATGTTTAAAAATCAGATTCAGGCTAAAAAAGGAGAATACCTTCCTTTTGTAAATATTTTTGCTGGAGCTGAAGTAGAAAAAGTAGGAGAACACACCAGAAATGGTTCAGTAGAAAAACAATTAGAAATTGATGGGAAAGAATTTCCTGAACCTCTAACTAATTATTCTGTAGGTCTCTCTGCTTCATGGGAATTAGATATTTGGAAAAAACTAAGAAACGAAAAAAAAGCGGCTGTATATGAATATTTAGCTTCTGTAGAAGGTAAAAACTTTATGGTTACTACTTTAGTTTCTGAAATAGCAGATACCTATTACGAATTAATGGCCCTAGACAATCAATTAGACATTGTTAATCAAAATTTAGACATTCAAAAAAATGCTTTAAGAATTGTAAAACTACAAAAAGAAGCTGCAAAAACAACGGAGTTGGCAGTGAGACGATTTCAGGCTGAAGTGCTTAAAAATCAAAGTGAAAAATATGAAATAGAGCAAAAAATTGTTGTTACAGAGCATAAAATCAATTTTTTAACTGGACAAAAACCTCAGCATGTACATAGAAAATCGAAAGAGTTTTTAACAACTAAAATAGATACAATGTATACTGGAGTTCCTATTCAATTATTACAAAATAGACCTGATATTAGAAAAGTAGAATTAGAATTAGCTGCTTCTAAATTAAATACAAAAGTAGCAAGAGCCAATTTTTATCCTTCTGTAGGTATCAAAGCAGGTGTAGGTTTAGAATCTTTTAAATCTAAATTTTTAACCAACACTCCAGAATCTCTAGCCTATTCTCTAGTAGGAGATCTTGTTGGTCCTTTAATTAATAGAAATGCAATAAAAGCAGCTTATAAAAACGCAAGTGACCAACAGTTACAAACGATTTTTGAGTATGAAAAAACCATTTTAAGTGCATATATAGAAGTAGAAAATGGTCTTTCTAACATTAAAAATCTAAAAAAGATCTATAATTTAAAAGCCAATCAAGTACAAATGTTAACAGAATCTATAGCCCTTTCTACACGTTTATTTAAATCTGCTAGAGCCGATTATTTAGAAGTTTTATTAACACAAAGAGAAGCCTTAGATGCTAAAATTGCATTAATTGAAACGAAAAAAGAACAATTAATAGCAAATATTCATATTTATAAATCTTTAGGAGGAGGATGGAAATAAAATAATTCTAACTATTCTTTCAATAAAAACACTATAAAAGTAGTTTTTTTTTGATGATTTCCCTATAAATTGAGTACAAAGCCTCATCATTTAAAAATGATGAGGCTTTGTAAATAATAACGAAACCGATTTCTTACTTTTCTTTAAAATATGACCAATGTTATAAAATAAACCTTGCTTCTAGTCCTACTTTTGTTTCTTATAAAAATAAATTATAAAAAACATGTTAAAGTTTATTACACTATGCGCCATTATTACATTGATAAGTTTTACTTCTTGTAAATCCTCTAATAAAGAGAAAGAGTTTCATAAAAAAGAACATCAAACTCATTGGACATATGCCGGAGAAACAGCTCCAGAACACTGGGCAGAAATAGAAAAAAACTCAGATTGTGGTGGTAAAAAACAATCGCCAATTAATATTATTGATGTTGATACAAAACCACAAGTAGAAAAAGAAAATCCATTAAATATTTTATATTCTCCTTCAACAAAATTAAAACAAGCCATTAATAATGGACATTCGATTCAGTTTGATTTTGAAACAGGAGATTCTATACAATATAAAGGAAACACCTATTTTTTATTGCAATTACATTTTCATGAACCCTCAGAACACACTATAAATGGCGTACGATTTCCTTTAGAAATTCACTTAGTACATAAAAGTAAATCTAACAAGTATACAGTAATGAGTATTTTAGCTAAAGAAGGCACAAAAAGTCAGTTATTTGAATTTTTTGAAAGCTTTTTACCTATTAAAGAAAATGAAACGAAAGAAATTCACAAACCTCTAGATTTAAGCACTTTATTTCCAAAAAACACCAATTTTTACTCTTACGGAGGATCTTTAACAACACCTCCATGTACAGAAAGTGTAAATTGGATGGTTTTTAAAGAACCTATAATTATTTCTGTGGATGAAGTATTAAAACTTAAAAGTAATATGCCTAAAGACAATTATAGAAACGAACAACCCTTAAATGACAGAGTAGTTACTTTAAACAAGTTTAATGAGTAAGATTTAAACTTATTATTTTAAATCCTTTAAAAAACAAAAACCTCACATTAATAATGTGAGGTTTTTAAGTTATCGTTTTATTTAAAAATTACACCATTGAAGCTGCAATTTTTTTATACGTACCATTTTCTAACAATTCTCTAATTGCAGAAAAAGCTGTAATTGTTTCATCAATATCTTCTTGCGTGTGTGTTGTAGTTGGTATCAATCTTAAAATGATTAATCCTTTTGGTATTACAGGATAAACTACAATAGAACAGAAAATTCCGTGGTTTTCTCGTAAATCATTTACCATTGCCATAGCCTCTGGTATATCTCCTTTTAAATAAACCGGAGTAATACATGTTTGTGTCGTACCAAGATCGAAACCTGCAGCACGTAAACCAGATTGTAACGCATTAGTGTTTTTCCACAATGTTTCTTTTAACTCTGGCATTGTACGCAACATATCTAAACGTTTTAAAGCTCCTTTAACCATTGCCATTGGTAATGATTTTGCAAACATTTGAGAACGCATATTGTACTGTAAATACTGTATTACTTCTTTGCTACCTGCAAAAAACGCACCAATACCTGCCATTGATTTTGCAAACGTTGCAAAATATACATCTATTTCATCTTGTACACCTTGCTCTACACCTGTTCCTTTACCGTCTTTACCTAAGGTACCAAAACCATGTGCATCATCTACTAACAATCTAAAATTGTATTCCTTTTTAAAAGCAACAATTTCTTTTAAACGACCTTGCTCTCCACGCATACCAAAAACACCTTCAGAAATCACTAAAATTCCTCCACCAGTTTTTTCTGCCATTCTTTGAGCACGCTTAATGTTTTTTTCAAAACTTACCATGTCATTATGCTTATAAACAAAACGCTTACCTGCATGTAAACGAACACCGTCTATAATACATGCATGTGTATCCATATCATAAACAATAACATCGTGTTTTGTAACCAATGCATCAATTGCAGACACCATTCCTTGGTAGCCAAAGTTTACTAAATATGCAGCATCTTTTTCAACAAACTCAGCACATTCTTGCTCTAATTGTTCATGAAATTTAGTATGACCAGACATCATTCTAGCTCCCATGGGGTAAGCCATACCATGCTCTGTAGCTGCGGCTCCATCTACTTTTATAACTTCAGGGTGATTTGCTAAACCTAAATAATCGTTGATACTCCAAGTAACAACTTTCTTACCATTAAAAGACATTCTATTAGAAATTGGTCCTTCTAACTTAGGAAAAACATAATAGCCTTCAGCTTGTTTTGCCCACTTACCTAAGGGACCTTTATCTGCTTCTATTCTTTCAAATAAATCTTTCGTCATGTGCTCTATTTTATATTATTCTTCTAACTGCAAAGTAACCGCTTTTTTTGCAGTTTATCAAATTGTGTACGGTTCTATCCTATTTACAAAAAATCGTTTTGTTTCATCCAATCATCGCTATAAATTTTATTCATATAACGAGATCCGTGATCTGCAAAGATTAATACCACAAAACTATCATCATCAAACATATTTTTTTCTGCATATTGCTTTGTGGCCTGCATTACAGCTCCACTTGTATACCCTGGAAAAATACCTTCTTTCTTTACAATATTTCTTGCTTCTAAAGCAGCTTCTTTGTCTGATACTTTTTCGTAGATATCTATGATATCAAAATCGGTAGCCGTAGGAATTAGGTTTTTACCTAATCCTTCAATTTTATACGGACTTACCTCATCTAAATCTAGTTCTTTAGTTTCGTGGTATTTTTTTAATACAGAACCAATAGCATCTACTCCTAAAATTTTGATATCAGGATTTTGTTCTTTTAAATATTTTCCTGTTCCAGAAATAGTACCTCCTGTTCCACTTGCCACTACTAAATGTGTAATTTTACCGGCAGTTTGTTCCCAAATTTCTGGCCCTGTACTTTTGTAATGAGCTTCTATATTTAACTCATTAAAGTACTGGTTTATATAAACTGAATTCTTTGTTTTTTTATGGATTGTTTTAGCAACTTCATAATAAGATCTGGGGTCGTCTGGAGCTACATTTGCAGGACAAATATGTACTTCTGCTCCCATAGATTTTAGCAAATCAATTTTATCTTTAGAAGATTTATCACTTACCGCTAAAATACACTTGTATCCTTTTACAATACTTATCATTGCCAAACTAAACCCTGTATTACCAGAAGTTGTTTCTACAATAGTAGCACCTTTTTTAAGGATACCTTTTTTTTCTGCGTCTTGTATAATGTGTAATGCAATTCTATCTTTTGCTGAATGACCTGGATTAAAAGCTTCGAATTTTGCGTAATACGAACCAGGTAAATTCTTTGTAATCTTATGAAGTTTTATTAGTGGGGTTTCACCTACTAAATCTAATATTGAATTTGTAATTCCTTTATTTCTAGTCATTCTCTCACTATTCTCAAAGTAAAACTCATTACAAGATAACGTGACGATTTTATTTGTTGCTATAAAAAAATAGCTTCGTTACGCTTGTAATGTTATTTATTTTATCTTTGATTCTTGCGGCAAAAGTACGGTTAATCCTTAAATACTGAAACTGTTTTTAATACTTAATTTTTTTTAACATCTAATTTATCTTCTAAGGCCAAAAAGAAGGTGTACATTTTAGCGGTTTCTTTTAAAGCATCAAAACGCCCAGAAGCACCACCGTGACCTGCCTCCATATTGGTTTCTAATAACAATAAATTAGTATCTGTTTTTAATTCTCGTAATTTTGCAACCCATTTTGCAGGCTCCCAGTATTGTACTTGAGAATCATGAAAACCAGTAGTTACCAAAATATTTGGGTAATCTTTTGCTGTTACTTGGTCATAAGGTGAATACGATTTAATATAATCGTAATATTCCTTATCATTAGGGTTCCCCCACTCATCATATTCTCCCGTAGTAAGAGGAATACTATCATCTAACATGGTAGAAACTACATCAACAAAAGGCACAGAAGCAATAATTCCGTTATACAATTCTGGGTTCATATTTACAATAGCACCCATTAACAATCCTCCTGCAGAACCACCCATAGCATATAAATGTTCTGAACAAGTGTAGTTATTATCTATTAAATATTGAGAACAATCTACAAAATCGTTAAACGTATTTTTTTTGTTTAACATTTTACCATCTTCATACCATTCTCTTCCTAAATACTCACTTCCACGTATGTGAGCTAATGCATACACAAAACCTCTGTCTAATAAACTTAAACGGGTAGACGAAAAACTATCTGGTATGGTATATCCGTAAGAACCATATGCATATTGTAACACAGGCGTAGTATTATTAAGCTCTGTATCTTTATGATACACCAAAGAAATTGCTACTTCTTTACCATCTCTAGTAGTTGCCCAAACACGTTTGCTGATATAATTTTCTTTTTTAAACTTTCCTCCTAAAACTTCTTGCTCTTTTTTTATTTCTTTAGATTGATCTTTCATATTAAAATCAATAACAGAACTAGGTGTTGTAAAAGAATTATATGAATAACGTATAACATCTGTATCAAAATCTGGATTTGCATACACTCCTACAGAATACGTTTCTTCGTTAAAAGGTAAATAGTAATCTTCAGTTTCATCCCAACGTTTAATACGTATTTTATTTAAACCATTGGTACGTTCTTCTAAAACTAAATAATCTTTAAATATTGAAAAATCTTCTAATAAAGTATCATCTCTATGCGGAATAACATCTACCCAATTTTCTTTTGTTGTATTTGTTATTGGTGTTTTCATCAACTTAAAGTTGATTGCATTGTCTTTATTTGTTAACAAGTAAAAATAATCTCCAAAATGTGCAACACTATATTCTAAATCTCTTTCTCTTGGTTGTAGCATTGTAAAGGCTCCTGTAGGATTATCTGCATCTAAATACTGTGCTTCTGTAGAAACCGTATTATAAGAACCAATAATAATATATTTATCTGATTTAGACTTGGTTACATACGTACCGAATGTATCATCTTCCTCATGAAATACCTCTACATCTTCGGATGTTGGCGTCCCCAACACGTGTCTATAAACACTTGAACTACGTAAAGTTACAGGATCTTTTTTTGTGTAAAAAATAGTTTTATTATCATTTGCCCAAACAGAACCTCCTGTAGTATTTTCTATAATATCTTTATAAATTTTGCCTGTTTCTAAGTTTTTAATTCTTAAAAAATACTGTCTTCTACTTACCGTATCGGTGGCAAAAACCATCAATTTATTATCCGAAGAAACATTTAAACCGCCTAATTGATAGTAATCGAAATCTTTTGCCATTTCGTTTACATTAAAAAGCACTTCTTCTTCCGCTTCTAAATTTTCTTTTTTACGGCTATAAATTGGATATTGGTTTCCTATTTCATAACGAGTAATATAAAAATAACCGTTGTCTTTATAAGGCACAGAAGAATCATCTTCTTTTATTCTACCTTTCATTTCTTCGAATAGAGCTTCTTGAAAAGGTTTGGTATAAGCTGTTACTTCTTTGTAATAGGTATTTTCTTCCTCTAAATAATCTACTACTTTTTGAGTATGAGCATCTTTTTCTATTGCATTTTTTTGTTCATCAGATAAACGCATCCAAAAATAATTATCTATTCTAACATCTCCGTGTTTTTCTAACTTAGTAGGTTGTTTTTCTGCTACTGGAGTTTTTGCATCTGTACTTTTCATGGTCTCATTTTTACAAGCGGTTGCAAATGTAAGACTTAAAATAACGAAAGGAATAACAATTTTTCTCATTTTTGGGAGATTTAAATTCTTATAAAAATACTAAATTTGTAGCGAACTAAATTATAATCAAGAAAAACAATGTTTGGAGACCTATCTGGAATGATGAATAAGCTGAAAGAAACACAGCAAAAAGTAGAAGAAACAAAAACAAGATTAAACTCTGTTTTAGTAGATGAAGTTGCTGCAGACGGAAAACTAAAAATAACCCTAACTGCCAATAGAGAAATAAAATCTATTTCTATTGATGATGCTTTACTTTCTGATGCAGAAGAATTAGAAGACTACTTAATTATTGCTTTAAACAAAGCAATTGAAAAAGCCACCAAAATTAACGAAGCAGAAATGGCTGTTGCTGCAAAAAGCGGTATGCCAAACATTCCAGGAATGGATATGTTTAAATAATAGCTATGTTTTTAACAATAAATGATTATTTACTACCGTGTTTAAACAAATCGCTCTTTGGTATCGATTGTTTAGGATGTGGAATTCAAAGAGCTATTGTGTTACTTATAAAAGGTGAGTTTGCCAATGCTTTTAAAATGTATCCTGCTGTTTATACTCTAATTTTATTCGGAATTTTCTTATTGATTAATAATAGACGAAAATTTAAAAACAGTAAAAAAATAATTATTTCTTTTGCTATTATAAACCTTCTAATTATTGTAATTAGTTATGGTATTAAAATGAAACCTATATTTGCACTTTAAAAAACAAAATGGAAAAACAAAATTTACCCAACGCAACCACTTCTTTAGTACTTGGTATTTTATCTTTAGTAACTTGTATTTGTTACGGAATTATTGGATTACCTTTAGGTATTATCGCTTTTATTTTAGGAAACAAAGCAACCAATCTATACAAACAAAACCCAGAAGAATACAACAGTGTAGGCAATGCTACTGCTGGTAAAATAACAGGCCTTATTGGTATTATTTTAAACACTATTTTTATCTTAGTTATGGTATGGTTCTTTTACAAGATTGGGTTAGATGCTTTGCAAGACCCTATTTTGTTAGAACAAAGAGTAAATGAAATATTTGGGCAGTAAATTACCTAAAAAAAATAAGCTCATAAATACTGTAATTCTTACTAAGAGTTACAGTATTTTTTTATGTACGATACTTATATATTTAACGTTCTATAAACATAAACCCAAGTGCCTAAATTGTACTTTTGCAGTTGACACTTAATCAAGTAGAAAAAAATGACAAATACCGAAAAAAAGAAAAAATCAATAGGAAAAAGAATTCTAAAATGGGTTTCTATTGTTGCGTTGCTGCTTATTATAGCCGTAATTTCAATTCCTTTTTTGTTTAAAGATAAAATTGTAGTAATGGTTACCAACACCATTAACAATAATATTAATGCTAACGTAACTTTTAAAGAAGCAGACTTAAGTATTCTTAAAAATTTCCCTTCGGTAAGTTTAACCGTTAATGATTTAGCGGTTGCTAACAAGGCTCCTTTTGTTGGCGATACGTTGTTTAATGCAAAAGAATTAAGTTTAGCTTTAAATATTACAGAACTTTTTAAAAAGTCTGATGAAACACTTGCAATTAAAAGCATTGCTTCTAAAGAAGGAAACATCAATATCATTTTTGACAAAGAAGGTAATGGTAATTTTGATATTGCTAAAGCTACAGAAGAAACCACTACTTCTAGTGATGAGAGTTCTTTTTCTTTAAATATTGATGGGTATGAACTAGAAGATATCAATTTTAATTATCTTGATAGAAGCACCAATACTAAATTAAGTATAGATAGTATTTACCATACTGGTGAAGGAAATTTTGCAGAAGATATTTTTAATTTAGACACCAAAACTACTGGTTTTGTTTCTTTTGATTTAGATAATACTAATTACCTAAATAAAGTAAAAATTTCTTTAGACGCAGTACTTGGTATCGACTTAAAGAATAGTAAATATACTTTTAAAGAAAATACAGGATACATTAATCAATTACCTTTAGAATTCGATGGTTTTATTCAACTAGTGGATGGAAATCAACTGTATGACCTAAAATTTAAAACACCAACATCTTCTTTTAAAAACGCTTTGGCCTTATTGCCAAAACAATATGCAGGTAATTTAGAGTCGATTAAAACAGAAGGTAATTTTGAAGTTAATGGTGTTGTAAAAGGAACTTTATCAGACAACACAATTCCGGCTTTTGATATAGAAATTAGTTCTAAAAACGCATTGTTTAAATATGCCGAATTACCAAAATCGGTTACAAACATAAACATAGACACCAAAATAATTAACAAAACAGGTCTTGTAAAAGACACTTATGTAAGTATTGATAAATTCAACTTTAAAATTGATGAAGATGTTTTTGCTGCCAATGGAAACTTAAAAAGCCTTACCACAAACCCAAGAATTAATATAGCTGCTAAAGGAACTATTAATTTAGCGAATATTGGTAAAGTATACCCTGCTCCTATTCAAAAAGAATTAGCAGGAATTTTAAAAGCAGATATTTCTACAAATTTTGACATGAATTCTGTAGAAAAAGCCAACTATCAAAACATTAAAAACGCTGGAGAAATTACAGTAACTGGTTTTAAATATGATGGTACAGATGTTGCAAATCCTTTTTTTATCAACAAAACCAAAGTTACTTTTAACACCAACGCCATTAAACTTAATGAGTTTGAAGCAAAATCAGGAACATCCGATTTATCGATAAATGGAAACCTAGATAATTTCTATGGATTTATATTTAAAAATGAAGTTTTAAAAGGAAACTTTCTTTTAAGCTCTAATAACCTTAAAGTAGCCGATTTTATTGATGCTGATGAAACGACAACAACGCAAGAAACAAGTACTTCTTCTTTAAAAATTCCTGCTTTTTTAGATGTTAAGTTTACTGCAAATGCTAAAAAAGTGGCTTATGATAATATAAACCTAACAAACATTTCTGGTGATCTTTACATTCATGATGAAACGGTGGATTTAAAAAACCTAAAATCTGATGTATTTGGAGGAAACATTGCTATGAATGGAAATGTTTCTACCAAAGGAAAAAAGGCTAGTTTTAAAATGGATTTAAACCTTTCTAAATTAAATATTGGCGAATCTTTTGGTGCGTTAGATATGTTAAAATCCATTGCTCCAATAGCTAAAACTATTGAAGGTAAAATGAACTCTACTATTACCGTTTCTGGGAACTTAAATGAAGATATGACGCCTAATTTAAAAACCATTTCGGGTGATTTATTAGGACAATTATTAGATACCAAATTAAAGGCGAGTAATTCTAAGATGTTAACTACCTTAAGTGAAAAAGTAAACTTTTTAGATATTAGCAAATTAAATTTACACGAAGCAACAGGGTTATTTTCTTTTAAAGACGGACAAGTAACGGTAAAACCTATTAAACTTAATTACCAAGATATTGGCATGCAAGTATCTGGTAAACATGGTTTTGATCAAACAATGGATTACGATATTGTTTTTGATGTTCCTGTAAAATATTTAGGTGCTGATGTAACTAATTTAATTGCAAAATTAACAGCTAAAGATGCTGCCAGCATTAAAAGTGTGCCTGTAAAAGGAACCTTAACAGGTAGTTTTGGAAGCCCTAGTTTTTCATCAAACATTAAAGATGCCACAGCAAACTTAGTAAAAGACTTAGTAGAAAAACAAAAAAATGCTTTGTTAGATCAAGGAAAAGACAAATTAAAAAACTTAATTGGTATTGATTCTAAAAAAGACACCACCAACCAAGAAGATGCAAAAGACAAAGTTACCGATAAAGTAAAGGATGTTTTAGGTGGCCTTTTCGGAAAAAAGAAAACTACTAAAAAAGAAGAATAATTTTACAGATTTAAGTTCATAAAAAAAGGGAAGCAGTATGCTTCCCTTTTTTTATATAATTAATTTACTTATTAAATTGCACCCAAGGCAGCAACTACAAATAATAAAGCATATAAGGATAAGGTTATAATTGTAAAGACACCAATAAATTTATAATGCGATTTTAGCATTTCTAAAGCTTTTGCTAAAGTTTCATCACTTTTTGTAGCCAATGCTTTTTTCATCTTTATAGAAAATTGTAATAAATAATACACCGGAAAAAAGTAAATAACTGATAAAACCAAGTAAGTAATAGTCATAGTTAACCCTAAACCTTTGGGTATATTTGGTTGCATTTGAGCAGCTAATTCAAAAATAGTAGTCGCAAAAATGGCAAAAATCAACATCAATCCAATTAATATAAAACCAATAATTGATAAAAACTTAGCCCATTTAGCGGTTTCTCTTAAAAAGCTTTTAGATGCACTTGTTATTGTTAATTGCTCTAATTGTGTAATAGGATTGTTTATCATAATTTAAGTTGTATGGTTTCGTTTGTTCAAAAATAAACAAAAAAAAGAAGCCACGAATTCACAATTATAACTTTGTGCATTCGTGACTAAATATTGATTAACTCGGTCTTTTTACTTTTGCAAAAAAACAAACATTGTTTTACTTTTTAAAATCAGAAATAGTTTTTTTAATAATAGCAATACAATCCATTAACTGCTCTTTATTCATCACCAAAGGTGGTGCAAAACGAATAATATTACCATGCGTAGGTTTTGCTAATAAACCATTGTCACGCAATTTTATACAAATATCCCAAGCAGTAGAACTATCTTCTGTATCGTTAATTAAAACAGCATTTAACAAACCTTTACCTCTTACAGATTTTACCAAATCGTTTTCTTTTGCAAAAGCGGACAATTCTGCTCTAAAAACAAGTCCTAAAGCCTCTGCATTATCTGCTAATTTTTCATCGGCAACTACCTCTAAAGCAGCAATAGCCACAGCAGCAGCAATTGGGTTTCCTCCAAAAGTAGAACCATGGTTTCCTGGTTGAATAACATCCATGATGCTATTATTTGCCAAAACAGCAGAAACAGGATACGCCCCACCACTTAATGCTTTACCCAAAATTAAAATATCTGGTTGCACGTTTTCATGATCTACGGCTAACATTTTACCTGTTCTAGCAATTCCTGTTTGTACCTCATCAGCAATAAAAAGTACATTGTAATCTTCACACATTTTTTTAGCAGCTGCTAAATAACCTTCAGACGGTACATAAACACCTGCTTCACCTTGTATAGGTTCTACTAAAAATGCTGCAATATTATTACTACTTTCTAAAACCTCTTGTAATTCTTGTAAATTATCATATTCAATTTTCAGAAACCCTTTGGTATATGGTCCAAAATTTCTTCTTGCAACTGGATCATTAGAAAAAGAAATAATTGTAGTTGTTCTTCCATGAAAATTATTTTCACAAACCACAATTTCTGCCTTATTTTCTTTAATACCTTTTACTTCATACGCCCATTTTCTGGCAATTTTTAAAGCCGTTTCTACAGCCTCTGCACCAGTATTCATTGGTAATAATTTATCAAAACCAAAAAGCTCTGTTGCAAATTTTTCATATTTCCCTAACACATCATTATAAAATGCTCTAGAAGTTAAGGTTAATGTTTTTGCCTGATTTACCATAGCATCCACAATTTTAGGATGACAATGACCTTGATTTACAGCAGAATATGCTGATAAAAAATCATAATATCTTTTTCCTTCTGCATCCCAAACATAAACACCTTCACCTCTACTTAAAACCACAGGAAGTGGATGATAGTTGTGTGCACCATATTTGTCTTCTAATTCGATTGCTTCTTTCGAAGTCAGTTTGTCTAAAACAGTCATTTTTTTTTCGTTTTAAATGTTTATAATTAAATAACCATTCCTGTTCTACCTTTATCCTTTCAGTGAAAACTGAAAATTCAGCGTGGGAAAGAAATCATCCCCGAAGTTTAACAAAAGTAATGAAATATTTTAACCTGACTTTTATCATAATAAAAGAAAAAACATCTAATTATTTTTACTATCGTTTTTAAATTTAAATTCACAATGAAAAAAATTGTATTACCCCTTGTAACTCTCTGTTTTGTTTTATCTAGTTTTACCTTAAAAACCGAGAAAGAAACAATACTTTATACAAAGTCTTCTTTAGAAAACGGAAAAAAACTATTTGCTAGCAAAACATGTAGTGCTTGCCATCAAGAAAAAGTAAAAGTTGTAGGACCTTCTTTAAAAGACATTGCGGCTAAATACAAAGCAAAAAAAGCAAGCATTGTGTTCTTTTTACAAGGTAAAGCAAAACCTATTGTAGAAACTGAATCAGGACAAACAGCAATTATGCAGGCAAGTCTTAGTATTACAAAACCTATGGAAATTGAAGATTTAAAAGACATTTCTGAATACATTATGAGTATTAAATAATAAAAAACCCCTTAATTTTTTAAAGCGTTGCCTCTGTAAAAAGTAGCAACGCTTTTATTTTTTTTTAGATTTTTTAATAAGTATTATTAATGAACATTTACTTAAAAAATAGTGACTATTTACAAGTAAATGTGTCTTATAAACTATAGCATATTAAAAAAGAAAATGCCAACAAGTATTCTTAACTTTACAAAAACTAATTTATATTATTTATGAAAAAAATTTTATGTATTGTCTTATTATTAGCAGCAATGATTGGGTGTAAATCTACATCAACAGTCAATACTAAATTAGACAATAAAACCGAACGTAGTTTAAAAGGAAATTTTACAATTACAGCAGTAAACTATCCAGGATCAGATTATTTAAAAGTAACTTCTTTTAATTTAGCGGACTCAAAATGTTTAATTGGTAGTAACTGGAGCTTTATCTCGAATAACAATAAAGGAGAAATGACACTAAATAGTCCAAGTACTTCTTGTAAAGAATTTAGTTCTCCTATAACTTGGTACGTAAATAAAGAAGGAAATTTTGTTTTAAAAATTATTAATGATTACAAAGCAAAAGAAGTTAACAATGGTTTTGTTTTAAAACTGACAAATTTAACTCCTACAAGTTTTGATTTAGTAGATAAAATTAACGTTGCAGGGCAAGAAAAAAACATTACTTATACATTTCAACAAACTAATCAATAAGAAAAACGATGAAAAAAACAATAATTTATAGTTTAGCAGTATTACTTATATCTTTTGGTACACTTACCTCTTGTGAAGCTGTTAAAAATGCAAATAATACGCAAAAAGGTGCTGGTATTGGTACTGCAGCAGGTGCTATTTTAGGTGCTGTAATTGGTAATAATGTAGGTAACGGTAAAAACTCTGAATTAGGAGCTGTATTAGGTGGTGTTATTGGTGGTGTTGCTGGTGGAGTTATCGGTAATAAAATGGACAAACAAGCTAGAGAAATAGAAGAAGCTTTACCTGGTGCAGAAGTAGAAAGAGTTGGTGAAGGAATTATGTTAACTTTAGGTGAAAATGCGGTTAGATTTGATACAAATAAAGCAACCTTGTCTGCAACTGCAAAAGCAAATTTAGAAAAGTTAGTTCCTATTTTTAATAGTTACGAAAATACTAATATTGTTATTTATGGTTATACAGATAGCACTGGTAGAGTTGAATATAACCAAACTTTATCTGCAAAAAGAGCAAGCTCTGTAAAAGACTTTTTAACAACAAAAGGCTTAAATAATGGAAGAATTGAAACCAAAGGTTTAGGTGTTAATGACCCTATTGCAACAAATGATACTGCAGAAGGAAGAAATAAAAACAGACGTGTAGAATTTGCTATTGTAGCGAACGAACAAATGATTGAAGCAGCTAAAAAAGAAGCTGGAAACTAAATAGAATCTTACATTTATAAAAAGGCTACTCAAATGAGTGGCCTTTTTTGTTTCATCAAACTATATTTTCCCTAATTTTGCAACCATAAACAATTAAGAATGCCACGTAGAGAACGAAATAAATTTGTAAAGAAGAATCAAGTTTTAGAATTAAAAATTGAAGATTACGCTTTTGGCGGAAAAGGAATTGCAAGAATAAAATCTGAAGACGGTAGTTTTGTGATTTTTGTACCCAATACCTTACCTGGTCAATTGGTAAAAGCACAAATAAGTAAGTCTAGCAAGAACTATGCAGAAGCGAAACTAATTGATGTTTTAGTACCATCTGAAGATGAAGTGGAAGTACCTTTTCAAGACATTCCTGGTGCACCTTATATTCAATTACCAATTGATTTACAACATCAATATAAAAAAGAAAGTACTTTAACTTTATTTAAAAAAATAGGAAAAGTAGAAAATATTGAAGATCTTTTTGATGAATTTGTTACCTCACCAAATGTATTTCATTACAGAAATAAAATGGAATATGGATTCTCTGCAATTGGTTACGATAGAGTTGCCAAAAGAGATAAAGACGAGTTTACACTTGGTTTTAAAAGACGTGGTGTTTGGTGGATGGGAGATAATTTAGAAAAAGACTCTGGTTTGTTTGATAAACAACTAGAAGACAATCTAAAAAACATTCGTCAATATTGTATAGATACTGGTTTAGAACCTTGGCACGGACCAAAAAAGACAGGTTTCTTTAGATATTTTGTAGTAAGAAAATCTTTTAAAACAGACGAATTACTTTGTAATTTAGTAACCACTTCTCCTGAGTTATCGAAGTTCGACCTACAAGCTTTTGCAGAATTTTTAAAAAATATTTTTGGCGAAAGATTAGCTGGATTATTACATACAATTAATGATGAAACTGGTGATAGAACTATTGCAACTGCTGGTAGTTTAGATTTGGTATATGGTAAAGATAAAGTTGTAGAAGAATTATTAGGTTTAAACTTTGAAATTAGCATGAAAAGCTTTTTTCAAACCAACCCAAAATGTGCCGAAAAATTATATAACAAAGTTGTTGAATATGTTTTAGAAGATAAAACGAAAGTAGACAATACAGTTGTAATGGATTTATTCTGCGGAACAGGAACAATCGGTCAGATTGTGGCTTCTAAAAGTGAAAACGCAAAAATTGTTGGTGTAGATATTGTTGCTTCTGCGATTGAAGATGCAAAGAAAAATGCCAAAAGAAATAATATTGAGGGCTTACAATTTTATGCTGCCGATGTTGGTAAGTTTTTAATTGCTCATCCTGAGTTTAAAGATAAAATTAAAACTATTATTTTAGATCCTGCTAGAGCAGGAATTGCGCCTAAAACATTGCAGAAAATCATCAACTTAAATGCAGACAGAATGGTGTATGTTTCTTGTAATCCTGCAACGCAAGCTAGAGATACAGAATTATTAGCGGAAGCTGGTTATCAAATTAAAAAAATTAGTTTGGTAGATCAATTTCCTCATACGAGCCATATAGAAACTGTGGTTTTATTTGAGAAATAAAAATAGTTACTTCCTGAATAATTATATCCATATTTGCTCAATATGGATACAATTTGCATTTTTATGTCTTTAAATTAATGAAATTATGAATATTAGTTTTACAAAACAGCAAGAAGAATACATATCTACTCAAGTAAAATCTGGCGAATATCAAAATAATAGCGAAGTTATTAGAGATGCTTTACGTCTTCATACAATTTATAGAAATAAAGTTATAAATGACTTAAGAACCGAAATTGAAAAAGGGTTTGAAAGCGGAATAAGCAAACGTTCGGTTAAGGATATTATAGCCTCTAAACGCAATAAATAGCATGGTTATTATCAAAAATTATGAGTTAACTAATGAAGCTGATGCAGATTTAGAAGCTATTTTTGATGATACAGAAAAAAGCCATAATCAATAACAAGCCATACTATATTTATCAAACATTGAATACTTATTTTTTAAGTTATGTAAACAACCAAAATTAGGTAGATTAAGAAACGATATTAAAGAAAATCTGTATAGTTTCCCTATTCAAAAACATCTTGTTTTTTTATAAAATAGACATCAATAAATTAATAATTATTAGGGTTTTACATGGCAGTAGAGATATGCCAAAACATTTAAAACCTAAATAAAAACCAACACTTATTCCCTACTCTAATTAAGTCTATTATTTTAATTATAACCTACTTTTATTTCTCTTCTTCCTTTATGCAATCTAAAGTCTTTAAACGTATTGTTAATGTCTAATTGAACAATGTTAGAGTGCGATGCTACATTCAATAAAAATTCATTTTTTATGGTAACTGACTTTATATGATCTGGATTTTTAGATAAGAAACAGATTACTTTTGTATGATGTTCTCCTGATTGTATATCTAAAATTTGGGGTATTAACTTTTCACCATCAAACTCCCAACTTGTAGTTTTGTTTAAATAGTTACCAAAATCATCTTTAGAGACATGTAAACTACTAGATTCACCAAACTTGATAAAGTTTTCTTCATCAAACTCAATTTCCAGCATTAAAACGTGTCCTCTTTTTATCACATTAAATGTAGCCGAAATAGATTCGTGCACATCATTTGTCATATTAATGTTTAAGAAAGCAAAACAGATTATTATTAAAATTCTCATTTTACAATAATTTTAGAAGTTCCTAATAGTTTTCCTTCTTTTAGAATACTCAAAACATAAACTCCGGCACCTGTTATGTTATTTATTTCTAAAACACCTATCCCCCTTTTGTCTTGAATTAACTTTCCATTTATGGAAAACAATTTAGCTTGAAACGATTCTGAATTGGTAGATATGATAGCAAAATTACCATTATTAGGGTTTGAGTTGATATAATATCCTAAATCTTTTAAAGCGAGCTCTTTTGTACCTAAAGTAGTACCACAACTTTCATCGAAACTTGTTGTAGGACCGTCTGTTGCAAACGGATTTATATTTGGGTTGGTATCATCACAATCATACGCTTTTACAAAACCATCGCCATCTGCATCCACGTCATTTAAAGCAGAAGAACTACTAATAAAACTATCGTTAAAATTTCCTTTCATACATCTAGAAATCTGAGGAAAATCTTGCGTTACCACATAGTAATATTCAAAAGTTTCTTCACCTTGGGCAGTTGTTAAAGTCACTGACGCTTCAATTCCGTTACATTCGTCTAAATCTCCTTTACCTGCTACGTAACCAAAATCATTCGTGTATTTTCCAGAATACGGACCACAAGGAGCACTAAGCCCGTCTCCTGGTCGTAAACCACTTTTTAATTGAAAACTCGGAAACATTTCTTTAATATTCCCTTCTTTATCCGGACCAAAACGATATAAAATAGGAAACCCATCTGAAGCCCAACCTACTTGTAAAACTTCTGTGGGTGGCGAATCTAATGTAGAAATTCCCGGATCTAATTCTTCTACATACTCAAACATATTTCCATGATAATGATAACCCGAATTAGGATTTACATGAGCAGAAGCGCAATCTAAACCAACAAAATCTCTTCCATCTCCAATATTTGTTGTAGGTTCAAAAACCCAATCCCAATTGTATTCTCCTGTATTTACATCTTCAAAAATAAAAGGTGTAGCTGGTGCAGGCATCATATAAACGCCATTTAAAGCAATCCCAAAAAAGTTAACAGGTCTGCCGTTTGTTCTAGAAATACTAGTAACTTGTTCTGATAATTTAGGTTTTAAATCGAACCTGTAAACCCTGTAATAAGGCTCTGGCGTTCTGTCTGCAACAAAACAAAAATTATGGTTTGGGTAATTGTTAGAATAAACAACTCTTTCGTTTTGTTCTACAAATTCGTAATAAACACTTGGGCTAGATGGTGTGCCACAACAATCTATATTATCATAACTTAAAACATCTGTAGTTCCGCAGGTATTATTACAATCATCAATGGTGGTTTCTGTTCCATTTTTAATTCCGTCGCTACAAGACCAATCATTTCTAATAATTTGAGCTTCTTGCTGCAACATCGTTTTAATAGTTTCTTGCGCTGTAGTTAAACTGCCTATTAAATTGGTTTCTTCTTTAATATCTGTAACAATATTATAAAACTCTTCGTTACCGTTATCATCTTCAATTAATTTATACGTATCGTTTCTTGTTGCCCAATATTGAACACCTCCATTTTCATAATCTGCATAATTTATTTTTTTTGAAACTTGGTTTTCAAATTTTAACGTCGGTTTTAAACTTAAACTATTTTCTGTACCTCCTAATAATTGCACTCCAGCTAACTCTAAAATGGTAGCATGTAAATCGGTAGCTTGCACCAAACTTGTTTCTACTTCATTTACTCTTTCTACAGATTTACCAGTAATAATCATAGGTACACGAATTCCTCCTTCATATATAGAAGCCTTTGCATGTCCTGATGGCCAATAACTATTTGCCTGACCAGGCGTACCATTATCACCAATAAAAATAATTACAGTATTTTCTAAAGTTTCTGCATCCATGCTTTTTATTAGCCTATCTATTTCATAATCCATAGACTCAATCATAGATAAATAAGTAGATCTGCTATCTGTAGGTGTTGTGGTGTAAGTTCCTGTTGGAGGCTCTTGAAAAGGCACATGTGGAGCAACATGAGCTAACCATAAAAACCAAGGTTTTGTTTGATTGTCTATCCAAGAAATTGCGCTATTGGTTAAATGTGTTGTTACATATTCTGTTACTTGCTCTTCATTTCCTTCAGAGTTTACTTTTGTCCAATTATAATAATCAGAAACCTGGCTTGTAAAAAGCCCTTCGTAATAAGGTATTCCAGAATCTTTTGGGTGACTGTAATTACTAACATCATTACCACCAATATGCCATTTGCCAATTAATGCCATGGCATAATCTGTTGTACTTTGTTCTTTTATCTTTGTAAATAATGACGTATGACTTGTATCTAAAATTAAAGGAGGCTTTGTAACTCCCGTTTTAACTCCAAATTTACCACTCATTATTGCTGCACGCGTTGATGTACATTGTGGAGTTGCCCAACAATTGGTAAAAGCAAGTCCTTTTTCTCTAAAAGAATCTAATGTTGGTGTAACAGGTAAATCATCATTTATACCAAATCCAGGAATAGCATCAATACCCATATCATCTGCAATGATTAACAATATGTTAGGAGATTGTTGTTGCCCAAAATAACTAGAAGTTGAAAAAAGTAGTACTAAAACAGGTATTAAAATTCTCATTTTTGTTTATTTTTGGTTGTTGATAAACATCAATTAGTATAAATACATTAAAATACCACTGATGTTAAATTAGTGCAATTACATGTTTAGACCTACTATTACGGCAAAAGTTTAATTGTATGCAGTTTTTTTTATATTTTATATTTCAAAAAGTAAAATTTGCCTTACAAATGTTAAATCGAATCATAATTTCTAAAAAAGTAGGCTTTATCTCTGAAAATGAAACTATTTTAGCACCTAAAACACCGATATGAAAAAACTTACAGATTTCGAAATTAATAGAAAATTAGAAAAACTACAAGATTGGGATTATTATGATGATGCATTGCACACCGATTTTGAGTTTGACAACTTTAAAGATTGTATGTCGGCCATGAATAGAATTGCTTTTGAGTGTGAAGCTTTAAACCATCATCCAGAATGGACAAACAATTACAATACCTTAGATATTAAATTAACTACACATGATGCAGAAGGTGTAACAAAATTAGATTTTAAGTTAGCAAAAGCCATCAATAAAATTGTAGAAGTTGAAGATTAATATGAGAAAAATATTTCTGATTCTAAGTTTCGTTATACTAATAATTACCTCTTGTGAAAAAGATGATTTTTGCTTAAAAAACCCAATAACACCTAATTTAGTATTGCGTTTTTATAATGATACAAGCAAAGAAACACTAAAAAAAGCAAGATTTTTATCTGTTTGGGCAGAAGGAAAAGATACCATAGCTGATTACACAAGTGTAAGTACAGATAGTATTGCCATTCCTTTAAATTCATTAACATCTGAAACTATTTATCATTTAAAAATAAATAATGAAGATGGTGCAAAAGCAGACAATCAGTTCACCACATTTACCATTAAATATACTCCAGAAGAAAAATACGTTTCTAGATCTTGTGGGTATCAAGTTATCTTTAATGATGTTTCTTTCGATTCAGATAACACAAATTGGATTAAAAATTTTACACCAGAAACACTAACCACCATAGACAATCAAAATACAGCACATGTACAAATATTTCATTAACATCTGTTTTCTTTTTGTTTTTGTTAGTGGGTTTTCTCAAGAACAAAAAAAAGATACGCTTATAAACGCCAAAACAGACTCAATTGTATACAAAACCAATTACGGTTTAAGATTGGGTATAGATATTAGCAAACCTATCTTAGCACAATTTAATAGTACGTATAGTGGGTTAGAAATTGTTGGTGATTACAGAATTAAAAAAAACTTATATATTGCTGCAGAGGTAGGTTATGAAGAAGAAACAACAGCAGAAGATTACACAAACTCTACTGCTAAAGGAAGCTATATAAAACTAGGTTTTAACTACAATGCTTACAAAAATTGGTTAGACATGAATAACGAATTATTTTTAGGATATCGTTATGGATTTAGCTTTTTCGATCAAACATTAAATAGCTATACACCAAATGTAAATTCAGTATATTTTCCGGCAAACCAAATTACTACACCGGTTACAACTACTGGTTTAAACGCACATTGGTCTGAATTTGTAATAGGTTTAAAAGTAGAAACTTTTAAAAATTTCTTTATCTCTTTTAGTGGATCTTACAAAGTTTTAATGAGTGTAAAAGAACCCGACAACTTTAAAACATTGTATTCTCCTGGATTTAATAGAATCTTTGAAAGCAGCACAGGTTTTGGTTTTAACTACACACTTACCTACCTAATTCCATTTAAAAAGAAATAAGAATTCCCTTTTATTGAATTTTTACTAACTTTATCGTCCCAATTTTTAAAACAAAATAGCATGAATAAAATACCAAGTGTAAATTTAGCAGATTTTTTATCATCTGATAAAAGCAAAAAACAACAATTTATAGATGAAATTGGTCATGCTTACGAAAACATAGGTTTTGTGGCCTTAAAAGGTCATTTTTTAGATGATAAATTAGTAGAAAGCTTATATACAGAAATAAAAAACTTTTTTGATTTACCTGTAGAAACAAAAGAAAAATACGAAATTCCAGGAATTGGAGGACAACGTGGTTACGTTTCTTTTGGTAAAGAATCTGCAAAAGGTAAAAAAGAGGGAGATTTAAAAGAATTTTGGCATTTTGGTCAATATGTAGATAAAGACTCTAAATACGCAAACGAATATCCAGAAAATGTAATTGTAAAAGAGCTCCCTAAATTTAACGAAGTAGGTAAAAAAACCTATCAAATGTTAGAAAAAACAGCCAAATACGTGTTGCGTTCTTTAGCATTACATTTAGGTTTAGAAGAAACGTATTTTGATAATTATATTAAAAACGGAAATAGTATTCTACGCCCAATTCATTATCCGCCAATACAAACAGAACCTAAAGGAGCAGAAAGAGCAGCAGCGCATGGCGACATTAATTTAATTACTTTATTAATGGGAGCACAAGGAAAAGGATTGCAAGTGCAAAACCACAATGGAGACTGGATTGATGCCATGGCAGAACCAGACGAAATTATGATAAATGTAGGAGATATGTTGTCTCGTCACAGTAATAACAAACTAAAATCTACCATTCACAGAGTCGTAAATCCGACCAAAGAAATGTGGGGTACCTCTCGTTATTCAATTCCATTTTTTATGCATCCAATATCAGACATGAAATTAGATGTTTTAGAAAATTGTATCGATGAAAAGAATCCCAAACAATTTGATGATATTACGGCAGGAGAATTTTTAGACGAACGTTTAAGAGAATTAGGTCTTAAAAAATAAATAAGCAGTCTTCAGTTGCAATTTACAGTACTTAATTAACTAAAAACTGCAACTGTAAACTGTTTTTATTAGAAGCTATTTCCAGCTTTACATTATATCTTTTTGTTGAAAAAACAAAAAGGATGCCATTTCAATCTGGGCTAAACTTGTTTGCCAACAAATAGAATAAAAAAAAGACAGTAAATTAAAGTAACAGCCTAAAAACTGAGAACTGAATACTAAAAAAATGGATTTAAAAGATCAATTAAAAAACTTATTTCCAGAACATCAGGAAACCGTAGAACCAGTAAAAGAAAAATCAGATATTTGGCTACAAGAAGACCCAATTATTTGTAAATACGAAAAACGAAAAGGAAAACCCATCACTATTTTAGAAGGCTACACAGGCGCAACATCAGATTTTAAAAAACTTGCCAAAGAAATTAAAACAAAATTATCTGTTGGTGGTAGTTTTAAAGATGATAAAATTATTATTCAGGGAGACTACAGAGACCGAATAATGACCCTATTAAAAGAAAAAGGATTTAAAGTAAAACGTGTTGGTGGTTAATTTTTTTTATCACCCACAATAAAAAAACAAAACAAACGTTAATACTTAGATTATGAACTCCTTAACACTACATATTACAAACGGAGATAGTACTACAAACTACCTTAAACAACTTCATTTTTCTGGAGACTTTATTACTTGGAGAGAAATGTTATGCGAAGGCAAAACAACAACAGATATAGGAAGTGAAACCTTTTGGAAACACAGGTTCGAATTCTTAAAATCTTCTTACAAAGTAAGTAAACAAAAGTTTATTAACTACACGTTAAAAGAATACAGAAACCTTTGTAAGAAAAAAGAAACCAAAGAAATCGTTTTATGGTTTGACCATGATTTATTTTGTCAAATTAACATGATTGCGGTAATTAGTTGGTTAAAAGTTTACAGAAAAGGATATGCCATTTCTCTAGTTACCAACAATAAACCAAAAGGAACAAAGAAACCAAAAAGTTTATCTGAACTTACCCAAAATCAAGTTCAGCAACACTATAAAAACAGAGTCAGTTTAACACAAGATGATATTGAGTATGCCGATTACATTTGGCAATTGTATTGCTCAGACAGTCCTTTAAGATTAGAGACCGTTTATAAATACAACCCAATGTCTCCTTTTACGCATTTAGCAGACGCTTTAGCCGCACATTTATTAAGATTCCCTTCTATAAAAAACGGGTTAAACCAACTAGAAAACACCATTCTAGAAACAGCAAATACGCATCAATTTTCTTCAAAAAAACAACTGGTACATCAATTAATAGAAACACAAACAACGTACGGGTTTGGAGATATACAATACGACCATCACATAGAACAACTCCATAAATTGTTTACCTCTTTTAACCCCGTAAAATTATCACGAAAGGGAAAAAAAGTACTAGAAAACCAATTAAATTTTTATGGTGAACTTCGTAATGAAAATTTGTATCTTGGTGGAGCAAAAAAATATAGTTTTCTATTCAATAATCAATCAGAAAAACTATTACAAATTACATCTTAAATGTCTATAAAACAATCTGAACTTATCTTAAATCCCGATGGTAGTGTTTATCATCTTAATTTAAGACCAGAACATATTGCCAACACTATTATTTTTGTTGGCGATCAAGATAGAGTTGATAAAATCTCTAAACATTTTGATTCTATTGAGTCTACAACTCAAAAAAGAGAATTTAAAACCACCACAGGTACCTATAAAAACAAGCGTCTTTCTGTTATATCAACAGGTATTGGACCAGATAATATAGATATCGTTTTAAATGAACTAGATGCACTTGTTAATATTGATTTAGAAACAAGAAAACCTAAAGAAAATTTAACTTCTTTAACCATTGTAAGAATAGGAACTTCGGGTTCTTTACAAGCAGATATTCCTGTAGATTCTTTTGTTATTGGTTCTCATGGTTTAGATTTAAACGGTATGCTGCACTCTTATCAAATTGAAACAATTTCTAATCCTGCTATAGAAGATGCCTTTGTAAAACATACCAATTGGAGTGCTAAAAAATCATATCCTATTGTAATAGAAAACAATAAAGAGTTAGCCAATAAATTAAAATCAGAAAAAACACATCTAGGTATAACGGCTACTGCAGGTGGTTTTTACGGCCCTCAAGGAAGAATTTTACGTTTGGCTTTACAAGACCATAACTTAAACCATAAAATTGATAGTTTTAATTTTAATGAACATAGAATTACCAATTTAGAAATGGAAACTTCTGCCATATATGGTTTGTCTAAATTATTAGGTCATAAAGCTTGTTCTATCAACGCAATTATAGCCAATAGAGCCAACGGTACTTTTAGTAAAAACCCGGGTAAAGTGATTGCCAATTTAATAGAATATACACTCGATAAAATAGTTAAATAAATGACCAATCTAAAAATTGGTGGAGTTCCTGAGCATTTTAATTACCCTTGGTATACTACCCTAAAAAATAAAGAATACAACAAGCAAAACATTAATCTTCGTTGGCAAGATTACCCTGGCGGTACAGGCGCAATGTGCAAAGCTTTAAGAAACGGAGAGGTAGATATTGCTATTGTATTAACAGAAGGTATTATTAAAGACATTGCTGCTGGCAATCCTTCTAAAATTGTACAAACTTTTGTACAATCACCATTAATTTGGGGTATTCATGTAGGTGCAAAATCAACTTTTAAAAACAGTAAAGATTTAGAACACGCAACCATTGCTATTAGTCGCTTTGGCTCTGGATCTCATTTAATGGCCATTGTAAATGCCTACAACCAAGGTTGGGATATTTCTAAGTTAAAATTTAAAGTTATTGGTAATTTACAAGGTGGAATTGATGCTTTAACTAACGGAGAAGCCGATTATTTTATGTGGGAACATTTTACAACAAAACCATTGGTAGACAACGGTACTTTTAGAAGAATTGCCGACTGCCCTACTCCTTGGCCTTGTTTTGTTATTGCTGTTAGAAACGAAGTTTTAGAAAACAATTTTAACGAAGTTAAAAAAGTTTTAGACATTATTAATAATGAAACAAAAGACTTTAAAAAGACTAAAAATATTGATAAAATTTTAGCCGAAAGATACGAGCAACAACTAGAAGACATACAAGAATGGTTAAAAATTACAGAATGGAATGCTGGAAAACCAATTACCAAAAACATAATTACACGCACTCAAAATAAAATGGTACAGTTTAACGTTATTGATGAGAAGAAAAATTCTAGCAGTTTCATAAAAAATATGTACATTTAACACGAAAATCCATTATTTATGAAAAAAGTAGTATTTATTGCAGTTTGTATTTTAGGAAGCATTTGTTTTTCTTCTTGTAGAAGCACTTCTAAACATTGTGGTTTAGCAGACAATACAACAACTATTCAAACAACATTAAAGCAGGCAGATTTAATTTAAATCGGCTTGTTTCTTAATTCCAAATTCAATGAATCCGCTTTTACAGCGGATTTTTTTTATCCGCTAACCACCTTATTCTCTTAATAGTAAGATAACTTTTAGTAAACTTTTAAATAAAGCTTACCTTACTTTTTTTTCATTTTTATTTTACGTTTACAACACATTCCTTTTTTATGTTTGAAAGAACATAGAATTAAGACCATTGTTTACCTAATAGAATTAAGATATCTCTTTCTTCTAAACCTTGTGTAAAAAACTCTTTTACACAAAAAACAATTCTTTTTCTTACTTAATTTATAAAAATGAAAAAGCAAAAAAAACGTAAATTAGATTATGTTATAATTTCTGATGTGCATTTAGGTACTTATGGTTGTAGAGCAAAAGAATTATTAAATTACTTAAAAACAATTCAACCTAAAGTTCTAATTCTAAATGGCGATATTATAGACATTTGGCAATTTAACAAACGTTATTTTCCGAAATCTCACATGAATGTTATTAAACACATTACCTCTCTTTTATCTAAAGGAACAGAGATCTACTACATTACAGGAAATCATGATGAAATGTTGCGAAAGTTTAAGGGTTTTAGGTTAGGAAACTTTAAAATTTTAAACAAACTTGTTTTAAATATTGATGATAAAAAAGCATGGATATTTCATGGAGATGTGTTTGATATTACCATGCAACACTCTAAATGGCTTGCTAAATTAGGTGGTAAAGGATACGATGTGTTGATTTTAATAAACACCTTTATTAATTGGATTAGCCATCTGTTGGGATATGGCAAATTATCGCTTTCTAAAAAAATAAAAAACAGTGTAAAAAGTGCCGTAAAATTTATCAATGATTTTGAAAAAACAGCTTCGGACATTGCCATTGATAACGAGTATGATTATGTAATCTGCGGACATATTCATCAACCAGAAATTAGAGAAATTGAAAATCAGAAAGGAAAAACTACTTATTTAAATTCTGGAGATTGGATAGAAAATTTAACAGCTTTAGAATATAAAAACAAACAATGGACTTTATACGAATACGCTTCTGATGAAATTGCTAAAAACAGCGATAAAAAGCTGAGTAAAGAAGAGTTAAAAGCCAAATACAAAGAAGAAAAAAACAACTTTCTTTTTGAAGAGTTGTTAAAAGAATTTGATATTGAAAAACCCCTAAAATAATACGTATGCGAATATTATATGCAATTCAAGGAACCGGAAATGGACATTTAACTAGAGCCAAAGAAATTATACCTATTTTACAACAGAAAGGAGATTTAGACATTTTAGTGAGTGGTAACGAAAATAATTTAGAATTAGGTTTCGAAATAAAATACAAACTAAAAGGCTTAAATTTTACATTTGGTAAAAAAGGCGGTATAGACTTTTGGGCTAGTTTTAAAAAGATGAAATTATCTCGTTTTTATAAAGAAATCAAAAACTTACCAATACAGGAGTACGATTTAATTATAAACGATTTTGAACCTGTTTCTGCTTGGGCTGCAAAATTAAATAACATACCTATTGTTTCTTTAAGTCATCAAAACGCTGTGTTAGATGCGGCATCTCCTAAATACGGAAAATATAAGTTTGAAAAATATATTTTAAAGCACTACGCTCCTTCTAGCGTTCGATTTGGTTTTCATTTTAAAAACTATAGTTCTGCTATTTTTGCTCCTATCATCAGAAAAAAAATTAGAACTAAAAAAACAAGTAACAAAGGTCATATTACGGTTTACTTACCGTCTTATAATATTGATAAAATTGTAAAAGTTTTATCTAAAATACCCATTATAAAATGGCATATATTCTCTAAAGAAGCTAAAAGTTTAATCTTTAAAAAAAATATGACCATTTATCCCATTAACGAATTCGATTTTATAGAAAGCATGGCTTCGTCTGCAGGAGTTCTTTGTGGTGCAGGGTTTGAAACTCCTTCTGAAGCCTTATATCTTAAGAAAAAATTAATGGTAATACCTATGAAAAATCAATATGAACAACAATGTAATGCTATTGCTTTAAAAGAAATGGGGGTTGCAGTAGTTAAAAAATTAAACAGAAAACAACTTAAAAAAATTGCAAAATGGATTCAGAGTGATACTATTATTGCTGTAGATTATCCAGATATTACCGAAGATATTTTAGAAGCAATATTATCTCCGTACTATACGCAACCTGCTTTCCCTACCATTCTATCTTAGCTATTTTTAAGTTTTTTAAAACCTTATTTGTTTTAGAAAAATGTTTACTGCCAAACCAACCTCTCCAAGCACCTAATGGAGATGGATGAGGAGCTGTAAACACGGTATGCTTTTTTGTGTTTATTAATTTTGTTTTACTTTCTGCAAATTTTCCCCAAAGTAAAAAAACTACGTTTTCTTTTTCTTCAGAAATTGATTTAATAACTGCATCTGTAAAAGTTTCCCACCCTTTTTTCTGATGACTACCGGCTTCATGGGCTCTTACGGTTAAAGTTGCATTTAATAGCAATACACCTTGTTTAGCCCATTTTTCTAAATTGCCACTTTGTGGAATCTCTTGGTTTAAATCTGTTGCAATTTCTTTAAATATATTTTTTAAAGACGGAGGTTGTTTTACATCATCTTTTACAGAAAAACACAAACCATTTGCTTGTCCTTCATCATGATATGGATCTTGCCCAATAATTACCACCTTTAACGCATCAAAAGAACAAAAATTAAAAGCTGCAAAAATATCATCTTCTTTAGGAAAACATTGATATTCTTTATATTCTGAAGTAACAAAAGCTGTTAATTCTTTAAAATATTCTTTTTCAAACTCAGGTTGTAAAATAGGTTGCCAAGATTTAGAGACTTTTTGCTGCATTTTAATTTCAATTTAATTAAGAGCGTAAAGATATTCATTTAATCAAAATAACCATTCCTTTAATGAAACTGGTCTTTAAACTTATAAGGTATTAAAGGCTTTAAAAATTAATATATCTTGATAAAAATTACACTTTTAAAAACAGTGTTTTGCCCCTAATTTTATCCGACAAGTAAAGCTAACTTTGAAAAAAATAAAAAGCCCAAATATGAAACTAAAACTACTTTCCATTGCACTTTTCTTTATCTCTAGTACAATTTTTTGCCAAATTGTAAACATTCCTGATAATGAATTTAAAAATGTACTTTTAACTTATTCGCCAAGTATAGATACAAATAATGATAACGAAATACAAGTAACAGAAGCAGCCGCTGTAACGAGTTTAGATGTTTCTGGTCATCAATCTTATGAAGATTTTGGTGGTGGTTGCGACCCTATTATGGATCCTGGATGTATAGGCGGCGGAGGTGGTGGCGGTATTTTTATCGACGGAATTTCTGATTTAACTGGTATAGAAGCTTTTGTTAATTTAACTTCTTTAAATTGTAGTTTTAACGATTTAACTAGTTTAGATGTTTCTGCTTTAACCCAATTAACAAATTTAGATTGTTCTTACAATATTAATTACTCTAATTATAATGCAAATTTTAATGGTATATCATCTTTAACATTGCCTACATCAAACACATTAGTAACATTAAACACAAGTCAAAATAACATTTCAACCATAGATGTATCTAACCAAACCAATTTAACATCTCTTAATACTAATAATAATATTTTAACAAGTTTAAACTTAACAAATACGCCTTTATTACAAAATTTAAAATGTGAGTATAATCAATTAACTTCTTTAAATATTGCTGCTTCTACACAATTAACAAATTTAGAATGTTTTAATAATCAAATTACAAGCTTAGATTTAACAAATCAAACTGCTTTAATTACTTTAAAAAGTTACAATAATAACCTTAACAGTTTAAGTTTACCTACTTCTAGTTCATTAACATATGTACACAGTTGGAATAATAGTATTACCACATTAGACGCTTCTACATTAACAGGTTTGGTAGAACTTGCTATTTACACTAATTCTTTAACAAGTTTAACCCTACCTGCTACAACTACTTTAAAAAAACTTTTGTGTTATCAAAATAACTTAACAACTTTAGATACTTCGGTTGCTACTGGTTTAATAACTTTAAATACATCAAGCAACTCTTTAACAAGTTTAATATTACCATCTACAGCAACTTTACAAGCCTTAATTTGTAATGCTAATAATTTACCTAGTTTAAATTTAAGCTCTTCTATAAATTTAACCACATTAAATTGCAATAATAACAACTTAAATATGCTTGATGTTTCTACAAATACAAGCTTAACTACCTTGTCTTGTGCTAACAATAACCTTACTGCTTTAAATACACTAACTAATACTACTTTAACTAATTTAGACTGTTCTAATAACCAAATTACAAGTTTAGATACTACTACCACCAACACTTTAACAAGTTTTATCTGTTCTGGAAACTTACTTACAGAATTAGATTTGTATAACTTTTCTAGTTTAAATAAAATTTACTGTAATAATAATTTACTAACCTCTTTAAATCTTAAAAACGGAAACTCAAACGCTTTAGCTTACAATACTTTTAGCACTAAAAACAATGCCAATTTAAATGCTATTTGTGTAGATGATGCTTTGGTTGCTGCAGGAAACTTAGGTAATGGCATCGATGCACACACTAACTTTACAGAGTATTGTTCTTTTGTACCCGTAAACTCTAATACAATAACGGGTACGGTTTCTTTTGATTTTAATAATGATGGCTGCGATGCTGCCGATACAAAATCTGTAAATACTAGAATTAACACAACAAGTACAAACGTAAGTGCTTCTTCTTTTAGTGCTGCAGATGGTACTTATACAATACATATAAACGACACGGATGTTACAACAGAATTAATACCAAACTTTCCTTCATTTTTTACAGCAACACCAACAACTCAGGCTACAAACTTTACAGGATCTGGTAATACAGAAACTATCAATTTTTGTATTACAGCAAATACTCAAGTAGACGATGTAGAGGTTTATTCTTTTACAACTTCTGAGTCTAGACCTGGTTTTGATACGCACTTAAGAATTTTTTACAAAAACAATGGTTCTACAATTATCCCATCCGGAACGGTTACTTTAAACTTTAATGAAAACCAAGAAGTTTTTAATAATGCAAGTACAACGCCAGATACACAAACAAGTAATTCTTTAAGTTGGAATTATACCAACTTACAACCTTTTGAAGAAAATTTTATAGATGTATACTTTACTATTAACACACCTATTGATGCTACAAACCCTGTAAATGGAGGAGATACAATTAGCTACACAACTACTATTACTCCTTTAACAGGAGATGCAACACCGACAGATAATTCGCATATTTTTTCTGACATTATTGTAAATGCATATGACCCAAATGATGTAGTTTGTTTTGAAGGTGATAAAATTAGTACTGCACAAGTACCTAACGATTTAACCTACAGAATTCGTTTTCAAAATACCGGAACAGCTTCTGCTATTAATATTGTGGTAAAAGACATTATTGATACCGATTTAGACATGGCAACTTTTACCCCAATTGCCGCAAGTCATTCTTATAGGACTGCTATTTCTAATACAAATAAAGTAGAATTTATTTTCGAAAACATACAATTGGCAGACAGTACTAGTAACGAACCTGCTAGTCATGGTTGGATTTTTTATAAAATAAAACCAAAAAATACTGCTGTAATTGGAGATGCCTTTGATACTACAGCAAATATTTATTTCGATTATAATGCACCTGTAATTACAAATACTTTTAATACCACAGTTTCTACAGAAACAACGATTCCTGACAATAACTTTGAAATGGCTTTAATAAGTGCCGGTTTAGATGCTGGCACACCAGATCAAAAAGTATTTACAGACAATATAAATACCATTACTAATTTAGATGTTTCTAATAAAAACATAACCGATTTAACAGGTATCAATGCTTTTACAGCCTTAACAACTTTAAACGTAAGCAATAATCAACTAAGTACTTTAGATGTAAGTACGCATAGTTTATTATCTTCTTTAGATGCACAATCCAATGTATTAACATCTTTAAAAGTAAAAAATGGAAACAACACTAATTTTACTCTTTTTAATACTATAAATAATCCTAACTTAACTTGTATTGAGGTAGATGACGCTGCGTACTCAACTTTAAATTGGACTAACATTGATACTACATCAAACTTTGTAAATAATCAGGCAGCATGTACTGCTTTAAGTACACATCTATATAATTCATTAGAATTTTCGTTATCTCCTAACCCAACAAACGGAAAAATAAATATTAATTCTTTAGAAAAAGCTACCTTAATTATTTATGCTATCACCGGAAAAGAAATTATAAATAGAGAAATAGCAATTGGTAAAAATGAAATTACCAATTTAAACTTAGCCAAAGGTATTTACTTATTTAAATTGGTTAGTGAAGACAAATCATCTACTAAAAAAGTGATTGTAAATTAATAATTTATAAACGCATATTGAAAAAGAGAACCTAGAATTGTAAGTATTGAAACTCCATATCCTTAAAAAAGTGATATGGAGTTTTCTTTGCTTTCATCAAAAGCGACTTTCTTTTAATGAAATTGTCATTTACATGGATGACACCTTATGAAACCCTAAAAAAGAGTTAATTTTAAATGTATATTTTCTAATTTAAAAACAACATACCATACTAAACATAAATTCAAATATTTAAAACAGCTCAACCCAAAAAAAGTATGAAACTAAAACTACTTACATTTATATTTCTGTTTATTACGGTTATTTCATTTTCTCAAGCAACGTATGTGCCCGATGATAATTTCGAAAATTATTTAGAAACACACAAAGCAGATGGAACGGCTGTTCCTTTTGGAAACCCAGACAGCATGGGAAATGGTATTGCAAATGATAATTATATAACTACTGCAAAGATTAATACAATTACACATTTAAATATTTCTTCAAAAAATATAACCAGTATAGTAGGTATAGAAGATTTTGTTTCTTTAACACATTTTTACTGTTACAATAATCAACTAACAAACATAGATATAACAAGTAATGTGCGTTTAAAATCTTTCTTTTGTTACGATAACCAAATAACAAGTTTAGATCTTACTCAAAATACATCACTAAATTGGTTATATATTTATAATAACCAATTAACAACAATAGAATTTACCCAAAACATCAACTATCCTTTAGTAGGATTGCGCTGTCAAAACAATCTATTAACTAGCTTAAATCTGAGTCATTTTGTTAATTTTCGTACTTTTAATTGTAGCAATAACCAACTAACATCTTTAAATGTAGCTAACGGAATAAACCATGTTTACAATCAATTTGTTACTTCAGGAAATCCTAATTTAAACTGTATAACAGTAGATAATAACGTTTGGAGCAGTAATAATTGGACCAATATAGATACAACAACAAGTTTTGCTAATGATTGCCATTCTGGAGAAACTTACGTACCTGATGATAATTTTGAAAACTATTTAGAAACTCATAACGCGCAAGGTACCATTGTTCCTTTTGGTGATATTACTAGCATGGGAAACCAAATTGCTAATGATAATTATGTAACTACAGCAAGTATTAATACCGTAACTAATTTAGATGTAAGTAGTAAAAATATTGCATACTTAAATGGTATAGAAGATTTTGTAGCGTTAGTAGATTTACGTTGTTCTATAAACGAATTAACCACTTTAGATGTTTCTCAAAACATAAACTTAAATGTATTACAAACTTATCAAAACCAATTAACAAATTTAAATGTATCTTTAAATACAGAGCTTAGAGATTTGCGATGTAACAATAATCTATTAACGAGTTTAGATGTTTCTCAAAACAATCATTTAGTTCGATTATACAATTATAGCAATCAAATAAATACGCTAGATGTTTCTTTAAATACTAATTTAGAATACTTATATTGTAGTAACAATCTAATAAGTAGTCTAAATGTTTCTCAAAATACAGCATTAACACATCTTTCTTGTTTTTCGAATCAATTAACAGCTTTAGATGTTAACCAAAATCCAAATTTAGCATACTTATATTGTAACTACAATCAACTAACAAGCTTAAACCTTTCTCTAAACCCAATGTTATTTAGGCTTCATTGTTTTGGTAACCAATTAACAAGTTTAAACCTTAAAAACGGAAACAATATAACAATTGTTAATCAAAATTTTAAAGCGCAAAATAATCCAGATCTTATGTGTATTGAAGTTGATAATGCTATTTACAGTACAACAAATTGGGCTTCGATAGATACACAAAGTTATTTTTTAGCCAGTTGTAGTCTTAATGAAACCTATGTACCCGATAATAATTTTGAAAACTACTTAGAAACTCACAATGCCCAAGGTGCTATTGTTACTTTAGGAGATGTTACAAGTATGGGTAATGGTATTGCAAATGATGATTACGTATACACCGCTAGAATTAATACAGTAAGCACACTAAATGTACCCGATTTAGATATTGCCGATGCTACAGGTATTGAAGATTTTGAACTACTAGAAGTTTTAAACATCTCTAAAAATCTATTAACGGTATTAAATCTTTCTCAAAATTCTATTTTAACAACCTTATATTGTTATGCCAACCAAATTACTTCGTTAGATTTATCGATGCATTCTCTATTTACAGCATTAAACTGCTATAGTAACAACTTACATCATTTAAATGTTAGAAACGGAAACAATCAAAACGTTACCGAATTTGAAATTGGTCATAATCCGGATTTACGTTGTGTTCAAGTAGATGAACCAGCTTATTCTAATGGTGCTTGGCCTAATAAAGATAATCAAACTTTTTATGATAATGATTGTGGTTATTTAAGTACAGATGTATCTAAGACATTACAATTTTCTTTATTCCCAAACCCTACAAAAGGAAAATTAACTATTACACCTTTAGAAAAAGTACAATTAATTGTTTACTCGATTATCGGAAAAGAAATTATAAAAAGAGACTTAAATATTGGTAAAAATGAAATTACCAATTTAAATTTATCAAAAGGGTTTTACGTATTTAAACTGGTTGGTAAAAACAAATCATCTACTAAAAAAGTGATTGTAAATTAGTCATTCAGAATCGTATATTTGAAAAAGGAAAATTAAAATTGCAAATGTTAAAACTCCATATCTCTTTACTATTAATTATGTTATGGGGTTTTTCCTTTTCACAACAATACACAAATATTACAGTTAAAGAAGGTTTACCAAGTAATCATGTCTATAAAATAATACAAGATACACAGGGTTTTATTTGGTTTGCAACAGATAAAGGTTTAGTAAAATACAATGGCAATACCTTAAAAAGTTTTACTACACGTAATGGTTTATCAACCAATGATGTTTGGGGAATACACCCTACTCCAGACGGAAAACTATGGTACCTTTCTAAAACATCAAAGTTAGGTTATATTAAAAATGATAGTGTTTATGCTTTTGAAAGTGAAGTTAAAAATGAAATATTTTCTCCCAATTACACGAGTCAAGTAGGAAATAAAATAATTTTAACAAGTAATAGCAGAACACATCATTTAGAGAACAACAAATGGAAATTATTACTAGGTAATAATTCTCCTAAAAACAAGTCTAAAATATACATACATCACCCTCTTGTTAGCTATCTAAAAAATACACCTACGTTAGATTCTGTTGAAATAATTTACAAAAGCGGAAAAATAAAAGAGATTAGTGGTTTAAAAAAAATTACAAATCCTATTAATAGAGGTCAAATAACAGACAGTTTATTTTATTGGGTCGGTGATAAAGAATACTCTATTTTAAATTTAAATACCAGCAAAGTATACAATCGAAATTATAAAGATGAAATACAACTAGAAAAATCTAAATACGCAAGAATAAACCTAATCAATAATCAAATTCAAATTACAGGAAAAGGGTTTGTAGGTGTTTTAGATGCTAATTATCATATTACAAAAACAGTGTTAATTCCTAAAAAATTTGACGCCCATTTTGCTATGATTGATAAAAATGAAACGTTATGGATTGCTTCTTTTTTAAATGGATTATATAAACTAACTAAAACAAAAGCTACTATTAAGTATTTATTTGATCACCAAAATGTTGCTAAAATAAATAACATTAACGGAAATATTATAGCAAATGTCTCTAATCATGGATTTTTTAAATACAATGTTAACACAAAACAATTCTTACCTTATATTGATGAAAAAGAGCACTTATTTAGTGCCACTTATATAGACTCCTTAAAAACGGAATTTTACATTTCTAAAAACAAAATTAAGCTTATAAAAAACAATACTAAAGCAACAAAATTAGACTTTACCAAACCACCTTTTTACACCAATGAAACGGCTAGAAATCTAGTATATTTTAATGCTTTTTTATATGGTAATTTTACAGGAGGAATCAATAAAATTGATCCACAAAATAAATTAAACATTCTTAACTCCTACAAACAAAGAGGTATTACCAAATTAATTATTTTTAACAATCAACTTTTAATTGCAACCACTAACGGATTAAAGCAATTTAAAAATGAAGAAATAAAAGAAGTAACGTTTAATGGTTTAAAATTTAACAAATCGATATTAAGTATTAATAAAATTTCTAACTCCCAATTGTTATTAAACACCGATGGTTTTGGCTCTTTTATAACCGATTTAAAAGATATATACCCATTACCAAAATCAGATTTTTTAATTGTTAATAATGCCTTTGTAGAAAATAAAACCATTTGGTTAGCTACCAATTCTGGGGTTTATAAATACGCTTTGTCTGAAAATAATTACCATCTCGAAAAAAAGCTTCTTTTACCCAATGGTTTGCCTTCTTTACAAGTTAACGATGTTTTTATTGTTAAAAACGACTTAATTGTTAGTACTAATAATGGCATTGCTATTTTGCCTAAAAACAAAAAAAACACCAATCATTTATTAGATATTTACATAGATAAATTAAGCTATAACAATCATCTTATAAAGCAGCACAACAACACATTTAAATATATAGATAATAATAATATTAATATTTCTGTTTCTAGCCTCGACTTTTCTGAAGGAAATGAAAACTTATCTTATCAATACAAACTAGCACCGCTTCAAAATAATTGGAAAAATACAGAAACTACAAATATAAATTTTAACGATTTACAACCAAACAAGTATACTTTTACGATTAAAGCCCGTAATTTTCAAAAGAAAACTGAATTTACAATATTGCCTTTATGGTATCAAACAATTTGGTTTAAAGCAGTTGTTGTTTTACTATTAATAAGTGTCTTTTTTAGAACAGTATGGTATTTAAGTAAAAGAAAGCAATTACAAAAAAATGAAAAACATTTACAAGAAAAGCAATTGTCAGAAATTCAATTGAAAGCACTTCGTTCTCAAATGAATCCGCATTTTGTTTTTAATTCTTTAGCAGCCATCCAGTATTTTATTAATGAAAACGACTTTGCTACATCAGAAAAATATTTGGTAAAATTTTCTAAACTAATAAGACGTTTTTTTGAGCTCTCTAAAGAAAACACCATTACATTATCCGAAGAAATAAAACTACTTACCAATTATTTAGAAATTGAAAAACTACGTTTTAGAGAAAAATTAGAATTTAAAATTAGTATAGAAGATAAAGTCGATTTTAATAAAACAAAGATTCCTACAATGTTATTACAACCCATAGTAGAAAATGCGGTTAATCACGGAATTTTTAATAAATTTAATACAGGGACAGTAACCATTAGTTTTACTAAAATAACCCCTAAAACATACAAAGTTTTAATTATTGATGATGGCGTTGGCTTTGTAAATACGAAATCGAAAAATAAAAAAATAAAATCTTCTAATGTTTTACAACAACGTTTATCGTATTTAAATGCTTCAGAAGAATGGGAAATTCAGTATTTTACAGAAGAGTTATATCCAGAAAAAGAAGAACGAGGAAACAAATCAACCTTTATCATTAAAAACAAATAAGCATGAGTACAATAACCGCAATTATAGTTGATGATGAAATTTCTAACCTAAAAGGGTTACAAAGAAAAATGACAAAACTGTTTCCTGAAATAGAAATAATTGCCACGCATCAAAATCCAGAAGAAGCCATTGTAAGTATCGAAAAGAATAAACCAGATATTTTATTTTTAGATGTAGAAATGCCCAGAATTGATGGTTTTGAATTACTTTCTAAATTACGAGAAATTAATTTTCAAGTAATATTTGTTACTGCTTTTAGCGAGTACGCCATAGAAGCTTTTAAAAAAAGTGCCATCGGTTATATTTTAAAACCAATAGATGATGAAGATCTTATAAAATCGGTTCTTAAAGCAAAAGAAAATATAGCTTTAAAGCTCGAAAATAAAAAAAACGTACACCTATTACAGTTTATTTTAGAAGCTAATTCTAACGCCAATAAACTAATTATCCCAACAATAAAAGGGGTTTCTTTTATTCCTTTAAAAGAAGTAATTCATGTGGAAGGGTTTGATGGTTACACAAAAATTCATTTAATTGATAATACAGAAATTGTAAGTTCCTATAACATTGGTAAGTACGAAAAAATGATGAGTAATTTATTTTATAAATGCCATAAATCTCACATAATAAACCTAGAAAAAGTACGTCATTTTGAGAACGAAGGATACCTTATTTTAGAGAATAAAAAAAGAGTGCCAGTTTCTAAAACCAAACGAAAAGAATTTATAGATTTGTGTTCGAAATAAAAACGATTTTTTTTGAATAAAAACATATCATCCAAGACATTACAAGACTTAGAGTTTTCTACCGTTTTACAACACGTTGCTGCCTATTGTATTTCTGGTTTAGGTAAAGAAAAAGTTACTGAAATTGAACCTATAGCAGATAAAGAAACACTTTTTAAAGAATTGTATTTGGTAAATGAATACGTGTCTTCTTTTGAGAGTGAAAATAGAGTTCCAAACCACAGCTTCGATAATATTACCGAAAACATAAAACGTTTAGCTATAGAAAATAGTTTTGTAGAAACAGATGCTTTTTTAAAAATAGCAACTACATCTCTTACTGTAAACGAATTGATTAAGTTTTTTAAGAAATTTAGCGTTCAGTTTCCTACTTTTTTCGAACTTTCTCAACAAATTGAATTCACCACTTTTATCGATGATGAAATCAAAAAAATAATAGATATTTCTGGAGAAGTAAAAAACAATGCGTCAGAAGTTTTAAAACAAATTAGAAAAGATATTAATAATGTTCGCGGTAAAATTGGTGCAAGTTTTTCTAGTGCTTTATCCAAAGCTATTTCTGCAGGATATTTAGATGATATTAAAGAAACCGTTGTAGACAATCAGCGTGTTTTGGCTGTTTCTGCCATGCATAGAAAAAAAGTAGCTGGTAGTTTATTAGGTTCTTCAAAGTCTGGTAACATCGTTTATATTGCGCCACAAGCAACACTTGCTTATGCCAGAGAATATCAAAATTTAATATATGATGAAAAGCAAGAAATTGTAAAAATTTTACGCACATTATCTGCAACTATTCGTCCTTATGTATATTTATTAGAAGAATATATTTCGTTTTTAATACATATTGATGTGGTAGGAGCAAAAGCAAAATATGCAAATGAAATGAATGCTGTTTTGCCAAAAATATCTAATGAAAAAAAGATTTATTTTAAGAATGCATTTCATCCCATTTTATGGAGAAAAAATAAACAACAAGATTTACATACGGTTTCTCAGAGCATTGAGTTAAATGAAAAGCAACAGATTATTGTTATTTCTGGTCCAAATGCTGGTGGAAAAAGCATCACTTTAAAAACCATTGGTTTGCTGCAAGTTATGTTACAAAGTGGAATTTTAATTCCTGTTGATGAACGCAGTCAAACTTATATTTTTGATACTATTTTAACAGATATTGGTGACAACCAATCTATAGAAAACCAATTAAGTACGTATAGTTATCGCTTAAAAAACATGCGTAACTTTTTGCGCAAATGTGGTAAAAACACCTTGTTTTTAATTGATGAATTTGGTACTGGTTCTGACCCTGAATTAGGAGGAGCATTGGCAGAGATTTTCTTAGAAGAATTTTATTATAAAAAAGCATTCGGAATTATAACCACCCACTACTCTAACTTAAAAGTTTTGGCAAACGAATTAGAGAATGTTACCAACGCAAATATGCAGTTTGATGAGCGTACTTTAGAGCCTTTGTATAAATTATTTGTTGGGCAAGCAGGTAGTTCTTTTACATTTGAAGTTGCTCAGAAAAACGGAATTCCGTTTAGTATTATCAACAAAGCAAAAAAACGTGTAGAAACCGAAAAAGTACGTTTAGATAGAACCATTTCTAAGCTACAAAAAGAACGAAACAGGTTACAAAAAACTTCTGAAAACTTAGAAAACCAACACTCTAAAGGTCAAAAACACCTGGATAACTTGCAAGAAAAAGAACAACGCATGCAAGATAAATTATCTGGTTTTCAAGAACTGTATGACCAAAACCAAAAGATGCTTTCTTTAGGTAGAAAAACAAATGAGCTGCTTAACAAATACTTTCAAACCAATAATAAAAAGGAATTAAATTCTAATTTTAATAAATGGGTGGCAGATTTAAAAGTAAAGCAGGTAATGAAAAATCCTGTACAACCTAAAACTAAGGCACAAAAACAAAAAGCTAAAGTTGTAGAAAAACAACAACAAGAAATTATAAAAAAAGTAGAAAAAGAGGTTTTACAAAAAGTAATAGAAGTTAGAAAGGAAAAGAAAATTGAAGCTGCCAAAATAGCCAAAGAAAAAGCAGAATATGTATATCAAATCAATGATAGTGTAAAAGTAGTAGGCTCTAACTCTGTAGGTACAATCGATAGAATAGACAAGAAAAAGGTAACCATTAACTATGGTTTTTTCACAACCAAAACAACCACAGATAAGTTAGAATTAGTAAAGAGAGCTAAAAAATAGAATGCACTATAAATCTTAATAAAATTAATATATGTTGTTTTTTTTATAACATTATCATTCTTAACTTCTAATGGTAAATCTAAAAAAACTTGTGTTACTTCTTAAAAATAAGGGGCACAATATTTTAAAAATAGAAGTGTTGCTTACCTATATATAAAAGCTTCCCTGAAAGATATCATCATTACATCTTGTTAAACAAATAGAATTAATAACTGGCCTACAAAAATGATATAAAATAAAACTGATATTTGTAACTTAGTAACATCAAAAAAAATTACATTACAATATTGAAACTAAGAAGCAATTAATGATTAACAATTTATTAATAAAACACATTGATAAAAATGCCAAATTTTCTAAAATAGAAAAAGAAGCATTCTGTAACCACTTTCTTCTTAAATCTATAAAAAAAAAGGAGTTTTTATTACAGCAAGGTCAAGTTTGTAAATTTGAAGGATTTGTTGTCGAAGGCTGTTTTAGAATCTTCACAATAGATAAAAAAGGTAACGAATACACGTTATATTTTGGAGCAAAAGATTGGTGGTTAATGGATATAGATAGTTTTATGAATCAAAAACCATCAGATCTAAACATTCAGGCTCTAGAAGATAGTAAGGTTCTTATAATTCATAAAAAAGATAAATTATCTCTATATAATTCAGTCCCTTTAGCAGAAGAATTTTTTCGTGTAATGTTTCAAAAATCTATAGTTGCATGGCAAAGAAGACTCATCCGAAATCATAGCTTAACGGCAAAAGAAAGATATTGTTATTTTATAGCCCATTACCCAGATATTGCCTCTAAACTTACAGACAGGCAAACATCTAATTACCTTGGTATTACACATGAGTTTTTAAGTAAAATAAAAAAACAGTTATAAATACAATTTTTATCTAGTTGAACAAGTTCAACTTTTTTCTTCAAATAGTTTATAATATTTGCAGTATAAAATTATAAAAAATTATGTCCTTACTTAAAAAAGTTAAATACTGTGTTATTACGCTAAGCTTAATATTATCATCTAATCTAATACAAGCACAAATTACTAATGATATTACCCATGATGAAGCTTTTAAAGCATTGCAAGCAGCAAAGAAAAAAGCAGAAGATTCTAATATATTGGTAAACATTGCTATTGTAGATGCTGGTGCTAACTTAAAGGCATTTATTAGAATGGATGAGTCTTTTTTAGGAAGCATTGATGTAGCCATAAAAAAAGCAAAAACTGCAAGATATTTTAATATTGATACAGGTAAATTAGGAGAATTAACACAACCTGGAGGAATAATCTATAACATAGAACATTCCAATGGAGGATTAATTACCTTTCCTGGTGGATTACCTATTAAAAACAAAGATGGTAAAATTATTGGAGCAATTGGTGTAAGCGGCGGTACCATAGAACAAGATAGAGCTATTGCAAGTGTTGGAGCTAAAGCAATTACGTATTAATAAAATTTGAAAAAGACTAAAATTATGAATAGTATAAAAAAAGGAGTTCTCTCTATAATATTGATGGTCTCTCAAATTTGTTTTGCTCAAGTTTCTAATGATTTGATGCTGTACAGAAAAGACTTTAAAAGCATATCCGGAAAAAATACCGTATCTGTTACAAGTTATAAAAAAGACGGTTCTCATTACGTATATGCAGGTGGTGTGGGAAATATAGATGTATATAGCTTAGACAAAAACGGTATACTAACTTCTATTAGCAATCATAAATTACACATGCAAAAAGGCCCCGCAAGAGGAATGGTTGCTGATCAGATTAACGGAACTGATTTTCTATTTGTAGGTAATAAACACGGAAATGTGATTGAAACCTTCAAAATATTAGACAATGGTTCGTTAAAACTGGTTTCTTTAACTAAGGATACTGATGAAACATTTCTAGGTACTGCCATTACTTTACAAGTTGTTCATATGAAAAAAGCATCGTATCTTTTTATTGGTGGACTAGAAGAAACACCAGGCTTAAGTTGTTTTAAAATTGAGAACGATGGAAAACTAACTCATGTACAATCTATGAAAGACAATGAAACCATACACACAGATGGAATCATTGGCATGTTTACACACAAAATAAACGGAAAAACCTTTTTATACACAGGCGGATTTCAAGATAATGGTGTAAGTAGTTTTAGAGTTTATGAAAACGGTAAATTTAAAAATATAAATAACATTAGCGATAATACAAAAGATAGATATTTAACAGGTGCATACCCTGTAACTGGTGTAACTTTGGGAGACAATAATTATGTAATTGTTGGTCACAGGCATCATAAATATTACAAAAGAAATGGGTTTATTAAAAGGACAAACTTTGTTTATCATGGTGATGGAGTAAGTGTTTTTAAGGTGAACAAAAAAGGTGCATTAATACCTCATTTTGTTTTAAAAGACGATGAAACTACTAAACTGAAAGGACAAACAAGAATTGAAGTAGTTTCTGCCGACAGTAATGAGGCTGTTCTTGCAGTTGGCACAAGAGACGATGCTAGTATTCAATTACTAAGACTAAATAAAAAAGGTATTCTTAGCCCTATAAACTATTTAGAAACTGGATTTTCTATTTACTACGGCTTAAAATCACATAAAATAGGTAACGAAAACTTCTTAATTGCTGGCTCTTTTAGATTTGATTTACAAAAAATAGTGAGTTACAAGGTTGCTCCAAAAATAGATGGGGATAGAAAAATTTTAAGACATATGGTAAGTCTAAAATATAAAGATAATGCTACAGCAACCCAAATAGATGAAGCCGTTAAAGCCTTTTTAAATCTTAAGAATGAAATTCCAGAAATTTCTAACATAGAATGGGGTTTAAATAACAGTACAGAAGGTAATAGCAAAGGCTTAACACATTGCTTTACCCTAAGTTTTAATAATGAACACGGCAGGGAGATTTATCTTTTTCATAAAGCACATTTAGACCTTGTAAATAAAATTGGTCCAATCATTGCTGATGTCTTAGTGTTAGATTATTGGGCAAAATAATAAGTTTATTTTCTAAAAAAGACCCCTAAAATAATAAAAAAAAATCTCTAAATTAAAACCTTTTAGCTTAGCCTATTTTATTCAATTTTTATGCTGACAATTCAACGTTAAGCTCTTAGTTAATAATGACCAAAATTTACACAAAGAGACTCTAGCTACTCTTTAAAAACATAATTAAAACTTGCAAAAAGAACAATTCTTAAAAGTGATACCTAATCCCCTAATTATAATGAAACCGTGAAAAAATTATATAACAACAAAGTATAAAATTATTCACATCATTAAAATAAAAACCTGTTAAGCTTTATACTTAACAGGTTTTTTAATATCTATTTGTTTTTTTAACTTTAGATGTTTTTTGCTAACCAGTCTCCTACCTCTTTCGTTCCGTAAGCTTTTCCTCCATCAGCTAAATCTTCAGTAACAAAACCTGCATCTAACGCTTTATTTACTGCCGCTCTAATTGCTTTTCCTTCTTCTTGTAAACCAAAGTTTTCAAACATCATCGCTGCAGATAAAACAGTAGCCATCGGGTTTGCAATGTTTAAACCTGTAGCTTGTGGGTAAGAACCGTGTATAGGCTCAAATAAAGCATTTTCAGTTCCTACAGAAGCCGAAGGCATTAATCCCATAGAACCAGAAATTACAGAAGCTTCGTCTGTTAAAATATCTCCGAATAAGTTTTCTGTAATTAATACATCATAACTATTTGGCCATTGTACCAAACGCATTGCAACTGCATCTACAAATTCGTAAGTAACCTCAACTTCTGGATAATCTTTTTCCATAGCCTGTACAGTTTCTCTCCATAAACGAGAAGTTTCTAAAACGTTGGCTTTATCTACACAACATAATTTTTTAGAACGCGTCATTGCCAATTCAAAACCTTTTACAGCCAATCTTTGTACCTCAGCTCTTGTGTACACACAATTGTCAAAAGCAGTTTCTCCTTCATCTCTTCTTCCCTTTTCACCAAAGTAAATACCTCCCGTTAATTCACGTAAAAAAACCAAATCAGTTCCTTCTATTCTTTCTCTTTTTAAAGGAGATTTATCTAATAAAGAAGGGAACGTAAATGTTGGTCTTACATTTGCAAATAAACCTAATTTTTTACGCATTTTTAACAATCCTTGTTCTGGACGAACCGTTGCAGAAGGATTATTATCATATTTTGGATGACCGATAGCACCAAATAAAACAGCATCTGAAGCGACACAAATATCATGTGTTTCATCCGGATAAGGTTCTCCAACTGCATCAATGGCAGCAGCACCTGTTAAAGCAGGTTTCCAAGTAATTTCGTGGTTAAATTTCTTAGCAATTGCATCAGATACTTTTACTGCTTGGTCAATTACTTCAGGTCCTATTCCGTCTCCTGCTAATAATGCGATATTTAATTTCATTGTTTTATTTTTTGTTTTTTGTCATTGCGAGGTACGAAGCAATCTATATATTAATTAAAACGATTCCTTCAGTCATACCTCCTTCAGAATGACAGATTGTATTAAATTATATTCAACATTTTCTCTGTGGCTTTAATTGCAGATACTGTTTGATCTGAATCTAAACCACGAGTTATAAATTCTTTTTCTTCTAATTTCCAGGTAATAATGGTTTCACACAAGGCATCAGAATTACTTCCTGGAGGAATTCTAACTGCATAATCAATTAAAGACGGTAAATCTCTTTTACTATGTCTTTTATACAATTTACGCAATGCATTCATAAAGGCATCAAATTGCCCATCTCCTTGCGCGTGTGCCTCATACTGCACGCCTTCTACTCTTAATTGTAAAGTTGTAGAGGGTTTCATTCCTTTTGCATGTCCTAAAACATAATTTTCTACAACAACACGTTTTTCTATCGTATCACTGTCTAAAACATCAGAAATTATATAAGGTAAATCTTCTTGAGAAACAACTTCTTTTTTGTCTCCTAATTCAATAATTCTTTGGGTAACCTTCTTAAGCTCTTCATCATTTAAACTGATACCTAAATCTTGTAAGTTTTTCTGAATATTGGCTTTACCAGAGGTTTTACCTAATGCATATTTACGTCTTCTACCAAAACGTTCTGGCATTAAATCATTAAAATAAAGATTGTTTTTATTGTCTCCATCTGCATGGATTCCTGCTGTTTGTGTAAATACATTTGCACCTACAACCGGTTTATTAACAGGAATTCTAAATCCTGAAAAGGTTTCTACAAGCTTGCTAATTTTATTTAATGCTTTCTCATTAACCGTGATTTTTACATCCTTTAAAAAATCATTTATCACAGCAATAACACTTGCCATTGGTGCATTTCCTGCACGCTCACCCATTCCGTTAATGGTTAAATGCAAACCATTAGCACCCGCTTTAACAGCTTCCATAACATTGGCAACTCCTAAATCATAATCGTTATGACCATGAAAATCGAAATGAGTAGTTGGGTATTTATGGCAAACTTCTTTTATAAAATCGGCCGTTTCTTCTGGCGTTAAAATACCTAAAGTATCTGGTAATAAAACACGTTCTACATTTTGAGCTGTTAAAAAATCTAAATATTCGAAAACATACTCTTTAGAGTTACGCATTCCGTTAGACCAATCTTCTAAGTACACATTGGTTTTAATACCATGTGAAGCTGCAGTCTCTATATTTGCTTTGATATCTGCAAAATGTTGTGCCGGTGTTTTTTTAAGTTGATGTGTTAAGTGATTTAAAGAACCTTTGGTTAATAAATTCTGAACTTTTGCTCCAGCCTCTAGCATCCAATCGATAGATTTACTGCCATCAACAAAAGTTAACACTTCTATATTCTCTAAAAAATTATGCTCTGTAGCCCAAGAAGTTATTTTTTTAACCGCTTCTAATTCCCCCTCAGAAACTCTGGCAGATGCTATTTCTAAGCGATCTACTTTTAATTCTTCGAGTAATAATTTTGCTATTGTTAATTTTTCAGAAACTGAAAACGACACTCCTGATGTTTGTTCTCCATCACGCAGTGTCGTATCCATTATTTCAATCTTTCTACTTGCCATATTGCAACCTTAAAAAATATTTTTTAAAATGGTCTTGTTTCAGCAAAAGAAGTAATCTCGTTTTCGATGTTTTTTAAATAATCGATATCATCAAAACCGTTTAACATATTGTCTTTTTTGTAAGTATTAATTACAAAAGATTCAGACTCACCTGTAGCCACTAACGTTACCGTTTGGTTTGGTAAATCAACCTTAATTTCTGTTTTAGGATCTGCCATAATTGCTGCAAATAAAGTATCTGCAAATTCCGCTGAAACTTGTACAGGTAAAACCCCTACATTTAAACAGTTATTTTTAAAGATATCTGCAAATGCTGATGAAATTACACAACGTAATCCAAAATCGTACACAGACCAAGCTGCGTGCTCTCTAGAAGAACCAGAACCAAAGTTTCTACCTCCTACTAATATTTTAGAACCTGCATAAATTTCTTTGTTTAAAGGAAAATCTGCTTTTGGTGTTCCGTCTGCATTGTATCTCCAATCACGGAAAAAATTAATATCAAAATCTTTACGCTCAGTAGCTTTTAAGAAACGAGCAGGAATTATTTGATCTGTATCTACATTCTCTGTAGGTAAAGGATATGCTGTACTTGTAAGTACTTCAAATTTATCGTAAGCCATGTTTTTATTGTTTGTAAAGTTGAAAGTTTAAAAGTTCTTAAAGTTTAAAAAACTTTATCAAACTACTTTCTAACTTTTGTACTTTATAACTTTTATACTAATAACGTTCTTGGATCTGTAACAACACCACTAACTGCAGATGCTGCAGCCACTAATGGCGATGCTAATAAGGTTCTAGATCCTGGTCCTTGTCTTCCTTCGAAGTTTCTGTTTGATGTTGAAACTGACAACTTTCCTGATGGAATTTTATCATCATTCATTGCCAAACAAGCCGAACAACCTGGTTCTCTTAATACAAAACCTGCGTCTGTAATAATTTTATCTAAACCTTCTGCTTTTATTTGATCTACAACTTTGTGAGAACCTGGTACTAACCAAGCCGTAACATTAGGTGCTTTTTGTCTACCTTTTACAATAGAACAAAAACCTCTAAAATCTTCGATACGTCCATTTGTACAAGAACCTAAAAACACAAAGTCAATCTCTTTACCAATCATAGAATCGCCTTCGTTAAAAGACATATATCCTAAAGATTTTCTGTAAGTATCTACTCCACCTTTTAAACTTTCTGCAGTAGGAATCGATTTTGTTACGCCCATTCCCATTCCTGGGTTTGTACCGTAAGTAATCATTGGTTCAATATCTGCTGCATCATAATTAAATTCTACATCAAATTCTGCTCCTTCTTCTGTATAAAGAGTTTCCCAATATTTCATTGCCTTGTCCCAATCTGCTCCCTTAGGAGTTTGAGCACGACCTTTTAAATATTCGTATGTTTTGTTATCTGGTGCAATCATACCACCACGTGCTCCCATCTCTATAGATAAGTTACACACAGTCATACGACCTTCCATAGACATGTCTTCAAAAACATCTCCTGCATACTCTACAAAATAACCAGTTGCACCAGAAGTTGTTTGCTTAGAAATAATGTATAAAGCAACATCTTTAGGCGTTACACCTAAACCTAATTTTCCGTTTACGTTAATACGCATCGCTTTAGGTTTTGGCTGCATAATACATTGTGTAGACAATACCATTTCTACCTCAGAAGTACCAATACCAAAAGCAATAGCACCAAAAGCACCATGCGTAGATGTATGAGAATCTCCACAAACAATAGTTGCACCAGGTAATGTAATTCCGTTTTCTGGTCCTACAACGTGTACAATTCCATTATTTAGATCTCCTAAACCCCAATGAGAAATACCGTGTTTTGCAGCATTTTTTTCTAAAGCATCTAACTGATTTGCAGATAAAGGATCTGCTACCGGTAAATGTTGGTTTATAGTTGGTGTGTTATGATCTGCTGTAGCGAAAGTACGCTCAGGATATAAAACACTGTTTCCTCTACTTTCTAATCCTAAAAAAGCTACGGGACTTGTAACTTCATGAATAAAATGACGATCGATAAAAAACACATCTGGTCCGTCTTTAACTTGACGAACAACGTGTGAATCCCATACTTTGTCAAATAATGTATTTGCCATTTGTTTGTTCTTTAATTATTTAAATGATAATCAGCTACCAAAAATAAGAATATATTCTGTTTTAAGTTGCTCTAAATATTTCTGAACATTATACCCAATCGCCAAACTCACCATTACAACATTGATAAACAATGATTTAACCTCTAAAAAAATACGATGTCTATTTATTTTATGAGGTCTTCATTTTTTATGATAATTCTTTCATTTTAATTCTATAAAAGAGGTGATATGTTTATTAAAAGCTTAAAACAAACACCACTTTTTGACTTATTCTTAATAACAAGCTACACGTAAAATAGCCCCCTTTTGTCATTTCGACAGAACGACGAAGGAGTTACGAGAAATCTAATAATGAGATTCCTCCTCGTGCCTCATTCGGAATGACAAGCTACACGTGAAATAGAACTCTTTGGCGTTTATAAATCTCCCCCAAACACTCCCCCTAATCAATTTAAATAGCGCTGTTTTACTGCTTTCAATTAAACCATTTACAAAAGTAGGTGTCCAAGAAACAAAAGGAATACAATGAAAAGACACTTCGCTTTCCTACTATTTTTTATAGGAATACAATTTTTCGCACAAGAAAACAACAACCATTTAACGGCCACAATTATTGGCTCTGGATCGCCAAAATTTAATACAGAACGCTCTGGTCCTTCAATATTAATTAGCTACAAAAACACACAGATTTTGGTAGACATGGGAAATGGAACTCAAGCCAATTTAAACAAAATAAACACCAAAATTAAGGACTTAGATGGCTTGCTTTTTACACATCATCATTTAGACCATAATGAAGAGTTTGCGCCAATTTTTATACAATCGCTTCTTGGACGAAACAAAACCATCATTGCAGGTCCTAAACAAACCACTTTAATCATTGACAATATCTTAGAAAGTTACGAAGAAGATATTGCGTACAGATTATCTAAATCAGGAAGAACTCTAAGTGATGCTACTTCTAATTACAATGCTAAAAACTTATCAGGAAATAACACTTTTAACATTGGAGATATTAAAATTTCTTACACACCAGTAAAACATGCCATTGCTACACTCGCCTATCGTTTTGATGTTGGTAACGAATCTATTGTAATTTCTGGCGATTTAACCTATTCCAAAACCCTTCCTATTTTGGCAAAAAATGCCGATTATTTAATTATGGATTCTGGTGGCGCCATTGCTTTAGGATCAAAAAGAAAAACGGGTAAAAGTAGCAACAATAGAAACCGTAAAACCAATAGTATAAAAGAACACGCGCATGTTAATTTGTCTGAAAGCTCACAAATGGCAAAAGAAGCCAACGTTAAAAATTTAGTCTTAACCCATTTTAACTTTACAGCTGTAGATGAAGAAGCCACAACAGCAGCAATACGCGAAAATTATTCGGACAACGTACTTTACGGAAAAGACTTAATGGTTCTACCATACACAGAAAACAGCATTACAAACCAGCCTTCTAATTTAAAAGTTAGCTACCCAATTGTAGACACCGGTATAAAAAATTCTTATTCTGATAGTGCAGAAATTACTACTCCAACAAAAGGAGCTTCTTTTTACGGACAAGATGCCAACTATAATGGTAATCAGCCTTCATACATCAACAACGGAGATGGCACGATAACAGATACCGTTACAGGTTTAATTTGGGAACAAGATATGGGAACCAAAATGACGCTTAAAGAAGCACTTTTAAAAGCAAAAAATTCTAAATTAGGTGGTTATAATGATTGGAGAGTGCCTACCCTTAAAGAATTATATTCATTGATTCTGTTTACAGGAAAAGTAAAGGGAGCCACAGCAATAGAATTATTTATAGATACCAATTATTTTAAACAACCTTTAGGAAATACACAAAAAGACGAACGAGAAATTGACGCACAAACATGGTCTTCTACCGAATACGTAGGGAGAACCATGAAAAATAATGAAACCATATTTGGTGTTAATTTTGTGGATGGTAGAATAAAAGGCTATCCAAAATACCAACCAAGAACAGGTACTGATAACAAAATGTATTTTCGTTTAGTACGTGGAAATACCGATTATGGAAAAAACAATTTTATAGACAATAGCGATGGTACCGTTAGTGATTATGCTACGGGTTTAATGTGGCAAAAAGCCGATGATGGAACAGGAAAAGACTGGGAAACATCTTTGTCTTATGCTGAAAATTTAGAATTGGCTTCACATACAGATTGGCGCTTGCCAAATGCCAAGGAGTTACAAAGTATTGTAGATTATACGCGTTCAATTCAAACAACGAATTCCGCGGCTATAGATCCTGTTTTTGAAACTACCGAAATTAAAGACCCGAATGGTAAAAAGCAATATCCTTATTTTTGGACAAGTACCACACATTTAGATGGTAAAAACCCCAATGCAGGTGCCGTGTACATTGCCTTTGGAGCATCTCAAGGAAAAATGAGAAATGAAATAATGGATGTTCATGGTGCAGGCGCACAAAGAAGCGACCCTAAAAGTGGTGAAAAAGAAAATTACCCTGAATATTTTGGTCCTCAAGGTGATGTAAGATACGTTTATAATTATGTAAGAGCCGTTAGAGATATAACACCTACCACTAAAATAAACACAAAAATTACAACGCCACAAACAAAAAAAGCAACCACACAAAATAGACAAAAGCCTACTAATAGAAATAATAATACACCACCATCTTTTTCTGAATTGTTGCAAAAAATGGATACCAATAAAGATCAAAAACTTAGCAACACCGAAGTAAAAGGAAGACTGAAAGAGAATTTTGATAAAAGAGATAGAAACAGTGATGGTTATCTTACCGAAGATGAAATGAGTAAAAGAAATTAATACAAAAAGCAAACGTTATTTAAAAGTAACCATTAGTAATCTCTTTTAAATAACGTTTGTAAATGAGACTATCCCTGATTGAATATTTTAACCTTACTTAAGACAGACTATTGATTTGCCCCCTATTTTTAGTTATCAGCTCTAGTGAATTATGAAGCATAAAAAATTTATATCAAGAACAAAACTAAAAAAACGAGTGTCTTTCCACTTCGCTCAAAATAAATTCCAAGCAGGAAATAACTTCAAAAAATTATAGAAAAAAGCTTAAACTAGTTTCAACATTTTATCAATATTTATTTTGTGAGCCAAATCAGATCCTTCACTTAAGGTGGCGGATACACCACAAGCAACTCCCCATCGTAACATATTTTTAGGCGTTTCGTTTTGTGTAATGGCATAAATTAAACCCGCCACCATACTGTCTCCCGCACCAATGGTACTTTTTACAGAAATTACTGGTGCGCTCACATAGTCTATTCCGTTTTTATGCGCAATAAATGCACCGTCTTTCCCTAAAGAAACCACCACATATTGAGCTATTTGATCTGCAACCATTTTTAAAGCGAAAGCTTCTTGCTCTTCTTTTGTTTGCGCTTCTACTCCTGCTAAACGTGCCAATTCTTTTTGATTGGGTTTTATTAAAAACAACTCATTTTTTAAAACTTCATTAAAAACGGGGCCAGAAGTATCTACAATTACTTTTACGCCTTTTGCTGTTAAATTCTGAATGAGTTTAGAATAGTAATCTGTTGGCAAACCAACTGGTAAGCTGCCACTAATTACAAAAATATCGTTGTTTTCTACTTGCTCATTTATCAACTTTTCTACCGATTCCATTTCTACTTCATTAAAAGGAGTGGTTGGCATACCAAATCTAAACTGCAAGCCTGTTTTCTCATCAAACACGGCAAAATTTTCTCTAGTCCAAATAGAAATCGGTGTTGCAAAAACATTGATATGTTGCGCTTTTAATAAATCTTTTAAATGCTCGCCTGTTTTACCTCCATAAGGAAACAAACAATGGCTATCTATAGCCAAACGATGTAACACCCTAGAAATATTAACACCTCCACCACCTGGATGATAGGTAATATCTGAACATTCTAATTTATCAAAAGGAGTCATTTCTGCAACTTTTGCGCTTTTATCTAAAGCAGGATTTATGGTAAGTGTTACAACTTTCATTTATTTTATTTTTTGATACTAGTAAAGATAGTTTTTAAAAAAATTAGTACCCTTTTTTTATTGATTTTTATTTGATAAAATCAAAAACTAATTTTCAATCTAATAAATGAATATTCATGGATTTTTTTGATAAAAAACTGTAACAATTTAAGGGTATTGGTCGTCTAAATAATGTACTCATTATAACCAACCTACCATGAAAAACTTTCTAACTCCTTTATTTTTCCTTTTTTTATTAGCTAGTTGTACTTCGCAAAAAAACTCTGAAGATTTTATAACTGCAACACAAGGACGTTATTTATTTAATGATAACGAAGTAATAGAAATCTATTTTAAAGAACACCTACTTTATGCAAAATGGCGTGGTAATAATGATTTAAAATTATTAAAAGTTAGTGACAGCGCTTTTTATATGAAAGAGTTAAACGAAAAAATACTCTTTGTGCGTCAACCAAAAATGCATATTGAATTGGCTGAAAAAAGAGAACACAAAGGTGTAAAATATCATTTTAGAAAATTATTAAATGATGAAAAAACGCCTCACGAATATTTTGAAGCCAAAGAATTTAGCAAAGCTTTGGAAGCTTTTAAAGTGATTCAACAAAAGGATTCTTTAAACCCAACCATTAATCAACACACATTAAACAAATTAGGTTATACATTTATTAAAAAAAATAATTTTGACGACGCTTTAGAGATTTTTAAAATAAATGCTATCTTATACCCAGAAAGTTCAAACGTTTTTGATAGCATGGGAGAAGCTTATTTATTAAAAAAAGATACAGTAAATGCAATTATCAACTTCAAAAAAGCGTTATCTATAAACCCAGAAAACAGCAGTTCTAAACGTTTTTTGAAAAAAATTATAAAGAAATAAATGACACTAGAAGAATTAAAATATCCAATAGGGAAAACAAATGTCCCTGAAAATATCACCAAAAAAAACATTGAAGACTGGATTTCTATTTTAGAACGTTTTCCTCAAGAATTAGAATTTTTAACAAAAGAATTATCTGACAACCAATTAGATACTCCGTACAGAGAAAACGGTTGGACTATTAGACAAGTGGTACATCATTGCTATGATAGCCATCAAAACTCGTATACCCGTTTTAAATGGGCATTAACAGAAGATAAGCCCGTAATTAAGGCCTATTACGAAGACCGTTGGGCAGAATTACATGATGCTAAAACTGCACCTATCTCTTTATCTATTGATGCTTTAAAGGCTTTACACTCTAGATGGGTTTATTTTTTAAATGGTTTAACAGAGGCCGAATTAAATACAACATTTATTCACCCTGTTGGTCATAAAGAGGTTAGTTTAAAAGAAAATATTTGTATCTATGCTTGGCACAGCAAACATCATTTTGCACATATAGAAGAACTTATGATTAGAAATGGTTGGAAATAACGGCGTATCCTTTTATTATAAAAATAGTTATCTTGTAGGTTTTTAATATCAATTTTATGAAAACTGCCAAAGAATATTTTGATGAATACGCTGTAAGTCATCAAAATGAGACAAACCAAGCCATACATTACGTTTGTGTTCCTTTAATTTTTTTTAGCGTTATTGGTTTACTAATGAGTATACCAACTAGCTTTTTAGAAAACACTTTTGCACTTTCTAATCCATTACTAGAAAATTGGGCAGTAGTTGTAGGGCTTGTTATTTCTATTTTTTATCTGCGTTTGGGCTTTTGGTATTTTATTGAAATGCTCTTTATTATTTTAATATCAATTATAGCTAATTTTTTAATAGGTAATCATGTAAACCTACTGTACACATCCATCATTATTTTTGTTTTAGCTTGGATTGGTCAGTTTTACGGGCATAAAGTAGAAGGTGCTAAACCCTCTTTCTTAAAAGATTTAGAGTTTTTATTGATAGGGCCATTATGGGTGATACAGAAATTAGGAATGAAGAAAAGATAATATGAAAGACGAAATAACCTTCGAAGATTTTTTAAAAGTAGATATTAGAATAGGAACCATTATAGAAGTGAATGATTTCCCTAAAGCTAGAAAACCTGCCTATCAATTAAAAATTGATTTTGGTGCTTTGGGTATTAAAAAATCGAGCGCACAAATAACAGATTTATACACCAAAGAAGATTTATTACACAAACAAGTTTCTGTTATTGTCAATTTTAAACCTCGACAAATTGCTAACTTTATGAGCGAATGTTTGGTTATTGGTGTTTATAATGTAGCAGGAGATGTGGTTTTATTACAGCCTTCTAAAGAAATTAAAAACGGAGAACAGGTTTCTTAATTCCTAATCGGTTTCAATACTATTTTATTATCATAGAAAGCAATTAACTTAAAACGTTTTTCATTACATAATATTGGTATTGATGAAATAAAAATTTTGTCTTTATCATTATACATCCAATTTCCAACTCCTTTTTTTACAGAACTAAAAAATCGAATGTCATTACCACAAGGAGCAGAAAAGGTTTCTCTTATTTTATATTGATCGAAAAGAATAATAGCACTACCAAAACCTTTTACATTCTTTTTTAAGATAATAAAGTCTTTATTAAAATCTTCTTTAACAATTTTCCAATTTCCAATAAAGTGAATGGATTTTATCTGCGCACTACTAATTATGGCAACTAAAAAACATAAAGGGAGTAGTATCTTATTTTTCATTTTAATAGTTTAACCTAAATAAACACTTCCTAATTCTTTGGGTTATTTAAAATTACCAAAGCGCCAATTACTCCAGGGATCCATCCACAAAGTGTTAGCAAAAAGATAATAAAGAAAGATCCACAACCTTTGTCTATTACAGATAATGGCGGAAAGAAAATAGCAAATAATACTCTTATAAAACTCATTTTTATATTTAGTTGGTTACATAAATAAGACGTTTGAGTATTCGTTTTGTTACAATGTAAAACATTATTAAACCATAAAACAGCAAAGTTTATTCGTTAAACCTTGCTGTTTTATGGTAATTGTATGCTTAGAAATAGTCTTCTTTAGACTTGACTTTTATCTATCTCTTTTTCTGCTTCTCTTTTTTAACTTTCTTTCCTTTCTTTAGCTTTTTAGCCTTTTTTCCCTTCTCTTTTTTATTTCCTTTTTCTTTTTTAGCTCCTCGAATTTCTGTGGTAAAATCTGCTGTTTTCTCACAAGTAAAATCACCTTTTATAGAAATTGTATCAACATTACTGCCAAAACCATGTGCTACTACCGTAGCTGTATCTATTTGAACTCTATAACCACCATCGCCAACTTCTAGCGCAGCCGCTGTGTAATGAAACGGAAATAAAGAAGGTCCAACGCGAGATTCAAAATCTAATCCATTTTCGGTGCTTAAACCTACGTTTTTACTATTTGTTCCTCTATCAACTCTTAACTCACACGGAATATATTTAAAATTTTTAGACTTAATTTGAGCATATTGCCCAAATACCGCAACAACATCTGTAATGGTAGAATTGCTGGCATAAGATCCTTTACCTATCTGAAATTTAGAAACTGCTAATCCTGCTTTTTCTTCTCTCTTAAAATTATTGATAAAACCCTTACTTACTTCTCCTGCTGCTTCACAACTTTCTGTTCTTATTTTTGATAAAAAAACACTTCCTTGTTTTACAGTGTGTGGAGACATTGTAAATGCTGCATGACCATTATTACAACTAATATTAGTACCATAAACTTGATTTATTTTAGGTTGCTTATCTATTGTTAATGGCAACTCAATTCCGTTTATATGATATATGGGTGCAGATCCTATAGGTCTAAAAAGCTGGTTTACATTTAAACCAGATTCCAACCTTAAAGAAACACCACCTACTCCACTTAAATCTCTATACACAATATTATTACCCGCTTGCATTTGCACAACTCCGTACCCATAACTCCCGTTTTCATTGTGTACTTTTTCTATAATACCTTTACTCGGTACACCAAATACTTGTTGAATTAAATTAGTTCTACCATTTTTAGAATTCTTTTTTGTCAATACATCTACACTACTCGTGTTTGCGGCTAAAACAATAGAAGATATTTTTGTGAAAGCATCTAGAATTTTAACGTTCGAAATTTTAAAATTACTTGTATAACCAAGTTTTAGAAAGCTATTCTTTTTAACATAATTAGACGTATTTCCATACTTAAAATGAATTGTAAAAGGTTCTTTATCTACACCAATGATACTAAAATTAGTAACTGGCTTACCTATTGTATTGCTTTCTGCAGTAAACAAAACTCCTTCATCATTCATATAAAAGTTTACGCCAGGTTCAACATGAATGTGCACATTACTTTTTATTGTTACACCTTCTTTAAATTTGTAGTTTCCATTCTTTATTGTAATAATTCCTCCACCTTTTTTATTTGCTTTATCAATTGCTTCTGAAAGTTTTTTATCTATAAATCCATCAGAACTTTGATTTGGTGTAATTGTTATCGTTTGATTTCCGTAAACCGGATTAAAATAAAACGCGTCTGCTTTTTGAGTTTGACCAAATGAATTAAACACCATACTAATGGTGAATAGAAAAACGCATAGCAATTGTTTCTTGAGATGATGCATAAGTTATTTTTTTAATAGAACGATTAGTTACCTACATGATTTATGGATGTAAATATCAAATGTTATTCCATATTATTTGTTTTCTTTAGTTAAAAAAATGTCTTTCATAGTACATATTAAAAAAACAGAAAGTTAGGTTGTTAATACTTAAAACAATAACTACTAATAATCTTTAGAGTATACCATATTACTAAGCTTAGGTATTGTTAATGATTATTTAATTCAATAAACACAGATAAAGTTCTTGTAAATGAATAAAGTATTCAAGTTTTTTTCTTCCGATTGAAATGATACCGTTTTCTTTTCGACCAACCTGAAGACTAACAAATTATCAACTAAATGAAACTGACCAAAATACTAGGTTATCTAGGTTTTCTTGCGTCTATTATTGTAGGCCTTGGAGAATATCTTTTACATTATTCAACAAACATTTTAGAAAATGCTAATGAATATGAATTTTTTAAATTTGTATCTCTAGACAACCTCACAACCGGACATTTCTTAGCGGTAATTGGTTTACCTTTCTATTTTGCAGGATATGTTCATATTTATAGAATGCTAAAATATGGAAATGATACTTTAGCTAAAGCAGTCTTAGCATTAGGTTTTATTGCCTTTGCTGTTGGCGGTGTTTGGATAGGTTCTAGAGCTTCTATAGGAAACATTGTTCATTTAAAAGATACAATGACACCTGCTACGTATCAAAATCTTTTAGAGCATTACACCAATCACATGGAAATATTAGTGCAAGCCTTACGCGTTGTAATTGCCAGTTTATCTATAGTATTTGCAACTGCCATACTAAAAGGTGGTACTTATTATAAAAAATGGATGGCCTTTTTTAATCCCATCACAATACTTATTCTACTCGTAATAATTGGTAAACTAATACCTGCTTTAGGAAAACACATGTTACCTATTTTAATGAATGTAACTCATTTTATCCTTTTCGGAATCTCATTATATCAACTTAACAAACACTCAAAAATCAATAAAAATGCTTAAAAAAATTTTAAAATCTGTTGGAATACTTGTCCTATTATTAATCGTTGTAATCTTAGGATTTTTCTGGAGAGATTCGGTATCTGACAAATATGATATTTCTATATCCGCAGAAAAAACACCTATTTTCGATGCAGTGCCTTTAGATTTTATACATCAATATAATGGCAATAAATCTTTACCAATTGCACCATCAGCATTAATAGACATTGATAATGACAATATCGATGAAGTTTTCTTTGGTGGAGGAATGAATCAAGAAGATGCACTATTTGCATACAGAAATAATAAATTTGTAAATATTTCTGAAGAAGTAAACTTACCTAAAAAAGGAAATACAATAACAACAGTTGGTGCTGTATCTGCAGATTTTGACAACAATGGTTTTACAGATATTATAGTGTCTAGAGAAGATGGATTAACCATTTTTTATAATACTGATGGAAAATTTACATCTAAAAAAATTGATACACCTATAAATGAAAAATCGACACCTGCAGGAATCACGGTTGGTGATATAGATAAAGATGGTGATTTAGATATCTTTTTAGCAACGTATCTTAAAAAGGAGTTAATGGAAGGTCAAACCATTTTTGAAGATTACACGTATGGTTCTACTAGTGAATTACTTTTAAATACTGGTATTGAAAACTATGTTAGTATTACAAAACAGGCTGGTTTAGATTATGTTCACAATACTTTTCAGGGTATTTTGGTTGATATCGATAATGATTCTTGGTTAGATTTAGTGGTTGCACATGATACTGGAGAAGTTAGAACTTACAAGAATAATGGAAACCTTACCTACACCATGAAATCGAATCCAACTACCAAAAAATTTGCGTACCCAATGGGAATTGCTGTTGGTGATTATAATAATGATGGTTTAGTAGATTTTATGTTTTCTAATACTGGTAGTACATTGCCTAGAATGTTAGCAAAAGGAGATATTAAAGACGCTTCTTTATTTAATGAAAAATGGATTCTATTTAAAAATGAAGGAAACTTTACATTCTCTGACGCAGCAGTAGAAACAAAAGTTGCTGATTATGAATTTTCTTGGGGAGCTACTTTTGCAGATATGAATAACGATGGTTTACAGGACTTAATGGTTGCTGAAAATTATGTGGATTTAGCACCAAACAAATTATTTAGATTACCAAGTAGGTTTTTAGTTCAGAAAGAAGACGGAACATTTGCACCTACAGAAGAAAAAAGTGGCGTTGTAAACCCGCATTATGCAATTACTTCTTTAGTAAGTGATTTTAATCAAGATGGGTATTTAGATATGATCTGGGTAAACATTGATACACCTGCTTTAGCTTACATTAACAAAGGCGGAACGAACAATTATATACAAGTAGATTTAGGAGAATCTGTAAATGTACAAGGTGCTAAAGTAACCATAACTACGGCTACAAAAACACTTACAGAATGGTTGGTTACTGGAGAAGGTTTGGCAAGTGATCAAACAGCATTGCTTCAATTTGGTTTGGGTAAAGAAACGGCTGTTTCTAAACTAACAGTACATTTAGCTAATGACAAAGAGATTACTATTGATAACCCAAAAGTAAATAGTGTTATCAATTTAAAAGAAATGATAACGGCAATTGATAAAGTTGAAACTACTGAAATTATAAACATTGAAACTCAAGAATAATACAACTTCAATAATAAAAAAGATACTAAATTATAGTATCTTTTTTATTTTAATTATAGGAATACTTGGTGCAGGAGGACTTGTTTTAGAAGAATTTAAAACAGGAGAAGGTTGCCCTAAAATACTAAGCATACCAATGTGCTTAGTCATTTTAATTTGTTTTATAATACCATTAATTGCGCACACTTTAAAAAGATGGAATTGGAGCTATTTTTTATGTACGGGATTTGCAGGAGCAATCGCCTTGTTAGCTTCTAGCATGCAATTTATAGGTAAAGCAGCATGTCCCAAAACAGCTTCCGGAACACCAATGTGTTATCATTCTTTACTTATCTTTTCTAGTTTAATTCTATTGAAAATTGTAGTAATCAATTATAGTAAAAAAATCAGGAGTTAGAATTATTTAATAACTGAAAATGCACAACAAGTAATTACAACAAAATCATAATTGCAATAAAGACAAATACTATTATTTGTCCCCATTTTAAATACACTCCTATTTTAGCGTGTTCTTTTAAGTAGTTAGAAATACTGCCTGCAAGAACAGCAATCATTCCAAAAACTAAAAAGGAAACTAAAATAAAGATACCTCCTAAAGTATAAAATTGAATAACGGTTGAGATTGTATTAGAAAACAAAAACTGAGGAAAAAAGGCTAAAAAGAACAAAGCCACTTTTGGGTTTAAGACATTCATGATAAACCCTTTCTTAAAGAGTGCTACGATTGATTCTTTTTTAACACCATCATTAGATAAAACAATTTTTGCATCACTTTTAAATACTTTGTACGCCAAAAATATTAAATAACTTGCTCCTATTAATTTAATGATAAAAAAAAGACTTTCATTTTCTTTGATGATTGCAGAAACCCCAAAAGCAACCAATGTAGTATGAACCAAACAACCAGTCATTAAACCTATAACTGTTGCCAAACCATATTTTGTTCCATTAACAATACTTTGTGTAAGTACAAAAATATTATCTGGCCCTGGAGAAAGTGATAAAATAGAAGTTGCTATTGCAAAAGAAATTAGAATTTCTATCATAAATTTTTAATCATTGAAATATCTTTCTGAAATGAAATTTATTTAACCCTTAAATATAAACTTATTTTCAGAAATTATAGTCGACACAAAAATGTCTACAATTGATAAAACCTATAATTCTTTTAAAATTGCTTTATTAATACGTTTCACCAAACCAGGTCCTTCATAAATAAAACCAGTATACACTTGCACTAAATCTGCACCTGCATTTAGTTTTTCTATAGCATCCTTTTCAGAATGAATACCTCCTACTCCAATAATAGGAAAAGATTTATTAGACGTGTCTGCTAAATATTTAATAACCGCTGTACTTTGGTTTTTTACTGGCTGACCACTTACTCCTCCATTACCAATTTCTGCCAAACGTTCTTTAGAAACTTTTAGATTATCTCTGTTGGTAGAAGTATTAGAAGCAATTACACCATCAATGTTAGTTTCGCTTACCAATTCTATAATTTCATCTAACTGAATATTATTTAAATCTGGCGCAATTTTAAGTAAAATTGGTTTCTGTATTTTTTCTTTAGCGTTCAGTGTTTTACAAGCAGAAATTAACTCTAACAAATAGTCTTTATCGTTTAATTTTGCATGACTACCAACATTTGGGCAACTTACATTTAGTACAAAATAATCTACATAAGGATGCAATTCTTTAAAAACTTCGCAATAATCTTCTGTATAATTTTCTGGAGTAGTTGCAGTATTTTTACCAATGTTTCCACCAATAACAACCTGTCCTTTATTCTTTTTAAGATTTTTAATGGCCGCTTCCATTCCGTCATTATTAAAACCCATTCTATTTATAATTCCTTGATCATCTTTTAATCGAAATAATCTTTTCTTCGGATTACCAACTTGTCCTTTTGGCGTTACAGTTCCTATTTCTATAAAACCGAAACCAAAATTTGCCAATTCGTTATACAAAACAGCATTTTTATCAAAACCAGCAGCTAAACCAACTGGATTTTTAAAAGTAATTCCGAATAAAGTTTTTTCTAAACGCTTGTCTTCAACCACATATAAGCTTCTAAAGATTGAAGAAACAAAAGGAATTTTACAAAGGGTTTTAACCAAAGAAAAGGTAAAATAATGAATTTTTTCGGGATCGAATAAAAAGAAAATTGGTCTTACAATAGATTTGTACATGCTTTACTAGAATTAATTTAAGTAGCTTATTTCTAGTTTTCAAAATTACACATTTTATAGCGATTAAACTCTAAAACATATTTCAATTTAACAAATTACGGATGATAACAAGTTAATTTCATCTAATAGATTAGAAAAAAAACAGACCTTTATTTATTCATAAAGACCTTTTAAAAAGAGTAACACAAATAATTTTAAAAAAAAATACAACTCATAAAATTCTTTATAAACCCCTTATAAAGAGTTTAAAATAAAAATTTAACTTGATAAATAAGCCCTATAATTCCTTTATTTTTCTCTCCAAGAAAAACTACGTTGTAATTAAAATAATTTGCCTTCGACCAAGCAACCGAACTATTAAAACCATAAAAAATGAAAACAACAAAATTAGTATCAGGATTAATTTTTGGTCTACTATTAACAACACAAACAAATGCCCAAGGCTTACTCGATGGATTTACTCCTAAAAAAGGAGATCTATCTATTACAGCTTCTTACACATCTAGTAATTATGAAAAATTTTATGCAGGAGAAACTAAAATGGATGCAGTTCCTGCTCACAATGAAATTGATCAAAACATATATAGTATATATGCAAAATATGGAATTACGAATAAACTATCTGTTGTTTTAAATGCTCCTTATATTTCGGCGGAAGGAAATGGTGTTTCAGATCCTTTTAACGGAACTACAAAACAAGACGGTTTTCAAGATATTTCTATCGGATTAAAATACAATGCGTATACTTTTAATTTTGATAAATTAAATTTAGACGTAATTACAGGTTTAAGTTTTGACATTCCTACTGATTACGAACCAAATGGAATTTTATCTCTTGGTAACAATGCCTTTTCTACCAACTTAACAGCAGGTTTACATTTACAAAACGATGCAGGACTTTTTGCTACTATTTTAAATTCTTACCAATTTAAAGGAGAAACAGACAATACTGCTGGCGGAGCAAAATTTGATGTCCCAAATGCATATTATGCAACAACAAAAATAGGATATGCTAGTTCTCTTATTTATGTAGAAGGTTGGTTAGATTATTTAGCTTCTACTGATGGTGTAGATATTACTGATACTACTTTTGCAGGTAATTTTCCTGAAACAAAAGTAGAATACACAAGAATTGGTGCAACTATTTACAAAAACATCATTCCAGAATTAGGTGCTAGCGTAGGTTTTAGCAGCGTAATTGATGGTCGTAATATTGGTAAATCTACCAACTTTTCTGTTGGATTAACTTACAACCTTAACATATAAGGTTCATTTAACAAAGATCAAAAAAAGCTCGTGATTTCTCACGAGCTTTTTTTGATCTTTATCATTCCTGCGAAAACAATAATCTATAATTGGTAGCCAAAATAGTACTTAAAATTCATTTAAGAAATTACTCTTTTTAAAAGTTAACATTTAGTCATTCTAAATAGTTAGTTTGAATTTCTTCGAAAGCAGAAATGACATACGCTATAAAATATCATCATACCAATCGCTAGCTAAATCTAGCCACTGAACATTCTCCTTCTCAATCAATTTAATTTTCCAATCACGTTTCCATTTTTTCATATTATTTTCTCTTGTAATTGCTTCCTCAATATTTTGGAACGTCTCAAAATAAACCAACCTATTTACACCGTACTTTTGTGTAAAACCCTTTTTGATTCCCATTTTGTGTTCATAAACTCTTCTTTGTAAATCATTTGTTACACCAATATATAACGTCCCTCTAATTTTACTTGCTAAAAGATAAACATAATATTGATGGATTATTTTCATTTATTTTTGAAGTTTGGGTTCTTGTATACTCGGGTATGACAGATTTATTAATTCATTTATATTTCTGATACTAATACTCATTTTGTCATTCCTGCGAAAGTAGGAATCTATAATTGGTAGACAAAATAGTACTTAAATCTTCATTAAAAAAACTACTTCTTTTAAGAATTAACAATTAAGCGTTCTTTCAGGTGCGTTTGGATTCCTGTCTACACAGGAATGACAGATATGCTTATTCTTTTTATATTTCTGATACCAGTCTTACTTTTTGTCATTCCTGCGAAGGCAGGAATCTATAATTGGTAAACAAAATAGTACTTAAATCTTCATTAAAAAAACTACTTCTTTTAAAAGTCAGCATTTAGTCTCTCTAAATAGTTTGTTTGGATTCCTGCTTGCGCAGGAATGACAAATGTTATAAAACAGCAACAACAGACTATTTATAAATCAAATATTTACTTCTAACCAATTTAAAAGCATCTAAATCTTTCTGCCAGGTTTTTCTAATTTCTTGCTCAGGTATACCTTTTTCTATTTGTTCTTGTAGTTTTTTTGTTCCTGCTAATTTGGTGAAGAAATTATTAAAAAAGTCTTTAGAAGTATTTTGCTTGTATGCTTTTATCAAAAAAGACAAATCTATTTTACTCAGATTGCCAATTTCTTGTAGGTTTTCTCCGTAACATAACTTGTTTTTAAACTTAGGGTATTTAGCACCTTCATTTGCTTGTGGAGTAAAAGTAAAATTGCTTTTGGTTAAAAAAGGAGAACCATAAATTTGGAATTGCATTTCAGTTCCTCTACCGGCCGAAACATTGGTACCTTCAAAGAAACACAAACTTGGGTATAGATTTATACTTTTATCATTTGGTAAATTAGGAGATGGTTTTATAGGCAAACTATATTCCGTTTGATGCGTATAGTTTTCTAACGGAATCACTTTTAAGTTACACTGTATTCCGTTTTTTAGCCATTTTTCTCCGTTAATCATTTGTCCGTATTCACCTATAGTCATTCCGTAAACTACCGGTACTTTATGCATGCCCACAAAAGAAGTATGTGCTGCTTCTAAAACAGGACCATCAATATAATGTCCGTTTGGGTTAGGTCTGTCTAAAACAATTACTTCTATGCCGGCTTCTGCACACGCTTCCATTACATAATGTAAAGAAGAAATATACGTGTAAAAACGCGCACCTACATCCTGAATATCAAAAACAACCACATCAATTCCGGCTAATTGTGCTGCAGAAGGTTTTTTATTTTTACCATAAAGCGATACTATTGGTAAACCTGTTTTGGTATCAAAACCATCTTTTACAACCTCGCCAGCATCTGCTTTTCCTCTAAAACCATGTTCTGGCGCAAAAACTTTTTTAACGTTTATTCCGTTATAACTAAATAAATAATCTACTAAATGATGGGTTACTTTTTTAGCCCCCATTACACTGGGTGCAACTTCTACTCTTTCTAAAACAGACAATACAGAAGTTTGGTTTGCAACCACAGCCACATTTTTTCCTTTTAATAAATTAAGATACAGATTGGTTTGCGCTGCACCTGTTTTAATTTCTAAAACCTTATTTTTTGAACTTTGAACATTCACTTTTGACTCTTGAACTTCTTTCTTTTGGGCACAAGAAATGAGCTGAAAATTCAGCATTAGAAATAAGAATAAATATGTACTTTTGAAAGGTTTAAAATTGATCATAATTTGAATTACGAGTTATTTATTGCAAAACGCATTATTGCTGGCAAAAAGTATAAAAGTAGCATTTCATCGCCAATAATAAAAATTGCAATCACTGCAATTGCGTTGGGAATTATAATTATGCTAATTGCTGTGGCAACTGGCGCTGGCTTGCAAAATAAAATTCGCGATAAAATGGCGGGGTTTAAAGGCCATGTTCAGATTGTAAACTACGATGCCAATAATTCTGATGTTTCTACAGTACCTATAAATAAAAATCAAGATTTTTATCCGAAGTTTAAAAACGTAGATGGTATAAAAAATATTCAGGTTTTTGCTAGTAAAGGCGGAATCTTAAGAACAAAAAACGACTTTGAAGGTATCATTTTTAAAGGTGTTTCTACAGATTACGATTGGTCTTTCTTTAAAGAATATTTGGTAGCAGGTAGCATTCCGAATTTAAATTTACCAAGAACCAAAGAAGTCTTACTATCGCAAACAGTTGTAAACCGTTTACAACTAAAATTAAACGATACTATTTTAGCTACTTTTTTAAAAATAGCTACTAGCAAATTACCTTCTAACAGAAAATATACCATTGTTGGTATTTACAATTCTGGTTTTGCAGAATTTGATAAAACCATGATGATTGGTGATCTTAGAGAAGTGCAAACTCTTAATAAATGGACAGAAAATGAAATTGGTGGTTTTGAAGTTATCTTAGATAGTTTTGATCATGTAGAAGAAAAAGGAGCCGAAATTTACAGTAATATTGGTGCAACTCTAAACAGTAAAACTATTTTAGAAGCCTATCCTGCAGTATTTGAATGGATTCAGCTTTTTGACAATAATGTGTGGTTTATTATAGCCATTATGATTTTGGTTGCAGGTATAAATATGATTACCGCCCTACTTGTTTTAATTTTAGAACGCGTACAAATGATTGGTATTTTAAAAGCCTTAGGAAGCAACAACACAAGCATCAGAAAAATATTTTTATACAATGCCTCTTACCTTATTTTAAAAGGACTTTTTTACGGAAACATCATTGGATTGTCTATCATTTTTATTCAACATTATTTTAAAATTATTACCCTAAACCCAGAAACGTATTATGTTAGCACTATGCCGGTTCATATTTCATTGATGTATGTTTTACTACTAAATTTAGGTACCTTAATTATGTGTTTTCTAATGTTGATAATTCCGTCTTACATTATTACAAAAATAAATCCATCTAAGTCTATTAAGTTTGCTTAACATTTGAGCGTTCCCTAAAAAGGTCGCGCTTGGAATTTATATTGAGTGTAGTCGAAATACTATATCTTTTTCTCGTACCTCTAAAAAGGATGCCGTTTCAATCGCTAACGCAAACATACTGTAAGCTTTAGTAAATACAAATTGCTAGCAGATAATTTGCGTTAGCGATTGAATGGCATGTTTAAGCTCTTTAACACTTCTTAAAAAGTGTTAAAAGCGAGTAATGAAAGCGCGACCCTTTTGGGAACGCCCAAAAAAAAATTACCTTTACCAAAGAAAATAGAGACCATGAAATACGCTAAAAATATATTAGAAACCATTGGTAACACACCGTTGGTGCAGTTAAATTCGGTAACAAAAGAAGTAGATGCTTTGGTATTGGCAAAGGTTGAAACTTTTAATCCGGGAAATTCTATTAAAGATAGAATGGCTTTAAAAATGATTGAAGATGCAGAGGCAGATGGTCGTTTAAAACCTGGTGGAACCATTATAGAAGGGACTTCTGGAAACACCGGAATGGGGTTGGCTTTGGCCGCAATTGTTAAGGGTTACAAATGTATTTTTGTAATATCGGACAAGCAATCTAAAGAAAAAATGGACATTTTACGTGCCGTTGGTGCAGAAGTAATTGTGTGCCCAACAAATGTAGAACCAGAAGATCCTCGTTCTTATTATTCGGTTTCTAAACGTTTGGGAGCAGAAACACCAAATTCTTGGTATGTAAATCAGTATGACAACCCGAGTAATGCTTTAACACATTATGAGCAAACGGGACCTGAAATTTGGGAACAAACAGATGGAAAAATCACTCATTTTGTAGTGGGCGTAGGTACTGGAGGTACCATTTCTGGAACGGCAAAATATTTAAAAGAGCAAAACCCTAACATTAAAATTTGGGGAATTGATACGTACGGTTCTGTGTTTAAAAAATATCATGAAACGGGTATTTTTGATGAAAATGAAATTTATCCATACATTACAGAAGGAATCGGAGAAGATATCTTACCCAAAAACGTTGACTTTTCTTTAATTGATAGGTTTACAAAAGTAACAGATAAAGATGCGGCTGTTTATACTAGAAAAATTGCCAAAGAGGAAGGAATTTTTGTAGGAAATTCTGCAGGTTCTGCCATAAAAGGTTTGTTGCAATTAAAAGAACATTTTACTAAAGAGGATGTTGTAGTGGTTATATTTCACGATCATGGAAGTAGATATGTGGGTAAAATGTTTAACGACGATTGGATGCGCGACAGGGGTTTTTTAGAAGAAGACATTAAAACGGCTGCCGGTTTAATTAAAAACCACGGTAACACTCCTTTAGTTGCAGCACAAACAGAAGAATTGGTTTCGCATGCAATTGAACGTATGAAAGAATATAAAATTTCTCAGATTCCGGTAAAAGACATTCACGGTTTTGTTGGTTCTATTAACGAGTCGGTTTTATTACACAATTTTATTGCCGATAAAAATATTGCAGACAAACCTCTTAAAGACATTATGGGTAAACCATACCCTATTGTAAAAACAACAGCCAAATTAGAGGATATTTCTAAATTGATAACCAAAGAAAATGATGCTGTTTTGGTTGATTTAGAAAATGGAAATCATCAGATAATTACAAAATACGATATTATTAGTGCTATGTAATTTTAGGTTGCGAAACTAGTTTCTGAATCTTATTATCTATGCATAAAAAAACACCTTTAACAAGGTGTTTTTTTGTACTCATATATCATTATAAATATACTACCTTACTTACGCCAAAACTATAAAAAAAATAAATTGAACTTAATTTTACAACTCTTTTCTGCTTTTTTAGCTAAAACGAATATTATTTTTAAAAAAAAGCAAACCTACTAATTGCTACTATTTTTTTAACAACTACTTTTCTTATCCTCTCACAAATAGAGGTTTATTTCTTTTAAGAGGAGTAAAAAACAACATCTCTGTTATTAGATGTTTAATTTGTTGCATCAAATTTTACTTTGTAAAACTATCTTTAAGTTCTAAAGGATAAGAATATTCTCTTTTATGCAACCAAACAAAAGTTAACTAAAATTGTAAGATGACAAACCAATAATTACTAAAATAAAAATTTTTAAAACTATTTTTATGAAACTCGATTCTCATTTAGAATAAACATGCTTTCATAATATTTAAGGACAGAATTCTGCTTTTTATCAGAAATATTTTTAATTTTAGAATAAAATCTATTTAAAGTGTTTAGGTTTACAAATGTTATCTTACAATATGTATTAAATTATTAGTCTATGAAGAACCTCTTGGTTTTAATACTATTTTTTTTGAGTACACTTTTTTATGCTCAAAAACCCAATAAAGAATATCGTTTTGTAAATATAAAAGAAGGAATACCCAAAGTTGGTGTGTCCTCTATTGTGCAAGATCACCAAGGATTTATTTGGATTGGTACCATTGGTACCGGTTTGTATAAATTTGATGGCATAGATTATACTTCTTATAAATTTGATGTAGAAGACATTAACTCCTTAAGTAATAATTTAGTGCAATGCGCCTTTATTGATAGTAAAAATAGACTTTGGTGTGGTACCGAAAATGGTTTAAACTTATATGATAGAGACCTCGATCATTTTAAAAGAATACATCTAAACAGCAAAAATTACTACAAAGAAAACGTATTAGCAATTGAAGAAGATTCTAAAGGAAATTTATTAATAGGAACGGATAATAAAGGCCTTTTTAAATTAAATGTTAGTACACTTAAAACAGATAGAATTCTAAATGAAGATTACCCTGATTTAGCAATTAACTCCATACAGCACACCAAACAAGGTAAAACATTTGTGGGGACAGATTTAGGCTTAAAAGAAGTTGATTTTATAGAAAACAAATTAATACATACTAACGTTTTTACAGACCATAAAAAGTCTATAGATGCGCCCATCGAAAACTTATATATAGATCATAAAGATAATTTGTGGATTGGTTTTGAAGGAAATGAAGGTGTTTATAAATGCGGTTTAACTAGCGATAGAAATAACAACATTATTAGCCTAAAGAAATTAAATTTTACTTCAAAAAAAATAATGCAAATTATTCAATTATCAGACAATACCATGATGATTGGTACCGAGAACGATGGGCTTTTTCATCTTGATGAAAATGACAACGTTATAAAAAATTATGTATCTAGTAAAACCGAAGAAAACAGTATTCTACACAATTCTATTTGGGAACTTTTTATAGATAAAGATGATAGAATTTGGATGGGATATTACAACAGTGGTGTTGCTGTTAGCGATAAGTTATATGATAAATTTAAAGGCATTAGAAGTTTACCTAACAAGCAAAATTCTTTAAAAATTCCTTCTGTAACCGGTATTGTAAAAGATACATCTGGTAATTTATGGATTTCTACAGATGGTGGAGGTATTGATGTTTACAATACGAATACTTCTAAAATAACTCATATCAACAAAAAAAATAGCGCTATTTATTCCGGACTTAGTTCTGACTATATTGTTTCTTTATTTTTAGATTCTAAAAACAATTTATGGGCAGGAAGTTGGGACAATGGTATTTTCCTTCTAAAAAATGGAACTAAAAAATTTATCAATTTCAGTAAAAAAAACACCTTAAAAAATTTTAACACCAATACCATTCGAAGTTTTTCTGAAGACTCTAAAGGTAATGTTTGGATTGCAACTTTCTTTGAGGGGTTATACTCCTACTCTCCAAAAACTGATACCTTTAAAAAACACAATACTAAAGAATTTTTAGAAAACAAATCTTTGTGTAACAAACTTATGGTGGTATTTGTAGATTCTGAAGATGTTATTTGGGTGGGTACTGCAGATGGATTGTTTAGAATAAAAGAGCTCGAAGATAAAACGTTTAATGTTGTTTCTTTAAGAGAAAGAATACAAAAAGAATTTGGCAATTCATCAGACGTAAGTCATATTTTAAGCATCTATGAATCTTCTGAAAAATATATTTATATAGGTACAAGAGGTTCTGGTCTTTGTAGATATAATAAAAAAGACGACACTTATACTTGGTACAATAAACCTAAAGGGTTATTAGAAGAAAATATTGCCGCAATTATTGAGGATAATGATCAGAATATTTGGGTTAGTGGTAATTCTGGACTCACAAAAATAGATTTAAAAAAGAATGATTATACAAATTACACATCTAATGATGGTTTATTATCTAACGATTTTAATTTTGGTGCTGCTCTAAAGGATGAGAAAGGAACCTTGTATTTTGGTAATTTTAAAGGGTTGGATTATTTTAACCCGAAAGAGATTAAAACAAACACTAGTTTACCTTCTTTACATTTAACAGACTTTAAATTGTTTAATGAAAAAGTAATTCCGAAAACCAAAAACTCTCCATTACAAAAAGTAATTTCAGAAACAAAAAGTATTCAATTATCTCATACACAATCTGTTTTTACTATTGAATATACAGGGTTAAATTACACAAGACCAGAAAAAAATAATTATGCCTATTATTTAGAAGGCTATGAAACAGCATGGAATTATGTAGGTCGTAAAAGAAGCGCTACCTACACTAACTTAGATCAAGGAAATTATATTTTTAAACTAAAAGCGGCTAATAATGATGGTATTTGGAACGAAGTTCCTCTAGAGTTAAAAATAACAATTCTGCCACCTTGGTGGAAAACAAATTGGGCTATATTATCTTATATTTTAGCTTTTCTTTTTTGTCTTTATTTACTAAACAGCTTAACCCAAAAAAGGATAAAAGAAAAAGAAATACTTAAAAACGAACGTTTAATACAAACACAAAACGACGATTTAAACAAAAAGAAACTTCAATTTTTTACAAATATTTCTCATGAATTTAGAACTCCTTTAACGCTAATTATCAACCCTATTAAAGATATTATTAGCAATAAAGAACTCGATTTACCACAAAGTGTTAAAAATAAACATGCTATTATTTATAAAAACACCAACAGACTCTACAGGCTAATTAATGAGTTAATGGATATTAGAAAATTAGAGCATAACAAAATGAAAATTAGGGCAAGTAAAATAAATTTAATTGAGTTTACTAAAAATATTGCCAACTATTTTCAGGAAGAAACCATCAAAAAAAATATTTTATTAAGCGTAGATTCTGATGTGCCAGATTTAACAATTTGGGCAGACGAAAAAATGTTAGAAAAAATAATTTTCAATCTCTTATCTAATGCTATTAAAGCGACTCCAAAAGGCGGTGCTATTAATATTGATTTGTTTTCGAATCATACTCTATACAATTTACCTTTAGTTGATAAAAAGAAGTCTGTAGAGGCTATAGAAATTGTAATTTCTGATACTGGAGCAGGTCTAAACGAAATAGAAGTAGAAAAAATATTTGAACGTTTTTATCAAGTAGAAGATCAAAACAAAACATACATAGGCGGAACTGGTATTGGTTTAGAGGTTGTAAAGAGTTTTGTATACCTTCATAAAGGAAAAATTGAAGTAGAAAGTAAAGTAGGCTCTGGTACCACATTTAAAATTTTATTTCCCACTGGTAATGCACATTATACAGAGGATCAGATTCTATATGAAAGCGAAAATACAGCCACTAAAAAAGAAGGTTTCCTTGTAATAAATTCAGATGAGATAGAAAATCAGTTAACAGAAGACACCGTTTTAAACAAAACAAAAACAGTGCTCATTGTAGAAGATAATGTAGAATTATTAGATTATTTAAAACTAGAATTAAGTAAAGAATACAAGGTATTTATTGCTAACAATGGTAAAGAAGGTATTAAAATGGCAAAAGAAACTTTGCCTGATGCAATAATTACTGATGTTGTAATGCCAGAAATGGATGGTTTTATTTTTTGTAAAACCATAAAAACAGATGCGTCTACAAGCCACATACCCGTTTTAATGCTTACAGCAAGAACCACCATAGAAAATAGAATTGAAGGAATAGAAAATGGTGCGGATGCCTATATGATAAAACCTTTCGATTTAAAACTCTTAAAATTACGTCTGTCTCAATTAATAACAAGTAGACAATTAATTTTTGATAAATTTTTTGGAGCTATTAGTGGAGCAGAAGAAAAAATAAACTCAAATTCTATAGACAAAGAATTTATACAGAAATTACTAAAATATATAAATGAGAATATTTCTGACTCTAATTTAAGTGTAGAAGAGTTGGCGGCACAATTAAAGCTAAGTAGAAGTCAGTTGTATCGAAAAATAAAAGCCATAACAGGTCAGACGGTTAATGAATTTATTAGAAAAATAAGATTAGAAAGAGCCAAACAAATTTTAGATTCAGGTAGAGGTAATATTAGCGAAGCTTGTTTTAGTGTAGGCTTTTCTTCTCCGTCTTATTTTTCTAAATGCTTTAAAGCCCATTTTGGAGTTTTACCATCTGAAATAGAAATTAAAAAAGATGTTAATATTTAATATTTAGAAGCTAATTAACACTATTAAAACACTTTACATATTTAAAAACACTTTTTTCAACTATACTTTGTTCCCCCCTAAAATACTGCTATAGAACAATTGTTGCGTTAAATGAATTAAATGTAGCATCTATGTTAATTAAAGGTTAAATAGCAACAATTGTTTTAAAAGCTGTTTTTTTTGTGTTAAAAAAGATGCTTTTGTTCTTCTACATTTGAAGAGTACAGCAATGTTTATGAAGCAAAAAGACTCTAAGAAAAAATTATTTTACGAGGTACTATTAGTAATTATAATGTTATTACTACTAGTGCTAATTCTTAATAATATATAACGGAAGTATTTGGTTTGTACATTGTCAATCAAAAAAAATTTAATTAACCAATTAATATGAATGATGATAAAATTTAAAGTCACGATTATTGCATGCCTACTTTTATGTGTGCAGAATGTTTTTTCGCAAAACAAGACAATTACTGGTCAGGTAACAGACTCTCAAGGAAATACTTTACCAGGAGTATCTGTTGTTATTAAAGGAACAACTAAAGGTGCCAATGCAGATTTTGAAGGAAATTACTCATTACCTGATGTGTCACCAAACGATGAGTTAGTTTTTTCATACTTAGGTATGAATTCTCAAACAATACTTGTAGGAAACCGAACTAAAATTAATGTAGTTTTACAAGATAATCTAGAATCTTTAGATGAAATTGTAGTAGTTGGATACGGTAGTAAGAAAAAAAGCTTAGTTACCGGAGCTATTTCAAGTATCGATTCTAAACAAATTAAAAGTTCTTCTAACCAAAGAGTAGAATCTGTATTACAAGGTAGAACATCTGGTGTTACGGTATCTTCTTCTTCTGGATCTCCTGGTTCGGGTGCAAAAATTAGAATTCGTGGTGCGGGTTCTAGTGGAAATTCAGAGCCTTTGTTTATAGTTGACGGCATGAAAGCCTCTTCTATTGCAGATATTGCTCCGTCTGATATTGCAAATATAGAAATCCTTAAAGATGCTGCTTCTGCTGCTATTTATGGTACAGAAGGTGCAAACGGAGTTGTAATTATTACAACAAAAAGAGGTAGAAAAGGAGGCTTACAAGTTTCTTTTAATTCTCAATTTGGTATTCAGTCTTTAAAAACAAATATGGAGTTAATGAATGCTTCACAATTTGTAACATATATGAATGAAGCTGGTTTAACAAGTGTGGTTGATAATGGTTATGATACAGACTGGATTGAAGAAACTTTCTCTACAGCAGTAATGCATAGAAATGACATTAATTTATCTGGTGCTACAGATCATTTTTCATATTATACATCTGCTTCTCACTTAGACCAAGATGGTATTGTGGGTGATGGAAGTACCTCTTTTAAAAGATCTACTTTTAGAGTAAACCTAAAAGGAGATGTTGCTAAATGGTTAGAAGTAGGTATTAATTCTACCTATTCTTCTTCTGATAAAAGCGGAATTCAAGAAAACAGTGATACTAGAGGTGTAATTCAAAATATGTTAATTATAGATCCTTTAACACCTGTAACTTATGCTAACGAAAGTGTACCACAATCGGTTACAGATCGTGCTACTGCAAACGGGGTACCTGTGTTAAAAGACGGTAACGGCAATGTATACGGATATCCAAGTTATTCTACAGGAGAAGTTATTAACCCAGTAGCATATGGAAACAACATCAATAGAACTACTGTAGACTCGTATCAATTTTTAACCTCAGCTTATTTAAAGTTTAAACCATTTGAAGGCTTTTCTTTTACTACTAGATTAGGATATGATAAAAATCAATGGGATACCAGAAATATGATTAATCCATATTATGTTTCTTCTGAAGCAGCCAATACAACATATGCCGGCTCTCAAACCATTGTAAAATCTAAAAGATGGTTGTGGGAAAACTTTGCCTCTTATGAAAAAGAAGTGGGTAACCATAACTTTAAATTATTAGCGGGGTATTCTGCAGAAGAAACCAGACTTACAACGCCAACATCTAGAAGTGGCTCTTCTTCTATTGCAGACTTTACAGGCTTTGATTTTGATTTACCAGATTTTAACACGCAAATAAACCAAATAGATCCATCACCAGACAATATGGTTTCTATGTTCGGTAGACTTTCATATGATTATTCTGGTAAATATTTATTTGAAGCATCTATTAGAAGAGATAAATCAGATAAATTTCCATCGGCAAATAAATCAGGTACATTTCCAGCATTTTCTGCGGGTTGGGTAGTTTCTAAAGAAGATTTCTGGAAAGAAGATTCTAAATTAGATTACTTAAAACTTAGAGCAAGTTGGGGACAAAACGGTAGTAGAAATAACTTAAACGGTAACTCAGACAGAACCTATATTACCTCAACAATTAACGGACAAAGTATCGATTATTTAGGAAATACTGGTTCACAAATTACCGCATATTCTAACCCTAACTTAGTTTGGGAAACATCAGAACAATTAGATTTGGGTATAGATTTAAGAGCTTTAGATAATAAGTTATCTTTCTCTGTTGATTATTATAAAAAAACAACAAGAGATGCCATTATTAATGATGGTACTTTAATTACACCAGGTTCTGCAGGTTTTAAATCTAACGAGTTTAATTCTGGTACTATAGAAAATAAAGGTTTCGAATTTGAAGTAGGCTACGGAGATACTACAGAAAGTGGTCTTAGATATAACCTTAATGCAAACTTATCTACTTTACAAAATAAGGTTACAGAAATTCTTTTTGTTCCAGAAGGAACTTCTCTTTCTGGAGCGGGTGCGCCTCAAAATGCTGATGGAATTACAAGGTTTACAGAAGGACAACCATCTTGGTATTTTTACGGATATAAAACAGACGGAATAAACCCTGCTAATGGAGAAGTTGTAATAATGGATACAGATGGTGTAGCAGGAATTACTTCTGCAGATAAAACAAATATAGGTTCCCCACACCCAGACGTATTATTTGGTGGAAATATAAGTTTAGGTTACAAAGCATTTGACTTTAACTTACAATTTCAAGGAACGATAGGTAATGATATTATTGCAACCTATCATCAACCATCTAGACCTATTACCAACAAACCGGTTCATTTCTTTAATGAGAGATGGCAAAAAGCAGGAGATGTAGCTAGTTTTCCAGGTGCTGCAAGTGTAACGGGGTCTTATGAAACAGATTTAATGGTAGAAGATGGTTCTTTTATGAGAATTAAACAGATTCAATTTGGGTATACTTTACCAGAAAACTTTACCAACAAAATACATATTAAAAACTTAAGAATGTATGTTTCTTTAGACGACTTTTTCACCTTTACAGGCTACAAAGGTTTAGATCCAGAAATAGGAAATTTTAACTATAATTCTATAGGTGTAGATAGAGGTTTTTACCCAACAGCTGCCAAAGCAGTATTTGGACTTTCTTTAGACTTTTAATAAAAAAACAACATATTATGAAAAAAACATTTTTAACAATTATAGGAATTCTTTTTTTAGGAGTCTTTTCTTGTACCGATGAGTTTACAGAAAACCCTAGAATTAATGTAGAAGAATTAGAAACTTACTTTCTTGAAGAAGAAAATGTAGAAACAGCAATTATAGGAATCTATGATTTAATGCAACATAATTACAGTAAAGACTGGAGCAGCGCCTTTTTAGTAAAACTACTTCCAGGCGATGATTCTAATGCTGCAGGTGGTAACTCTAACGATCAAAATCAACTACAAAACATTGATGATTATGCCAAAGTATCATCATCTAATGTATCTATAGCAAGTGTTTGGGATTTATATTATAGAACTATAGCGCTTTCTAATTTAGTAATTAATAACATTGCTGATAGCAATTTAGGAAATAAAGACAGAGCTTTAGCTGAAGCAAAATTTATGAGAGCTTGGTGTTATTTTGAGTTAACTACCATGTTTGGTGATGTGCCTTTAAGATTAACAGTACCTGAAAAAGCAGAAGATTTTGGAATAGAAAAATCTTCTAGAGCAACTATTTATACTCAAATTGAATTAGATTTAACTGCAGCAATTAATGGTTTACCTGCTAAAGGAGAATCTGACAGTTTTAGAGCAACATCTGAAACAGCTGAGGCTTTAATGGGTAAAGTATTGGTTTTTCAAGAAAAATATAGCGATGCTATCCCTTACTTTAAATCTGTAATAGACAATCCTGCTATAGACTTAGAAGAGAATCCGGAGGATGTTTGGAGTATCAATAAAGAATTCGGAAAAGAATCATTATTCGAAATGGGATACATTTCTACATCAGCTAGAGACTGGGGAAACCTTGCTTGGGGTGGTAGAAACGAAAGTAACTTACACATACAACTAATGGGCCCAAGAGGTGATGGAATTTTTGATGTTACTGGAACAGGACTTATTAACGGTTGGGGTTTTAACTTACCTACTAGTAAATTGGTAAAAGCTTTTGAAGCTGCCGGTGATACAAAAAGAAAAGCAGCAACGCTTATGACAGAAGCTGAATTAATTGCTGCAGGTGGTTCTGTAGACCCAACAGCAGCAACTGGTGGTGTAATTTGGGATTATGAAGGTGCTATTAGAATAAAATATGGTACAAAACTAGAAGACACAAGTAGTGATGGCGTTAAAGAATTAAATTACGGTACAAACTACAGACTGTTTCGTTATGCAGAAGTACTATTATTAGCTGCAGAAGCTTATAATAAAGACGGACAGGATGGTATGGCTAGAACAGAGTTAAATAAAGTTAGAAACAGAGCAGGTTTAGCAAATATTGATGTGAATTTAACAGGTGATGCGTTATTTGAAGCTATTGTAAATGAAAAATTCTTAGAATTAGCTCATGAAGGGCAACGTTTCTGGGATTTAGTTCGTTGGGGTAAAGCTGCAACAGAATTAGCAGGTACAGGATATAGCTCTACAAACAACCTATTCCCAATCCCGAATACTGAAATAGATAAAAATTCTAAGTTATCAATTACTGATCAAAACCCAGGATATTAATTATATATAACCCCCCATTTTTTTTTACTAATAGAGCAGTATGTCAAAACATTTCATACTGCTCTATTTTTTTTTAAATACTACTTCCCCTTCAAATACTTTTTTTACTTCTATTATACCTTTTACAACCATAATCGGTTACTCATTAAAAGAAAACTAAAACCATCTTGTTACAGTATTTACACAACTTTCTACAAACCAAATAATTTAACCATACCTATATTTATTTTCAGGTATTGATGTAGTAGATATTAATAACGATGGATCTTTAAATATTTATTACTCTGTAGCAGGTAAAACGGTATAAAAAACAAAAGAATATAACACAGATAACAATGCTAGCTGCCTTTTTTGATTACGTTAAGGATATTGATCTGTATGTGATAATTAGTGGTTATGAGTATAAAAAAAAACTGCCATGTTAAAAGATAGATTGCTTATAAATGATGCTAAAAGTACTTTTCCGAAAACACTAAACAGTTCTCCTTAATTTAATAGAAGCGGTTCTAAAGCATTTTAATTAGTTTATAACAAAAATCGGTAAGCATAGAGATATAGATTACCTATAAGGAAACAACATAGGGAAATTAAAATATATAGTCGTTGCAAAAAATAATGCAACACTACAATTTAATATAGTAGAAAGGTAAAAGCGTAAAATCAATCATAATATTACCTTTTAAATAAAATAACGAAGGTCAAAAAATAAAATATCTTTTGACCTTCGTTATTTTTGATTGAGTTATAAATTACTTTTTTAATAAAAAGGAAGTTTTTAAGCCTTGTGCGGCATTAGGTCCAACCCAAAGATTAAACGTTCCTTCTTCTGCAGCATTTACCAATTTATGATTTACAAATTCTAAATCTTTAGAAGAAATTTTAAAAGTAACCTCTTTGGTTTCTCCACTTTTTAAGAAGATATGTTTAAACCTTTTTAATTCTTTTACAGGCCTTGTAATACTCCCCACAATATCTTGTACATATAATTGCGCAATTTCTTTACCATCCTTTTTGCCTGTATTGGTAATAGAAACTTTAATTTCTAAGTCTTCATTAAAATTGATAATATCTTTAGAAATTGATACATTTTCATATTTAAAAGTAGTGTAAGACAAACCATAACCAAAAGGAAAATGAGGCGTAAAACCAACATCTAAATAATGTGACTTGTTTCCTAAAGAACTTTGCCATGCAGCGATAGGAATTTTATCCATAGCTATATAATTTGTGCTATCTGCAGGTCTACCAGTGTTTTTATGATTGTAGAAGTACGGCAACTGACCTGCTGTTTTTGGCCAAGAAACAGGCAACCTACCTTCTGGAAATTTTATACCATTTATAATTTCATATAAAGCCTCACCCCCCATTGTCCCTGGGTGCCATGCCATTAAAACAGCATCCGTTTTATCTATCAAATTTGTAATTGTAATAGGTCTACCTGCCATAATAATTAAAACAATTGGCTTTCCTGTTTTTGACAATTCGTTAATTAATTCTTCTTGTGCTCCAGGTAAATTAATGTTTGCTCTACTATGCGCTTCTCCAGATAAAATAGCTTCTTCACCACCAAAAAATAAAATAACATCAGATTTTTTTGCAATATCGATAGCTTCTTTAAATCCTTTTGTTGATTTATCTCTACTATAATCTAAGCCTTTTGCAAATTTAAAATTTGTATTTGCTTTTTGGTACGCATCTAAAGGAGTGTTGGTATGTTCTTTTTCTCCATCAAAAGACCAAGTACCTAATTGTTCGTGTGGTGCATTTGCCAAAGGACCAATAATTGCTACGTTTGTTTTTTCTGCTATTGGTAAAATAGAATTCTTATTTTTTAGTAAAACAGTACTTTCAATGGCAGCTTTTTTTGCTTCTGCTAAATGACTTTCTGCATAAAAATTACCCGTATGCTTTTTATTTCTATATGGATTATCAAAAAGACCTAATCTAAATTTAACCCGTAAAATATTACGTACAAATTCGTTTAATTCTTCTATACTTACTTTATTTTCTTTAATTAATTCTTTTAGATGATGCTCATAAGCCTCACTACTCATTTCCATATCTAATCCCGCTTTTGCGGCTAATTCTGCTGCGTGTTTATCATCTCTTGCAAAACCATGATACACCATTTCTATTACAGAATCCCAATCACTTACCACAAAACCATCAAATTGTAATTCTCCTCTTAAAACATCCTTTAATAGAAATTTATTACCAGTTGCAGGTATTCCATTTATCTCATTAAAAGCACTCATAACTGTTGCAGCACCAGCGTCTACAGCTGCTTTAAATGGTGGTAAATAAACATTTCTTAAAAGCGGTTCATTTAAATTTACGGTATTATAATCTCTACCGCCAATAGCGGCTCCGTAACCAATATAATGTTTTGCAGATGCTGCAATTCTATATGGATTACTTAAATCATCTCCCTGAAAACCTTTTACGTAAGCGGCTCCTAAAACAGCTGATAAATAAGGATCTTCTCCAGGAGACTCTGCTATTCTTCCCCAACGGCTATCTCTTGCAATATCTAACATGGGTGCAAACGTCCATCTTATTCCTGCTCCCGAAGCTTCAAAAGCAGCAATTTCAGAAGATTTCTCTACCATTTCTGCGTCCCAAGTTGCTGCTAAACCTAAAGGAATAGGAAACAACGTTTTAAAACCATGAATTACATCTCTACCAAAAATTAACGGAATCCCATTTGGGCTTTCTTCTACCGCAATTCTTTGTAATTCATCTACATATTCTAAATTCATGATGTTTAGAAAAGCGCCTACATTCCCTCTTTTTACAGATTCTTTTAAATCTGTAGGTAAAGATTTTGCACTACTAGAAACGCCTCTTAAATTGGTTTGTCCAATTTTTTCTTCGAGAGTCATTTTAGAGATAATTGCAGCTATTTTTGCTTCATGAGTGGTGTCTTTTACAAAAGAAACTTTGTTTTCTTTACAACCTATAATTGTTGATAGCAATAGTAATGAAAGGACTAATTTTCTCATAATATTATTTATTTGGTTGGTTTATTTTCGATATAAAAATTACTATTTACTCCTTTAACACCAGGTTTTACTTTAAAAACAGATCCCGCCAAAGGGTATTTCTCTATTTCTTTTGCAGTCATATCTACGCTTGCAGAAGTAATATAAAGGATGTCTAAATTTTCTCCTCCAAATGCACAGGAAGTAATATTGTGTGCCGGAACTTCTATTTTAGAAACTACTTTACCTGTTTTAGGATTAAATCTAATAACTGCATTTCCATTCCACATTGCTACCCAAAGCAGATCCTCATCGTCAATTGTCATTCCATCAGGAAAACCCAAAGAAATCGGAATTTCAACTGCAATTTTTCCGTTTGATATTTCGCCAGTTTCATTATTATAATCAAAAGATTTTATGGTTGATGTTGGCGTATCAATATAATACATCGTTTTTTTATCGGAAGTCCAAACAATTCCGTTAGAAATCGTTACGCTATCAATTTTCTTTTGTAAAATATTTTCTGATGTAATGGTGTATAAATTGGCTTTTGCTGTTTCTTGTTCTAAATGCATAGAACCTACCCAGAACCTTCCTGCTGGGTCACATTTTCCGTCATTTAATCTACTGCCTGGTAATTCACTTTTCATGTCTGTAAACAAAGTACTTTCTCCGGTTTGTAAATTCATTTTATGAATACCATCTTCTAAAGCAACCATTGCTTCTTTTTTTGTAAAAGGCACTACGGTACCAATTCTAGATGTTGTATTTAAAACTTTATTTATCTTAGAAACCGGGTTGTAAATGTTTAATTTTTTTCCTTCTATATCTACCCAATATAATTCTTGCGTTTTATAATTCCAAATTGCACCTTCTCCCAAAGTTGCTTTTACTTGATACTCTAAGACGGCTATTTTTTGAGGTTCTTTTACCATTTCTTCTTTCTTTTTAACTTTAGAATGGCAAGCAAAAAATAATATTGAAAAACTAATACATACTAACTTTTTTATCATCTTTTTTAATTCAAAAAAAAGGCAGTACAAAGTAACTTTATACTGCTTTTTTCACATTTATAAACTCAAATTAAAACAAACTAAATTTAATCTTTTTCACAATATTGTTTGATGCATTTCCTACATATAAATAATATGTTCCGTCTTCTACAGACCAGTCTGAAATATCAGTATTGTAATATGCTAATGTTGCAGCATCAATAGAAATTGTAACTGTTTTTTCCGCTCCTTTTTCTAAATTCACTTTCGTAAATCCTTTTAATTCTTTTAAAGCTCTTTTTACTTTAGATTTATGTTTACCTACATATACTTGTACAACCTCTGCTCCTTCTCTATCACCTGTATTAGCAACATTAAAAGTTACTTTTATTTGATCTTTTTTAGTATATTTTTCTTGATCTATCTTTACATCAGAAATTTTAAAATCGGTATAAGACATTCCATAACCAAAAGCGTATTGAGGTTTTATTTTTTGAGTATCAAACCATCTATACCCAACCAAAATATCTTCTGTATATTCTTGATTAACACCATCTCCTGGATACGAAATCTTACCAAATGTATGTGCTGCATTGTCATTTAATTCTTTTGGAAAAGAAAAAGGAAGTTTCCCTGAAGGATTTACATCTCCACTAACAATATCTGCAATAGCATGTCCTGCCATACTTCCTAAATACCAAGTTTGTAAAATTCCTTTTGTTTTAGAAACCCAAGGCATTTTTACGGCATTTCCCGTAACTAATAAAAATCCTAAATTTTTATTAACTTCATGAATTCCGTTTATTAATTTTTCTTGTCCGTAAGGCAATCCATAAATTTCTCTATCATCTCCTTCGCTATCTTGATGATGGCTTTTATTTAATCCTCCTATAAAAAGAACAATGTCTGCTTTTTTAGCTACTTCAATTGCTTTTACATACAAAGAATCTTGATTTAAAGTTGCAGGCAAAATTTCATCATACACAGAAGCTCCTGTTTCATATCCCATTGTATGAATAATGGTTGCGTTTTTATATCTTTCTTTAATCCCTTGTAAAGGAGAAATTTCAAAAAGAGGTTTTAATTGAGATGACCCTCCACCTTGCGTCATATCTCTTGTTGCATTTTCACCTATAACCGCAATAGTTACTCCTTTTTTATCCTGAATAGGGAAAAAATTATCTTCATTTTTCAGTAAAACAATTCCTTCTGTAGCTACTTTTCTAGCAACATTATGATGCTCTTCATTATTTAATTTACCTAAAGTTCTATTTGGGTTTAAATTTGTACGATAGATTAATCTTAAGATTCTACGTACTTTATCATCTACCAAATCTTCGCTTAATTCGCCATTTTTAATTGCTTCTAAAAACGGATTTGCTAAATAATAATGTTGATAATGGTTATTTGTCGTTGTACCCAAACCATCAGTTCCAGTCCCCATTTCCATATCTACACCATATAAAGCCGCTTCTTTTGTTGAATGTACAGAACTCCAATCGCTAATTACAACTCCATTAAAACCCCAATCTGTTTTTAAAATTTTATGAAGAATTTTATTATGTGTTGTGTACTGACCTCTAAATTTATTATAAGCGCCCATTAATGCCCAAACATTCCCTTTTTGCACTGCAGCTTTAAAAGCTGGCAAATAAATTTCATGCAATGCTCTGTCGCTTACTTCTACATTAATTTTATCTCTCCAATGTTCTTGATTATTTAAGGCAAAATGTTTTACACAAGCAGCAACACCATTTTCTTGAACACCTTTTATATAAGGAACAACCATGGTAGAAGCTAAAAAAGGATCTTCTCCTAAATACTCAAAATTTCTACCGTTCATGGGGGTTCTATAGATGTTTACACCGGGTCCAAGAAGTACATCCTTTTTTCTATACCTAGCTTCTTCTCCTAAACTAAAACCATATTCCCTTGCCAATTCTGGATTAAAACTTGCCGCTAAACACGTTAATGCTGGAAAAGCTGTAATAGCATCATTTGTCCAACCTGCATTTTCCCAAGCATCCCAACTAATTTCTGCTCTAACTCCATGAGGTCCATCAGACATCCAAACTTCTGGAATCCCCAACCTCTCAACACCTTTTGTGCTAAACTTAGATTGAGCATGCGTCATTGCTACTTTTTCTTCTAAAGTTAAAATAGCAATGATACTATCTATTTTGTTTTCTATAAAAGCGGTAGATACTTGATTTTTATCTAATTGAATTTGAGGAATCTTATTTTGTGCTTTCATATATGAAATCTGTAAGCACAAAATAAAAACGAGTAAGTAATTTTTTTTTTTAAACGCTAGTCTCATAATTAAAGTTTATTTTATTGTTTACTATTTTTGATAAAACTACTATTTAAGTAAATATCAGAATAAAACTAATTGAACTAAGATTAAAACATTTGTTGCAATTCTGCTCTTAATAGCCCATTTTACTAGACAATAACACATATGAGGTATTTGATGCTTTAGATTTTGCATCAAAAGAATTTTGTAAATTAGAGTTTTATAATACATTAGTGCTATTGAAATTTCATTTTAATTTTTAATAAATAATAAAAGTTTGAAACCGATCATTAAAAGCATCTTTTTTTTATACCTAACACTCTGTTTAAACTGTCATAAAAAAGGAGAAACAGTAAGCCAAAATGAATTGGCAAATGAAACAAGTCCTTATTTATTACAACACGCAAATAACCCTGTTAATTGGAAAGGTTGGAATGATAAAACATTACAACTTGCAAAAAACGAGAATAAGTTAATTATTATTTCTATTGGTTATTCTGCTTGCCACTGGTGTCATGTTATGGAAGAAGAAAGTTTCGAAAACGATTCTATTGCCAAAATAATGAACGACAATTTTATTAGTATCAAAGTTGATAGAGAAGAAAGACCAGATATTGATAATGTATACATGAACGCTGTACAATTAATGACTGGTAGCGGTGGTTGGCCACTAAACTGTATTGCATTACCAGACGGAAGACCCATTTTTGGCGGAACTTATTTTACAAAAGAACAATGGAAAAAAGTCTTGTTAGACCTCACTAAACTTTATAAAGAGAATCCTGAAAAAGCAGTAGATTTTGCAACAAAACTAACAGAAGGTATTCAGAAATCTGAATTGATTACTATTAGAAAAGACAAGGCTGATTTTAAGGCTACAGATATCAAAAAAGCCGTTTTAAATTGGCAACAAAACTTAGACAGTATTTATGGTGGTTCTAAAAGAGATCTAAAATTTCCGATGCCAAATTCTTTAGAGTTTTTAATGAGATATGGTTATCAATTTGATGATCTTAATATAAATAATCATGTAGAAACTACCTTAACAAAAATGGCTTTTGGTGGAATTTACGATCAAATAAACGGAGGGTTTTCTAGATATGCTACTGATAAAAAATGGCACATTCCTCATTTTGAAAAAATGCTTTATGACAACGCACAACTTGTTAGTTTGTATGCAAAAGCATATCAAAAAGATAAAAACGAGTTGTACAAAACAGTAATTGAAGAAACCTTAAGTTTTGTAGCACAAGAATTAACAGACCAAAACGGTGCCTTCTTTTCTTCTTTAGATGCCGATAGTAAAAACAAAAAAAACGAATTAGAAGAAGGGGCATATTATTATTTTACAAAACAAGAACTGCAAGCTTTAATTACTGATGATTACGCCTTGTTTAAAGAGTATTATAATATAAATGATTTTGGTTTGTGGGAAAAAAACCGATATGTTTTAATAAGAAGTACTACAGATAAAGCTTTTGCCAATAAACATAAAATAAGTGCGGATGCACTTTCATCAACCATAAAAAATTGGAAAGCAATACTTAAAAAAGCGAGAAAAGAAAAAGCAAAACCGAATTTAGATAATAAAGTTTTAACTTCTTGGAATGCTTTAATGATTAAAGGATATACGGACGCATATAATGCTTTAAAAAACGAAGCTTATTTAAAAACGGCTCTTAAAAACGCTAATTTTATTTTAAATAACCAATTACAAAAAGACGGAACTCTTTATAGAAATTACAAAAACGGTAAAAGTACTATTAATGCCTATTCCGAAGATTACGCTACTTTAATAGATGCTTTTATTAATTTGTATGAAGTTACTCTTGATGAAAAATGGTTGCATGAGTCTAGAAAATTAATGGACTTTACTTTAGAAAATTATTTTAATAAAGAAAACAATATGTTTTACTTTACGTCTAATAAAGATGAAAAATTAATTTCTAGAAAAGTAAAAGTTGATGATAATGTAATTGCTTCTCCTAATTCTATTTTAGCAAATTGTTTGTTTAAACTTAGCCTTTATTATTCAGACACTAACTTTAACAAAATTGCAAATCAGATGTTACATAATATAAAAGATGATGTTTTAACAAATCCTTCTAGTTATAGCAATTGGTTAAATTTAATGACCAATTATACAAGACCTTTTTATGAAGTGGCCATTGTTGGGCATAATGCAACGCTTCTTAAAAACGAATTGCAAAACTACTACATTCCTAATATAATTATAGCCGGAGATTTTAAAGAGAACAACACAATCCCTTTACTAAAAGATAAATTTATTACAGATGAAACCTTTATGTACGTCTGTAATTTAGGAACCTGTAAATTACCTCAAACAGAAACCAAAAACGCAATTGCATTGATAAATAAATAAATAAAGCACAAAAAAAACATCTCTCTCAAGATGTTTTTTTTTATTAACTAATTCAAATTATTAACACAATGAAAACAGTTTACTACGTTGTCTTCATTATTATAAAAAGCAACATCTGTGCCAAAATATAATTGAACTATTCTTTTAGATAAGTTTAACAGTTTTACAAACTAACTCCTCTTCTTTTTTACATTATACTCATAAGGTATGCGCTTTTTTAAAGCCTCTACAATATTATAAGCAGCAGGACAAATAGCAGTATTGGCCACGGTTAAATCGGTAATACCTATAAATTTCTTACGATTTGTATGTGGGTATTCTGCACAAGCTTTAGGGCGAACATCATAAATAAAACAAGTATTATCACTTTCATCTAAAAAAGAACAAGGCGCCGTTTTTAACACCATAAAATCATCTTCATCTCTTTGTAAATATTGCTTTTGAAAATCTGCCACTTTCATTTTTAAATGCTTAGCAATACGCTCTGTATCTTTATCTGTAAAAATTGGGCTTGTAGTTTTACAGCAATTTGCACACGTTAAACAATCTGTTTTTTTAAACTCTGCATCGTGTAATTCTTGCACAACATAATCTAAATTTTTAGGTACTCTTTTTTTAAGGTTCGTAAAATATTTTAGGTTTTCTTTTTTAGCATCTTCTGCTAATTTTGGTAGTTGTTTTAAGCGTTTTTCCATTGTGCAAAAATACAATTATTCTTAACCAAAAATCATTCTAAAAAACAAATAAAAATATGTAATTTTGCAATTCAATTTTCGATACTACATGAGCATTCAAAACATTATAGAAACCAAAGTAAAAGAAGGTTTTTTAGCTTTATACAATATAGAAATTCCAACTGTAGAATTTCAGGCAACCAGAAAAGAATTTGAAGGAGACATTACCGTAGTTGTATTCCCTTTATTGCGTTACAAAAAAGGAAATCCGGTACAAATTGGTGAGGATTTAGGAAAATATTTGGTAGAAAATATAACAGAAATTACAAATTACAACGTAGTTAAAGGCTTTTTAAACTTAGTAATAGACGATAGTTTTTACACAAATTTCTTTAATACCATTTATACAGATACTACTTATGGATCTGTTTCGCCAAAGGCAGATGAAAAAGCAATGATGGTAGAATATTCATCGCCAAATACCAACAAACCTTTACACTTAGGGCACGTTCGTAATAATTTATTAGGCTATTCTGTTGCAGAAATTATAAAAGCTGCTGGTAAAAAAGTCTATAAAACACAAATTATTAACGACAGAGGTATTCATATCTGTAAATCGATGTTGGCTTGGGAAAAATTCGGTAATGGAGAAACTCCAGAATCTACCGGATTAAAAGGAGATAAATTGGTTGGTAATTACTATGTAAAATTTGACCAAGAATATAAAAAAGAAATTGCGCAATTAATTGCGGAAGGAAAAACAGAAGAAGAAGCTAAAAAAGAAGCTCCGTTATTTGTAGAAGCACAACAAATGTTGCTAAAATGGGAAGCTGGAGATGAAGAAGTTGTAGCGCTTTGGAAAGAGATGAACTCTTGGGTGTATAAAGGTTTTGAGGTTACTTACAAAAATATGGGTGTAGATTTTGACACGTTATATTATGAAAGTAATACCTATTTATTAGGAAAAGATGTGGTTGCACAAGGCTTAGAAAAAGGTGTTTTCTATAAAAAAGAAGATGGTTCTGTTTGGTGCGATTTAACTGAAGATGGTTTAGATGAAAAAATTGTGTTGCGTTCTGACGGTACTGCCGTTTACATGACACAAGATATTGGTACTGCTATACAACGTGTAAAAGATTATGCAGATGTTGGTGGAATGGTATATACGGTTGGTAATGAGCAAGATTATCATTTTCAGGTATTATTTTTAATCTTGAAAAAACTAGGTTTCGATTGGGCTAAACAATTACATCATTTAAGTTACGGAATGGTAGATTTACCTTCTGGAAAAATGAAATCTAGAGAAGGAACTGTTGTAGATGCGGATGATTTAATGGTAGAAATGACAGAAACAGCTAAAACTATTTCTGAAGAATTAGGGAAATTAGACGGGTATTCTGATCAAGAAAAAAATGATTTGTATGAAGTTATTGGTTTAGGAGCATTAAAATATTTTATTTTAAAAGTAGATCCTAAAAAGAGAATTTTATTCGACCCAAAATCCTCTGTAGATTTTCAGGGAAACACAGGTCCTTTTATTCAGTATACCTATGCTAGAATTCAATCTATCATTAGAAAAGCAGATTTTGATTATTCACAACCTGTAACTATAGAATTACACGAAAAGGAAAAAGAATTGTTAAAACAATTAGAATTATATCCAGAAACGGTGCAACAAGCAGCTGCAAATTATTCACCAGCAATTATTGCAAATTACACCTATGATTTGGTAAAAGAGTTTAATTCTTTTTATCAGAATGTACATATTTTAGGAGAAGAAGATTTAGATAAAAAAGTATTTAGAGTTCAGCTATCTAAAAAGGTTGCCGAAACGATAAAAGCTGCTTTTTTATTATTAGGAATTCAGGTTCCGGAGAGAATGTAAATTAGTTAGCGCTAGCATTGGCTATAAGTATAAAAGTTAGTAAATTAGCCTGCGTTAGGGATTGAAGTGGCATCCTTTTTTGTTTTTACAAAAAAGATACAACGGAAAGCCTGTTAAAACGCCCAAAACAGAGAAATAAAAAGTTAAATATACAATTATGAAATACGACATCATTATTATTGGAAGTGGACCTGGAGGTTATGTTACAGGGATTAGAGCTTCTCAATTAGGCTTTAAAGTTGCCATTGTAGAAAAAGAACACTTAGGTGGGATTTGCTTAAACTGGGGATGTATTCCAACAAAAGCATTGTTAAAATCTGCACAGGTTTACGATTATTTAAAGCATGTAGACCAATATGGTTTAAAAGCGGAAGCTATTGATAAAGATTTTGAAGCTGTAATTAAAAGAAGTCGTGGTGTTGCCGAAGGAATGAGCAAAGGGGTTGCTTTTTTAATGAAGAAAAACAAAATCGATATTATTGATGGTTTTGGAAAAATAAAAACGGGTAAAAAAGTAGATGTTACTGCTGCCGATGGTACGGTAACAGAATATAGTGCAGACAATATTATTATTGCAACGGGTGCACGCTCTAGAGAGTTACCTAACTTACCACAAGATGGTAAAAAAGTAATTGGTTATAGACAAGCAATGAATTTACCAAGCCAACCAAAATCTATGATTATTGTAGGTTCTGGTGCAATTGGTGTTGAGTTTGCTCATTTTTATAACTCTATGGGAACTGAGGTTACTATTGTAGAATTTATGCCAAATGTAGTGCCTGTAGAAGATATTGACGTTTCTAAACAATTTGAGCGTTCTATTAAAAAATCTGGAATTAAAGTAATGACAAACTCTTCTGTAGAGTCTGTTGATACTTCAGGTGAAGGTGTGGTTGCTACTGTAAAAACTAAAAAAGGAGAAGAAACTTTAACAGCTGATATTTTATTATCTGCAGTTGGAATTAAATCTAACATTGAAAACATTGGTTTAGAAGATGTTGGAATTATTGTTGACAGAGATAAAATTTTAGTGAACGATTTTTATCAAACTAACATCCCTGGTTATTATGCTATTGGTGATGTGGTTCCTGGACAAGCTTTGGCACACGTTGCTTCTGCAGAAGGAATTACTTGTGTTGAGAAATTAGCTGGCTTACATACAGAACCTATAGATTATGGTAATGTACCTGGTTGTACGTATGCTACTCCAGAAATTGCATCTGTTGGTTTAACAGAAGCAAAAGCTAAAGAAGCGGGTTACGAATTAAAAGTTGGTAAATTTCCTTTTTCTGCATCTGGTAAAGCAAAAGCAGCAGGAACTCCTGATGGTTTTGTAAAAGTAATTTTTGATGCTAAATATGGCGAATGGTTAGGTTGCCATATGATTGGTGCTGGTGTTACAGACATGATTGCCGAAGCAGTTTTAGGACGTAAATTAGAAACTACTGGTCATGAAGTTTTAAAAACAATTCATCCTCACCCAACAATGAGTGAAGCTGTTATGGAAGCAGTTGCGGATGCTTATGATGAAGTAATTCACTTATAAAGTTACCGTTATTACAAGGAGACTAGAACAAAGTAATTTATTCTTTTAAATTACCAAATTACCACAGAAGGTAAAAAACTTTCTTAGTAATGACAGTAAACGATAAAAATAAACCATTAATCGAAAACCGAAGCACCTCGCTTCGGTTTTTTTGTAGTTTTGAATTCTAAGCAAAAAACTATAAAAGAATTAGAATGAAAGCAAAATATCAAGAAGTATTAAATTTAGGAGAACAATTAGCAATACAGAATGGAGATGTAAAAGAAGAAAATGGAGTTTTACATGTAACCGGAACTGCAAAAAATCAATATGAAAAAAACCTTCTTTGGGATAAAATAAAAGAAATTGGAGGAGAAAATCCTAGCGATATTATGGCTAATATTGATGTTGAAGACACTTCTGTATTTGCAATTCATACTGTAAAAAGTGGAGATACATTAGGTAAAATAGCCAAACAATATTATGGTAAATCAAATAAATACAATGCTATTTTTGAGGCAAACAAAAGTATTTTAAAAAGTGCAGATATTATTTTAGTGGGGCAAGAGTTAGTAATACCTAATTTATAGGGAACAATAAATTATATTTTTAAAACCGAAGTAATTTTACTTCGGTTTTTTTGTTTTTAAATAAGTGATTTTTCAAGTCCTTTTTCTATGTTTTTCCAAAAATAATTCCAAAAAGATCTTGTTTTATCTCTTTCTAGATTATCTACTGTTACTTTTACCAAACCATTTTTAGAAGAATCTTTTATAAACAGGTTTACAAGCCAACTTATAACAGTCTTCTTATCCTTTTCTTTATCTAAAATTTTAATATTAAAATTTTTAAAATCTACATCTAACTTTCCATTAGAAACAGAGTCATTCCCTTCAAAATCAAAAAACATTTTATCTATAAAACCATCCATTTTTACATTCATAGTTGGTAATAAAAAAGAACTCATATTTTTAGAAGTAATATGAAACAAACCTCCTCTTATTCTAAAATTATCATTTTTGTTAGTAATATCGAAAGTCCAAATTATTTCTAAAGGAGATGCTTTCATAAATTGAGATGTAATTTTAGCTGTAGTTAATTTTGTTTTTTTATTGGTTTTATTATTAATATTAACTATTTCGGCATTTAAATCATCAAAAATTAAGAAGCCTGCTTTGTTCCCCTTAATAGTATATTCTTTATAAACTAATTGAGAGTTTACTATATTTAACTTCTCTACATTTATATTAAAGGGTAAATCTCTTAAATTTTTACTGTATAAATCTTTTCTTTTGTTTGGGTGCTCTAATAAAGTAGCATCTAAATATAGATTAAAAAAAACCTCATCTAATAAAATATGTTTAGATGAAAAACTTAGCTTTTCTTTTTCCTCTATTTTAAGATCATTAATAATTATTTTTTTACTAAATAAAGTTAGTAATTCTTTTTCTTCGGATACAAAACGGATATATTCTTTCTTATTTTTTAAAGGAACAATTTCTAAACTATCTATAGATAAATTACGCTCTTTAAAGGTTAATTTAGAAAACTTAACTTTTTGAACTTTAGAATATTGCGTTTCTAAATAAGTAATAGAAGATTCTATATTTGAATATGAAAAAGGTATCGATTTACTTAAGGTTGAATCTAACTTAAAATTTTCTACTTTAAAATTAATGCTTTTAACCTTAAAAGGAAAATTATTATTTTTTAGTACATCAATTTTAAGGTTATCTATATAAATTCTACCTATCTCTAAGTCTACTACGCTATCTTTTAAAAAAGACTTTAGTGGTTTATCATTTTTTATAACTTTTCCGTTAACCTTTGGGTTTGTAGCTTTTAAACTAGCAACACGTATAGCATTATTTTTAATAAATTGATAGTAAGAAACTCCTTTTACTTCTATTTTTTCTACCTTAAAAATAAGACTATCTTTTTCTTTAAAAACGGTATTTAAAGTAATATTTCCTAAAAACAAATTCATAGAAATATTGCTGTAACTTATTTCTTTAGATTTTAAATAATCGGCTACTTTATCTTTTAGATAATTATCTGCTACCGCATAAATAGAGATAATCATAAATAAAAACAACATTAAATATCTTTTCTTTTTCATAATTATTAGTTTAAGGCAAATTTAGATTGATAATTAGTCTTTTATTATAGCAATAGATATTTTGTTTAACTGATATCATTCAATTTTAACTAAAAATAGAGCAAGCCTCAATTTTGTTCCTTATTTTACCTATTTAGCTTCAAAAATTAATTTTTATATTTGATTATCAACTAACTATAAAAAAATAAGCTATGAAAAATGAACATCAAACTGAAAATGATTTAATTATTTCTTACAAATTATTAAGAAAACTAATAGGTTCTATTGGTGTTTTTTTACCTGTAATTTTAGGGTTTGGAATGCTATACTTTGATAAAGCAGATTTTATAAAAGACTCTATAAGTGATTATTATGGCACTCAATTAAGAGATGTTTTTGTTGGTTTTTTATTTGTACTTGGTTTTTTCTTATTTTCCTATAAAGGATATAAAAGTGAAGGAAAAGGACTTTTATATAACGATAATTTTTTTGCTAATTTAGGCGGTGCATTTGCCATTTGTGTAGCATTATTTCCAACTACAAGTAAAATTGCATTTATAAGAACAATCCACCTAAGCTCTGCTGTTCTATTATTTGCCGTTTTTACTTACTTCTGTTTAGTTATTTTTAGAAGAGGTGTTGCTGTTGAAAAACGTTCTGAAATGAAAAAATTAAGAAATAAATTTTATTTAGGATGTGGCATCATAATTATACTATTTGTAGGTAGTGCAGGTCTTAGTTTTATAGTCATGACAGAAGAAGCTAGAAACGAAACAAACATTATCTTTTACTGCGAAACATTAGCTCTTTGGGCTTTTGGTTTTTCTTGGTTAATAAAAGGTGAAGCCGTTTTAGAAGATACAAGTAAAAAGCAAAATTGATAAAAATTTAAACTTACTTTCTAACCAATAAAACAAAAGCACTATTTTTGCCATTGAAAAAACTTACATGATTACAAAAAAAAACGTATTCTTAAAAGAAACGCTTAAAGCCCTCATCAAACTTATAATTGCAGGAATACTAATTGGTATTTTAAAACAATACGATGCTATTATTGCAGGTATATTAGTACTTAAGATTATACATAATATTTACAAAGAAATTATACTGCCAAAAACAAATAAGAATTGGTTGCTGTTAATAGGTATGATATTAACTGGCTTTGGTGGAATTGTTGGAGAAACTTGGGGCGTTGCAAATGGTTACTGGGAATATCATGAAGTTACAAGAGAACTACCTTTGTGGTTACCTTTTGCGTGGATGTTAGCTTTCCATTATTTATATAAACTAGAACGTAATTTAATTCCTTTATTAAAGGAGCAAAGTCAAAAAAACAAGATTTTATTAGCTATTTTATTAGCATTGATACTTCCTGCTTTTGGTGAGGTAATTACTATTTATTTAGGAGTTTGGACCTACTATTGGCCATATCAATTACTTGGTGTGCCATTATATGCTTTTATATGTTTAGTATTTGTGCACATGTTAGTCTATACTATTTTACACTTTATTTGTAAAAAGTATAAAATTAATGATGTAGTTTTTAACTAATTCCTCTTTTGTCATTTCGAAATGAGCCTTTTTAGCGATTAAGAAACCTCATAAAAACAATTAAAAAATCTACATTATTAAGATTAATAAAACACTTTCACTCAATTATGTGATTCCTCTTCGTTCCTCTTTCGGAATGACAAACTAAGTTTCCAACTTCAAATAACAAACCAAATGTCATTTCGAAATGAGCTTTTTCTGCGATTGAGAAATCTCATAAAATAACTATAGAAGCTATAATAATAAAATTAGTAAAAAACAGGATGAGATTCCTCTTCGTTCCTCATTCGGAATGACAGATTGAAATTCCAATTCCAAATAACAAACCGAGTGTCATTTCGAAATGAGCTTTATCGGCGATTGAGAAATCTATTATTTCAAACAAAAAAAAGGTTCAATCAAAATGAAATTTGATTGAACCTTTTTTATAAATATGTTTTCTTATTAAGAAAATAAAGAAGTTTAATCAACAACCTCGCACCAAGAGTACGAATTATGCTTCCGAAACATGTTTTTTCATTTCGAGGCAAGCCCCTGATAATTAAGACCTTGGCTATCGCCCTGCGATTAAAATCTCCAAGCAACAACTCTTGTTACTTTATTTCCTTGATGCATCGGAATAATTTTAAACTCTTTAGCTCCTAATTTAGCTGAAGATTTCTCTAAACTTTTTACGTTTTCTTTTTTAGAAACCAAACTTGTAAACCATTTACTAGTTTTAGGAAACAAAGAACTTTCATATAAATAATTATGTAAAAAAGCTTTCTCGCCACCAATGTACCAAAGTTCATTATTATTACCTGCAAAGTTTCTAACAGCGTTATTACCTAAATTTCTAGATTTTCTACCGTTTGCTCCTTGTGCTTCTTCTGCCGATTTGTAAAAAGGAGGGTTACACATTACAGCAGAAAAAGAATCACCATCTTTTAAAACTCCTTTTAAAATTTGCGCTTCATTTTCTTGGTGACGTAACTCTATGTTAGCACTAAGTTTATTATCATCCATAATATCTTGTACAGTATCTAAAGAATCTAAATCTATATCTGTAGCAACAAAATTCCAATCGTATTCTGCAATACCTAATAAAGGATAAATACCTGTTGCACCTGTACCAATATCTAAAATTTTAATTTTTTTTTCTCCAGAAAGTAAATCTGCTAAATGATGAATATAATCTAAACGTCCTGGTATTGGTGGACATAAATTTTTATCTCCAAAATGCCACGTAGAAATTTTATCAAAAGAAAATAATAAGGCTTTATTTAATTCTTTTACCGCTTCCGGATTCGAAAAATCGATGGTAACAGTACCAAATTCGTTTTTAGCAACAAATTCTTTTAATGCTGGGTTTATAACATTTAATTCTTCAAAATTATATCCCTTGTTGAATTTGTTTTTTGGATGTAGACCTTTATCTTTCATTTATTTATTTTATTTCTTATTAATTAAAATTGATATTTTAAACACTTCACTATTTTTTTCTTAAAAACCTAACGCTTTACAAGCGCACTTAACTCTCTAACAATCTTTACGTTAATTATTAAAATATAAAATGGGCATTCTTACTCACACTACATTATTACTACATCGTAATAATCAACCTTATAAACCTCTATATTTGAGTACATAAAAATCCCCCACATTACATGTAAACAAATGCCATTTTAGAATCTCTATAATGGCATTTTTTTTTATAATTTTTCTAAAAACAATGTATATAATATTGTCTTTATTTAGTTTTATTTTTTGTTGAACTAAATTTTTATAAAAACCCAAAAACAACTTCTTTATTTTTCTGATTCAGAACAAAATAAATTCATATTTTTTATCTGTAGCAACTATTAAGCTAATCATAAAAAACACGTCCGTTTATACACTAATTATACTTTTAAGTTTACCCTTTTTGTATTCAATAACGTTATTTTACCTCTACTATTTTTAGATAAACACCTTTTTTTAAATACTTCAAAAAAAGTTATTTAAAAAATTAACACAAACACAAAAAAAAATAAAAAACTAAATACCAGTACATTAATATAAAAAAAATAAAAATACGTAAAACTACTTCTACTACATAGATACTACATCTCTAAATAAAACAACATAGTTTTATACTTTTACAAAAAACAACACCCCCCTACTTGTTAATATATAATGTCATTTTAGATTTTCTAAGATGGCATTATTTTTTTTATAATTTACTTAAAAACTCCTGTAAGGTTTCGTTTTCTAGTTCTAGTTTTTTCTTAATTCTATACCTTGTGGTTTCTACACTTCTTGGAGATAAACTTAAAATAGTTGCTACTTCTTTACTCTTTAAGTTTACAGCTATATATGCACAATGTTTTTGCTCTGTTATAGATAAATTTGGTGATTTTTTTAATAACCTTTCAAAAAAATAGGGTCTGTTTTTGGTAAATTGAATTTTAAAATCCTCCCAAAAATCTTCTTCAGAAATAATTTCTTGTAAAGATCTGTTTATAGAATGCATTTTAACACTTTTTATACTTTCTTTTTCTTCTATAAGTGTAGTAATCTTTTTTATAACATTATTTACAGCATCTTTATAATTAGAAATTTTTAGTGTTTTAGTTAATAATGTATCTTCATTAAATTTTAATAAAGATTTTATTTCTTCATTTTTAGAAATCAATCCATTATTGGTGTCTTCTAATTTTGCGAAATTACATAAAAGTTGATCGTTTAAGGCTTCTTTTTCTTCTAAAGAAATTTTAAGTTTATTTGAAAACTGATAACTCCTTCTTATAAAATAGAAACTAATTAATAAAAATAAGATACTACCAACTGTAATTATTCTATGGTTATAAATAATCCTTTTATTACTTTTAAGTAATTCGTTTTCTAAAGCATTTTCAGTATCTAAAAAAACATTATTTTTTTCATTTTGATATTTAATTTTTAATAGCAACAAAGAATCAGAAGATTTCATAAATTGATAAGCTAAATCATATTTCTTTTGTTTTTTATTTAGTTCCGCATAAATAAGGTATATAGCCCTATAAGACTTTATAAGATCTTCTTGTTTTTCTTTTCCCTTAAGCTTTTTTGTAATTTTAATTGCTTTCGATAAATTAATTTCGGCTAATTGATAATCTCCCAAATTTACGTAAGCTTCTGCTAAAAATGTGTGAAAATATTTTAATCTTGTTTGCTTATAATTACTTTTCTCTATAGCAGCAATTCCTTTTTTAGCATTTGCAATAACTTTTGTCCAATCTTTTAAATTAGCATGCAACCTACAAAGGCTAAAATAAGTATCTACAACAAACGTTTTATCTTTATTTTTTTCTCCATAAAAAAGAGCTTTGTTATAACTATCAATGGCTAACAAGCTATCTTTCTTATTAGAATAAAATATTCCTAAAAGGTTGTTAAGAGCTGTTTTCACTTCGTAAGTATTACATTTTTCAGCAAATAAAACTCCTTTCTTTGCATTTTTTACAAGACTATCACCTTCGTTTAAAGTATAATGTTTTAATGCTCTTAAATGATATACTTTACTTAAAATACAGGGATCATTAAAAGTGATACTATTATTATCTATAAAAAATAAAACTGGTAATAAAGTACTTGTTTTATCTTCTAATTCTGAATCTAAAAAAGCTTGGTTTATTTTTTCTTCTAAAGTATTAGTAGTTATCTTTTTGTTGCTATTCTGATTAGAGCAATTAACAAAAGTTAGAATCAGTAAAAATAGATAAAGGCCTTTTAAATTCAACTTTAATAGTTTAAACAAACATTAAATAAAGCTTCTAATTTACAAAGTAATTACCGTAAATTCAAGTAACAATGGTTTTAATGTAGATTTTAATATCTCTATAAAAGAACCTCCATATTCTAAATAATATTCAGAAAAGTTACGTTGTCTCTCTTCTAAACTTTGGTTTGGTAAAATTTCATTTTGAAGTTGAGTAATTCTATCAACTAAATCTTTTTGTCTTTTCTTCTCTGCTTTTAACAAACGTTTTTGCAAGTTTTCTAAACCTTTAACCTGCTTTCTTTCTTGTGCATTTACTGCATTAACAAAAGAAATATCTGTTTTTTTTGCAACTTCCTTCAATTCTAAAAATTGCTTTTCTAAGAACTGAATCTTGGCATCAAAGTTAACCTTAATCTCAGAGTTTTCGGTTACTTTTTGAGACAATAAATCATATTGGTCTAAAAACAACTCTTCTAAAGAGATATTTAGTTTTTCTAGCTTGTTTACTTGCTTTTTAGAGACTACTTGTACAGAATTACGTAACAATAAAATAGGAAAAGGAATGGCTACTTTTTCAAAATAATCTTTTAATTCTAGCCAATACGCCATCTCTCCTCCTCCACCTAAATAGCAAAGGTTTGGTAAAATAACCTCTTGGTATAAAGGTCTCATAATTACGTTTGGCGAAAATGATTTAGGATTATCATCAACTTCTTTCAAAATTTCTGCCTTGGTAAAAGTAATATCGGTGTTGTTTACTTTATAAATTCCGTCTTCAAAAAGAATACGTTCTCTAAAATCAGCCCCCAAATAAAATAAATTAATCTCTCTTGGGTTAACCTGAATTTTATATGATTTTTCTAAATCTTTAATTGTTTTAGAAACTGCTTTAAAAGAAGTTTGGTTTTCTAATTCGTCTTTTACAATAGGACTAAATAATTCTTTTAAACTAGCATCATCACCATCTAAAATAACCAAACCATACGCACTAAACAATTCATTTGCAATATAACGCGTTGCATCGGCTAAATTGTTATGCTTTAAATAACCATCAGAAAATAGTTGTTTTAAAAAAGTTGCATTTTTAGAATTGCCTAAATGGTTAGAAAAAACATCAAAAACAGCATCTAAACCATCAGTAGAAAATCTACCAACAGCGCCACCATCTTCTCTATTCCACATTACTTTTTTACCATCAAAATTAAAGTAATTAATTTCCTCAAAATCATGATCTTCTGTTGCCATCCAATAAATTGGAACAAAATTTTGCTCAGGAAATTTAGTTGCCAACTCTTCGCACAAATTAATGGTAGAAAGAATTTTATACAAAAAATACAATGGTCCGGTAAACAAATTTAATTGATGTCCCGTAGTTACCGTAAACGTATTTTGGTGCTTTAAACTTTCTATATATTCATTCGTTTTCTCTGAAACGTTAAAACCTTGATACTGTTTTTTTAAAGCATCTACCAACACCAATCTAGATTGTAATCGAAAAGATTTTTGCTTTTCTTCTATCTGGTTATGAAAACCTGTGATATCTGGAAAATTATTATAAAATGGTTGTATGGCTTCTTTTTTCTCTAAATAATCTAACATTGTAGCAGAGAAAAATCCGGTTTTTTTAAAAGGTATCTGTGTTACTTTCATCTTAAAGAACACTTTTTTGGGAACAATCAGATTCTGTGGTAGAATTCATTTAGTTTAATTAATTTTTGATAAAAATACGAATAATTTATCCTTTGTCGTAAAGCTAAATTCAATCTAACAAAGTTTTAACATCAAAATATTCAATCTACTGAAAAACAAAAAAATATATTCTTACTTTTGGTTTCCAAACGCTTATTTATGAAATTTAAAGTCCTTTTTATTACCGCTTTCTTAACTATGGGAAGCATTTTTGCACAAACAGTACAATCTCCTTCCGAATTTTTAGGCTATGAAATTGGCGCTCGCTTTACAAGACATCATAAAGTTATTGATTATTTTAAATACGTTAGCAACACTTTAAGCAACGTAAAGTTAGAAAAATACGGCGAAACCAATGAGCACAGACCTTTGTATTTAAGTTATATTTCTTCACAAGAAAATATCAACAATTTAGAAACTATTAGAAAAAACAACCTTGCACAAACAGGTATTATTGCTGGAAATTCTAAAAACAACAAAGCCATTGTTTGGTTAAGTTACAACGTACATGGAAACGAAGCTTCTAGTACAGAAGCGGCTATGTTAACACTTTACGAATTGGTTACTACCAAAAAATCTTGGTTAGAAAATACCGTTGTTATTATAGATCCTGCTGTAAATCCTGATGGACGAGACAGATATGTAAATTGGTACAACCAAGTAAAAAGCACTCCTTTTAATAGCAATCAAGACGGAAAAGAACATGCAGAACCTTGGCCTTCTGGAAGACCAAATCATTATTTGTTTGATTTAAATAGAGATTGGGCTTGGGCAACACAAATAGAATCTGCACAACGTATAAAAATGTATAACAAATGGATGCCTCATGTACATGTAGATTTTCATGAACAATATATTAATAACCCTTATTATTTTGCACCTGCAGCAGAACCTTTTCATGAAATTATTTCTGATTGGCAACGAGCATTTCAAACTGAAATTGGGAAAAATCACGCTAAATATTTTGACAAAGAAGGTTGGTTGTATTTTACAAAAGAAAGTTTCGATTTGTTGTACCCAAGTTATGGAGACACCTACCCTACGTATATGGGAGCTATTGGTATGACCTACGAACAAGCAGGTCACGGAATGGCAGGTTTAGGAATTAAAACAGATAAAGGCACCGTGTTAACCTTAAAAGACAGAGCCATTCATCATTTAACTACAGGTTTATCTACCGTAGAAATTTCATCAAATAATGCAGAAAAATTAAATACCGAATTCAGAAAATTCTTTAACAATGCCTCTTTAGGATATAAAAGTTATGTTTTAAAAAATGAAAACCAAGACAAAACCAATCGTTTAAAAGCATTATTAGATACACATGAAATTAAATACGAAAACACAAAAAGTGGCATTGTAAAAGGGTATGATTATACCACGCAAAAAGAAGGAAAAATGACAGTTTCTTCTACAGATTTAGTTATACACACCAATCAACCGAAAGGAAAAATGGTAAAAGTTTTGTTTGAACCTAAAACAAAATTAGTAGATTCTTTAACGTATGATATTACTGCTTGGTCTTTACCATATGCACATGGTTTTAAAGCGATTGCTTCGCATACAAAAGTAAGTTCTACTACCACTAAAAGTTTAAATACTATTACAAATTCTATTGATACAAGTGCCTATGCCTACCTTGCTAAATGGAATAGTTTAGAGGATGCTACTTTTTTAGGTGCTTTACTACAAGCTAATATTACACCAAGTTTTTCTGAAAAACCTTTTTCTATTGCAGGAAAATCATACGAAAGAGGAACCTTAATTATTTTAAGAAATGATAATAGAAAAGAAAATTTTGATGCTACTTTAGTAAATATAGCAAACAAACATCAAAGAAAATTAACAGCTGTAAAAACAGGTTTTGTTTCTTCTGGTGGAGATTTTGGTTCGTATTCTGTAAAACCAATCAACCAACAAAAAATTGCAGTTTTATCTGGTAAAGGTACTTCTTCTTTAAGCTTTGGAGAAGTTTGGCATTTCTTTGAAACGCAATTACAATACCCAATAACCAACCTAAACTCAGATGTTTTTGGTTCTTTAGACTATTCTAAATACGATGTTATTATTATTCCTGACGGACGATATAATTCAGTTTTAACAAAAACTACTTTAGAGAAATTAAAAAAATGGACACGTTCTGGCGGAACTTTAATTGCTATTGGAAACGCTTTAAATAGCTTTGCAGAGACTAAAGAATTCGCTTTAAAAAAGAAATCATCTTTAGAGAAAATTAAAGATGCAGACTTAACTCCTTATGCAGATAGAGAGCGTAAAAGTGTTGCCAATTTAATTACGGGTAGTATTTTTAAAAGTACCTTAGACAATACGCATCCGTTAGCTTTTGGTTATGGTAAAGAGTATTTTTCTTTAAAACTAGGCGCAACTTCTTATGCTTATTTAAAAGACGGAAACAATGTTGCTTATTTTGATACAAACGCTATAAATGTATCGGGTTATGCCGGTAGTAAAGCGGTAAAAAACGTACCTAAATCTATTTTGTTTGCAGAAGAACAAATGGGCAATGGAAGCATTATTTATATGGTAGACAATCCTTTATTTAGATCTTTCTGGCAAAACGGAAAACTATTTGTTGCCAATGCAGTTTTCTTATTGAATTCAGATAAATTAAAATAAAGATAAAGACAAAAAAACCGCTCACTAGAGCGGTTTTTTTTAGTCAATTGTTTCTGAGTTTTATTAAAAACAAAAATAGTAGAAAGAATATATTTAATTTATGTCTTTATTTCTCCAATATTAAAGAAGCCTCAAATGCAATGTTAAAAAATTATAACTTTATATATCCTCTAATTTCCATGTTCTAATCCATTGGTATTGTGTAGAACGTTCATCTTTTGTTAACCCTTCCATTCCTTTTCCATCAGCATGTGGAGGATTCCAATCATAAGTTTCTACAGCTAAATTATAATACATCGGAATATCAAATGTGGTAGTAGGGTTTTCTATTTTATACGCCAATTCTCCATTATAATAAAACCATAGTTCAGTTTCAGATTTCCACCAAAATCCATAAACAGCATAATCTTCCCAATTTTTCCCTACGCCAATTCCTTGTTGTTTTCTTGTTTGCGTTTTATTTTCACAACTTGTTCTATGAAATGCATTCGAATGAAATATTTGATCCCATTTACCACTAACAACCCAACTATCTGCACCCGGTGTTATTTCTCCAACACATTCTTGTATATCTAATTCTAATCTTTTTGGACAAGCATTTTCTTCAGTCATCATCCAAAAAGTCGATGACATAAACGTTTTATTTGCTTTCATTGAGCATTCATAATACCAACCAACTTTACATTGCGCTTTAGATCTTACAATACCACCTGTATAATCATAATTCCTATTATTTTGAGTAATAGTAGCAGGTAACTTATCTGCCTCTATTTTAAGATTACCATCACTAACACTAATTGATTCTTCAATAAATAAACCAGGAGGTCTACCTTCCCAAAACCAACCAGAAGCTGTAACTTTTCCTTTAGTATGCCATTTTTCAGTATCTATACTAGCACCATCAAATTCATCGGACAATTCTGCAATACGGACCCATTTTTTATCTGTAGGACCGGGGTTAGTACCTAAAAAATTTGGAGTACTACCATCATTTACTCTCGTAACCGTTACATCAAAACTACAAGAAATTGTATTTCCACTAGGATCTTTTGCTACAAACGTATTCGTTGTAACTCCTACAGGAAATGATGCCCCAGAAGCTAAACCAGCAGTCTGTGTTGTTATTGCACTAATATTATCTACCCCAATCGGAGCAGAATATGTTACAATAGCAGCATTATCTAAAATAGGTATTTCCACTTCAATAGAACCAACACATTCTATAGTAGGTGCTATCGTATCCTTGTCCTCTATCTTAGCTATCTCTTCTCCCCCATTACTACTACAAGAAATTATAGTTAATAAAAAAAATAGAATGAACACATTTATAATCTTGTTTTTTAACATCTTTTAGGTTTATTTATTATAATTCAAAATTATCCTTAAAACAAGTAAACCAATACTACAAATGGTTAAATAAATACATTATAGTGCTTTTTAAAAACTTAATTAGTAAGAAAAACATTCTTGAATCTTTGCCTTTTTACAAAGAGAAAAGAAGAAGTAATAGCATCCTTTATTTTAGGTTTTCTTACAAAATGAAAAATAATTTGTTGCCAATACAGTTTTCCTTTTAAATTCAGATAAATTAAAATAGATTTTTAATTTGGGCGTTTAAACGGGCTTTCCATTATATCTTTTTTACAAAAAAGTAAAAAGGATGCCATTTCAATCCCTAACGCAAATTGCTCATACATCTCTAAAAAACAAATCTCGGAAGTTTTAAAACTTCCGAGATTTGTTTTTTAGAGTAAAGAAAGATAATTTTATTTATCGAAAAAATAATCATGTATATTAATTAAGTTTCCTCTACCAATCTGTACTAAATCCTTAGTTTCTTTTAAAAAAATACCTAAAGATCTTTCATTATAAATTAACTTCATTTCTTCAGAATAATCTGAAACTAAATACATATCACCTTCTAATTTATAAAATGGTATTTCCATTTTTCTATTTAACCGAACACCTTTATTAACAATTTTACCAGCAATTAAAGTTTCTTTAAGTGTAGACTCATTTTTCTCATTAGATGAAACCTTAACATAAGCCACCATCATATTCATCCATTCACTTTCATCAATTAAAAACCATTTAACTTTATCAAAGTTTATTCCATATTGACTTACCCAACCAGGACTTGTAAAACCAAAAAGAATCCTTTTCTTTCCATTGAAATCAATATCATCTGCTGGTGTAAATTCTTGTAATTTATAAGTTATTACAGACGTAGAAGACATATCTTTAAGTTTCTTACCATTAAAATCCATGGTTTTTAAAGAAAAACTTTTAAAATCATCATGGTTTGTTAAAATCCATTCTGTAGCAACTAACTCTGCTTGTTCTTCCATTTGTTTTACTGCTGCTATACCAGCACCAATAGCAACAAGACCTCCAACAACAGCTGCGGCTGCACCTCCATTACTTTGTGCTCTAACAGTGTTAGTTGGTAAAATAATTGAAATTAAAATAATAATTAAGGCTAATTTTTTCATATACTTTTTTTTAAAAAATTTTAAACGAAAGTAAAATACTTTATAAGAAAACTACTACGGAAAACCGTAAACAATTAACCTTCCAGGATAACAATAATTTATAATGAAACTACTTTTAACCTAAAAATTATAATTAACTTAAATCGCAATACCAAAAACTCGTATCGTGGTTAGCTTCTTCTTTTTTAGCTGCATAACAATTATCATCGTCATTATCATGTAACGTATAAGAACGAAGAACTTTTTCTCCTGTAGAAAAATCAATCGGGTTTTTAAAAATAGGTCCATCAAAAACAAAGGTATGAAACTCACCATTTTCTCCACAAACATCAACATTTTCTGGTAAGTCTTTTATAAATTGTTCATCGATAACTCTACCCACAAACTCCTTGCCTAGTAACTTTGCATTTACACAAACTGTAATTGCCTTAAAACCTAAATCTAAAAATTCTTGCAAGACTTGTTTGGTGTCTTTTTTCCAAAGTGGATACACACCTGTAATATTTACCTCAGCTAATTTAGTGTCTCTGTATGCTTTTAAATCTTCCAGAAAAATATCCCCAAAAATAGTATGAGAATATTTTTGTGCCACTAAAGAATCCATGGCTTCTTTCATTATTTTCGCATACAAATCCATGGTTACATCTGCAGGAAATTCTATGGTTTTTAAAGGAATCCCAATAGAATCAGCTTGTTTTAATAACAATTCGTTTCTAAGACCATGCATAGAAACTCTATTAAAATCTTTATTAATTGTAGTAACTAATAAATCTAAATTATACGTTGGGTCTTGTAAAATTTTATAAAGCGCTAAAGCAGAATCTTTACCAGAACTCCAATTAAAATACGTTTTTTTCATAAGAACAATTTGCATAAAAAAATCCTACATAAAGTAGGATTTTGATTAATTATTTTCTTTTTTGATTTAAAGAAACTGGTTTTTCAACTTTCGTTACAGGTGTTCCGTATAAATCGTAATCTCCAGCATCATGAATTTTAATATCTATAAACTCACCCACTTTTATATAATGTTCTTTAGCATCTACTAAAACATCATTATCTACGTCTGGCGAATCAGATTCTGTTCTTCCATAGAAAAATTCTCCATCTTTTCTATCAAATAAACATCTAAAAGTTTTCCCTATTTTTTCTTGATTCAATTCCCAAGAAATTTGAGACTGAATTTCCATAATTTCATTAACCCTTCTAAACTTTACATCTGCCGGTACATCATCCTCTAAAACATACGCTCCTGTATTTTCTTCATGAGAATATTCAAAAGCTCCCATACGTTCAAAACGCATTTCTTCAATCCAATCTTTTAACTCCTGAAACATTTCTTCTGTTTCTCCAGGGTATCCAACAATTAACGTAGTTCTAATTGCCATTTCTGGTACAACTTCTCTAAATTTATGAATTAAAGCCGTTGTTTTTTCGTGCGTTGTACCACGTTTCATCGACTTTAACAACTCGGTATTAATGTGTTGTAAAGGAATATCTAAATAGTTACACACTTTAGGCTCTCGTTTCATCACTTCTAAAACATCCATAGGAAAACCTGTAGGAAAAGCATAATGCATTCTAATCCATTCAATGCCCTCTACTTTTGCCAACGCTTCTAATAACTGCGCTAAAGATCTTTTCTTATAAATATCTAATCCGTAATAAGTTAAATCTTGCGCAATTAACATTACTTCTTTAATTCCTTTTGCTGCTAATTTGGTTGCTTCGGTAACAATATCTTCTATAGGTGTAGACACGTGTTTTCCTCTCATTAAAGGAATTGCACAGAATGAACAAGGTCTATCGCAACCTTCTGCAATTTTTAAATACGCATAATGTTTTGGAGTTGTTGTTAAACGTTCACCAATTAACTCGTGCTTATAATCTGCCTCTAAAGCTTGTAAAAGATTTGGTAAATCATGCGTACCAAAATACTGATCTACATTTTTAATTTCTGCTTCTAAATCTGGCTTATAACGTTCACTTAGACAACCAGAAACAAAAACTTTATCAATTTCACCCGCTTCTTTTCTTTTGGCATAATGCAAAATAGTATCAATAGATTCTTCTTTTGCTTTACCTATAAATCCACAAGTATTAATTACAACGATATTTCCATCATCTTCTGGATCTTCATGAACCACATCTTTACCGTTAGCTTTTAACTGTCCCATTAATACTTCAGAATCGTAAACATTCTTAGAACACCCTAAAGTAACAACGTTAATCTTATTTTTTTTGATGGTTTTTGTACGCATTATATCTTGTTTTAAGCAGATGCAAAGATACATAATGATTGTTGATTACCTATTTTGTTATATATTAAACTTTTAATCTTTATTACGGTCTAATTATAAAAAAAACATGAAACAACTTCTCTTCATTTTTTGCATTCTATTCTTATTTAATTGTTCTTCAAAAAATTCTGATGAAATTACTGAAGAACTTCCTATTATAGATTCTAATTATTTCCCTCCATTAAATTCTGACCTTTGGGAAACAAAAACATTAACAGAATTAAATTGGAATGAAACCGAATTACAATTCTTATTAGATTTTTTAGAAGAAAAAAACTCAAAAGGTTTTATCATTCTTCACAATGGTAAAATTGTTGTTGAAGCATATTTTAACAATCACACAGCCTCAAATAATTGGTATTGGGCTAGCGCCGGTAAAACATTAACCTCAACTATTATTGGCATTGCACAAGACAGAAATGAAATTGATATAAACAATAAAGTATCAGAATATTTAGGCACAGGTTGGACCAGTGCTCCTCTTGAAAAAGAAAATTTAATAACATGTAAAAATTTACTTTCTATGAATTCTGGTTTAGATGATTCTTTAGGTGACAGTGTTTCTGCTTCTAACTTAGAATATATCGCAGATGCTGGCAGCCGTTGGGCATATCATAATGTTTATGTAAAATTACAAGATGTTCTTGCTACCGCCGCAAACACCACCTGGAAAGATTATTTTAATTCTAACTTACGTAATAAAACAGGAATGAACGGTTCTTGGACTAACCTAAATAATTTAAATGTTTATTGGAGTAATACAAGAAGTATGGCTCGGTTTGGTCTGTTAATTTCTAATTACGGCAAATGGGAAAACAACCAAATTGTTTCAGAGAATTTTATTACCGAAGCTACCAATACTTCTCAAAATATAAATAAAGCCTATGGATATTTATGGTGGTTAAACGGAAAATCTAGCTATCATTTACCTAGTAGCCAATTAGAATTTAATGGAGCACTAATACCTAATGCACCCAATGATATGTTTGCTGCATTGGGTAAAAATGACCAAAAAATTTATATTGTACCTAGTAAAAAGCTGGTTATTATTAGAATGGGAGAATCCGCAGATTCCTCCAATTTTGCCTTATCTTCTTTTGATAATGATTTGTGGGAGAAAATAAATAATGTTATTAACTAAATTTAAACACTCCTTAGCTCCAAAATTTTCTTTTCTTATTTAGCTCTTCTTCCTCTTTCGTTAATTCTGCTAACTCTTTTACAGATAAGACTTTTAAAAATGAAGGATGCTGTTCTATAGCATACTCAATTTTAGTTACTATTTCTGCAACCGTTTCATTTTCATAGTCTATTTCTAATGGTTCTTTAATAACCATAGACTGTAAAACATTTCGTTTCTTAATATTCAATCCTTTTTTATCAAAAGAACGTCTAAAACCATCAATTACAATTGGCACTACAACAGGCTTATATGTTTTAATAATATGAGCAGTACCTCTTCTAATGGGTCTAAAAGGAGTTGTTGTACCTTGCGGAAAAGTAATTACCCAACCATCTTTTATTGCTTTTCCTATATTAGAAATATCAGAGTTTTTTACTTGTCTTTTTACATCTTTACCTCCACTTCTCCAAGTTCTTTCTATAGAAACAGATCCCATGTAAGCAAATATTTTAGGTAATAATCCGGCTCTCATGGTTTCTCCTGCCGCAACAAAATAAACATTCAATTTTGGTTTCCAGATATATCCAATATTTTTAATAGAATCATCTCTACCACTTAAAGTAGCGTTAAAAACATGATACATTGCTGCCACATCTGCAAAATAAGTTTGATGGTTAGAAATAAATAAAACTCCAGAATCTGGCAAGTTTTTAAGGTTTTCTGAACCTTCTATTTGTAGGTTATTGAATTTACGGTATCTACCGTGAGAAACAATTCCAAAAATTCTTATAAGCCATTTTTTCAAAATCAAAATATGACCAAATGGGTTCCTTTTAAATAAAGGCATTCTAAATTATTTTTAGTTATTTTAACAAACTTACAAAACAAATAAGAAAGAAGCTATTTTAAGAGTTCTTTAATTTCTGAAAGCATCATTGCTGTTGCACCCCAAACCACATAATCTTCTAATTTAAAGCAAGGTACCTCTATATTATCCATATAAGAAGTATTCATCTTAATTGAAGTAAAACTTGTATCATTTAACAAATCGCTTACCAAAACCTCTATGGTTTTATCAACTTCATAATTTAAATTAAAATTAGGTCGTTGGTTTACAAAGCCTAAAAAAGGGGTTGCTAAAAAATTACTTGGTGGTATATAAACATCTGTTAACTCTCGTATTATTTCTATTGATGTTTCTGCCACACCTACTTCTTCAAAAGTTTCTCGTAAGGCTGTTTTTTTGAGGTTTTTATCTGTCTTGTCTCTCTTTCCCCCTGGAAAACTTATTTGTGCAGAATGCGTGCCCTTATAACTTGCTCTTAAGGTGAGTAAAAAACAAGTTTCATTTTTTATATTGGGATAAAAAAGTGCCAAAACAGCTGCTTTTCTAGGGTTGTTTGCTATTATTTTATCTGCATCATATTTTAGACGCATTTTAGGCGCTAATTTAAATTGAGCATTTAATCCGCCCAACTTACTCGTTTTAAGTTTCGTTATTTTATTCTTAAAATCATTAAAATTCACGGATAAACATTTAATTTTAACAAAATTATCAATTTCACTTTTAAATCAATGGTTTTTGGCAAGAATTTTGTTTTATCTTAGTTAAAAATAAACATGAATAAGAAATATAAAAAATTAATTTTAAGTATTGTATTAGATATTATTGGTATTATTCCTATACCCTTTTTAGACGTAATTTGGGCACCGCTATCTGGATACTTAATGACCAAAATGTATAAAGGCAAACAAGGTAAAGTAGCCGCAATAATTAGTTTTATAGAAGAAGCAGTTCCTTTTTTAGATGTTGTACCAACTTTTACAATAATGTGGATATACTCTTATGTATTTAACAAAGAAAAGGTAGAAAAAATTATAGAATTCTAATTCTCTTTTTTAAATAAAAAGCCCAAGCCCAATCTACCTAAAAACTTTTTCTCAAAAGCCCAAAAGAATTTAAATTGCCCAAATACCCAACCAACTAAAGGAAGTGTAGCTTGATAAATAGGGAAAATCAACATAATTCTTAAAGGCCAAAATACCCAAGGATTTGTTGTTTCTTGCGAAAGCCCTATAAAACTGGTTAAAGGTTTTGCAACCCAAGTAGCAAAAGACCCATTTATAGAAAAAACTAGAATTATAGCTATAATAGACCAATTATTCTTTACTCCCCAACGTTGCCTTAATTTTTCCATAAAGTTTATTGTTTTGCCGTTTGTTTGGATTTCTTAAACATTAACCATAAACCTATTAAAACTAGAGGTATACTTAAAACTTGCCCTGTATTTAATGAATTAAACACCCAATCTTCACGTCCGTCTACTTGAGCTTCTTTTAAAAACTCTATAAAGAATCTTAAAGACCAAAGTACTACCATAAAAAGACCAAAAAGGTAACCTGTTTGTTGTTTCTTATCTGTTTTCCAATACAAATGCCACATCACAAAAAACAAAGCTAAATAACTAAACGCTTCATATAATTGTGTAGGGTGTCTTGGTACTGTTTCTCCTGCTGCTTTAAAAATAACACCAAAACTAGAACCTGTTTCTTTTCCATAAATTTCTGAATTGAAAAAATTTCCAAAACGAATAAAGAAACCTGCCAAAGCAACCATAATTGCCAATCTATCTAAAATAAACAACCACGGTTTTTGTAAGTGTTTTTTTGCGTAAAAATATAAAGCGATAGGAATTCCTATTGCTGCACCATGACTAGCAAAACCAGTAAATCCTGTAAATTTCCATCCTTTTATAATACCAAATAAAGAATCGTTTGCACTTTCTTTAATTGGTAAAAATATTTCTAATAAATGATTTTGATAATAAGACCAACTGTAAAAAAATACATCTCCCAAACGCATACCAACAAGCATAGATACAAAGACATACATAAATAATACGTCTAGTTTTTCTTCTGGAATTTTATCTTCTACATAGATTTTTTTCATCAGTCTTAAACCTAATAAAAATGCTGCTACAAACATTAAACTGTACCAACGAACGGTAAAAAAACCTAAATCTATTCCTATTGAAGGATTCCATGTAATTGCTAAAAAGCTCATATTTTAATTTCTATGTCTGGTCGAGCGCAGTCGAGACCTAATTATTAACTATAAACCTCTCGACTGCGCTCGAGGTGACAATTATTATTCTTTCTTTTCTGGAACAGGATCATACCCACTTCCTCCCCAAGGATGACAACTAAATATTCTCTTTAAGGCTAACCATCCACCAGAAAATAGACCATGTTTTTGTAACGCCTCAATTGTGTAATGTGAACACGTAGGACTGTATCTACAAGTAGCTGGTGTAAATGGTGAAATTGCGGCTTGATAAAAACGAACCAACAATATAAATGGAAAAGACAATATTTTTTTCAATGATTAAAATTTATGAATTAAATGAATAAATCTAGATTAAGAGATTTCTCAATCGTTTCTCTTTCGAAATGACAATTACACTCAAAAACTTGAAATTCATAATTCGTAATTACCTTTTTAATTTATTATAAAAGAAGTACCTTCTTTACCATCTTTTAGTTGAATTCCTAATGCAATTAGTTCATCTCTAATTTGGTCTGACAAAGCCCAATCTTTATTTTCTCTTGCTTCTTTTCTTAATTTAATTAACAATTCTACAACGCCATTTATTTTTTCTGAATTGTCTTGAGAATTTTCATTCATCAACCCTAAAACATCAAAAACAAATGCGTTAAACGTTGTTTTAAATTCAGCTAAATCAACTGCCGTTAAACTTGCTTTATGTTCTTTAATTTGATTAACAACCTTTACCGCTTCAAATAATTGCGGAATTAACATTGGTGTGTTAAAATCGTCGTTCATTGCTGCATAACAATCTTTTTTCCATTTTTGCACATCAAAAGTAGATGTTTTACCTGATTCAATCTTATCTAAGAAATTAACAGCTTCCATCAATTTAGAATGTCCTTTTTCTGATGCTTCTAATGCATCTCCAGAAAAATCTAAAATACTTCTATAATTGGCCTGCATATTAAAAAAACGAACCACACTTGCAGAAAATGCTTTTGGCAAAATAGTGTTTTCTCCTGTTAAAATTTCATTAGGTAAAATAAAATTCCCTGTAGATTTTGCCATTCTCTGCCCATTTAAAGAAAGCATATTTGTATGCATCCAATAATTTACAGGCGTTACGCCACTACAAGTTTTAGATTGTGCAATTTCGCATTCGTGATGCGGAAATTTTAAATCCATTCCACCACCATGAATATCAAAACTTTCGCCTAAATATTTTGTACTCATTACAGAACACTCTAAGTGCCACCCCGGAAAACCATCGCTCCAAGGAGAAGGCCAACGCATAATATGTTTCTCATCGGCTTTTTTCCAAAGTGCAAAATCTTGCGGATTTTTCTTGTCAGACTGCCCATCTAAAGTTCTTGTATTATGTAGTAAATCTTCTACTTTTCTACCAGAGAGAATTCCGTAGTTTTCTTTTTTATTGTATTCATGCACATCAAAATATACAGAACCATTTACCTCATACGCAAAACCTTTTTCTATGATTTCTTTAATCATTTCTATTTGCTCTACAATATGACCTGTTGCAGTTGGCTCTATACTTGGTGGTAAAAAGTTATAGTTTTTTAAAACATCATGAAAGTCTACCGTGTAACGTTGTACAACTTCCATGGGTTCAATTTGTTCTAAACGTGCTTTTCTTGCAATTTTGTCTTCTCCTTCATCTGCATCATTTTCTAAATGGCCAGCATCGGTAATATTACGTACATAACGCACCTTATAGCCTAAATGTAGTAAATATCTATACACAACATCAAAAAACATAAAGGTTCTAACATTACCTAAATGTGCGTTGCTATAAACCGTTGGACCACAAACGTACATACCTACATATCCGTCTGTTATGGTTTTAAAATCCTCTTTAGATTTGGTTAAAGAGTTGTATACTTTAAGCTGATTTTCTTTGTATAATTCCATTAAATAAGTGACTAATTACAGCCGATAAAGATAGACACTTTAAAAAGAATACCGAAATGGAATTTGTTAGAAGTTTGCTAAGATTTAAAGTCGCTGAAAAAAAATATAATTGTTATTCTTTTATTTATACAAATTACTTCTTAAAATTATAATTAAATTTACATTTCAATTTTTAAAATTGATAAAACCCCATCTTAAAATGAATTGGATACTATTAATTATAGCGGGACTTTTTGAAGTTGCTTTTGCTGCTTGCTTAGGTAAAGCTAAAGAAAGCACAGGTACCGAAACTACCTATTGGTACATTGGTTTTATAGTATGTTTATCTGCAAGTATGTTGCTCCTTTTAAAAGCAACACAAGAATTACCTATAGGAACTGCTTATGCTGTTTGGACGGGAATAGGTGCCGTTGGAACCGTTTTATTAGGTATTTTTATATTTAAAGAGCCCGCTACGTTTTGGCGTCTTTTTTTTATTTCTACTTTAATAATTTCTATAATTGGTTTAAAAGTAGTGTCTCATTAAAAACAAATTTCTTTGTTTTCTATACTCTTACAATCCTAAAACTTATTACCTATAAATATGTTTATAAGTAGCTAATAAGTTCTTCTAAATATTAGACACAAAAGGTAAATGATTTTTAAATTTGAATAGAATTTGGTTTTAATAACAATATCAATTGTTAAAATTAAAAGGGAAATAGGTGTAAAACCTATACTGTTCCCGCAGCTGTAAGCTCTATTAAAAGTTTTACATTCTTTGTCACTGTTTATCTATTTATAAACGGGAAGACGTAAAAACCAGAGTAAGTCAGAAGACCTGCCAACTTCTAATTAGTCAAACTTTCGGGATAAAAGTTATGGCACGATGTATCTACTTATACCATTGGGTTATCGTACCTTTTTTGACACATTTTAAACCATCAATAAGTAAGCCTTATTGGTTATATTATTAATGAAAATGAATTATTCTAGCATTCAGGTTGTACTACAAGAAGTGCCTGGTGAAATCAGTATTTGTTTTAGCATTTGTGGATGTAAAATTCGCTGCAAAGGTTGTCATTCTCCTATTTTATGGAAAGAAGAAAACGGACAACAACTTTCTATAAAATTATACAAACAAACATTACTAAAATATAAAGGATTTGCAAGTTGTGTTTTATTTATGGGTGGAGAATGGCATCAAAAAGAACTCATAGATTATTTAAAATACGCCCAAAAAGAAGGATACAAAACATGCCTTTATACAGGTAAGGAACATATTGATAAAAATTTACTACAACACCTAACTTGGATTAAAACCGGCAAATGGATTGCCAAAAAAGGAGGCTTAGATAAACCTGATACCAATCAGCAATTTATAGAAGTACAAACAAATAAAAATTTAAATCATTTATTCTTAAAAAACTATTAAGCTATGATTCGATTAACGGAAAAACAGGTAAACCAAAAAATTAATTTTATTCAGAATTACATTAATGCAAGCAATGCTGCTGATGGCTCTAAAATAGACGCCAACGCCAATGTTTCTTCTAAAAACATAGCTACTATGGAAGCTGAACTAAATAAGGATATTAACGTTCAGGTAAATAGGCAATTGGTAAAAAATAAAATTGAACAACTATTTGATAAAAATTTGGCCAATGAATATGTAAGGCAAATAGAAGCTCATGAAATTTATGTACATGATGAAACCTCTTTAAAACCTTATTGCACTTCTATTAGTATGTATCCATTTTTATTTGACGGACTTACCAAGCTTGGAGGTGAAAGTAAAGCACCACAACATTTAGAGAGTTATTGTGGCGAATTTGTAAACCTTGTCTTTGCCATTAGCTCTCAATTTGCAGGTGCTTTGGCAACTGTAGAATTTTTATTGTATTTTGATTATTTTGCTAGAAAAGATTTTGGAAACGATTACCTAAATTCTAACACCAAAACAGTTTCTAATCATTTACAACATGCGGTTTATGCAATTAATCAGCCTGCTGCTGCAAGAGGTTATCAATCTGTTTTTTGGAATATCTCTTTATACGATGAAAAATATTTTGACAGCTTATTTGGTGAGTTTGTTTTTCCTGACATGACAAAACCGCAATGGGAAAGTCTTAAAAAATTACAACTATTTTTTATGAAATGGTTTAATAAAGAAAGAGAAAAAGCTGTATTAACCTTTCCTGTGGTTACCGCTGCAATGCTTGTAAAAAAAGGCAAACCTGTAGATACTGAATTTGCCAATATGTGCGCCACTGAGTTAAGTGAAGGAAATTCATTTTTTATCTATCAATCTGAAAGCGCAGATAGTTTGGCTTCTTGTTGCCGATTAAGAAATGAAATTAGCGACAATACTTTTAGCTATTCTTTGGGTGCAGGTGGCGTTTCTACAGGCTCTATAAACGTTATTACACTAAACATGAATCGCTTAATACAGCAAGGAAAAGATCTTAAAACAGAAATAAATAAAATTCAAAAATACCAAATAGCCTACAGAAAGTTAATTGAAGAATATAAAAATGCCGGAATGCTGCCTGTTTATGATGCTGGTTTTATATCTCTAGACAAACAGTTTTTAACCATTGGCATAAATGGTATGGTAGAAGCTGCAGAAAGCCAAGGTATAAAAGCCGAAAATAGCACTGTTTATAAAGATTTTGTAGCAAAACAGCTCAAAATAATTTATGATGCCAATAAAGAAGCCAAAAAAGAATATGGCTATTTATTTAATACGGAATTTGTACCTGCAGAAAATTTAGGTGTAAAAAATGCAAAATGGGACAAAGAAGATGGTTTATTTGTACCTAGAGATTGCTACAATTCTTATTTCTACCCTGTAGAAAATAATTCGATAAATTCTTTAGATAAAATAATTTTACATGGCACAGATATTATAAAATACCTAGATGGTGGCTCTGCTCTTCATTTAAATTTAGAAGAGGCTCCTAATAAAAATGGCTTTTTAAAATTAATTGAGGCCACAGCATTAGCCGGTGGTAATTATTTTTGCTTTAATGTAAAAATAACTATTTGTAATAAATGTGGTCATATTGATAAAAAAACACTTGTAAAATGTAGCTCTTGCAGCTCTAAAGATATAGATTATGGTACGCGAGTAATTGGGTACTTAAAACGTGTTTCTAGTTTTAGTTCTGAAAGACAAAATGAACACGATTTAAGGTTTTATCATTTACAAAACGCTAAAGCGTCATAATGCCCCTAGATAAGGAATGAGTTTCATTTATTTTGATGAAACTTGTTCCTTTAATTTTTAAAACTGTAAAGCTCCATTTAATAGGGCTAACTAATGTTACTCCAAATTTTAGACGTTTTAGACAGTGCTAAATAGGTAGTTTTAATATTTTTGTTTTCTGGTTTCGACAAATTAGAATCTTCTTGTAAAACATCAATAGCCGTATTTCTGGCTGCAACCAAAATTTTGGAGTCTTTTACAACATCTGCAATTCTTAAATTTAAAACACCACTTTGTTGCGTCCCCATTAAATTACCTGGGCCGCGTAATTTTAAATCAACCTCAGCTATTTTAAAACCATCTGTAGTATCTACCATTGTTTTTAAACGTGTTTTTCCTTCTTCGGAAAGTTTGTAACTAGAAAGTAAAATACAATAACTTTGGTCTGCTCCTCTCCCAACTCTTCCTCTTAATTGATGCAATTGCGAAAGCCCAAATCGTTCTGAACTTTCAATAATCATAACACTAGCGTTTGGCACATTTACCCCAACTTCAATAACAGTTGTTGCCACCATAATTTGTGTTTCTCCTTTCACAAAACGTTGCATTTCGTGTTCTTTATCTGCCGGTTTCATTTTTCCATGAACAATACTTATTTGGTATTTGGGCGTTGGAAAATCTCTAGAAATACTCTCATAACCATCCATTAAATCTTTATAATCCATGGCTTCAGATTCTTGAATTAAAGGATATACAACGTAAACTTGTCTTCCTTTTTCTATTTCATCTCTCATAAACTTAAAAACAGACAATCTATTACTATCAAATCGATGTACGGTTTTTACCTCTTTTCTTCCCGGAGGTAATTCATCTATAACAGAAATATCTAAATCGCCATAAACAGACATAGCCAAGGTTCTTGGTATTGGTGTTGCTGTCATTACTAAAATGTGCGGAGGCAAAGAATTTTTAGACCATAATTTAGCTCTTTGCGCAACACCAAATCGATGTTGTTCATCAATAATTGCAATACCAAGGTTTTTAAACTTTACTTTATCCTCTATCAACGCATGTGTACCTATTAAAATATGTAAGGTTCCGTCTTCTAAATTTGCATGAATTTCTCTTCGCTTTTTGGTTCTAACAGATCCCGTTAATAAATCAACATTAATATCCATATCTTTTAACATTTCTGAAATTGCATGATAATGCTGTGTGGCTAAAATTTCTGTTGGTGCCATAATAGTAGCCTGAAAACCGTTATCTATTGCCAAAAGCATGGTTAACAAGGCTACAATTGTTTTTCCTGAGCCTACATCTCCTTGTAAAAGACGATTCATGTGTGCACCAGAAGCTACATCTTTTCTTATTTCTTTTAATACTCTTTTTTGAGCATTTGTTAAATCGAAAGGTAAATAATCTTTATAAAAAGTATTAAAATAATCGCTTACATTCTCAAAAACAAATCCTTTTATTTTTGTTTTGTTGATGAGTTTCTTGCGTAATAATTGTAATTGAATAAAAAATAACTCTTCAAACTTTAAACGGTTTTGTGCTTTTGCTAAATTTTCTTGACTTTTAGGAAAATGCGCATTTAATAATGCGTCTCGTTTTCCCATCAATTTAAAACTATCAATTATTTCTTGCGATAGGGTTTCTGTTATGGTTTCAAAAAACTGTTGTAACAAATACTGTACATAGGTTCTCATTAATTTATTAGAAACACCAGAATTTGTTAGCTTTTCTGTAGAAGGATAAACGGGTTGCATTTTAGTTTGCAACTTTTTCTTATATTCTGTAACCAGCTCCATTTCTGGATGCGGAATGCTAAAATTGCCATTGTAGTGGTTTGTTTTACCATACACCACATAAGGTTGGTTAATTTTAAGCGCATCTTTTATCCATTTTTGTCCTTTAAACCAAACCAACTCCATGGTTCCTGTAGCATCTTGAAAAGTAGCAACTAATCTACTTCCTCTTTTTTGAGCAACTGATTTTACATGAGTAATTCTGCCTACAATTTGTACTTCAGAAGAATTAGGCTGTAAATCTTTTATGGCATAAAAGGTAGTTTTATCAATATATCTAAAAGGAAAAAAATTGAGTAAATCATTACATGTTTTTATACCCAATTCGGTATACAAAAGCGCTGCTCTTTGTACACTAATTCCTTTAATATATGTTATTGGATAACTTAAATTCAATTGATAAAAATATAAAAAACGAAAATACAGAAATCTGCAGGAATAAAAGAAAAAATAACACTTTTTGAAGGTTCTTGTATTTCACAATAAAAGGAATCCTTGATATTCTTACAAAAAAAATAGCCCCATTGATTTTTATGAAAAAAACCAATAGAACTATTTTAAACAAATAATTAATCCCAACGTTTGTGAATTACAAAACGTCATTTCGCCCCACGCGCTACTCTAATATAACTTTTTTAGAAATTTTTCCTTTTTCTGTTTCAATATTGATAATGTAAATAGCATCAGATAGTTTGTTTGTTTTTAACCTCTGTTGTGTAGCTATTTGATCTAGGTTATTCCATTTACCAACTTCTTGTCCTAAAAGATTGTATAATTTTACATTTTTAAGTTGTAAATTATTTTCATTATTAATTACAATTTCTTGTGTATTATTATCTAAATAAACCGCAATATTCTTATTTAACACAGTAGTATTATCTGATACACTTAACGTATTACTCTCTTTAAACGTTAAGAAAAATCTATCTGTATAACTACCACCTGCAAGTTTTAAAGAAAAACTACCGTTGTTAATTAAATACGCTTGGTTTGTTAATTTATCTTTTATATACACGTTTCTATCAATAGCATCCCATTCATCAATACCTATAACGACAGTACCTTTGTGAGCCAATGAGATATATAAAGGAACTTCTAAATCATCTGATATACTTTGTACACCAGTAATTGCATATTTACCTTCACTATTAGGAAATTTCCAATAAAAATCAGTTTCTCCTACATCAAACATTGCAGAATCATATCCATTATCATATCCAAAAGAATTTTCACTTTTAAAAGAAACACCAATTTGTCTATGCAACCCTAAACCTTCTTCATTTGTGTAATCCATTCCTAATTTAATAACAGGAAGTTTACTTGTACTAGTTCTACTTTTTCCTGCTGATTTTTTATCACTTTTAAAGAAAATAGATTCTGGTCCTTCTACTTTATATTCTCTTTGACTATTATTAAACACTATTGGACCACCATCAGAATCTCCCTGAATAAAAAATCCCTGTGCCATAGCAATATATGCTTTAGGTACATTATAAATACCCGTACCAACAGCAGGTACTCCTTCTGTTACAACACGACCTTTTAATACGAATGAATCTAAATATAAGTTATGTGCTCCTGAATTATCTGTGTATATAACCTCTATAACATCATTCACTTTTATGTCATTTATAAAGCAAACATGTGTATACTGACCACTCGAAATATTTAATGGAACTGATTGTAAATTACCATTAACCTTAACTCCTATAGACCCAGTACTTATAGTTTTATAGTTGATAAATAATGAATCTGCTGCTATTGTACTTGTAAACGAAACACTTTCATTTAAAGCTCCAAGTACCACACCAGAAACGCCATCAGAATAATCTTGTGCACCATTATTTTTTGTTGCAGTTTCCGCTTCTATTAAACTAGTTGCTTTTTCTGCACCATTATTAGACATTACTTGATTTGCAGACAACCCCATTGAAATATTTCTAATAGCATAACCTCCAACATAACCAGCATAATAATGTCCACCTATACCTTCGCTACTCTTTTCCCCTGCATGCTCCCAGAAATATAAACTACCTGTTATAGAATTTACATTGTCTTCTATAAATTTCTTAGCACTAATTGCTCCTGAGAAAGGATTACCAACTAAATAAGACTGATCACCACCAATAGCCGTATTTAAATCTCCATCATTTGGAGTACCTACAAATGTATAATTCTGCTTTGGGTCGGCAGGTCCTTTAAAAATAAAACCATCAGTTAAACCAATTGTTTCATTTTCATATTTATGCTCCCAATTAGATTTACCTCCTGCAGAACTACCATAAGTATAAATCCAATAATCAGCAATAGATATTGGCGCTGTATTACTACCATTATATCCTGTTACAAAATTTATATCTTTAGCAAAATCTAAAGCACCTTGACCAATCGTACCTGTTGCTTGTAAGCGATTCGTACCATCTTTTAAAACACTTGAAACTGAATAAGTACTTTCTCCAATGGTCTTTACTGGAGACCCCATATAACTATATCTGAACGTATTTGGTGCTTTAGACTCTTGATCTACTAATAACTTACCTGTTCCTGTAACTTGTTGTATCCCTTTATGCGTTTGCACCAATTGCGCTTTATTTGTTTCATCTGTACTTACCAATCTAATTTCTCCATTTAAAACAATATTATTTGTTACTACTAATAAATGATCTGTAATACTGAAGATAGCACCTGTATTAACCTCAAATGTACGTGCACTTAATTTTTCTAAATGATTGTAGTCTTCAGAAATTTTTACTTCTCTAGATCTATCTGGATACCCATTAGACCAAACTGAACCTACTCTATTTGTAAAACCAAAGTTGTGTAATCCTGGTTTTATATTTGCATCATCGTTTGCAGTTGCTATTTCTGATAATAAAGGATCATGAGGGTGACGCTCTGTAGTGTCATCAAATTCTAAATCATTGTATGTTATAATATTATCGTTGATAAAGGCAACCCATTCTGCTGAATCAAAGGTTGTATTTGGTTCTAAAATCATATCACTACGAACATAACTGGTAGTATCTGCAATGTTTTCTATAACATCTATTCTAGAATTCCAAGCACTACTGCCTGATGCTTTTATTAATGCTAAAATATCATTTGCTCCCTCAAAATCTGTTGTAGCTGCACTTATTACTTCTGATGTACCTGTTAATTTATTAGTTACTGTTCCTGAAGAAATAATAAATGATTCTCCTGGGTTTATTTCTGCTGTATTTGTTGCTGTTGCTGTTGGCACAACTCCATCTTGATCTCCGGATTTGTTTTGAAATAAAGCAACATGCGCGGTATTTGCTCCAACAATTTTATCAGAAGAAATATTGGTTATTTCTATCCAACGTTCTGTAGGTGTTTGGTATACCTGAGTTATCATTGCTGTACCACAAGCGTTTTTAGCACCGTCTAAGGCATAAGCACTATAATTGGAAGCATAAGTTGTATTGGCTGTAACTGTATCATCTGTTTCAATGCTTGCTACTAAACCATTATCTCCAACGTCTTGTCCAGAAGTTGCTATATCAAAAATAGCTCCAGACATATTTGTTGTAGTATTTACAGAATCATCTGTTCCGTTTCCGTTAGTTACAATTGCACTTATCAATATACCTGGCACTCCTGCTTCTGCTGCATCAGGACAACCATCTCCATCAGAATCTAAATCTAAATGATTTGGTATACCATCATTATCTGTATCCAACTCAAGGCAGTTATTAGGATCTGTACAATCTTTTTCATCAGTATCTAAAATACCATCATTATCATCATCTAAATCTACACTATCTATAATACCGTCTACATCTGAATCTAAACAAGCATCAAATGCTGTAGTACCTGTAACGCCTCTTGTATCTACAAAGGCTCCGTAAACTCTAAACTCACTACTACCAAGAACACCACTTAAATCTACTCCTACAAATTTTGTGGCAGTAATTTTAATTCCATGGTAAGGTAATGTTGTTTTAAAACCAACATTAACACTACCTGTCCCTGAAGTTCCCAATACGGTACCCCCTAATAAACCCAACCCGATTAAATCGCTTCCCGATTTACTTTCAGACGCAGAACCATCACTTTTTAAAGTTGTTATTGTAATAGCATCATATAAAATATCTAAACTCAATAAAGAATCATCAAAATTCACATTAAAACCGGCATAAGAACCTGCAGGAAATGTATTTGTAGCATCTCTAACAGCTAAACTAACAGAACCTGCAACACTCACTGCTGCATTCATTTTCACATAATCTGTATTACTACTTGTTAATACATTATTAGCATCTTCTACATTACAATCTATACAAGCTACACCAGAAGTTCCTGTTTGCGCAAAATCTACATAGGTAGAAAAGTCTGGAGAACTTAAGTTGTGAGTTGTATTACACTCTAACGTTGTTTCACACATTTTTTGAATAAAACTATTGTAGATTTTAATAGTTCCTACATTTGCATTAAGCGTTGAACTAAATTTAATTCTAACTTCATCAAATTCTTGAGTAGCTAAAAACCCTATTGTTTGTTTACTTGAAGCTGTTAACAAAGGGACCCCTAAAAGCATAGATGAACCTGATGCTGTTTCTACTAGCCCTGTACCTTTTTTATAAGTAGAAATTGAAATATTATTTAATAAATTTACATCTGCTATACTTGCTACCTCAATATCGAAACCTACAAAGTTAGCTCCTGTATAATTATCTAAAACATCATAGACTCCTATTTCTAAATCATCAAGAAGATTTACACTTAACCCTAGTTCAGCATAATCTGTAGTGCTTGCACTTATAATATTTTCTAAATTAGTTACTCCATTTCCAACTCCTAAAAGTCCTGAAGTATTTGGTGTATAAACCTCTACTGGATAAGCTGTATTTGTCCAAGCGACTTGTGTATTACAATTTGAAGTATCCGTATTATTTTCATAAACCTTTACAAAGGCATTATAAACTATTAAGCTAGTTGTTAAACTACCAATAAGACCAGTATCATAAGTAATTCTTATTTTATTAAAGGGTTTTGTGGTTACAAAACCAACATTATAAGGATTACTACTTGTAAGATCTAACAACATTAAAGAGGTATCATTACTTACTACATGGGTTTCCTGCAAAGTAATACCGTTATAGGTTGTTATCGTTACTCCATTTAAAAAACTTAATAAATTTGATATGGAAGACAGCAAAGAATTTGATCTTATTTTTGCCCCTGCATAACTACCCGCAGGCATTGTTAAGAGAGAAGTAATTGTTAGATCAGAATCACTGTTTGTAGATGTATAGTCAGAAGTGCTAGAAGTTATTGCATTTTCTTTATTATTAAATTCATCAACATAACTCAAAGATAATGTTGACCACCTCTGACTACTACTAACCGTAACTCCACTAAAATTAGTACCATCATTTACCAAAGGTACAATTTGATTTTTAGGAAGCACGCTAATATCATTAGGCGCAAAAATTGTTGTTGTTGTTGTTGCTGTTGCTGTCTTAGCTGGATTTGTAAGACCTTTTACCTCTTTTTTATCTATAGCATAAATATTTATAATATTTAATACTAATAAAAGGGTTAACCATTTTAAAGTAGTCGTTCTTTTCATTTTTACGGGGGATTAAAAATTGTTTAAACTTTTGTTTTAATAAAATACACTTTTAGATTATAAATTATAATATAAAAGAATAGCACCATCATTTATTAGATGTACAAATTGATTTTTTACGAAGCGTGCTAATAATAATATTAGTCGCGAAAATTTTTTTATTTTTTTATTGCCTTAGCTAGATTTGCAAGACCTTTTACCTCTTTTTTGTTTATGATATAAATATTTATCATATTTAATACTAATACAATTGGGTAAGCATTTTAATGTAGTCGTTCTTTTCATTTTTACGGGGGATTAAAAATTGTTTAAACTTTTGTTTTAATAAAATACGCTTTCATCCTACAATTTATAAATAAACTATAATCTAAAAGAGATGAACTTCACTATGTTGTTTGTATGAATTTTATTAAAATGACATAGCAACCATTTTAATAAAATTAGTGTTTGTTTTCTTTCAAAACACTTAAATAAGTCAATAAAGCCTTAAACTTGAAGTAAATATAATAAATATTATTTAATAACAAAACTATTTTCTTATTAAATTCATAATAATTCTAAAAAAACACGTAACATAACACTTAGTTAACCAAAAATTCAGAAACCACTGCTTTTAAGCTCATTAGAAACTCCATTGTTTATTTTGTTAGGTTTTCATTTAAGAAATTAGAATTTAATAAAACAACAACATTTACCCCCTACCCAACTTAAACTTTAGTCTCACAAATTTACTTATTAAAAAAGAGTACTTAAAAGTTACTCCCACTAATAAACAAGCCTAATTTTTATCATTATTATTACAATATCACTTTATTAAAAATAAAAGACTCTAACCTTAATTTATAAAAAAAACTATTTTAACTCCAAAAGCAATGGATAATATAACAGCTAAAATGTTCTTGTGACACTTAACATTCTACTTCTACAAACCTTCAAAAGGTAATTATTTCTAATTCAATAAAATAAAAGTGACTTTTTAAATTTAATAGTGTCTTAATAATGGTGTCTAATTAATAATAACCATATGGCGCTTTTAAAATTTTTCTAAATGATTACATATTTAAAAAAAACGAAATTATTTGCGGGGATAATTCGTTTTAAATTAAGGCCTCTGGCTTTACACCTATTCTCTTTATTTGCATTGTTCTATTTTATAAATACCAATGCGCAATGTGATAATTATGACTACACTCTAAGTAGCAATCAAAATAATGGTTATACTTTTCAATCTGGTGTTACCCGTATTGTAGGTAATGTTAGTATTTTTAATTCAACAGGCGCTACCTTTAACGATGGAGCTGTAATTTGTATTTCAAACGGAAGTACTTTAAAAATATCAAACTCTGCTTCTACAGGGAATGTGTCTTTTATTGTAGAAGAAGGGGAATTAATTTTTGATCAAAACCCACAATTTAATGCTAGTGTAAATATAAAAGTAAGCAGTAAGGGAATACTTACCGCTTCTAATACAATTAGTTTTAATGGAACTAAAAATACTATTTATAATGAGGGAATTATAAACGTTAATCAATCGTTACAATTTGGATCATCTACTATTAATGAATTTGATAACCTAGGTAAGGTAACTTATTGGCGGAGAAATGAATGCTGCATCTGCTGGTTTAAGTCATTTTAGAAATCAAGACGAAATGGTTATTACTAATAATTTTCAAACAAGTTCTGAAACAACTTTTGTAAATTGTAGTAAACTAACCTCTAAAAACTCACTTAACAATAAAGGTCTATTTGTAAACACAGGTACGTTTAACATTCTTTCAGGAGCATTGTCTTTAGGAATAGATTCATCTGCTTTTAAAAATTATGGTGTATTTTCTGTAAACGGAGACTTTAATTTAACAGGAGAATTTTACAATGAAGGATCTGCAGATATTAAAGGTAAAATACAAGGTGGCGGAGACGTGACAGGTCCTTTAACCTCAGAATCGAAAACAGGTTATATAAAAATTGGTAGTCAATCTAACATTTCTGGTATTGTTGGTCCTAATTTAGATTTCTCTTATACTTTTAATGGAACCCCAATACAAAATGCTACAATAGACGCAACCGTATCCTATATTTGTAGTGGTGCCAATTGTGCAAACCCAGAAGATTCATCTGAAACTTGTGCTAATTTAGACGGAACAATCCCTTGTTCATTAACGTCTCCTGGTACTTTAATAGGTTCTTGTACTAATAATAACGATTTACAATTTACATTAAACTTAGAAGGAAGTAAAATCGGTGCATCTTATACAATAACGGGCACAACCACAACTACAGGTTTTTACAATACGGATACCGTTTTTGTAATTACTGATGGTGCAGATGGTTTAGATAAAACGATAACAGTTACAGATATAGATGACCCTAATTGTAATTTAACAATAACGGTTTCTGGAGCTGCTTCTTGTTTAGATACAGATGGTGATGGAGTTATTGATATTGTTGATTTAGACGATGATAATGATGGTATTTTAGATACTGAAGAATTAGCTTGTCTAACCAACTCTTCTTACATTGATCTTGGTCAAACTTTTACACAAGCGAGTACAAATACATCTACAAGCAGTACAACTTCTGGATCAGAAACAAATCTATACAACTTTAATGGTGTAAGCGCTACATTTGCTTACCAAGTAACAAATTCTGCTAATTGGGGTAGCGGAGTTGAAAGCAAAGGCCCTACAAATAATGTAGATGGTAATTACATTAATGTACAAGTTAAAAATTCTAGTTTTCCTAATGGATCTTTCTATCCTGAAAATGCTGCAGATTTAAATGTTGTAATTTATACTATAACTTTTACAGAACCAGTTTATAATTTAGAGTTTAAATGGGGAGGACTAGACAACAGCGATAGAGCAGATATTTCTGCTAATTTAGACGGTGTAAATGTTCCTTTATCTGTTTTAAACAACTCGTTAAGCGCAGGTAACTATACAATTATTAATCAATCTGTAGTAAGTACTACGAGTGCGGCAAATGCACCAAACAATAGTGTTATTGTTTCTTCCGCAAATCCTATTAAGCAAATTGTAATTGTAGGTGGTAAAGAAGATAGTACAGGTAGAGTTGCTACAATGCAATTATTCGAATTAAAATATTGTAGTGCACCCGATACAGACGGAGATGGAATTCCTAATCATTTAGATTTAGATTCAGACAACGATGGTATTCCTGATGTTATAGAAACAGGCGGTATTGATGCAAATTATGATGGAATTGCAGATGGAACGGTAGGAACCTCTTTAACAACAAACGGAATTCCATCTTCAGCAAACGAAGGTAACACACCTACAAATGCCGATGCAGATAATAGTCCTGATTATTTAGACATAGATGCAGATAATGATGGTATCCCGGATAATATAGAAGCACAAAGTACCGCTAATTATATTGCTCCTAGTGGAGTTGGTTCTGATATGATTGATATCAATAAAAATGGTATCGATGATGCTTACGAAACTGACGGTATTGGTTTTGTTCCTGAAAACACAGACAATACAGACAAACCAGATTATCTAGATTCAGACTCAGACAATGATGGTATTGCTGATATTATTGAAAACGGAGATACAAATAATGTAATCATTGACATAAATGCCGACAAAGATAACGATGGTTTAAATGATATTTTTGATGATAACGACGATTCTAATATCAATGGATCTACCATAAATGATGGATCTATTACAACTCCTAAAGTAACAAACACTGTTGATATAGCAAATGCTTATGGAAATACTGATAATAAAGGAGATGTAGATTATAGAGATTTTAGCGATAATGATAATGATGGTATTGCAGACTATTTTGATTTAGATGATGATAATGATGGTATTTTAGATACCGATGAAGGTTGTGGAAATTTAATAACAAACGGTAACTTCGAACTTCAAGACTTTTCAAGCCCTACAGAATTTCCAAACAGTGATACAAATCCTTCTGGTACTTTTATAGGAACTACATTCAATACAAACACATTAAAAGGATGGAACTACACTCAAAACCTAGATGGATGGGTTGGTGGAGAATCTCCTACTTGGTCAACTAGTACTTTTGCAGATGCATATAGTGGTGCACAATACCTAGACGTACTTGGCAACAATGATAAAAGTGCAGGAGGTGTTAGTAACGTCCTTTCTCAAACAATTTCCACAGTTCCTGGAACAACTTACACCCTTAGTTTTTATTGGGGAGAAGATATTGGACATTTAACTGGACAAGGAGTTACTTTAAATTTAAATATTAAAAATACATCTAACTCAAGTATTTTTAACGAAACCCTAAATGCCATTGCAGAAGGAAATATAAACGGAATTGTTGGTCCAAAAAAATGGTATCGCTTCAGTACCGTTTTTGTTGCTATAGACTCACAAACAACCATAGAATTTAAAGCAACCCCTCCTAGTGGCGGATCTTTAGGTGCAGGTGCTGCATTAGACCTTGTAAGTGTTTTTGCTAATAATTGTGCAGATACAGATGGAGATGGTATTCCTAATGCTTTCGATTTAGATTCAGATAATGATGGTATTCCAGATTTAGTAGAAGCTGGTGGAGTTGATACTGATGGTAATGGTAAAGTAGATGCTATCAATGCTGATGGTACTTTAATAAATGACACTAACGGTGATGGTTTAGACGATCATTACGATGTAGATAATGGTGGAACCGCTATTACAAACCCAGATTCTGATGGTGACGGTATACCAAATACGCAAGATTTAGATTCAGATAATGATGGTATTCCAGATGTTATAGAGGCAGGTGGTACAGATGCAAACGGAAACGGTATTGCAGATAACTTTGTAGATACTGACAACGATGGTTTTAACGATGTTGTTGATGGTGATGTTGGACAAAATGGTACTTCAGAAAACACTGCAAACGCTTTAGTTGTAACAGGTAGCGATACTGATAATGATGGTAAACCAAACTCATATCCTAACGGAGACATAGATAAAGATGGCCTTCCTAATTATGTAGATTTAGATGCAGACAACGATGGTATCCCAGATGTTATAGAAGCCGGTGGTGTAGACACCAATGGAGATGGTAAAGCAGATGGTTTTACAGACAATGATAATGATGGTTTTAATGATGTTGTAGATGGAGATCCAACAAATTCTTTAGCCATCGCAGATGATTCTTTAGTTACAAACACAAATCCGTTACTAGTAACAGGAATAGACAATGACAGTAATGGTACTCCAGACACAATACCAACAGGTGATACAGATGGAGACGGAATAAGAGATTTCTTAGATTTAGATGCAGATAACGATGGTATTCCAGATGTTATAGAAGCTGGTGGTACGGATGCAAATGGAGATGGTTTTGCAGATAACTTTGTAGACGCTGATAAGGATGGTTTTAATGATGTTGTAGATGGAGACCCAACAAACTCTTTAGCTATTGCAGACGATTCTTTAGTAGCAAACACAAATCCGTTACTAGTTACTGCTACAGATAAAGATCCAGCAAATTCTTCAGACGTTGCAGATGGTAAACCTTATACAATTACAACTGGTGATACGGATGGAGACGGAATAAGAGATTATTTAGACTTAGATTCAGACAACGATGGTATTACAGATGTTCTAGAAGCAGGTGGTACCGACGGTGATAAAGATGGTAAACAAGATACTACAACCGATGCTGACAATGATGGTTTTGATGATGCAGTAGATGGAGACACCAACAATAATGGTACTTCTAATAATATTGCAAATGTTTTAGTACTTACAGGGCCAGATTCAGATGCTACAAACACCACTTTAGATGGAAAACCAAATTCTTATGTAAAAGGTGATGCTGATAGTGATGGAAAACTAAATTTTATTGACATTGATGCAGATAATGATGGTATTCCTGATAATATAGAAGCGCAAACTACAAGTGGTTATATTGCTCCTACAGGAACTACAATTGCAGATACCAACAACAATGGTGTAGATGATGTTTACGAAAACTTATCAACAGGAGTAATAACAATAATTCCAGAAAATACTGATATTTCTAATGATGCAATACCAGATTATTTAGATACAGATTCAGACAATGATGGTATTTTAGATATCGCAGAAAACGGACATACAGCAAATGTTGCATTAGGAACTGATTCTGACAACGATGGTTTAGATGATGCTTTTGATGATAATAACGATTCAACAATAGCAGGTGCTACTGTAAATGATGGTGTAAACACTAATAATAAAGTAACAGACCTTACCTCTTTAGAAAATTCTTTTGGAGATGAAGATAATGACTTTAATCCTGGTACAGGTGATCTTGATTATAGAGACATTAAAGATAACGACAATGACGGTATTGCAGATAGCATCGATTTAGATGATGATAATGATGGTATTCCTGATACTATAGAAAATGGTGGTAACAATGCAGAGGGTGATGAAGATGGTGATGGTATCCCTAATTATTTAGATACTACAGACAATAATGGTACTGGAGACGGTAGCACAACAGACTACACAGACAGTGATAATAATGGTATTCCTGATGTATATGATACAGATGGTGATGGCATTCCTAATCATTTCGATTTAGACTCAGACAACGATGGTATTCCAGATATCGTAGAAGCTGGCGGAGTAGATACAAATGGAGATGGTGTTGTAGATTACCCAATTTCTGGAGACCCAACTTCTATGGTCGATTTAGATAATGACGGATTGGATGATAATTATGACAGTACAGACACATCAGGAAGTACTCCTAGTTTTACGGCAGGAACTCCAATTACAAACCCAGATACTGACGGAGACGGAATTAAAGATGCTCTAGATTTAGACTCAGACAATGATGGTATTCCAGATTTAATAGAAGCTGGTGGTGTAGATACTGACGGTAATGGTAAAGTTGATACTATTGATGCAAATGGTAAACTTCTAAACGATACTGATAACGATGGATTTGATGATGCTGTAGATGGTGATGTTGGTCAACTTGGTACAGACAACAATAAAAACAATGCTTTAGTACTTACCGGAACGGATACAAACAACGATGGTACACCAAATTCTTACCTTACTGGTGATACAGATGGAGATGGTATTCCTAATCATTTAGATTTAGATTCAGACAACGATGGTATTACAGACATTATAGAAGCAGGTGGTACAGATACCAATAAAGATGGTAAAGTAGATGCTATCGCTACAGATGGTACATTAACAACAGACATCAATAATGATGGGTTTGATGATAATGTTCAGAACGCACCTTTAGTTACTACAGGATCAGATACGGATAATGATGGTAACCCTAACTCTTACACAAAAGGAGATGCAGATAGCGATGGTATACCTAACTTTTTAGACATCGATGCAGATAATGATGGTATTCCTGATAATATAGAAGCACAAACTACTAGTGGCTATATTGCTCCAAGTGGCGTTGCTACAGGTATTACAGACACTAACAACAATGGTGTAGATGATGTCTACGAAAATTTATCTACAGGAGTAATAACAATAACTCCAGAAAACACTGATATTTCTAATGATGCAATACCAGATTATTTAGATACAGATTCAGACAATGATGGTATTTTAGATATCGCAGAAAACGGACATACAGCAAATGTTGCATTAGGAACTGATTCTGACAACGATGGTTTAGATGATGCTTTTGATGATAATAACGATTCAACAATAGCAGGTGCTACTGTAAATGATGGTGTAAACACTAATAATAAAGTAACAGACCTTACCTCTTTAGAAAATTCTTTTGGAGATGAAGATAATGACTTTGATCCTGCAAGTCCAAGTACTGGTGATCTTGATTATAGAGATGCACCAGAAGCTGCAGATGCCATGATTACACAAGTATATCAATTTGGTACAGAAAGATGGATAGAAATTACCAATATAGGTACAACGGATATCCCTGCAAATACAATTAGAGTTCAATTGTACAAAAATAAAACAGGAGATCAAACTGGTGTAGAACCAGACGCTGATGGTATTGTAAATTTAGAATTAAAAGTAGGTAAATCTGTTTTATTCAAAAACAGTGGTGCTTCTTCTATTACAAATTTAGGGACTACAAACATCATTATTAATGAAGACTTAACAAATATTGATGGTGGTGTTGATATGATTACGCTTTCACCACTTAGCAATGTAAATTCATGGGCAAATAGATACGATGTTGCTTCTAATATTGATAACAAAACATCTGTTGTAAGAATTGATGAAACGTTAGTTCCTAATGCTACTTATACAGAAAGTGAATGGGTTGTTTTTATAGACGATGCAATAGCTACTTATGATATCGTAAACAACTCTATCTCTACAGACATTAGCCCTAGAAGACATCCGCAAGATTTATTAATCTCAGAAATACTAAGTTCTAATATCGAAGCAAACACATTGTTAGGGTTGCATAGAATAAATGAGACTACTAGAAATTTAGATGGTACTTGGGATAACGGTTTTCCAGACCGATCTCGTTACGTTGTAATTGATGAAGATTACAATCACACTATAGATAGGTTAAGTGCTAGAAAAATAAAAATAGACACAACTAAAGAATTAATAGTTACAAATCAATTATTAGTAGTAACTAATGGTATCGAATTAAACGGAAACATCCGTTTATCAGGAACTTCTCAATTGGTACAAACCCATACAAGTTTAAGTACTGTATCAGGTTCTGGTTTACTTTTTGTTGATCAAAAATCTGAAGTACCTAGCACATATCGTTATAACTACATGAGCTCACCAGTTACTACTATAGGAGAAAACACGTATACACTAGAAACTGTTCTTAGAGATGGAACTACCACAAATAGCCCAAAAGAAATTACTTTTGTATCTGGATATGATGGTTCTTTTAATGGAACTAATATCTCACTAGCTGATTACTGGGTGTACACATATGCAGCAGGTAGTAATGGAAGATCTAATTGGGAACATAAATATAAAACCGGAGAGATTAACAGAGGAGATGGTTATATTTTTAAAGGACCAGGAAGAGTACAAAATTATACTTTTGTTGGTACACCAAATGATGGTGAATTTAAAACAGAGAATGAAATAGGTCCTGGAGAATCTTATCTAATAGGAAACCCTTTTCCTTCTGCTATGAATGCAAGAAAATTTATAGAAGACAACGAAGCTTCTATCACAGGAACGTTATACTTTTGGCAACATGTAGGAGAAGACAATCCTAATGGTACTGCTGGACATAATTTTGCAGGTTATGTTGGCGGATATGCTACTCAAAACAAAAGAATGGGTACAGCCGCAAATACTACTAATCTAGTTGAACCAGTAAACTATACACTTCAAGCAGAAGATGCTATTGAAGGAACCGGATTTGAAATATCACTACTTGGTTTTGGTAATTCTGTAGTTTCTTTAAATCACACAGATTATATCAAATATTCTAATATTTCTAGAGGAGTAGATTCGTTAAGAATAACATACGCATCTTTTTTTGATAAAAAGCTAAAAATCAAAATCAATAATCAAGAAACAGAAGAAATTATATTTTCTAAAACGGCTGGATTTTACATCGAAAAAAAGATAGCTTTATGTATAGAAACAGGTAGTGACGTTACCTTTACTTCTATTGATGATTCACATAGTGTTTTTATAGATAAAATAGTTTTTAAAGATCAAGATGGTCAAATAGCTTGCGCACCTAGTACAGGTGATGCTACTTATGCTGATAAATATATAGCTCCCGAACCTTACATTGCAATTGGTCAAGGATTTTTTATAGAAGGTAATGGTACTAGTGGTAAAATTGTTTTTAACAATAGCCAAAGAGAATATATTACCAAAGAGTCTGGAGAGTCTGTCTTTTTTAGAAGTAAAAAGAAAACAACGGCTAAAACATCTAACACAGGGTTACCCGTTTTAAAATTAGGAATGAACTATTCTAATACTGTGGGCAACAATTTACACCGTCAAATAGGAATTTCTTTTGATCCAGCAAACTCTTTTGAGTACGAAAAAGGATCTGATTCTAAAATGTATGATGTAAACCCTACTGACTTCTATTGGAAATTTCCAAATGATTACAATAGTTACGTAATTGCTGGAGTACAACAAATATCAAATGATTTAGAAGTTCCTTTAGAAATTATTGTAAAAGCAAATAGTGTTATTAATATTAAAATTGATGAAATCAATAACATCAGTCAAGATGTGTACATTAAGGACAAATTAACAGGTAAAACTCAAAAAATAAACGACGCCAATGCTACCTATCTATTAAAAGAAGGTACATATACAAATCGATTTGTTTTGGCTTTTTTACCATCAGAAAATACTGTACTGAGCGTAGAGGATGATATTCTATTAGACAAACAAACTAGTATTTATGCTGATAATGAAAATCACAACATTGTAATATCTAAAAACCAGGAAGTAAATATCAATAATGTAGAATTATTTGATATCCTAGGTAAAAAAGTAAACCTTTGGACTATTAAAGAACAAAAAGAGGTGTATCAATTAGAAATCAAAAAACAAGTACCAACAGGTATTTACATTGTTAAAGTAAATACAGATAAAGGCACAATGAATAAGAAAGTAGTAATTGAGTAATAATTCAGCGACTTCTTACTACTTAAAAGTAGAAGTCGCTTTATAAAAATTGACTTTAATAGAAAAGATTATTTAAAAGAGGATTTTTAAGAAAATGGCCCCCTTTTATTGTAATTATTAGTTGAGTCCCCACAAAACTACTCTCTTTTCTATGAAGTCTTTTTTGTATTATAAAACAATTAAATAATAATTGCTACCTCTTTAGGTAGCAATTGTTTTATAGAACCCCCAATTTACCTTTATGGAATTCACCTTCATTTAAAAACAACTTAAAATAAAGGATTGGTAAAACAGAATTCGTACATTTGTGCCCCATATTCAAAAGAAATAATGAGATTACACAGAAACTTAACTTTTGCTGTTATAGATAGTATTAGAGATATCTTTAATGAAGGCGTATATGCAGACAAAGCTGTAGAAAAGGCACTAAAACGAGACAAACGTTGGGGTGCTAGAGATAGAAAATTTGTTGCAGAAACCATTTACGACATTGTTCGTTGGAATAGGTTGTACGCAGAAATTGCCGAAGTTAAAGCACCTTATGATAGAGATAATATTTGGAGATTATTTTCCGTTTGGTGTATTCTAAGAGGAATTGCATTACCAGATTGGAACCAAATTGGTGATGTCCCAGAAAGAAGAATTAAAGGTCGTTTTGCTGAATTATCTAAAACTAGAAAATATAGAGAATCTATACCAGATTGGATGGATGAAATGTGTGCTAAAGAATTAGGTGAAGAAATCTGGACCAAAGAAATTGCCGCTTTAAATGTACAAGCTAGTGTAATTTTAAGAACCAATACGTTAAACATTACTAGAGATGTTCTGCAAAAGAAATTAAGAGCAGAAGGTGTTATTACAGAATTTCTACCCAATCATCCAGATGCTTTAATATTGCCAGAAAGAGCCAATGTTTTTAAAACAGAAGCTTTTCATGCTGGATATTTTGAAGTTCAAGATGCATCATCGCAACTTGTTGCTGCTTATTTAGATGTAAAACCAGGTATGAAAGTGATAGACACTTGTGCTGGTGCAGGAGGTAAAACCTTGCATTTATCTGCCTTAATGGAAAATAAAGGGCAAATTATTGCCATGGATATTTACGAAAGTAAATTGCGTAAATTAAAGGTTAGAGCAAAAAGAAACAAAGCGCATAATATAGATATGCGCGTAATTGATTCTACAAAACCAATTAAAAAATTACATGGTAAAGCAGACAGAGTTTTAATTGATGCTCCATGTTCTGGTTTAGGTGTTATCCGTAGAAATCCAGATTCTAAATGGAAACTTCAACCAGAATTTATAGAAAATATAAAAAAAATACAACAAGACGTTTTACAACAATATTCTAAAATGGTTAAACCTGGTGGAAAAATGGTGTACGCAACCTGTTCTGTATTACCATCAGAAAACCAAGAACAAGTTAATCATTTCTTAACATCAGAAGCAGGAAAAGACTTTACTTTTGTCTCTGATAAAAAAGTGTTAGCGCATATTTCTGGTTTCGACGGATTTTATATGGCACTTTTAGAAAAAAAATAAAACGCTATATTTTTGCTGATGTAGTGTGTAATTGCTGAAAAAGAAAAGATTTATTTTTTAATTTAACTTCAATTTACATGGTAAAAAAACTACTTCTTTTATTTTTAACAATTACATCTTTTATTTCATTTTCTCAAGAAGACTATTATGATGATGTAAATTTACAATTAACAGGCATTGCTTTAAAAGAAGCTTTAGCTACAAAAATTATTAGTACGCATTCTAAAATGTTAACCTATACACCTGGTGTTTGGGAAGCTTCTAAAATTACAGATAGAGATACCGATGAACCAGACAATGTTGTTTTAATTTATGGTTGGGAAAATGGTTCTGACCAAGATGCTACCAATGATAGAACTAGAGACAACTCTTTACAAGATGCAGGAACTGGCGCAAACTTTGTTTGGAATAGAGAACATGTATTTTCTAAATCGCTTGCAGAACCAAGTTTAATAACAGACAACCCTGGTTCTGGGACTGACGCTCATAACTTAAGACCCGCAGATAAAAATAGAAATTCAGAAAGAAACAACTACAAATTTGCATTAGGTAGTGGAAACTCGGGGCGCTCTTCTATTACTTACAATGGTCCTGATGGTGCAGACACAAGAGGTTGGTATCCGGGAGACGAATGGAAAGGAGACGTTTCTAGAATTATAATGTATATGTACTTGCGTTATGGAAACCAATGTTTACCAACTTATGTTGGTGTTGGAGACACACAATTTACGCCAGATGATATGATTGATTTATTCTTAAAATGGAACAGAGAAGACCCTGTTTCAGACATTGAAAAAGCAAGAAATACGTATCATGAAAACACTTCAAACACCTATGCACAAGGAAATAGAAATCCGTTTATAGACAACCCGTTTTTGGCTACCAGAATTTGGGGAGGAGAAAATGCAGAAGATACTTGGGGAATTTATAAAAACAGTGATACTGAGGCTCCTACTGCTCCAACCAATGTTACTTTAAGCAACACCACATTAACATCAATAGATATTTCTTGGTCTGCTTCTACAGATAACATTGGTGTTACACAATATCAAGTATATGTTAATGATGTTTTAACAAAACAAACAACAACAGCTACCTCTGCCTCTATTACAGGTTTAGAAACAAATTCCACTTACAACTTTAAAGTAATTGCTAAAGATCTAATTAATAAATCTGACGCAAGTATCGTGGTTACAGGGAAAACCTTGGCAGATACCACACCTCCATCAGTACCTACAAATGTTACCATTACAGACATCACAGATAGTTCTTTTAACATAAACTGGTCTACTTCTTCAGACAACAATAAAGTAACTGGTTATGATGTTTTTGTTAATGGAACTTTTAAAGCAACTACTACAGCAACTAATTATGCACTTATTGGTTTAGCAACATCTACAACTTATAACGTAACCGTTTTAGCAAAAGACAAAGACAATAACAAATCGGCACAAAGTATTGCTGTAAATGCCACTACAACAGACGGAGCTTCTGGAGGGGTTGCATCAGAGTTATTTTTCTCAGAATATTTTGAAGGAGACGGAGGAACAAACAAAGCATTAGAAATTGTTAATTTAACAGGAGGTACAGTCAATTTATCTGGTTATACAATAAAACTAGACAGAAATGGTACTGGTGTATGGGTTTCTCCTTTAGAACTAAATAGTGGAACTGTTAAAAATATTGTTCCTGGAGATGTTTTTGTAATAGGAAATGGAAAGAACTCTTACCCAGAATTACAACCTTACTCTACAACAAATACCATCGGTCAGGTAGATTTGGTACAACCAGTTATTGAAGAAACTAATTGGGGGCAACCCGTAAACTTTACAGGTAATGATGCCATCGGTTTATTTAAAGACGATGTATTAATAGATATTATAGGAGAATTTGGTAACGGTGCTAATTTTGCTGTAAATAAAACACTTAGAAGAAATGGAAATATCACCGCACCAAATATCGCTTTTGATCTGCAAGGAGAATGGACTTCTTTCCCTGCAAATACTGTTGACGGTTTTGGTAGCCACACAACAACATTAAATACAAAAAACTTTATTTTTGAATCTTTTAAAATGTATCCAAATCCTACAAACGGAAGCAGAATTTACTTTAGTTTTACAGAAGATGCAAAAATTAACATATACAATCTATTGGGTAAATTAATATCAACATCAGTAATAAACAAAAGTAAAAACAATATTGATATTTCAAATTTATCTAAAGGAGTCTATTTAGTAAAAATTAATTCTGGTAAACAATTTATTACAAAGAAATTAATTAAAAACTAGCTTCTTAAAATTAAACTTTAACAAAAACGATTCCGAAACGAGTCGTTTTTTAAATTCAAAAAAATGAAAAAAATAGTACTCTTAGCGTTTCTATTAGTTACATTAATAGTTTCTGCACAACAACCTTATTATTCAGATGTTGATTTATCTAAATCTGAATTTGATTTAAAAGAGGAATTATCCCTAAAAACAATTGCGGCACACACAAACCTTTTAAGCTATACACCTGGTATTTGGGAAGCTAGCAAGATTACAGACAAAGACCCTTCTAATGCAAATAACATTTTGCTTATTTACGGATATAATGATAACGACGGAAACTATGTTACCGACAGATCTAGAAGTCAAAATTTAAACGGTGGTGATTCTGGTACAGATTGGAATAGAGAACACACCTACGCTAAATCTTTAGGAAACCCCAATTTAGGTACTTCAGGTCCTGGTTCAGATGCACATCATTTACGTCCGTCTGATGTAAGTTTTAATAGCCAAAGAGGAAGTCTAAAATTTGCAGATGGTTCTGGTAATGCGGGTCCTGTTTCTGGTGGTTGGTACCCTGGAGATGAATGGAAAGGAGATGTTGCAAGAATGATGATGTATATGTACATCCGCTATGGAGACCAATGTAAACCAACGACTGTTGGTGTCGGAAACCTTGTTGGCCCTGACGATGAAATGATCGACCTATTTTTAGAATGGAATGTAGAAGATCCTGTATCTGATTTTGAACGCCAAAGAAATACCTACCACGATTCTAATGAAACTTACGCACAAGGAAATAGAAACCCTTTTATAGACAATGCGTATTTAGCTACAAGAATTTGGGGAGGAGAAAATGCAATAGATTCTTGGGGACTATACCTAACTCCAGATGAAGAAGCACCTACAGTACCTACAAACCTTGCACTAAATAATATTACAACTTCTAGTATCGATGCTACTTGGACTGCTTCTACAGATAATGAAGCTGTTACAAAATATGAGGTATTTGCAAACGGAACTTTAAACGGAGAAACTAAAAATACAACTTATACACTTACCAATTTAACCCCTAATACGGCATATAGTATAACAGTTTTAGCAAAAGATATTGCTAATAACAAATCTGCAGAATCGGCAAAAGTAGAAGCTACCACTTTAGCAGACACAACGCCACCTACGGTACCTACAAGCATTATTATTTCTAGTGAAATAAGTACTGGTTTTAAAATAGATTGGGCAGCCTCTACAGACAATTCTAGTGTAGCTAGCTACAGTATTTATATAAACGGAATCTTAAACGGAACAACACAAACTACAACCTATCAAGCTACAGGTTTAACGGCTTCAACCACCTATAATGTAACAATTTCTGCAAAAGATATTGCTAACAATGAGTCTGAACAATCTATAGCTGTGCAAGGAATTACAACTGAAGAAAACACAAGTACATCTTGTGGTTCTGAAACTTTTGATTTGATACCAGCTAACAGTAGTTCTTATTCTACTAGAATCTGGACCGGTGATAATGGTTTAGAATGGACCGCTACATCAGCTAGAACAGATCAAACATTAAATGAAAGAGCAATTACCCTTGATGTTAGAGATAGTAAAACAGGCTCACTTACTTCATCTACATTTGCTAACGGAATAGGAAGTTTAACGGCTTCAACTAAACGTGCTTTTACCGGAGGATCAGGTACTTTAGATGTTTTAGTGAATGGAAATAAAGTAGGGACATTACCTTATGGTGACGAAATTGAAACAACAACAATTTCGAATATTAAAATTTCTGGAAATGTTATTGTTGTTATAAATGATTCTAGCGCTGGCGGCGAACGAGTTATTATAGATGATTTAACCTGGACATGCTACTCTACATTAAGTACAGAAGAAGATCTATTTAATTCTTTTAAAATGTATCCAAATCCAGTACCTGGAAACAAAATCTACTTTAATACCATTGATGACGTTAACGTAAACATTTATAATGCTTTAGGAAAACTAGTAAAATCTACAGAAATTTCAAGTTCAAAAAATAGTATCGATATTTCTAACTTTTCTAAAGGTGTTTATTTAATAAAAGTATATTCTGAGAATCAATCTATTACTAAAAAATTGATAAAAAATTAAGCTCACTTTAATTTTTATAAAAAAAAGGCGCCTTTTATTACAAAAGGCGTCTTTTTTTATGGTTTATAACCACGTGAATAACTCTTAAATTTCACTGAATTAATTCATTAGAATTAAGATGAAAAAAAGTAAATTTGCATTTTTACAACAACACACAAATAAAACACAATAATGATTCATTTCTTTGGAAAGATAGACAGTAAAGTATTTGCTGTTCAAACAACAAAAAAATTAAGTACAGAAACGATTGCTAAATTAACTTGGTTATTTGCAGATCAACCAAAAATAGAAGAAACCTCAATTGATGCTTTTTTTGTGGGGCCAAGAGCGGCAATGATTACGCCTTGGAGTACCAATGCTGTAGAAATCACTCAGAATATGGGGATTTCAGACATCATCAGAATAGAAGAATTTACAGCTTGTACAGAAGATTTTTCTGATTTTGACCCAATGATTTCTGAAAAATTCAAAGGTTTACATCAAGAATCATTTGACATTCATATTCAACCAGAAGCCATTTTAGAAATTGAAGATATTGCAGCCTATAACAATCTAGAAGGTTTATCTTTAAGCGACGAAGAAGTAGCGTACTTAGAAGGTGTTGCTACAAAAATCGGAAGAAAATTAACAGATTCTGAAGTATTTGGTTTTAGCCAAGTAAATTCTGAGCACTGTAGACATAAAATATTTAATGGAACTTTTGTAATTGATGGTGAGGAAATGCCAACATCATTATTTAAGTTAATCAAAGAAACCTCTAAACAATTTCCTAACGATATTGTTTCTGCTTACAAAGACAATGTTGCTTTTGTAAAAGGTCCTAAAGTAGAACAGTTTGCTCCTAAAACGGCAGACAAACCAGACTTTTATCAAACAGAAGAATTTGAATCTGTAATCTCTTTAAAAGCCGAAACACACAATTTCCCTACAACAGTTGAGCCTTTTAACGGAGCAGCAACCGGTTCTGGAGGAGAAATTAGAGATAGACTTGCTGGAGGAAAAGGTTCTTTACCTTTAGCGGGTACAGCTGTTTATATGACTTCTTATTCTCGTTTAGAAGAAAACAGATATTGGGAACATAAATTTGAAGCTAGAGATTGGTTGTACCAAACACCTATCGATATTTTAATAAAAGCATCAAATGGTGCCTCTGATTTTGGTAACAAATTTGGACAACCCTTAATTACGGGTTCTGTATTAACTTTTGAGCATGAAGAAAATTCATCTTCTAGCTCTTCTAAACCTAGAAAATTAGGTTTTGATAAAGTAATTATGCAAGCTGGTGGAATTGGTTACGGAAAAGCAGAACAAGCTTTAAAAGAAACGCCAAAAGAAGGAGATAAAATTGTAATTCTTGGTGGTGAAAACTACAGAATTGGTATGGGTGGAGCTGCAGTTTCATCTTCAGATACAGGAGAATTTGCTTCTGGTATTGAGTTAAACGCTGTTCAACGTTCTAATCCAGAAATGCAAAAACGTGCTGCAAATGCAGTTCGTGGTATGGTAGAAAGCAATGAAAACTTTATTGTTTCTATTCATGATCATGGGGCTGGTGGACATTTAAATTGTTTATCAGAATTGGTAGAAGATACTGGTGGTAAAATCGATTTAGACAAATTACCTGTAGGAGACCCTACTTTATCTGCAAAAGAAATTATTGGTAACGAATCTCAAGAAAGAATGGGATTAGTAATTGCTGAAAAACATTTAGAAACTTTACATAAAATTGCAGATAGAGAACGTTCTCCTATTTATGACGTTGGTGAAGTTACAGGAAACGACCGTTTTACTTTTGAATCTAAATCTACAGGTAAGAAACCAATGGATTTAGCTTTAGAAGATATGTTTGGTTCTTCTCCTAAAACGGTTTTAACAGATACAACTGTTACTAGAAATTATAAAAATTCGAGATATAAAATTAAAAATTTACAAGTATATTTAGAACAAGTTTTGCAATTAGAAGCTGTTGCTTGTAAAGATTGGTTAACAAATAAAGTAGACCGTTGTGTTGGTGGTAAAGTTGCCAAACAACAATGTGTTGGTCCATTACAAATTCCGTTAAACAACGTTGGTGTAATGGCTTTAGATTATAAAGGTAAAGAAGGTGTAGCCACTTCTATTGGCCACTCTCCTATCGCTGCATTAATAGATCCTGCTGCCGGTAGTAGAAATGCCATTACAGAATCTCTTACAAACTTAATCTGGGCACCATTAAAAGAAAATTTAACAAGCGTATCGCTTTCTGCAAACTGGATGTGGCCTTGTAAAAACGAAGGTGAAGATGCTCGTTTATACAAAGCTGTAAAAGCTGTCTCTGACTTTTCTATCGATTTAGGAATCAATATACCTACCGGAAAAGATTCTTTATCTATGAAGCAAAAATATGCTAATGATGAAGTAATTGCTCCAGGAACGGTTATTATTTCTGCTGCAGGAAACTGTAACGCTATTAGTAAAGTTGTAGAACCTCTTTTAAAGGTTGATGGAGGAAACATCTATTATATTAATATTTCTCAGGATGACTTTAAATTAGGAGGTAGTTCTTTTCACCAAGTTTTAAACACCATTGGTAATGAAGCGCCAGATGTAAAAGATACAACTTTTGTTAAAAATACTTTTAACACCATTCAAAACTTAATTAAATCTGATAAAATTACTGCAGGACACGATGTTGCTTCTGGAGGATTGATTACAACTTTATTAGAAATGTGTTTTGCTGATGTTAATTTAGGGGCCAATTTTAATATCTCTGCTTTAAATGAAGAAGATTCTATAAAAGTATTATTCTCAGAAAACTCAGGAATTGTTTTTCAAGCAGATGCTTCTGTAGAAACAATTTTATCAGAAAATAATATTGAATTTTTCAATATTGGAACTGCTAACAATTCAGGGACTGTAAATATTCAAAATAGTGAAGAAAACTTTACGTTTGATGTTGCTGAAATGAGAGATGTTTGGTATAAAACTTCTTTCTTATTAGATCAAAAACAAACCGCTAATAATTTAGCTCAAGATCGTTTTGATAACTATAAAAAGCAACCTTTAACCTATAAATTCCCAGAGAACTTTACAGGAAAGTTACCTGTAATAGGAAAAGACAAACCTAAAGCTGCTATCATTCGTGAAAAAGGTTCAAACTCAGAGCGAGAAATGGCAAATGCCATGTATTTAGCTGGTTTTGATGTAAAAGATGTACACATGACAGATTTAATTTCTGGTCGTGAAACATTAGAAGACATTCAGTTTATTGGTGCTGTAGGAGGTTTCTCTAATTCTGATGTTTTAGGTTCTGCTAAAGGTTGGGCTGGAGCATTTAAATACAACGAAAAAGCAAATACGGCTTTAAAAAACTTCTTTAAAAGAGAAGATACTTTGTCTGTTGGTATTTGTAACGGAGCACAATTATGGATGGAATTAGAATTGATTAACCCAGAGCATAAAGTACATGGAAAATTAGGTCATAATGATTCTCAAAAGCACGAAAGTTCTTTTACCTCTGTAAAAGTACAAGAAAACAACTCTGTAATGTTATCTAGTTTAGCAGGTACAGAATTAGGTGTTTGGATTTCTCATGGAGAAGGTAAATTTAACTTACCTGAAGCTGAAGAAAATTATAATATTGTTGCTAAATATGGTTATGAAGGATACCCAAATAACCCAAATGGTTCAGATTTTAACACAGCTATGATGTGTGATACATCTGGAAGACATTTAGTTACAATGCCACATATAGAACGTTCTACTTTTCAATGGAATTGGGCAAACTATCCTGACGGAAGAAAAGATGAAGTTACACCTTGGTTAGAAGCATTTGTAAATGCTAAAAATTGGTTGACTAAATAATTTAATAAAAAAGTATATCTAAAAGGGCTTTTTTAAAGCCCTTTTTTTGGCGCTAATAATACATAAAATAGCCCTCTTTAATTAGTACAAATGAAAGTTCCAGAAAAATATTATTTCATAATTGAGCTTGGAAAAGCGTTACATATTTACGGTATTCCTTCCTATAAAATCCAAACTTACCTAACAGAAGTTGCTAAAACGCAAGGTTTTACAGGTAGCTTTATGGACTCCCCTACATGGATTAATTATGTTTTTTATGAGGATGAAAATTCTTATAATTATATAGAATGTATTCCTCCTGGATCATTAAATTTAGGGGCATTTTCTAGAATAGCAGAGTTAACCAATAAGGTTATCGATTTAAAAATTGATAACGACTCCATAAGTAATGAATTAAAAATTATTCACTCTAAAACTAAAATAGTAAATCATTATTACTTAACGTTGGCCTATGCTTTTGGAGCAGGTTCTTTTAGTATTATGATTGGTACCAATTGGATTTCTTTTGCTTTTTCTATTTTATTAGGAGGGTTAATATATCTTTTGGTTTATTTAGCTACAAAATCTAAATATATAGAAAATGTATTCGAATCTTTAAGCGCCTTAGTGGTAACCATTATTTGCTGCCTTTTAACTCTAGTTTTTCCTACCTTTAACTTAGGTTTAACCATTATTGCTTCCATTATTATTTTTATTCCTGGTTTAGCAATTACAACCGCTTTAGAAGAAATAACATCTAAAAGTTTAGTTTCTGGAGGTGCAAAACTTTTCGACTCTATCCTCTTACTATTTAAACAATTTTTTGGTGTATTACTAGGCTTAGCATTAATGACCTCTTTGGTAGATATCGATTTAACCTATCATGTATCTTCGATGCCAAAATGGACTATATTTTGTGCTGTTCCTATATTTTCAATTGCTCTTTTACCAATCTTTCAAGTACGAAAAAAAGACATGCTTTTTGGAGTACTTACAGGAGCATCTGCCTTTTTTACAACCGTTCTATTATCTGGATACGGAGTTTTAGTAAGTACTTTTTTTGGAACATTGGTTGTTGTAGGAGTCAGTCGATTATTTGGTAGAATTTCTAAAACACCAAAAACGGTCTATTTAATTCAAGGTGTTATTATGCTTGTTCCTGGAAGTAAATCTTTTATGGGATTAAGTAACTCCTTTTTTAACCCATCTACCACTACTGGTTCTGCAAATTTATTTGAACAAGTAGCTTTTATTTTAATGGGTATTATTGGGGGACTTCTTTTTGCGGGAACATTTAGAGAAAGACGCCCAAGAAAAACCACTATACAAACAAAAAAATAAAATATTTACTTTATAAAAAAACAGCTTTTAGAAAAATCTAAAAGCTATTTTTTTGATCTATTTAATTATAATTCTTTTATAATCATTTCCGTCTTTTCAATGTGTTTATTTGATGTATAAAGCTTAACATTATTATACTTATTGAATTCTGTTATAAGATTTTTGATCGTTTCTAAATTGTCGATTCCTATTCGTGCACCAAATATTATTCCTACTAAACTTTCGCTATCAAATTTTAGCCTTCTATCTGGAAATAAATCAAAGTTTTTATTAATCAATAACCTCGTCTCTTCTTCTTCACTCCAACTACATAGTTTATTAAATAAAAATGGTCCTTCTTCTCTAATTCCAATATAATCGTCGGAATCCTCATTAGCGTCATGATTAACTAACTCGACAAAAGGAAGTTGATTAGAATATTTAATTTTATTCATTGAAACATTTGGTTGTTTACTTATACCTGTTTTCAACTTTACTTCGTCAAATATTAAACATACTCCTTTATGAGAGTCTGCGTAATGAGACCACATTTTTAGACTTTCAGGATTCTTTGTGAAACATGAAATTCCAAATTCACTCATAATCAAACTATTAATATATTCAGATAAAATATTAGAAAAATAATATTCATCATTCATTGACTTATTTAAATCTTCATCATAGTCGTAATCATCCAAAATGGTTTTTCTTTTAAATTTTAAAAGTTTTTTTATGAAGTATTCATTTTGATACTTTTTTATATTCTTAATTCGAAAACCACCTTCAAACGGATCATTTAATTTATCAGGTGGTCCCATCCAAAAACAGTTATTTATTAATAAATGTAATAAGAACTGATTACATGATGAATACTTAAAAAGTAATCCTTCATTTAAAAATTTTGACATTATCTAAATTATTTATTATAAAAATTATCTTTATTTATTATTAATTGGAACTAACTTATATTTCGGCAATACTATCTTTAATTCTTTGAGCCGTTATTTGTAAAATTCTTTTATTAATTTCTGATGAATTATCACTATAAAAAGCAAATTCATCCGTAGAAAAATGACCAATAATTACACCCAAAGTAAAATTCTTATAATTATTATCCGTTTTATAAATAGCCGTTACTTTACTTCTCTTTTTCTTATCTGGTAAAACAGTAAAATCAACCTTTCTTTTTTGAAGATAGTTTTTAAATGAACTAATTAACAAAGCATGTTGCATCTTTATAATTGGCCTTAAAACTTCGTTTTGAAACTTTTCCATCTCAGAAGTTCCTGCGTTTACTAAATCCGATAAAATGGGTCTTTCTTTCTTATTCATCTAATAATTCGTTTAGTTCTAATTGATAATCATATTGTAAATCTTCATGAAAAGTAGCAATCGCTTTTTTAATTAAAAGCACTTGCCTATCAAAAGTAGCCAATAACCTTGCACTCTGTTTCATTGATGGTCTAAACTCTTTTAAAAGACGGCAAAAATGGAGTAATAATGCTACTTCTGTTTCTTTCTTTTTAGAATACCTAATAAACTTTTTTGTGAGTGTTAAAATCTTTCTCACACTTTTTCTAATATAAAAAAAGCTCTTAGTATTTATTTCAGAAAAAAGCACCTCCATTTGGTCTTTTACACTCTGTATATATTGCTCTTCGTTATGAGATTCAAACAACAAATACGTAAGTAATTCTTTATTCTCTTTCTTAAATTTAGACAAATGCAAACACAACTCTTTTAACTCATCTGCAGATTTATAAGAGAGTTCATCTTTTAATTGTTTTAAAGTAACAGCCTTCATTTAGGATATTTTTTTTACAAGATAAAAAAGAAAACCTCACAAAGTAAAATCTGTGAGGTTTATATTTAAAATTCCGCTATCGCGGGATAAAATTCTTACTGAATACTAGGTATGCTTACCACTTCATTTACATCAGCATCATAATCTACTCCATCAACTTTAAAACCAAAAAGGTTGTAAAAATCGTTACTATATCCTTCTAAATCTCCTATTTCAGATAAGTTCTCTGTAGTAGCTGTTTTCCAAAGTTTGTTAACTTCTGCTTGTACATCTTCTCTCATTTCCCAATCGTCAATTCTAATTCTTCCTTTTTCATCCAAGGCTAAATCTCCGCCAAATAAACGCTCACTATACAAACGCTGAATTTGTTCTATACATCCTTCATGAATCCCTTTTGCTTTCATCACTTTATACAATAAAGAAATATATAAAGGAATTACAGGAATTGCAGAACTTGCTTGGGTAACTAACGCTTTATTTACAGAAACAAATGCTTTACCACCGATCGATTTTAAATCGTCTGCAATTGTAAAAGCTGTTGCTTCTAAATGATCTTTTGCAGCACCAATGGTTCCGTTTCTATATACTGGTTTTGTTACTTCTGGGCCAATATAAGAATAAGCAACTGTGGTAGCTCCTTCTGCTAATAAGTTTTCAGATTGTAACGCGTCCATCCACATTTTCCAATCTTCACCACCCATTACGTTTATGGTGTTTTCTACATCTTCTCCTTCTGCCGGATTGATAGAAATTTCTGATACTTTACCTGTATGAAAATCTACTGTTTTGTTAGAAAAAACATCGCCAATTGGCTTTAAAACAGATTTATATCTTTTTCCTGTTACAGGATGTGTTCTTACTGGTGAGGCTAAACTGTAAATTACTAAATCTACTTGACCTAAATCTTCTTTAATTAAGTTTACAACTTGCTCTTTTATTTCGTTAGAAAAAGCATCTCCATTAATACTTTTTGCATATAAACCTGCTGCAATTGCTTGTTTTTCAAAAGCTGCTGTATTGTAAAAACCTGGCGACCCTGGTCTTCCTTCGGTTGCTGGTTTATCAAAGAAAACACCAATTGTAGCTGCATCAGAACCAAAAGCACTCGATATTCTTGAAGCCAACCCAAACCCTGTTGAAGCTCCTATGACTATTACTTTTTTAGCGCCTTCTATTTTTCCTTTTGATTTTACATATTCTATCTGATTGATCACGTTTTGCTCACAACCCGTTGGGTGCGATGTTAAACAGATAAATCCTCTTGTTCTTGGTTCTATAATCATGGTTGTTTATTTTGTTTACTTCGTCATTACTAGGAAGTATGACGAAGTAATCTATTGATTTTTAACTAATATTGATAAGATTGCCGCGTCGTTCCTCCTCGCAATGACACAAACAAATATATTATTTTAAGAATTGAAGTACATTCTCTTCAATTCTTTGTAATACATTTTCTGTAGAAGCCTTTACAAAAGTTTCTCCAGTAATTTGTTCGTATAACTCTATATATCTATTAGAAATTTCGATAATTTTTTCATCATTCATTTCTGGAACTTGCTGCCCGTCTTTTCCTTGAAAACCGTTTTCAATTAACCACTGGCGTACAAATTCTTTAGATAATTGTTTTTGACTTTCGCCTTTATCTTGTCTTTCTTGATATCCGTCTGCATAAAAATAACGAGAAGAATCTGGTGTATGAATTTCATCAATCAATACTATTTTTCCTTCTTTAGTTTTACCAAATTCATATTTAGTATCTACTAAAATCAACCCTCTTTTTGCTGCAATTTCTGTTCCTCTAGCAAATAATTTACGTGTATAATCTTCTAAAACTAAATAATCTGCTTCAGAAACAATTCCTTTTGATAAAATGTCTTCACGAGAAATATCTTCATCATGATCGCCATTATCTGCCTTGGTAGAAGGTGTTATTAAAGGTTCTGGAAATTTATCGTTTTCCTTTAATCCTTCTGGCATTTCAACACCACATAAAGTTCTTTTACCTAATTTATATTCACGCGCTGCGTGACCAGACATATAACCACGAATAACCATTTCTACTTTAAATGGTTCGCACAAATGCCCTACTGCTACATTTTCATCTGGGTTTGCAATTAACCAATTAGGAACAATATCTGCGGTATCATTCATCATTTTTGTGGCAATCTGATTTAAAATCTGACCTTTGAACGGAATTTGACGTGGTAAAACAACGTCGAAAGCAGACAATCTATCTGTTGCAATCATCACCAAAAGTTCATCATTAATATTATAAACTTCTCTTACTTTCCCTATATAAACAGACTTCTGATTCGGAAATTTAAAATTCGTATCGTTAATTGTATTCATTATATGTTATGTTGTTGTGGCCGCAAAAATAAACTAAAGACTAGTTACTAACAACTAAAATTTTTATTCTGTTTCTATACTTTTATAAGCACTAATAATTTTTCTTACCAAACGGTGTCTTACCACATCTTTATCATCTAAATAAACTTGGGCAATTCCATCAATATCTTTTAGCGCTAATAAAGACTCTTTTAAACCAGAAACTTGCTTTCTAGGTAAATCTATCTGACCAGGATCTCCTGTAATAATAAACTTAGCACTTTTACCCATTCTTGTTAAAAACATCTTCATTTGATTATGGGTAGTATTTTGCGCTTCGTCTAAAATCACAAAGGCATTGTCTAAAGTTCTACCACGCATAAATGCCAAAGGTGCAATTTGTATGACTCCTTTTTCTATATGAGATTCTAATTTTTCATGCGGAATCATATCTCTTAAAGCATCATATAAAGGTTGCATATAAGGATCTAACTTTTCTTTTAAGTCTCCTGGTAAAAAACCTAAATTTTCTCCAGATTCTACCGCAGGTCTTGTTAAAATAATTCTTCTAACTTCTCTTTCTTTTAATGCTTTTACCGCTAATGCAACAGCGGTATAGGTTTTTCCTGTTCCTGCTGGCCCTACGGCAAACAACATGTCATTTTTATTCATTAAGGTAACCATCTTACGTTGGTTATCTGTTTGGGGTTTAATTAACCTACCACCAACACCATGTACTAAAACTTCTCTCGCATTTTTTGCCGAAGCTGTTTTTTCATCATTTCCGTTAGAAGTTAAAATACGTTCAATACTATTTTCATCTAACTTATTGTAGGTATTAAAATACTTTATTAAGCGTTCTAATCTAGTTTCAAACTCATCTAAAATTTCTGGGTCTCCATAAACTTTAAGTTTAGATCCGCGAGCTACGATTTTAATTTTAGGAAAATACTTTTTTAATTGCTCTAAAGTACTGTTTTGTGCTCCAAAAAAATCTTTCGGATTGATTTCTGTAAGCTCTATAATGCGTTCGTTCAAATGATTAATTTTTATTAATAGATTACATTTATATTTCAACTAAAAATAACCAATAATTTTTTTAAAATGATTAGATTTGCGTTAAATAGTTAACAACTTTTACACAATTAATTAACAGCCCATTTTTTAATGTCTATAATCACTTTAACAACAGATTTTGGAACAAAAGACCACTTTGTTGGCGCTGTAAAAGGAGCTATTTACTCAGAACTTCCGGATGCTAAAATTGTTGATATTACACACGAAATTTCTCCTTTTAACATTACAGAAACGGCTTATATTTTAAAAAACTCTTACAAAAGTTTTCCTGATAGCACCATACACATTGTTGGTGTAGACTCTGAATTAAGTAACGACAATAAACATATTACCATAGAATTAGACAATCATTTTTTTGTTTGTCCAGATAATGGCTTAATCTCTATGATTGCTTCTGAAATTAATCCTACAAAAATTGTAGAAATTAATATTCATGACAGAATAGAAAGTAGTTTTCCTGTTTTAGATGTTTTTGTACAAGTTGCTTGTTTTATCGCCAGAGGCGGAAATTTAACAGTGATTGGTAAAGAAATTCAGGATTATAAAAAATTAATTGAAATTCAACCTAAGGTAAATCAAGAAAAAAATAAAATTATTGGAGGCGTTGTTTATATTGATAATTATGGAAACGTAATTAGTAATATCAGTAAAAAAATGTTTAACTCCATTGGTAGAGGACGTCGTTTTAAAGTAAGTGCTAGTCGTTATTTTTTTACAAAAATATTTGCAAAATACAATGAAGTAACCGGAGATAATGCTCACGATAGCATACAATATGACGGCAGTAGATTGGCTATTTTTAATTCTGCCGGATATTTAGAAATTGCTATTTATAGAAGTAATTTAGAAACCGTTGGAGGGGCATCTACTCTATTGGGTTTAAACTATAGAGACTCTATAACCATTGATTTTATTAATGACTCACAGCCAGATTTTTCACCTTTAACTTAAAAATATGTTTGTAAGAATCGTAAAAATGAGCTTTCACAAAGAACATATCGAATCATTTTTATCAATATTTGAAGAGAAAAAAACATTAATTAGAGCTTCTAAAGGATGCACCTTATTAGAACTATATCAAGACAAAACAACCCCTGAAATCTTTTTTACTTATTCTTACTGGGAAAAAGAAGAAGATTTAGAAACATATAGAAACTCGCTACTTTTTAAAGAAGTTTGGGCAAAAACAAAGGCGCTTTTTAATGATAAACCTTTGGCTTGGAGCGTAGACAAAAAAGTGAGTTTACAATAAAAATTAAGACAAATAATAAACATAAAAATGGATTTCGACTTTACTACTTTCCCTGTTTTAGAAACAGAAAGATTAACATTAAGAGCAATAAACTTAGAGGATGCAAAAGCAATTTTTGGTTTAAGAGCAAACAAGGAGGTGAATGAATTTATAAGCAGAGTACCACCAAAAAATTTATCGGAATCTAGAGCTTTTATCGATGAAATTTCTAATTTAGTAGCCGAAAACAAAGGGATTTTTTGGGTATTACAATCTAATAATAGTTCTGAATTATTAGGAACCATTGGATTACGTAATTTTGATGTTGCAGATAATTATGCAGAAATTGGGTACGAAATTCATCCTGATTATCAAGAAAGAGGTTACATGACAGAAGCTTTTGAAGAGGTTTTAGAATTTGGTTTCGAAAAAATGGGATTAAAAACCATAGAAGCTTTTACACATAAAAATAATACGGCTTCTATTGCGTTATTAGACAAACTAGATTTTGATTTGCAAACAGAAAGAACAGACGAAAATTTTGAAGACAACAGAATTTACAAGTTAGAAAAATAGAAAATCTGAATAAAATTAAAACAATCAATTGTCATTTCGAATGAGGAACGAAGAGAAATCTATATTCTATACGTTTTTTAGTAAAATTTGAAATGACAATTGTTTGTATACTTTTAGAAATATAAAAATTTAACATTTGATAGCAATCCTAAAAAAAGAATTCAACTCATTTTTCGCAAGTACCATTGCCTATTTGGTTATTGGTGTTTTTTTATTGATAAACGGTTTATTTTTATGGGTTTTTAAAAATGATTTTAATATTTTAAATGCAGGTTTTGCAGATTTAAATTCATTTTTCTTTTTTGCTCCTTGGGTCTTTTTATTTCTGATTCCGGCTATTACCATGAAAAGTTTTGCCGACGAATTTAACAGCGGAACCATAGAACTCTTAAAAACAAAACCAATTTCTGATTGGCAAATTGTTTTAGGTAAGTTCTCGGCTTCACTCCTATTAGTTATCGTTGCACTAATACCCACTTTAACCTATGTTTACACCGTTACTCAATTAGGAAACCCTGTTGGAAACATCGATTTTGGCAGCACTATTGGTTCTTATATTGGTTTATTATTTTTAGCAGCAGCCTATACTGCCATTGGTTTATTTACATCTACAATTTCTAAAAACCAAATTGTAGCTTTTATATTAGGCGTTTTTATCACCTTATTTTTATACTACGGTTTTGATGCCATTTCAGACTCACTTGGTAATGATTTAACCGTTAAACAATTGGGATTTAATGAACATTTTAAAAGTATTTCTAGAGGTGTAATTGACACACGAGATATTATTTACTTTTTAAGCATAACAGTATTCTTTTTATTCATCACTAAAACACGTTTAGATAATGAATAAGAAAATAAAAAACATCGCAATTCTAATTGTAGGCTTAATCGTTTTAAACATCCTTAGCCAATCCTTTTATAAACGATTAGATTTAACAGCAGACAAACGTTACACACTTTCTAAAACTACAGAAAACATTGTTTCTAAAGTTGATGAATTTCTATTTATCACCGTTTATTTAGAAGGAGATTTTCCTTCAGAATTTAAAAGGTTACAAGTAGAAACCCGTCAGTATTTAGAAGAATTAGCAGCAACAAATACAAATATAAAAATCAATTTCGAAGCACCAGATAATCAGCGAGAAGCGTTAATAAAACGAGGTATGTTGCCAAGTCAATTAACTGTAGAAGAAGAAGGAAAACTTTCTGAAGCTATTATTTTTCCTTGGGCAGAAGTATCTTATGGTAAAAAAGCAACCATCGTTTCTTTGTTACCCAATGCCATTGTAGCATCACAAGATGAACAACTACAAAAAGCCATCGAAAATTTAGAATATAGTTTTTCTAATGCTATTAACAGTGTTATTCAAAAGAAGCAAAAAAGAGTTGCTGTAATTACAGGAAACGGAGAATTACAAGACATTTACCAATATAGTTTTTTAAGTGAAGTTGCTAAAAAGTACAGATTAGCTAAATTCACGTTAGATTCTGTGGATACAAAACCACAACAAACGTTAAAAGATTTAATGTCTTTAGATTTGGCAATTATTGCAAAACCTACACAAAAATTCACCGAGAAAGAAAAGCTAACTTTAGATCAGTTTATCGCCAATGACGGAAAAACATTGTGGATGATAGACAATGTGCAAGCAGATCAAGACAGTTTATTTACAAACGGTAAAATGTTAGCCTATCCAAGAGATTTAAATTTAACCGATTTATTATTTTCTTACGGAATACGAATAAACACCACATTGATTAAAGATTTATATGCCGCTCAAATTCCGTTAGCAACCGGAAAAGTAGGCAATCAAACGCAGTTTAAAAATTTAGATTGGTATTTTCACCCTTTAGTTGGTGGCAATCCAAATCATCCCATAACAAAAAATGTTTCTCCGGTAAGATTACAATTTGCAAACCAGATTGATACGTTAAAAAACAACATCAAGAAAACACCTTTATTGATGAGTTCTTTATTGACCAAAAAAGTTGGAACACCTAGTTTTATAGAATTGCAGTCTATTGCTGATGAAGTTGTTGAAGAAGATTATAATAAAGGGAATCAACTATTTGCAGTTTTATTAGAAGGTAATTTTAAATCGGCATATAAAAACCGAGTAAAACCTTTTGAAACTCCTATTTTTAAAGAGAACGCTATCGATAATAAAATGGTTATTATTTCTGATGGTGATGTTGGAAAAAATCAAATTTTAAAAGAACAACCTTTCGATTTAAATAGAGATAAATGGACAAACCAACAGTTTGGAAATAAAGATTTTCTTTTAAATACGGTTGATTACTTATTAGATGATGAAGGCTTAATTCAACTAAGAAACAAAACATTACAGATAAGAACACTAGACAAGCAAAAAGCCTTTAAAGAGCGTACTTTCTGGCAGTTTTTAAATATTGTTTTACCGCTACTTCTATTGTTTGCTTTTGGTTTTGTTTTTAACTACTTAAGAAAGAAGAAGTATTCTTAGCAGTTAGCAGTTAGCAGTTAGCAAAAATTGAAACTTTTTAACTTTGAACTTTGAACTTTAAACTTTAAACTTTAAACCTTAACCTTAACCTTAAATAGAAAGTAAATCATCATGAATAAAAGTATAGCCTAACACTTCTTGTACTTTTTTAGAACTGATAATTTTCCATTCATACACTTCATTCTCTTCAAATTCAGGCACCTCAAAACCGTTACTTAGTTTTGCTATGGTATAAAACTCCCTTCTAGTTGGGTGATGATTAGAACAGGCATTAAACGTTTCATTCCAACAATTTTGATCAATAATTTCATGTATAATTTCGATACAGTCTTCTTTATGAATCATGTTTACAAATCCTTTTGGCTGCGGAATTTTTCGTCCATTTTTAAACCAATTACTAGGTTGTCTTACATCGCCAAATAAACCCGCAAAGCGAATAATTGTTGTCTCAAAAAAAGTATTTTCTCTAAATAAGTTTTCAATTTCTGTTAACGGAGTTTTTAAAACAGCATCCTCTTCTGTCATCACTTTATTTAATCTTCCGTAAACAGATGTAGAACTGATAAAAATTACTTTTTGAATCTCAGAATTTTCTATTTGCGAAATTAAGTTTTCGAAACCATCCACATCTTTAGAGGTAATAGCTATAATTAAAATATCAGCAGATAAGAAATCATCAAACTCTTCAAACTCAGAAATATTAACAATATAAGGATCAATATTATTCATTTCTAACAACTCTAATTTATCTTCTGAAGTAGTAGAACCTTTTACAGAATACCCTTCATCTAATAATGAAATTGCTAATGATTTACCCAACCAGCCACAACCTAAAACACTTACTCTCTTCATAAAAAATGTATCAATAAAAACAAAGATACATCAGTTTATTTTAAGGTTTTGTTAACGTTATACGTTTTTTGAAATCGTAATTTTGAAAATAACTAAAACTAAAAACCAATTAGAATGAAAAAAATTATATTATCCTTATTTGTTGCGGCATGTACACTTACTTCAAATGCACAAATTAAAACACCAGCACCTAGTCCTTCTCAAAAAATAGAACAAACAGTAGGATTAACAGATGTTACTTTAGAATACTCTAGACCAGGAATGAGAGGTAGAACTATTTTTGGAGATTTGGTACCTTTTAATGAAGTTTGGAGAACTGGAGCAAATGCTAACACAAAAATCACTTTTTCTACAGATGTTACCATTGATGGTAAAGAGTTAAAAAAAGGAACCTACGCTTTATACACAAAACCAGGAAAAGAATCTTGGGATGTAATTTTTTATGCTGATGCTACAAACTGGGGAAATCCAAAAAATTGGGATGACACTAAAGTGGCTGCACAAGCAAAAGCAACTGTGCAAACAATGCCAATGAAAATAGAAACTTTTACCATTACCTTTGATGACATTACAAATAGTTCTGCTGTTTTAGGTATTTTATGGGAAAACACGTATGTTGGTTTAAAGTTTGAAACACCAACAGAAGCAATGGTTGCCAAACAAATTAACGCTATTATGAATGGTCCTTCTGCAAACGATTATTATGCATCTGCTTCTTATTATTTAGAAGCTGGAAAAGATATTAAAAAAGCACAAACTTGGATTGACAAGGCTGTAGAAATGAGTTCTGACGATCCAAAATTCTATTTTTTACGCAAACAATCTTTAATTCATGCTAAAGCAGGAGACAAAAAAGGCGCAATTAAAGCCGCTAAAGAGTCTTTAAAATATGCTGAAAAAGCAGGAAATGCAGGTTATGTAAAAATGAACAAAGCCTCTTTAAAGGAATGGGGAGCAATGTAAATTGTAATCCTTTTTAAAAACAAAAAAATCTCAAGCCGAAAGCTTGAGATTTTTTTGTTTCTGTATTATTTTCAACTAATTTCGTCGTTTACTATTACTAAAAAGACACATCAAAAGTGAAACTTAAAAGGAGAAGAAAATTAGTATCATATTCTAGTATACTAGACCAACCTATAAAATTTAATCCATTTGTTCTTAATCGTACTTTTTTACTTTGGGCACTGCTTGGTTTAATTGGTGGAGTTATTGCAGGAGCTTATTGGATTGTATTAGAATTTTTAATTCATAAAATTGCTTTTTTTGATGGTTGGTTGGTAATACCAACCATGGCTATTTGTGGTTTATTGGCAGGTTACATTATTCATTTTATTGGCGATCCTGGGGAAATTCATTTAATTGTAGATAATATTCGTTTTAATAAAGGAAAGCTAGACCCAAAGAACAATCCTTCAATGATACTTTCGTCTTTGCTTTGTGTTGCTTCTGGCGGTAGTTTAGGCCCTGAAGCTCCTTTAGTACAAATAACAGGATCTACAGGTACTTGGTTAGGTAAAATATTTCGATTAAAAGGAGAAGAATTACGCTCTTTAAGTATTGCAGGTATGGCATCTGGTTTTACCGCCTTATTTGGCGCCCCATTAGGTGGAAGTTTATTTTCTTTAGAAATATTACATCACAAACATGCCGTAGAATATTATAAAGCCATTATTCCTGCATTAGTAGCGAGTTGTTTTAGTTATATTGTATTTGCCCTAATTATTCATTTAGGATTAGGAGCAACTTGGAGTTTACCTACTTATGAGTATTCTGGTACTTTTGATTTTGGAATTGCTGTTCTATTAGCAATCGTAGCAACAATGGTAGGTTGGCTATTTATTTATTGTACAAAATTTTTAAAATCTCTTTTTAAAAAAATCAATACTCCTATTTACATTAAAACCTTACTTGGCGGAATAATACTTGGTGTAATTTCTTATTACTTTCCTTTAACAAGGTATTTTGGGCACGAAGAAATTAACGCTTTATTAAATAATGATTTTTCTATTAACGCTTTATTTTTAATCCTAATTTTTAAGCTTCTAGCTATTTCTGTTACTGTAACTTCTGGCTGGCGAGGTGGTTTTATTATTCCTTTATTTTTTATAGGCACCACACTTGGTTTAATAATACATCATTTTTTTCCAGCTATAAATGTTTCTTTAGCCATCATTAGCTGTATGGCAGCTATAAATGCCTGTGTAACAAGAACACCAATGAGCACCACCATTTTACTAGCAACACTAACAGGTTTTTCTTATTTTATCCCTATTTTATTTGCGAGTTTAACGGGTTACTTTTTGGCTCCTAAAACAGCCTTTATTGGTTCTCAAATGGATAAATAAAAATTATATTTTGTGAATTTTTCTTCAATATCAGCTAAAATTAGACTTATAATTCGATTAGAAATTTCTTTAAAGTTAAGAAAAACCTTTTATCACAATTAGGTCACTTATCTACCTAAATTAAGAAATAGTTAAATTTTAAATAAAAAAACATTTTAGTAATAAGTACAAGATATTATTCTCTTAATTTCGCCATTATTAATAATTCTGCATTAGAAATCATTTACGCAAAAAAAAATGAAGTTACTTTTTAAAAAAAGTCTAAAAAATAAAGTACTAATACTTTTTATAACAATTATTTCGCTTTTTTCTTGTGAAGAGAAAGAAACATCTCAAGTTTGTTTTGAGCCTATTTTCTCTTCAGAACTAATTGCTGGAACAACCTATAATTTTACACCTGAATTTGAAATAATAGATGTAAATTCTACTGTAAATAGCATTAAAGAAGGTTACATATTAAAATTTTATGTAGATGGTATTTATCAATCCGAAGCATTGGGTGCGGCTTGGGATAATGGTAGTTTTACTCATACCTTTAGTAAAGGTATTCACGAAGTTTGTTTTGAGTTAAGTACCAATGACTGTGCAGACGTACAAACGAGTTGCCAAACAATAGAAGTTAAAGATTGTTTTGAACCTCAATTTTCATATCAAATAGATGCTTCCTCTAAACAACATGTTTTCACTCCAAATTTTGAAATAATAGATAAAAACTCTACTGTAAATGCAATTAAAGAGGGCTATATCTTAAAATTTTATATAGATGGAGTTTATCAATCCGAAGCATTGGGTGCATCTTGGGACAATGGTGATTTTAAACATAAATTTGAACCAGGAACTTACGAGATTTGTTTTGAATTAAGTACAAACGAATGTACTGAACTGCAAAAAAGTTGTAAAACGATTACCATATTGTAATAAGCAAAACTATTTATTACAAACTGATATCTATTTCTGTTTTAAATGCTCTTCTATATCTGCAATATGATGTTGTAATGCTTCCGAAGAAATCTGTATTTCTTTAATCAATAGAGAAAGAGAAATAATTAATAAGATTAAAGCAAAACCAAATACCCAAACAGCCATTGTGTTTAAATGTACGTAAATTAAAAACATAGTTACCACACAAAATAATAAACTAGATATTCCGAATATTTGCATCCATCTTGTTAAGTTTAAACGCAATTTTAAGTTCTTAATTTGCCTTAGTAAAGAATGGTCTTGTCTTTCTAAATAAATATCATGCAAATTTCTAATTACTGCTGCATACGCTAAAAATCGATTTGTATATGCTAACATAATTAAAGAGATTGCAGAAAATAAAACGGCGGGTGTTGTTAATGTTAATTCTTCCATATAAATATCAAATTTAAGGAATAATCAGCGGCAAGTAAAGGAAATAATTTTTAATTTTAATCGCTTAGATATCTAAAATCAAGTATTTCGAATACCCAACAAAAACATTACATTTGCCACATGCGAATAGATATTATTTCAGTTGCCCCAGATTTATTAGAGAGTCCGTTTAATCACTCAATTATTAAACGCGCAAAAGACAAAGGTTTGGCAGAAATTAAAATTCACGATTTACGTGAATATGGTTTGGGAAATTACAAACAAATAGACGACACCCAATTTGGTGGTGGCGCTGGTATGGTTATGATGATTGAGCCTATTGCAAATTGCATTAAAAAACTGCAATCAGAGAGAACGTACGATGAAGTTATTTATATGACTCCAGATGCCAAAACACTAAACCAATCTACTGCAAATACACTCTCTTTAAAAGAAAACATATTAATTTTAACGGGGCATTATAAAGGTGTAGATCAAAGAATTCGTGATAAATATATTACCAAAGAAATTTCTATTGGAGATTATGTTTTAACAGGAGGCGAACTAGCGGCAGCCGTTTTAGTAGATGCTGTTGTACGGTTAATACCTGGCGTTATTGGCGATGAACAATCTGCACTTACAGATTCTTTTCAGGATAACTTATTATCTCCGCCTGTATATACAAGACCCTCAGAATTTGAAGGAATGAAGGTGCCAGAAATATTGTTATCTGGTAATTTTCCTAAAATTGATGATTGGAGAAGCGACCAAGCCTACAAAAGAACAGAAGAAATTAGACCCGATTTATTAGACGACGAAACCTCTTAGTGGTTTTTAAGTATAAATTTAAAAACCAATACTTTGAATAAAATAAAAACACTCATAACAAACAATAAAGCCATTTCTTGGGTTTTAGGTTTTCAAATCTTTAGATTGCTATTACTCCCATTTATGGGTTTAATGCCACAAGACGCTTATTACTATTTATACGGACAAAACTTATCGCTTTCTTATTTTGATCATCCAGGAATGATTGGATACATTTTAAGAATTTTTACAGAAATTTTTGGACACTCTATTTTTACCATAAAATTTGCCGATTTTGTAATTACATCATTAACTATATTCAGTTTTTATAAACTGGCTTCTTATTTTTTATCAAAACAAAAACTGCAAAGAGCCATTGTTTTATTAGCCTCAACCATTTTTGTTTCCATTTTATCGTTTAATTCTACTCCGGACGTTCCGTTATTATTATTTTGGACCTTAAGTTTAATCTGTTTGTACAAAGCAATATTTGAAGAAAAAAAGTGGTTTTGGATTTTAGGCGGAATTGCAATGGGACTGGCATTCGACAGTAAATACACTGCATTATTACTACAAATAGGACTAATTGCCTTTCTAGTATTTTCTAACAAATACAGAAAACTATTACTATCTCCTTGGGTTTGGATTTCTTTAATTATTTCTGCTGCTGTTACATTTCCGGTTTGGTATTGGAACTACCAAAATGACTTTGCATCATTTATGTTTCAATCATCAGATAGAACAAATTCTATTTCAGAATTTAAAATATCTCCTAAAAACTTCTTTGGCGCTATTGGTCATCAAATGTTTTTATTAGTACCTGTTTTATTTTTAGTCTTTATTACGTTTACCTATGAATATATAAAAAGAGCCTTATTAAAATTTAAAATTCCTACCGCTAAAACATTATTTTTATTAGCGTTTTTTATCCCAACTTTTGTTGGATTTTTTAGCCTTACTCCTATTTATTGGGTAAAACTAAATTGGATGATGCCTTCTTATATTACAGGAATCATTTTAGCGGGTATGTTTATCAACAAGAAATTATTAAAAATTCAAGTTGTTATTTCAATCGTTTTTCATGTACTTTTTAGCTTGCAAATTATATTTTATTTAGTACCTATTAAAAGTGATGATACTTGGGTTGGATGGAAAGAATTGGCTTTAGAAACCAAAAAACTACAAGAAACACATTCAAATACGTTTGTTTTTTCTGATGATAATTATAAAACATCTGCTTGTTTAAACTTTTTTATGGACGAAAAAGTGTATGCGCAAAACATTATCGGTTTACCTGCCTTACATTTTGATTATTTAGGAGATGATTTATCAACTTTAAACACTAAAAACGCTTTATTTATAGATTCAGACAAGCGTTTTAAAAACAGTAATAAAAAAGGCGATTATCCTACTTTATTAGATAATTATTTCGAAAAAGTAACAGAATTAACACCAATCATTATTAAAATTAACGGAAAAGAGTCTCGTAAATTCTGGGTATTTTATTGCGAAAATTACCAACCTAATCCCTTATCAACAGATAAATAAAAACATATTTTACTGTTTCTTTATTTCTAAGAATTGGTATGGTTTCTATTAATTTAAACTGATTGTATTTTTTACTATAAACTTTTGCAGGGTTTCTAAAGTTTCTGCTGTCTGTTATATACAAAACTTTATGACTTGTTAATGCTCTATTTTGACTATTAATCCAATAATATTTATGAATTTTAGTCAATGCTCCTACTCCATATACTAACATATTATTAGGTTTTGCTATATAATAATCTATATGTGCAGCAGGATACCATTGATCGGAAATTATTGGTAAATTGGTTAAATTATGAGCCTGTAAAACTTTTGTTACTTTTTTAGAAGCTTGTTGCCAACCATACAAATCCATTAACGCATCTTTTCTGCCTAAAGTTTCTTTTGTTTCTGTAATTTGGACTGGTAAAACCCATCCATTATTAATTTCTAAAGCAATACCACTTAACAAAATCATTAAAAAAGCACAACCTATTATTAAATTTCTTCGAATATTTTTATTTGTGGAGATATATACTGCCAATAACGGTAGTAAGGTTAAATAGGATACACTAGACCAGTGCGGTAACGTATCTCTAGATAAAGATAAGTAAATAGTTGTTGCCATTAACGGAATAGAAAACAACAAAAAGAAACGTACTATTTTTTTATCAAAAAAGAAATTCTTCTTAATAAAAGCAACAATCATTAAAATAATAGTTACAAAAACATATGGATTGTTATAGATAATTTGCCCAACAATTTCTCTAAGAAATGAAGCTTGACGGAACTTTAAATTAAAAAAAGAAACTCTTTCATTATGGAATTTGTAACTTATAAAATCATTTTGATAATTCCAATAAACAATAAGTCCAACTGCTACAAAAGGAAAAATAAAAGCAACATAAAATTGCCATTTAAGCAACCACTTTCTATTAAAAAACAATACATACAAACCAACACCTAACAATAAATAAATTGCTTGGTATTTAGAGTAGATAGCTAAACCAATACATAAAAACCCTAAAAATAGTTTTAGCAAATTCTCTTTTTTAGGTTGATATGGAACTACCTGAATCAGAAAATAAAAAGCCAACAACCAAAACAAAACCATGGGTGCATCGGGTAAAATAAATGTTCCAGAAATAATTAATCCATAAATACTAATATTATAAAGTAAAACACTTAAAAGACCTACAAAATCATTTTTTAGATACCTTCCTATCAAAAAAACAACATACATAGCAATACTTGTAGGTAAAATTGCAGCTAACCGAATGGCTAATTCTGAATCGAAATATAAATTCGCTGTAAAAAACTGAATAAAAAAACCAACCATACTCGGATGATCAAAATGACTTAAATCTGGGTATTTTGCATACAACCAGTAATACACCTCGTCGTTACCAAACTCTAACTGACTAGCCCAAAAGAGCCTAAAAATGGTGCTTATTATTATTACAAAAAAAGCAGTTTTTTTATAAGGTATGTGCATTAACCAATATTTTTGTGCTCTTTAAAAATTGCCATACTAACAATCCCTATTAAAATACCTATAAAAGAACCTACAAAAATATCAATCAAAAAATGTTGCGATAAATAAACTCTAGATAAACCCGCTATAATTGCTAAAGAAATCCATATATATTGCGATTTACATTTGGAGAAATACAAACATAAAATTGTAAAAATTGCAAAAGCAGTTGTAGTATGACCAGACGGAAACGAGTTCATCATTGCCATTTTTACTCCCTCAATTAAATGTAAACTTTCTTCTCCCAAAGCACCTACTGGTCTTAATATTCCTTTAAATAATATCTTTTTAAAAAGATGTGTAATTAATAAAGTTAAAACACCACTTACAAGAAACACATAAGTCATTTTTCTTTTGATAAAAAAGAAGACAACACCTAAAATAGCAAATAGAACTCCATCTCCTAAAAAAGTACTATATTTAAAAAGTAGATCAAAAAAAGAAGAATGAAATTGATTGATTTTTAAATGCAATGTAAATTTATTAAAAAGCAATACAAAAGTTAATAGCAATAAGAAAAACAAGCTATAAATAATAACTATTTCTTGTTTGATATCTAACAAAATTATAGACAGATTATCTTTTACTTTTAAAAAATTTCTTAATGCTTTTTTACTTCTTTTTTTATTTAAACGTCTATTTAGAGTAATTACTTGTTCCATATTATATTGGTTAGTTGATGCCTCAAAACTATTTTACCTATATAACAATAACATTAATATATCTTTAAGCCTATATAAACGATTAGAAGACAATTATTTGAAAGACAATGTTTTCTTAATTTTAAGCGAATAAAAATTAATATAAAATAAATCTAATTTTAAGTTTTCAAATAAAAAAAATATTATAAATTTGCAACCGCTAAATTAACCTCTGACGAAGAAATCGTGAATGTTGCTTTACAAAACCAATTAAATTAAAAGATATGGAATCTTTAGTAAAATTTGTACAAGACGAATTTGTAACAAGAAAAGAATTTGCAGAATTTGCAGCAGGTGATACAATCACTGTTTATTACGAAATTAAAGAGGGAGAAAAAGTACGTACTCAGTTTTTTAGAGGTGTAGTTATTCAAAGAAGAGGAGTTGCAGCTTCTGAAACATTTACAATCAGAAAAATGTCTGGTACTGTAGGTGTAGAAAGAATTTTCCCTGTAAACTTACCTTCTATTCAAAAAATTGAAGTTAACAAAAGAGGTAAAGTACGTAGAGCTCGTATTTTCTACTTTAGAGGTCTTACTGGTAAAAAAGCTAGAATTACTGAAAAAAGAAGATAATCTCTTTTACATAAAAGTATTTAAAAAGCGTTGTGAGAAATCACAACGCTTTTTTAGTTAACAAATGTTTACAACTAAAGTTTATAACATGTTAACAACAAATATGTTAAAAACACACATATCCATTATAAAAATAATATATTTATAGTATAATTTATAATTAATTAAACCTATTGGTATATAAATACCAATAAAAAGATTACATATAAAGTAACGTTCTTTATACCTGTTAATTTAAAAACATAACCAAAATTTCCTTTTATTAAAAAATAAAACTGAAACTAAAAATTACTGATTGTCTAAATAATTAGCAATTTAAAAAAGGTTTAATTTTTAAGATTAACAACAGAAACATTAATAAAAATTCTAAAAAAGTAAAATGCTTGATTAAAATTAAGGATGTTTCAAAAACCAGAAATAGTAGTAAGTAATTTCTTTATTAAAAAAGAAATATAAAAGGTAACTTTTATTTGATATTGTAGTAATACAAACAGTACAAAAACACTATTTTTAAGAAGCCATATCACCACAAGAGATTGTATGATATGGCTTTTATTTTAAAATACACTAACATTCACATCAATACTCATAATTTATTATTAAAAACACACAAAAACAACCTAATTAATAATAATTAATCAACAAAAGTGTCGCTTTTAATTCATAAATTTGTTCCACTTTTTTACGAAAAGCATTTCGTACAAAAAAAATAATATCTAAAATAATATCTCAAAATGAGTAAAATAGCAAAAATTGTTTATACAAAAACTGATGAAGCTCCTGCTTTAGCAACACGCTCTTTCTTACCTATCGTAAAGGCTTTTACAAAATCTTCTAACATAGAAATAGAAGTAAAAGATATCTCTTTATCTTCGAGGATACTTGCCAATTTTTCAGCTTATTTAACCCCAGAGCAAAAAGTAGAAGATGCTTTAGCTTTTTTGGGTGATTATGCTAAGAACCCAGAGGCAAATATTATTAAATTACCAAACATTAGTGCTTCTGTACCTCAGTTAAAAGAAGCTATCTCTGAATTACAAGAAAAAGGATTTGCGCTTCCAGATTACCCTGAAGAAATTAAAACAGATGATGATAAAGCTGTATTGGCTTTATATAACAAGGTAAAAGGTTCTGCTGTAAACCCTGTTTTACGTGAAGGTAACTCAGACAGAAGAGCACCAAAAGCAATAAAGAATTATGCTCGTAAAAATCCTCATTCTATGGGGGCTTGGTCTGCAGATTCTAAAACGCATGTTGCAACAATGACAGAAGGAGATTTTGCTAATAACGAAAAATCTGTAACTATAAAAAAAGCAACTTCAATAAGTATTGTACACATAGCTACAGACGGAACTAAAACCGTTTTAAAAGAAAAATTAGATCTTTTAGATGGTGAGATTATTGATGCTACTATAATGAGTAAAAAAGCATTAATTGCTTTTTTAGAAGAACAATATGAAGATTCTTTAGATAAAAATGTATTGTTTTCATTACACATGAAAGCAACGATGATGAAAGTTAGTGACCCAATTATTTTTGGTCATGCTGTTCGTGTTTATTTTGCTGATTTATTTAAAAAGCATGGAAAAACTTTTAAGAAAATTGGTGCTGATGTTAACAACGGTTTAGGGAACCTACTTTCTAAATTAAACGAGTTGCCTAAAGAAAAACGTGATGAAATTAGACAAGAAATAAGATATGCTATAGATCACGGACCTGAATTAGCCATGGTAAATTCTGATAAAGGAATTACTAATTTACACGTACCATCTGATGTAATTATAGATGCTTCTATGCCTGCTATGATTAGAACATCTGGTAGAATGTATAATTCTGATGGTAAATTACAAGACACAAAAGCAATTATACCAGATAGTGCCTATGCAGGTATTTACTCTGCAACTATAGATTTCTGTAAAAAACATGGTGCTTTTGATCCTACAACTATGGGAACAGTACCTAATGTTGGTTTAATGGCTCAAAAAGCAGAAGAATATGGTTCTCATGATAAAACTTTTGAAATTGCTTCTGACGGAAAAGTAGTAGCTATAGACGCTTCTGGAAAAACACTTTTAGAACACACAGTTGAAGAAGGAGACATCTGGAGAATGTGTCAGGCAAAAGATTTACCAATTCAAGATTGGATTAAATTAGCCGTTACAAGAGCTAGAGCTTCTAATACTCCTGCTGTTTTCTGGTTAGATAAAAACAGAGCACATGATGCAGAAGTTATTAAAAAAGTAAAAAAATATTTACCAGAACATGATACTGATGGTTTAGATATTAGAATTTTATCGCCAATAAAAGCTACTGAATTTACTTGTGAAAGACTTATAAAAGGAGAAGACACTATTTCTGTTTCAGGTAATGTATTACGTGATTATTTAACAGATTTATTCCCTATTTTAGAAGTTGGTACTTCGGCAAAAATGTTATCAATAGTTCCATTAATGAATGGTGGAGGATTGTTTGAAACAGGTGCTGGTGGTTCTGCCCCAAAACATGTACAACAATTCTTAGAAGAAAATCATTTACGTTGGGATTCTTTAGGTGAATTTTTAGCCTTAGCTGTTTCTTTAGAACATTTAGGAACCGCAAATAACAACTCTAAAGCTTTAGTGTTAGCAGAAACGTTAGATGATGCTACAGATAAGTTTTTAGTAAACGATAAATCTCCTTCTAGAAAAGTGGGTGAATTAGATAACAGAGGAAGCCATTTTTACTTAGCAATGTACTGGGCAGAAGGCTTAGCTAATCAAGATAAAGATGCTGAATTAAAAGCTACTTTTTCTAAAATTGCGACAGAATTAAAAGCTAATGAAAACAGTATTGTTACAGAATTAAATGAAGTTCAAGGAAACGCTGTAGACATGGGTGGTTACTATTTACCTAGTGATAGTTTAGCAGACGCTGCAATGAGACCTAATTCTACTTTAAATATTATTTTAAATTCTATTTAGTTTTTAATAGAAAAACAATATATATTTTTAAAAAGTCGATGTTAAAAGCATCGACTTTTTTTTTATTTATAATAGTAATACAAAAAACTTATTTACTTTACATTATATTAAAGATTAGTATTGTATTTTTGTTTAAATTATAAACTAAATCATTAAACAGAATGTTTCGTTTTAAAAAATTGCTTTTTTTAGTATTCTTACTAAGCTTTACAGCCTTTAGTCAAGAAAAATATACAGTTAGTGGTACTATTTATGATGATAGTAATAATGAAACTTTAATAGGAGTTTCTATTTACTTTCCCGAATTAAACACCGGCACCACAACCAATGAATACGGATTCTATTCTGTAACTTTCCCCGAAGGCACTTACAAAGTACAAGTAAGTTACTTAGGCTATTCTACCCTTGTTGAAACTATCAATTTTAAAGAAAAGGGAACTAAAAACTTTAAATTAAAAGAAGAAGCAGAAAGTTTAGATGAAATAGTAATAGAAGGCAATGTAGAAAACCTTAATGTTAGAACGCCACAAATGAGCGTAAACAGACTTACCTCTGCAACCATAAAACAAATACCTGTTGTTTTAGGAGAAGCAGATATTATTAAATCTTTAATTCTATTACCTGGTGTTACAAGTGCTGGCGAAGGAGCTTCTGGTTTTAATGTTAGAGGTGGAGCTGCAGACCAAAATTTAATCTTATTAGATGAAGCCATTGTATTTAATTCTTCTCACCTTTTTGGTTTTTTCTCTATTTTTAATCCTGATGTTATCAAGGATGTAAAATTATATAAAGGAGGAATTCCTGCAAAATACGGAGGAAGATTATCATCCGTATTAGATATTTATCAAAAAGAAGGAAACAGTAAAGAATTTAATGTTACAGGTGGTATTGGCTTGGTTTCCTCTAGATTATTAATAGAAGGTCCTATCAAAAAAGAAAAAGTTTCATTCTTAGTAGGTGGTAGATCTTCTTATGCACATTTATTTTTACCGTTATTTGATAATGATAACACCGCTTATTTTTACGATTTAAATACAAAGGTAAATTACCGTATTAACGATAGAAATAGCCTTTTCTTTTCTGGGTATTTTGGTAAAGACGTTTTTGGCATTAGTGATAACTTTGTAAATACCTACGGAAACAAAGTAGGTAACTTACGTTGGAATCACCTTTTTTCTGACAAGCTATTCTCTAACTTATCTTTAATTTATTCTGATTATTTCTACGGATTAACCTTAGATTTTGTTGGTTTCGAGTGGGACTCTGGTATTACTAATTACAACCTTAAGTACGATTTTAAGCACTACCTTAACAATAAAATAAAACTAAGTTATGGTATTAACAATATCTACAACAAATTTAATCCTGGAGAAATTATTCCTAACAGAGATGACTCCGGAATTGTGCCTGAAAAATTAATTGATAAATATGCCAACGAATTTGCTGCTTATATAGATGCAGAACACAAAATAAACGACAAACTGAGATTGCAATACGGAATTCGTTACAGCAACTTTACAAGATTGGGGCAAGATGAATTAAATATTTACACCAATGATGAAGCTGTAATTTATAATAACGAATTTAAAAAATATGAATCTGCAGAAGCAATTGGCACAGAATCGTTTAAAAGAAGTGATGTAATAAGTAGTTTTAACAACTTAGAACCAAGAGTTTCTATGTCTTACATTTTAGATGATAATACCTCTCTAAAAGCCAGTTATAATAGAATGGCACAGTACTTACACCTATTATCTAACACGTCATCTCCTACTCCATTAGATGTTTGGACACCAAGTGGAAAATATATTAAACCTCAACTATTAGATCAATATGCTATTGGTTATTTTAAATCTTTAAAAGGAGGAGATTATTCAATAGAAACCGAAGTTTTCTATAAAGACATTCAAAATAGAATCGATTATATAAATGGTGCTAATTTAATTGCCAATAATGAAATTGAAACCGTAATTTTAAATGGAAAATCTAGAGCTTACGGTTTAGAACTTCTATTAAAAAAGAATTCTGGAAAACTAAATGGTTGGCTTGCCTACACCTTATCTAGGTCAGAGCAATTAACACAAGGTAGAACAGCAGATGAACCAGGAATTAATAGTGGTCAATGGTATAATACTCCCTATGATAAAACACACGATTTTTCTATAAATGCCAGTTACGAGCTAAATGAAAAATGGAAATTCAATACAAATTTTGTTTTTCAAACTGGGCAACCTACAAATTACCCTGTTGGTCAATATGAAGTGCAAGGTTTAAATGTACCTATTTATGATGATAATAGAAGAAATGCAGATAGACTTCCTACATATCATAGATTAGATGTTTCTGCTACATTGACTCCCGAAAAAAATAAAAATAGAAAATGGCAAGGAGAATGGGTATTTGGTATTTACAATCTATATGGTCGTCAAAATGCAGCTTCTATCAACTTTACACAAAATAGAGAAACCTATAGAAACGAAGCCATACAAACTTCTATTTTTGGTTTAGTGCCTTCTGTTACTTATAATTTTAAATTTTAAATTGATGAAAAAGATATATATACTTCCTATTTTAATCATATTACTTTTTGCTAATTGCGAAAAAGTAATAGATGTTGATCTACCATCAATAGCACCAAAATTAATTATAGATGCTTCTTTTGATGTTTTATTTGATGAAAGCCCAGTTACTGCAAATACTGTTGTAAAATTAAGTTTGTCTGCAGATTATTTTGATGAAGAAATCACTAAAGTTACCAATGCAATTGTCTTTGTAACAAACCTATCTAACAATACAGTAATTAATTTTTCTAATATTGATTTAGATGGAAATTACACTCCAATAACTTCATTTATTCCTGCGGATGACATTCAGTATGAATTAACCGTAATTTATAATAATGAAACTTATAAAGGCAAAGCAACCAAGGTAAAATCAACACCACTTACAAGTGTTGTTCAGGGAGATGAAACCTTATTCTCTGGAGAAGAAACCGAATTAAAAGTAACATTTAAAGATACTCCTATCATAGAAAATTACTACTTGTTTAATTTTGATAGAGATTTATTTTTATCTATTGATGATCGTTTTTTTAATGGATCTGATTATAATTTCTCTTTTTTCTATCAAGAAGATGATATAGAATTACCAACCACAACAACTATTAAAATGTCTGGTATTACAAAAGATTATTATACGTATTTCGAAGTTTTAAGCAGTCAAAGTGGTCAAGGTGGCGGTGGTCCTTTTCAATCTATTCCCTCATCTCTTTTAGGAAATATGATTAATACAACGAATGAAACTAATTTCCCTTTAGGCTATTTTTACATTTCAGAAACAGATACTTATACCATAGACTTGGTTGAAAAAAACTAAAATTTAATTTTTAACGAGTCTATGCGTTAGGGATAGAAACGGCATCCTTTTTCTGTCAGTTCGAGTGAATTTTGAAGAATGAAAAATTTGAATCGAGAACAGAAGAAAAAGATATCGTGTAAAGCCCGTTAAAACGCCCAAAAATAATTGAGTATAAACTAGAATTCTGTATTTTTGGACAATGACTTTTATAAGAACAACAGAGCAAGATTCTAACTACAATCATTTAGAAAAAATGACTGTAAAAGAATTATTAAACAACATTAATAACGAAGATAAAACAGTGCCTTTTGCAGTAGAAAAGGCTTTACCACAAATTGAGGCTTTAACAGAACAACTTGTAATGAAGTTACAAGATGGCGGAAGATTGTTTTATTTAGGAGCTGGTACTTCTGGTAGATTAGGTGTTGTAGATGCCTCTGAATGTCCGCCAACTTTTGGCGTACCGCATGAACTTGTTGTGGGTATTATTGCAGGTGGAGATATTGCTATTAGAAAAGCCGTTGAATTTGCAGAAGATTCTACAAACCAAGGTTGGCTAGATTTGCAAAAACATAACATTACTAATAAAGATGTTGTTGTGGGTATTGCTGCATCGGGCACAACGCCGTATGTTATTGCGGCTTTAGAAGAATGTAATAAAAACAACATTACTACAGGTTGTATTGCTTGCAATAAAAACAGTCCTTTAGGGCAGGTTTCTCAATTTCCAATAGAAGTTGTTGTGGGACCAGAATTTGTTACAGGAAGCTCTAGAATGAAAGCAGGAACAGCACAAAAGCTAGTTTTAAACATGCTTTCTACCGCTACAATGATTCAATTAGGAAAAATTAAAGGCAATAAAATGGTAGACATGCAGCTTTCTAATAAGAAATTAGTAGAAAGAGGTGAAAAAATGTTAGCTAAAGAATTAAATATCGACCTATCGGAAGCAAGTAAATTGTTAGCTGAATTTGGTAATGTTAGAAACGCTATTACAAACTATAAAAAATGAGTACTAATTTAAATTTATTAGGTAAAGGTTTAAAATACTTAGGTCTTTTAATTTTTCTTTTTATAGCCTCGCCAATAACACTAACTATGGGGTTTAAAGCTTTAAAAAAGTTTAACAATACCCCTCAAGAATATGTAGCTTACCTAATTCTTTTAGCAGCAGCTATTTTAATAATTTTTACTATTTACTTTGCTTTTAAAACTTTTAATATACTACTAAAAGCTATTTTTAATAATTAATGAGCGTACAAAATACCGACGGGATTATAGTAATACTATCTTACCCAGACACCATTGTAAGGCCCGCTTATTGGGAAACCTTAAGTAATTTTTGGCCAATGATTGGTATTGGCGGTAAACATGCGGTACAAGCGGGTCATGCTGCTTTATTACTGATTAAAAAAGGATGTTCTGAAATTAATTATTTTGATTTTGGACGCTATATTACCAGTTACGGAAATGGTAGAGTTCGGTCTAAAGAAATAGATCCGGATGTTGCCATTTCTATAGAAGCTAAATTTAAAGATGATAAGCTAAACAATCTTAAAGAAATTTTACTTTGGATAGAAAATCATCCAGAAAAAACACATGGTGATGGTAGATTAGTGGCTAGTATTCACACAGAAATTGATTTTACCAAGGCTTATAACTTTATCCATCAATTAATTAATCAAAAAGAAATTCCTTATGGTGCTTTTATAAAAAATGGCACCAATTGTGCACGCTTTGTAACGGATACTATTATTGCATCTTCAGCTAATAAAAAGATTAATAAGTTGTTAAAAAAGTCGAACTTATTTACGCCTAGCCCTATTGGAAATGTAATTAAAGGAAATACAAACAATAGTATTTACAACATCTACAAACAAGAAATTACAACGTACAAAAATAGGTCTATCGTTAAAGAATATAGAGCTTCCTTTTTTAATAAGTTTGAAGGAGAACCGAATTTAATTGGTACAGAATTACCAAATAAACAGGTGTTTGAGCTTAACAACGGAACTTGGTTAGGCGGAATTGGAAGTGGCGCTTGGTTTAAAATAGAAGCAAAAGTAAATACAGCTACTTATAAAATAGCGAGATATACTGCAGATGGAAAAAAAGATTTTGAAGGTGTTTTCTCTATTAATAAAACATGTTTTAATCCCTTAACAGTACATCAATTTATGCACCCTACAAATTGTAAAGAAGTTTTTATTCAACAAAAAGATAAAACATACCACTTAAAAAGATTTCATTAATTTTTTAAACACATACCTTTTTTAGGCGTAGTTGGGTTGTAACCAAAATCTGCATTTGGCAACTCAATACCTAATTGATAAATAAGGTAACCAATACTTGCATAATGATGTATTGCATGGCTTTGTGCTTGCATTAATGCTGCTGCAAGACTATAATTAGCCGTTTCTTTACCCAAGCCCATATCGTCAGAAACTTTAATAATTGTATTAAAATCTTCTTGTTTTATTTTTTTAAGTTGATGAATTACAGATTCAAAATATTCGATTCCTACACGTGTTTCTTGTTCTGCACATTCATTTCTTTCTCTTACAGAAAAATCGACACTTTTGGCGTCTAAACCTTTTAAAAGACAAGAAAAAACATCTAAAACATGACGCATATGGCAACCAATACTAGAATTATAGGGAGGTATTGTTTTGTTAGAATATTGTTCGTCTGAAATATTTTTTAATAGTTGAATACCTCTTTGTAAGTTTTGCTCAATCGCTTCAATCATAAATTATCTGTTTGATACTTTAGGTCGTTAAAAGATGAACAAATTTACGCGTTCTTAACTATTAATACTAAAATATTTTTAAAACACTATTTATCAAATAAATAGAACTAATTACTCAATAAAATACAATCTTAAATAACACTCTTTTAATTTTATGGCACGTTGTTTGAATATATCATAATCAAATACGATAGCCGAAAAGTATATTAGAGTAGGCAAAACCCTAAAACCATACATTATGAAAAAAGGTTTACTTATAGTATTAGGCATGTTCCTAATGACTTCTACAATTGAAGCAACAAACAGCAAAGAATCAGCAACCAACATTGGATATAATTACGCATACGAAAACGCCGTAAATTTTGAAGAACGTGGTATCGAGTTTTTTATTTTTACCAATGGTGAATTTGATTTTAATACTCAATTTAATGATTCGTATTATGATTACAACGGAAATCGTATAAGAAGAGAGAGTAACATACGCATCTATAGAGATTATAGAGGTAGAATTGAAAGAATAGGAAACTCTTCTGTAAACTATGATCATTACGGAAACGTAACCAGAATTGGAAACGTTTTTATGAGATACCATAGAGGTAGGTTAACAGAAGTTGGGCATTTAAAAATAAGATATGATGCTTGGGGAAATCCTAATTTTTACGGGAATGTAAAAGACAATTATTATAGTTATAATGGTCTTAGAATTAATCTTAATATTGGTGATATTTTTGATTATAATCATGCTTATTTTTCTCACAGAGATTTTTCTAGAAATTATTCTAAAATTAGAGAAGACAGAAATTATTACTACTACAGAGCCAACCCAAACTCTAAAATTGGTAGTAGAAGTAAAATATTAAGAAGAAGAAAATCAGTTGCTAGTATTTTACACAAAAAACCAATTATTAGAAGAAATGTTACAACTTACAGAAGACCTAGTACAGTAAACACCAAGAGAATAACATCAAATGGAAAAAGAACAAATAATACTACTTATAGAAGGCCTTCTATTGTAAATAAAAAAAATAATACCTCAACAAAAAGACCATCTAAAGTGACTGAAGGTAGAGTTATTTCGGAAAAAAGAAATGCAAAGAGTAGCTCTCCTAGAAATGCTACTACTAAAAGAACTATTGATAAAACAAAAAAAGAAAGAAGAACTACAGGTAATAGAAGAGGTTAAAAACAGGTATTAATACGGGTACATAGTGAAATTTATTTTTTTACCTTGCAACCTACTTCTTTAAATTAAGTAACAGTTAACTAATTCATTGTGATAGAAAAAGGAGAAGTTAAAAGCCTCATTTCTTTATAGAAATGAGGCTTTTGTATGCTTATAATATTTTAATTCGTTTTTTTTGATTCTAATTTACACCAACCCCTTCCTACTCTTTCTGCTTTAGACTTTGTTATTTTTTTAATTTCAGACTTACATTTTTTTAAACCAATACAGTCTTTTTTTAAATGATAGGTTTTACTTGATTTAGTTGTACAAATAAAAACGTCTTTTTCTTTTGTTTGAAATGCTGTTAAAAAAGTAAACAGGATAAGCGATAAAATCAATTTTTTCATAATTATTTTTTATACTATAAAAGTACTTTATAATTTATTGTTTTAAAAAAAACCTTACGGAATTCCGTAAGGTTTAAATTTTCACTTTTCTTTTTTCATAGTTTCTTCCCGAAATTATTACTTCAAATGTAAAGTAGTAAAACAACAAAAGTTTACGGAAAACCATATTCTAACTAAATAAATATATAATTTATCTAAATAAGCCCAAAATCTTTAGCAATAGCTACCAAATGCGCAGGATTATTTGCGTTAAAATGTTCTTTTAAAATTTTTAATCTTTTTTCAATAGCACTAATACTAGAAGGAGACATTCCTTTTTCTTTTAAATTCTTACTAATAGCTTCTTGAACCAGTCCTTTAGATAAGGCATCTATTATAAAAATATCAAAATCTGTAATTTCAATCGTTTTTTTAGGATGAATTGCAACATTTAAATCGGGTGAAATGTAAAATTGATCTGAACTAGATACTATTTTAATAGCGTTTTTTAATTCTTTTAATCCGTTTCTACTTTTCCAAACATAACCCTGAATTTTTAAATTCTTGTATAAATTTTGAATTCGGTAAGATTTGTCTTCCACAGAAAAAACTATAATTTTTAAATCAGGAAATTCTTCACGTATTTTTTCTATAAGTTCATCTCCAGAATTTAACTCTTGTGGAGTACCATCATTTTTAAAAGATAAATCAGAAATAACTAACTGGTAAGGTTTACCATCTAAATTGGCTTTTTTAATTTTTAATAAAGCTTCATCACAATATGAAATAAAATCTACTTGTTTAATGTTAAGCTCGTCTAAAGCAATTTTAATTCCGCTATTAATAACATCAAAATCTTCTACAACTAAAATTTTTTCTAACATTTTTAATTTTTAAAATGGATATTAACTTTTAAACCTTTATTGGGCTTGTTTTCAAAATTAATGGTTCCTTTAATAGTTTTTATACGGGTTTCCATATTTTTAAGTCCATTTTTTAAAATAATGGTATTCTCGTTAAATCCTATTCCATTATCAGCATAAATCATTTCTATATTATGCTTTGTTTTCTTACAAGATAAAACCACTAAACTCGCTTTACTGTGCTTTTTCATGTTTACAAACAACTCGTTAAAAACTCTATAGATTACAACTTGTTTCTCTTTCTTTAAATTATTTAAATCTAACACGGATAAATCTTTTAAAATAATTTTACAGGTGTTAGAATTATATCCTGCTACAAGGTTTCTAAAATAATTTTCAAAATCAGATCCTGTTTCAATGCAATCGTTCTCATGTGAAATTGCCCGAGTTTGTAAGTATATTTTATCTAAATCGTTTATAATTTCTGCTTTTTTAATTTTAGCATTTTGCACCTTTGTAAGGGTATTAAAAATATCATTACCTAGTTCATCATGTAATTTTTTTGCAATTCTAGTTTCCGTATCATACGTCTCTTGCAAAATTCTTTTTTGGTATTGATATTTTCTTCTATAAATTAAAAATATGAATCCAAAAGTTAACAAAACTCCTATAATAATAATGTTTTTTTTCTCACTACGTTGTTGTTCTACAACTAATTTACTTTCTGTAGCTAGGGTTTTAAATTTTTGTTTTTGCTTTTGTTCTTCTTCGTAATTGTATTTAATTTTAGCAAATTTATATTGACGCTTTGTTTCTTCTTCTTGTAAACTATCTCTTAAATGAATGCTTTCTTTATAATACTTTATTGATTTTTCTGGTTTTTGAAGTGATACAATTATATCTATAGATTCTAAAAGCCCATTGGTAGCTTTTTCCTTTTTAGCAACTTCATACATCTTATTTGCATAAAAAAGTGATTGTAATTTATTATTGTCTCTAAAATAATCTGATAAATGATTATAACTGGCAATTAAACCAGAATTATCATTTAGCTTTTCTCTAATGGATACTGCTAACAGTAATTCTTTTAAAATATTTTCTTTTGATTTATTTAACCATTTAATATGAGCTAAATTATCAATAATTCTAGCTTTTGTTTTTTGATCGGTAATTGAATCTTTTAATAAATTTTCTAGAATTAAAATTGATTTGGGATAGTTTTTAAGTTCTTTATAAACATTAGCCAAGTTATTTTTATAAATGTTTTTTGAGCTTTTTTTTGTTGAAAACTCTAGCGCTTTATTGTAATAAGTAATTGCATCGGTATATAAAAACCTATCTTTTGCATTTATGGCTAAACAATTATAAGCAGAAGCCATGGTTCTATCTCTTTTACCTTTTACATATTTTATAGACTCCACCAATGTAGAGTCACTTGCAGAATAGCTTCCATAATCAGACTCTATAATACCTATATTTAATAGATTCATACCTATATTTATACTGTCGCCTAATTGTATATATAGTTCTTTAGATTTTCTATAATAATAGAACGCGCTATCATTAAAATTTTCTCTATAATTATAAATTGCTAGTTTGTTATATGACTTAGCTTGTTGCTTTATATTTTTATTCTTTTTTGCTTCTATAAGCAATTGATGTGCATAAAATAAAGCCTTGTTATTTTGTCTTTTTTTACTGTGATGAAGAACTTTTTTATAAATACTATCAAAAGTGCTATTTATTGATTTATCTTGAAAAGAAAAAAGATTATTATTTAGAAAAATAATAAAATAAAAGAGGAATAAAAATTTTAATTTCATTCCTCTAAAATACTATAATTATTAAAAATAAAACCCTTAATTCTTTACAAGAATATCACCTTCTTCTTCTTCATCATCACCCTCATCTGGATCTTGCCCGTCTTCTCCTACTGTTACTAAAATCTCAGATTTTACGGGTTCATTTTCTAAATTTTCATCTAAATCTGTACAAGATGTAAAAACACTATTTGCAAGTAATATTGCAAATACTAAACATACTTTTTTCATGTTACTTTCCTTTAAAAATTAAACAAAAGTGTTGCTCTCCGAATTTTAGAATTCAGCTTTTTATAATTAGAAACACATTAAAATTTAAAAGAGTCGCGCGCCTCTTTTGCGGGAAGTTGTAGAATGAAATAGTGGTATAATCTTGTTTTCCCAATCAAAAAAACACTACTAGGTCATGCTGTTTTTTAGTAATAATTTTCTTTCTATTTTTAGAGAACTATTGCTTCTGCAAATATCTAAAGAGAAGAAAACCTATCAGTAACCAAGGTTTAGACAATTTAAAATCAACTATAAATTGTCTATTTTTAGACAGTTTGATAGCTATTTTGTCTAAAATGTCTACTTTTAGACAACCAAACAACTAACAATGATTAAAGTACTTTTGACAGATTTTTTCAATAAAATTGAAAAAAAAGAAATGAAGAAAAATAAAAATGCTCAAGCTACTTTTTGGGTAGAAGAATTACAAGAAGTTACCCCTACTGATAAAAACTATATTAGTGTTAGAAAGGCAACCCGTTTGTATAATAAATATATTGAAGAAAGAGAACAGGTAATTGTTAAAGAACCTAATAAATATCTTTTAGATTTTATGTCTCAATATTTGGGCTACAATGGGTTTGAAGAATACCTAACTAAACAAGAATCTACAAATGAAAATACTGGAAAAAAAAAGACTATTATTCCTAAAAAAATCGAAAAAAAATCATTCTTAAAAAGAAATAAAAAAATGGTTGTTATTGGGCTAGGTTTCATCTCTTTTCTATTACTGTTTTCCCTAGTTAAAAACACTACAAATAAATCTGAAACCTGTATTATTTGGAAAGAAACTCATTTTGAAAAAAGCAATTGTACTTTAAATAAAACAATAGATAATTCTTTATATAAGATTGATATCGAAAATTTTAAAAAAGTTAAAGTTACTAAAGAAACTCCTTTTTTTAAAAATGGAAAACCTCAAATTTGGTATGGAAAATCATCTAAAAGAAAAATGGAATACTTTACACAAAGAGGAGTTCATCCAGAAACATTAAAAGAACTAGATCCTATTACAGAATATATCATTAATAAATATGTATTCACGGAAAAAACAGATAAAACTATTTTAAACTAAAAAAGCAGCTAATAAAATTAGCTGCTTTTTATAAAATATAATTTAAAGAAAATTATCTAATTAACTTTCTATATTTAATACGTTTTGGCATTAAATCTCCACCCAAACGTTTCTTTTTATTTTCTTCATATTCAGAGAAACCTCCTTCAAAGAAGTACACCTCACTATTACCTTCAAAGGCTAAAATGTGTGTACAAATTCTATCTAAAAACCATCTATCGTGACTAATTACAACTGCACAACCGGCAAAGTTTTCTAAACCTTCTTCTAAAGCTCTTAGAGTATTTACATCCAAATCATTTGTTGGCTCATCCAAAAGTAAAACGTTTCCTTCTTCTTTTAACGTCATTGCTAAATGCAAACGGTTACGTTCTCCACCAGAAAGTGTGTTTACCTTTTTGTTTTGCTCGCTTCCAGAAAAATTAAAACGACTTAAATATGCACGAGAATTTACTTGCTTACCTCCCATCATTACTAAATCTTGTCCGTCAGAAAAGTTTTCCCAAATTGTTTTTTCTGGATCAATATCTGAGTGTGCTTGATCTACATATGCAATTCTAGCGGTTTCACCTACCTTAAAGCTTCCTGCATCAGGTGCTTCTTCTCCCATAATCATTTTAAAAATAGTGGTTTTACCAGCACCATTGGGACCAATAATACCAACAATTCCTGCTTGTGGAAGATTAAATTCTAAATTATCGTATAACAACTTGTCTCCAAATGCTTTAGAAACACCACTTGCTTCAATTACATTTGTTCCTAAACGTGGTCCATTTGGAATATAGATTTCTAATTTTTCATCTACTTGCTTTTGGTCTTGACTCATTAACTTGTCATAATTTTTCAAACGCGCTTTTTGCTTTGTTTGACGACCTTTTGCACCTTGACGAACCCAATCTAACTCTCTTTCTAAAGTTTTTTGACGCTTAGAAGCTGTTTTACTTTCTTGTGCCATTCTCTGAGATTTTTGATCTAACCAAGAAGAGTAATTTCCTTTCCAAGGAATTCCTTCTCCTCTATCTAATTCTAAAATCCAACCAGCAACGTTATCTAAGAAATATCTATCATGCGTTACAGCAATTACGGTTCCTTTATATTGTGCTAAATGATGCTCTAACCAGTGTACAGACTCTGCATCTAAATGGTTGGTAGGCTCATCTAATAATAAAATTTCTGGTTCTTGTAATAATAATCTACACAGTGCAACACGTCTTTTTTCTCCTCCAGAAAGTACTCCAATTTTTTTATCAGAATCTGGAGTTCTTAAAGCATCCATGGCAATTTCTAATTTGGTATCTAATTCCCAAGCATTAGCTGCATCAATTTTATCTTGCAACTCAGCTTGTTGTGCCATTAGTTTTTCCATCTTGTCTGCATCAGAATATACTTCTTCTAACCCAAACATGTCGTTTATTTTATTGTACTCATCTAAAATTGCAACAGTTTCTGCAACTCCTTCTTTTACAATTTCTAAAACGGTTTTTTCTGGATCTAACTGTGGTTCTTGTTCTAAATATCCTACTTTATAACCTGGTGAAAAAGTAACATCTCCTTGATAGTTCTTTTCTACACCTGCTATAATTTTTAATAAAGTTGATTTACCAGATCCATTTAAACCTAGAATACCAATTTTTGCTCCATAAAAGAAACTTAAATATATATCTTTTAAAACTTGCTTTCCGGTTGATTGATAAGTTTTAGACAACTTATTCATCGAAAAGATTACTTTCTTATCGTCGCTCATTATTTTTTTATTTTATTTTTTGAAAACTATTACTAAAAACTGTAGCCTTTATACTCTTCCTTTTAAGGCATTAAACACCCATGCAATACAAAAGAAACCAATACCTACAGTTGCAAAACCCCAACCAGCAACATCTTCATATCTATAAGCTCCTAATAAAATTAGAACAATCCCCATTAATAGCATTAACATGGTTGCCCATCCTAACACTGTATTTTTATTCATTCCCATAATTCGTAATTCGTTAGTTTGATTGGCAAATATCGGTATTTATTTGGTATTGTCAAATTATACCCATTAGTAAAAAGGGTATAATTTTAGTATCTTACAAAGTATTAAATGCTTAGTTTCTTGCTAGTTTGCGCAAAGCCACCCACTGTTTCATTTTTTCTCTAGAATTACAAGCCGGATAACCAACTACCGATGTACCTGCTGCTACATCACTAATAACACCAGAACCTGCACCAACCTTTGCGCCAGAGTGTATGGTAACATGATCTTTTATAGAAGCACTTCCGCCAATAATTACACCATCTCCTAAAGTAACAGACCCCGCTAAACCACTGTGTCCTGCCATAATACAACACCTTCCTAACACACAATTATGACCTATTTGTACCAAGTTATCAATCTTGCAACCATCTCCTAAAATAGTAGAACTAAATTTACCTCGATCTACACAAGAATTTGCACCAATTTCTACCGCATTACCAATAACTACATTACCAATATGTATTATTTTAACCAAACCTCTACCATCATTACTTGGTCTATAACCAAAACCATCTGCACCAATACTTACATTGATGTGAAAAATACAATGACTTCCTATTTTACTGCGTTCTCGAATAACAGTACCAGACCAAATAACAGTTTCGTTTCCAATAGTAGTGTCATCAAAAATAGACACATTTGGGTAAACGGTTACATGATCACCTAAAACTACATCTTTACCTATATAAGAATTCGCGCCAATTTTACATCCTTTTCCTAATTTTGCTGTTTTATCTATTACGGCTGTTGGATGAATGTCTGTTTCAAAATACGGTGGTTCTGGTTCAAATGCCTCTAATAAAACGGCCATTGCCAAATCTGCATTTTTTACTTTTATAAATGCTTTTCCTTTTCCCGGTAAAATTTTTATTCCATCGTAAACAATAGCTAAACTCGCATTTGAGTTTTCCCATAAACGCGCATATTTAGAACTTCCTATAAAAGTTATATTACCTTTAATGGCATTTTCTATTTGCGCTGGAGCATTAATGATATCTTTACAATGACCAATTTGCTCACCGCTTACAAGTGTTGTTATTTCTTCAATGGAAAATAATTTCATAAATGTTTTTTATATTTTTTCTAAATGTACTCTTTTATTATTGATCTTAAAAAAATCCTATAAACATAGGATTTAATTTACTTACTGCCTTCTCATTCCGCCGCCTCTATTGGGTCTAGAACCTTCTTTATTATTTTCAGCCTTTTAGGGCTGTAAACTTTCTATTTTATTTTGTTGATATTTTAACCACTTCTTATCTTGTTTTTCTGATAAAACACCTTTTAAAATGCCATTAAGTTCTTTTTCATTTTTATGAACACTATCTTTTATTGGACGAATAACCTCCCTAACCTTTTCTCTAATATTTATACTACTCTCATTATCTTTACCTTTAGAAATTGAGTTCATTAAAAGATCTAAATCCGTAAATTTTGTAGTATTTAAGAATAAAATTTCTTTTATTTTAAAATTGTAATTTCTTAATGCTCTTGTTAGCGAATATTGTTTGTCATCATCTTTAACCTTTATTTTTTTTATTACTTCATCAACATCATAATAAAAAATACCAGCAATTTCTTTTGCACTCAGTTTTTTTATCTCTTTTGTTCTATTCGCTTCTGGGTTTTGTCCCTGTTGTCTTCCGCCACCTCTAGATCGTTGTGCTAAGAGATTAAACGTAAAAAAAAGGATTGTAATAAAAAGTATTTTCTGCATTATGAATTTTATTTATAGATATATACTTTTATTTAGATGCTAGCTACCTAAAAAACTTGTATATTTATTTTTTTAGAATAACCACCTCAACTAAAATATTCTTTAAACTTACAGATTTGCAGCTAATCTTGCCCCTTGGTTTATGGCTCTTTTTGCATCTAATTCGCTTGCAAAATCTGCTCCACCAATAACATGTACATTTTTGCCTGCATCTAATAAAGGTTGATATAATTCTTTAAAAGGAACTTGACCAGCACAGATAACAATATTATCTACTTCTAAAATTTTTGCTTCATCATTCTGAATATAATGCAAGCCTTGGTCATCAATTTTTGTGTAAGAAACTTCACCAATAAATTGCACTTTTTTCTTTTTTAAGGTAGATCTATGAATCCAACCGGTAGTTTTACCAAGATTGCCTCCAAACTTTCCTTTACTTCTTTTAAACATAAAAACTTCTCTTGGCGATGGATGAAATTCTGGCTTTACATCTTCAATTCCTGCTCTTGCTTCTAAAGATTTATCTATTCCCCATTCTTTTAACCAAGTATCTATATTTAGTGATGTAGATTCGCCTTCATGCGTTAAATACTCTGAAACATCAAAACCAATTCCTCCTGCTCCAATTACGGCAACTCGTTTTCCTACTGGTTTTTTCAATTTTAATACATCAATATAACTCAACACTTTTGGATGCTCAATTCCTTCTATTTTTAATGACCTAGGTTTAATTCCGGTTGCAATTACAATTTCATCAAAATCAGATTTCAGTAAATCATCTGTTGCAACTCTTGTATTTAGTTTTAAAGTTACCTTATGTATTTCAATTTGTTTTTTAAAATAACGTAACGTTTCATAAAACTCTTCTTTACCAGGAATTTGTTTTGCAATGTTAAATTGACCTCCAATTTCTTTTTCGGCATCAAACAAAGTAACAGCATGACCTCTTTCTGCCGCAATGGTAGCTGCAGCTAATCCTGCAGGACCTGCTCCAATTACCGCTATTTTCTTTTTAAACACAGTTTGATAATAAACCAATTCTGTTTCATGACAAGCTCTTGGATTTACCAAACAACTGGCTACTTTTTGTTGAAATACATGATCTAAACACGCCTGATTACAACCAATACAGGTGTTTATTTCATCACTTTTATCTGCTGCTGCTTTATTTACCCATTCTGGATCTGCTAAAAAAGGACGTGCCATAGAAATCATATCTGCATCTCCTTCTGCTAATATTTTCTCTGCAGTTTCTGGCATATTTATTCTATTAGAAGTTATCAAAGGAATTGATAATTCTTCTTTCATTTTTTTTGTAACCCAAGTAAATGCAGCTCTAGGAACTGATGTGGCAATGGTTGGTATTCTTGCTTCGTGCCAACCAATACCCGTATTAATAATAGTTGCTCCTGCTTTTTCTATCTCTTTTCCTAATTGAACAACCTCTTGCCAAGAACTTCCATTTTCTACCAAATCTAACATTGATAATCTGTAAATGATGATAAAATTTTCACCAATAGATTCTCTAATTTGTTTTACAATTTCAATAGGTAAACGCATTCTGTTTTCATAATCTCCTCCCCAATCATCTGTTCTCTTATTGGTTCTTTTGGCTATAAACTGATTGATTAAATACCCTTCGGACCCCATAATCTCTATACCATCATAACCTGCTAAATGCGCTAGTTCTGCTGAGTTTACAAAATCATTAATGGTTCTTTTAATTCCAAATTTTGTTAATTTAAATGGTTTAAAAGGTGTTATTGGCGATTTTATTTTTGATGGAGCAACACTAAATGGATGATAGCCATACCGACCAGCATGTAAAATTTGCATACAGATTTTACCACCTTCTTTATGAACTGCTGCTGTTATTTTTTGATGTTGTTTTGCATGTTTTTCTGTAGACATTCTAGAAGAGAAAGGCCCTGTCCATCCTTGTACGTTAGGTGCAATCCCTCCTGTAACAATTAAACCTACGCCACCTTTTGCTCTTTCTGCATAATATGCTGCAATTCTATCTAATCCGTTTTTTTCTTCTTCTAAACCGGTATGCATAGACCCCATTAGAATTCTATTTTTTAAAGTTGTGAATCCTAAATCTAATGGTTCAAAAATGTGTTTATATTTCATAAGCTTGGAATTAAATTTACTATGCATGCATAATACTTTGCAAGATATGTTTATTTTTTGAAAAGAAAAAGCCAAAGAAATTCATTCTTTGGCTTTTAAATCAATAATTATGGTAACTTTTAAAACATAGGTACATCTACAACTAACAACTTACTTGAACTATTTGCCTTAATAGAAATATTTTTTGCATCTGTAATTCCTATAGCATCTCTTTTTTCTAGAATCTCGTCTGCTACAATAACTTCTCCTTCAATTAAGAAAAAATAGACTCCTTTTTTTGGTTGATATGTAATTTCTGAATCTTTATCTAAATCTACCAAAGAAATATAACCTTGCTGGTTTATAGGTAAAGAACCTTCTACTAGCTTGTCTTTTGGAGAAACCAAAACTTGAAATTTATTTTTTCGTTCTGCTTCATCAAACATTTTTTGATTGTAATATGGTGTTACATTTTCTGCTTCAGGAATAATCCAAAGTTGTAAAAAATTAACTTCATCTGTTTTACTATCATTAAATTCTGAATGCGTTAAACCGGTTCCGGAACTCATTACTTGTACTTCTCCAACTTCTATTGAGCGTTTATTATCCATACTATCTTTGTGAGATAAGCTTCCTGAAATAGGTATAGAGATAATTTCCATATTTTTATGAGGATGTGTGCCAAACCCCATTTTTGGCTGTACAACATCATCGTTTAAAACACGTAACATACCAAAATTCATTCTTTCTGGATTTTGATAATTTGCAAAGCTAAATGTGTGATGAGATTTTAACCAACCATGGTTTGCATATCCTCTTGTTGCTGATTTGTGAAGTATTTTTTTCATGATTTTTATTTTTTAAAGACACTTATAGTACCTTGTTATTATCTGTTGTTTTTGCGTTAGGGATTGAAACGGCATCCTTTTTTCTGTCAGTTCGAGTAAATTTTGAAGAATGAAAAATTTGTATCGAGAACAGAAGAAAAAAGATATAGTGAAAAGCCCGACCTTTTTAGGGAACGCCCTAATATAAATTCCCTATTTTACCTTGATTAAAATAGCAGATTACTACTAAAATATCTCCCACTAACACATACATTAAAGGTTAATGGCTTTCTGGAATATTAATTTCTAGTTATTTTGAATATTTTCCATGGAAAATATAAGTGTAATTTTTTTAGCGCAATTTATCTAACAAATTACTTAATGTTAAAGCTTCTTCATCGGTAAGATTATCTAAAAAAGACAACGTTTTATTTTCATCGATATTTGTTAATAATTCTAAACCCAACTTTGTTATTCTAACATATACTACTCTTCTGTCTTCTTCGCAACGCTCTCTTTCAATTAAGTTTTTATCGTAGAGCTTATCCATTAAACGTGTTGCATTTGGCGCTCTTTCTATCATTCTATCTTTTACTATCTGTACTTTAATTCTGTCTTTTGCACCACGTAAAATTCTAAGAATGTTATACTGTTGTGGCGAAATAGCATACGGTTTAAAGAACTCATTTTCTCTACTGCTAATCCAATTTGCCGTATATTTTATATTGATAAAAGCTTTTAATTTATTGCTTTTAAACGTAGATTTTATGTCTTTAGAAATATCTCCCATGTATTCAGTATTTAGTAATCAGTAATCAGTAATCAGTAATCAGTAATCAGTAATCAGTAATCAGTAATCAGTAATCAGTAATCAGTAATCAGTAATCAGTAATCAGTAATCAGTAATCAGTAATCAGTAATCAGTAATCAGTAATCAGTAATCAGTAATCAGTAATCAGTAATCAGTAATCAGTAATCAGTAATCAGTAATCGAAAATTAAAAAAAATTAAGTGATGTACATTAAAAATTATTGATTTTTTTAAATTAATCCTTCACTCTTTATTCTCTTTTCTCTTTTCTCTTTTCTCTTTTCTTAATCCCAAAATAAAAACTTACGCTCTTAAATTTAAATCTTGCATAATTTTATTAAACTCTTCCGTTGTTGGTGTTAAATACACTTTATCATCTACAAACAATGTTGGAAATTTAGCTACGCCACCATACAATTCTTTGCTGTGTTCTCTTGCTTCTGCATCTTTAGAAATGTCTTTGTAAACATAAGGTTCATCGGTTGAGTTTAAGAAATTTTTAAAAGCAACGGTGTATGCATGTCCTTGTTTACCGTATAATACAATCTTCATTTTTATGAATTTACAGTTTCTTCAAATTGACTTACTTGTAATTTTAAAGCCGTTAAAAGTTCTTCATTTTCAATTTTACCTTCTTTAAAATTATCATAGAAACTTGGTAACGAAAAAGAGATTAATTCTTTTGCGCCTTGTCTCGGAAATCTAGAAATTGCTGCTTCTAAAACTGATTGTCCGCCTCTAGCTCCTGGAGACGTTGCCATTAATAATAAGGGTTTGTCTCTAAAAACGCTTGCTTCTACTCTAGAACTCCAATCAAAAATATTTTTAAAAGCAGCTGTATAAGAACCATTGTGTTCTGCTAAAGACAAAATAAAACCGTCGTAATGATCTAGTAATGCAGAAAACTTTATTGCATCTTCTGGAAAACCATTTTTTTCTTCATCTTCACTATAAATTGGCAATGCAAAATCTCTTAAATCGATGACATCAAATTCAGTCTCTTTTAAATTTTCTGCTGCAAATGTTGCTAATTTTTTATTGATAGAAGTAGAACTTGTACTTCCTGCAAATGCTAATATTTTTTTCATAATTTAAAAATGTTTATTTGTGTAATTGTTTAACTGTGTAATCGTCTCAGTAAACTATTAAATTACAATCTTAACTATTGGATACTCGTAACTATTTTTGTTTCTCCTTTTATCATTTTTGCAACCGGACATTTGCCTGCAAATACCAATAATTTCTTTCTTTGTTCTTCCGTTATTTCTTTTTCAAAGGATATTTCTTCGGTTAAGTATTTGGCACTTTCATCTTGTTGTTGCGTAACAGTTACTGTTATTTCTCCAATATCCCAACCTCTTCTTTCTGCATACGTTCTTAACGTCATAGCAACACAACCGCCAATTGCCGTTAATAAAAATTCTACCGGTGTTGCGCCGCTATCATCACCTCCAGCAGCAACAGATTGATCCATTGTTAAAAAGTGATTTCTTGTTTTTGCTTCGGCTAAATAGTTTCTGTTTGTTAAAACTACTTCAGATTTTTTAAGCTCTGCCATTTGTTATTTTCTTATGAGTAATATAAGAGGTAATTAAAAAAACCATGGCTGCTATAGCTGCACCTTGTTCTCCATCATTAATCATAATATGTGCAAAAAAAGCAAAAATAAATGCAAAGAAAAAACCTGCATATGCCCACTCTTTTATCGTTTTGTTAGCTACAAACCACAACGCTACTAAACCTAATAATTTGGCTATGGCATACGGATAAATAATATACGTTGGATACCCAAAATTGGTAAACATACCAGCTACTGCTTCATGATTAAAAATATACATACCGGCAGAAAAAAGCATGATCAATGTTAATAAACTTGTAGAAACGTAATATATAATTTTTGTTGTTTTCATCTTAATTAGTTTTAAATTCTATGCAAAGTTACAACAAATAAATTTATTTTCCAAGGAAAATAAACCCAAGGATTTATTTAGTAAAAACAAGAAAAATTTTTATCCGATTAATTTTTAAAAATTAATCATTACCGTAAACTAAGTCTATAAATTCTGATTTTTCTAATTTTCCAAAATAATCGGAAATAGTTATTTGACGTAACTTCTTGGTAATTTCATTTTTATCATAAGGAACTCCTATTAACAAATTTTCAAGATGAACAACGGGTTGTCTACCAAAGAAATCTCCATAAATTTTAAAGTCAGAAATATGCCCTTTTTCAACAAAAATACGCAGATCTATCTCTCCTATTGAAAATCGTTTGTTACGTTGAATATTAAACTTTGGCGAGTTTCCAAAATTCCAATCCCACAAATCGTATTTTGCTTCTTTTAATTCATGTACAGCTTTCCATTCTGCTTCGGTTAGTTTATGAATTTCAAAATCTTCCTTAGCTTCATACAACCCCGTTAGTAATTGCTTTTTAAAATGATCCATTGTAATTGGTTCTTTTAAAAATTCACTAATATTTGCAACACGACTTCTTACCGATTTATGTCCTTTTGATTGAATTTTACTCATTTTTACATGAAGTGCTTTTCCTACTTCGCTCATATCTGTATCGAACAATAAAGTACCATGACTAATCATTCTTTTTCCTGTAGAGAATTGGGCTGTTCCAGAAATTTTCTTTTCATCAACCAAAATATCATTTCTACCTTTTAACTCGGCAGTAACCCCCAATTCATTTAAAACACGAATTACAGGTTCTGTAAACTTTTTAAAATTACTGATACTTTTTCCGTCGTGATTGGTTATAAAACTAAAGTTTAAATTTCCTAAATCATGATAAACTGCTCCTCCGCCAGAAATACGCCTCACTACTTTTATATCATTTTGATCTACATATTCTTGATTAATTTCTTCTATAGTATTTTGATTACGACCAATAATTATAGATGGCGCATTAATATAAAATAATAAATAATCTGTTGAAGCATCAAAATTTCTTAAGGCATATTCTTCTAATGCCAAGTTTAGTTTAGGATTTGTACACCCCTCATTATCAATAAAAATCATAGGTTATATCTATTAATTGTAGCTAACAAATATAAAGATTTCTTAAACCTGTTTTAAGTATTTAAACCTAAAATAACAGCATAAAATGTCTATTTAAACAAGGTAGAAATAGATTTTTTAAATATGAATTGGCAAACAAGTTTAGCCCCGATTGAATGGCATGTTTGAGCTCTTTTTTGTTTTTTTAACAAAAAAAGCGAGTAATGAAAGCGGGAAATAGCTACAAAAACTACTGATTATCTTTAATTGAATCTATTTTTCTCTGAAGCTTTTCTATCTCTGTTCGTTTTTTTTCTTGTGTAGAAATTAGTTTAATAGAGTCTAATATTTGCTGATTTCTATCTTGGTTAGAAATTAATTTTATGGAATCTAAAATTTGTTTGTTCTGCTCTAAAATTGTTTTTTCTTTTTCGAAATAAATATTTGTGCCTTCACTGGTTCTCCAAGCTTCATTTAATTGGTTGTAAATTTCTTCGTTCCAAGTGCTTGGTTTTTTAGCGTTAATCCAAACTACATCTCTGTATTCGCTATCTACCAAAGCTAAATCGGGCGTAGCAGAACCGTCAAATTGTTCTGGGTTATCATCACTAATTGTAGAAACGGTACCTAGAAAAAACATACGTTTTCTACCAGCTATGTTCTTAATATAAGGTCTAAATTCTACTGGAGTATTAGAACTCCAATCGTATTCTTTTTTAGATTCTTTTACTTTTAAAGGCATTGCAGAAACGCCTGCATATCCTTGTTTTTTAGATGCGTGATCGTAATAATATAATTTATCGGTTCCGTCTGCAGGAATAAACACACTAAAGCTTAAACTGGTTCTTTCCATACCCACTGGCTCTAAACCAAACCAATGATACAAACCACTAAAAGCATCTGTTTTAGAGTCTGAAAAATCGAAATCGGTTACATAAGGTTGTGCATTTTGATCTTTTGGTGCCGTAGGAATCTTTACAGCACTTTCCATGTTCCAAGGCAAAGGATCTGAAAAACCTGCCAAAAACTTTAAACTTTCTGCTTGCAAACGAGATATTTTCTCTGCCAACGTATTTTGTTTTGTTAGATATGCATAGTTTTTCATTTCATCTGGAGAAATATAAGTTCCTTTTCCGATGGTAATTCTTTCTATATAATCTTTTATATCGTGTTCTCCGTTTTCAATTACCATTACACCTCCAAAACTTGGATACGGAAAAAAGAATCCTTTCCATTTAATTAAACTCACCACTTCTACCCAAGCGCCTTTATCATTTTTCATATAATAGGTATCGCTTGGCTCGTAATTAAACAGCATCCAAGGGTTTAAACGTTGCACAACGGCATTGTAAGTATTTCTACTAAACTTTAAAGACTCACCAATAGAAAATGTTACAGGAATTCTATTTTCTGATGAAAAACGAGGAAAAGGAGTTGTACTTGACACAGAAAAAACTTCTTCTGTATTGTCTTTTAATCCTTGCCAATAATATTTTTCGGTAGGCTGAATCGCCATCGTCCATTGATTATGACCATCAACTCTTACCAAATGAGGTAAAGAAACATCTTTAGTTTCGCCTACAGATTCATTTGCCATAGAAAAAATGTTTCTTAATGGCTGAATTCTTTCGTTTTGAGTAAGCGGTAATTCGTTAATTTCTATTTTATTTAAATCGTTAAAAACATTATAGGTTTTCATATAATCGTAGAATTTTAAATTCCAACCTACATAATATAAGATTCCGAAAAAAACGGATAAGAAAAATAAAATTCCGATTCTTTTACCTACTCCAACAGATTTTCTAAAACTTCTTACCCCTAAAAACAACACCGCAAAAGATAATAAAATGATGAAAATAAATTTTCTAACAAATATTAATGCAGGCTGATAATCGTCTCTAAAGAAGAATAATAATGCCAATAATATTATAAAAAATAGAATGACTCTTTTCTTTTGCTTTGCGCCTTTACTCCAATAATTTTTTAACATAATATACATCTGTCATTGCGAGACTTTTGATAAAAAGTCGTGGCAATCTGTTAATTTTTAGTTTTCATTTAAAAGATTACTTCGTCTAAAACTCCTCGTAATGACGTTTTTTATAATAACCCTTTGTCTTTCAATCGTTCTCTTGCACTTTTCTCGTTTACTTTAGGAACTTCTTTAGTTACCTCTACATCTTTAGTTTCTTTTGATTGAAAATCCTCAATAAAATCTTTTCCTTTTTCTACAACCTCATTAAACTTTTCTTCGATAGATTCTGTTTGTTCTTCTATCATTTCTGATGATTTAAAAATGGCTCCTGCAATATAGGTTCCTATCAAAGTTCCGAAAATCATAGACGCAAACAATGAAATTGTTGCATAATTTATCGGAATTAAAAATTGCACAATTAAAATACCCACTAGAAAAAAAACAGCGATATAAACAAATCTTAAAATAAGGTTTTGCTGATATACAAATCCTTTTGTGTCTGTATCTTTCATTTGTAATTCTTTCGAATTCATTATTTTATTGAAAAATAAATAGATTTTATTTCCTCTAGATTCTCTCCAATAAATGACAACTCCCAATAAAATTGCTGCGATAAATATGATGATTTCTATGGTCATAATTTTTGATTTGAAGTTCTATATAAAATTAGTCTATTTTTTCTAAAAATTGTTACAAATTGTCTCTATTACCCAATCTTGTAAAGATGCATCTAAAGTTTTAAAAAGCGTATAAAACTGCTCTTTATCATACCAATACAAAAATAACACATCTTTCGGAGCAATATTAACTAATAAATGCCAAATTAAATCTTGATGATTAGGTTTTAATGATGAATGTGGTTTGTGCAACGCAATATACATTTCTTCATCAATAAGATCTTTTGGATTTGTATTTTTCGAAATTTGCTGTTTTTCTAAAAAACGTTCTAAACCCATCACTTTTTTTCTTGATGAAATATCTATTTTATTCAAATAGCTTTTAAATAAAATTCCGTCTTGTAAAATTTCTTTTATAGGATGCGCTGTTTCCTTTAAAAAGGATGAAAACATAAATTTCTGGATTCTCTTATATCTTTTTTTAGTGGTTTCCTCTTGTAAATCTAATTCTAGAACGTTATAACTCAATAATTTTTCAATCATTTCTGAGTGAGAAATATGATACATCAAAACATCGTATGTTGTATCTTTTATCGCTTCTTTATAAGTTGCTTCATTCTCGAAAATAAGCACAGGTGTTACCAAATCTCTTAATAAATAAATACCCCCAAAAGCTTTTGTATAAAAAGAATCTGTGGTAAAAATAATTTCTTCTATCGTTAGATTTCTTTCTCTTAAATCTCCATATTTTTTAGCCGAACGTATCAGTTCTTTATGAATCTCTTCATCAATAAAATTATATTCATAATTAAATTGCTCTATTAACTTTAATTGGTCTTCCTTGGCTTTATTTAAATTATCAATTAAATGAAATCTAATGGTAATATCTTTATATCGTAAAACATCTAAAGGCTCGTAAAAAACATCTATTTTTTGATCAAACTCAATACAAATTGCAGAATCTCTTGTTATCTCATTGATGGTTTTTTCGTGATGTTTAAACACCAATTTCATCAATTCTCTATCAAAAGAATTAAAGGGATTGTACAAAGGCAATCCTTTTTGCTTTGGCGTAATAATTATTGCATGCGTATTTGCCTCTCCATTATTTAGATAAAAAGGCTCTCCTTTTTCTTCGGCTATTTCCGGACTCCAACCTACTCCATCAATAGAAAAAGAAGTCAATTTAGTTTTTGTAAACCCTAGTTTTACCAAACATTTATTATAACGCTCTACCAATTTTCCACTCACGGAAATGGATTCGCTTCTATATAAATTGGATTGTATTAATTTTTGCATAGTATTGTTACACTGAGTTTCACTGAGAACCTACAGAGTTTCGCAGAGTTTTTTCAACAATACTCTTAGTGAAACTCTGTAAAATATCTGTGTTATATTTTATTTTATCAAATTATGAATAATAGCATATTGCAATAATACAATAGTTCTTGTATCTACAATTTCTCCTTCATTTAACATTCTTACTGCTTCTGTAAACGGAATTTCTAAAATCTCAATATCTTCTGTTTCACTCTCCAATCCTCCGCCTTCACTCACTTTCATATCGTCTGTATATTCGCCAATAAAAAAGTGCATTTTTTCTGTTAACACCCCAGGTGATGAATATCCTTCGTAAATCTTTTTTACCGATTTTAAACGAATTCCTACTTCTTCTTCGGTTTCTCTAATGATACATTGATCCGGATTATCTGCATCTAATAAACCTGCAGGAATTTCAATTATAAAACCATCTTTATTATCATGTAAAAAAGTAGGCAATCTAAATTGTTTGATTAAAACCACTGTTTTTTTTGTGGTATTGAATAACAAAATTCCTGCTCCATGTCCACGTTCATAAACTTCTCGCATTTGGTTTACCCAACGTCCGTCAGACATTTGATACTTAAATTTGAATTTGTTTAACGTGTAATAATTATCAGACAGTAATGACTTTTCGATATCTTTTATTCGCTTGTTACTCATTATCAAATGTTTTTCTAGCTTCTAAATCAATATTCATTTGGTTGACTCTTGCATCTACTTTTCTCTTAAAATCTGTATCTGCAATGGTAGCAACATTGTCTAAGTAACGCACCACTTCTTGTCTTCTAACCTCAGAGAAGTTTAAACCTTTCATATTACTTTTCATCAACTCTTGCAACATGTTAAACTTTGTTTGATAGTCTTTTTTGAAATACGTTTCAGGATTTTCGAACCAATCTTGTTCTAAATCGAAATCTGTTAATCGCAACGATATTGCAGACTGAATATTACGCACATCTCTTGATGAAAAGAATGGAAATATTTTCTGAATTTCTTTATATAAAATCGCAAAGAATAAATGCTCATTAGATCTATGGTTTTTCTCTGCTCTGTCATACGCTTCTAAAACTCTTTCTTCGGATGGTTTTTCTACAGAACTCAAAATTTCTCCCATGCTTTTAGCCAGTCCTTGATCTTTTAAAAACTCATAATTAGACGGGGTTTGCATGTTTACAAAGTCGGGCATGGTTTTTTCAAACTTTTTCCACCAAATATAATCCTGATCTAAAAAATCGTGTTCTGTTCTTGCTCCATCAATTTTAAACCTTCCTTGTACACGAGAAATTACAGCTTTGTCTAACATTTCTGGCAAATTGGTAAATAATCCGATAGAAGAATTTCCATAATTTACAGCATAAGCGCCTTCTGTGTATCTTAAGAAAACTCCAATAACTTCTTTAACTCCGGCAGAAACGCCTTGTGCTGTTCTTTCTTGTAAATTGTTTTCAGCATCATCAATGGGTGCAAAAATCAATTTTGTCGGGTCTTGCATTGGTTTCATCCATTCTACCATTTTTTCTGCAGATCCTCCTTGAAAAGTAGAAATCAACGTATCTGGCATTGGATGAAATAAAAACGGAATGTCTAAATGATCTGCGTGTTCTTTCAGTCTTGTTGCAATCGCTGCAATTAACATCGATTTTCCTGTTCCTGGAATTCCATATCCCATAAAAACAGGCATAAAACCACCCAATTCTTGAAACGGATTTTTCTTTGCGTCAAAATCGTAACTCAACATTCTTTCTGTTAATCTACGTGCAAAATGTTTGGCGTCTTTATTACCAACAATTTGCTCGAACTGAATTTTATTAAACTCAATACTTTTTGCGGTTCCTGAAAATGCATTTTCCCATCCTGATACTGCAAAATCAGAATTTTCTAATTTATAGGTTCTATCAACTATGGTTTCTGTATATTCTAAACTGCTTTTACGCAATTGAATTTCATCAATTAAAGCTTCAAAATAAACCATAGTAAAATCAATAACATCTTTGTCTGACTTTACGATATCTGGATGTCCTAAATATTTATCAAAATAAAATAAAGTACAGGCAATTCCTTTTAAAGGTGATAATAAAGATACTTCCGGGATACCTGCAAACTTCTGCTTCATTACAGATAAATCATCTGAAGCATGTGGTTTTAAATCGTGTAAAATTTTATACGAAATTGCAAATAATTGAAAAGCAGTTGCTGTTTGCATCTTGCTTTCAAACTCACGTTTTCCTTGAGTATCTAATGCCGATTTCCGTTCATGTAAACTAGACAATCCTGAAGCATCGTAATAATTATCCTTAATCCAAATTCCTAAAGTAAGTCCTTCTTGAACGGCATATAAAGTCTGATTCAAATAGACAGGAATTGCAATAGAATCTGGTAATAATCTCTTTTTTAAAGCTAAAATAGTTTTAGAGACTGATGTAATTTCTACATTACTGCCATTATTTGCTCTTGACAAATACAATAAAATTGATGCGTCTTTTGTATCTTTATCTTTATTCTTTGCTCTATTACTTTGCTCCCACTGAATACTTTTTAAATAACCAGAAGCTTCATCTCTGAGCATATCTAGTTCATTCTGTTTTATAGGAAAAGTTGAGTTGTGATTCATAGTTTTTCAGTATGCAGTTAGCAGTCTTCAGTTGGCAGTTTTACGCTGCTGTTCCTATTCTGCTTATTATTTATTTTATTTTTCTTCTTTCTCTTTTTTTTATTTCACAAATTTGCTGACTGTAAACAGCCTACTGAAGATAGTTTACTTATAATTATCTAAATTTATCAGAGTTATTCATCATATAATTTAGAAGTTTACCTACTTCTTCACTTTTATTTTGTAATTCAATTTTCTTTTCTTCTGAAATATAATCACATGCTAGTGCAAAATCTAACCATAACTGAGTTTCTGAATTTTCACTATCAGCATCTGATATTTTACTTTTAAAATGCTTTTCATATTGTCTTTTTCTATATCCTTCAGAAATATTAGAACAAACAGACCTACTTGAACGAACAATTTGTGAAGTCTAACTAAACAATTCAGACTTTGGAAACGTCTTTGACAAATGAAAAATTTCCATAGCCAAAGCAAATCCTTTTTTATAAGCTAATAACGTTTTAAAACTCATTTTATAATGTTTAGTCGACAGTTTACTCTGCTTATTTATATTTCTATTTTCTTATTTTTCTCCTTTTATTTTTTATCCACTAACTTGATAACTGCAAACTGCCTACTGAAGACTGCTCACTAAAGTGAACTTACTTCAATCGGAGGTTTTGCCAATTTATCTAACGTTCTTGGTGTTTGATTATGTAATAATTGAATAATTCTGTGAGGTGCAAAAACATATTTTTGTGGAATAACATCACTCCATTTTTGTAGGGTTTGTTTAGAGAAAAAACTTCCTTCTGTAAAAGTATCTCCAGAAAAAACTTCGTCAATTTTTAATGATAAAGCGTACGATTCTAAAGCAATTTCTTTTTTAGCAATTCCACTTAAAATAGCATGTGTAATTTCGTTTTCATCTTTTGCAAATACATTATGAAACGGTCCTAAATCTATTCTTTTAAGATGTTTTGGCTGAATATCTGGTAATTTTCGATCGATATTGTAGGCCATTGTATCTAAGGACATTTCTCTATCTGCGCTTTCTTTTAAGACTTCATAGATTTTTTCTTTGTCTATTTTTCCATCATAATTAAAATACATATAACATATAAAAGGTCGGTTATGACTTACGTCGTAAAAACTCCAACTTGTCATATATTGAAAATTCTGACCTTCTTTAGCGGTTAGAATTTTACCTTGTACAAATCTGTTAAAAATGTATTTTTTTTCTACAGAAGTATAATAAACAAAAGAAGACGCTTTAAATAAATCTAACCTTTTAATGGGTTGTTTTTTTACTAAAAGTGTGTTTAAAAATTCAGCTTTTAGAGTATCTACATCTTTTAATTTATCTAAATACTGATTTCTTAACTCTAAATCGTTGTACAAAAATCGAAATTCTAAATAATTAGGAAACCCCGAATCTGTTAAATCGACTTTCATATGATCTTCTTCGTCATACATATATTTAATACGCATGGCTTCGATAGAATATAAAAGTAAATCTGAATATTGTTTAAAAAGTAACAATTCTTGATGTGTGCATAATTTTTCTTGTTGCACACTTACAATGAGTTCTTTTAATACAAAATCTACCATTTTATGATAAAAAACATATTGTTCTTTTGAATCTAAAAGTGCAGAATCTAAAGGTGTTGTAATCATTTTTTAGTTGATAATCTTTTAACTTTTTTACAATGAATTTATTTGGCAAGTATACCTGCGTTAAGGATTGAAATGGCATCCTTTTTTGAGGTACGAAAAAAAGATATAATGAAAAGCCTGACCCCAATTTTTCATTGGGGTAACGCCCAAAATAATATTTATTATAACTAACAGATTGCTTCGTCATCCTTCCTCGCAATGACGTTAACTTAACAAATCGTCGTTAGAAGTATCTGTTTTTGGTTTTGCTGCAGGAGCATCCGTTCCTTTTGGTGCAGTTGCATCTGCTTTGTAATAGTCTTCGAAAATCTCTTTCATGTCTATTCCGTAACGGTCTGCAAAATTCTTTTGAATATCTACATCTTTCTCTCTAATTTCGTGCAAAGCCTCTGCGTAAGAGCTATAAACACCGGTCATCACTTTTTCGTGAACCGGAATATTATCCATCATTTCTTGACGCGCTCTAGCACTTGCAGAATGCATAGACGCTAAAGTTTCTCCGATATGCTCATCTGTTTTTACACCTAAATGCTCTAAAATGGCTGCAAATTCTTGATCTGTCCTCGCTTTTAACGCCACCACATAACCATCATAATACTTTAATCTTTCTTCTGTATCTGACTTTAATTTTGCTCTATGCGTTTGTAAATTAGAACGTAAAGAAGTTAATACTTTAATGGTTAAATTGTGTTTGTGTACAAAACTATCTTTACTGGCAGCCAAGGTTGTGTAGGCGTTTTTTAGCCCTTCTAACTCCTCTACTTTTTGCTCAATAGCAGTCATTTTTCCAATTGCTTCTGAATAGGCAGTAGATTGTTTGTCTACAATTTCTTCTAATTCTTGGCGAGATTGTTTTAACAACGCATATTGCTCTTCTAATTGCGCTTCTACTTCTTTCTTTTTTGCTAACGCTTTTGTGTGATTTTTAGAAGCCTCTACAATAGCATCTTTTAACTTTTCTTCTACTTCTTTTATTTCTACTTCTCTATTTTTTAAACGTGTAACGGCTGCTTGAGATTTGTAGGAAAGCTCACTTAATAACGTTTGAATATCTGCACTTTCTATACGTTGCTGAAACAGTGCTTTTGCTTTATTATCTGCTCCTGCACGTACTTTTTCTGCGGCTGCAAACTCTGCTTCTTCTTTTTTAATTTTAGATTTTCTTCCCCATAAATTGTTCCACCAAGTGTCTGCTTTATTTTGGGCATCTTCTAGTTCTATTCTTGCTCTTTCTAATGCTTTTTGAGCATCGTCTATTACTTTTTGTTCGTCTGAATTTAAAGCCGAAAACTTCTCGAACATAATACCAACTTCGTCTTGGTAATCTGTTAAGTCTTTAATAGCATCTAAAAGCGTGGTTCTGTCTTTTTCTGCCATGTGCACAACATCATCTAAGGTTGCGTTTAGAATTTTTTGACGCGATTCGGGGTCGTCTTCTTGTGCCAATTTAGATTTCATGGTGTCAATCGCTTTCCCCCAGTTTACATCTACTTTTTCAGTTTTTTTGTTAGAATTTGTTTCTAGTAAATCAAAATCATCAGACATAGTTATTTTTTGTTTTTTTTAAGTTGAACAATTTTTAGACAAGCAATTTCGTTAAAAATTTTGAAATAAAAACAATATCGCCTTTAAATATATGTAGCTCAGATTCTTTATTTGTTACAACACAAAGAATATTTATTATTTATTGATGGATGAACCCTCTGTTTTTCTAATTAAATTCATAGAGGTTATTGAACATGATTCATAAAAAAACCGAAACTAATTAGTTTCGGTTTTTATTTTTATAAGTTTTTAAGTTTGTCTCCAAAAAGTAACAACAGTATAATTGGTATTCCTAAAGATATTACCAAAAGTTTATTTGTAATAAATAAAGAGGGATGCAATAAAAGTGTTACCACAAATCCACCAATTGCGCCACCTAAATGTGCCGAATGCCCCACATTACCAACTTGCTTTTTCATCCCGTAAATAGAGTATAAAAGATAGCCTACACCAAAAATATAACCCGGAATTGGTATCGGAATAAAAAACAAATACAACTCCATTGCTGGATATAAAAGTATCGATGCATACACAATACCAGAAACGGCTCCAGAAGCACCAACGGCACTATAATAAGGTTCCTTTTTATGATAATATAATGAATATAGACTCCCTGCTAATAAACTACCAAAATAGATAATTAAAAAATAAGGCATGCCTAAAAAACCTGCTACAATATCCCCAAAAAGATATAATGCATACATGTTAAATCCTAGGTGCATCCAATCTACATGCAAAAAACCAGATGTTATTGTTCTTAATTTTTCACCAGATAAAACTTTACCTACTTGAAACTTATATTTATCTAAAAAAGAATAATCTTTAAACCCTTTCATAGAAACCAAAACATTGGCTATTATAAGAATTAAAACTGCTTGATTTATATTGTTCATCATAAAACAAACATACTAAAATCTGATTTACTAATACTACTTCATTTTAAATTTATATCCGATATTTGCAATACCAAAAAGTACTGTATGCAATTTATCATTTTTACACTTATATATCCTTTTATTTGGTTATTTTCTAAACTACCAATGAGGGTTTTGTATTTTATTTCTGATGGCTTATTTTTACTAAACTATTACATTATTGGCTATCGAAAAAAAGTAGTTTTAGAAAACTTAAGATTGGCTTTTCCTGAAAAAAGTGACGAAGAAATAACTAAAATTAGCAAAGGTTTTTTTAAACATTTAACTGATTTTTTAGTAGAAACAATGAAATCTTTTACCATTTCTGAAAAAGAAATTTCTAAGAGAATGAAATACAAAAACATTTCTCTACTAAAAAAACTTTCTGAAAATGGAAAAAGTATTGCTTTGGTAGGGATACATCAAGGAAATTGGGAATGGCTAACAGGCTTACCTCTAAAAATTAAAGATCCTGCATTTTTTGCTGCGTATACCAAAGTAGAAAATAAGCATTTTGAAAAAGTGGTTAAAATGTCGCGTTCTAAATTTGGAGGAACCTTGTACAGATCTACAGATACCATAAGGCAAATTCACAGAAATTTTGTTAATAAAAAACAAGGAATTTATATTCTCTTAAGTGATCAATCTCCACAAATGAGTAAGGCTCATTATTGGGCGCCGTTTATGGGGGTTAAAGTTCCTGTACATACTGGTGCAGAAGCGCTTTCTAAAAGGTATGATATGAGTTTTGTTTATTGGACCTCTAGAAGAGTAAAAAGAGGGCATTATGAGGTAGAATTTGAATTGGTTACAGAAACACCAAAAGATTACAAAGACTACGAACTTACTGATAAATTTTTAGAAATAACAGAAAGAAATATTAGAAACCAACCTGAAGTATATTTATGGTCTCACAAACGTTTTAAACATAGAAATAAAGTACCAAAAGAGTTTTTATAAACCTTTTGATACTTTATTTTGTTTTAATTTTTAAAGATTAAACCTTCCTCCAATAAGAATATTTCTCTGAAAAAAAGTAAAACTTTGAGTAGCTCCATCAGTTGGATCTATAGTGGTTCTTACATCTGGCATATTGATATACCCAAATTTTAAATCAGATTGAATGAAGAAGTATTTAAAGAATGTTAAATCAAGTCCTACTACAGCTGATGCTCCCCAACCTGCAATATGAAACTCATCGTGTCTTTCTTTATTTAATAAAGTTACGTCTGTTCTTGGATATAAAATACCTGCTCCAAAACCTTCTGTAAGGTTTATTTGAAAGTTCTTATGATTGATACCAAAGTAATGACCAATTTCATCAAATCTTCTAAACTCTACATTTACATAGTTTAAACCGTCTGTATGTTCTAATTTTAAAAAATCTTCAGCCAACACAATGTCGTCATTATTATAATCTCGGTCATAACTTGTACCCTCATTAATTTTTCCATCAATTTTTACGGTTTGGTTTGGTACCATAACATATTTCATGTGGTCTACACCAATAGAAATTGTATAATTTTCCTTTAAGAAATATCCTATTCTATAATTGTTTTGAGGAATGGTAATTCTTCCTGGATTAAAATAATCATTAAAACTAAACGGAGTTTGCCTATCTTTGGCTTTTACATCATGTAGGGTAAAATCGTAATTTTTCCCAGTAAAATGTATATCAGAATTAGAGTAATTAGCTCTGTTCCATCCCCAATAAAGAAAGAATTTCCCTTTATTGGTTATTTTGTTTGTTTGTTTTAAATCTTTTGTATCATTTTCTTGAGAAAAAGTACAAATTGTCATCAATAAGGATAAACCTACTATTACTTTTGTTTTCAAAACGTTACGCTATTATTTCTTTAATTTCGTTGATAAATCTTACTGCTAAATCATCTGCTGCTTGTTGCGATTTAGCTTCTGTATAAATTCTAATAATTGGCTCTGTATTCGATTTTCTTAAATGAATCCATTCTTCTGCAAAGTCAATTTTTACACCATCTATTGTATTTACATCTTCGTTTGCATATTTAGAAGCCATCGTTTCTAAAATTTTGTCAACATCTATTTCTGGTGTTAACTGAATTTTATTTTTACTCATAAAATAACTTGGATACGAATCTCTTAATTCTTTACAAGACATTTTTTTATTAGCTAAATGCGATAAAAATAAGGCAACCCCCACCAAAGAATCACGTCCATAATGAGAAGCAGGATAAATAATTCCACCATTTCCTTCTCCACCAATTACTGTATTGGTTTCTTTCATTTTAATCACCACATTTACTTCACCAACTGCTGATGCTGTATATGTTCCGCCATGTTTTTCTGTAACATCTCTTAAGGCTCTAGAAGATGATAAATTAGAAACAGTATTTCCACCACCTAATTTCCCTAAAACATAATCTGCACAAGCAACTAATGTATATTCTTCTCCAAACATAGAACCATCTTCAGAAATTAAAGCCAAACGATCTACATCTGGATCTACTACAATTCCAAAATCTGCTTTCTTTTTTACTACTAGTTCTGAAATATCAGTTAAATGTTCTTTTAAAGGCTCTGGGTTGTGAGGAAACTCACCGTTTGGTGTACAATATAATTCGATACATTTTACACCTAATTCTTTTAATAAAGCAGGAATAAAAATTCCTCCTGTAGAGTTTACACCATCTACAACTACTTTAAATTTTGCTTTTTTAATGGCTTTTACATCCACTAAATCTAGCTTTAAAACTTCTTTAATATGCTTTTTTAAGTATTTTTTATTCTTTTTATAAGAACCTAAATCATCTACTTCTGCAAATGAAAAATCTTCACTTTCTGCTAAAGCTAAAATTTGTTCTCCTTCTGCTCCGTTTAAAAACTCTCCTTTTTCGTTTAATAATTTTAAAGCATTCCATTGTTTAGGATTGTGAGATGCTGTTAAAATAATTCCTCCATCTGCATTTTCTAAAGGTACTGCAACTTCTACGGTTGGGGTTGTAGATAATCCTAAATCGATTACATCGATACCTAAACCTACCAAAGTATTTGCTACTAAACTAGATATCATTTTACCAGAAATACGAGCATCTCTACCAACTACTACTTTTATATTTTTTTTGTTAGCGTTTCTTGCTTTAATAAATGCTCCGTAAGCAGATGCAAATTTTACAGCGTCTATTGGTGTTAAGTTATCGGCAGTTTTACCACCAATTGTTCCTCTAATTCCTGAAATTGATTTTATTAATGTCATAATTTATATTGTCTTTTTTAGCAGGACAAATATAATTCTATTAAGTGATAAAATAGATTAGTAAACTGTTATTTTTGATTTTGTAATATATCTACAAGTAGGCTGCGTTAGGGATTGCAACGGCATCCTTTTTATAGCGCTTTTTAACAAGCGTTATTGCGAGGAACGAAGCAATCTATTAATTATGAGATTCCCACAGTTTACAAAAAATAAAACTTCGCAATGACAGCTATAAAAAGATATAGTGGAAAGCCCGACCTTTTTAGGGAACGCCCAAAATGAGTATTCAGTATTCAGTATTCAGTATTCAAAAATTAAAATTTTTGAATAGTAACATCTACAAATTTCATAGAAACTTTAAAGCACAAAAAAAGCCGATACAAATTGTATCGGCTTTTAAAATATATTAGAAATGTAAATAATTATTTACCTTCTTCCATTTTTTTCTTTAATGCTGCAAGACCACCAATATCTCCTAAGGTAGTTTTTTCTGCTTCTGCTGCTTTTTTAACAGCAACTTTTACATTTCTTTTCTCTTGCTCTTTAAATAAAGATGTATGAGAAACAACAACTCTTCTGTATTCTTTAGAGAATTCTAAAACTACAAATTCGATTTTGTCTCCTTTTTCTAATTTAGAACCATCTTCTTTTTCTAAGAATCTTGTAGGTGCAAATCCTTCTACTCCATCAGCAAAAGTTACAACTGCTCCTTTATCATTCTTTTCTTTGATTGTTCCTTCATGTTTAGAACCGATTGCATACGTAGCTTCATGAGCATCCCAAGGGTTATCTTGTGTTTGCTTATGACCTAAGTTTAACTTTCTGTTCTCTACATCTAATTCTAATACTTGTACTTCTAGTTTATCACCAACAGTTACAAAATCAGATGGATGTTTCACTTTCTTAGTCCAAGATAAGTCTGAGATATAAACTAAACCATCAATACCTTCTTCTAACTCAACAAAAACACCAAAGTTTGTGTAATTTCTTACAGTACCTGTATGCGTTGAACCAACTGGGTATTTAGTAGTAATATCTGTCCAAGGATCTGGGTGTAATTGTTTGATACCTAAAGACATTTTACGGTCTTCACGATCTAAAGTTAAAATTTGAGCTTCAACTTTATCTCCAACTTTTACGAAATCTTGTGCAGAACGTAAGTGAGTTGACCAAGACATTTCAGAAACGTGAATTAACCCTTCTACTCCTTGTTCTACTTCTACAAACGCACCATAATCAGCTAAAACAACAACTTCACCAGTTACTTTATCACCAACTTTTAATTCGTTGTTTAAAGCTTCCCAAGGATGAGCAGATAATTGTTTTAATCCTAATTGAATTCTAGATTTGTTATCATCAAAGTCTAAAATTACAACGTTTAATTTTTGATCTAATTCTACAACCTCATTTGGATGATTGATTCTAGACCAAGATAAATCAGTAATATGTACTAATCCGTCTACACCACCTAAATCAACAAAGACACCATAAGAAGTAATGTTTTTAACAATACCTTCTAATACTTGTCCTTTTTCTAATTGACCAATAATTTCTTTTTTCTGTAATTCAATATCAGCTTCAATAAGAGCTTTATGAGATACAACAACGTTTTTAAATTCGTGGTTGATTTTCACAACTTTGAATTCCATAGTTTTCTCTACGTATTGATCGTAATCTCTAATTGGCTTAACGTCAATTTGAGATCCTGGTAAAAATGCTTCGATTCCGAAAACATCTACAATCATACCACCTCTAGTTCTACATTTAACAAAACCGTTAACTACTTCACCAGTTTCATGAGCATTGTTAACACGTTCCCATGCTTTAATAACTCTTGCTTTTTTGTGAGATAATACTAATTGACCAGAAGAATCTTCTCTTTTATCAACTAATACTTCTACTTTATCTCCAACAGCTAAACCTTGGTTGTAACGAAATTCGTTTAAAGAAATAACTCCTTCAGATTTAGAGTTGATATCGATGATTGCATCTCTATCAGTAATTCTGATTACAGTTCCTTCAATTACGTCACGTTCGTTTACAAAACCTACAGTTCCTTCTAACGCTTTTTCAAATGCTTGTAATTTTTCTTCATCAACTGCTTCAATACCTTGTTCGTACTTGTGCCAGTTAAAATCAGCTAAAAATTGTTTTGGATCTACAGCAGGAGTTGCTGTTTCTTGTACATCAGCAGCAACAACTTGCGCTTCAGTGTTTTTTGTTTCTTCAGACATGTGTCTAAAATAATTTTGTATCTTATTGTTTACCAGATTTTAACGATAAAAACGCAAAGAGTTGTTTTTATAAATTGTTTTATACTTTTCCTTTTATAAATCTGTTATCGTAAAAAGGAGTGCAAATTTACAAAATTGTTTTGATTATTAAGCAATTAGAATTAATTTATTATTCCTTTTATTCTTGATATACAAAAAACTACCTTTGCACTCTTAAAACCGTTATGGGTAGATTTTAATGAAGATGGATAAAAATACAAAAGATTTAGTAAATAAAGGAATAATGCTTCCGTTAATGGAAGAGTTTTATACCATACAAGGTGAAGGTGCACACACAGGTACAGCCGCTTATTTTATAAGAGTTGGCGGTTGTGATGTAGGTTGCCATTGGTGCGATGTTAAAGAGAGTTGGAATGCAGAATTGCACCCACCAACACTAGCCGATACCATTGTGAATAACGTTAAAAAACACGCCAACACCGTTGTTATTACGGGTGGTGAGCCTTTAATGTGGTCTATGGATTATATTACAGAATCGTTACAAAAAAACAATATTAGAACACATATAGAAACTTCTGGAGCTTATTCTTTTTCTGGAAAATGGAACTGGTTTTGTCTTTCTCCCAAGAAAACAAAAATGCCTTTGGCAGAGTGTTACCCAGAAGCAGATGAGTTAAAAATGATTATTCACAATACCTCAGATTTTGCTTTTGCAGAACAAGAAGCGGCAAAAGTGGGTCCTAAATGTCAACTTTATTTACAACCAGAATGGAGTAAAAAAGAAAAAATGACCGCTTTAATTGTAGATTATGTCATGAAAAATCCAAAATGGAAAATTTCTTTACAAACACATAAATATCTGAATATTCCATAATATTCAGATATTTTATATTTTTTAGAAGCTATTTCCTGCTTTCCACTATATCTTTTTATAGAGGTCACTACAAAATTCAATTTTTTGTAAACCGTGTCAACCTCATTATTAAAAGTTACTTAAGTTTTTACAGAACTATAAAAAGGATGCCGTTTCAATCAGGGCTAAGTGTACCTGTAAACTTATTAGCTAAACAGAAAGTTTGGCATCTACTAAAGCACAAATTCTTTCAAATTGTTCTGTTATTCCCATATCAGAATTATCAAATTCAATAGCATCATTCGCTTTCAATAATGGAGAATCTTCTCTTGTAGAATCAATTCTATCACGTTCCTCCACATTAAAAAGAATATCTTTAAAATCTACTTTATCCCCTCTATCAATCAATTCTTTATAACGTCTAGTAGCTCTTTTATCAGCAGAAGCTGTCATAAATAATTTCAATTCAGCATCCGGAAAAACAACCGTTCCAATATCTCTACCGTCCATCACTATTCCACTATCTTCCCCCATTAATTGTTGTTCTGCAACTAATTTTGTTCTTACCTCAGAAATAGCCGCTACTTTACTAACTAATTGAGAAACATCCAATGTTCTAATTTCCTTCTCCACATTTATACCATTCAAAAACATTTCTGCAAAACCTAACTGTTCATTAAATTGAAAAGTAAGTGAAATATCTTTTAAACTCGAAACCAGATTTTCTTTATCTAAAAAATCTTTACCTACAAAACTGTTTTGTTTTGCAAATAAACTAACAGCTCTGTACATTGCTCCAGTATCAACATAGATATAATTGTACTTATTAGCCAATAATTTAGCGATTGTACTTTTTCCTGTCGATGAAAACCCATCAATTGCAATTATAATTTTTTTACTCATATTTATCTTCTACTATCTAAATCTATTAATAAACTAAAAGTACTCGCATTTGCTGCAGAATGAAATTTAGAATATGCATAATTGAATTTTAATTTGTTCATTTTTATTCCAAAACCAAAAGAGAAACCGCTAAATGCTCTTGCATTCTGTAGTTTTAATTCAGCTGCCCTTCTAAAATTATATCCCAATCTTAAATTGATTGCACTTTCAGGAAACAACTCTCCACCAATCACCAAATGTCTAAAAGTATTGGCAATAAAACTCACTTTTTTTTCAGTAACATTGCCTTCTAAATCTGTTGTTTGTTCAGAAGGGTTAGGTACAGATACATCCCATTGTTGTAAATTATCAATAGTTGCATACCATTTTAACGGAACATGTTCTAATTTATAAGAACCACCTAAAGCAATTTTAAATGGTAATTTTTCTTTTACTCCATTGTAGGTTTGTATTTGAGTACCAATATTTCTAGCCACCAAAGTAATTGCAAAAGGTTTGTAAGGACTTGTATATAAAATGGCTAAATCTGTAGCAGCACCAGTAGATGTATAATTTTCAATATTAGAATTAATCACTCTAACGTTAGCACCAATAAAAAAATTAGAATAAGGAATATTTATAGCATACCCCAAAGAAACAGCAATATCATTAGCTCCAAAATTCCCCTTTTCATTACCTTGTTCATCAGCTCCAATTAAAGAACCATAATCAATATATTTAATACTACCGTGTATGGTACCAAACCTCCTAGAAATTGTTTTAGCATAAGCCAAAGATCCAATATTTATTCCAGCTAAATAACTCGTATAATTTACAGAAACTTTATTATCTATATCTTCACTAATTACAGAAGGGTTCCATATAGGTTGATTTACATCATCCATCAATACCAAAACTTCCCCACCTAAAGCTACTTGTCTAGCAGAAGTAGAAACATTTAAAAATTGATATACTTTCTCTCCTCCAACTTGTCCACTAATAGCACAAAAAGAAAATAAAAAAGTAAAAAATAAGATGTTTTTATAATTCATTAAAAAATAAATAACGACTGCTAAATAAATAACGAAAATAAACTATATTATTACAATTACCTTACACAAATATGATAAAAGTGCGATATTGTCGTTAAATTTATCGCATAAAAAAACCTCATATCGTAAGATATGAGGTTTAATTTGTCTTGATTACTCAAGATTAAAGAAAGGCGGCGACCTACTCTCCCACATAAATGCAGTACCATCGGCGCTATTGGGCTTAACTTCTCTGTTCGAGATGGGAAGAGGTGAGCCCCAATGCTATAACCACCCTAAGATTTTAGTTCTAAGTTTAAAGTTCTAAGTTTTAAAGTTTTTCAACTCATAACTCAACACTTATAACTCATAACTCTTTAGCTATTGCTAAAGTATAAGTTAACATATGGTAAAATAATATCTAAATCGTCTTATAAATAAAGAGTCTGTGCTCCCGCCTTTCGGCGGGAAGCGTACATAAGTCTATGGGTTATTAGTATCACTTGGCTATGACATTACTGCCTTTACACCTATGACCTATCAACGTTGTAATCTCCAACGACCCTTTAAAGAAATCTCATCTTGTGGTGGGTTTCGCGCTTATATGCTTTCAGCGCTTATCCCTTCCCGACGTAGCTACCCTGCTATGCTTCTGGCGAAACAACAGGTACACTAGAGGTCAGTCCAACTCGGTCCTCTCGTACTAGAGTCAGATCCACGCAAATTTCTAACGCCCACAGCAGATAGAGACCGAACTGTCTCACGACGTTCTGAACCCAGCTCGCGTGCCACTTTAATGGGCGAACAGCCCAACCCTTGGGACCTTCTCCAGCCCCAGGATGTGACGAGCCGACATCGAGGTGCCAAACCCCCCCGTCGATATGAGCTCTTGGGGGAGATCAGCCTGTTATCCCCGGAGTACCTTTTATCCTTTGAGCGATGGCCCTTCCATGCGGAACCACCGGATCACTATGCTCTTGTTTCCAACCTGATCGACCTGTATGTCTCTCAGTCAAGCACCCTTATGCCATTGCACTCTACGTACGGTTACCAAGCGTACTGAGGGTACCTTTAGAAGCCTCCGTTACTCTTTTGGAGGCGACCACCCCAGTCAAACTACCCACCAAGCACTGTCCTCATCTCTGAGTTAGACTCTAGATAAGCAAAGGGTGGTATTTCAAGGACGACTCCACAACGCCTAGCGACGCCGCTTCAATGTCTCCCACCTATCCTACACATTACTTATCCAAAGCCAATACTAAGCTATAGTAAAGGTTCACGGGGTCTTTTCGTCCCGCTGCGGGTAATCGGCATCTTCACCGATACTACAATTTCACCGAGCTCATGGCTGAGACAGTGTCCAGATCGTTGCACCATTCGTGCAGGTCGGAACTTACCCGACAAGGAATTTCGCTACCTTAGGACCGTTATAGTTACGGCCGCCGTTTACTGGGGCTTCATTTCAGATCTTCGCCGAAGCTAAACCCTCCACTTAACCTTCCAGCACCGGGCAGGTGTCAGGCCTTATACATCATCTTTCAATTTAGCAAAGCCCTGTGTTTTTGATAAACAGTCGCCTGGACCTTTTCACTGCGGCCCTGTATTGCTACAGGGCGACCCTTCTCCCGAAGTTACGGGTCTATTTTGCCTAGTTCCTTAGCCATGAATCTCTCGAGCACCTTAGAATTCTCATCCCAACTACCTGTGTCGGTTTACGGTACGGGTTCTTATAATCTGAAGCTTAGAGGTTTTTCTTGGAAGCCCTTAGACACACTATCCAATTGTCCGAAGACGCTTGGTACTATCACACTTCACCTAATTCTGCGGATTTACCTACAAAACTAATAGCTACATGTTTCAACGAACTATTCCGTCAGTTCGCGGTGCTTTCATTACTCCGTCACCCCATCGCAATTATAAGAAGTACAGGAATATTAACCTGTTATCCATCGACTACTCCCTTCGGATTCGCCTTAGGACCCGACTAACCCTCAGCTGATTAGCATCGCTGAGGAAACCTTAGTCTTTCGGTGTGGGGGTTTCTCGCCCCCATTATCGTTACTTATGCCTACATTTTCTTTTGTAACCAGTCCAGCATACCTCACAGTACACCTTCTACCCAGGTTACAATGCTCCCCTACCACTAACGTGTCTTTCAACGTTAATCCATAGCTTCGGTAATATGTTTATGCCCGATTATTATCCATGCGAAATCGCTCGACTAGTGAGCTGTTACGCACTCTTTAAATGAATGGCTGCTTCCAAGCCAACATCCTAGCTGTCTAAGCAATTTCACCTCGTTTTTTCAACTTAACATATATTTGGGGACCTTAGCTGATGGTCTGGGTTCTTTCCCTCTCGGACATGGACCTTAGCACCCATGCCCTCACTGCTGAGAAACATTTTATAGCATTCGGAGTTTGTCAGGAATTGGTAGGCGGTGAAGCCCCCGCATCCAATCAGTAGCTCTACCTCTATAAAACTTTTACTCAACGCTGCACCTAAATGCATTTCGGGGAGTACGAGCTATTTCCGAGTTTGATTGGCCTTTCACCCCTACCCACAGGTCATCCAAAGACTTTTCAACGTCAACTGGTTCGGTCCTCCACTGTGTGTTACCACAGCTTCAACCTGCCCATGGGTAGATCACTCGGTTTCGCGTCTACTACTACTAACTAAAGCGCCCTATTCAGACTCGCTTTCGCTACGGCTCCTTGACTTAATCAATTAACCTTGCTAGAAACAGTAACTCGTAGGCTCATTATGCAAAAGGCACGCCGTCACAACTCGAAGTTGCTCCGACCGCTTGTAGGCGTACGGTTTCAGGTTCTATTTCACTCCCTTACTTAGGGTTCTTTTCACCTTTCCCTCACGGTACTAGTTCACTATCGGTCTCTCAGGAGTATTTAGCCTTACCGGATGGTCCCGGTGGATTCATACAGGATTACTCGTGTCCCGCACTACTCAGGGTACCACTATCTTAAATTCGCTTACTTTTACGGGACTATCACCCTCTATGGTCTGTCTTTCCAAACAGTTCTAATTCACTTATCTTCGAATATCGTGGCCCTACAACCCCAAAATTGCCGTAACAACTTTGGTTTGGGCTAATCCGCGTTCGCTCGCCACTACTAACGGAATCACTATTGTTTTCTCTTCCTCCGGTTACTTAGATGTTTCAGTTCACCGGGTTTACCCCACTTACGTGGTGACATGTCTTCAACATGACGGGTTGCCCCATTCGGATATCTACGGATCAAAAGGTATGTGCCCCTCCCCGTAGCTTTTCGCAGCTTATCACGTCCTTCGTCGTCTCTGAGAGCCTAGGCATCCGCCATACGCCCTTACTTAACTTATTGTACTTTTTGCTGTAGAATTGCTTCTACAATGAACTCTTTTATATTTTTATAAAAAAATTTTTGATTAGATAAATCTAATCGTTCTCTATCTATTTGATTCTTACGATATCATTTTACCAATATGTCAATGAACTTGTGGCGAATCGCCACTGATAATTAAATCAGCAACAACTATAAGCCGTTGTGGAGAATATCGGAGTCGAACCGATGACCTCTTGCGTGCAAGGCAAGCGCTCTAGCCAGCTGAGCTAATCCCCCATTATGAAATTCAGAATAAATCCTAAATTATGAATGTAGAATCCCCTTACTTCCAGAATTTCCTTAAGTATCTTGCTTATTTGTAGTCCCGGGCAGACTCGAACTGCCGACCTCTACATTATCAGTGTAGCGCTCTAACCAGCTGAGCTACGAGACTAGAATAGCTTAAATACTTTTTTATTTTAAAATTAACAGCAAAGAGTAAAAAAAACCTTTTTTTGTAACTCACCATCTTTCTCTAGAAAGGAGGTGTTCCAGCCGCACCTTCCGGTACGGCTACCTTGTTACGACTTAGCCCTAGTTACCAGTTTTACCCTAGGCGGCTCCTCACGGTGACCGACTTCAGGCACTCCCAGCTTCCATGGCTTGACGGGCGGTGTGTACAAGGCCCGGGAACGTATTCACCGGATCATGGCTGATATCCGATTACTAGCGATTCCAGCTTCACGGAGTCGAGTTGCAGACTCCGATCCGAACTGTGATATGGTTTATAGATTCGCTCTCTGTTGCCAGATGGCTGCTCATTGTCCATACCATTGTAGCACGTGTGTGGCCCAGGACGTAAGGGCCGTGATGATTTGACGTCATCCCCACCTTCCTCACTACTTGCGTAGGCAGTCTCGTTAGAGTCCCCATCATAACATGCTGGCAACTAACGACAGGGGTTGCGCTCGTTATAGGACTTAACCTGACACCTCACGGCACGAGCTGACGACAACCATGCAGCACCTTGTAATATGTCCGAAGAAAAAACTATCTCTAGTCCTGTCATACTACATTTAAGCCCTGGTAAGGTTCCTCGCGTATCATCGAATTAAACCACATGCTCCACCGCTTGTGCGGGCCCCCGTCAATTCCTTTGAGTTTCAGTCTTGCGACCGTACTCCCCAGGTGGGATACTTATCACTTTCGCTTAGTCACTGAGCTAATGCCCAACAACTAGTATCCATCGTTTACGGCGTGGACTACCAGGGTATCTAATCCTGTTCGCTCCCCACGCTTTCGTCCCTCAGCGTCAGTACATACGTAGTAGACTGCCTTCGCAATCGGTATTCTGTGTAATATCTATGCATTTCACCGCTACACTACACATTCTATCTACTTCCATATGACTCAAGTCAACCAGTATCAAAGGCAGTTCCATAGTTGAGCTATGGGATTTCACCTCTGACTTAATCGACCGCCTGCGGACCCTTTAAACCCAATGATTCCGGATAACGCTCGGACCCTCCGTATTACCGCGGCTGCTGGCACGGAGTTAGCCGGTCCTTATTCTTACAGTACCGTCAAGCTGGTATACATACCAGTGTTTCTTCCTGTATAAAAGCAGTTTACAACCCATAGGGCAGTCTTCCTGCACGCGGCATGGCTGGGTCAGAGTTGCCTCCATTGCCCAATATTCCTCACTGCTGCCTCCCGTAGGAGTCTGGTCCGTGTCTCAGTACCAGTGTGGGGGATCTCCCTCTCAGGACCCCTACCTATCACAGTCATGGTAAGCCGTTACCTTACCATCTAACTAATAGGACGCATAGCCATCTTTTACCAATAAATCTTTAATTAATTAATCATGCGATTAATCAATACTATGGAGCATTAATCTTCATTTCTAAAGGCTATTCTCCAGTAAAAGGTAGGTTCTATACGCGTTACGCACCCGTGCGCCGGTCGTCATCTGTGCAAGCACAATGTTACCCCTCGACTTGCATGTGTTAAGCCTGCCGCTAGCGTTCATCCTGAGCCAGGATCAAACTCTTCATTGTATATTTTAAATATTTTAATGAATAAGTTTCAAAAGAATTTTACATTAATCTAATAATGTGGTCATTCTACTCTTTAATTACGCTGTCAATTTCAATATTTTCAATGAACTTTGCCGAGTCGGAAATGACAAGTTTTAACACTCTATCAATCCCCTTTTAATCTCGAACTTTGTAGAAACGTTAGAATCGAACTAACTGATTTTTTTTTAAATCATTCCAAATTTTCTCTGATCGTTTTGCTGTATTTCTTAGCGGCTGCAAACATACAAACTATTTCTAATCTGACAATAAAAAAAATAAAGTTTTTTTTATTTTAATTTGCTTGTGAAAAATGCTGAATTTTTTGCCGAAAATTTCGGACTGCAAACATACAACGTTTTTTACAAAGAAACCTCATAAAAATCAAAGTTTTTTTTGATAAAATCCTTATAACTTTATCAGCTTAACTCCTTAATTTTTAATCCCTTTACAACTTCTCAATGAACGAAACTAACGAAGCAATATTGCTGTTAGCGGGTGCAAACTTACAACTCATTTTTAATCTAACAACTATTTTTTAACCCTTTTTTTTTGTTTATTTCACATACTTCTCCTAATTATTTTGTTTCTAGTAAGTTACATGAAATGTTTTTTTGGTTATTTTTTTAAGGATCTTGGGTTTTAGGTGGGGTTTGGGGATAATTGCTACTTTTTAAAACATAATAGTATTAAAAACGGGAAAGAGTGTGCGCTGATTTTTTGTCTTAATAGGTTTGAAATAACTTTACTTGGTTACTTGGATTTGTTTTTTTGCTTTTAAATAAGGTCGGTAAATGATTATTTTTTTTAATTTAGTAGAAAAGAAATTCCGAAAAAGGTCTATTATAGTTGAAGTAGAAACTTTGTAAATAGAATTAAATCTAAAAAAAACGGTTTTATACAAAGCTTCGATTTGCTCAGAAGCTTAATTTACTAGAATAAAGGGATTGCTTCGTGCCTCGCAATGACGTTTTTTTTATATGAAGAACAAATGAGGTGGCTATTTGTTAAAATTTCTCTTTGTAGGCTTGTTTTCTTCTTGCTAATTACAATTATAGGCTTTGTGTTAGGGATTGAAACGGCATCCTTTTTGCTTTTCGCAAAAAGATATAGTGGAAAGCCCGACCTTTTTTATTCTATAAGTTTATTTGAATTGCAAAAGTGTACCTATATATAAACCCTACTCTTTTTTATATCTCAACAAAAAAAAGGGAACACCCAAATGGAAATTTATACGGATACTTTTTAAAATTATGTCTTTAATTGCTTTTTAAGGGGCGAAAAAATACTAAAACAAGTTCTGCACGACAAATGTTATACTTTTAGTTGCACTTCTTGTACTCTATATTACTGAAACTGATTTTAAGTAGGCATTTCGAACATATTTAAATGTTTCTTTAAAATTCCTGATGGTGTGTTTTTGGTTTCATCAAAGATTCTAGTATCTCCAAATAATATAAAACTATCTCTAGCTCTTGAAACCGCCACATTTAACATATTTGGTTTATTGTCTCTATCGAAAAACAATACACCTTCGTCCTCATTACTATATACAGAACTAAACAGTACAATATTGCGTTCTGCTCCTTGAAGTGCGTGTACGGTTCCTAATTTTATGTCGTTAACTTTAAAGCCAGATTCTATTAATGCTTTAGACAATTCTGTTTTTTGACTTGCAAAAGGTGTAATTATACCTAAAATATTTTCTATAGCATCTACATTGTAGGCTTTTTCGATATCGGCTTTATGCATGTTTAGCCATAAAATAATGGCTTTTACTTCATTTAAGTTATGACGACTGTTAAATTTACGTTCGCTATACCCCTCTACATGATAAGCCATCATTGAAGAAAATATTTGATCTTTATGGGCTTTTCCTTTCATTGGTTTTAGAATACCATCGTAAGCGAGTTCGTTACAAAAGCCAATAATTTCATCATTACACCTTCTGTGCTCTAATAACAGTAAGCCATTTTCTTTTTTGGTGACTAATGGTGTTTCGTATTCGCAGGCATTTTGAGCCATTTTCATGATACTACCACTAGAAGCTAAAAAACCAATGTTATTTAAATAAGCAATATGAGATGGATCTGCTACTATATTTTGATTGGTTAAATTACCATAATCGATTTTTAAAGGAATAGACCAAATAGGTTCTATTTGCTTTAAATCTCCCACAACAATTGCTTTTTTTGCTAATGAAAAGATAGGAATACTAACTTCTGGAGTTACTTGCCCCGCTTCATCTATAATTAATAAGTCTAAAAAATTAAATAAAGGAAGGTATTCAAAAATAGGTCTGCCTTCTTCATTTTCTCCTTGAAACTGACTGTACAAAAAGTGTGTAGGTGCTGTATATAAGGTTGCCACAAAACAAGGTGTAAGCATTGCTCTCCGTTTCCATTTAGCAATAACTGTATTTTCTCCGGTTCCTTTTTCTGTTTCGTTTACTAAAACATCTTCTGTTTCTAAAATCCACCTTGCCTCCCAATAATGAGTTGCTAATAAAAAAGCCTTGTGTCTTAGACTTAAGTCTATTTCATCATAAAAGAAACGGTGCGTTTTATCATTCGATTCCATTTTTTCATACTCAAACTCCCACATTTGTTCTTCTGAAACAAAAGGATATCCTGTAATATCATTTTGACGTTTCCAGTTGTGTAGTTTTAAGTTTGATGACAATGCCAAATTAAGATCGGCAATACAATTTTTGATAAATACAAGCGCTGTTTTATCACTGGAAAGTGTTTCTTTATTTATTCTAAAAAGGTGTTCTGAATTTGAGCTCCCCTCTTCTGAATCGGCTTTAAAATAACGTTTTATTTCACTAATAAATTGATCGTCTTTAGCAAGTGCTTTTATATCGACTATAATATCTCTCCATTCTTGTAATTTTGAGATTTGAATTACATTTTTTTTAATGTGATTGTTCTTGTCTAGCAATAAATTATTTACCTTTTCTATAGAAATTAAGTAGTTCTGAGAAATTTGTCCCCCTTCTATTATGTTATCTTCTATTACCGTAATTTCTTCTTGAAGGTGGTTGCAGGCATCTTCTAAGGATTCTGGATGAAACCCAAAATAATCTGAATAACTACTAAAATAGAAGTTTTTGGCATCATATAAATAATTTTCGTTTTCTAAATCACACAAAGTACCTTCATTACCAAACATGTTTCCTTTTAGGTAATTGATATTTTTTAAGCTTTTTTCACTTTTTGAATTGGAAGGTAAGTAGGTTGCATAACCATTAAAACCAGGAATCCAGCGTTGTGCTAAAATCCCCATATCACTTTTAGAGTTTATAAAACTATCTATAATATTGGTTACCGCTTGGTTGTTTGTAGAGCATGCTAAAATAACAGGCGCTTCTTCTCCTTTAATAGCCGCTCTTACCACTTCTGTAGCCACTAAACTTTGCAATAATGTTGTTTTACCTGTACCTGGAGGTCCGTTTACTGCTGTAATGGCATTTTCTTCTGCCGTAAAATAAGACAATAAGGTTTTACGCTGACTTATTGATAATGGAAACTCATTAGACATTTGCCCTAAATGCAAATGATTGTAATCTAAAAAGCCTTTATCTGTAATCGGTTCTCTTCGTTCTCTATTTACGGGATTTATAATTTTTGAAATTAACGGAAGCTCTTCTGTTTCATTTATTAAGTTTTCGTACAAAAAGAGAATGCTTTTTGCTGCCGAAATTTTAGAGCTCCTTGCAAAATAAGTGGCTTTATGATTTGTATTATACCCTACTGCTCTATAACTATCTATAGCTCCGTCTGTAATTTCAGAAAAAACCACATTGATATATTCCCAGTAAGCTGCCCAAGGGATGTTCTCTTCCTCCTCTTCTTTTTCTGGCTGTTCTATTTCTCTTGCTTCTGTAACTGTTTCTATTGATGAAAAAATAAAATCGTTTCCAACTTCTGCAATAGGATCTAAATAATTACGGACAATTAACGGAAAAACATCTCTTGGAGCAGATAATTGCCCTAAACGATTTACTCTTGCAGTAATCCAAAATGGATAGATGGTTTTTTGCTTAAAATTAGGGTCACTCGATTCAAAATCTAACTGAAAAGGCGCAATGATAATTTCGGCATCAAATACTTTGTGGTAATTGTCACTGTCTTTTTTTGTGATTCCTTTTAACCTATTTATCCTTTTTTCTTCTACATCTAACATTTCGGAAGCATTCTTTGGATTGATGGTTGCCGAACTTAAATCGCAATAGTTTTGATGGAATAAGTTTTTGATTCTAGAAATGTCTACAGCCAAGTTTTCACTATCAGTTAAACTGTTTTTGTAATAATTTAACCAGTTTTTTACGTTGCTCATGTATTTTTTTAGAATTCGTAGTTAGTAAAAAAATTGTGCGCGAATATATACTTTTAGAAGTGTATTCTTATTGAATTAGATGCTGTTGTTCTTTAAAAAAAGATAAATTAATCGCTAATTACTGAAAGTTAAGAGGTTAGTCTACTTTAAATTTATTAACAATTTATAGCTTGTTCTAAATAGTTTCTAAAAACAAAAAACCTTCACATTTCTGTGAAGGTTTAAGTGAGCCCTGAAGGATTCGAACCTTCGACCGCCTCCTTAGAAGGGAGGTGCTCTATCCAGCTGAGCTAAGAGCCCGTAATTTTTAAGTTGTTACGACCAACTGTGTCGGGGTGGCAGGATTCGAACCTGCGACCTCCTCGTCCCAAACGAGGCGCGATGACCGGGCTACGCTACACCCCGAGTGCAATTTCTTAGCGGAGAGACAGGGACTCGAACCCTGGCGACCCTAAGGTCGACAGATTAGCAATCTGCTGCATTACCACTCTGCCATCTCTCCTTTCGGAAACAGACTTAAAAGCCTGTACTGAAATTGCGAGTGCAAATTTAAGACTAGAAAAAGGATTATACAAGACTTTTTTGATTTTTTTTTAAATATTTTTTTTATTCAGGATATTCAACTCGTAAATGATAGATATTCATCAGTTTTTTCTTGATTACTTTTTTTATAATTTCTATTTCTCTAAAGGTAATATCTGAATTTAAAAACTGATTATCAGCCATTTGCTTAGCCATGATTTTATCAATCAAATTACTAATAGACATTGCTGTTGGTTTTGTTAAACTTTTAGACGCAGCTTCGGAGGCATCACACATCATTAGAATAGCAGTTTCTTTAGAAAACGGAATTGGACCTTGGTATTGAAAATTTTTAATATCTACTTCTGCATCCGGGTTTAATTCTTTTTCCTTCATATAAAAGTAATAGGTAGAACTGGTTCCGTGATGCGTTCGTATAAAATCTATAATTCTATCTGGTAAATTGTACTTTTTAGCCAACTCTACTCCTTTTATTACATGATCTGTAATAATTTTAGAGCTATCCCTTGGCGACAAATCATTGTGTGGATTAACACCTGTAGATTGATTTTCTGTAAAATACATTGGGTTTAACATTTTACCAATATCATGATACAAAGCTCCTGTTCTAACCAACATAGAATTGGCTCCTATTTCATTTGCTGCGGCTTCTGCTAAATTTGCTACCTGCATAGAGTGTTGAAACGTACCTGGGGCTTTCTCGTTTAATTCTCTTAAAAGCTTTGCATTAGTGTTAGAAAGTTCTAACAAGGTAACATCAGACACCAAACCAAATACTTTTTCATACATATAAATTAATATGATAGATAAAAAAGACAATAACCCATTTGCCGCAAAAAGCATAAAGTAGGTCCAATTTATCTGAGAAGCATTTCCTTCTCTAATAATAGAAAATGCAAAGTAGGTAAGCATATAAATTAATGTAATTTGAGCTACTGAAATAAATAAATTTGCTCTCTTATATAATTCTGAAACCGTTAAAATAGTTACAATACCTGCAATAATGTGTAAATAAATAAACTCGAAACTATTAGGTACAATATAACCTAATAGCAATACGGTTAAAACATGGGCAAACAAACCTAAACGAGCATCAAAAAAGGCTTTTAAAACTATTGGAAGTACACTTAAAGGAACCACATATAAATAATCTGAATTGTACTTTATAACCAATGTTTGTATAAAAATCATTGAAAATACATTGAAAAATATAAAGGTAACCTTGTTATTGTTATCAAATATTTCTAATCTATACTTATGTAAAAACAATAATAACATTAATAAAGCCAGTGCAACTAAAATAGTATATCCTAAAATAATCCAATTATAATTAGAATCTGTCCAAACCTTAGATTCAGACTCACTTTTTAAAGAATTTAAAATGGCTAGTTTTTTTCCTTCTACAATATCTCCTTTTAAAATAATTAACTTACCTGCCTCTACCTTACCTTTAGTATAAGAGATGTTTTTAATCTCATTGTCTATTACTTTTTCGCTGTAAAGGGCGTCAAAAGATACGTTCGGTTTTATGATTTCCGTCAACAAGTCTAACAGCACCTTTTTAGCATAAACATTTTTTTCTATCTCTAAATTACTTCTAATTATCTCTAAAACTTCTTTAGAGCTTAAAAGGTTTTTAAACACTACATCTTCTACTTCGTTTCCTTTTCTAACGGCTACTATTTCATTTTTATTAGAAACTCTATCTTGACTTGACACTTCTAAAAAACCTTTCTTGTAAACAAGATCTATAACTTTTTGACCAATTCTAGACAAATCTTTAACATCTTCTAGATTCAAAGAATCTGATTGTTTTACAAGAGCAACCCTTTCTAAAAAATTAGATTTTACTGTATTTTCAACATCAAAATTATGCGTAAAATATAATTTTGAGTTTGCCGAAATCTCCTTTTTTTCTATGGCAATTTCTTCTGCTGTTTTCTGAATAGCAAAATCAAAAGGTGCATATAAATTATCATATTTCCATAGCTGCCCGTTGTTAAAATCGTATTTAAATTGTCCTCCTTTTGGAAACAAATAAACAATTGCAACTGTGGTTACTAAAAACAAAATTACCTTATAAATAATGGCATTGTTTTGGTACAATTTATTAACTATATTACTCATAGATTCTATCTTCTTACAACAAACTTACCATAAAAAAGTCAAGCTCAAAAATTCAAGTAGAATAATAAAACTTAAATTGATTAAAAATAGTTAATTTAGCACACAAATCTTACTTAAAATAAACACTCTATTTATGAAAGAAGTCGTAATTGTATCTGTAGCAAGAACTCCAATAGGAAGTTTTATGGGAAGTTTATCAACAATACCAGCCCCTAAATTAGGAGCTATTGCTATAAAAGGAGCCTTAGAAAAGATCAATTTAACCCCCAATTTAGTTGAAGAAGTTTTTATGGGTAATGTAGTTTCTGCTGGCTTGGGTCAAGCTCCAGCAAGACAAGCATCCATTTATGCAGGTATCCCAAATACAGTTCCTTGTACAACCGTAAATAAAGTATGTGCTTCTGGTATGAAAGCCATAATGTTAGCTGCACAAACCATTGCTTTAGGAGATGCATCTATTGTTGTTGCTGGTGGTATGGAAAACATGAGTAGTATTCCTCATTATCAACACGCTAGAAAAGGATCTAAATTTGGACCAATAACCATGGAAGATGGCTTGCAAAAAGATGGTTTGGTTGATGCTTACGACAATATGGCGATGGGTGTTTGTGCTGATGAATGTGCAAGTGAGTATGGTTTTTCTAGAGAAGATCAAGACACTTTTGCAATACAGTCTTATAATAGATCTGCCAAGGCTTGGAGTGATGGAAAATATGCTGATGAAATTGTACCTGTAGAAATTCCACAAAGACGAGGAGAACCAATTATATTTTCTGAAGATGAAGAATACAAGAATGTTAGAATGGATAAAATTCCAACATTAAGGGCAGCTTTTACAAAAGACGGAACTGTTACCGCCGCAAATGCTTCTACTATTAACGATGGTGGTGCTGCCTTAGTATTAATGTCTGCAGATAAAGCAAAAGAATTAAATATTACGCCTATTGCAAAAATTAGAAGTTATGCAGATGCTGCTCATGAACCAAACTGGTTTACAACGGCTCCGGCAAAAGCAATACCAAAAGCATTAGCAAAAGCAAACTTATCTATTGATGATGTAGATTATTTTGAATTAAATGAGGCGTTTTCTATTGTAGGTTTGGCTAATATGAAAATTTTAAACATTACTGATGACAAAGTAAATGTAAATGGTGGCGCTGTTTCTTTAGGACATCCACTAGGTGTTTCTGGAGCACGAATTGTAATTGCTTTAACCTCTATTTTAAAACAACAAAATGCTAAAATAGGAGCAGCTGCAATTTGTAATGGTGGCGGTGGTGCTAGTGCATTTGTTATAGAAAGAATTTCGTAGAAAAAATAACTTAGAACTTATAATTCAAAACTCATAACTTGTTATACGGCATTTGTAATTTAAGCATGGTTCCTTTAAGAACTGAAGAATCAGACCAATCTGAAATGACTAGTCAGGTTTTATTTGGTGAAACTTTTGAGGTTATTGAAAGACAAAAAGATTGGAGTAAAATTCGCTTAACTTTTGATAACTACGAAGGTTACATAGATAATAAACAATACACAGAAATTAGTACAGATTTCTTTTTAAAATTAAAAACTGAAAAGCAATATTTTTCAGGAGAAATGATTGATTTTATTACCAACAGTAAAAACGAGTTAACCACCATTCCGTTAGGTGCCAACTTACCTTTTTACAATGCAGGAAAACTGCAAATAAACTCAGAATTATATCTCTACGAAGGCAGTGTTGTATCAGAAAAAAAATCTAAAAATGAAATTACACAAACTGCTTTTAATTATTTAAACACACCATTTTTATGGGGAGGAAAAACTCCTTTTGGCATTGATTGTTCTGGCTTTACACAAATGGTATATAAACTTTGCGGACATCAACTTTTAAGAGATGCAAAGCAACAAGCCACCCAAGGTGAAGTATTAAGTTTTATTGAAGAAAGTGAAGCTGGTGATTTGGCTTTTTTTGATAATGAAGAAGGAGAAATTATTCATGTAGGTATCATTTTAAGTGATTATCACATTATACACGCTCATGGTAAAGTTAGAATTGATACTTTAGATCATAGCGGAATATTTAATGCTGAACTTCAAAAACATACACACAAACTTAGAATTATTAAAAAAATGATTTCTTAAATTAAAAAAAATCAGACATAAAAAAAACCGAAACTAAAAATTAGTTTCGGTTTTTTTATTAAAAAGGTCTTAATTATTGACCTCTCATTTCTTTATAAATTGGTCTTAAAGCATCTGCTTCAGAAGTCATTTCTAAAGTATCATAAATATTTAAAAGTGTACTTACAGTCCCCTCTGTTCTACCAAGCTCATCTGCTTTTATAATATAAGGTAATGCTTCTTTACAAATTTCTTTTAATGTACCTTCTAATTCTGTATATTTTTTATCATTCGATAAATTTTCATTCATCTCATTAATAACATCAATTCTTTTGTTTAAAATGGTAACCCCTAAGTTTAAATAAGCATCTCCGTATTTAGGATCTAATTCTATCGCTTTTTTATAAAAACCAATAGCTTCTTCAATTTTATTTTCACCAGCATTTACAACTCCTAAATTAAAAAACAAAGTAGGATTTGTAGGATCTAATTTTACAGCTTCTTGCATTAAGGCTCCAAACTTATCCATTTGCTCTAGCTTAATGTACATTTGAGCTTGATTTAATAATAAATTGATATCTTTTGGATTCGCTTTTCTAGCTTCCTCTAAAGCAGCAACAGCTAATTCTGGTTTTCCTTGGTTTACATATATATAACCAATATTTTTGATAATTTCTGCTTGTTTAGATTCAGAAACTTTTTTACTAGGTTTTATATATTTACCAAACTTCACCATTGCATCTCTATTTGCTTTGGTTCCCATGTTTTCTTCTTTACCTGTTTCTTTATTTACAGCAATATATTGAGTTGTAATACCCGTATATTTAACATCTTGTAATTCTTTATAGTATTTTAAAGCACTATCGTAATCTTTACCTAAAGAAGAACTTAAAGCAGCGTTATATAAAAAAGAAGTATCAGTTGGACTTAATTTATACGTTAAATAAAAATTATTTGTCGCTTTTTTGTAATCTTTTCCATTATAAGAATCAATTGCTTTTTTAGATACAAATTGTATTAATTCGTTTAATTTAGGTTGAGCTTCTTTTGTATATTTTTGCTTTCCTATTTCTTTCTCATAAGAAATTAACTTATTGTATGCAGCCGCTGCTTTTTCTACGTTAGATTTTCCGTACGCAGATCCTTTTAAAAAGAAATATTTTGCTTTGTACTTTGCATCCATTGAGTCTTCTGCGCCTTCTAAACCAGCTAATGCTGCTTTTGCTTCTTTAAACGCCCCTTTTTTAATTGCCTTTTCGGCAGCTTTAAGTTCATTCTTCTGCGCAAAAGATGCTATTGATAAAAAGCCAACTGTTAACGCTAATATTTGATTTCTCATTTTACTAATTATTAATTTATTGTTATTCTTGATTTTCATTTGAATCATTTTCAATTTCCGTGCCACTTTCTGTTTTTCCTTCTACATCATTTACTACTTCCTCTTCTTCTACTTCTTCATCGTGAGCTACTTTTGCTACGGCAGCAATGCTATCTGAATCTTTAATATTTATTAAACGAACTCCTTGTGTTGCACGTCCCATAACTCTTAAATCTTCTACAGCCATTCTAATAGTAAGACCTGATTTATTAATAATCATTAAATCATTAGAATCATCTACATTTTTAATTGCCACTAAATTTCCTGTTTTTTCAGAAATATTTAAAGTTTTTACACCTTTACCACCACGATTAGTAACACGATAATCTTCTAATTTAGAACGTTTACCATATCCTTTTTCAGATACAACAAGAATATTACTTTCCATGTCATTTACAGCAACCATACCAATTACCTCATCGTTATCATTTTGTAAAGTTATTCCTCTTACACCAGAAGCAGTTCTTCCCATTGGACGAGTTTTTGCTTCTTCGAAACGAATAGATTTACCTGATGCTAATGCTAACATTACTTGACTATCTCCTGTAGTTAATTTTGCTTCTAGCAACTCATCTCCGTCCTTAATAGTAATAGCATTAATACCATTAGTTCTTGGTCTAGAATATTGTTCTAAAGAAGTCTTTTTAACTTGACCTTTTTTAGTTGCCATAATTACGTAATGGCTATTAATATAGTCTTCGTCTTTTAAGTCTTGTGTTACTAAGAATGCTTTTACTTTATCGTCTTGCTCTATGTTGATTAAGTTTTGCATTGCTCTACCCTTGGTATTTTTACCACCTTCAGGAATTTCATAGACACGCATCCAGAATACTTTACCTTTTTGAGTAAAGAACATCATATATTGATGGTTTGTACCAACAAATAAATGCTCTAAGAAATCTTCATTTCTTGTTGTAGCTCCTTTTTGCCCTCTACCTCCTCTATTTTGAACTTTATATTCTTCTAGATTTGTACGTTTTAAATACCCTGCATTAGAAATTGTTACCACAACTTTTGTATTAGGTATCATATCTTCTATACGCATATCTCCACCAGCATATTCTATTACAGATCTACGCTCATCACCATACTTATCTTTTATGTGTAATAACTCATCTTTAATAATTTGGTAACGTCTAGGTTCGTTTGCTAAAATATCTTTTAAATCAGTTATTGTTAACATAATTTCATCGAACTCTGCACGTAATTTATCTTGTTCTAGTCCTGTTAACTGACGCAAACGCATTTCTACAATTGCTTTTGCTTGAATTTCTGTTAATTCAAAACGCTCAACTAAAGCTTCTCTAGCTTCATCTGCATTATTAGAAGCTCTAATAATTTTTATAACTTCATCAATATTATCAGAAGCAATTATTAATCCTTCTAAAATATGAGCTCTTGCTTCTGCTTTTTTAAGTAAAAATTCTGTTCTACGAACAACAACTTCATGTCTATGCTCTACGAAGTAATGAATTAATTCTTTTAAATTTAATTGCTCTGGTCTTCCTTTTACTAATGCAATATTATTTACACTAAAAGAAGTTTGTAATTGTGTGTATTTAAATAATTTATTTAAAATGATATTAGGTATTGCATCACGTTTTAATACATATACAATACGCATTCCATTTCTATCAGATTCATCACGAATATTCGCAATTCCTTCTAATTTTTTATCATTTACAAGTTCGGCCGTTTTTTTAATCATTTCCGCCTTATTCACTTGGTAAGGGATTTCCGTAACAATAATGCACTCACGCCCCTTAACCTCTTCAATAACCGCTTTAGCACGCATTACAATACGTCCACGACCTGTATGAAATGCATCTCTTACACCATCGTAACCATAAATAATTCCTCCTGTAGGAAAATCTGGTGCGGTAATATGCAGCATCAATTCATCAATCTCAATATCTCTGTTATCTATATACGCAACAGTACCATTAATAACCTCTGTTAAATTGTGTGGCGCCATATTTGTTGCCATACCTACTGCAATCCCAGAAGCTCCATTTACCAATAAATTAGGGATACGAGTTGGCAATACGGTTGGCTCTTGCAACGTATCATCAAAGTTTAAACGATGATCTACCGTATCTTTTTCAATATCAGCTAACATATCTTCTGATATTTTCTGCATTCTAACCTCAGTATAACGCATTGCTGCAGGACTATCCCCATCTACAGAACCAAAATTCCCTTGGCCATCAACCATCATGTAACGTACACTCCAATCTTGCGCCATACGCACCATAGAATCATATACAGAAGTATCTCCGTGTGGGTGATACTTACCTAAAACTTCCCCTACAATTCTTGCCGACTTTTTATATGAACCTGTTGCTTTAATGCCCAACTCATGCATACCAAATAAAACCCTTCTATGAACTGGCTTTAAACCATCTCTTACATCTGGTAATGCTCTTGAAACAATAACCGACATCGAGTAATCGATGTACGCAGATTTCATCTGTTCTTCAATGTTAATCGGAATTAACTTTTCTCCGTCTGCCATAAATATATTTTGATTAATATTACTTCACTTTTTTAAAACAAGGCAAGATACTATTTTTCCTTGTCTCTACAAAGGTTTTAGCACTTGTAATTAAGTAGAGTTATCAACATTATTTAATAATTTTTAACATTATTTTATTTGCCTGATTTACAAGAGTTTTCTACTTTAGTATCATAGTCAAACTGTCAGTATTTTACCATTGGCACCTTTTTTGTAATTATCTATAAAAAAAAAGGACTAAATTTACAACACATCAATTATAGACAGAAAGAAATATGGACGATAATTTTTCACCAAAGGTCAGAGATGTAATTACTTTCAGTAAAGAAGAGGCGCTACGTTTAGGGCAAGAGTTTATTGGAACAGAACATCTTTTACTCGGATTAATAAGAGAAGGCGAAGGAAAAGCAATAGAAATACTAACAGCATTTAATGTTGATTTAATTTTGTTGCGCAAAAAATTAGAACAACTAAATCCTGCAAATCCTACTTTTTTAGAAAGTACAGGTAAGCCTAGTTTACGATTAACAAGACAAGCAGAAAAAGCTTTAAAAACAACTTTTTTAGAAGCAAAATTATATCAGAGCGAATCTATAGATACGGCACATTTATTACTTTGCATCCTAAGAAACGAAAATGACCCAACCACAAAGTTGATTCATAAATATCATGTGAATTATGAGGAAGCGAAAGCGCTTTACAAACAATTACATGTAGATGATTTAGAAGCAGATTTACCAATAAATCCTATTGCAGAAACTCCTTCTGATGATGAATACGCGTCAGAAAAATCGAATCCTTTTGATCAACCCCAAAAAGGAAAAACCGTAAAAAAATCGAAGACTCCGGTATTAGATAATTTTGGTAGAGATTTAACAGATTTAGCAGAAAAAGGAAAATTAGACCCGGTTGTTGGTAGACAAAAAGAAATTGAAAGAGTTTCTCAAATTTTAAGTCGTAGAAAGAAAAACAATCCAATGTTAATTGGAGAACCAGGTGTTGGTAAATCTGCCATAGCAGAAGGTTTGGCTTTGCGAATTATCGAAAGAAAAGTTTCGAGAATTTTATTTGACAAACGTATTGTTTCTTTAGATTTAGCAAGTTTAGTAGCTGGCACAAAATATCGTGGTCAGTTTGAAGAACGCATGAAAGCCTTAATGAATGAGTTAGAAAAAAATGATGATATCATTCTTTTTATTGATGAAATTCACACCATTGTTGGTGCTGGTGGCGCAACAGGTTCTTTAGACGCTTCTAACATGTTAAAACCTGCTTTAGCAAGGGGAGAAATACAATGTATTGGCGCAACTACGTTGGATGAATTTAGAACAAACATAGAAAAAGATGGTGCTTTAGAACGTCGTTTTCAAAAAGTAATTGTAGATCCAACTTCTGTTGATGAAACGATTCAGATTTTACAAAACATCAAAAACAAATACGAAGAACACCACCATGTAAATTACACAGATAACGCTATTGAAGCTTGTGTAAAATTAACCAATAGATACATGACAGATAGATACCTACCAGACAAAGCTATTGACGCTTTAGATGAAGCAGGTTCTAGAATTCATATTACAAACATTGTGGTTCCGCAACAGGTTTTAGAACTTGAATCTCAATTAGAAATTATTAGGGACCAAAAAACAAAAGCTGTAAACGGACAAAAATACGAGGAAGCTGCTAGGTTGCGTGATGATGAAAAAAACATGGAAGCTGCTTTAAATTCTGCCCAAAACCAATGGGAAGAAGACTCTAAATTAAATAGAGAAATTGTAACTGAAGATAATGTTGCCGAAGTAGTTTCTATGATGACAGGCATTCCTGTAAACAGAGTTGCAGAAGCAGAAACTAGCAGATTACACGAATTACCTGCCTTAATTAAAGGAAAAGTAATTGGACAAGATGACGCTGTTACCAAAGTTGTAAAAGCAATTCAGCGTAACAGAGTTGGATTAAAAGACCCTAACAAACCAATTGGTTCTTTTATTTTCTTAGGACAAACAGGTGTTGGTAAAACACAATTGGCTAAAGTTTTAGCACGTGAGCTATTCGATTCTGATGATTCTTTAATTAGAATTGACATGAGTGAATACATGGAGAAATTTGCTATCTCTCGTTTAATAGGAGCGCCTCCGGGATATGTTGGCTATGAAGAAGGTGGTCAACTAACAGAAAAAGTTAGAAGAAAACCATATTCTGTTATCCTATTAGATGAAATAGAAAAAGCGCATCCAGATGTATTTAATATGTTGCTACAGATTTTAGATGATGGACATATTACAGATAGCTTAGGGCGTAAAATTGATTTTAGAAACACCATAATTATTATGACTTCTAATATTGGTGCACGACAATTAAAAGACTTTGGCGGCGGAGTTGGTTTTGGTACCTCTGCTAAAACAGCACAAGCAGATGAACATGCTAAATCTGTACTAGAAGGCGCTTTAAAGAAATCTTTTGCTCCGGAGTTTTTAAATAGAATTGATGATGTAATTATATTTAACGCTCTAGAAAGAAACGATATTCATGAAATTATAGATATTGAGCTAGATAAGCTATTACACAGAATCTCTGATTTAGGCTATACATTAAAACTAAGCGAAAAAGCAAAAGATTACATAGCAGACAAAGGTTTTGATAAAAAGTACGGTGCAAGACCACTTAAAAGAGCCATACAGAAATACATTGAAGATGCTTTGGCAGAAGAAATTGTAAACTCTAAACTCTACGAGGGAGACACCATAACAATGGATTTGGATGAGAAAGAAAACAAACTCACCATTAAAATTGAAAAAGGCGAAAAGAAACCTGAAACAAGAACAGAAACAGAGTCTTAAAAATAGTAAAAATCCCAAACGAAAGTTTGGGATTTTTTTAGTTATAAATAGCACCTTTCCTAATTCGAACAATTGATTATTATTGCTCCAATTAAAAAAAACGATAGCACAATAATATTCTTCTTAACAATAACAAACAAAACTTCGTTAATAGTTTCCTTTAACTTAACACAACCTTTATATTCAAGTCATTTACTAGTTATACCCTTGTTGGTTAATAACAAAAGTAATGACAAGGATTTCTTTATTAATTTGCTTTATTACACTACAAGCTTTTACACAACAAATTAAATTTAAAAATTTTACAACAACAGATGGATTATCAAACAATTCTGTAGTAGATATCGAAAATGATATTAATGGAGGTCTATGGATTGCCACTTGGGACGGCCTAAATTATTATGATGGATTTAATTTCACCATTTTTAAGCACGATATAACTACTCCAAATTCTATTGCAGGTAATTATGTTACTAAAATTAAGCGAGACAAAAATGGAAGTATTTGGATACTTACAGAACACTCTAAAGTAAGCAGATACCTTGGCAATAAAGAGTTTAAAAATTACACATTCAACAGCAAGGTTCATAATATCTTTACATCAAATAATGGGAATATTTTAGTCCAAACAGAAAATGATTTTTATGAATTTATTTTAGGGAAATTTCAAAAAATAAATCAATTAAATAGAAATACAGAAAACAACTCTTTAAAAAAAATTCTATTAGCTAAATATCCAAATCTAATTATCAATAATATTTTAAAAGATAAAAGAGGTAACATCTGGTATGCTACCCGTAAAAACGGGTTGTTTATTCTAAAAAACAAATTAGACAAAGGAAACAAATACCACATAGAAAACTACACTAAAAACCCCTACTCTACAGAAAGCTTTAAAAGCAACGAAATAGAAACTTTACACGAAGATTTATTTGAAAACATTTGGCTTGGTTTAAAAGATGGCGGAATGTGTATGGCATATTCAAACTCAGAAAAAACACTATCCATTGCTCCACACCCAATAGAATTCCCAAACTTACCTAATGAAACTTTACGCGCAATAACAAGAGACTCAAAAGATAAACTGTGGTTAGGCTATTATACAAAAGGTCTTTTTTATTACAACACTACTTCTAAAAATTATCAAGAATTCTTAATAAAAGAAGCTACAAATCAACCAGATTGGAAACGCATAAGATCTCTATTTACAGCTTCCGACGGCACTATTTGGGCAGGTACTTATGCAGGGATTATTAGAATAAAAACAAATAACACATACACCTTATACAGTTCTAAGAAAAACAAAAAGATACCAAATGATAGAAATTACTCCATATTTGAAGACAATAATAAACAATTATGGATTGCTTGCTGGGGAGGAGTCGCTAAATTTAATTTAAACACAAATAACTTCGAAAATTTTTACGGTCAAGATTTAATTTCTAAATATCACATTAGAAACTTAAAGTTTTTTAATAACGAACTTATTCTTGCTACAGAAAATAACGGCTTACAGTTATTAGATGTAAAAAAAGGAAAAATAAAAACCTTAGAAGTACAAAAAATTACATCTAAACATACAATTATAAATTCCGATACAAAACAAATTAACTTAAAAAATAATGTATTACACTCCATAAATACTAATACAGGTCTCTTAAATAACAGTACTTACGCTGTATATAAAGATACAAAAACAAACTATTATTGGATTGCAACCCTTGGAGGCCTAAGTATCTACCACAAAAAAAAAGGCATCATTAAAAATATTACTGAAAAAGAAGGACTCCCCAGCCAATTGGTATATGGTATTCTAGCTAATAAAGATGACGTTTGGGTAAGCACCACAAAAGGCATTGCTGTAATTAGCAAAAAAGGATTTCAAGTAAAATCTTTTTACCCAAAAGGAGGATGGCAAGTCTCTGAGTTTTCTGAAGGAGCTTATTATCAAAATGCTAAAGGCGATTTGTATTTTGGAGGCATCAACGGATTAAATTACTTTAACCCCAACAATATTCAATTTAACAAACCTAAAGCAAAAATTAAATTACTGATTGATGATAATGAAAATTACACGTCTTATATTGTAAAAAAACACAACAAAAATCACATTGATATTCGCTTAATTCCTATTCGGTTCCCTAAAAAAGAAGCAAAAAACATTTTCTATAAATTAGAAGGAAGAGACACCAATTGGCTTTTGCTAGACATCCATGATAAAATAAGTTACCAAAATTTAACTTCCGGAAACTATAAGTTTCTTATCAAACAAGGAATTGAAAATAAAGAAACATTACTTTTTTCACTTAAAATAGAAAAAGCCTTCTACAGCACCATATTATTTTATATCCTATTATCTATTGTATTACTAATCACATTTATCATAATAATCTACATTAAAAACAAAACTGCAATTACGCAACAAAAAAAACTGGAAAGCAAAATTATTGCCCGCACTAATATTATAGAAAATCAGAAAAAAAATCTAGAGACCGCTAACAATCTATTAGATGAAAAAAATAAAGAAATTTTACTTCAAAAAGAAAAACTATTAAAACTGCACAACAACCTTAAAAATGAAGATTTTGAAATTGAAAAATTTAAAACCTTTGTTTTATTAGAGTTTCAAAAACCTATTTCTAAAATCATAGAAAGAGCAAATTTATTATCAGAAAATCACGACAACAAAAATCATATTTTAGACCAATCTAACAAAATAGTCAATCTAATTTCTGAATGGAATTACCTAGATCACGTAAAAGATATTGCCCACTTAAAAACCTCAACAATTAATTTATTTCCTGTATTAAAAAACAGCATTCATTATTTAGAAAAATCTTTACAAACCAATAAGGTAAATTTTAACTTTACCATAGACACCTCTATTAATTGGGTAGAAATTGATGTGTTACGTTTTAAACTAACACTGCAGTACTTTTTTAATGATATTAGTAAATATTCCGACAGCGGAAGTAAATTAGACCTAAATATCAATAGTAAAGACTCATTTTTAGTTATTGAAATTTCATCTAACAGTAACCTTTTAAAGAATAATTGGTATAGCGTTTTACACTACAGCCCCTATTTTAAAGCATTGCAAACACTTTTAACAGATTTAAAAGGAACAATCACCAACCATAACTTAGAGCAAGAATTTAAAGTAGCATTACAAATACCCATTACAAAAATGAGCACAAGAAACAAACCAATAGAAACCATTTCTTGGAAACATTTTAACGAGCAAAATATTTTATCCAAAGACAAAAAAAATGTATTAATTTTTAGTGATGAAGAAAGTTTTGCAACTGCAAATCAAATATTAAAACACAATGAGTATAATTTAATTTTCGAAAACGAAGCAAGTAACCTAAATTCTATTACAAAACAAATTCAGACAGATATTATTGTGTTTTATCAAGTCAACTTCTCTAAGGATCTTTTATATTTCATCAATAATTCTGATGAAATTCAAATTAAAAAAACACCCATAATTTATATATCAGAAGAAATTAATCACCAACTACAAGAACAATTGTTAGAATTTGGCATAGACACTGTTATTCAGCTTCCGGCAAGTGAATCTTTTATTCTAAAAAAAATAGACTCCTTAATAAATAGAAAATATACTCACACTAAAGAAAACAAGTTTCAACAAACAATATTCGACATCTTAACAGATAAAGACCTTATTATAACCGCCAATGATAAACTGCTAAAAAAGAGTTTAGAAATAATAAAAAAAGAACTACACAACCCTTCATTTAATGTTGAAATGCTCGTAGACCTATTAAGTATCTCTAGAGTTAAATGTTATCGATTATTTAAAGAGCGGTTAAAACAATCTCCTTCTGATGTAATAATGTCTCTTAGATTACAAAAAGCAGCAGCTTTATTAAAATCACAGAAATTAAATATCTCAGAAATAAGTTTTGAATGCGGTTACAATGATCCTAAATATTTTGGTCGTGCTTTTAAAAAATATTTTGATAAAAGTCCAAAAGAATATAAAGAACAATTTAGTTAAACACTTTGTTACTGTAAGATTTCCCCAATGTTAGCTAAGTGTTACTGCATCAAAACCACACGTAATTTGTTGCTTTTTCACACTAATTCGAATGATTAATCCTCCTTTTAGAAACAAAAACACCCTTTACCACACTTTCCTTAAAGTAGTTTTATCACAAATAAAAACACATATCAATGAAAAAAATTTATCTCTTTTTAATGCTTGCTATAGGTTGCACTTCCTATTCTTTTGCGCAAGTATCCGTAACCGGTAATGTTACCTCAAGTGCAGACGGAATGCCAATACCCAATGTTACCATTGTTTTAAAAGGACAAGTAACAAAAGGAACATCTACAGATTTTGATGGGAATTTTTCTATTCAATTAAATGATGAAAAAGGCATTTTAATTTTTTCTTACCTAGGATACCAATCAAAAGAAGTTTCCTATTCTGGAAACCAAACCTTAAAAATAGCTTTAACTGAAGAAGCTAATTCTTTAGATGAAATTGTATTAATTGGTTACGGATCTTCTAAAAAAGGAGATTTAACATCTGCAATTTCAACCGTAAACAACATTAAAAGCCTATCTTCTAGACCGGTTTCTAATTTCACAGATTTTTTACAAGGAAATGTTGCTGGTGTTACAGTAACACAACAAGGTGGAGACCCAAGCTCTAGCGCAAATATTGTTATTAGAGGTTATGGATCTGTAAATTCTGAATCTCCCTTAACAATTGTTGACGGAGTACCTTATTATGGACCAGCAATTAACCCAAATGATATTGCATCTGTTTCTGTTTTAAAAGACGCATCTGCAGCGGCAATATACGGAGCACAAGCTTCATCTGGAGTTATTGTTATTCAGACTAAAAAAGGTACTGTAGGCAAACCACGGGTAAGCATAGATGTTTATTCTGGGTTAAAAAACGCCTCTAACCTACCTACTCCACTAAACGCTGCACAACAAGCAAATGTTTATAATTTAGCTGCCGATAACGGCGGAAGCACAAGACAATCTGCTCATGATGCTGCTCAAAACCCTTGGGGACAAACCACAAGAACAAATTGGATGGACGCAATTTTTAGAACAGCAGCCACACATAACGTTAACGCCAACCTTAGTGGAGCAAGCGAACACATAAATTACATGTCATCTTTTGGATACAATAAAACCGAAGGTGTTTTACTAGGTACACAATCAGAGAGATATTCATTTCGTATAAAAAGTGATTTTAAATTAACTGATAAAATTACATTAGGCGAAAACTTGTATTTTTCGAACACAGAAGCTGTAGGAACGAATACTTCTAGTGGATATTCTGGTTCTATTTTAAGTGCATTATACATGCCATCTGCAGCACCTGTTTATGATGATGAAAATGAGTTCCACGGGGTTGTTCCTTACAACTTATCACAATTTGCAGGAGCCTATGGAGATGTTTACAACCCTGCCGCGTTACTATTAAGACCAACCATTAAAAATCCAGTAACATTTATTAATACAAATGTATTTTTAGAATACAAAGTACTTGATGGCTTAAAGTTTAAAACAAATTATGCTTTTAGTAAAACTACAGAAAACTTTAAAGCGTTTTATCCTAAAAGACCAGAATTAGGCCGTACAAGTCTAGAAAACTCCCTAACACAAAACAACAGTGTAACTAATAGATGGGTTTGGGATAACCAATTATCTTATACCAAATCTTTCGGAAGACATAACATAAACCTTACCGCTATTTACTCTGCTCAATTTAGCGATTATGAATACACAACACAAACGGGTAAAGGCTTTAGTAACGAAGATCCCTTTAACCAATATATCGCAAATGCTTCAGAAATATCTAGCTACGGTTCTAGCGCTTATGAAGACGCTTTGACATCTGCAATTGGTAGAGCCATGTACAATTATGATGGAAAATATTTTATAAGTGGTAGTATTCGTAGAGATGAAACTTCTCGTTTAGAAAAAAACAATCAATCAGGTGTATTTCCTGCAGCTTCATTTGCATGGAAAATATCTAAAGAAGATTTTTTCAACTCTAAATTTATAAATGATTTAAAATTTAGAGCTTCTTGGGGACAAATAGGAAACATTCGTCCAGTAGGTCATTATTCTTTTGATGTTCCACTTGGTAGCCAAACTTTAATTATCGGTGAAGATGGTTTACAAAATGACAAAGGTGTCTATGTAGGACAACAATCGAACCCTAATTTAGAATGGGAAACATCAGAATCTTTAGATTTTGGAATAGACACACAATTATTTAATAATAAATTATCACTAACGCTTGATTATTTTCAGAAAACAACCAAAGGGATGATTTTAGCAGGTTTAGAAGATGAACATCAAGGTACGAGTGCTGCAGATGTAAACGGTGGTGAAGTTAAAAATACAGGTTTAGAAATTGCTGCTAATTACTCAAATACTATTGGAGATTTAAAGTTTTCTTTAAACGCTAACGCATCAACCTTAAATAGTAAGTTAGTAAACCTAAAAGGATATAATAATAGTGGCATCAATTATATTGCGCATAATGATAACGTTAGAAGCGTACTATCTCCATACAGATCTGTAGTTGGTAAAGAACTATTTTCTACATTTTTAGTACCTTATCTAGGAATTTTTCAATCTCAAGATGAAATTGATAATTACACAAAAGACGGAAAGCTAATACAACCACACGCAGTAGCCGGAGACTTAAAATTTAAAGACACCAACAATGATGGAACTATAAACAATGACGATAAAGAGTTTATGGACAGTTACCAACCTAAATTAACATATAGTTTTGGTCTTAACTTTGATTATAAAGGATTCGATTTAGGAATGATTTTTCAAGGAGTTTCTGGTGTTAAAGCATTTAACGGATATAAATACGTTGCCTACAACGCCTCTTTACAAGGTTATAATTTAGACAGTAGAATTTTAAATGCATGGTCAGATACAAACACAAATGCTACTATACCTATAATCTCTACAACAGATAACAATCATAATTTTGGTACTACTTCTAGCTGGTACCTAGAAGACGCGTCTTATTTAAGGTTTAAAAACATTACACTTGGTTACACAGTGCCTAAACACTTAATTAACAACACTAATCTACGCGTTTACATTTCTGCTGAAAACTTATTTACAATAACAAATTATTCAGGTATAGATCCTGAAATAGGTGGTAAAGGTTTAGATGTTGCAAAATATCCTGTAGCAAAAACAATCTCAGCAGGCTTATCATTAAAGTTATAAATTAATTAAAAAAAATCAAGAAAATGATTACAAAAACTTTTAAAGCAGGACTTGTTTTCCTAAGCTTTATTTCTTTAATACTAACATCTTGTACTGATGAGTTTACCAATTTAGAACCTCTAGGAAACTCTTCTTACAGCAACTTTTGGAAAAGCGAACAAGATGCCCTAGAAGCAACCAATAGCATGTATTTTTATATGAAAGATGAAGATACATTTTCTAGAGGATTTATGTGGTACATTAACGCTTCTGACGATATGGTAACAGGTCGAATTAAGGACTATGCAGATAACACTAAAAACTTTAACCTTACAGGAGACGAAAGTGGTTTAAAATCTATCTACTCTAAATGCTTTAAAGTGATTCGTAGAGCCAATGATGTTTTATTGAATGTACCTAATATGGACATTAACGAAACCTTAAAAAATAGACTTTTAGGAGAAGCTTATTTTATGAGAGGCTTTTACTACCATTGGCTTTCATACCATTATGGTGATGATAATTTAAATGGAGGTATTCCTATTATTACTGTAGAAAACATGAATAACGAAGCTGGAAGCTACACTAGACCTACAAGTGTAGTAGAAAATTATGCCCAAATTATAGAAGACCTTAACAAAGCAAAAGACTTGTTACCTTTATATACAGAGTACAACGCTAACGATTATGGTCGTGCTCATAAAGATGCGGCATTAGCCTATATTGCAAAAACGTATTTATATTGGGCACAATACGATGCTTCTAAATACGCAGATGCCGTTGTTGCTTGTGATGCTGTTACAAACTCTGGCTCTGGTAGAACTTTAATAAATACAGGGAATCCAGATAAAGATTTTAGGCTATTACACAGTCATTTAAATAATTGGACAAGTGAATACATTTGGTCTGTAGATTCTGGTATTGAAGGAGGTAGCAAATTACCTGGAGTTATGTTAGAGAACAAAGGCTGGGGAACTTATAATGGTTGGGGATATTTTCAACCAACCCAAGAACTTTATGAAGCTTTTGAAAATAACGATGCTAGAAGAGAAGTTACTATTCTTAAATTTGGTGATGAATTTCAGTTTTTTGGAAAAACAAAAATATATCAATCAGAAAATTCTTTGTCAGGTTTTCAATTCAATAAATACATGTATGAATATCAACAAGAAGACCCAATTGGCACCGACGTAAACCCTGATGGCGATTCACCTACCACTACTTATAATGTACCCCTGTTGCGTTATGCTGAAATTTTATTAATAAAAGCAGAAGCCTTAATTATGCAAGGAAAAAATGGTGACACTCCTTTAAACTTAGTCAGAGCTAGAGCAGGACTTACTGCAATTTCAAATGCAACCATCAGCGATTTAAAACACGAAAGACGCGTAGAACTTGCTGGTGAATACGCAGATCGTCACTTTGATTTAGTGCGTTGGGGAGATGCTGAAGAGACATATAGCAAACCCTTACATGGTAGAATTCATTATGATAGAGCAAACCCTAATTCTACTTATACAGTTGAAGAAATTTGGCCTGCTAGAAATTTTGACGCTTCTTACATGCATGTTTGGCCAATACCTAACAACGCTGTAAATTCATCAGGAATTGCACCAAACAAAGGCTGGTAAACCTAAATTACCTTCTTTAAAAAAGGTGTTGAATCTTTTCAACACCTTTTTATATATAATAAAATAATGATTTCTTTTTCCTCAAAGAATTCATCAATAAATAGTTTTAAAATGATACAAAACCTAAAAACTTTATTTATTTTAATGGCAATCTTTTTTAGTTTTAATAACAAAAGTATTGCTCAGAATAAAACAATTGTTCACTCCCATAACGACTACAATCAATCGGTACCTTTTTGGAATGCTTTTGCAAACGGAGCAACTTCTTTTGAAGCGGATATTTTTCTAAAAAACAATAATTTGTATGTCGCTCATAATTATGAAGATATCTCTACATCAAAAACATTAGAAGCATTATACTTAAATCCATTAGAAACCGTACTTAATATGAAGTACAAAAAGAATGAGCAATTAATTCTTTTAATTGATATTAAATCGGATGCTAAAAAAACTTTAAATAAACTGGTAGAAGTTTTAAAAAAACATCCTACTATCCTCAACAACAATCTAATTAAATTTGTTATTTCAGGAAACAGACCTAAACCTTTAGAATATGTAAATTACCCAAACTTTATCTTTTTTGATTATCAAGAATTAGAAAAACCTATTTCATCAGAAGTTTGGAAAAAAGTTGCCATGGTTAGTTTAAATTTTAAAAACTATTCTAACTGGAATGGAAAAGGAAGATTAACTCATGATGACTACAAACGCGTTTCTGATATTACAAAAAAAGCAATTCAAACAAAAAAGCTTTTCCGTTTTTGGGGAACTCCAGATTCTAAAAGAACTTGGAGATCTTTGTCTGATATTGGCGTAAACATCATAAATACAGACCTACCGTTTGAATGCGTCAATTATTTTAAATCTTTACCTAACAGATTGGTTACTGCAACTTCATTTTCTAAAGTATACAAACCAACTTTTAAATCAGACAAAAAACAAACACCTGTTAAAAATATCATTTTATTAATTGGTGATGGAAATGGGTTGGCTCAGATTTCATCAACAGCACTTATTAATAATGGCGAATTATCCTTAACTCAATTAAAAAGTATTGGTTTTATAAAAACACAAGCAGCTGACGATTTTACAACAGATTCTGCTGCTGCAGGTACAGCTTTAGCAACTGGTAAAAAAACAAACAACAGAGCCATTGGTACAGATATAAATGGTAAATCTTTAGAAAATATCACTGAGATTTTACATAAGAAAAACTACAGTACTGCTGTTATTACAACAGATAATATTTTAGGAGCAACACCAGCTTCATTTTACGCACACGCAAAAGACAGATCCGACAACGCTACAATTTCAGAAGATTTAATCAATAGTAAATTAAATCTTTTTATCGGAGGAGGTTCATCGACTTTCAAAAACACAAACCTTACCAATGACTTTAAAATAATTTCATCTATCAAGGATTTAAAAAACACTACGGATGATAAAGTAGGAATTTTTATGTCTGAACACGGAATGAAATCTATTATTGATGGTAGAGGACATATGTTAGCTGAAGCAACCAAAACCGGACTTGAGTTTTTAAGTAAAAAAGAAAAACCGTTCTTTTTAATGATTGAAGCTGCCAAAATAGATCATGCTGGTCATTCTAACGATACTGCAGGAATTTTAGCTGAGTCTATAGATTTTGACAAAGCCATAACCGAAGCACTCACTTTTGCTGACAACAATCAAGAAACTTTAGTGATTATAACAGCAGATCACGAAACCTCTGGTTTTAGCATTCCTCAAGGTAATGTAAAAAAACATCAAATAGAAGGTTATTTTGCATCTTACGACCACACAGGAATCATGGTTCCTATTTTTGCGTACGGACCTAAATCGGATGAGTTTCAAGGTATTTACGAAAACAATAAAGTCTTTTCTAAAATTCTTGAAGTTTTAAAGAAATAAAAACATTGATAAATCAAAAAATCCCAAACGAAAGTTTGGGATTTTTTATTCACTAAAAACAAATATTTCTTTAAAAAAGACTAAAAGCCAATTGAACTCTTGCATACTTTAAAGAAGGATTCCAAAGTACAGTAGTTGAAACAGGCAAACCATAGTCTCCCAACATTACTGTTTTAGAAGCTGTAAGTCCCACATTTACTAAATCAAAATTTTCTTGACCATCACCATACAAATGCGTATCACCGTTTAAAGAAAATCCCGCTCCCACAAATCCATCTAAATTAACTTTAGCATCTTTAACCAAAGGATACGAAACCTGAACATACGTAGAATAGCGTTGTTCAAAATCTATATTTTGATCATATTGACCATCTTTACCCCCATACAACAAAACATCTGCTTCTAACGTTAAAGGAAAACTTTCTCCAAAATTATAAGACGTTCTTAAATCTAATAAATGTCCAGAAGTTTCTTTATCATAATCCCAAACATCTGGATTAATAGCTCCTCTTGTGTTATACAAATCCCATAAAGCTAAAGACAATCCATTTTTTGCATATTGTACATAGTAATTTATTTCTTTATAAGAAGTACCATCGCTTTCATTAGAGAAAGACATACCTCCCCAAAAACCAGTTGTAAAGCTACCTGATTTATTCAGTTTAATCGAGGTAAAAACTGCAACCATCGGTTTATCTGTTATAATCAACCCTCTCCAAAGGTGATTTGTTTTAACATCAACACTAAAGTCAATTGGACTCTCTTTCAATTCTTTATTTTGAGCAATACTTATCTGTGCCGCAAATGCAGCTACAAGTATTAATAATACTTTTTTCATTTTATTTATTTTAAAATTTATCGAATAGCTTTACAACAAAGCAACATATAATAACGCTGCTAATACACAACCAATAACAGGCCCTACAATAGGTATCCACGCATATCCCCAGTCACTACTTCCTTTTACCGGTAAAATTGCATGCATAATTCTTGGTCCTAAATCTCTTGCTGGGTTAATTGCATAACCAGTAGTACCTCCTAAAGACAAACCAATTGCCCAAACCAAAAACGCTACAGGAATCGCTCCTAAAGACCCCAACCCAATTACCGCACTTGCATCGATATCTCCAACAAGATCAATACTTGGTCCTGCTAAATAAAGTATTACAAAGATTAAAACAAAGGTTCCAATAATTTCACTCATTAAATTTGAAAACGAATTTTTAATTGCTGGCCCAGTACTAAAACAAGCTAATTTTCCACCTTCATCATCTGTTGTTTTAAAGTGATCTTTATAAAACACCCACACTAAAAACGCACCTAACATAGCGCCTATCATTTCTCCTGCAAGATACTCTGGCACCAAACCCCAAGAAAGCTTTCCTGCCGTTGCCAAAGCTATGGTTACCGCCGGATTTAAGTGCGCACCACTCGAAGGTCCTGCAACAATAACCCCTACAAATACAGCCAATGCCCAACCTGTAGTTATTACAATCCAACCCGAACTATTTCCTTTTGTTCCGTTTAAAACAACATTAGCAACAACTCCATTACCTAATAGAATCATTAACATTGTCCCTAATATTTCTGCTACTAAAATTGACATATTTTAATTTTTTATTATTAAACAATTGATTAATCCTCTATCCAGTTTTGAGCACATGCCACTGCTTTATGCCAGTAATGCAGCATTTTATCAACTTTCTCTTTCTCCATTTTAGGAAAAAACTCTTTATCGACAATCCATTGCGCCTGAATATCATCAACACTATCCCAATAACCTACCGCTAAACCGGCTAAATATGCAGCCCCTAAAGCAGTTGTTTCTAGTGTTTTTGGACGAATAATCTTAAAACCAAATAAATCTGATTGTATTTGTAATAATAAATCACTTGCTGCCGCTCCACCATCAACTCTTAACTCGATACTTTTTTCTCCAGCATCCGCCTCCATCGCCTTAACAATATCATACACCTGAAAAGCAATTCCCTCTAAAGTTGCACGTGCAATATGAGCATCTGTAGTACCACGAGTAATCCCAAGCATTGCCCCACGAGCATATTGATCCCAATAAGGAGCACCTAAGCCAGTTAATGCAGGCACAAAATAAACACCTCCATTATCTTCTGCCATATCTGCTAAATGATTTATACCTGGAGCTGTTCTTACCATTCTTGCTCCATCACGCAACCACTGAATCGCTGCACCACCTACAAAAACACTCCCTTCTAAAGCATAAGTAGTTTTCCCTTTAATCTTCCAACCAACGGTTGTTAATAGGTTGTTTTCTGAATACACCGCTTTCTCACCTGTGTTCATCAATAAAAAACACCCTGTACCATACGTGTTTTTAACCATACCAGGTTTTGTACACATTTGCCCAAATAAAGCCGCTTGCTGATCCCCTGCAATACCTGCAATTGGAATTTTTGTAGAAAATAATGTGGTAGCTGTTTCCCCATAGACCTCGCTACTTTCTTTAACAGAAGGTAAAATAGATTTAGGTATATTAAATAACTCTAATAACTCCTCATCCCACTCTAGGGTATGAATATTAAGTAACATTGTTCTACTAGCATTAGAAACATCAGTAATAAACATTTTCCCTCTTGTTAGCTTCCAAACCAACCATGTATCCACAGTACCAAAACACAGTTTTCCTTCTTCCGCTCTTTCTCTTGCTCCTTCAACATTATCAAGAATCCATTTTAATTTAGTTGCAGAAAAGTATGCGTCTAAAACCAAACCTGTTTTCTTTTTAATCATATCAATATGACCTTCTTCTTTTAGCTGGTCGCAATATTTTGCTGTTCTTCTATCTTGCCAAACAATTGCATTATATACAGGTTCGCTTGTTTCTCGATCCCAAACAATGGTTGTTTCTCTTTGATTTGTAATACCTATTGCCGCAATTCCCTCTCCAGAAATACCCTCTTGCGCAGTAACTTCTGCTGCTACAGAAATTTGTGAAGACCATATTTCATTAGGACAATGCTCTACCCAACCTGGTTTTGGAAATATTTGCTCAAAAGGTTTTTGAGATGTTCTAACAATTTCACCGTTATGATTAAACAGAATTGCTCTAGATGATGTTGTACCCTGATCTAATGCTAAAATTAATTTTTCTTTCATCTTTAGTTAATTGGTTTTAATTAAAATTGTTTTTATTTATAAAATATAATTAGAAGTTACTTCTAGATAAGCTGCCACTTGATCTTTCTCCCAACTTAAATCTTTCCCTAATTCTTTTGCCATTATTTTAGCAACCTTAGGAGCCATTTTTATACTTTCTTTTGCATCCAATAATTGACAACGAGTTCTTCTTGCTAAAAAGTCTTCAACAGTTCTCGCCATCTCATGCTTAACCGCCCACACAACTTGCGCTTCTATTACTTTTGATGACGGACTAATAAAACTCTCTAGATTCTCATCTTTTGCTAGTTTTAACATTTTTTCTTCATCCGAACCATAGAAATAAAAAGGTTTTGTAAAATCTACATTTTCTTTATATCCATGAATCTTTAAGTGTCTTGTTTTTGTAGGAATATGAGACCAACCATGTAATTTTTCTGACTTATTTACTAAGTCTTCACCCATTTTTCTAAAAGTAGTCCACTTACCACCAACCATGGTTAGCATACCCGATTTTGACGTATAAATTTTATGACTTCTAGAAATTTCTTTTGTTTTATCACTATGTCCTTTTGTCGCTGCTAAAGGACGTAAACCTGCAAACACACTTAAAACATCACTTCTTTTAGGGGCTTTTGTTAAATATCTACTTGCTGTACTTAATATAAAATCTACTTCCTCCTGAAGCGCAACTGGCTCTAAAGACTCTTTTTCTATAGGCGTATCTGTTGTACCCACAATAACCTTATCGTGCCATGGCACTAGAAAAAGCACCCTACCATCATCGGTTTTAGGTATTGTTATCGCGTCATCACCTGGTAAAAATGATTTATCTAAAATTAAATGCACCCCTTGACTCGGAGCAATTGTTTTTTCTGCTCCCGGAGCATCCATCTGTAAAATATCATCTGCAAACACACCGGTTGCATTTACAACTTGCTTTCCTTTTATTTCATATTCTTTCCCTTCTTCCTCATCATGCACACGAACACCCGTTACCTTACCATCTGAACCCTTTACCAATCCTGCAACCGAACAATAGTTAACCACTACCGCCCCCATTTCTACACAATTTTGCAAAACATTAATAGCCAAACGACTATCATCAAACTGACCATCATAATAGACAACACCTGCAGATATTTTATCTGGGTTGATAAGAGATATACGTTTTAATGTTTTTGCTTTTGATATTCTTTTAGACCTACCCAAACTTAGCTTACCAGCCAACAAGTCATAAAACGTTAAACCAACGGTATACAAAACCTCATCATACAAACCATGCGTAGGTATTATAAATGACTGACTTTTAGTTATATGTGGTGCATTTTTTAACATCAACCCTCTCTCTACAACCGCCTCTCTAACCAAACCAACATCTCCTTGCGCCAAATATCTTACTCCACCATGCATCAACTTTGTAGCTTTACTTGATGTTCCTTTTGTAAAATCTGATTTTTCTAACAACAATACAGAGTACCCTCTTGCCGAAGCTTCTAAAGCAACACCAATACCAGTAGCCCCTCCACCAATTACAATGAAATCAAACTCTTTAGTATTGCTACTTAACTTTTTTATCATTTCACTTCTAACCATAATATCTTTTATTAATTATTTGTAAACTTCTGATTGTAAAGATATCATCTTTTTAAAACAAAACGAAACATTTTGAAACAATTTTTTTGTAATTTTTCGAAACATTAGGTTTCATAAGGCTTTAAAAAGAAACAAAATGATAACATAAGCAACAAAAAAGGTAATTAACACTTTCTTTTTATTGTTTTTAACCCCAAAAACGAAACTTTAATATCGAAAAAATATTTCAAAACGTTCATAATTTTCTTTTACGGGAATTTTATTAACTATATTTGTTACACAAAAAAAATTAATAAAATGGGAATTAACATTGCTGAAAGACATAAACTAATTCTAAACAAACTAGAAAAAGAAGGACATGTTACGGTATTAGACTTAAGTAAGGAGTTTAACGTTTCTTCGGTAACCATTAGAAAAGACTTAAAACTTCTTGAAGAATTAAATTTACTATTTAGATCTCACGGTAAAGCCATTCAAATAAACCCTTACACACACGAAAGAACCGTTAACGAGAAGGAAAAACTTCATCAAGAAGAAAAAAACAAAATTGCCACAAAAGCAGCCGAATTAATTGAACCTTTTGACAGTATTATTCTAGCATCAGGAACTACCATTATACAAATGGCTAATCAAATTAAACCTACTCAAGGAATCACGGTTTTAACAGCATCTTTAAATGCAGCTTTAATTGTTTCTGAACTTCCTGACGTAGAAGTTATTCAACTTGGAGGTACTTTAAGAAAAAGTTCATCTTCTATTATTGGACCATTTGGAGAAAAAATGCTATCTGAATTTACATGTTCAAAACTATTTTTAGGTGTAGATGGTATAGATCTAGATTTTGGGCTAACCACCACAAACACCATGGAAGCATCTTTAAACCAAGTAATGATAAAATCTGCTCAAAAAATTATCATTCTAGCAGATTCTTCTAAATTTGGAAAAAAAGGTTTTGGCAGAATTTGCGGACTAGAAGAGGTAGATCAAATAATTACAGACTCCGGAATAGATGATAACTATAAAAATAAATTAACAAAACTAGGCATAGACGTTTTAGTTGTAGATGGACCTATAATTAAAACCAATTAAACAATACACACATACATAAATCTCAAACTTTGTTTGGGATTTTTATTTTAAAACAACCATTTATACTTGTTGATAAAACAATTACCTAAAAAAATAATAACCAAGACAACACACCCCTAAAAACAACTGTTATTCTTATTGATTTTTTGAAAGCAAAAAACTAACTTTACTTTTTACTCATTACAAAAAAAGTATTGTAAAGCGCATTTTCATTTTACACAACTAACAATCAAATAAAACAACTACTATGAATATCGCAGTTCTTATAGACGGAGACAACATACCTTCTGCCCACGTAAAAGAAATGATGGAGGAAATTGCTAAATACGGAAATCCTACTATTAAAAGAATTTATGGAGATTGGACGAGTCCGCATTTATCTAAATGGAAAAACCTTTTATTACAAAATGCCATTACCCCCATTCAACAATACGCATACACTACTGGTAAAAACGCAACAGATTCAGCAATGATTATTGATGCCATGGATATTCTGTACTCCGAAAAAGTAAATGGATTTTGCTTGGTTTCTAGTGATAGCGATTTTACAAAATTAGCTACTAGACTAAGAGAAGCCGGAAAACAAGTAATTGGTATTGGAGAAAAAAAGACTCCGAATCCTTTTATTGTTGCTTGTGATAAATTTATTTATATCGAAATCATTAGAAAGCAAACCGAAAAGAAAGAAAATACACCTCAAAAAGATAATGAAAAAGATAGTGTAGATAAAATAACATCTAAAGTAATTAAACTAATCTCTTCTACTATTTCTGATTTATCTGACGAAGATGGTTGGGCATTTTTAGGTGATGTAGGAAGTTTACTTCAAAAAAAGCAACCTAATTTTGACTCTAGAAACTATGGTTTCGATAAATTAACTCCACTTATTAAATCTATCGGTAAGTTTGAATTAGAACAAAGAGAAAACACAAAAAGCCGACATAAATTAATTTTTGTAAAAAATAAATAAAAAGCCCGTATTAAAAACACAAGCTTTTATCAGAAGAAAAAAATATCTAGATTATTTATCAAAAGTAAATCTACAGGCTACACTCAAATAATCATTATTTTAAACTATTATTTCGATTCTATTTTAACTATTTTTATTTATAGAGAAGTGATATCTTTGCTTTTAAACTTAAGAATTTAAAAAATGAAAAAAATAAGTCTTGCACTTTTTACCATGCTAGTAATTGCTTCTTGTACAAAAGAACATTCTAAAGAATACATTTCTTTATCAGGAAAACTAGAAAACAATAAAGATTCTATTATTACAATTTCTGGCAGAACAGGTGTTGTTAAAACCATTGACATTAAAGAAGATGGTTCTTTTAAAGATACTTTAAAAGTTTCCAAAATAGACATCTACACTTTTCAAACAAGTAAAGAAAAAAGAGCTCCAATTTATTTAAAAAATGGGTTTGACATTACTGTTAACGGTGATGCAGATAAATTTATGACAAGCTTTACATATTCTGGAAACGGAGCTTCTAACACAAGCTTTATAATGGCTCAGTTAGAAAAAAGTCAGAGTATAGGAAACCCTGCTGATATTTTTGCTTTAGATAAAGATGCTTTTGACACAAAAGTAGGTTTATTAAAAAAAGAATTTGATAGTATTTTAACTTCTTACAATGATTTAGATAGCTCTTTAGTTGACATGGCATCTAAACAAAACACACAAATGTTTGAGTATTTTGAAAAAACGTATGAATCAAACAAGAAGATGGCAAAAGGAAATGCTTCTCCTAAATTTGAAGGTTATAAAGACGTAAAAGGAGGTGAAAAATCTTTAGACTCTTTTAAAGGGAAATACGTGTATATAGATGTTTGGGCAACTTGGTGCGGACCTTGTATTAGAGAAATTCCTTCTTTAAAAAAGATTGAAAAAGAATACCATAATAAAAACATTGAATTTGTAAGTATTTCTACAGACGAATCTAGAAGAAGTGGTGGAACTTGGGAAGCTGCAGAAAAAAAATGGAGAGATTTTGTAAAAGAAAATGAATTAAAAGGAGTACAACTTTGGGCAGGACAAGATTTTAGTTTTCAACAAGCATATCAAATTTCTGGTATTCCAAGATTTATTTTAATTGATCCACAAGGAAACATTGTAGATGCAAATGCACCAAGACCTTCTGATCCTAGATTAAAAGCTCTATTAGAATCTTTGGATATTTAATATTACACACAAGCATAAAAAAAAGCGAAATCTAAATTTAGATTTCGCTTTTTTTTATGCTTTACTTCTTTTTATTATTCTTTATAAACACCCATTGCTGCATATTTATCCATTCTTTGCATAACTAAATCGGTATCATTTAAATCTTTTAATTCTTCAAAAGCAGAAAGAATTTGCTCTTCAACAGCTTTAAAAGCTCCTGCTCTATCCGTATGTGCACCACCAATTGGCTCTTCAATAATTCCGTCAATTAATTTTAACTTCTTCATATCAGTACCCGTTAATTTTAATGCAGCAGCAGCCTGTTCTTTATACTCCCAACTTCTCCATAAAATAGAAGAACAAGATTCTGGAGAAATAACCGTATACCAAGTATTTTCCATCATATACACTCTATCACCAACACCAATACCAACAGCTCCACCAGACGCTCCTTCACCAATAACAATAGTTATAATTGGCGTTTTTAAACGTGTCATTTCTAATATGTTTCTAGCAATAGCCTCACCCTGCCCACGTTCTTCGGCCTCTAAACCAGGATAAGCACCTGGAGTATCTAATAAGGTAACCACAGGGATACCAAATTTCTCTGCCATTTTCATTAAACGTAACGCTTTTCTATATCCTTCAGGATTTGCCATCCCAAAATTTCTGTACTGACGTGTTTTTGTATTATACCCTTTTTGTTGACCAATAAACATAAAAGATTGATCGCCAATTTTACCAAGCCCACCAATCATGGCTTTGTCGTCTTTTACATTTCTGTCTCCGTGAAGCTCCATAAAAGTATCTCCACAAATGGCTTTAATATAATCTAAAGTATAAGGTCTATTAGGGTGTCTAGATAACTGAACTCTTTGCCAAGGCGTTAAGTTTTTATATATATCTTTCTTAGCTTTTTCTAGTTTTTTGTCGATTTTTTTACAAGTAGCACTTACATCTACATCACTTTCTTTACCAATTAATTGGCACTTATCTAGTTGATCTAAAAGCTCTTTAATCGGCATTTCAAAATCTAAATACTCCATATTGTAATTATTTGATTTTAGTTGTTTGAATAGACAAACATACTATAAAATTCGTTGTTTTTTAAAAAAAGAAGCTACTTTTTTCTAACAGCTTTCTCTTTCAGTTTATTTCTGATGACCGTTTTATTTTTTATAATTCCGTTTAACAAAACGACAAACAATACTATAAATGCCCCAAAATAAAATTCAGGATTCATTTTTTCTTTATCACCAAAAATAAAAAGCGCCAAAATAATTGCATAAATAGGCTCTAAATTAACGGTTAACATTACTGTATAAGGTGATATATATTTCATTACTTGAACTGACGCTATAAAAGCATACGCTGTACAAATACTACTTAAAAGCAAAAGATACATCCAATCTGATGTTGATATATTAAAAAAGGCAACCGAAAAACTGTTTGTAACCAATAAATAAATAGTAATGCAAAGCACTCCAAAAAACAATTGATACAAAGAAATAATTTCTGCCGTATATTTTTTAATAAAAAGACCATTAAGAACCGCAAACAAGGCACTTAAAAACGAAGAAATTAGCGCATAAAAAATACCTAACTGGTACTGACTTTCAAAGTTAAAAATAATGTAAAGTCCAAAAATAACCACCAAACCTAATACTATTTCTAAAGACTTAATTCTTCTTCTAAAAAAAACAGGTTCTATTAAAGCTCCAAAAAAAGCACCAGTGCTCATAGTTACCAGGGCTACAGAAACATTAGAAACCTTTATCGCTTTAAAGAAAAAGACCCAATGCAACGCAATAACAACACCTGTTACAAAAAACTTAACAAGTCCTTTTTCATCAACTTTAAATGATTTCTTTCTAAAGATAAAATACAGTACAATAAAAATAACTGCCAAGGACATTCTATACCAAACTAACGGTATAGCATCTAAGTTAATTAACGCTCCTAAAATTGCTGTGAACCCCCAAATAAAAACAATAAGGTGTAACAGTAAATAATTTTTTAATTTACTTTCTTGCATTTAAATAGAGATATATGGCTAAACAACCAAAAACAATATTAGGTAACCAAACATAAAGCAATGAGTTTACCCCAGCTACAGCACCTAAAACCTCAGCTATTTTCATTAAAAAAACATACAAAAACATAATACCAATACCTAGTGCCAAATTAACACCCGTACCACCTCTTCGTTTTCTAAAAGCCAATGCTACTGCTATTATTGTTAAAATATAAGAAGCAACAGGTAAGCTTGTTCTTTTATGAAACTCCACTAAATACGCATTTAAATTTTTAACTCCTCTTTTTTTAGAAACACCAATAAATTTTAACAACTCATTAGAAGGCATTTCTTGTGCTAAAGCAGATTTATAAATTAAATCTTTAGGTGTAAAGTTAAAAACGGTATCTATTTTAACACCTGAAAAAATACTATCTCTGTCTTTAAAAATCTTACGTAGTTTCCAGTTAGACAAAGTAAAAGCAGAGTCTTTATCACTGTACTTTATTCTATTTGCAACTAATTTAGATTTTAATTCTATACCATCATAAACTTCTGAGGTAAAATCATACCCCGAATTAGATTCTGTATCAAAACTTCGTATAAAAATGTACGTACTGTCAGTTAGCTGTAAACTAAACTCTTTTACATATTTTAACTCGTGTTTTTGCCTACTATTTTGAATGTACTCTTTTTCGAATTTCTTTCTTTCCTTACTACTATTAGGTACCACAAAATGATTCATTGCTAAAGAAACAATGGTAATTAAAGTAGCTCCAATAAAATAAGGATATAAAAAACGGGTAAAAGAAACCTTTGCATTTGTAATGGCAATAATTTCTGTATTGTTTGATAATTTAGACGTAAATAAAATTACAGCAATAAATAATGCCAAAGGCATAAAAGTATTTGCATAATAGATAATGAAATTTTTGTAATACTCATCTACAATTTGGTAAAACCCTAAATCTGTATGTTCTAAAAAATTATCAATCTTTTCTGATATATCTATAGCAATAGCAATAGGAATCAAGATTAATAAGGTAAACACAAAAGTTACCAAAAATCGTTTTAATATGTACCAATCTATAATTCTCACTTATCGTTGTGTAATTGTTTATTTGTTTAATAGCGTAACCTGTTTACTGCTACTGAAAAACGGCTTACTTTTAAAGCCTTTTATCCATTTGTTTTACCATCATGTCTTTCCACTCTCTAAAATCTCCTGCTAAAATATGTTTTCTTGCTTCACGAGTTAACCAAACATAAAAACCTAAATTATGAATAGAGGCTATTTGTTTCCCTAACATTTCTTTTGCAGCAAAAAGATGGCGTAAATAGGCTTTTGAATACATGGTATCTACCCAAGTAATCCCCATATCATCTATTGGAGAAAAATCTTCTGCCCACTTTTTATTTTTGATGTTGATAGAACCATGTGCCGTAAACAACATTCCGTTTCTAGCATTTCTAGTTGGCATAACACAATCGAACATATCGATACCCAAAGCAATGTTTTCTAAAATATTAATTGGCGTACCAACTCCCATTAAATAACGTGGTTTATCTTCTGGTAAAATTTCTGTTACCACTTCTGTCATTGCATACATTTCTTCTGCAGGTTCACCTACAGAGAGACCTCCAATTGCATTTGCTTGTTGCCCTGAATTTGCAATATATTCTGCAGATTGTCTACGCAAATCTTTATATGTACTTCCTTGCACTATAGGCATAAAGGTTTGTTCATAGCCATATTTATAAGGTACTTTATCTAAATGACTGATACATCTATCTAACCATCTATGCGTCATGTGCATCGATCTTTTTGCGTAATTATAATCGCAAGGATATGGTGTACACTCATCAAACGCCATAATAATATCTGCACCAATGGTACGCTGTGTTTCCATTACGTTTTCTGGTGTAAAAAAGTGCATAGAACCATCTATATGACTCTTAAACTTTACGCCTTCTTCGTTAATTTTTCTTCTTCCAGAAAGTGAATATACTTGGTAACCTCCAGAATCTGTTAAGATATTACGGTCCCAGTTCATAAACTTATGCAAACCACCTGCTTTTTCTAAAATATCCATTCCTGGACGTAAGTATAAGTGATAGGTGTTTCCTAAAATAATATCAGGATTTATTTCGTTTTTAAGTTCTGTTTGATGGACACCTTTTACGGTTCCAACAGTACCCACGGGCATAAATATTGGCGTTTCAATTTCTCCATGATCAGTAGTTATTACTCCTGCTCTTGCCTTACTCTTTGGGTCGGTTATTTTTAAGTCGAATTTCAATCGTATAAATTTTGATGATTCTTGTAATTAAAATTAATCACAAAATTAAGAACGTGTATCATTACTTTGTTCTCTAATTTATTTATTCTAAAAACAAATAAACTTTATTTTCATTGCTGGCAAAGATACTATTATTTAAGAATTGGTAAATAAAATGAAGTGTTATAAAAAACGAAAAGTTACAGCCCTACTTTTATTGGCAAAAATGCGCGTTAAGGATTGCAACGAAAATCCTTTTTTATTTTTTTTTAATAAAAAAGATTGCAGCCTTTCTACTTCGCTCAAGATAAAATCCAAGCCTGACCTGAAAGGGAACGCCCAAAAACTACCAGCGTTTCTTTTTAGCTGAAAAACCGCCACTATTTCTTTTACTTTTTGGTGATGATTTTCTAAAAGAGGCACTTTTTTTATTAAAATCGTTTTTAGTTGGCGCTTCTCTTTTTTTAGAAGTTTGTTTTTTGGGTTTTTCTTTAACAACAGATGCTTCTTCTGTTTTAGAAGAGGTAGAAATCATTTTATTAATTTCGCTCATTTCTTGTTCTGTTAATTCTCGCCAATCTCCTGCTTGCAAATATCCAAGCTCTACATTCATAATTCTTGTACGTTTTAACTTGGTTACTTCATAACCTAAATACTCGCACATTCTACGAATTTGACGATTTAAACCTTGTGTTAAAATGATTTTAAAAATTTTACCACTTATTTTTTCTACCAAACATTTTTTTGTCATGGTACCTAAAATAGGAATTCCATTCCCCATTTTTTGAATAAATTCATCTGTAATTGGCTTATCTACAGAAACAAAATATTCTTTCTCGTGATTGTTACCTGCTCGTAAAATTTTATTTACAATATCACCATCGTTTGTAAGAAATATTAATCCTTCGGATGGTTTGTCTAAACGCCCTATTGGAAACAATCTTTCTGGATAATTTACATGCTTTACAATATTATTTGGTTCTCTATCATCTGTAGTAGAAACAATACCAACTGGTTTATTTAAAGCGATGTATAAAATTTCGTCTTTCGGTTTTACAAGTCGTCCATCAAATTTTACAACGTCTTTTTCTCCTACTCGGTTTCCTAACTGAGTGGGTTTACCGTTAATTGTAATTCTGCCTTCTTTTATATATTTTTCGGCTTCTCTACGAGAGCAAATACCAGAAGAACTTATATATTTATTAAGGTTTGTAGATTTTTTATTTGTATTGTCCAAAGAAAATAATTTTATGCAAAAGTAAGTATAAGATTATAATTTTATGGCTCTAAAATTGTTATTCTTACCTAATCTATCTTTCTTTGATCAAACCATTTACCCACAAAATTTAAGTTTAAAGTAATTTTATGAAAATTCTCTTTAATTAATTTGTTTTCTAAAGTACCTTCTCTACCATACGAATAAGAGATATTAAAATAATCATTGCTATATTTTTTCATAGGCAAACCTACACCGAAAGACACAAAATAACTATCTATTTGTTGATTGGATATTTTTAAAAAACCTGTGTTATAGTTTACACCTGCTCTATACTTTATATTAGACCAATAACTGTATTTTTCTTTTGCGGATACAAATTGTACACCAAAGGCATAAATAGATTGGTTTGCATAACTCTCGTTATTTTGCTGCTGATTGGTATCGCTCCAAAGTAATTTGCGATAATCTAAACTAGTGGTAATTTTTTTATTGATGACCGATGTAATTCCCACTCCGTAAGTAAACGGAAGTTCAAAATTATCTAAATCATTTTCCACCTCACTTTCTATAGCTATTGATGTTCCGCTAGAAGATGTTTTGTATGATGATCTTGTTTGTGACCCGCTTAATGATGTAGGTAGTTCTAACGTACCACCTAATGTAGTTTCTACTCCTTTAATGGTAGGTAATTTGTATTGTAAACCTGTTTTTAGCTTTACACCTCCATAATCATTTTGATCGCTAATAGATACTAATGAGCCTGCATAAGCCAAACTTTCTTGATTTATAGAACCAAAAAGGAAAGACACATCTACACCAAAAGATAGGTTTTTAATCACCTTAAAACCGGTGGATAAATAAAATTTATTCAATCCTCCTTCTCCTGTTACCCTTGTAATATAAACATCTGTAAACCCTTCGATGGAATTTTCAACATCTATATTATAACCTGTTTTTGTAAAAGGAAGCAGCCCAATACCCACACCCCAATCTTTTTTTATAGGAAATGCAATGGCAATGTGTGAGATATTTCCGTTTGTAGAAGATTCACTAACACTACTAGTTTTTAAAGTAGAATACGTACCGTTTAAACCAAACTCATACAAGAACGATTTTGGTAAAATACCACTTAAACTCGCTGGGTTGAATAAATTTATTTCAAAAGGATTTGCTTGTGCAATTCCTGTATTACCTAACCCAGTTAAACCTCCGGTTGCTGTTTTGTTTTCTACCCCTAAACCAAACAAAGAATAAGGTGTATTTGTATTTACTTGTCCCAATAAAATATTTACGGATCCAATTAACACTATTAATAGTAGGCTCTTTTTCATCTTAATAGTTTAAAAATTTTACTGATAATTTTACCTCGTTATTTGTACTTGGATCATTTTCTATGACCAACTTATGCACTTCTTTTGTGTAATCTTCATACTGAATCATTAAGGCATAATTTAAATCTTCTTCTGTATAAAGAATATTTTCTACAAAGCCACTTAAATCTACCGTGTAGTAGGTGTTTTTATCAAACTCATCATTATCATTAATTAATATGGCAGAAGCAAGGTTGCCATCTATATCTGTTAGTTGTTCTATCATTCTATTTTTATGATCTACCACAAAAACCGATAACGATTCTGGCAAAGGGTTATCTTCATTATAACTCCCTAACAAAGGATTAAATGTTAAGGCTGCACTTAAGGCTGTGGCATTTTCGTACAATTCAGAGAGTCTTTTTATAGAAGGAATTTCTATTCTTGGAGAAACACCAATACCTCCTTGTGCAAATAATAAATTATTGGTATTTGCACTTAATTTAATTTCTTCTCCATCCTCAAAATCTCCTACAGTGCTATTAGAGAAGTTTCCTTCAATTTCATTAAATTGTTTTGCTGCATTAGAAACTGCAAAATCTATATAAAAGCTATTATCTTCACTATCATCATCTTTTAGAGTATAATACAATCGCATACCAGAATTACCTGATAAACCCGCTGTTATTTGTGCATTAAAACCTAAGATATGGCTATTTACTGTTGCATCTGGCACTATTGCTATTCCTTTAAAATATTGTAAAAAATCATCTGTTGTATTAATGTCATTATCTACTATCTTATCAAAAATTTCTTCTCCTAGAACATCATCCATTTTAATAAATAATGAATCTGTGGTTCTATTAGGTCTTGGTATGAATGAAATTTGTCCTAAAATATCGGCATCATATTTTAAGGAAGAAGTATTGTAAAAACTACTATTATCTTCTGTTTCTACTGTCTCCGTAATTCTGTGTAACTTATAGGTTTGTATTTTAGTTGTATCACCATAATAGTAATTATCATAATTTAAAATAAACCCAATAGAATCATACTCTGCATTAGTACCAATAGAAAAATTAGTAGTTATTAATTGTAAATATGATTTTGCAGATAAACTACCTAAGTTTTCATCAACCACATTGCCCAATAAAATTCTATTGGTACCAGATGTAACAATAGAATCTCGTTTAAAAGTTCCTGCTTTTACGGTAAACGTATCTATTACCCTAACCTGAATATTGTTTTCTATAAAATCGCTTCCAACTTCATAAACCGTAGTATCATCTGTTGCACAGGATATCAGAAAAACAAAACTTAAAACACCTATAATTAAATACCTCATTTTACTTTTTCAGCAAAAGTATTAGGGGCGTTTTCATTAAAAATCACAAAATATATAAACGCTATTTTTTTATAGACTTACCACTAAAAAACACCTCTAAACCCAATTATTAACACCTTTTAAGAAAATTAACATTTGGTTTACATGGTTATCTGTAAAATACCCTTGTTTGTCTATTTTGTACTTTTTTAAACTAAATAGCTTTTACGTTTGCCAAATAATTATGCAAATGAATAAATTAAATCTAATGAGAAAAACAAATTTAAAGCACAAGAGTCGTATGCTTTTTTTAGCAACATTACTAATGTCTCTATTTTTTATAGGGTGTAGTAGTGATGATGAAGACGACGATGAATATGGAAACTGGGTAGAAAGTTCTACTTTCGATGGAAACTCTAGAGCAAACTCTGTAAGCTTTACCATTGGCACAAAAGGATATTTAGTTACCGGTCATGATGGTGATGATTATTTAGCTGATACTTGGGAGTATAATTCGGATAATGATTATTGGGTAAAAAAAGCTAGTTTTCCGGGAGTTGCAAGAAGTGCTGCTGTTGGTTTTTCTATAAACGGAAAAGGATATTTAGGTACAGGTTATGACGGAGAAAATAGGTTAAATGATTTTTGGGAATATGATCCATCATCAGATACTTGGACACAAAAAGCAGATTTTGCAGGAACCGCAAGATATGGAGCAATCGCTTTTACTATTGGTAACGATGGTTATATTGGTACTGGTTACGATGGCAGCGAACAAAAAGATTTTTGGAAATACAATGTAGCTGCAAATACTTGGGAACAATCTGTTGGTTTTGGTGGAGAAAAGCGTCAAAATGCGTCTGTTTTTACCATTAATGATGTAGCTTATATTGGCTTAGGAATTCATAATGGTGCCTACGAAAAAGATTTTTATGCTTTTAATGGTACTACCTGGACAAGGTTAACAGACCTAGATGATGATGAGGACGACGATGATGATTATGAAATTCTATTAAGCAGTGGAGCCGCTTTTTCTTTAAATGGAAAAGGATATGTAACTACCGGTATTTCTGGCTCTATTACCACAGAAAGTTGGGAATATGACCCAAGTACCGATACTTGGGAAGAGTTACCGGTATTTGAAGGAACTGCAAGACAAGATGCTTCTAGCTTTACTTTCGATTCGAAAGCTTTTGTTTTAATGGGTAGAAGTGGTAGTTATTATTTTGATGATGTTTGGGAATTTAGACCAGATGAATTAGAAAATGAAGACGATTAAGTTTTAGTAAACTTATTTTTCTAAATACATAGAAGATTAAAAATGAAGGCAATAATTTAAAACTCCTTCATTTTTAATCTTTTTTTTGTGATAAAAACAACAATTCTTTGGGAGACTTTTAAGAAACCTCCTTCATAGTTTTGCAATTATTAAATAACGCATAGTTTGAATACAACATTAAAAAAACTGAATACAAAAATTCTTATTCATAGCCTTATTTGGCTTTTATTCTTATCAATTACTGCTATTCAATCGTATGCACGCTTTAGCACTATACCTAATGAATTTTACATTTTAAATTTTATTTTTATTGCTGCTTTTTATCTAAATTATTTGGTGTTGATTCCTAATTTTTTATTGAATAAAAAAATTGTTCTATACATTGTAATTTCTTTAGCAATTATATTTTCTGTAATTTACGGAATAGAATATTTTCTAAAAATTTCCTTAAAGCCACCTTTCCACAATAATAACTTCATTCGTAATTTCCAAAGACACCGACAAAATAGTATCAATTTAAGACCTCCTATTTTACTACTCTTATTTTTTGCTTTAAGTACCTGCGTTAAACTTGTAGCCGAATGGTATAAATCAGAAAAAGAAAGAACTTTAATTGCTTCTCAAAAAGTAAATTCTGAATTATCTTTTTTAAAAGCACAATTAAACCCACATTTTCTATTTAACTCTTTAAACAGTATTTATTCTTTAGCTAATAAAAAATCTGACGATACAACTGTAGCCATTGTTACACTTTCTGAACTCATGCGTTATATGATTTACGAGGCCAATGAAGAATTAATTTCCTTAGAAAAAGAAATAGATTACATAAAAAACTACATCTCTTTACAATTGTTACGATTAAAAGATTCTAGTGGTGTAAAAATAAATATTCACGGAGATTTAAATTACAAAATAGAACCTTTACTCCTTATTTCTTTTATAGAAAATGCCTTTAAATACGGAACCGATTATAAAGGAAAAACAGATATTTCTATTAAAATTTCTACCAATAACGATCAATTACAACTAGTGGTTTACAACCTTTCTTCTTTGCAAAATGCCATCAATAAAGATTCTGGTATTGGGCTAGAAAATATACAAAACAGGTTAAACTTATTATACCCCAAAGCACATACTTTAAAGATTACAAAGACTAAAAAATCATTTGAAGTTCTCTTAAAAATCAACTTAAAAAAATAAATTATGAAGTGTATAATTATTGATGATGAACCTTTAGCACTAGAACTATTAGAAGATTTTATTTCTAAAATTCCGTTTTTAGAGTTAGTCGCTTCTTGCTCTAACGGATTTGAGGCCACTAGTTTTTTACAAGAACAAAAAATAGATTTAATTTTTACAGACATAGAAATGCCTAATTTCTCTGGAATCGATTTTATAAAATCTTTAGAAACAAAACCGATGTTTATTTTTACCACTGCATACTCTCATTATGCTGTAGAAGGTTTTAATTTAAACGCCATCGATTACCTTGTAAAACCCATTCCCTTTCATCGATTTTTAAAAGCAGCAACCAGAGCTCAAAATTTATTAAAATCAAAAAACGAAGAAGAAATACCTGTTGCAAAACAAGAAACGAATCCTGAATTTATTTTTGTAAAATCTGAATACGAAAACCTAAAAATAAATTTGTGCGATATTAAATATATTGAATCTTTAAAGGATTATATTAAAATTCATACGCATAAAGAAAAACCTATTTTAACACTCAGCAGCCTTAAAAGCTTTGAAGAAAAATTAGGAAAAACAAACTTTATACGTGTACATAAATCCTTTATTGTTTCTTTAAAACACATTTATTCTGTGCAAAGAAATAGAATTATTATTGATGATAATTGGATACCGATTGGCTTAAATTACCGTGAAGAATTTATCAAAAAAATTGATCATTAATTTACAATTCTATTGTTCTAAAAGTTAGGTTAATTCTTGGTGAATTTACTTTTTTTGTAGGTGGCAATCTATGAAGCCAATGGGTTTGAGTACCTTCTCGCATTATTAATAAACTTCCTTTTTCTAACACAATATCTATTCTTTGCTTGTTCTTTTTATGCTTAAAAGAAAACTTACGATCGGCTCCTAAAGATAACGACGCAATAGCACCATTTTCTCGTAGCATTTTTTCTCCATCAGAATGATATGCCATTCCTTCTGCTCCTGTAGGATATAAATTTAACAAACAAGAATTATAGGTTGCTCCACTTTCTCGTTCTACAATTTCTTTTAGCGCCAACAATTCTTCAGTAAAAATATTTGCCCTTTTTGTTATTTTAGAATAGGTATAAGAATATTCAGATTCTCCATACCAAGCGACCATTCTTTTGGTGATGATTTTTTTACCAAAAATAATTGCTTCATCATTTTTAAATTGAATGGTTTCCATCAATTTTTGATAATAAAATTCACATTGTTTTTTATCTAAAACAAGTCCGTAATAATTGGTAACCCCATCAAAAGGTAAAATATTTTTGATGCTTTCTGTCGAGAATAAATCCATAAAATAAAAATACTAATTAAACTTGAAATGATTACTTTTAAACCATTAAATAAGATTCTATGCACAATAACTTAATCATATTAGCAGGTGGCGCTTCATCAAGAATGAAAAAACCTGCGACTTCTAAAAACCTAAATTCAAACGAAACTGAACAAGCCAACAATAGAAGTAAGAGTTTAATTAGTTTAGATAATTCGGGTAGACCTGTGTTAGATTACCTTTTATTCAATGCTAAAAAAGCGGGTTATAAAAACATCTATATTGTAATCAATGAAAAAGGTGGTTTGTTTAAAGAGTTTTACGGAAGTAAAGATAAAAACAACAATTTTAACGGCCTAATTATTTCTTTTCCCATTCAATATATTCCTGCAAATAGAGAAAAACCTTTTGGCACTGCTGATGCACTTTTACAAGCAGTAGAGCAGTTTCCAGAATTAAACAATCAATTTTACACGGTTTGTAATAGTGATAATTTATACTCTACAAAAGCACTACGTTTCCTTAGAGAAACGGACTATAACAATGCATTCATCTCTTATAACAGAGACTCTTTAGAGTTTCCTTTAGAGCGAATTTCTAAATTTGCTCTCACCAAATTAAACGAACGTAACGAGTTGGTCCATATTCTTGAAAAACCATCAGAATTAGATGTTCCTAATTTTTACGATAGAGAACAAAAGTTAAGAGTCAGCATGAATATTTTTAAGTTTGAGGGCAAAGAATTTTATCCTTTTTTAAAGAATTGCCCTGTGCATCCTACAAGAAATGAAAAAGAAATGCAAACTGCGTTGTTAAATTATATTACAGAAACCGATAATAAAGTTGTCGGAATTCCGCTTTCAGAACATGTTCCAGATTTGTCTTCTAAAGACGATATTGCCATTGTAAAGGCATATCTAAAAAAGAATTATACTACTTTAGATTGGAATGCTTAATAAAAAAAACCTTGCATTCTTAAAACTTAAAATTGCATTTTAAAACTTAAAAAAATACGGATACTTTGTTTAAAAGTATCCGTATTTTTACAGCATGGAATTTAAATTGGTATCAGAGTTTTCTCCTACGGGAGATCAACCACAAGCAATAAAAGAACTTACTAAAAACATTAAAGGTGGTGAAAAATATCAAACACTTTTAGGGGTAACAGGTTCTGGTAAAACTTTTACCGTTGCCAATGTGGTAAAACAAGTAGACAAACCCACCTTAGTTTTGGCACACAACAAAACGTTGGCAGCTCAATTGTATTCTGAATTTAAACAATTTTTCCCTGAAAACGCTGTAGAGTATTTTGTGTCTTACTACGATTATTATCAACCTGAAGCCTACATTCCGGTAACGGGAACTTTTATAGAAAAAGATTTATCTATTAATGATGATATCGAACGTTTGCGTTTAAGCACCACTTCTTCCCTACTTTCTGGTAGACGAGATGTGTTAGTGGTGGCTTCCGTTTCTTGTTTGTATGGTATTGGAAATCCCGTAGAATTTAAGAAAAACGTAATTCCTATTCATGTTGATCAACAAATTGCACGAACAAAATTTTTACATCAATTAGTACAAAGTTTATATTCTAGAACAGAACACGAAATAAAAAGTGGAACCTTTAAAGTAAAAGGCGATGTGGTTACCATTTATCCGTCTTACGGAGATAATGGCTATAGAGTCCATTTTTTTGGTGATGAAATTGAAGAAATAGAATCTTTCGATTTAGAAAACAATACAGTTTTAGAAAGCTTTAGTGAACTGACTATTTATCCTGCAAACTTATTTGTAACATCACCAGACATTTTACAAAATGCCATTCATCAAATTCAAGAAGATATGATGAAACAGGTAGAATATTTTAAAGAAATAGGAAAACATCTAGAAGCAAAACGTTTAAAGGAGCGAACTGAGTTTGATTTAGAAATGATTCGTGAATTGGGGTATTGTTCTGGTATAGAAAACTATTCTCGTTATTTAGACGGACGAGAACCTGGTACAAGACCTTTCTGCTTGTTAGATTATTTTCCGGATGATTATTTAATGGTGATTGATGAAAGCCATGTTACCATTCCGCAAACGCATGCTATGTACGGTGGCGATAGAAGTAGAAAAGAAAACTTAGTGGAATATGGTTTTAGATTACCAGCCGCAATGGACAATCGCCCTTTAAAATTTGATGAGTTTGAAGGGGTACAGAACCAAGTAATTTATGTTTCCGCAACACCTGCAGATTATGAATTAGAAAAAACAGAAGGTATATTTGTAGAGCAAATAATTAGACCTACAGGCTTATTAGATCCTGTAATTGAAATTCGCCCAAGTTTAAACCAGATTGATGATTTAATTGAAGAAATTCAGGTTCGTGTAGAAAAAGACGAACGTACTTTGGTGACGACATTAACCAAAAGAATGGCAGAAGAACTGACAAAATACTTAACAAGAGTAGCTATTCGTTGTCGTTATATTCATTCTGATGTAGATACGTTAGAGCGTGTAGAAATTATGCAAGATTTGCGTAAAGGTATTTTTGATGTTTTAATTGGAGTTAATCTTTTGCGTGAAGGGTTAGATTTACCAGAAGTTTCTTTAGTAGCCATTTTAGATGCCGATAAAGAAGGTTTTTTAAGAAGTCATAGATCTATAACACAAACCGTTGGTAGAGCCGCAAGAAACGTAAATGGTTTGGCAATATTATATGCTGATAAAATGACCAACAGCATGCAAAAAACCATTGACGAAACAGAAAGAAGACGTGAAAAGCAAATTGCCTACAACACCAAACACGGCATTACTCCGACTCAAATTAACAAAAAAATTGACGATACTTTGTCTAAATCTGCCGTTTCTAGTTATCATTACGACAACGCAAAACAAGTTGCTGCAGAACAAGATTTACAGTATTTACCAAAAGAAGAAATCGAAAAACGCATTAGAGATAAACGCAAACAGATGGAAGCGGCCGCTAAAGAATTAGACTTTATTGTTGCTGCTAAATTGCGTGATGAAATTGCGGCTTTGAAGGAGAAATTGTAAGGAAAATAGATAAAATAATATTTTACACCTTGTACTTAGTGTTTGAAAAACCAAAATTAAATAACACTGGAGATAACAGAATAAAAGGTTTTATATTTACATTAGTGTTGGCATAAACATCAATTTCACAAAAAAAATGGCATCACGATACATAAAATCAAAAATTGTTAAACGCTTATTTGCTGATACAAATGGTAGATGTGCAGTTTGTAATAATTCAATAATTAGAGAAAATGCAGTAATTGGAGAAATTTGCCATATTGAGGCTTTTAATAAAGGAGGGGCAAGATATAATACTTTTCTTAAAAAAGATAAACTTAATGAATATGAGAATCTTTTAGTTCTATGCCCATCTTGTCATACAGTAATTGACAATCGAGATAATCAAGTAAAATACACAGCAAAATATTTAAATGAATTAAAACACAATTTTTCTAAAAAGAATAGGGAAAGTAACTTTATAATTGATGATGCACAAATTGAAAAAATTGAAAAAATATTTGCAAGGAAACTAGAAGAAGAATTACTTGACATCAAACTTTTAATAAACCAAATAAATTCTGATACATGTTTTAATAAAATCGAAAATTATTTTAAAGACTCTTCAAAATACACACCATCAATTCAGGATATCAAACATTTTATTTTCAGCACAGAAGAAAAAAAGTTTATAAATGACTCTATCAAAAAAATACAAAAAGGCAACATATCAAATATTTTAATTTCAGGGATCCCTTCTTGTGGTAAAACAACCTTTGCTATTAAATTATCGAACCATTTAGACAAGTCTTACCTGTCTAGATACTTAGATTTAAAATCCGAGAATTCACTTACCAACATTAAACAAGATATAAAGACACTGATAAATTTTCCGTCCCTTTTAATTTTAGATAATATCCATTTAGAATATAACGTGGCTTGCGAAACCTACAAGTTTTGTCAACAATATAAAAACCTAACTTTACTATTCATTTCTAGAGAAATAGATAAAACTTATAAAATTGATAACTTATCAGGAATAGATTTATTTGAACTTTCAGATTTAAAATTTATTGTAAACCCAACTCAAAACCGAAATGAAAAAATTCAATCCTTAATAAAAAACCGACAGAAAAAAATATTAAATACGCAAGGAATTATTTCAAACACAGGAGATTTAAACAAAATATATTATATTATAAATAGTAGTCTTTTAAAGCTAAACATATTATTGGATATCTGGGAACAAAATCCAACAAAGCAACTTGATGACATTGATGATACAGAACTTAGCAAAATCATAAATCGAAGATACTTTAGTAATTTTACTTTTAGTCAACGAGATAGTTTAATGCTATATACCTGTATTAATCAATTTGAAATTGGTTTTTACTTCCAAAATTCAGATAGAGATATCGAACAAATTCTAAGGAAAGAAGGATTAATAATACAATCAAAAAATGATAATTATTCTTTTTTCCATTCAAGTTTTTCTAGACTATTGCTAAACTCATTAATCCAATCCGATAGTAACTATAAAATTAATTATCCAAATGGATTTTATGATTTTGAATTAAAAATGTTTTTTAAATATTTTTCGTTTTTTAATGAAAACGGTCGTTCTGGATTCCCTCCAAAGATTGGAAGTTTATTAAATAAGTTAGCAATAAATAAGGGAAATAAGTTATTTATTAAGCTCACATCTTCCAAATTAGTTAAAAATCAAATCATAAAGTATTTTAATACTCTCCCAATCACAGATGAATTTATTATTTTCTTCAATAATATTCAAAAACTTAATAAAATTGAATTTGATTTTTATAAAGAAAATTTAGTTTTAAAAGATAATAGCATAACAAATTTCTGGGATAAATTTAAAATCAAGGACGCTTTAGATTTTAGAAAATTTTTAACTATTCATTCAAGTAAAAACCTTTCTAGATATAAAAAATCAATGGAAGAAATTGATGAGAATGATTTAAAGAAAATTTTATATTCATCACAGTTAAATGATTTAACATATTGTCTAAGATCTGTTTCAGATTTTGACAAGCCATTAGCTATCAAATTAGTTAATTATTTATCAAAAGAAGAGTGGATTAATATTTTTCAAAAAGCACCTTTTTTATCAATTTCAAACTCTATTATAGAGATTTCTCAATTAAAAGGCAGGAAATATGCAATTGAAATTTTGAACGAGATAAACATAAAAAAGACTTTATTTGATGTTAAATATTTACCAATAGCAAACCTTACAAAATCTATATCCGAATTTAAAAGAATTGAAGGCAAAATACCTAGGTTATTAATAAACGAATTAGATATCAGTTATTTTCAAAATATTGTAAAAACTACTCCGCTAGGTAAATTAAGTAAATCCCTTAAGGAGCTATATCCTTTTGACAGAAAAGTTATTACTTCAGTTGTTAATAGTTTAGAAATTGATTTTCTTCTTAAAAATTTAAAAGAATATAATTTAGCTAATCTTGCTACAATTATATCAGAACTATATGACATATCAAATGATAAAATACTAAAACTAATAGATAATCAAAATTTTGTTGATTTAATTAAAATAAAAATAACCCAAGAAACAAAATGTAGCCATTTATCAAAATTTATAGCAGTTTCAGCTAAAATTAACAAGACTTTTACCGATAGATTAGTAAATGCTTTTCCTTCCAAAATTTTAGACAAAACACTTAATAACTGCACATTGAGAGAACTTTCGGATTTACTTGGCTCTATATCTAAGTTACCCTCTAACATGATTTTAGCTAATAAAACCTTTAAAACTATACCTAATAAAGAAATCGTTAGAAAAATAGCTCAACGCGATTTTAAAATAACTGATTTTCAATCTTTTTTCAATCAAATTTCAAAAATAGATAAATTTATGTTTTGACCCCTATAAAACAAGAGTAATCTTTTAAATTTCGATTATTAATTAAGCTGTTAAATTTTTCATCATAATTAGATGTTTATCTGTATTCCATTTTTCCATTGGGGTTATACGTCCCAACAATCCGTGAAGTCTTCTATTGTTATAAAATTTCACGTTTCGTTTTAATATTTGCTCTATTTCACCAAAATATTGATAGTCGAACCTTTTAAAAACTTCTTTTTTTAATATTCCGTGATACGCTTCTATATGTGCATTTTCCTCAGGTGTTGCAATGTGTGTAAATTCTTGTTGTACTCCGATTAAACCTAAGTATTCACGTACTCTTTTAGCTATAAATTGGCTTCCATTATCACTTCTAATAACTACATTATTGGGGTAATCATAATCTTGAAACAACTCAGATAGTAATGTAATAACGTGATGCTGTTTAATGGTAAAAGAAAAATAGTCTTTTAGTATTCTACGAGTATGAACGTCTATGACCGAGAGTAAATAAGCATTCTTTCCTACACTTGGTATCCAAACCATTTTTATATCCATTTCCAGGCATTCTAAGGGCTTAGAAGTGTGAACTTTTCTGAACTTTACAAACTTGCGTCCTGAACCACTTCTATCTATCCTATTATCTAGTTTGAGTAAGCCTTCTTCTTTCATAATTCTATATAGTTTTTTATGATTTATAGTGTACCCCTCTCTTTTTAAATAGCTGGTCATTAATCGATAACCACAATCTATAAACTCATGCTGTAAAATTTCTTTTATAGCTGCAACTACATCGTTTTGTAATACAAAGCCTTTGGTCTTATGAAAAGTTTCTTTAGTTGGCTTATTTCCTTTTTTACCACCACTAGGTTCTCTGTAGTAACTACTCTCTACAATACCTACCATTTTTAGGATTTTTGTTTTGCTACACTTATATTTTTTATAAATTGCATTGACTAAATCTTTCTTGGATCGGACGTTCCAAACTTTTTTTTTAAAAGTTCTCGTTGTACTTCAAGCTCAATTTCTCTATCACTTAATAATTTTCTTAAAACTCGATTCTCTTCTTCTGCCTCTTTAAGTTCTTTACTCTTGGTATCATAAGTTACCTTCAAACCTGCTTCTCCTTTGTGCTCAAACTTCTTTCGCCAACTGTAAAATGTTCCAGTGCTTACACTGTATTTTCGGCAGGCTTCTACAATACCTATTTCTTCTGAAACTGATAGAATTTCTAACTTCTGTTCTAATGTCCATTTCTTGTATTTCATATCTCAAATATATTAGTTTTGAAATTTAAAATATCACTCCGAACTATTAAGGGGCTAAACTACGGAGAAATGAGCAGAACGAAAACGTAAAATGATAAATTTTAACAAATAGAGAAACATTTATGATTTTATCAATTATTGCGGATTTGAGAATTGAATCGGTACGATTTTTTAGCAATGGAATGAAAAGCCACTAAAATACAACAACGCGCATAAAAAATTGCTTTATTCAGTAAAATAGAATGGTTCTAAAACAAAAAAATAATATATTTATACGCCTGAAAAATTACGATTTCAAAAGTCGCAACTTTTCATGCTCAAACCCGTTGTGTGTCATTAAAAAAAACAAATCAAAATAAAAATGAAAAAAACGATTTTACTTTTTATTACATCCCTAATCCTTTTTGGCTGTAAACAGAACCAAAATCAAAAGGAACACCAAAGTTCAACAGAAACATTTGAACCTAAAGGAGTTGATAATATCGCCTATAAATGGGGATATATGGCATTGACCGCCCAAGCCAATGATACTGAAAAATTCAAACCAAGACCGACCGTCACTTCTCGGTATTTGGGTTTAATATTTGTTTCTGTATTTGATGCTTGGTCGATGTATGACGAAAAAGCTGTTCCTGTTTATCTTGAAGGCGTTGATAGAAGACCATCAAAAGAACAGACCTTGAAAAATAAAGAAATTGCCATTAGTTATGCCGCATTTGGAGCAATGAATGAATACTATTTTTCAGATAAACCATTGTTTGCGGAATTTATGAAAGAATTGGGCTTAGACCCAACAAACAAATCATTGGATCCCACAACACCTGAGGGTATTGGTAATTTAGCTGCAAAAGCAGTAATTGAAGCTCGAAAAGGAGACGGCTCTAATCAATATGGTGAAGAAGCGGGTTCTAATGGCGAACCATATTTTAATTACGTTGGATATGAGCCAGTTAATTCCGCTGATAAAAATGTTGACCCTAACCGCTGGCAACCTAAGTATTTTTCTGACGGGAAAGGTGGAAAATTTGCACCAGGATGCTTAACTCCATTTTGGGACAAGGTCAAACCTATTGCCCTAAAATCAGGAGACCAATTTCGACCTGGACCCCCTCCAATGATTGGTTCGGAACAACTGGAAAAAGAAGTTCGAGAAGTTATAGAATTACAATACAACCTAACAGATTATCAAAAGGCATTGGTAGAGTTTATGCGAGATGGTCCACAGTCTGTACAACAAGCGGGGCATTGGCTAAAATTTGCCCAAGATGTTTCTCGAAGAGATAATCATACACTTGATGAGGATGTAAAAATGTATTTTTATAATCAAGTGGTTGCCATGGATGCCTTCATAGCTTCTTGGGATTCAAAAATGTTTTACGATTATGCCAGACCTTATGCATTGGTCCATCAATATTATGATGAACAGAAAATCAAAGCTTGGGGAGGAGAAGGAAAAGGAATGATGGAAATAAAAGGAAATCAATGGAGACCTTATTCACCTGAAACATTTTTATGCCCTCCTTTTCCAAGTTATACATCGGGGCACAGTACCATTAGTGGAGGCTGTGCAGAAGCTTTAAAATTGTGGACGGGTAGTGACAAATTTGGCTCTGAAGCACAATTAGTAGCAGGTGCAATGACAGAACCTGACAACTTGGGAGACACAGTTACTTTGAAATTTCCAACATTCACAGAAACAGCAGAAATGGCTGGTATTTCGAGGGTATTGGGAGGTTATCATATTCAATCCGATAATGTAGCAGGATTAGAATTAGGAAGAAATGTGGCAAAGGAAGCATGGAAGTTTTACAAAAAACATATAGGAGAAGAATAACAACACACAACAATGTATATAAAAAATAGGCAAAATAGTAGTAATATCAAGGCTTTTGGCTCGCATCAAATTTTGTGTTTAACTGAAAGTATGCGCTTCTAAATCGCCTACTTTTCATATACTAACCGTTGGCAACAAGTTAACCAAACCAAGAAACTGATTGACTAACCATAAAGTATCGTTTACTCAATAATGAATATCATTCACTCATTATTAGTTTTGAAATAACTAAACATATTTTAAATTTGAATTATTAAATCCAAACAGATATGAGAAAAATTATTTTTGCTTTAATATTACTGTTCGTGACTTTTAATTCGTTTAGTCAAGAGATTATCGGAAAAAAATCTACTGCGAAAACTAACTATTCAGAAAATTCAGAAATAAAAGTTTTCGTAAATGATACTTTAGATAAATTTCATCCTAACAAAAAACCAGCTGGAATTTTTGTGAATGAAATTTTTGTAGGAGATGAAAATATTTTAAACGTAATAAATTCGGAGAAAATAGAAAGTATAAATATTGAGAAAGAAAATTATACTCTTAACGGAAAAGAATACTATGGGAAAATTATTCTAAAAATGAAATCGGATTATATTCCAAAATTTATAACTTTAAAGGAACTTATTACAAAACATTTAGAATTAGACAGTAAACCACTTATTTTTCAGATTAATGGAGATGTAATTAACCAAGATTACAATGACTATTTAATTGACGAAAACTTCATCTTGAAAATTATATCAAATAAAATCAAAACGTCTGATAAAAATATTGAAATTAATTTAGTAAAACTAATAACAAGGACAACTGAAAACATAAAAAAAGCAAATACAATCCGAATTAAGGGAACGGAAATATAAAACCAGTTGCCAACAAAGAACTGAGCTAAAAAACAACTCTTTTCTTCATTAAATTTACGCACTATTATTTTAGGCTCATAATGCTATGAATTCGTATTTTGAGCTTTTATTTTTTATGTAAATACTACTTATTTTGATAAAACAGAAACGTACGTTTCGTCATATGGTAAACCTGATTTTGCAATAGCAAAACTCTGTTTTATCAGTTTATTTGAAACCGCTATTAAAGCCAATTTCTTACTCTTACCCTTGTTAACAATTCGCTCATAAATCTCGCGACATCCTTTATTATGCTTGCAAGCTGTAAAAGCACAGAGAAACAAGAGGTTGCGTAACTTCCTATTTCCAACCTTACTTATTCTACTTCTTCCACGTACACTACTCCCAGATACTCTTATCGTTGGAGTAATTCCTACATAACTACATAATTGTGAAGCTGTTTCAAATTTCTTAAATCCATCAGTAATTACAATTAAAAACAATGCCGTTTTCAATCCTATTCCTGGAATACTAGTTAGCAATGTTAACTGTGCTTGTTGGTCTTGTTTTACTAATGATAGTACTTTTGTTTCGATTCCTAAAATCTCTTTGTCTAAATGTTTTTTAGTCCGTTTTAATGAACCATAAACCCACTTAGAGGGAATCCCTAAAACTTCTTCTCCGTGGATTTTATTCTTAACCGCTGTGCGTTTTTTAATATCACTATCTAATAACCTAAACAACTGTAAACACTCACTCTGAACATTAGTAAGAGCCGTATACAATGGAACTTCATTGATACTTCCATATTCACAGATAGCCTTTGCATCACTTTTATCCGTCTTTACTTTAGATAATTTCATTTGGATAAAACGCTTTACAGACAAAGGATTTACCACCGATACAAAAATGCTTTGTTTGTATAAAAACTGAGCTAATCTGTAATGGTAATAACCTGTTGCTTCCATAATAACTAATGAGTTTTTAGGTAAACTTTTTAAAAAGGTTTTAAACCCTAATTCATCATTTTTAAATTGATCATGACCATTTGTACTTCCATAAACATCAAAAACGTCTTTACTGATGTCAACTCCAAAAATTTCCTTATATTTATTCATAAGAACTGATTTATGAAAGAATAACCTACTTTTACTCACAACAACTTGAAATCGAGATCTAGGTCTCACAGAACTGAACGTGATTGTTAGTAGAAAAGAGAGAGGATTATCAATGTTGTCGAAGTCTTGGCTTCACCGTGTATATTAACCTTAATTCTCTCTTTTATTCTTTCTGATTTATATACTTAAATTTAGTCTTTTATTATAAAATGCTAACTTAAGCCGTATATAATCCATTGCTAGTGAGAGCCTACTTACGAAAATCCTCGCGGATTTTCTATTCGGTTTTTATTTGCTAAATTAGTTGTTTAAACACGCCACTAATCATACACAAACACGTTAGAGCACATTTAAAATGAACTTTGGAAATATAAACATAGAAGAACCGAATATTTGTCCACATTGTCACGTGGTAAATGAACCCGAATTTAAACATATGGAACATACCCATAGTTTGGAAGAAAATAGGCAAATAATTACACTTTGGAGATGTACTCACAGTAAATGCAATCGACACTTCCCAATACTATATGAAAGATTTGAAGGGTATAAATATGAATTTATAAGATTTTTAGATGGACTTCCAAAAGGACCAGAATGGCCAGAACCAATATTAAATCTAAAAAGCGGAAATAATGAAGATATAGAAAAGGACTTACAATCCAGATTTATTGAAACATACCTACAGAGTCTAACTGCTGAAAATGAAGGATTATATGAAATAGCGGGAATGGGTTTTAGGAAATCTGTTGAATATTTAGTGAAAGATTGGGCAATTCAATCAAATCCAAAAGATGCAGAAATAATAAATAAACTATGGTTGGGTGAAGTTATTAAAAAATATTATGAAGGAGACTTAAAAGGAATTTTAGAACGAGCAAGTTGGTTGGGGAACGACCAAGCGCATTATAACAAACTTTTTGAGGAATATGATATTAAAGTTTTAAAGGAATTAATAAATCTAATTATGGTTGAACTTGATAGGCAATTCAAATTGAAACACTATAATGAAACTATCCAAAAAAGGAAATAAAAACGTGCTCTAACACCGTACAAAATTAATTGCTTGCTTTTTGCTCACTTACGAAAATCCTCGCGGATTTTCTTTGTCAGTAATTATTTATTAAATTTATTACTAAACCACGCAACTAACCTTGTACAAACACGTTGGCAGTAATTACTCAAAAAAATGGAAAAAGAAAATATTGAAAAATGGAAAAATGAAGTTTACAAATATTTAAATTCAATTAATCAAAAACTTTTAAAATCTGAAAAATCTAAAGAATTATATTATGGTTTTGAAGTTATTGACGGAAAAATAATTGAAAAACCTGAATTTTTATTTATAGGAATTAATCCTGGAGCAGGAAATGGAGAAAAAAATTACAAAATAAAATTAGAAACTGAAAGAATTTCTTATTTAGACCACTTTGATTACTATTACAAATATGCATTAGCAAAGCAAACAGTTGAGTTATTGAAATTATCAGGATTTTCAGAGAGTGAAGTAATTTCTAAATTGGAAAATAATTGTGTTAAAACTAACCTTTATCACATCATAACTCGTCAAGCTTCTGAAATAAAAAAATGTATCAATCAATCTGAAGTTTCATTCAAAGATTATTTTAATGAGTCTTGCAAGTTTTGTATTTCTTTAATCAAAATAACTAAACCAAAAATTGTAATTCTTGAAGGAAAAGATGTTTTTAATCAAATAATTGAAAACTGCTATGAAAAATATAATCAATGGAATAATGAATTGAATATTGGCTATTATTTTTCTGAATCTGAAAATATTCATTTTTTGTCCTACAAAAGAATATTCAGTAATATTTTGGAAAAGGAAAATTTAGCAGTTAAACTTAAACAAATCATAAAAAACAAATAAAATGGCATTATTTAAAGCAATAGTAAAAAGTAATAGAATTTCTAACGGAGTAAGATTAGAAAAAGGAATGAGTGTCGAATTTGTTTCTTCATATGGAAATCCACTTGCTACAAATGGCGGAAAAGATTTAATTGACGCTTTTATGAGAGCATATGGAGTTGACTTGAAAAAAGCGTGTGCAGTTAATTCATCATATATTGAAGTAAAGAAAATATAAACTACTGCCAACACCGTATAAACTTTATTGCTAGTTTTAGCTCACTTGGGAAATTCCTCCGGAATTTCGCCGTTCGTGTTTTATTTAGTAAATTCATTGCCTAAACCACGCAACAAAGCTTATACAACAACGTTGGCAGCAAGTTAAGAAACGACACGAGCAAGAATGAAAAAGATATTAATAATTAACGGACATCCTGATAGCGAAAGTTTTTGTGCTGATTTGGCCATTAGTTACAAGAATGGAGCTGAATTGACAAAAGCAGATTGCAAATTAGTTAACTTGATTGATTTAAAATATGATTTGAATCTGCATTATGGATATAGAAAAAGAACAGAACTTGAACCTGATTTATTACAAATACAGCAAGATATATTAGATGCAGACCATTTGGTATTTGTCTATCCGACTTGGTGGGGGACTTACCCTGCATTATTAAAAGGATTCATAGACAGGGTATTTCTACCAAAATATGCTTTTAAGTATCGAGATAATTCTTTGCTATGGGATAAATTACTGAAAGGTAAATCGGCAAGATTGATTGTGACTATGGATACGCCTAAATGGTATTATTCATTGATTTATAAAAATCCTGGACACAATTCAATGAAAAAAGGAATCTTAGAGTTTTGTGGAATCAAACCAGTAAAGGTTACAGCTTTGGGCCCGATTAAATCATCGAATGAAAAGAAACGACAAGATTGGATTAACAAAATTGAGAAACTAGGACAAAAACATAAATAAAACCAGCTGCCAACAAAGAACTGAGCTAAAAAACAACTCTTTTCTTCATTAAATTTACGCACTATTATTTTAGGCTCATAATGCTATGAATTCGTATTTTGAGCTTTTATTTTTTATGTAAATACTACTTATTTTGATAAAACAGAAACGTACGTTTCGTCATATGGTAAACCTGATTTTGCAATAGCAAAACTCTGTTTTATCAGTTTATTTGAAACCGCTATTAAAGCCAATTTCTTACTCTTACCCTTGTTAACAATTCGCTCATAAATCTCGCGACATCCTTTATTATGCTTGCAAGCTGTAAAAGCACAGAGAAACAAGAGGTTGCGTAACTTCCTATTTCCAACCTTACTTATTCTACTTCTTCCACGTACACTACTCCCAGATACTCTTATCGTTGGAGTAATTCCTACATAACTACATAATTGTGAAGCTGTTTCAAATTTCTTAAATCCATCAGTAATTACAATTAAAAACAATGCCGTTTTCAATCCTATTCCTGGAATACTAGTTAGCAATGTTAACTGTGCTTGTTGGTCTTGTTTTACTAATGATAGTACTTTTGTTTCGATTCCTAAAATCTCTTTGTCTAAATGTTTTTTAGTCCGTTTTAATGAACCATAAACCCACTTAGAGGGAATCCCTAAAACTTCTTCTCCGTGGATTTTATTCTTAACCGCTGTGCGTTTTTTAATATCACTATCTAATAACCTAAACAACTGTAAACACTCACTCTGAACATTAGTAAGAGCCGTATACAATGGAACTTCATTGATACTTCCATATTCACAGATAGCCTTTGCATCACTTTTATCCGTCTTTACTTTAGATAATTTCATTTGGATAAAACGCTTTACAGACAAAGGATTTACCACCGATACAAAAATGCTTTGTTTGTATAAAAACTGAGCTAATCTGTAATGGTAATAACCTGTTGCTTCCATAATAACTAATGAGTTTTTAGGTAAACTTTTTAAAAAGGTTTTAAACCCTAATTCATCATTTTTAAATTGATCATGACCATTTGTACTTCCATAAACATCAAAAACGTCTTTACTGATGTCAACTCCAAAAATTTCCTTATATTTATTCATAAGAACTGATTTATGAAAGAATAACCTACTTTTACTCACAACAACTTGAAATCGAGATCTAGGTCTCACAGAACTGAACGTGATTGTTAGTAGAAAAGAGAGAGGATTATCAATGTTGTCGAAGTCTTGGCTTCACCGTGTATATTAACCTTAATTCTCTCTTTTATTCTTTCTGATTTATATACTTAAATTTAGTCTTTTATTATAAAATGCTAACTTAAGATGTATATACAAAATAGGCGAGATAGTAGTAAATTCAACGGTTGTAGCCCGCTTCAACATCTTATCGGTTTGATAGGTTTGAAGCCCGCAATCGCCTACTTTGCATATACTATACGTTGTGGTTAATTAAAAACCCGAACATAATTCAAATAAAATGAAAGATATTGGAATGAAAATGAATACGACTGGAAGAATCTTTCTATTTATGATATCGTATTTTATTTTTGTTGGAATATTCCAATATTTTGGAACTTTAATTGCGGGAACTGAATTCGGAAATTTAGAATATGTAGAAACGTCAACTGAACAATTGATAATTAGTTTTTTTGATTTAATTGGCACTTTTTTTATTATTTGGCTTTTTATGAAATTTGTAGATAAAGAGCAGTTTATTCAACTTGGATTTCAGACTAAAAATAGATTGAAAGATTTTATTATTGGAATTATAATTGGTCTAATAATAATGACAATAGGCTATTTTCTACTAATTTACTTTAAAGAAATATTTTTTCTAAAAGTTAATTTTAAATTGGAAGAATTAATAAAATCAATATTACTTTTTACGATTGTAGCTATTGTTGAGGAAACTCTTTTTCGTGGTTATATTTTAAAAAACCTAATGAGTTCATTTAATAAATATACAGCACTAATTCTTTCATCAATTTTATTTTCTATAATGCACGGGTTGAATCCGAATATTAGCCTATTCTCTTTATTTGATTTATTCTTAGCGGGAATTGTTCTTGGCTTGTCATATATCTACACTAAAAACTTATGGTTTCCAATTGCAATGCATTTAAGCTGGAATTTATTTCAAACACTTCTTGGATTTAATGTTAGTGGTCAAGACACTTATTCAATTATTGAATTTAAAACAAATGAAAGTAATTTAATAAATGGCGGAGCTTTTGGTTTTGAGGGTTCGTATTTATCAATAATAGCTGAAATTTTAACTATAATCGGAATTGGAATATATTACAATAGAAAAAAAACTAACCACAACAAAGAACTGAGCTAAAAAACAACTCTTTTCTTCATTAAATTTACGCACTATTATTTTAGGCTCATAATGCTATGAATTCGTATTTTGAGCTTTTATTTTTTATGTAAATACTACTTATTTTGATAAAACAGAAACGTACGTTTCGTCATATGGTAAACCTGATTTTGCAATAGCAAAACTCTGTTTTATCAGTTTATTTGAAACCGCTATTAAAGCCAATTTCTTACTCTTACCCTTGTTAACAATTCGCTCATAAATCTCGCGACATCCTTTATTATGCTTGCAAGCTGTAAAAGCACAGAGAAACAAGAGGTTGCGTAACTTCCTATTTCCAACCTTACTTATTCTACTTCTTCCACGTACACTACTCCCAGATACTCTTATCGTTGGAGTAATTCCTACATAACTACATAATTGTGAAGCTGTTTCAAATTTCTTAAATCCATCAGTAATTACAATTAAAAACAATGCCGTTTTCAATCCTATTCCTGGAATACTAGTTAGCAATGTTAACTGTGCTTGTTGGTCTTGTTTTACTAATGATAGTACTTTTGTTTCGATTCCTAAAATCTCTTTGTCTAAATGTTTTTTAGTCCGTTTTAATGAACCATAAACCCACTTAGAGGGAATCCCTAAAACTTCTTCTCCGTGGATTTTATTCTTAACCGCTGTGCGTTTTTTAATATCACTATCTAATAACCTAAACAACTGTAAACACTCACTCTGAACATTAGTAAGAGCCGTATACAATGGAACTTCATTGATACTTCCATATTCACAGATAGCCTTTGCATCACTTTTATCCGTCTTTACTTTAGATAATTTCATTTGGATAAAACGCTTTACAGACAAAGGATTTACCACCGATACAAAAATGCTTTGTTTGTATAAAAACTGAGCTAATCTGTAATGGTAATAACCTGTTGCTTCCATAATAACTAATGAGTTTTTAGGTAAACTTTTTAAAAAGGTTTTAAACCCTAATTCATCATTTTTAAATTGATCATGACCATTTGTACTTCCATAAACATCAAAAACGTCTTTACTGATGTCAACTCCAAAAATTTCCTTATATTTATTCATAAGAACTGATTTATGAAAGAATAACCTACTTTTACTCACAACAACTTGAAATCGAGATCTAGGTCTCACAGAACTGAACGTGATTGTTAGTAGAAAAGAGAGAGGATTATCAATGTTGTCGAAGTCTTGGCTTCACCGTGTATATTAACCTTAATTCTCTCTTTTATTCTTTCTGATTTATATACTTAAATTTAGTCTTTTATTATAAAATGCTAACTTAAGCCGTGTATAATTAATTGCTTGGTTTTAGCCAATTTACGAAAGTCCTCGCGGACTTTCTATCTGTGTTTTATTTACTAACTTTAGTGCTTAAAACACGCAACTAATCATACACAACAACGTTGGCAAAAACTCGGGAAAGGCGCCGAAATAAAGTCTGTTTTATAAATTTACTTCTTGCTTTTCCTCTCTTTTCAAAACCCAATTTCGGAAAATGTAGAAATTTAAAATTTATGGAACAATCTCTCGCTCGTGAAATTTTGTAAAAATTGGAGAGTTTGAAAAATTTAATAAAATGGAATTTACTCAAACACTGAAAATCCAAAATTGCGGAATTTTCACTCAAGCCTTGAATTTAGCAAGTTTGCGGAATTTAGCAAAATACGGAAAAACAAAATGGTGGAATTCTTACTCAAACTCTGAATTTAGCAAGTTTACGGAATTCTCACTCAGAGTTTGAATTTTGAAAAAAAAGAAAATTATGAAAAAGTTGAACGAAATAAAAAAATCACGCATTTGCCAACAACTTGTATAAAAAATTGCTACTTTTAGCTTAAACAAAGGCTGTTGCATTTTTGTAAACTTCTGAATTTCCGTTGGAAATTCCTCGTTCACAAAAATCGCAACTTTCCATACAAAAATACGTTGCCCACAATATGAAAAAAATCCTGCTAATATTAATAATTTCAGTAATTAACAAATCATTTAGTCAGAATAGATTGAAAGGAATTGTATTGAATTACGAAACTAAAGAACCTATTGAATATGTTGATATTTATAATAAAAATAATTTCACTTCAACAAATTCTGAAGGACGATTTTCATTCACTTCTCAAAGTGATTCAATTAAAATTAGATTAATTGGTTACGAACAGATATACACGACTTTTAAAAAAATAAATAATGACACAATATTCCTAAAAAGCAAGTTTGAGGAATTAGATGAAATTTTTTTAAGTAATACAAATCCAATTATAAAAGTATATAAATCTGTAGCAGACAACTATCCTACTGAACCTTATTCAGAAACATTTTTTTTAAGATGTTATATAAGAAAAAACGGAAAGTTACTAAAGATACAAGATTTGAATGGTATTGTAAATCGTAAAACACTTTTTGGTACATCTGAAAAACCTATGCCAAAAAAAAATTATATGGCAAATATTAGGAATGTAAGAAAAGCTGGAATTTACGAAGAAGATGTTTACTTTAAAATGTATAATTTAAAGCAAATATTTGACGAAATTGGTGGAGTTGGTCTTAATATTAAAGAATATGATTTCAATGAAAACGTATCAAAAGACAAAAATTTTGTAAAGTATTCATTTTTCCCAAAGTCAGAAAGTAAATCTAAAAACGAAGGACATTATCTAATAAACAAAAATAATAATGCTTTTACAGAATTTCACCTAAAACAAATAGATACCACAAGTTCTTACACAGAAAACAGAGGAATTAAGTACAGAACGACAAGTTATGGGAAATCAATTTTTTTTAAAGAAAATACTAATTGGAATAAGTATTTCATTCATAAAGCAAAAATAAACGCTGAAACCGAAGTTATTGATAAAGATGGCGTGAAAAATATTTATAATGTATCATATTCTTTTATTGTTTTAGAACAAAACAAAATTGAAATAAATAAAAAACAATCAATTAACAAAGACATTTTTAAATTTAAAAAACCATTTAGTTCAGAATTTTGGAAAAAACAAGAATATTTATTACTTACGAAAGAAATGAACGATTTTTTAGAAACAATAAAAGGTTCAAACAATGAATTTAAAACTACTACAAATATTGAGGAATAATACTGTGGGCAACACCGTATATAATTTATTGCTGGCTTTTTGCTTACTTGCGAAAGTCCTCGCGGACTTTCTTGGTCGGTAATTATTTACTAAATTAGTTGCTTGAAACACGCAACAAACCATATACAACAACGTTGCCATTCATTGATAAAAAAACTCGAAATAGAAGGAAATATTAACTAAAACATTAAATAAATGAGTAAACCTTTAACATTAATAGTTGGAATATTAGCTATATCAAATGTCCTTTATAGTTTTTGGGCTAACCAACAATCTGAAAAAATTTTTGGACTTGAAATGAATATTTGTAGTTTAGCCCCTTAATAGTTCGGAGTGATATTTTAAATTTCAAAACTAATATATTTGAGATATGAAATACAAGAAATGGACATTAGAACAGAAGTTAGAAATTCTATCAGTTTCAGAAGAAATAGGTATTGTAGAAGCCTGCCGAAAATACAGTGTAAGCACTGGAACATTTTACAGTTGGCGAAAGAAGTTTGAGCACAAAGGAGAAGCAGGTTTGAAGGTAACTTATGATACCAAGAGTAAAGAACTTAAAGAGGCAGAAGAAGAGAATCGAGTTTTAAGAAAATTATTAAGTGATAGAGAAATTGAGCTTGAAGTACAACGAGAACTTTTAAAAAAAAAGTTTGGAACGTCCGATCCAAGAAAGATTTAGTCAATGCAATTTATAAAAAATATAAGTGTAGCAAAACAAAAATCCTAAAAATGGTAGGTATTGTAGAGAGTAGTTACTACAGAGAACCTAGTGGTGGTAAAAAAGGAAATAAGCCAACTAAAGAAACTTTTCATAAGACCAAAGGCTTTGTATTACAAAACGATGTAGTTGCAGCTATAAAAGAAATTTTACAGCATGAGTTTATAGATTGTGGTTATCGATTAATGACCAGCTATTTAAAAAGAGAGGGGTACACTATAAATCATAAAAAACTATATAGAATTATGAAAGAAGAAGGCTTACTCAAACTAGATAATAGGATAGATAGAAGTGGTTCAGGACGCAAGTTTGTAAAGTTCAGAAAAGTTCACACTTCTAAGCCCTTAGAATGCCTGGAAATGGATATAAAAATGGTTTGGATACCAAGTGTAGGAAAGAATGCTTATTTACTCTCGGTCATAGACGTTCATACTCGTAGAATACTAAAAGACTATTTTTCTTTTACCATTAAACAGCATCACGTTATTACATTACTATCTGAGTTGTTTCAAGATTATGATTACCCCAATAATGTAGTTATTAGAAGTGATAATGGAAGCCAATTTATAGCTAAAAGAGTACGTGAATACTTAGGTTTAATCGGAGTACAACAAGAATTTACACACATTGCAACACCTGAGGAAAATGCACATATAGAAGCGTATCACGGAATATTAAAAAAAGAAGTTTTTAAAAGGTTCGACTATCAATATTTTGGTGAAATAGAGCAAATATTAAAACGATACGTGAAATTTTATAACAATAGAAGACTTCACGGATTGTTGGGACGTATAACCCCAATGGAAAAATGGAATACAGATAAACATCTAATTATGATGAAAAATTTAACAGCTTAATTAATAATCGAAATTTAAAAGATTACTCTTGTTTTATAGGGGTCAAAACACCTGGAATACTAGTTAGCAATGTTAACTGTGCTTGTTGGTCTTGTTTTACTAATGATAGTACTTTTGTTTCGATTCCTAAAATCTCTTTGTCTAAATGTTTTTTAGTCCGTTTTAATGAACCATAAACCCACTTAGAGGGAATCCCTAAAACTTCTTCTCCGTGGATTTTATTCTTAACCGCTGTGCGTTTTTTAATATCACTATCTAATAACCTAAACAACTGTAAACACTCACTCTGAACATTAGTAAGAGCCGTATACAATGGAACTTCATTGATACTTCCATATTCACAGATAGCCTTTGCATCACTTTTATCCGTCTTTACTTTAGATAATTTCATTTGGATAAAACGCTTTACAGACAAAGGATTTACCACCGATACAAAAATGCTTTGTTTGTATAAAAACTGAGCTAATCTGTAATGGTAATAACCTGTTGCTTCCATAATAACTAATGAGTTTTTAGGTAAACTTTTTAAAAAGGTTTTAAACCCTAATTCATCATTTTTAAATTGATCATGACCATTTGTACTTCCATAAACATCAAAAACGTCTTTACTGATGTCAACTCCAAAAATTTCCTTATATTTATTCATAAGAACTGATTTATGAAAGAATAACCTACTTTTACTCACAACAACTTGAAATCGAGATCTAGGTCTCACAGAACTGAACGTGATTGTTAGTAGAAAAGAGAGAGGATTATCAATGTTGTCGAAGTCTTGGCTTCACCGTGTATATTAACCTTAATTCTCTCTTTTATTCTTTCTGATTTATATACTTAAATTTAGTCTTTTATTATAAAATGCTAACTTAAGCCGTATATAATTTATTGCTAGTTCTAGCCTACTTACGAAAATCCTCGCGAATTTTCTATTCGGTATGTATTTGCTAAATTAGGTGCTTAAAACACGCAACAAACCATATACAAACACGTTAGCAAAAATACCTCAGTGAGCTCGAAAAATATAATGTAAAGAAAACTAAAATAACTTATCATTTAAAATTATTATGTAAAGAAAAGTCCATTTTCTTATCATTATAAATTACCTTTGTTAAGAAAAATAGAATTTCTTATCATTATGAATGACTTTAAACTTGAAAAACTTCCTTTAAAAAAAGACATTGAAACAAAAAATGTTCTTAAAAAATTAAATGAAGCTCATAGAGCATTAGCTGAATTAAAAGGTTTAGTATCTAGTATTCCAAATGAAAATATCCTAATCAATACTTTAGGGTTACAAGAAGCAAAAGATAGTTCCGAAATTGAAAATATCATCACAACACACGATGATCTTTATAAAGCTGAACTAAATTTAGATGGAGTAAAATCGTTAGATGCTAAAGAAGTTCAAAATTATATTTCTGCATTAAAAATTGGGTATTCATTAATTTCAAAAAGAAATATTTTAACAAATAATGACATTATCCAAATACAATCTGAATTAGAAAAAAACAATGCTGGTTTTAGAAAAGTTCCTGGAACTGCATTAAAAAATGCTAAAACTGGAGAAACAGTTTATACTCCGCCACAAGACCCTGAAACTATAAAAAATTTAATGTCTAATTTAGAACAATTTATTAATGACGATACTTTATCTGACTTTGACCCAATAGTAAAAATGGCTATTATACATTATCAATTTGAAAGTATCCACCCTTTTTATGACGGTAATGGTAGAACAGGAAGAATTATTAATGTGCTTTATTTAGTAATGAAAGATTTACTCGATTTACCTATTTTATATTTGAGTAGGTTCATTATCGAAAATAAAGCTAAATATTATGAATTATTACAAGAAGTTAGAATAACTGACAATTGGGAAAATTGGTTAATCTATATTATCAAAGCAGTCGAGCAAACCTCTAAACAAACTATAATTCTAATAAAAGATATTCAGAAATTAATGCTTGAATATAAACACATAATTAGAAATAATTATAAATTTTATAGTCAAGATTTATTGAATAATTTATTTCAACATCCATACACAAAAATTGAGTTTATAGAAAGAGATTTAGGAGTATCAAGAATTACAGCTGCTAATTATTTAAATAGACTTGCGAAAGACGGAATTCTAACAAAACAGAAACTTGGAACAGGAAATTACTATGTCAATGAAAAATTATATACGATTTTAACAAAAAAAGTACTTTAGCCAACAACGTGTAGTAAAAATTGCTAAATTAGTGCTTTACCAAAAGTTGTTGCTTTTTTATTCACTTCTATTTTCCTGCGGAAAATAGCCGTTCACTTTAATCGCAACTTTTCATAACACAAATACGTTGTGCATAATTTTACAGAATACATATATGAAATTGATAATTAATATTTTTAGTTTTTTCCTAATTACATCATTTGCTTTTGGTCAAACGAAAAGTAAAATCGAAATAAGTTCTTTAGAATATAATATAGTCGAATTAAAATCAGAATATTTTCCAAATGAAAATAGAATTATAAAAATATTTTTGCCTAAAAATTACGATATCACAAAAAAATATCCAGTTATCTATACTTTGGACGGATATAGTCTTTTTGATTTAACAGCAAAATATGTTGACCAATTAAGCAAACTAACCATAGAGAATGATTATGATGTTGCGACAGATGTCATTCCTCAATCAATAGTTGTTGGAATTTATCATAATAATAGAAATAAGGAAACAACACCTAATTTTAGTAAATACTCAGATGGAGATGAAACTTTTTATTTGGAGGGTTCTGAAAAACTAAAAAACTTCTTGTTCGAAGATGTTGTTCCTTACATAAACACAAAATACAATACTTCAGGATATAATTCAATTATAGGACACTCAAATACAGCTCACTTTGTAATATGTTTACCATTTCAAAAAAACAATCCATTTAATGGGATTATCTCACTTTCATTGAGCGGAGAATCCGAAAATTTTAAAAGAAAAATAGAGCCTTATTTAACCACAAATAAAAAGACAAATATATTTATTGGCTATGGCACGAAAGATTATGATTTTAATGAATTTGCAAAAGACTTAAAAGGCAAAGTTTTTAATAACAATTTAAAAATTAGTGAATTTAATGCTAACCATAATGAAATGCCAGCAATATCTTTGATACAAGGCATAAAATTCCTCTTTAATGAATACAGAAACATTGAAGATTTCTATATAGAATCGAATAAAGAAAATTTTGACATAAGAGAATATCTTAAACTTTATCATTCAAAGAATAAAAAGCTCTATGGAATTGAAACTCAAATTAAAGAAGTTGATTTTTATTCTTTAATACAAATGAGTATAAATACCAAAAATAAAAAAGCACTCAATCAAATTATTGAATACGATTCAAAAGTAAATGGATATCCAACACAAACACACACTCTATTTTTTTATAATAAGCAAATTGGTGATTTTGAAAAAGCTAATTATCTTGCAAATAAAATAATGAACAGTAAAGACGATTTAGAAAATAGAATTCTAAATGCAAATTTGGAATCTTATTATGATTTGTTTTGACCCCTATAAAACAAGAGTAATCTTTTAAATTTCGATTATTAATTAAGCTGTTAAATTTTTCATCATAATTAGATGTTTATCTGTATTCCATTTTTCCATTGGGGTTATACGTCCCAACAATCCGTGAAGTCTTCTATTGTTATAAAATTTCACGTTTCGTTTTAATATTTGCTCTATTTCACCAAAATATTGATAGTCGAACCTTTTAAAAACTTCTTTTTTTAATATTCCGTGATACGCTTCTATATGTGCATTTTCCTCAGGTGTTGCAATGTGTGTAAATTCTTGTTGTACTCCGATTAAACCTAAGTATTCACGTACTCTTTTAGCTATAAATTGGCTTCCATTATCACTTCTAATAACTACATTATTGGGGTAATCATAATCTTGAAACAACTCAGATAGTAATGTAATAACGTGATGCTGTTTAATGGTAAAAGAAAAATAGTCTTTTAGTATTCTACGAGTATGAACGTCTATGACCGAGAGTAAATAAGCATTCTTTCCTACACTTGGTATCCAAACCATTTTTATATCCATTTCCAGGCATTCTAAGGGCTTAGAAGTGTGAACTTTTCTGAACTTTACAAACTTGCGTCCTGAACCACTTCTATCTATCCTATTATCTAGTTTGAGTAAGCCTTCTTCTTTCATAATTCTATATAGTTTTTTATGATTTATAGTGTACCCCTCTCTTTTTAAATAGCTGGTCATTAATCGATAACCACAATCTATAAACTCATGCTGTAAAATTTCTTTTATAGCTGCAACTACATCGTTTTGTAATACAAAGCCTTTGGTCTTATGAAAAGTTTCTTTAGTTGGCTTATTTCCTTTTTTACCACCACTAGGTTCTCTGTAGTAACTACTCTCTACAATACCTACCATTTTTAGGATTTTTGTTTTGCTACACTTATATTTTTTATAAATTGCATTGACTAAATCTTTCTTGGATCGGACGTTCCAAACTTTTTTTTTAAAAGTTCTCGTTGTACTTCAAGCTCAATTTCTCTATCACTTAATAATTTTCTTAAAACTCGATTCTCTTCTTCTGCCTCTTTAAGTTCTTTACTCTTGGTATCATAAGTTACCTTCAAACCTGCTTCTCCTTTGTGCTCAAACTTCTTTCGCCAACTGTAAAATGTTCCAGTGCTTACACTGTATTTTCGGCAGGCTTCTACAATACCTATTTCTTCTGAAACTGATAGAATTTCTAACTTCTGTTCTAATGTCCATTTCTTGTATTTCATATCTCAAATATATTAGTTTTGAAATTTAAAATATCACTCCGAACTATTAAGGGGCTAAACTATGATTTCTATATTAATGATCTTAAAAATACCGAAATGGGAATTGCTTTTTTTCAACAAGGTCAAAAGAAATTTAAAGACAATCAACTTGAATTCAGTTATTTCATAGCTAAGGCTTCTGTTGAAAACAATACCCAAAAAAGATTAGGGAAAACTAATTTAGAATATTGTTTAAAAAACTATAAAGAGAATAGATATTTTAGAAAAATTGATTTGAAGGAATTAAAAGAAGAGTAAAAAAACTATGCACAACAAAGAACTGAGCTAAAAAACAACTCTTTTCTTCATTAAATTTACGCACTATTATTTTAGGCTCATAATGCTATGAATTCGTATTTTGAGCTTTTATTTTTTATGTAAATACTACTTATTTTGATAAAACAGAAACGTACGTTTCGTCATATGGTAAACCTGATTTTGCAATAGCAAAACTCTGTTTTATCAATTTATTTGAAACCGCTATTAAAGCCAATTTCTTACTCTTACCCTTGTTAACAATTCGCTCATAAATCTCGCGACATCCTTTATTATGCTTGCAAGCTGTAAAAGCACAGAGAAACAAGAGGTTGCGTAACTTCCTATTTCCAACCTTACTTATTCTACTTCTTCCACGTACACTACTCCCAGATACTCTTATCGTTGGAGTAATTCCTACATAACTACATAATTGTGAAGCTGTTTCAAATTTCTTAAATCCATCAGTAATTACAATTAAAAACAATGCCGTTTTCAATCCTATTCCTGGAATACTAGTTAGCAATGTTAACTGTGCTTGTTGGTCTTGTTTTACTAATGATAGTACTTTTGTTTCGATTCCTAAAATCTCTTTGTCTAAATGTTTTTTAGTCCGTTTTAATGAACCATAAACCCACTTAGAGGGAATCCCTAAAACTTCTTCTCCGTGGATTTTATTCTTAACCGCTGTGCGTTTTTTAATATCACTATCTAATAACCTAAACAACTGTAAACACTCACTCTGAACATTAGTAAGAGCCGTATACAATGGAACTTCATTGATACTTCCATATTCACAGATAGCCTTTGCATCACTTTTATCCGTCTTTACTTTAGATAATTTCATTTGGATAAAACGCTTTACAGACAAAGGATTTACCACCGATACAAAAATGCTTTGTTTGTATAAAAACTGAGCTAATCTGTAATGGTAATAACCTGTTGCTTCCATAATAACTAATGAGTTTTTAGGTAAACTTTTAAAAAGGTTTTAAACCCTAATTCATCATTTTTAAATTGATCATGACCATTTGTACTTCCATAAACATCAAAAACGTCTTTACTAGTTTAGCCCCTTAATAGTTCGGAGTGATATTTTAAATTTCAAAACTAATATATTTGAGATATGAAATACAAGAAATGGACATTAGAACAGAAGTTAGAAATTCTATCAGTTTCAGAAGAAATAGGTATTGTAGAAGCCTGCCGAAAATACAGTGTAAGCACTGGAACATTTTACAGTTGGCGAAAGAAGTTTGAGCACAAAGGAGAAGCAGGTTTGAAGGTAACTTATGATACCAAGAGTAAAGAACTTAAAGAGGCAGAAGAAGAGAATCGAGTTTTAAGAAAATTATTAAGTGATAGAGAAATTGAGCTTGAAGTACAACGAGAACTTTTAAAAAAAAAGTTTGGAACGTCCGATCCAAGAAAGATTTAGTCAATGCAATTTATAAAAAATATAAGTGTAGCAAAACAAAAATCCTAAAAATGGTAGGTATTGTAGAGAGTAGTTACTACAGAGAACCTAGTGGTGGTAAAAAAGGAAATAAGCCAACTAAAGAAACTTTTCATAAGACCAAAGGCTTTGTATTACAAAACGATGTAGTTGCAGCTATAAAAGAAATTTTACAGCATGAGTTTATAGATTGTGGTTATCGATTAATGACCAGCTATTTAAAAAGAGAGGGGTACACTATAAATCATAAAAAACTATATAGAATTATGAAAGAAGAAGGCTTACTCAAACTAGATAATAGGATAGATAGAAGTGGTTCAGGACGCAAGTTTGTAAAGTTCAGAAAAGTTCACACTTCTAAGCCCTTAGAATGCCTGGAAATGGATATAAAAATGGTTTGGATACCAAGTGTAGGAAAGAATGCTTATTTACTCTCGGTCATAGACGTTCATACTCGTAGAATACTAAAAGACTATTTTTCTTTTACCATTAAACAGCATCACGTTATTACATTACTATCTGAGTTGTTTCAAGATTATGATTACCCCAATAATGTAGTTATTAGAAGTGATAATGGAAGCCAATTTATAGCTAAAAGAGTACGTGAATACTTAGGTTTAATCGGAGTACAACAAGAATTTACACACATTGCAACACCTGAGGAAAATGCACATATAGAAGCGTATCACGGAATATTAAAAAAAGAAGTTTTTAAAAGGTTCGACTATCAATATTTTGGTGAAATAGAGCAAATATTAAAACGATACGTGAAATTTTATAACAATAGAAGACTTCACGGATTGTTGGGACGTATAACCCCAATGGAAAAATGGAATACAGATAAACATCTAATTATGATGAAAAATTTAACAGCTTAATTAATAATCGAAATTTAAAAGATTACTCTTGTTTTATAGGGGTCAAAACATTTACTGATGTCAACTCCAAAAATTTCCTTATATTTATTCATAAGAACTGATTTATGAAAGAATAACCTACTTTTACTCACAACAACTTGAAATCGAGATCTAGGTCTCACAGAACTGAACGTGATTCTTAGTAGAAAAGAGAGAGGATTATCAATGTTTTCGAAGTCTTGGCTTCACCGTGTATATTAACCTTAATTCTCTCTTTTATTCTTTCTGATTTATATACTTAAATTTAGTCTTTTATTATAAAATGCTAACTTAAGCCGTATAAACTTTATTGCTGGTTTTTGCTAATTTACGAAAGTCCTCGCGGACTTTCTTGGTCGGTAATTATTTACTAAATTAGTTGCTTAAAACACGTAACAAACCATATACAAACACGTTAGGCACAAGGCGAAAGAAAACAACAGAACTAAAAACAAATTGAAGGAAAAGATTCAAAAATACGATTTCAAAGAAGGACTTCCTCAAGAGTTTGAAATTATAGATTTCGACTTTCTTTTTAACGAATTCTCTGAAGAAATCAAAAAACCGCATAGGTCAGAATTCTATCAAATTTTATGGTTTCAAAAAGGCAAGCCAACACATTTGGTCGATTTCAATCCAATAAAAATTAAACCGAACTCATTACTGTTTATTAACAAAAATAGTGTCCAACTTTTCGATTACAAAACAAGATTCAAAGGAAAAGCAATTTTATTTACAGATAATTTTTTTTGCAAGACCACTGCTGATACACAATTTATAAGAAACAGTATTTTGTTTAATGATTTACTTTCTATTTCTCAAATCAATATATCAAATTCAATTATCGAAACAACATTTCAGCAATTAAAAATTGAATCGCAAAACCTGAAAGATAACTACCAATCAGATATTTTACGAAATGACCTAAGAAACCTTTTATTGCATTCCGAAAGAGAAAGAAAAAAACAAGGTTTTATAGAATTAAAAAAAGATAATAATCTTGAACTAGCATTGTTATTTAAAACCTTATTAGATGACAATTTCGTAAACCATAAAAAGGTTAGCTTTTATTGTCAACAAATGCATTTGACACCAAAAAGACTTAATCAAGCTACGTCTAAAGTTTTTGGAAAAACACCTAAAAATATCATTGACAGTAGAGTTCTGTTAGAATCAAAAAGATTATTGGCTCATACAAACGAAAGTATAAAGGAAATTGGGTTTTTATTAGGCTTTGAAGAACCAACTAACTTCATTAAACACTTCAAAAAACATACTAACAAAACACCTGTTGAATTTAGAGCAGAATTCAATTTGGCGTAAAAGTATCATTCAAAGGACTTTTTTTATCGTTTCTTTTCTTCTACTTGATTGCAACTTTGTAGTATCAATTTAAAACAACTAATAATGAAAAAGATACTATTAAGTGCAACGGTAATTTTGGCAATAGGTTTTACAGCCTGTAATAGTCAAAAAACAATTTCAAACAATAAAAAAGAAGAAAAAATGGAAATTTCAAACAAAGAAAAAGTAATTGCTCTTTTAAAAAGCATTGAGACTGGTGCTCAAGAACCAGCAGGATACATTAACCCAAACAATTACATTCAACATAATCTTGGAGTTGCAGACGGACTTGCAGGATTTGGTGCATTATTGCAACAACTTCCTCCAAACTCAGCTAAAGTAAACACAATTAGAACTTTCGAAGATGGCGATTTTGTTTTTACTCAAACCGATTATAACTTTTTTGGACCAAAAATCGGTTTCGATATTTTTAGGTTCGAAAATGGACAAATAGTTGAACATTGGGATAATTTGCAAGAAAAGCCTTTAAATCCAAATCCAAGTGGACATACTATGATTGACGGGACAACTGAAATTGAGGACATTAACAAAACTGAAGAAAATAAAGCATTGGTCAATAATTTCGTGAATGACATCTTAGTAAACGGTAAAATGGAAAAGTTGGCTGGTTATTTTGATGGCGACAATTATATCCAACACAACCCTCAAATTGCAGATGGACTTTCAGGACTTGGAAAGGCATTGGAGTACATGGCTTCTCAAGGTATTATAATGAAATATAACAAAGTGCATAGAGTTTTAGGAGAAGGTAATTTTATATTGACTATTAGCGAAGGTACGTTTGGAGATAAACACACCTCGTTTTATGACTTGTTTAGAGTTGAGAATGGAAAAATAGCTGAACATTGGGATGTAATGGAAACTATTCTGCCAAAAGGTGAATGGAAAAATAGTAACGGTAAATTTTAATACAAGAAACTATGGACATTATAAAAACATTAAATTGGCGATATTCTACAAAATCTTTTGATGCTAACAAAAAAATATCATCCTCTGATTTTGCTAAGGTAAAAGAGATTTTAAGGATGAGTCCTTCGAGTACCAATCTTCAACCTTGGCATTTTGTAATTGCTGAGACCGAAGAAGGTAAAAAACGAATGGCCAAAGGGACACAGGATTTTTTCATATTTAATGAATCAAAAGTTTTAGATGCCTCTCACGTAGTTTTATTTTGTTCAAGAATAACTGCTGATGAAGAGTATATGCAAAAGCTGCTAGAATCTGAAGACAAAGACGGAAGATATCCAAATGATGAAATAAAACAAAATGTAAATGGAGGTAGAAATGTTTTTGCCGACATCCATAAATACGATTTGAAAGATTTACAACATTGGATGGAAAAACAAGTGTATTTAAATATTGGTAATTTCTTACTAGGTGTTGCTACTCTTGGCATTGATGCTTGCCCTATGGAAGGAATTGACATAAAAGTATTAGATGAAGAATTTGGTTTAAGAGAAAAGGGATTTACAGCTATAACAGCGATTTCAATAGGTTACAGAACTGAAAGTGATTTTAATACAACCGATAAAACTCCAAAATCTAGATTACCCGAAGATGAAATAATTACAGTTTTATAGTTGGAAAGCCCAGTGCCTAACAATGTATAAAAGCAATAGCGGTTCAGGTGCAAACTTGAACCGTTTTTGTGTTTAAATAAGTATCTTGTCATCCCAAGGGTAAGTGCATTTAATCCGCTATTGCTCTTATACTAACCGTTGCAAGTAATTGGCGGAAACCACCCTCCATTCAATAACTTAACGCAACAAATCTAAAATTATAGATTTGTAAAATGGAATTAAAAAAACATAGAAGATTAACTTTAAAAGAAAGAGTGATTATTCAGACACTTTTAAAGGAAAAAAAGACTAAATCTTATATAGCAATTAGACTTGATAGATCTCGTTCAACTATCGGTAGAGAAGTTAATAAATTTGTAACAGAACCAGGTGAAAAATATGATGCTGATTTAGCTCATTGGTGTGCTAAATCAGATTATTTAAACAAGAGAAATTTAGATAAAATAAGTACATATTCTTTACTTAGATATTTTGTGTACAAAGGTCTTTTATTAAACTGGACTCCTGAACAGATTTCTGGAAGACTAAAAGAATTATATCCAAATGACCCTATAATGTCTATTTCGCATGAAGCTATTTATAGACACATTTATACCAGACCACAAGCGCGTTTAAACAAAAAATTAATCAAACTATTAGTACGTAAAAAAACAAGGCGTAGAACTCCTAAAAAAAGACGTGGTGGTGGATCTAAAATAATAAACCAAGTAAGAATTGACAGTAGACCACAGCATATTGAACTTAGAAATGAAGTCGGACATTGGGAAGGTGATTTAGTCATTGGAAAGAACCATAAAAGTGCAATTGGAACTATAGTAGAACGCAAAACTAGATTTACTTTAATTGTAAAATTAGAGTCTAAAAAAGCAGGTGAAGTAGCCAATGAGTTTTCTAAAATATTAAACAAATTAAATCCTATCTATAAAAAAACAATGACGTACGACAACGGAATTGAAATGGCAAGACACGAAAAAATTACTCAAAATACAGGAATGAAAATATACTTTGCTCCCCCCTATTCTTCCTGGGAAAGAGGAACCAATGAAAATACGAACGGACTCATTAGAAGGTACCTGCCAAAGGGAACTAATTTTAACCAAATTGACATTATTCAAGAAAAATTGAACAACAGACCTCGAAAAATTATTGGTTATAAAACACCTAAAGAAATGATGGATTTAGAACTTAAATTTGTAGCTTAGTAACATCAAAAAACATAAACGTTTTGTTGCGTTACAACATTGAATCCAAGCATTTAAATACAAATCATATCGAAAAAATAAACTAAATTTACCTGAACTAACAATTTAAAAACAAACATAGTTCAAAATATTTTTTGCCTTCTAAACGGCTAAAAAAATAGTTTGAACGGTATAAATTAACCTAAAAAAAGGTCAACCTATATCAGGATAATACATATTTTAGGACAAGACACAATTTATAAACATATAATGAAGATACTTAAATCAATTATTCTATTACTAAGCATATCATTTGCAACCAACGCCAGGGATTTCAACATATCTGATTACAATGCAATTAATGATGGAAAAACACTGAATACAAAAGCAATTCAACAAGCTATTGACGAATGTACTTTATCAGGAGGTGGAACAGTAAAAATTGATGGAGGTGGTATTTATGTATCTGGTACTATTTACCTAAAAGATAATGTTTCATTACACATTGAAGGAGGTACAACATTGCAGGGAAGTCCAAATTATAACGATTACACACAGGGCACTTACAAAATGATGTATCAGTACAGTACAAACATGGACCGCTGTTTCATATATGCTGAAAACTCAAAAAACATAAGTATTGTAGGGTTTGGAACAATAGATGGAAATGGACATTTAGAAAACTTTGCCCATGGTGCAGGTCGCCCAATGCTAATTCGTATGTTAAAATGCCAAAATATTCACCTAAACAATATTAATTTAATCAATCCAGCAAGTTGGACTTCCGTTTTTTTATACTGCGATAATATTGAAGTTTCAGGAATTAACATCTATAGTCGTGCTAATTATAATGGTGATGGACTGGACTTTGATGGCTGTACCAGGGTTCGGGTATCAAACAGTAACTTCGATAACAGTGACGACTGCATCTGTCTTCAGACTTCACGCTCCGATAAGCCTTGTAAAGATATTGTTATAACAAATAATATATTTCGATCTAAATGGGCAGGCATTAGAATTGGTTTACTTTCAAAAGGTGACATTGAATCAGTTACCGTAAGTAATTGTACATTTAGAGATATTGAAGATGCTGGTTTAAAAATACAACAAAACGAGGGTGGTGAAATGAAAAACATGACCTTTTCAAACCTAGTAATGGAAAATGTTCCTAGACCAATTTTTATGACATTTTGCCAACAAAGAATGAGTGTAGATACTCCAAAAGGCCAAATAGAACCTATTAAGCGAATGCATGGTTTCTATTTTAATAATATAATAGTTGATAATTCTAAAGGAGATAAAAATTCAGCGATTTTTATTACAGGACTGCCTAATCATAAAATAGAGGATACCTCTATTAAAAACATTAGATTCATAGTTTCTGGAGGAGGAACAAAAAAGGATGCTTCAAAAATTGATTCTGTAAAGGAATTTACATCTGAGGTCATGGGTGTTCATTCCCCTGAATTTTATTCGATTGGAACTTTGCCGGCTTCTGGAATTTTTGTTCGTCATGCCGCAGGACTTCACCTTGAGAATATTAATCTAATAATAATAAATGAAGATGAAAGACCTTCTATAGTTTTAGATGATGTGACAGGTTTTTACAGTAGTTTTCTAAAAAACAACGGAAGAAAAATTGACAATATTGAGATTGTAAATTCCAGTAAAAAAGAATAACGTGCTACAACAATTGGTATGTTTTATTGTTTGGTTCTAGCACACTTACGAAAATCCTCACGGATTTTCTTGTTCAGTAATTATTTACTAAATTTAGTACTTAAACAAAACATACTAAAAACCGTTGGCATTCATTAAACACCGAACTGCCTCCATTAAATTAACTTTAAGCAAATATTTTAACAATAAAAAAACTCGAAATACTTTTAAAAGTATTTCGAGTTTTTAATTTTATTATTGTTTAATGTCTTTTAATACTCAAAAACACCAAACTCACTTGTAATAGTCAGTTTTTTAGTTGCTGAAGGTTCTACTCTACCTATAATTTTAGCATCTACGTTAAACGATTTTGAGATGGCAATAATATCTGCTGCAATTTCTGGAGAGACATAAATCTCCATTCTATGCCCACAGTTAAATACTTGGTACATTTCTTTCCAATCTGTTTTAGATTGTTCTTGTATCAACTTAAATAAAGGCGGAATCGGAAACATATTGTCTTTTACAATGTGTAACTCATCTACAAAGTGTAATATTTTTGTTTGCGCACCACCAGAACAATGTATCATTCCGTGTACAGTATCAGAATTAAATTCTGATAAGATTTTTTTAATTATTGGCGCGTACGTTCTTGTTGGGGATAACACCAATTTACCTGCATCTATAGGAGAATTTTCTACCTTGTCTGTTAATTTTGTATTACCAGAGTACACTAAATCTTTAGGTACAGCAGCATCAAAACTTTCTGGGTATTTTTCTGCTAAATATTTATGAAAAACATCGTGTCTTGCAGATGTTAATCCGTTAGACCCCATACCTCCATTATATTCAGTTTCATAACTTGCTTGTCCAAAAGATTCTAAACCAACAATTACATCACCTGCTTTTATGTTTGCATTATCAACAACATCTGTACGTTTCATTCTTGCTGTTACGGTAGAATCTACAATAATGGTACGTACTAAATCGCCAACATCTGCCGTTTCTCCTCCGGTTGAATGAATCGTTACTCCAAAACCTTTTAAGTCTTCAATTAACTCTTCGGTTCCGTTTATAATTGCTGATAAAACTTCTCCTGGAATTTTGCTTTTATTTCTACCAATAGTAGAAGACAACATAATGTTATCTGTTGCTCCAACACATAAAAGATCATCAATATTCATTATTAAAGCATCTTGCGCAATGCCTTTCCAAACAGAAATATCTCCAGTTTCTTTCCAATACATATACGCTAAAGAAGATTTTGTACCCGCTCCATCTGCATGCATTATTAGACAATAATCATCATCGTTTGTTAAATAATCTGGAACAATTTTACAAAATGCTTTTGGAAACAAACCTTTGTCTATATTCTTAATTGCATTGTGTACATCTTCTTTTGATGCCGAAACACCTCTTTGTGCGTATCTTTTAGAAACTTCTTGACTCATTTTGTTGTGTTGTAAGTTGCAAATTTAGTCTTTTACACAAAAATTCCTACCGTAAAGTAAGATGTTTTTATGATTATCGTGTAAATAATAATTCTCTATACTTTGTAAGTGGCCATAAATTGTCATCTACCATGGTTTCTAATTCATCGCAATGAAACCTTATTTCTTTTAGAAATGGTTTTACTTTAAGACAATAATATTCTGCACATTTTAAGCCCGTATATTTATTAGCTTTCAATTTTTCTTCTTCCATTTTAATAACCAAAGCATTTATTTGAGTAATATGTTTAGAAATCACCATAATTAACTCTATTTGTTCTTTGGCGATGTTTTTATATTCCTCACCAAAAATTTCTTTTAGATTTTTAGTATTTTCTAATAACGTATTTTGATAAATTATAGCTGTTGGCACTACTTGATTTCTAGCAATATCTGCCAACACACGCCCCTCTATTTGTACTTTTTTAGTATAAGATTCTAAATCAATTTCATAACGAGCTTCTAGTTCTATACTACTCATTACCTCCATTTCTTCAAACAACGCAATTGCTTTTTCAGAAACCTTTACTTTTAAGGCTTCTGGTGTTGTTTTATAATTACTTAAGCCACGTTTTTTAGCTTCTTTTTCCCACGCTTTACCGTAACTATCTCCATCGAAACGGATGGCTTTTGAATCTTTTATATATTCTCTTAAAATATTAAAAACAGCTTCATCTTTTTTTAGATCTTTTTCCTCTACCAAAGCATCAACTTCTATCTTAAATTCTTTTAATTGTTTTGCTACAATGGTATTTAAAACAGTCATTGGTATGGCACAATTAGCCAAAGAACCAACAGCCCTAAATTCAAACTTGTTTCCTGTAAATGCAAAAGGAGATGTTCTGTTTCTATCTGTATTGTCTAATAAAATTTCAGGAATTTTACCGATAATATTTAGCTTTAAATCTGTTTTTTCTTGCGGAGATAACTTTCCTTTTGTTACGTTTTCTAACTCATCTAAAACGGCAGATAATTGGCTACCAATAAATACAGATATAATTGCAGGTGGAGCTTCATCAGCACCTAAACGGTACTCATTACTTGCAGATGCTATAGAAGCTCTTAACAACTCTTCGTAATTATAAACCGCCTTAATAGTGTTTATAAAAAAGGTAAGAAACTGCAAGTTTTTCATTGGTGTCTTACCAGGACTTAACAAATTAGTTCCGTTACCTGTAGCTAAAGACCAATTGTTATGTTTACCAGAACCATTAATACCCGCAAATGGTTTTTCATGAAATAACACCTTAAATTTATGTCTTCTAGAAACTTTTTGCATTACGTCCATCAACAAAGAATTATGGTCTACCGCTAAATTTGCCTCTTCAAAAATAGGTGCAATTTCAAACTGATTAGGTGCTACTTCATTATGCCTTGTTTTTACAGGAATTCCCAATAACATACACTCTTGCTCTAAATCTTGCATAAAACTCATAGCCCTTGCAGGAATGGTTCCAAAATAATGATCGCCTAATTGCTGCCCTTTTGCAGGAGAATGCCCTAATAAAGTTCTACCTGTTAATTGTAAATCTGGTCTTGCAAGCATTAAAGCATCATCAATTAAAAAAAATTCTTGCTCCCAACCTAAGGTTGCATTTACACTACTTGCATTTTTATCAAAATATTTACAAACAGCCGTGGCATGTGTATCTATAGCTTGTAAAGCTCTAAGTAAAGGTGTTTTATTATCTAATGCTTCTCCAGTATAAGCCACAAAAATAGTAGGAATACAAAGTGTGGTTTCGTAAATAAAAGCTGGTGAAGTAGGATCCCAAGCTGTATATCCTCTTGCTTCAAACATATTTCTAATACCTCCATTAGGAAAACTTGATGCATCTGGCTCTTGCTGAACGAGTTGCTCTCCATCAAACTTTTCCATGGCTAAACTACCGTTTATAGACTCAAAAAAAGCATCGTGCTTTTCTGCAGTTGCCCCTGTAAGTGGCTGAAACCAATGCGTATAATGGGTAGCACCTTTAGACATTGCCCAATCTTTCATACTCACCGCAACTTGGTCTGCAATCTTTCTATCTATTTTGGTTCCATGCTCAATTGCATTCATTACACTTTCATAAGCAGCACGTGTAAGATACTGTTGCATAGCATATTTGTTAAATACATTTTGTCCAAAAAGTGTTGACCTTTTTTCGTTTTGAATCACTTTTACAGGACTTCTCTGTAGTGTTTCTTGCAAAGCATTGAATCTAATCCTTGACATATTATTAAAATTTTCTACTTATTTTTAACTTTAAACAAATATACCCTTTAGAAATTAGGGATAAAATTATTTTTTATGCTTTTTAAATATTTACCCCCTCTTTTTTTTGATATGTAACTAAATTATTTGATTTTTGTAGAACGAACATCACATAAACAATTATATATTATGGCAAAAATTAAATTAGAATACATTTGGTTAGACGGATATTTTCCAACTCAGAATATGAGAAGTAAAACCAAAGTTGAAGAGCATGAAAACTTTCAAGGAACTATAGAAGAGCTAGATAATTGGTCTTTTGATGGTTCGTCTACAAGACAAGCTTCAGGTGGAGCTTCAGACTGTTTACTTAAACCTGTTGCAATCTATCCAGACCCTGCAAGAATTAATGGTTACTTAGTAATGACAGAAGTTTTAAATGCAGATGGTACTCCTCACGTTTCTAATGGTAGAGCTACTATAGAAGATGAAGATGATGATTTTTGGTTTGGTTTTGAGCAAGAATATTTCATAATGGATACAAAAACACAATTACCTTTAGGTTTCCCTATTGGTGGTTATCCAGCTCCACAAGGAATGTATTACTGTTCTGTAGGTGGTAAAAATACACATGGTAGACTTCTAGTTGAAGAACATGCAGATTTATGTATTGATGCAGGTTTAAATTTTGAAGGAATTAACCAAGAAGTAGCATCTGGACAATGGGAATTTCAATTATTTGCCAAAGGAGCAAAAAAAGCAGGTGATGAAATTTGGATTGCTCGTTATTTATTAGATAGATTAACAGAACAACATGGTTACTATATTGAATATCATCCAAAACCATTAGGTAAAGATATGGATTGGAATGGTTCTGGTATGCATGCAAACTTCTCTAACACTGTTTTAAGAACTTGTGGTTCTAAAGAAACATATGAAAAAATATGTGAAGCATTTAGACCTGTTGTAAAAGAACATATTGCTGTTTATGGTGAGTTTAACGACCAACGTTTAACAGGTGAACATGAAACTGCTTCTATACATGATTTCTCTTACGGAGTTTCAGATAGAGGTGCATCTATTAGAATACCTATTATCACTGTAGAAAAAGGTTGGAAAGGTTGGTTAGAAGACAGAAGACCTGCTTCTAATGGTGACCCATACAAAATTGCTGGTAGAATTATTAAAACTGTAAAGTCTGCTAATATTAACTAATTTTTAATATTTTAATTTCTTAAAGAATCCGTTTTCTTAACTGAAAACGGATTCTTTTTATTTACAGAATCACCAAACTAATAACAGATTAATTAAATATTTTTATTTATAATATATTTGCCTAAAGACTTACATTAATTATTCTGCTGTTAGCATGAAAGTAAAAAAATGGATTTTATTAATAATGAACACACTGGTAATTTTTGTAGTTACTGCTGTGTCTTTAAGCTTTTATTTTGAATTCTCTAAAGTTTTAGACCAACGTATCTTATTGCACTTAAACTCTATTAAAACACTAAAAAAAATACAATTAGAACGTTTAATAGACAAAGAATGGAATGCCTTTAATTACACTAGTCTCCCTAAAAATACGATTATAAAATTACCTGAAAACAAGTTTTTAACTCCTGGTATTTATGATTTAACAGACTTACACCCAACAAAACAGACTTCCGTTGGGTTGATAAAAATTAAAGATAGTATTCGATATTTAAAAATTATTTCTTATCAAAAAATAAAACAAATCTTATTAGAACGAACAGGAATGGGATCTAGCGGAGAATCTTACCTTGTAGGATCTGATTACAGATTACGTTCTCAGTCTCGATTTTCCCCTACAATTACCCCTTATAAAATAGCTGCAAAAACAAAAGGAACCACCAATGCTTTTAAAAAAGGAAATGGAAATGGTGTTTTTTTAGATTATAGAAATATAAAAGTATATAGTGTATACAATCCTTTACAAATAGGCAATTTAAATTGGGTAATTCTCTCTGAAATTGATGTAGATGAAGTTACCATTCCGCTGCAAAAAATGCGTTTAAAACTGGTTATTCTAACTTTAATTATTATTACCATATCCATAATACTATCGCTGTTTTTAACAAAAATAATTACAGAACCTATCAAAAAAATACAGAATAGCATCCTTTTAATGGTTAAAGGCGATTATAAAAACAATTTATCTATAAAAAATAGTCCTACAGAAATCATAGAAATAGCCAATGCTTTAAACAATCTAAAAGCGATGTTATCTGGAGCCGTTGCTTTTTCTATGGATATAGGAGAAATGAACCTAACATCAGAATATCAACCTAAAAGTAATTCTGATTTATTAGGACACAGTTTATTAAAAATGCGAGAAAAACTGGCTTCTTATAGAAATATAGAAAAAGAAATAAACCTATCTACTAAACGCTATCTGGTAGAAGGCCTCGAAAACGAAAGAGCGAGATTAGCTAGAGAATTACATGATGGTATTGGCCCATTATTAATAACAGTCAGACTTTATATTCAGAATAATATTTATGATAAAACTCATAAAGAAACCATGAAGAATATGATTGATACCACAATTACCGAAGTAAGACAGATGACAAATATTTTAATGCCCACAAGCTTAGACAATTTTGGCATTGGTGTTACACTTATTAACTACATTAATACGATTAAAAAATCTATTAAAGCTTCTATATTCTTTGAAGATCTTACAAAAAAAGAAAAATCTAAGATCAACAAAAAACAAGAAATAAATCTTTTTAGAATAACACAAGAGTTAATTAATAATTCAATTAAACACTCTAAAGCTACAGAAATAAGAATTACATTAACTGAGTTTAATGATTTTTTATCTTTATATTATTTTGATAACGGTATTGGTTTTGATATTAAAAATGTAACCATGGGCGCAGGTATTTCTAACATAAAAGAACGAGTAGAAATTTTTGACGGTACTTTTCTAATAGAATCGACTACCAATAGCACTGTTTTTGAAATTGAAATGCCTATAAAAAACGATAAAAATGATTAAAATTGTAATTACGGATGACCATAATTTATTTAGAATGGGGTTGGCAGAACTTCTTAAAAAGCAAAAAGATATTGATGTTATTGCCGAATTATCTGATGGTACAGAGTTTTTAAATTTTTTATCAGAAAAAAATGATATTGATATTGTTTTACTAGATATAAACATGCCAAATCTAGATGGTTTTGAAGTTTTAAGAAAATTAAAAAAGCTAAATAGCATTGTAAAACCAATTATCTTATCGATGCACGATGATGGAAACTACATTGCCAAATGTGCTAAAAACGGAGCTTTTGGATACCTACTAAAAAACACCGATGAAGATGAGCTTCTTAAAGCTATAAGAATTGTTGCAAGAGGAAAAAAATATTTTAGCCATCAGATTTCTGAAAAGATGATTAATTTTATGTCTGCACAACACACTAGTCAAAAAAAATTATCAAACAAAGAATCGGAAGTTTTAACCCTAATTAGTAAAGGCTTAACTACAAAAGAAATTGCTTCAAAATTATTTGTTAGTTCTAGAACCATAGAAACGCATCGTGCTAATATCTTAAAAAAACTAGAAGTTAAAAACACTGCATCTTTAATTAAAAAAGCAACAGAAAACAACCTTATCTAAATTTCTTATCCGTATAAATACGGATGCAAAATACCAATATTCTTATAATAGCAGAACACCACTTTCTAAAGTATTTTTACAAAAGCTAAATGATAGTATTTAGTATAATTTAAAAACTTTTATTATGAAAAATACAAGTTTAATTGTAATGTTATTATTCGTTTCAGTATCGGTATTTGCTCAAAAAAGAAATGAATTTACGGGACCAGAGCATAAAAATTACAAACCTTGGATGAACAAAGCAGAAAAGACATTAGTATTTAAAAATACAAGTAAAAAAGCATTAAAAGGATCTGAAATAAAAAACCAAAAAATGTGGGAAACCAGTAATAAAGATTTAAAATTAATCTCTTTTACCAAATCTAATAAAACCAAACTAACAGGACCTGCATATAAAAATTATAAGCCTTGGAAAAAAGACTAAACTTACTTTAATTTCATCTTTAAAAAAACTCTTGTATCTTTTCTATACAAGAGTTTTTTTTACAACGTAACTTAAAAACAGTTACACTGTTACATATAAAAAGGCCAAATATGCTATTAATAAAAGCACACCATCTTTCCAATTTAAACGATATCCTTTCGGTATAAAAACCAAAGGCAATACGATAAAAGAAATTCCTAACATCCAAAAAATATCATTTGTTAACAATCCTTGATCTTTAACCGCTACAGGTGTTATTATCGACGTAATTCCTAAAACCGCTAAAATATTAAATACGTTAGAACCAATAAGGTTTCCTAAAGAAATTGCTTTTTCTTTCTTTAAAACGGCTATAATAGACGCTGCAAGCTCAGGAATACTGGTTCCTATAGATACTACTGTAACAGCAATTACTCTTTCACTTACCCCAAACTCTAACGCTAAAGAAGTAGCCCCTTTTATCAATAATTCTGAACCACCCCAAAGACCTAGACCTCCAAGAACTAAAAAAAGTGCAATTTTATACAATGGCAAAGGCTCATCATCTTCTGGCACCTCATCTAAAACAGCAGTTTTTTGAAAACGCAATAAATATATTAGAAAGATTACTAAAAAAGAAAACATAATAATCCCTTCATTTCGAGTTATTACATTATCTCCACTTAAAAAAAAGTACAATAAAACAGACGCAATCATCATAACCGGCCAATCTGTTTTGTAAAAACTTTTTTGAACATTCATGGTTCCAAATAATAAAGTAATTCCTAAAACCAAGCCTAAATTAGCAATATTAGAACCAATTACATTCCCCAAAGCTAAATCAGATGCTCCACTTAAAGCAGCATTAATACTTACAATAAGCTCTGGTGCCGAAGTTGCAAAAGAAACAACCGTCATACCAATTACTATTTTAGGAATATCTAATTTTAAAGATAAAGCAACCGCCGATTTTAACAACCAATTACCTCCTAAAATTAACAATACCAAACCACCTATTATTAATAAAAAATTCATGTGTTATAGTTTTGGGCGAAGATACATTTTTATCACTTTAAGAAGAAAAGAAAAAATGAAAAGCCCCAAATAAGCATTTTAAAACACCCTTTTTCCTTTGCTATAGAAAAAAAGCAAGTGCACACGCCTTTAAATACTACAACTTTTACACATAAAACCCAATTATCACTTACAATAAATCACAGTATTCAAGCAAATAAACTTACATATTAAAACTAAAAACACTTTAACTGTTATAAATAGAAAATCAATTTAATTAATAAGTAATTGTTCTTTTGGTAGTAAGCCTTCAATGGTTATATATTGATAAGACAATTTCGAAATTGACCAAAATTATTAACTTAAAAACCCAAATTACTATGTTTATTATCTTAATTAAATTTACTGAAACCATCTCTGATCTTATATTTGAAGTTTTATTTTAACAAAAAAAATAACGCAACAAAAGAGGAAAAGAAAAAAAAGTAACTTATCTTTAAACAACTCAAATTTTAAACCTTGAGTTGTTTATTTTAGTAAATTTAGTCGTTTATTAACGACTAACAAAAAGCAAGTTTTAAAACACTTGTAAAAATAAAAAAATGAACCTTACCTTCCTTCTTAAAACAAGGATTGGATATTCTAAAGCGACTAAAATTCAACCAATAATTGTTGGATAGATGGCTTTTATTACTAAAAACTCATTAAACTAAAAAAACAATATTATGTTAGAAAAATATACAAAAGTGTTTACTGATAATTCTATATTAGTAAATCGATTACACTCCTTATTAAAAGAAGAAGGCATTGACTCAAGAATAACCGACCGCGTAGAATCTGGAAGGTTAGCAGGTTTTGGTGTTCCTACTAATTCTGTAGAGTTATTTATACATAATACCGATGTAGAAAAAGCGCAACCAATTATAGATTCTTTTAAAAATAAAATAAATTCGTAAAAAAAAAAGACAATTCTCTTTCCATTATCAAAAAATGATATTATATTTGCACCCGCTTAACGGCCATGTGGCGCAACTGAATAGCGCACTTGATTACGGCTCAAGAGGTTCTAGGTTTGAATCCTAGCATGGTCACTTGAAAACCAGCACTTTACAACGCTTTTGTAAAGGCTGGTTTTTTTATTTGCCCACAATTTGCCCACAAAACAAGAATTAACCCACCTTTATTTTTCTTTAAAAAAGTATTTCTAACCCCTTATGTTTATTAGCTTGTATTAAAAAACTGATATGCCTATTAAAAACTGACTACTTTTTAAACAAAAAAAAATCACCTTCCACTACCCTCATTAAATTACAAAGGCAAGCCTTAAATTTCATAACTTCTAAATAAAGAAGTAAAACAAATCAATTACATTAAATAACAAGAACCAAAACAAAACTTTCCTACTAAGATTTTAAAAGAATTATAAACTACAAATAAAATCATATTATTTTATCCTTTTACTGAATCCCGTAAACCTTAAGCAATAGATAAATGTAATTTTACCTACTAAAAATCTTAAATTATGAAAACAGTAAAAAGACTTTCGTTTTTAATTTTATTAATTACAACCCTTATGTCTTGCGTTCCTGCAAGAACCGCTATTACCTCACCAGAAGCAGCAACAAAAAATGTTGATACACAATCTGACAAAAACTCTAATTTTATTAAAGCTAATGAATGGATGGTTCAAACATTTAATAATGCAAAAAGTGTTATTCAGTTTAAAGATAAAGAAGCTGGAATTGTAAAAGGTAAATACGTTATGAAAGAAGGAACTATTAGCACAAGTCCTTATGTTAAAAGTATACCAACCTTTTTCTCTGTAATAACAATTAGAGTAAAAGATAACGCTTCAAGAATAGAAATAGAAGCACCATCAGGAATGTATTCTCAAAAAGCTATGGGAGTAGAATATGGTTTTACCGAAGAAACTTTTAAAACGGAAGCAAATCGTTTGATAAATGAATTTGAAATTTACATGAAAAAAGCTTCTACAAATGATAATTGGTAATTAAACTACTTTTTTGAGCAACAATAAAAAAGCCCTTACAGTATTAAACTTAAGGGCTTCTTACAATAGGAATTAAAATTAGGAAATAACAAAACTCAAAAAAAAGTAATGCAAACCATTTTTTAATAGTATTGCAACAACATTGCTTTAATGTTATACAAAACAACTCAAAACATTAATAGTACAAATAAACATATCCCTAAAAGTAAAAAGTATTGCAGCAGTAATACAAAAGTATTGCTCCTCTTTATGAATCTATTTTTATTTTAAAGTAAAAAGGATTGCTAAAAATTCACAAAAAAACATAAAACCACATCAAAATAAAGTATTGTGTTACAAAAACAGAAAAGTATTGCTCTAATTGATGCTACAGTACAAAATTATCAGACAATACTACTTTTATCGTTGCAATACAAAAAGTATTGTTTCTAGATTAAATTGTTATTTAAACAAAATAACAGTCCCCAAACAATAAAAAAAAAGTATTGCAATCTTAAATTTTAAAACCAACAATTAAAAGAAAGTGTATTATTTAAAATTCAATAGTAAAAAAGACAGTAATGTATTATTAAAATTATATTTTTAATGTTCAAAAAAATTGCAAGCTATCAATGTCATTATTCCAACCATCAGTTTTAAAGGAGCAACTAAACTTACAAGATAAAGAGGTCATTAAAAAAGCATATAACAAATATGTAAAATACTTCTTAAACCAAACTATTCAAGAAAATATTAGAAGCTCTAAAGAAGAAGAATATCAAGGTATTTTTTTAACAGAGTTATTTGTAAATATTTTAGGATATACATTAAAACCAAAAGCAGACTTTAATTTAGTTGCAGAATATAAAAACCAAACCAATTCTAGAAAAGCAGACGGAGCAATACTAAATAAAAGTATTGCAATTGGTGTTATAGAATTAAAAGGTACAAACACCAAAGACTTAGAAAGTATACGCAAGCAAGCTTTTGATTATAAAGCAAATCAAAAAGGGAGTGTTTATGTAATTACTTCTAATTTTGAAAAATTACGTTTTTATATAAATGATGCTACAGAGTTTGAAGAGTTTAATTTATTTGAATTAACTCCAGAACGTTTTGAACTATTTTATTTATGTCTACAAAAAGACAATATCATAAACAATGTTCCTTTAAAAATTAAAGAAGCATCTATTGTACAAGAAGAGAAAATAACCAAAGAATTTTACAAAGATTACTCACTTTTTAAAAGAGAGCTATATAGAGATTTAGTAAAGCAAAATGCTAAGAGATTAAAATTAGAAGCGTCATTGCGAGGAACGAAGCAATCTGTTGATGAACAATCTAAGGAAGAAACGCTAGAGCAACAACAATTAGAAAAAAACGTAAAACTTACCTTATTTAAAAAATCTCAAAAACTTATAGATCGTTTCTTATTTATTTTCTTTGCAGAAGACAGAGGTTTATTACCCTCTAATAGTACAGAACAAATATTAGAAAAATGGAAAGCAGACTTAGATTTTGGTGATGAAAGACCTCTTTACAATCTTTTTAAGCAATACTTTAGTTTTTTAGACAAAGGAAGACAAGGTACTAAGAGCAGAGGTGAAATTTACGCTTATAACGGCGGTTTATTTAAAGAAGATACTTTACTAGACAATTTAGAAATAGATAATGAACTACTCTACAAACACACCCACAAATTAGCAGGATACGATTTTGAAAGTCAGGTTGATGTTAATATTTTAGGACACATTTTTGAAAACTCTTTAAATGAGATTGAAAGTGTAAATGCAGAAATTGAAGGAGCTAATTTTGATAAACAAACCAGCAAGCGTAAAAAAGATGGTGTTTTTTACACACCAAAATACATTACCAAATACATTGTAGAAAATACAGTGGGTAAATTGTGCATAGAAAAAAAAGTAGCATTAGGTATTAAAGAAGAAGAATACTTTAAAGGACGTAAGAACAGAAATAAGACCACAATTGCTAAATTAGTAGACTTATTAGACACCTACAGAGATTGGCTCTTACAATTGACTATTTGCGACCCTGCTTGTGGTTCTGGCGCATTTTTAAACCAAGCATTAGATTTTTTAATAAAAGAACACACCTATATAGATGAACTAAAAACAAAAGTATTAGGTGGTGGTTTACAGTTTTCTGATATTGAAAACACCATTTTAGAAAACAATATTTTTGGGGTAGATTTAAACGAAGAATCTGTAGAAATAGCCAAACTATCCTTATGGCTACGTACAGCGCAACCCCGCCGTAAACTAAACAACTTAAACTCTAATATTAAATGTGGCAACTCATTAATTGATAGTAAAGCCGTTGCAGGTAATAAAGCCTTTAATTGGTTAGAACAATTCCCTAAAGTATTTGAAAAAGGTGGTTTTGATGTGATTATTGGCAATCCACCTTATGTTAGACATGAGTTAATCACTATAATAAAACCATATTTACAGAAAAAATTTAAATGCTATAATGGTACAGCAGACTTGTATACATATTTCTATGAGAAAGGAATAGAAATATTAAATGAGAATGGTGTTTTTAGTTTTATAACACCTAATAAATTCATTGAGTCTAACTATGGTAAAAATCTAAGACAATATTTGAATAATTTCAATATTATTGAGATTGTCGATTTTGGAGAATTACAAGTTTTTAGTGATGCATCTACTTTTCCATGTATATTCACTCTTAATAAAAAAGCTTCTTCCATATTTAGTTATTCGAAAGTATCATCATTAGATTTCACTGATTTAAAGCAGGTAATAAATAATTCAGCAATAAATATAAAACCAAAAAATTGGATATTTATACCTAAAATGGAAAGTGATCTATTAAATAAAATATCTTCTTTAGGTAAAGAATTGAAAGAGTATGTTGGTGGCGAAATTAAATTTGGCCTTAAAACTGGACTAAATAAAGCATATGTCATATCCAGTCAAAAATATCAAGAATGGCTAAAAGTTGACCCTACCATTAGCCAAGTCGTAAAACCATTTATAAACGGTACTGACTCACGGAAGTATTTTATTGAAGAATCCAACGAATATGTTATAATGGCTAAGATAGGTACAGACCTTAGCAAGTATGACTTAGTTTATAATCACCTAAAGAGTTTTAAAAAAGAATTAGAAAAAAGGTCAGATAAAGGGAATCTATGGTATGAATTCCGCACATGTTCCTACTATAATTATTTTGAAGCTTCTAAAATTATTTACCCTGATATAGCCTTAGAGTCTCGGTTTTCCATAGATGCATTGGGACGTACACCTAATGCTACTTTATTTTTGATTCCAAGTGATAATAAGTTTTTATTAGGTGTACTTAATAGTAAGGTTAGTTGGTTCTACCTTAAAAATAATTGTCCTGTTATTGGAGATAAAACCAATAGAGGCAGATTAAGGTTAAAAACAGCTTACATATCCAAATTGCCAATAATTGATATTTTAGATGAATCTATCAGAAGCAAGTTTATTGAGTTAGTTGATAAAATCATTAAGAATAGTCAAAATTTATACTTTTTAAGCAAGAAATTCGAGAACTATTTAGGACATAAATTCCAACTCCAAAAACTCTCCAAAAAACTACAAAATTGGCACGAGTTAGAATTTGGAGAATTTATAAAAGAGTTAAACAAAGCCATAAAAGCTAATAACAAATTACGAGAAAAAGCCGCTTTAATAGATTTAGGTGAAAAAGAAGGTGAGCTAAAAGAAGGTACCCCTTTTGTAATAGTGCCAACACTAACAAAAAAAGACGAGTTTGAGTGGTTAGACCTCTTTGAAGAAAACAAACAAAAAGTACAAGCCTTACAAGCCCAAATTAACCAAACAGATAAGGAAATTGATGCTATGGTTTATGAATTATATGGTTTAACGGATGATGAAATTAAGATTGTAGAGAATAGTTAATACACCCAAAAATGAATTCAATTACTTTAGAAAATATAACCAATTTAAAAGCAGAACAATTAACTCAACTTCTATTGATGCTTTTGCATTTAGAACACAAGAAGTACAATTTTCCTAATTGTTATATTAGTGTACCTCAGAATATAACAACTCCAGACGGTGGAGAAGATGGAAGAATAACAACAACAGATTACAAAGATTCAAGATGGATTGTTGATGTTTTTTGCCTAATTCAAGCTAAAGCAACTTCAATGTCTAGGGTACAGTGTAAAAAAGAAATTTTAAATACAAAAAATGACGCTTTAAAGGTTCAAGTTAAAGAGGTTTTTGATAAAAATGGCACTTATATATTATTTACAACGGATAATTATGTTGAGCAGAATTTACAAGACAGAATTGATGGTTTTAGAGAAGCTGTAAAGTCGGTTGAAAGTGAAGAATATAGCAATAATGTAAAAATAAAAATTTATGATGCTAATTTCATAAAGGATTGGACAAATGAATATATTTCCGCTGTTTCTTATGTTCAGTTATTGTGTGGTATACAAAGACCCCTTGGACTTCAAATTTGGGATGAATTTAAATCTTACAAAAGCAACCAATCGAATTTTAAAACTAATCCTACATTAAACTCTGTAATCGAACAAATTAGAAATAATATTTCAAAAAAAAATATAAGAATTGAAGGAGTATCTGGTATTGGTAAATCAAGATTAGTTTGTGAAGCATTGTCACCTGGGGACAAAGATGCATATGGAAACTATGATTTGGTAAGGAAATCAATTTCAGATAGTGTTATATATTTTGATTTAGGAGTAAAAAATAATGCTTCATCTATATTAGACTTCATAAAAAGTTTAGGCACAACACATCCTGCTACACTTGTATTAGATAATTGCGAACCTATTTTTCATCAACAATTTCTTATAGAGGCGGAAAGAACTGGAGGAGTAATTAATATTATATCTATAGATTATGAAAAATGGTCAAACTCAGATTTTCTTGAATGTGATAGAATTGAGTTGAAAAGTGAATTTTATAAATCTGTCGTTGCTGATATTCTGAAAGAAGAGTATTCCGAAAAACTTAGTGATTCTGCTATAAATTATCTTATTGAATTCTCTGAAGGGAATCCTAAAATGGCAATTAAATTTGTAGAGTCTGCACTACGTGAACAAAATTTAGGTACAAGCTTTGATAATGATTTAGTTAAAAAATTAATTTTTGGAAGAAGTGAATATAAAAATGGTGAATTTGAGGTATTAAGATTTTTATCTGCTTTTAAATATTTTGAATACCCTTCAGATGAATATTACAACATAAATCCCCAACATTATAATACCTTATTAGAACATATTGAATACTTTTCATTAAAATTAGATATTAAAAAACAAATAATAAGGGAAATAATTTTAAAGTTCATAGAAAAAGGAGTGTTAGAACGAAGAGGGCACAAAATTATTATAAGACCAAATCCTTTATCATTAAAATTATCGTTATTATTTTGGCAAGCTTTAGCTCCTCCAGAATATGAAGGTTTTGTTACTAATTTACCCACAACATTAAAAAATCCAGTTGTAGAACAATTACAACAATTAGGAAATAATGATACTGTAAAAGATTTAATTGTAAAGTTTTGGGGTGTTGATGGAAATTTTTCTACAGAGGAAATTTTAAATTCTAATATGGGGTCACGCCTTTTTCGCTCAATTGCAACCGTGAATCCTGAGGCGACTGTTAAGGTATTAACTAAAAATTACTTAAATCAACCTAAAGAATATCTTGAAACTAAAGTAGAAGGAAGACAAAACCTTGTTTGGGCATTGGAAAAATTATGTTTTAGAAGAGAAACTTTTATTGAGTCTGCAAAGGTTTTAATGTGTTTTGCTGTTGCTGAAATTGAAACATATTATTCCAATAACGCTACGAGTTATTTTACACAACTTTTCAGAATATATTTAGCTGGAACTGAAGTTGGTTATTCTCCACGAATAGAAGTTTTAAAATGGGCTTTAGAAAAACAAGATCCAGATTTTAATGCTTTAGTAATAAAAGCTTGTGAAAGAGCATTCACACCGATATCAAATCTACACAAAATGGGCGGTGCAGAAAATCAAGGAGGTCTCCTGCCATTAGAAGATTATAAACCTAATTCAGCTATAGAAATTAATGAATATCGAGAAAAAATATTGGAATTATTGTCAAGTTTTATTTCTCATAAAAATGAATTTCAATTCTCCGCCCAAAGAGTTATTTATAGTAACATATCTGATTTATTTGAATTCAATTACGATATAAATAATCTTAAAATTATTATTGATATAATATTTGAAAACATTGTAGATAGAGATAATTTACTAAAAAGTTTATACGCTCAAGTTAGCTTTATAAGAATAGATGAACCACAAAGACAATTTATTAATGATTATATAGAAAGGTTAAAAACTAATTCAATAGAAGAAAGAATATTATATAATGTCTCTGAACCAAAAATAATTATACGAACGATAAAAGATGAGGACAGTTATAGTAATAAAGGTAAAAGACTTGCTGAAAAATTTGCCGAAGATGTTATCTATGAAGAAATTGATATTCGTCCATATTTCAAAAACCTTTTAACAGGTTACCAATATAATACATTTGATTTTGGAAAAAAACTTTCCGAATTAAGTATTTATAATCAAGATTTTATTGATGACCTTATATCTGTGGTCTTAACACTTGAAAATAAGCCACATAATTTATCATTTTTATTTGGCTACATTTCGGTTTTAGAACCAGAAAAAATAAATGAAATCTTTAATATTTTCATTTCCAAAAAATCATCCTTTGCGTTTAATATTTTACGCTTTATTGATATTAGTTTTGAAAACGTTTTGAAACTTATTGATTTAGTTAAAAATCATAATATTCAATCAAATAAATTAGATATAATAAAATATGATGTTGTAAAATTAAATCCGAATGACTTAATAAAATATTTTGGTTTAATTAAAAATTTAGAAAATGGTCATATTTTAATATTGGATGCTTTTAGTAATGTATTATGGGTTTCTAGAAACAGTCAATTGGAAATAAACGAAAGCATATTAAATTATATTAAATCAATAGTTAAAGAAGAAAATTTATTAATTAATATCAATTCAACTAGAACAATAGACTTATACTCTTGGGAGCAAATGATGGCGTTTTTGATAAAAAAATTTCAAGTTGAAATTTGTAAGAATATAGCAAACCAAATTGTTGAATATCAAAAATCATTATCGCTTTTATCAAGTGGAGAGCCTCATATAGCAAACATAGCTAATTTAACGTTAGATATTGACTTTGAAAATTGCTGGAATATTTATTCAAAATTAATACTAGAAAAACATACAATTGAATTTTGGAATATTTTTGATATGAGTTTCATAAGTGGCGTGACCGCAAAACATCCATTTTTTTGTAACAAGATTAGAAATAAAAAATTATTAAGCTGGCTTTTAATAAATAGAGAAATAGCACCTTGGGTAATTAGAGTGGCTCCGCTATTTGATGAAAATGGTAAAGATTGGTTTTTATTTACAGAAGAATTAATAAATATTTTTGGTAAGGACAAAACTTTTATTAATGAATTATCTAGTAATCTTCATTCAATGACTACTTGGGGGTCTAGAGTTCCTTTTCTAAAATCAAGATTAAAATTAGTTGAACAACTTAAAGATCATAAAATAAAAGAAGTCCAAGAATGGGCTATTAGTGAGGTAGAGACTTACCAAAAAAGAATAAAAATTGAAGAAATAACAGATGAAGAAGGTTTTTTAGGACTTTAGAAAAAATAATTTGAAAGGAAACGAACTACATTATTAATTTTTTACAAGTTTCAAATGTACAGTTTATAATACCTGTATATCAACAATCTGTTGTTTTTATATGTTTGTGTTGTTTAAATAAAGAAAACACAACATTTTTGTTGTTGGGTTGACAAACGACTCTATCCTCACTATTTATAAGGTTTTTAGGAAGACACATTAGTTCAACAACATGTCAACACAAATTTGAATGTATTTATGTTGACTTATTGTTGAAATATTGTTGTTACACCTCCACCCTACTGCCACTACTTTTACCTTTAAAAAATCAACAATCAACAGAGCTCTTGATAAAATCTTCTTTTTTAAATTCAAAATACCTTCCTTTTTTAGTTTCATAACTAACAATTGATTTTTGTCCTAAACTTTGAGATAAAAAATATATTTTATAACTACCATTCTTAGGCTCAATACCATAATCTAATTTAAGAGTACTTGAAACTTTATTACGGATAGTTCTTATATTGCTTTCTATTAATTTACGCAATAAATCTGATGCAGTATATCTTAAAATATCTACTTCAAAAACCACAAAATCATCAATTAAAATCTCTTTTATCTCCTGGCTTAAATACGTCTTATTGCCTTTTACAACTTTATCTAAGGCTGGTGTATAAATCTGTTCTTTTGTAAACCACATTCTTGTCTGTCTTTCTGTTTTAATTTTTCTCGTATTTAGAAAACACAAAAACTGCGGAATTTCATTCTGTAACTTTTTAAGCATATCCACATCTTCTTTCCCAAACGAGTTTACTTTAATCACCCAATACCTTATTTCTTTTTCATCAATTTGGATAAAGTTTTCTTCATTATTGGAACACAAAATAAATTTTCCAAAAAAATTCGTTTCAACTTTATCCTTACCTTTAGATTCTACTTTATAAGTACTAGCAGTAGATAGGTTTTTAATACGTTCACTATCTTCTCTTTTGTCAAGTAAAACTTCATCTACAGAAATAATAAGTTTAGACGCCCAATCACTATTAAATCTACTTCTAAAATCCTCATTTTTATTAATAGTCATATTTCCTTGAAATATCAATTTTAACCAATTTAAGAAAGAAGTTTTACCCGTATTTCGTTTATCACTAACCAAACATAAAATAGGTAAAATCTGGATTGGTTTTTGCCATAATATGGTTAAATAATCAATACCTAACTCATACTGTTCTCCAAAAATATGCTCTAAAAACTCTATTGTTTTAGGAAACTCTCCTTTTATAAGTTTATGCTCAATCTTCTCATATTCGTTGTAAAAAGAATTAATTTCTTGTTTATAATTTCTATGATCTGGTATTGTAATAAAACCATCATATTTTTTTATAGTTTGAAGATAATCCCTACCATAATCAGTAATTATTTCTCCTTTATTCCATTTTCTCAATACCTTAATAGTATCGCCGCTCAATAATGGAAAATTACAGGTTTTATAATAGTCGGTTCCTATTCTTTTAAAAGTATCCATAATTAATTTGCTTTACCTATTTTACCATGAATACTTATTCTTCGCTCCTTACCTTTTTCACAATCCTTCCAATCTAAATAGAGTACTACACCAGTTGCATTTTTATCTATTGAAAAACTTTCATCAATCACATTCTGAATCGCAATATGATCGTAACGCGGATTCTCGTGAATAAGTAACATTACACCTTTTAATTGCGAACCGAAATAATCTAATGTTCTGCAAAGTGTAGTATCTAAAATTCTTTCTACTTTTAATCTTTGAAATTCCGTTAACATTCTTTCTAAAAGAACAATAGATTTTTTTGTAAGAGCATTGTCTTTTGCTTGATAATCTTCCATTACTTTCTTGTTTTAGTTCTATTAGACAAAAAAGCATCTGTATCTGCTTCAATTTCGGTAAGTGTTTTTTGCTTTCCTTGTTTTATCCAATCTGTAATTTCAGATTTAAAGAAAAATAGCCCCTCCTTCTTTTTGTGATAAGGAATTTCGTTGTGTCTGCAATACTTATATATAGTTTGCACCTTATAACCAACCAATTTAGCGACTTCAGCAACCCTAATAGGCTTTTCTTCACCAACTGTTGTTTCTGCTTTATTTAGCAATAAAGCTTTTAATTCTTTGAGGTCTTTTTTTACCTCTGCAACATCTAGTTGTGTTTGTTCAAATGGAATCATAATTTTTAAATTTTAAATTAATTCTTCCACAATAGTAATAGACAACACAAGGGTTTCAAAGCCTTTCGAAAAGTACGTATCATAAACGTATATCTGCAGCAAATCCGTACTACTTCCGTACTTTATAATAGTGTCTAGCAAAATTATTCACTACTTTATCACTTTGAAACCCCTCGAAGTAATTTCCTAAAAGTTCTGCATAAATAGACTGTTTTCCATGCCTTTTTTCAACAACTTCTTTATAATAAATATAAAAGATATTTGTAATACCACTAATATCTTGTTTTAAAAATACAAACCTCTTCTTTGGCAGCTCCTTGTTTTGAAATGCGAGTATTAGATATTTTTCTAAATCCTCATTGCTTAAATACCCCTTTTTAACTAATGAATTCTTAAAATAATCATATACTACATTGCTTTCAACTTCATCAAAATTATTTATAAATTCAAATTGAGGTAAATCAGAAAACAAACTACTCCCCCCTTCTTCTTTTTCTAGAGCTTTTATTTCTTTAAAATATTCTATTTTATTATTAAAAAACTTATTGAGTACATTAAAAAAACTATCCTCTTCTAGTGATTCTATTTCCCCTAGATTACTAATTCTAATTTTTAAATCAAATAACAAGTCTTTAGCATCATACAAATCTTTAAGATTTTCAAGAGAGGTTCTCCCTTTAAACCCTTCACTTAAACACACTAAATAATAATCAAAAAAAAGTTTTGTAATTCTCTCAAAACTAGAGCACCAAACATTATTTAAAATATAAAATTGATTTAAAAATTCAATACTTAATTGCTTTCTATCTCTCTTACTTAAACAAAACCCCATATTATGAACCTCTATAATAAACATAGATATAGAACTATAAACATTATTACTTAAATTAGAAAAACAATCCAACCTACATTCTACACAAGTATCTTCAGAAAGCTCTACTTTAAAAAAAGATAACTTTGGTTCTAATAACTTTAATTTTTCTTTAAACAAAGTATCATCATCAACATATTCTCGAAGAAGGCAAACGTGGTTTTTTTCTACTTTTTCATCAGTATAATTCAAGTATTTATTAATAATTTCATCTTTACTTAGATTTTCGTCTCCGAATTCTAAGCTTCCATATCTATTTCTAATTAGAATATTTAATTTCTCTAAAATCATATCAATTTAAAAATCCATTATAGTGTTAGCAAATTCTTTTTTAGCTTCATCTTCAAACCCTGCAAAGTAATTTTTAGTAACACTTAGGTCACTATGATTTAAAGCTTCGCTTATAAACTCCATACTTGCACCTTTTCTTAAGGAATTTGTAGCAAAAGAATGGCGAGCATAATAGAAGCTGATATCTTTAGGTAAATCGTTTGCTATTGCAATCCTTTTAATATGATCGTTAATATAACGATTGAAGTTCTTAATCTTCTTGTATTGTGTTTCAATATCATCAGCTGCATCTACAATATCAAAAACAAAACTATCTTTCTTTGTATTGCAATACTTTTTTATAACACCTTTTGTAAAATCAGTTAAGTAAATTGTTATCACACTTTTTTCAGCAGATTTGTCAAATGTTTTAGCTCTGTAATATGAAAATTTATCTCCTTTTATATCTGAATATTTTAAAAGGGCAATATCTTTTAAATTCATACCATTGCAAGCAAAACTAAAAAACCAAAAATCTTTACATTTTGCTTCATTCTCATTTAACGTTTTAGCATTAAATAATAATTTTAATTGAGCCGAATTTAAAGCCTTTTTCACTTTTTTAGTTCTTGGTATTTTGTATTTATTTTTACCAAATGGATAAATATCATTGATAATATCATTATTCTCAATTGCAATATTAAATACCGCTCTTAATGTTCTTGTATAAATTGCTATAGTTGTATAACTTTTACCTTTTTTAAGCATAAATTTTTCATACTCTTTTAGCCAACTAACATTAATAATACTAAAAGTAAGTTTATCTAAATTCAACTTCTTCTCAATTTCGCTAAATTCTTTTAAGGAGTTTAAAGTGTATTTATAACTTTGTGCAGTACCTATTTTATTATCATCCGTTTTATTTTTAATAATAGTATCAAAATAATACTTTACGTTATATTTATCTGTTGATTTTCTAAAGAATTTAGTTTCAAATTGCTCAAAATCAAAAACAGTTAAATGTTTTGCCACTTCATTTGCTCTCGCTTCTATTCCCTTTAATTTTAGTTCTAATTCTTTTTTAGCACCTCTAAACTTTAAATTATCTGGATTTTTCCAAAGCTCAACAAATTCTTTTTCTTGTAAATCAACATCTAAAGGATAGCGTTTATCTTTTTTAAGCTGACGATTAAATACTCTTAATTTTAATGGATAAGTTCCATCACTCTTTAATCGCCTTTTATCAAGCACTATCGATATGGCATAAATCATAGATAATTATTTTTATCAAAGATAATCATTTGCCCACGATTTGCCCACAAAAAACAATAATAAACATATAATAGACAACAATAAACAATAACTAAAAACACCTAAATAACTGATAATCAATAACAATAACATAATAAACAACAACAAACAAATAGTATTATTTTTGATTACGGCTCAAGAGGTTCTAGGTTTGAATCCTAGCATGGTCACCAACAAAACCAGTACTTTCCAACACTTTTGGAAATTACTGGTTTTTTCATTTGCATACTATTTGCCCACTTTTATAGATTTAAGAGGGTCAAGTCAAAAAGTTGTGGGATTTAAAAATTACGCAAAAATGGTGCTAAGTCTAAATAAGAAAAAATCCACATTCCTTACGCTTCTGAATTGGGTTCTAAAGTCTTTAATTTTAGCATTGAATGATTCTGCTGATGCATTTGTACTTCGATTATCAAAATAGTTTAAGATATTTTGATAATGTATCGACATCGTTCTAGCTATCGTGCTGAAGCTTTTAAACTGTGCCTGTCTTACTTTTTCATCCCATTTAGCAAGTCTTATAAGTGCTGATGTTTTATCTTTAGTGTTATTGAATATCCAATATAGATTTTGGCATAATTTGTATGCTTTCTCTATATCAGGATATTTTTCAAACAGTATTTCTGCTCTTATAGATTGATTTTTAGTCCATTTACTACTTGATTTATATAATAGATATCTGCTTCTAGCTAATAGTTGTTTGAGTGTATCTCCATTAGGTAATAATTTTGGGGTGTATTTTAAAGATTTACTTCTGGTAATTTCAATGGCATCATTCTCAGTATCAATCGCTTCCCATCTATGTTTAATTCTTATTTCTTGCAGTGCATCTAATGCTAATTTTTGCACATGAAAACGGTCTATTACTAAGGCAGCGTTTGGAAAGGATTTCTTGACTATAAGGCCCATATTACCCGCCATATCCAAGGTTACTTCCATAACTTTCTTCCTATGTTTTAAAGGAATTTTGTTGAGTATTTTTATGACAACTTCAGCTTTAGTTCCTTTGATCATGGCTACTATTGCGCCTTTCTTTCCTTTAGCTGATTTATTTGTTATTATGGTATATAAATCACCGTTGGAAAAGGCAGTTTCATCAAGTGATAAGTGAGTCCCTAAATTCTTTGCAAACAATAACCAATCTGTTGCGTGCTTCTGTTGATCCCAAGCTTTAAAATGACTTAAATAATCTTTATACTGTCTTTGTAAACTTCTAGGATTTACCCCGTAGAAATTAGCTACAGTACTTGTGCTAGTAGCGTTATTACTGACTGATATCTTTTAAAAAAGCAGCAAATTCACTAGTTACTCTAGTGCCTTTTGCTACTAATTGCCAATCTCTTGTAACTACTTTTTTAGAATTTTCCTCAACCCAACGTCGTCTAATAACATGTAGAAAAACGTTTTTACCTCGAATTGGAAAATCTTGAATAGTCGCTTCAGGAAAAAAGCCTTTAGAATTTAATTTAAGTGCTTTGAATTCTTCAGGAATCGTATTTAATTCTGTGAAATGGAAATGGAGTTCTCCATTTTTAAATTCGTGTTTCGTTAATTTAAAATAGTCAACAAGAATTTCTGGTAATAATAGTTTTGTTAGTTCAATTGAAGTATTCAAAATAGAGGTTTATTAGAAAGCAAAGTTCATGCTTTTTAATTTACTCCACAACTTTTTGACTTGACCCATTTAAGACAATTTACTCAAAAATATATTTATTTTTTTGCAGAACACTTACTTTATTTCTTACAACGAAAAACAAAAAACAGCATCCTAAAAAAGTTACATACAACGCTCATAATAATTATTATTTAAGCTGTTTTATTTAACAGACCTTTAACGGAACACTGTTAAATCATCCTCTAATTTTGCAATAATAAACAATAAAAAAACATGAAATATTTACTACTAACTAGTTTCTTATTACTCTCTTTTATCAACACCTCAAAAGCTCAAAGTAAACCTGCCTACCAATTATTTAAAAATAATGGAAAGACTGCTAATTATAAAAAAATGATTAAAGATCTTGCGGATAGCGATATGGTGTTTTTTGGCGAATACCACTACAACCCTATTGCTCATTGGTTACAATTAGAGGTTAGTAAAGACTTGTTTGAAATAAAAGGAGATTCTTTATTCTTTGGAGCAGAAATGTTAGAAAGCGGAAATCAATTAGTTTTAAATGAATATTTATCAGGCTTATATCCAGAAAGTAAGATGATTCCTGAAATGACCCAAATGTGGAATAATTATAACACCGACTATAGACCTTTGGTTGAATTTGCTAAAGAGAATAAACTTCGTTTTATTGCTACGAACATACCAAGAAGATATGCCTCTTTAATTAGTAAAAAAGGAATAACCGCCCTAAAAAAATTAAGTCCGGAAGCACTTGCTTTAATTGGCCCAGATTTAGAAACTTATTTTGACCCTACCGTAAAAGCGTACGCAGAAATGGCGGATAATATGGGAGGACATGTGCCTCCAAATATGTTAAATATACAAACTGCTCAAGCTGCCAAAGATGCTACAATGGCACATTTTTCTCTTAAAAATTTTAAAAAAGGAGATTTATTACTTCATATAGAAGGCTCTTATCACTCTAATTACGAACAAGGTATTATTTGGTGGATTCATAAGATTAAACCTGGTTTAACCTTAAAATCAATTACAACGGTAACAGCATCTGAGTGGAGTAAATTAACAAAAGAAGAAAAAGAAACCATAGCCAATTATATAATTGTTGTTGCAGATAATATGACACAAACAGAAAACTAATTATGTGAATTTAGTATTTGTTTTTAATGAAAAAATCCCAGAATAAATTCTGGGATTTTTTTTATCAATAATAAAAAAAAGGGGCAATAAGTTTAATTTATTTTATTTCCTTTCTCATCAAAATACAATACATCTCCAAATCTCTCTAGAGTTCCTTTGATGTCTGAAACTTTACCTTTAATATAAATAACCGATTTAAAAGGGTCAATGTATTTTTGAGACATTTCCATAATATCATCTACATTTACTTGATAATATTTTTCAACTTTACTTTGTAAATAATCATCAGGAAGATGATATACATCTTTTTGCATTGCAAACGTAATATAAGGAATTGGCGATATAGCATTTAAAGACCGTGTATAACTACCAATTAAACTATTTTTTGCTATTTTTAAATCTAAAGCACTTACTTTTCCATTTCTTAATCGCAACATTTCTAATATAATATTTTCTATAGCATAAGCTGTTTGATTGTTACGTACAGTTGTAAACACAGACCCTCTACCTCCTACTGCAGAAGTACCAACAGATGATCGTATAAAATAGCAAAGTCCTTTATCTTCTCTTAAATTTTTGTATAAATATGATAATTGACTTGCGCCAAAAATTTCATTTAATACTTCTAATTTAATGTCATCTTCAAAATAAGTATATGCATCGCCTAAATGCCATCTAAAAGATATTTCTGACTGAACTGCATTTGGAGCATCAACAACTACAATTTTTCGTCTTTTAATAATAGAAGTTTTTTTATCTAAAGGATTGTCTTTAACATACGGTTTGCCTGATTTCCAATTCCCAAAATAACGAATCATTAAATCTTTACACTCTTTTTCTGTAAAATCGCCAACTACTACAATTAATGAATTATTAGCTACAATTCTATCATTTTTAAAGTTTATAACAGCATTAATTGTTAAATCGTTGTAATTTGCTTCTACCGTTTTTTTTGTTTTTACAACTTTTTTAGCACTTCCAAATAATAAAGAATCTACAACTGCTTCTAGAGAGAATTCCTTTTTATGGCTAGTTACTTTGGTAATTTTCTTACCCTGTTTTTTTTCCTGTTCTTTTTGTTTCTCAACTATGTATTCATCAGTAATAATAGGATGTAATAAAGCATCAACATATACATCTAATAATTGATTTATATCTTGTTTCATGCCTTTTATTGTACCACCATACATTGTAGTATTAGACATAGCTCCGTAGTAATTTGCTATAGAATCAATTTCTCCATTAGGGTATTTCTCTGATAGTTTTTTTGAATATGCCGTGCTTAAAACTTTCTTTTCCGCCAGTCTTGTTTCTTCATCATAACCAGGTAATTCGATATTTACAGATATCGTAAATTTTGGATACTCTTTAACGGGCGCCAAATAAATACGAAGTCCGTTTTCTAGTTCTATAGGTATTAATATACCTACATTTAATTTTACAGGTTTATCTGCTTCTGGAGGCATAGAACGATCTACTTGTGCAAGAGAAGGAAAACTGCAACAAATTGCGAATATTAATATATAAATGCTTTTCATTTTTTATAAATTATTCTGGGTGATACACAATTACTACTTGGTTATTTTTATCTAGATATTTTTTAGCAACTCGCTGAATATCATCAGTTGTTACATTGTTAAAATTCTCTATAAGACTTCTAATATCTGTTGTTTTAGGATACAGGTGATAATAATTAGTTACCTTATCTGCAAATGTTTCTGCATGATAAAAATAGTCTACATAAGCAGATTCGAACTTCTTTTTAACCCGTTGTAATACATTAGCATCTACAGGAGTATTTTTTAAAAGAGTTATTTGTTCCTCTATTTTTTGAAGTAAATATTCCTCACTATTTTTATTTTTAACATTTGCATTAATACGCAAAGAACTTTCTTTTTCCCAGAAATCTGATGAAGCTTTTATACGTTTAATGATTGTATCTTGTTTTAAATCTAGATGATTTTCAAAATAAGAATAATCACTATCGCCAGATAAAATAGCTGTTAGTATTTGCATAACTGGCGCATCTGGATCACTTTGTGCCATTAACGGATATCCTACTACTATAGATTCTTCTTTTAAACCTTTTACAGTTCTTTCTGTATGTTTTTCGAGTCCAGAGATTCTATTAAATTTCTTAGGTCTTTTTATTTTTTTCCCTTTCGGAATGTCTTTAAAATAAAGTTTAATCCATTTTTTTGTTTCCTTAATATCAATATTTCCAGACACTACTAAACAGGCATTATTAGGAATATAATAGGTTTTAAAAAATGTATCAAAATCTTCTTTAGAAGCAATATTAAGATCATCCATAGAACCAATCATATTGTGCCCATAAGTTTCATCAGAAAACATTTTAGACATCATTTCAAAATAAGAATTTCCTAATGGTTTATTGTCATAACGCATTCGTTTTTCTTCCTTAACAATTTCTCGTTCACGATTAATACCTTCTTTAGTAATTATCGGATGTAGCATTCTTTCCGACTCTACCCAAAGCCCTAATTTATACTCATGAGCTGGCAATAATTGATAGTAATACGTAACATCGTAATTGGTATATGCGTTGCAATATCCACCGGCATTTAAAATTATATTTTCTAATTCTCCTTGAGGGATATTTTTTGTTCCATGAAATAAAAGGTGTTCGTAAAAATGAGCATACCCAGTTTTACCAATTTCTTCGTTTTTAGAACCAACATGGTACTTTGTACCTATAATTACATTGGGTTCGTTTACATCTTTATGAAGAATAACATGCAATCCGTTTGCCAAATCATATTCTTCAAAATGAACATTATTCATCTTTTGCCCCAAGACAAACAACGGAATAAAAATGATGAAAATATTAAATAACTGCTTCATTTTTTAATTTAAATTATTATGAATATTAGTAATTATTTAAGCTAGAAAATACATTAAAAAAACAATTTAAGACCAAGTACTAAACTTAGATAATCATCATTTTTAGATACATAATTTACCGCTTCATTAGATAAATTTGTTGCTTTCCAATAATCTCCTGTAATAGAACATTCTAATTTATTTTCATTTTTAAGTTTTACATCAAAACCTAATTTTGTATTAAAATTAAAAGAACCTGTACCTATATAATCTGCAACACTATTACCAATCCAATCTACATAAATATTGTTGGCAGCAAATGGATTATGTTGCATGTCTACCACATGATGATATAACCCTGAAAGGTTGGTAAAAAATGCTACTTTGTTAGAAATATCCTTATGCAAACCTAGTGCAACTGTTGGCTCTAAAAATTGATAATCGAATTGATACGCATAGTTTAAATCTAACTGCTCTACATTACTATATTTTATCCCCAAGCTAAGTTTATTTAATAGTTTTTTATAAAATATGATGTTTGCTTCTGTTTTAAAATTATAGTTTGTAGCGTTAAAGTTTTTAGCATAATACGTACCAGTTTCTTGCCAAACTTTACCTTTCCCTTTTAAATATTCTGCATTTAAATTTATTGATAATAAGCTGTTTTTATGATACTGATTAAACACAACATTAAATTGTTGATTTAAAAAACTGTACTTGGTTAATTCATCATTCTCTTCTACTCTTACAATGTTTTTATCAATCCATTTTTCTACACCATATTTAGTAGAACTTTCTACAGATACATCCCAATTATTTTGTTTTAAAAGCCATTGCAATTGCAATTGAGGAATGACTCTTTTAGTTTCAAAACCATTATTGATATTTTTAATATAAGATCCTAAACCTGTATTTAAATAAGAGTTTGCGGTAACATCTGTATTATTTTCCGGAAACTTGTTTCCTAACTCAGAATCAGTTTTAAAAAGCTCAGCACCTAAAGCAACACTCAGTAAATGTTTTTTATTAAACTGATAACTAGCAGATAATTTTCCGTTAATTTTTAAAGCAGTTAACTCGTTTCTAGTATCTGTTTTTCTAAAGTAAAAATTGGTATCATAATTTAAATACCCACCCAAACTAAGTTTAGTATTTATCTGATGAGCCGCACTTACTTCAAAATTATAATTTTGATGATTCCACAAACCTGTTGTTTTCTGAAAAAAATAGTAAGGAGAATTATACTCTGTAATACCATAAGTTAAATTATTTTCTACATCTTCAATTCTGGTATTTAAATATTCTAAACTACCGTAAAATGTCCAATCTGTGTTTTCTAAATTAGCTAAAGAAGCGGTCTTTGCAAACACCCCGTTTTGCTTTTTATATTCTTGCGGATGTCTTAATTTTCCTTCAGCATATAAATACTTCACTTCTCCGTAAGAAAACTTCTGAAGGTTCGCTTGATTGATTAAGGACGGAATTTGAAAATACCTGTTTTTAAATAACTCGAATTGAAAGTCTCGCTCTACAACAGACAAACTATCTATAGTTGTTGCTTTTTGAGAAAAAGTACCGAACACACAAAACAATAAAGAGAATGCTAAAAACATTCTCTTTATTATTACATGGTTTACTTTATTAATTATTGTAACCATATTTATCTGGGAAAGCAATTGCTTCAAAATCTACTGTTGAATTATTTGTATCTAATAAAATAGTTCTACCAAAACGAGCAGTTGCTACCTCATCTACTTTTCTTCTAGAGCTTAAACCCGTGTAAGAAATTGCTCCATCGGCAGTTAAATAAGTAAACCCACCGTCTATTGTAGAAGGCATACGTTTAAAATCTGCAGATCCAGAATTATCTAAAATATCTACTCCATCAATTACATTATCAACAGAAATTTTCATTAATTTAGAGGTAGTTGTAGATCCTGGTGCTGTATAATCTACAATACCTGTAGCATCAAAACTTGCATCACTACTAACCAAAACGATACTTCCTGGTGTAGATAATCTAAAGAAATTAGTTCCTTCAAACATATAAGTATTCGTCATGTTTGGTACTGCTGGATTATCAAGTTCAAAAAAAGCATTTCCTGCACGCCCTTGCGCTTCTAACCAATCAATTGAATAATGCTCTAATGTAGCATCTGTATTGTCTAGCTGAGCATCTGGCGCAGTACTTCCTTCTTTATAATTAACAGCGTTCAATGCTATTACAATACTTTTTCCAGCTTCAACAGCATAATCAGTTCCATTTCCTGGTATTTGGCTCATTACATCTGTATATACATAATCTGTATCTGTTAATACAGTGTAAATTGAAGTAGATCCGGTAGCGCCTGAACCACCAAATAAATTAGCAATATACATACCATCTGCATATAACGTTTCTGATGAATTGTTAAAAATCTCTACAAACGAATCTTTAAATAACGTAATATAACCATTACCAGCTGTATATACTTCTTTAATAACTAAACCTCCGTTTTGGTTAACCGCATTTACTTCAACAGATGTTGCTACAGTTTCTTGTTTTGCTACTATAATGTTATTTGCAGTACCACTTAAACTATAATCATCTGTACTATGTGCTACTACCACTGTATAAGTACCAATAGAAATATCAGAAAAAGTTGCCAAACCATTTGCATCTGTGTTCATGGTTAAAGTAGAGTTATCTATAGTTTGCGTTATAGTAACATCTACATCTTCTAAAGAAATATCATTTAGACCACTTGCTAATGTTACTTGAACTTCTAAATTCCCTAAATTAGGAATATCATCTTCACTATCACAACTAATTGTTATCGATATTAACAGAAATAATGCGATTAACTTTGTTAGACCTAGGTGTTTTAAAATTGTTTTTTTCATGTTCTTGTTTTACGATTATTTATTTATTTTTATTGGGTTATTATTTAAGTAATAAGGTTACATTAAAACCTACAGATATTTTATTATTCAGTTTTCTTCTACTTCCTAAATATTCGTAAGTTGGGTTGTACCAAGGAGCGTTATTGGCATAAAAACTAAAAGAATGACCTTGTTTAGATTCTTTACGTATTTGTAAATTAAAATTACTATAAAACGGAGTTTCAGTTAGTGTAAAGGAATTTGCATCTCTTTTTAAATCATCAAACTCGGCATTCATTCTATTTTCTACAGGAATATCAATATAGTTTCCGTTAGCATCATAATATGCAAACGGATATAAGCTAGCCCCTATATTTTCGCTACTTTCTTTAAAATTTAGTTCTGCAGAAAGTGTTAATACAAATCGTAAAGCAGGTATATGCTGTATTAACGTTAGGGTACCGAAACTTCTAATAGCTTTTCTTAAAGAATTTTCATAAACTCCATATCTTACCGAATTATCACCAACAACATAATTTGATTTATCAATATCAAAACCTTTATCCGTTACAATACTTTGTAAATAACTGTATCTAAAATTAAATTGCGTATTGGTTGCTTTTATTTTTTGCGGATTTAAGGTAACCTCTACACCATCGGTAGACTCGTAATAATTATTATTCATCACTTTTACCGTTCTAGGAATGTTATTTACTTCCCCTGTAGGTGTAACCGTTGGTTGTTCTCCTGTAGGTGCATCTATAACTTCATAAACAGATTTTGGCAATAACAACAACTCATCTGTCGTACTTATTCCTCTACGCATGTCCTTTTTAAAATACGTAAAATTAAAATTCATAAAAGAAGGAGACCAATCGAACCCAACTTCTTTTAAATCAGAATAATTTGGTTTTAAATGTTCATTAGTAGGTTGATACACATAAGTGGTAACTACCGCTAAACGTTCATCAGGATTTTCTGCATAGTATTGAAAATTAATATAATCTATATATGATTTTCCAGGATATAACTGAATCATTGCTGGTGCTTTATAAGAAACTCCCCAAGCAGCTTTTGCCGTAAAATTATGATGTTTAGATGAAAACGACATTCTTGGAGACAACAAATTATAACGCTCCAACATATTATCATACCTAAGTCCTAAATTTAATTGTTGCTTAGACGCATCTCCTGTACGTTTTATAATGGTTTGATGATATGCAGAAAAAGTTTTAGAAGCCGGAATTTTCTCAAAAGTAGCAGATCTACTTCCTGCAACATCTTGCGTATGTGCAATATTACCCGTTGCAACTCTCCCGCTTCCTGTATTGTCATCAAAAGAATATTGCAAACCTGTTTCAAAATTGAAATCTAAATTTCTATAACTGGCATTTTGAGAAGCATCTATTCTTCCATTGATATTTACAGGTTTTCCTTTTATATCTCTAGTTTGATTAAAAGCACTTGGAGAATAATTAGTAAAATAAGTACCACTTTCTAAAGATTCTATAATAGGAAAAGGACCATTAATAATATAAGTATCGTAAAAAGAATGCTGGTTTACAACATTACCACTAAAATTATAATTTATTTTCCCTAAAACGGATGATGAAAAATCTCCTGAAAGCGTTAATTGATAAGAAGTACTTTTAACATCTGCATCATTTTTAAAAACTTCTTCTGGCTCATGACGGTTACCATCATCTGAATGCCCAACCCTAAATGATGTAAAATGATTCCATTTTAAACCTTTAAAAACTGGTAATTTCCAACGCAATCCTAAATTAAAACTTTGATAAAATAACTTACGCTCTGTAGGTGAACCCGAAGAATATGCATACGATAAATCGGTATTTAAAACGCCGAATTTATTTAATTCATATCCTTTTGCAACCGAAGCTTGGTAATTGGTAGATGTTACATTTGTAGAAACAATATAAGGAGATTTACCTACTTTACTTTTTACTAAAATTCCTCCGGAAGATAAATTACCGTATTTTGGAGAAGCTACACCCGCTATAACTTCTACTGATTCTACATTTGCTAAAGTGATACTTCTTAAATCTACACCACCACCAACAACAGCTTTACCCCCGTTTAAAGTTGATGAATTTTTTGCTTGCATATTAGCATCTGTGCTAATTGCAGCTCCATCTAAAATAATTGCTGTACCAAAAGAATTGTAATCAGAAGAAACAGCACTTCTAATATTGGCTTGTTTTTTTGTAGTTAAGTTAGACTGCTCTACTTTATTACCCGGAAGTAAACTTAACACATCAGATAAATTCATTGCCTGAACCTGCTTTATCGCCTGACTTCCTATTTTATAAGTAGAACTACCTTCTCTACTTATCGTTTTTTTAGCAACCACCACAACCTCATCTAATCCTAACAAATCTTCATTTAAAGTAACCTTAATATTTGCTAAATCTTGCTGTTCAGATAAATCAAACTCTTCTGTTTTAAAACCTAAAAGACTAACTGTAACTTTAAAATTTTTATGAGGCAACTCCATAGAAAACTCCCCTTTACTATTTGTAAAAGTTCCCATATTTAAATCTGCAACTATTACATTAACATCAGCAAGTGGCTCGTTATTAGCATCAACAATCTTACCTCTAATTTCTACTTTTCTAGTAGTAGCTCTTTTTGCTATTACAATCGTATTGTCTTTAAACAACTCAAAACTATAATACCTTTTAGGTATAGCATGTAATAACAATCTGTTTGCCTTAATAACACCTTCTTTTAAGTGTACAGCAGGCAATTCTTTAAACATATCAGAACGATAAATAAACGTATAATCTGTTTGTGCTTGAATAATGTCAAAAATTTGATCGACAGTTGCGGTTACCTCCTTGTTTATTTTAATTTCTGCATTCTGAGAGATCACATCTATTGAAGTAAAACTAAACACTGTAGAACAAAATAATAAAAATACTGTCCTCATAATAAAAGTTTGAGCTTGCTTTTTGAGCAACTCTTGAGTAAAATTAATTTTCATAAATTTGTAAGCTATTAGTTAAGCATTTTAATTAATATTTATTTTGGGACAAAGCTTGATTACTTTGAGCGGTATAAACTTTGTCCCTTTTTTAATTTTTTATTTTAGAATTATTTTTTTACCATCTACTTTGTAGTCTAAATTTACATTTCTTTTAATAGGTGTTAAGATTTCTTCAAGAGTCCTTTTTTTACTTAAAACACCATTAAACTTAATGCTTTCTAGTTTTTTGTTTTCAAAAACAATATCCACATCATACCATCTAGATAATACTTTCATAATGTCTTTTAACGTTTTATTTTTAAAAGAAAAAACACCTATTCTCCAAGCAGTTTCGTTGTAAACATTTACTTTTTTAACAACTATATTTCTTGTTTCTTTATTTAAAATAGATTGTTGCCCTACATTTAAGTTTTCTGTAAAACTAGCTTCACTTACAGTTACCTTACCTTCTGCCAATGTTGTATAGATATTTGTTTCATCTTTATAGGCCTTTATATTAAATTCTGTTCCTAAAACTTCAACCTCTTGTAAATTAGAAATTACTTTAAAAGTAGCTCCTTGATGGTTTTTACTAGAAGAAACATCAAAATAAGCTTCACCATAAACCAACTCTACTTTTCGTGTTTCTCCTTCTTTAAAAGAAACCGGGTATTTTAGTTTTGTTTCAGAGTTTAACCAAACTTCTGTACCATCTGCTAAAACTACATGAAATTCACCTCCCCTTGGGGTTGTTAAATAATTGTATACTATTGTTTTCGAATCAATTTTCTGAGGTACAATTTCTTCCTCTTTGTGGTATACAATTTCTTCACCATTACTTACAACAGAATTGGCTGTATAAACCTTACCTTCTTCTAAAACAATATTAGAACCATCATCTAGCGTTAACGTTGCTTTATCTACACCAGAAGCTACCGTTGTTTTAAAAGTGTTTAAAACCTCTTTAGATTGTTGTTCTTGATTGTAAAACACATATAGATAAGAAAACATAAAAACCACTGCAGCAGCAGCAGCAGCAGCATATCGATACCAAACAGATAGCGTTCTTACTTTTGATTTCTTTTGATGATCAATAGCATACCTTACCTTTTTATAAGCTTTATCTAAATCTGGTTTATTCATTACCGTATTTATATCATAAGAAGCTTTAACGTATTGCTCAAAAGTCTTTTGATTTTTTTCCTCTTTTAGCCACAACTTAAGTTCTTCTAACTCTAAGTTAGTTATTGTATTGGCTATATATTTTATTATTATTTTCTTCAACAGATTGACTGTTTTTTTAAATTTATATTAACAATACGTGCATTTTCCATTATACCCTTAGTTAAAATCTAATTATTTTTAGGATATTTGTATTTTCTTAAAAAAATCACCCCCAATTAATTTGAAAATTTTTTTAGACGACTCCATACTAGCTGATAATATTAAAAAAAATGATGAAAAAGCATTTAATACACTGTTTGACCGCTACTATAAAAAGCTTTTAGACTATGCCTTAACTTTTACTCGAGATTTACAAGAAGCAGAAGATATTGTACAACAGACTTTTATAACACTATGGACAAATAGAAAAAAAATAGATGCTAATAAATCGATTAAAAGTTATTTATACAGAATTACCCATAATAGTTATATAGACGCCTACAGAAAACAAAAACACAAAGAAACCTTTTTCGATGAAATTAAAGAACGTGCTTTAAGAGATCGAGTTAATGATGACGATGAAATAATAGAACAACGCATCGCTAAATTAAAAACAGTAATTGAATCTCTACCAGATAAGTGTAAAGAAATTTTACAAATGAATAAATTTCAAGGACTTAAACACAAAGAAATCGCAGACTTATTAGATATATCCGTAAAAACAGTAGAATCTCACATGAATACTGCTTTTAAAAAAATACGTAACGCTTTTAAAGGTGATGATTTTTTTTTATTCTTTCTATATAAATTTATGCGCTAATTATTAATCTTAAAAAAGTACTTTTTCAACTTTTAACATCCGTCCCTTTGCTTAATTATATTTGATTTTACATCATATTTAAAGATTAAATCAATTTATATTTTCTTTAAAAATATACCTTACTATTTTTAATATTATTTTAGCAAATATAGTTTATTACTTTTATTTAGACTCAATTAAAATAATATTTTTAAACATAAAAAAAAGACAAATAAAAAAGACCTTGAACAAATGTCCAAGGCCTTTTCGTCTAACCAAACTTAGTATAAAAACTAACTACTACTATCTTTAAGAATCTTTTTAGATCCATATATTAATCCTATTATAAATAACACTCCTGTTACACCATCTATAGGTAAACCTGGAGGAAAAGAAGGTCCTGAAGGAGCTGGAACATTTTGTCCAAATCCTAAAACAGGTAGTATAAAAATCATTACTACTACTAATATCAAATTTTTGATCATCTTATACTATTTCTTATTTATATGACCCCTATTAGTTTTAAAAGTCACTGCAAATAAAAAATAAATTAGGCTTTTTTGTATTTAATTTCGACGAGAGGTCGATTAATGAAGATATTGCTTGATCATTAGACGATGAGCAGGTATGCTCTTATCGTAGTTTTCTACTAATAATTCTAAGATTTCTGGTGATTTTGTACCAACATCTTTTTTCTGCTGATATCTTGAAACATATAAATTATAAGAAGCTCCATTTTTTTCAAAAATTAAAAAATGCGTTTCATTTAATTCTGTAAAACTAATTTGGTTACCAGAAAAGGTATCTGATGTATCTAAAAAGAATGGTGAAAACTCGTAATACTTAAAAACATTTTCCATAGTTATACCAATTCTGCAGATAAACCTAGTTGCAATAATTTAGAACATCTTGGTTCTAGATCTTTATATTCACCAGATTTAACAGTGCATTTTCCTTTATAATGCACCAAAGTGGCACACTGTTCTGCTTGTACTAACGTATGATCACAAACATCAATTAAAGAATCAATTACATGATCAAACGTGTTTACATCATCATTATGCAACACTATTTCATGTTGATGCGTTCTTTGCTCTAAAACATCAACGTCTTCTTGTATTTTTTCTTTTGTACTCATCATCACAAAATTACAATTTATTGTATTTTAATGCAACCCAATTATTTCGTTCGATAAAAGTTTCTAATTTTAAATTATATTTAGAAACTTCTGCATCTATAACCGGGATATCATCTTGATAAAAACCGCTTAATAAAAGAACTCCTTTGTCATTTAAACAGTTTGCATACGCTTTCATATCCATCAATAAAATATTTCTATTGATGTTTGCAATAATCACATCATACTTTTTATTAATTAAAAGCGATGCATCTCCTTCAAAAACCGAAATATGGTTACAATTATTTCTTTCTACGTTTTCTATTGAATTCTCGTAACACCAATTATCAATATCTATGGCATCAATAGGATTTGCGCCTTTCATTTCAGCAAAAATTGCTAAAATTCCGGTTCCACATCCCATATCTAATACTTTTTTATTTTCTAAATCTAATTGTAATAAATGTTGTACCATCATGTGTGTAGTTTCATGATGACCTGTACCAAAACTCATTTTTGGTTCTATTACAATATCATATTTTAAATTAGGATTCTCATGAAATGGCGCACGAATACTTACCACATCTTCTACCTGAATAGGAGAAAAATTCTTTTCCCATTCTGCATTCCAGTTGGTTTGCGCTATTTCACTCTGGTTGTATTCAATAGAAAACTCATCAGAATTTAAAACAAAAACATCCTCTAAAACGGCGGTATTCCAATCATCTTTCTGAATGTAAGCTGTTACTCCGTTTTCGTTTTCAACAAAACTCTCAAAACCAACCTCTCCTAATTCTGCAATTAAAATTTCTGTTCCAGGTTCTTTTGGTGTTACTGTAAAATTGTATTCTATATAAATATTGTCCATAAACTTTCTTGTAAAAAAAATGCATCAAGATTTTTAAAATCTCGATGCAAATTTATTGTAAATATCTTTAAATACGATGCTTAAATAGCTTTAATAATTCCTGTAAAGTCATCTACGTTTAAAGCAGCTCCACCAATTAATCCTCCATCTACATCTGGTTTAGAAAAAATTTCTTCAGCATTCGCAGGTTTTACACTTCCTCCGTATAAGATAGACACTTCATCAGCAACTTCTTTATTATATTTTTTGGCTACAATACTTCTAATAAAAGCATGCATTTCTTGTGCTTGTTCTGCACTTGCAGTTTCTCCTGTACCAATTGCCCAAACTGGTTCGTATGCTAAAATAATACTTTTCCAAGCATCTGCTTCTAAGTGAAATAAAGCATTAGAAATTTGACTTTCTACTACAGCAAAATGGTTATCAGATTTTCTATCTTCTAACAGTTCTCCAAAACAGAAAATAGTTTCTAAATCATTTGCTAAAATAGCATCTACTTTTGCTGCTAAAGACGCATCTGTTTCATTAAAATAAGTTCTTCTTTCAGAATGCCCTAAAATAACGGTTTTAATTCCGATTGCTTTTAACATATCTGCAGAAATCTCTCCAGTATACGCTCCGTTTTTAGCTTGGTGCATATTTTGTGCAACCACTTCAATTTTAGAATCTTTAGCTGCTTTTAAAGAAGCAGATAAATTTACAAAAGTAGGAGCAACAATTACACGAGTATTTTTTAACTTCTCTTTTTTAATTGCTTTTTTTAAATCTTTGATAAGTTTTTTACTTTCTGACTTATCATTATTCATTTTCCAGTTACCTGCTACTATTTTTGTTCTCATAATTATTATTTTATCACCTAAAAGGTTCTTGTTAATGTTTTTTTAATTTGGATGTAAATTTAAGAAATGGAAAGACAAAAAACACTTAGAAAAGTAAATAGTTACGATAACGTTTTATATAGATTTTTTTAATGCCTCAATAACGTCTTTATCCGCAGCATCTGTGGCATTAAATAAAGAAATCCCTCCGTTTTCATCTACAACAACATATCTCGGAATCCAACTCACATTAAAAAAATCGACTAAATCTCCTTTTTTCATTCCTTTTGGTAAATTGTAATGCTCACCAATAACATTGTAACGCTCCACGCCTCTTTTCCAAGATCCTTTTTTTACATCAACAGATAAAAAGAGATAAACCACCTCCGGAAATTGTTTTTGCAATGCTTTTACTTTTGGCATTCCTGCAATACAATCTCTACACCAAGAAGCCCAAACATCAATAAGTATCTTTTTTCCTTTATGTTGCTGCAATACTTCTTTAAATGTTAAAACCTCATCATTTATATTATATACGTTTTCATTTAATGCCTTTTCAGAAAAAACAGTTGGTTTTTCTAAATTACAACTCATAAAAACAGCTAGTAAAACTAAAATAGACACTTTTTTAAACATAAATTTATTTTTAATTTTGGTCTTCTAAAATTTCTAATACTTACAATTAGACACTTTATTTAAAAACAAAAATACCTACTTTTGCGTAACTATTAAAAAACCAATGACAACACAAGAACTTATTGCCCAAATTAAAAAGAAAAATTCATTTTTATGCATCGGATTAGATGTGGATTTAAACAAAATTCCATCGCACCTTTTAAAAGAAGAAGATCCTATTTTTGCATTTAACAAAGCAATTATTGATGCTACCCATCATTTATGTGTTGCTTATAAACCAAACACAGCTTTTTATGAAGCATACGGTCTTAAAGGTTGGCAATCTCTAGAAAAAACCATTCAGTATTTAAATAGTAATTACCCAGAAATCTACACCATTGCAGATGCAAAACGCGGCGATATTGGCAACACTTCAACCATGTATGCAAAAGCTTTTTTAGAAGATTTAGCGTTCGATTCCGTTACGGTTGCTCCTTATATGGGAAAAGATTCTGTAGAGCCTTTTTTAGCTTTTAAAGACAAGCACACTATTATGTTGGCATTAACTTCTAATGAAGGTGCTTTCGATTTTCAAACAAAAGAAGTAAATGGTAGAGAATTATATAAAGAGGTTTTAGAGACTTCTAAAGGATGGAAAAACTCAGAAAATTTAATGTATGTTGTAGGTGCTACAAAAGCAGAATACTTTAAAGAAATTAGAAAAATTGTACCAAATTCTTTCTTGTTAGTTCCGGGTGTTGGTGCACAAGGTGGTAACTTACAAGATGTTTGTACATATGGTTTATCAGAAAATATAGGTTTACTAATCAACTCTTCTAGAGGAATTATTTACGCTTCTAAAAACGAAGACTTTGCAACTAAAGCTGCGATAAAAGCAGCAGAATTACAACAAGAAATGGCAGAAATTTTAAATCAATAATTAAATGCAGGTTCAAGATCAAATAGGCAGAATATTGGCGTTTAAAAAAACACCAAAACGGATTATTTCTCTTGTACCGAGTTTAACTGAATTACTGGTAGATTTAGGTTTAGAAGATTCTATAGTTGGTATTACTAAGTTTTGTATACATCCTGTAAACTTAAAACAAACCAAAACAATTGTTGGTGGAACAAAGAGTATTAATGCTGATAAAATTAAAGCTTTAAAACCTGATATAATTCTTTGTAATAAAGAAGAAAATAGTAAAGAAATTGTAGAAATTTGCGAAGCAATAGCACCTATACATGTTTCTGATCTTTTTACGATTGATGATAATATAGAATTGATCAATCAATATGGAATGCTATTTTCTAAAGAAAAGGAAGCTTTAGAAATGAATACCGAAATTAATTTTAAACTCACTGAATTTAAGGAATTCATCAAAAACAAAGAAGCTAAAAAAGTAGTTTATTTTATTTGGAAAGATCCTTGGATGGCTGTTGGGAACACAACTTTCATCAATCACTTATTGCAATTAAACAAGTTTGATAATATCTATCAACATGAAGAACGTTACCCTGAAGTTGATTTAGAAAAAATGAAGCTAAACGTCAATTTAGACTTCATATTATTATCTTCAGAACCTTATCCTTTTAAAGAAGAACACATTTTAGAAATAGAAAAATTCTCTTCTAAAGCAAAAGCAATACTTGTAGATGGCGAAATGTTTTCTTGGACCGGAAGTAGATTATTAAAAGCCTTCGATTACTTTAAAACCCTACATTAAAAAAATACTCATTTATAAAACCTTGCTAAATAAAAAAATCTCTTTGTTTTAAAACAAAGAGATTTTTTTATAAATATTTTTTTTTACAAAACTTAGTCTTGCAACGCAAATACTTGTTTTAACAAAGCAGAAGTTCTTAAACCTGCTTTTACTTTTCACAGAACATCTTTCATAAAAAAAACCACCTTAAAAAAGGTGGTTTTACTATTTAATAAAGTTAAAAATAACTTCTTAATTTTGATCTGCTTCCGTTAAATTCGGGTTTGCATCAATTTCATCTTGTGGAATTTTCCAAATCCAAGCATCATTTAAAGAAGGTTTTGCTTGCATAAAACCATCTCTATATAAGTTATCATCAGCTCCAGAGTTTGTTAAATCAATCCCTTCATCCCAACGGATATGGTCATGAAAACTAAATCCTTCTCCATAAAGCTCTACTCTTCTTTGCCACTTAATGTGCTCCATTAAAGCATCTTTAGTAGTATAAATAGATGAATCATAAGCTGAATCTCTTGAAGATCCAAAAACTTGAAGTACTGCTTGAGCACCAGTAATATCAGATTGCATTGCTTTAGCTTCTGCTTCTATTAAATACATTTCTGAAGCACGCATATAAATAACGTCATCTGGATCTATCGTTCCTGGATTTTTCTGTAAAAACTTAACAGCCATGTAAGGGTGTGTATTATGACCTGTAGTCATTCCGTATTTAGTTATAATAGCTTCCCAAGCATCCCAAAATTCATCTGAAGAATCATAGTTTGGATCTGTCTCATAACTACCTCCTTCTCCGTTAGAAGCAGAAGAGTTTGTATTTGGAGCCAATGGTAATGCCATATTAATTCTAAAGTCTGTAGATGGAATTGCATCATACACTTCTTTATTTATTAACTTAGGGTTAGATCTATTTTGACTACCATTAAATGTAGGGCTAATAAAATAGAAAAAAGATTGATAATAGTTTGTCTCTGAATCAATAACAGTTCCTCCCCAAATTACTTCAGAAAGATCTACAGTATTAAAACCAGATAACCAATCAGCCTCATCTAACAAAGGAAAACCTGCTCGTGCTGCTATTGCTGCGTCTGCTGCGTCTTTCCAGTTACCTTGAGTTAAATCTATTCTTGCTTTTAAACCATGAGCTGCATTTATAGATAAATGAGATTTATTATCTGGATCAGAAGCACCATTAAAATAAGTAATAGACTTTGCAATATCATCATTTATTTGGTCATATACTACCTGTACAGTTGCTCTACCTTCACTAGTAAAAGGAGCACCTGTAACCAACAATAAAGGAACACCAGGGTCTGTAGCAGGAGTACCAATTAAATAGCCTTTTGCAAAAGTTGATACTAATTGGTGATACGCCCAAGCTCTATAAGCATAAGCTTGACCAAGAATATTTCTTACATCTGCATCTGCTTCTGGATAACCGTTTGCCGCAATTAAATTAATTAAGTTATTAGATGTTGCTATAATATGGTAACGCATGTACCAAAAGTTATTTACTGTTGTAAAGTTGGCGTTTGTATGTGTTAACCATCTTAACTCACTTGTCATCCAACCATTACCTGGTGCCGAGTGAATCATTTCCCCCCCCATAGCATCTAAAGCTGGCATATAAAAACTCTGTCCACTTCTACTTGAAGTTCCTCCTGATATCGGATTTTGAGCATACATAACTCTATGCAATCCATTTAATACCAAAAACATATTGTCTACACTAGCAAAGGCGTCTGCTTCTGCAATAGAATCTGTTGGCGTTGTTTCTAGAAAATCTTCAGAACAACCAGTAACAAATACTGCTAGTAATCCTAAAATTAATAGGTTAATTTTTCGTAACATAATTTAATATTTTATTTATAGTTTATATAATTTAATAATTTCTAGAAAGATAAATTTAAGCCTAAAGTAACTGTTCTAGAAGGACTATAGTCAGATGCAGTTTGTGTTCCTGACAAACTATATTGAGGATTTAATCCTTTTCTTTTTGTACTGATAAAAACATTTTCTGCAGAAAGAGAAACGCGTAAATTACTTAAACCTAATTTTTCTGATACATTTTTATCAAAATTATATCCGAAGTTTACGTTTTTTAAAGAAAGGTAAGAAGCATCTGTTAAAAAACGAGTAGAACCAGCAACTGTTTGGTTAGGATCTCCGTTTTCTAAACGAGGTACATCTGTAATATCTCCTGGAGCTCTCCAAGCATTTTCTGCATCTACATGTAAAGATCTACCAAAAGTACCAGCGTGCATTAATGAAGAGTATCCACTATCTAAAATTTCTCCTCCAATACCAAAAGTAAATAAGAAATCTAACGAAAATTGTTTATATCTAAAAGAGTTAGATACAGACCCAATTAAATCAGGAATACTACTACTATCTGTAAATGCTTCTCCAGCTTCTTGATAATCGTTAGTAGTTGCTTGTGTACCATCTGCATTTAAAACAGCAGTTCTTCCTCCGTCATCAGTATCTTCAAACATATAGTATAAAGCATCACCATTATCTACATCTACACCTGCATAATGATAAATGTAATAATCATATCTAGATCTACCTACTTCCCAACGTTTTGATCCGTTATCTGCTGGACTATCAATTTTAGTGATTTCATTTTTAAAAGTAGATGCTTGTACAGATAAGTCCCAATTAAAATCTTTAGTATTTAAGATATGACCTGTTAAACTAAGTTCTAAACCTTGGTTATAAATATCTCCTAAATTTGTAGGAAACACATCTAATCCTTCAGAAAGAGGAATACCTAATTCATATAATAAATCTTGTGAAGTTTTTTTATAAAATTCTACAGAACCTTCTAATACATTATTAAACAAACCAAACTCTAATGCAACATCCCAACTAATTTGGTTCTCCCATTCTAAATCTACATTTCCTGTATTAGACCAAATAATACCAGGTGCACCTGCGTTTGGTATTATTTCATACAATGCTTGAGAAGCATAAAAAGTACCAAGTCTTTCGTTTCCAATTTCACCATAAGAGGCTCTTAATTTTAATCTATCTATAAAAGAAACGTTTTCCATAAAACTCTCTTGGTCTATTCTCCAAGAACCACCTACTGAATAAAACGTTCCCCAACGTGCATCTTTAGAAAATCTAGAAGTACCATCTCTTCTTGCAGAAGCACTTAAGTAATATTTGCTATCAAAATTATAATTTAATCTTGCAAAATACCCTTCTATTCTATGATCTGTACTATTTCCATTTACATTATCTCCTGCTGCAAAATTATCAAACTCATAAATACCAGTAGCAGTTTGAGTATTGGCAATACCTCCTAATGTAGAAAACTCTCTATTCATACTCTCGTGTCCTAAAGTTACATCTACATTATGAACATCTTTAATAGAAGTATTGTATGTTAAAACTTGATTAAAATTTTCAATAACTCTTCTGTATCTATCTTCACTATATCTACCTGTTGGAGCACCATCACCTACAGTTTCGTTTTCATATCCTTTAGTAATATTGTCTTGAATATCTCTACCGTAAGATACTCTAGCTTTTAAACCATCTAAAATAGTAAGTTCAGCATAATTTCTAAATCCATAAAGATTAAGTTTATCTTGATCTTCGTTTAAAATTAACTCAGCAATACCATGTCTCCCTGGATTGTATGGTCTTGTTTGAATGTTGTTAGCTGGATATCCTTCTCCTAAATCATATAAAGGGTTTCCTGAAGCATCATTTACAATCTTACCATTATTATCTACTTGATAAACTGGATAAATAGGACCTAAACTGTTAGCCCAAGCAAAAGGGTTTGCTGTAGAACTAGCACCTCCACTAGTTGGCCCATGAGAATTTGTAGTTGTAATATACGCACTACCACCAACAGTAAGATTTTTAGTTGGTGAAAAATCGGCATTCAACCTATTGGTAACTCTCTCATAATCACTTTCAATAACATACCCTTCTTCTTTTAAATAAGAAGCAGAATAAAATATAGAATGATTTTCGCCACCAGAAGAAACGTTTACAGAATGATTTCTTCTACTACCTGTTCTTTCTAAATAATCGAACCAATCTAAAGATTGATATTTAAGGTTAGCACTTGGATTTAATTTACCATCTGTACCAACAATTTGATCATTTGCAACATCAAATGGATTATAACCTAATTGGTTATAGATTTTTGCAGAAGCTTCAACTTCTGGGTTTGCACCACCAATTGTATTTTTGTAACCTTCCCACATTAACTCATAATAAGAACCTGCTCCTACCATATCATAATTAGGTATAGATCTTGTAATTACACTATACTGAGTAGATGCACTTACAGTAGTTCTATTCTTTTTTCCTTTTTTAGTTGTAATAATAACAACACCATTTGCTGCTCTAGAACCATATAAAGATGTAGAAGCTGCATCTTTTAAAACAGTCATAGAAGCAATATCATCTTGGTTGATAGAACCTAAAGATCCATCAAACTGCATTCCATCTACAATAAATAATGGATCTGTAGAACCATTAAGAGTACCAACACCACGAATTACAATATCTGGTGAAGACCCTGGTTGCCCAGAAGCTGAAAGAAACTGAACTCCAGTTGCTTTACCTTCTATAGCTCCAATTGGAGATGTTACAGATCTAAGTGCTAAATCTGTTGCTCCAACAACATTAGCAGAACCTGTAAAGGCTTCTTTAGTTGTTGTTCCGTAAGCCACAACAATAACTTCTTCTAATACACTATTATCTTCTTCTAAAGTAACATTAATAAAAGCAGAATTACCTACTTTTTTTTCTACTGATTTAAAACCTAAGTAGCTAAATATTAAAACGTCTCCTTTTTTACTAGTAATTTTATAATTTCCATCAAAATCTGTTTCAACTCCTTTAGTAGTTCCTTTTACTAAAACACTAACACCAGGTAAACTTCCTGATTGATCTGAGACAGTCCCAGAAATAGTTTTCTTTTGAGCAAAAGTAACTTGCACAATTAACCCCAAAAACAGCATTAGGGATACCTTTAAAAATTTTCTCATTGTTATATGTATTTGAATTAATTATGCGCCAAAAATCTTAATTTTTTCTTAATATAAAAAATTAAGATTAACATTAATTTAATTTTAACTCAAAAAAAACTCTTTTTATTGAACAATATTCATCATTTTCAACAAAACACTAACAATTACTCATTAAAAAGTCTATTTTTTATTTAACATTAAATTAACGGATATCATAATTTTTTCCATAAAAAAGTAAATAAACACTAATATGAAAGTTAATTATTTATCAACTCCATGAATTAGCATTTATTTTTATTCAACTGATTATCTTCATTTTTCTTAATTAAAGTATTTTTTATAAAAAATCCATTTTATTTTATTTCATCAATTTTATTTGCTTTTTCAAAAAAAAATATTACCCACCAACAAAACAAACTAAAACACTAACAAACAAACACATAGGACTAAAAACCTTTTTTTTAGCTATTTTTTTTAAAAAAAAGACAAATAGGCCCTCTTAATTTTTTGCTCGTGATTTTTTGAAAAAAAACACTAAAGATTCTTTTTATAACTAAGAATAGGGTGATGCCAACTGGAAATGAATCCGTGATATTATGGAACGATAATTATCTTAAAAAGCGCTATTAAAATAACAAAAAAAGACTCCCTATTAAATAGGAAGTCTTTTAAACCTTATATCTAAAAAAAGTAAATTATTTAGTCTTGCAACGCAAATACTTGTTTTAATAAAGCAGAAGTTCTTAAACCTGCTTTTTCTCTAATTCCTTTTTCCTCAACTTCAATCATTGTAAAAACACCTTTTAAAGCTTGGTTTGTTACATATTGAGTTAAATCTGGATTCACTTTATTTACAAAAGGAATAGAATTGTATTTATTAATTAAATTACTCCAAACCTTATCTGCACCAACTTTAGAGAAAGAGTTGTTAATAACAGGACTAAAACTAGCTGTTAAGCTCTCTGTAGTTTTACCTTGCAAATACGTTGTTGCTGCATTTTGGTCTCCTAAAAGAATATTTTTAGCATCTGTAAATGACATATCTTTTACTGCGTTTACAAAAATAGGAGTCGCTGTTTTTACCGCATCTTCTGCTGCTCTATTTAAAACTTTAATTCCTTCATCCGCTAAATTACCTAAACCAATTTTACGCAAACCATTATCTACCGCTTGCAATTCATCTGGCAACATAATTTTCACCAAATCATTACCATAAAACCCGTTAGTTGCTGTTAACTTAGAAACTTGGTTTTTTATTCCATTATCTAAAGCTTCACGTAAACCATTCCCAATTTGCTCTTGACTTAAACCTGTTCCTTGTGTTACCTGATTTGCAACTTTTTGCAATTCCGCACATCCCACAAGCTGAACTGTCATCACTAAAATTAAAATTCTTTTTATCATTTTATTTATATGATTTATCTACTCTTTGGAAACTATTTTCCTTTAAAAGTCACTTTGTTATTTAAAAGAATCTGTTTTTTTATCGTACCCATAAGGACAATGTTTACATCCGCTTTTACAGCAATATCCTCTTTTTAGGTGAAACTTTTCTGTAAACACTTTATAACCTTGTTCGTTTACATAAAAATCACCTTCCTCTAATTCTACTCTTTTATTATACACCTTGCAAAAATATCATTTTAATCCATAAAAAAAGCGTTCCTAAGAACGCTTTTTAAACTTTTATTTTTCTTGTCCTGGAGGAAATCTAGAAACAATCTCTTTTACAAATTCATTAATTCTAGCCTCTTTTTTTTCTCTATTCTGAAGTTTTAAAGCTCCAGTACCAATTCCTTGCCAAACTAATTCTTTTTTCTTTTTATCAATAAAATCGATAAATAAGGTACCTTCTGTGTATTGAGAAACGTTCATATTATTATTCATGCCTCCCATCATCCAAGGATTCCAACCCCAACCATAACCGTATCCAAAATTATTATTTTGCTGCACGTTTACTTTTTCTCTAGACTTGGTAAAAATACTCACCAACATATCTGGATTTTCAGATTTAGAAAAACCTTGCGCTAATAATTGAGATTCTATAGCACGTAAAATTCTTTTTTTATCCAAATCAGAAATTTCTGCTTTGTCGATACCCGGTCTATAAAAAGCAAAGGTTTTATACTTATTAAAATCTACTTTATTATCATAATCTGTTGTAACTTTTATAGCATTACAAGAGGTTAGCAACGCTGCACTAAACAGGAATAAGAATATTTTTTTCATGATATCTATTTTAAATTATTGAATCAATTAACCAATCTACTACAAAAGACAAGCTAAAACCTTCTGCTATTTTTCTTAAAAAAGAGTGATTCATAAGGTTTTAACACTCTAAAAGATAAGCAATAATTATGCCATTTACAAACTAAATTTGTAATACTAAACAAATCTAGTTATTTTAGACTAAAGTTTTAGCCTGCTATTATTTATGATTTTGATTTCTAAATATATTGTACCCAATGGTTTTGTAGGAATAACTTTATTCCCTTTTATTTTTTTAAAAGATAAAAAACTAAAAGAAAATACAACACTCATCAATCATGAGAAAATTCATTTAAAACAACAAGCAGAGTTGTTATTAATCTTCTTCTATCTTTTTTATGGGTTAGAATGGTTTTTTAAATTTTTAAAGCATAAAAATGGATATATTGCTTACAAAAATATAAGTTTCGAACGTGAAGCTTATCAACATGAAAAAAATTTTAACTACATAAAAAACAGAAAGTTTTGGGCGTTTATAAACTATTTATAAAACTAAGTATCCTTCTTTTTTTCTTCGGATGTATTAATGGCTGTAAAAAAGAGCGGAAAAAAGTTGCTGAAAAAACAATTGCCGTTGCCAAGAAAAAGGACTCTCTTGTGCTGCTTCCTAAATACCTCACAAAAAATTATGTGTTAGGAAAGTTTGATTACACCAAAAACCCCGATTTTGTAATTGTTCCCAAAGAAAATTCATCAAAAAAAATATATCTAAGAAAAGAAGTGTTGACTGCTTTTCTTAAAATGAAAAATGCTGCTCAAAAAGAAGGGATTACTTTAAAAGTGATTTCTGGAACTAGAAACTTTGAGCATCAAAAGAATATATGGAATTACAAATGGAACGTAAAATTCAAAAATTTAGCACCTTTAAAAAGAGCTCAAAAAATTCTTGAATACAGTTCAATGCCCTCTACATCTAGACATCATTGGGGAACCGATTTAGACCTTAACAGTTTATCTAATACTCACTTTTTACATGGTCAAGGAAAAAAAACATACGATTGGTTATTAAAAAATGCTGCTAGATTTGGGTTTCATCAAGTCTATACATCAAAAGAAAATGGAAGAACGGGGTATCAAGAAGAAAAATGGCATTGGTCTTACACGCCACTTTCTACCCTTTATTTAAAATTTTACAATGACAACGTTATCCTAAAAGATATAAACGGATTTAAAGGACACACTTTTGCCAAATATTTAAACGTTATTCAGGCTTATGTAAATGGTATAAACCCAATAATCACAAACCTCAATATTTAAGATTACGTTAAAATTAACTTATATTTTTATTAAATCCGTAAATTGCACACGTAAATACAAACATCTATTACGAATGAAACAAATAAAAACATACAAACCGACACATAAAGTACGAATTGTAACTGCTGCTGCACTTTTTGATGGTCATGATGCTTCCATTAATATTATGCGTAGAATTATTCAATCTACCGGAGTGGAAGTTATTCACTTAGGTCATGATAGATCTGTAGAAGAAGTAGTTAATTGTGCCATTCAAGAAGATGTAAATGCCATTGCAATTACCTCTTATCAAGGTGGGCACAATGAGTATTTTAAATATATGTTCGATTTATTGCAAGAAAAAGGTGCAGGACATATTAAAATTTTTGGTGGCGGAGGCGGTGTAATTCTTCCAAAGGAAATTAAGGAATTGATGGAGTATGGAATTACCCGAATTTATTCTCCTGATGATGGAAGAGAATTTGGTCTGCAAGGAATGATTAATGACCTTGTGCAAACTGCTGATTTTGCTATTGGAGACAAATTAAATGTAGATTTAAAAGAATTAGCAAATAAAGAAATCGGTAAAATTGCAAGAGTAATTTCTTCTGCAGAAAATTTCCCTGAAATTGCAAAAGATACTTTAGACAAAATTCACACTAAAAATAAAACTTCTAAAACTCCGGTTTTAGGAATTACAGGAACGGGTGGTGCTGGTAAATCTTCTTTAGTTGATGAATTGGTTCGTCGTTTTTTAATTGATTTTCCCGAAAAAACAGTCGGAATTATTTCTGTTGATCCATCAAAAAGAAAAACAGGTGGCGCACTTTTAGGAGATCGAATTAGAATGAACGCCATTAATAGTGATCGAGTTTATATGCGTTCTTTAGCTACGCGTCAATCTAACTTAGCATTGTCTAAATATGTTAACGAAGCTGTTCAGGTTTTAAAAGCAGCCGAGTTTGATTTAATTATTTTAGAAACTTCTGGAATAGGGCAATCAGACACCGAAATTATAGAACATTCTGATACTTCTTTATACGTGATGACACCAGAATTTGGAGCAGCAACTCAGTTAGAAAAGATTGACATGCTAGACTATGCAGATCTAGTTGCTATTAATAAATTTGATAAACGTGGTGCTTTAGATGCTGTTAGAGATGTAAAAAAACAATATATGCGTAACAATAATTTGTGGCATGTTCACCAAGATGATTTACCTGTTTATGGTACCATTGCATCTCAATTTAACGATCCAGGAATGAATACTTTGTACAAAAGTATTATGGACAAGTTGGTAGAGAAAACCGGAGTAGATTTAAAATCGAAAATGGAAATTACTAAAGAAATGTCTCAAAAAATATTTGTAATTCCGCCTGCAAGAGTTCGTTATTTATCTGAAATTGCAGAAAGCAACAGAGCGTATGATAAAAAAGTAGATGACCAAGTTGTGGTTGCTCAAAAATTATATGGAATTTATCAAACGGTTCTTTCTATTATAGAAAACGACACGTCATTGCGAGCTACGAAGCAACCTCTAATTATAAAATCTGGATTAAATTCTGATGAAATTCTGTCTCTCGACTGCGCTCAAGATGACAAAGAGTTTTTAAAATTATTACTTGCCCAATTCGAAAAAGTAAAATTAAATCTAAACCCTTATAACTGGGAAGTGATTTTAAATTGGCAAGAAAAGGTTCAGAAATATAAAGACCCAATCTACACATTTAAAGTGCGTGATAAAGAAATAAAGATAGCAACACACAGTGAATCACTATCTCATTCACAGATTCCTAAAGTTGCTTTACCAAAATATAAAGCTTGGGGAGATTTATTACGTTGGGTTTTACAAGAAAATGTTCCGGGAGAATTCCCTTATACAGCAGGATTGTATCCTTTTAAAAGAACTGGAGAAGACCCAACAAGAATGTTTGCTGGTGAAGGTGGACCAGAAAGAACCAATAGAAGGTTTCATTATGTGAGTTTAGGAATGGACGCAAAACGCCTTTCTACAGCGTTTGATTCTGTTACTTTATATGGAAATGACCCTGGAAGAAGACCTGATATTTACGGAAAAATAGGAAACGCAGGAGTTTCAATTTGTTGTTTAGATGATGCCAAGAAATTATATTCTGGTTTCGATTTAAGTCACGCAATGACTTCTGTTTCTATGACCATAAATGGCCCCGCACCAATGTTGTTAGGCTTTTTTATGAATGCAGCTATTGATCAGAATTGTGAGAAATATATCATCCAAAACAAATTAGAAAAACAAGTTGAAGCAAAGTTCAATGAAATCTATGAATCTAAAGGGTTAGAAAGACCTGTTTATCAAGGTACTTTACCTGAAGGAAATAATGGTTTAGGTTTACTATTATTGGGATTAACGGGAGATTTAGTTTTACCTTCGGATGTTTATCAACAAATAAAAAAAGACACTTTAGCACAAGTTAGAGGAACCGTACAAGCGGATATTTTAAAAGAAGATCAGGCACAAAATACCTGTATCTTTTCTACGGAATTTGCGTTGCGTTTAATGGGTGATGTTCAAGAGTATTTCATCGAAAAACAAGTTAGAAACTTTTATTCGGTTTCTATTTCTGGCTATCATATTGCAGAAGCTGGTGCAAACCCAATTACACAATTGGCGTTAACATTGTCTAACGGATTTACGTATGTAGAATATTATTTGAGTCGTGGAATGGATATTAATAAATTCGGACCAAACTTATCTTTCTTTTTCTCTAACGGAATTGATCCAGAATATTCTGTAATTGGTAGAGTTGCTCGTAAAATTTGGGCAAAAGCCATGAAAAACAAATACGGTGCAAACCCAAGAGCACAAATGTTAAAGTATCATATTCAGACTTCTGGACGCTCTTTACACGCCCAAGAAATCGATTTTAATGATATAAGAACTACTCTGCAAGCTTTGTACGCAATTAACGATAACTGTAATTCTTTACATACCAATGCGTATGATGAGGCCATTACAACGCCAACGGAAGAATCTGTAAGAAGAGCGATGGCAATTCAGTTAATCATCAATAAAGAATTAGGTTTAACTAAGAATGAAAACCCAATTCAAGGTGCCTTTATTATTGAAGAATTAACCGATTTGGTAGAAGCTGCCGTTTTAGAAGAATTTGATAGAATTACAGAACGTGGAGGTGTTTTAGGTGCAATGGAAACCATGTATCAACGTTCTAAAATACAAGAAGAAAGTTTGTATTATGAAACGTTAAAACATAATGGAGAATTCCCAATTATTGGGGTAAATACTTTTTTAAGTTCTAAAGGTTCTCCAACTGTACAACCTGCAGAAATTATCCGTGCAACGGAAGAAGAAAAACAATATCAAATTCAGACTAAAGAATTGCTAAACAAAGCGAATCCGAAGAAAGTAGAAGCGCAAATTGCAATTTTACAAGAAGCTGCAATTCAGAATGAAAATTTATTTGAGAAGTTAATGGAAGCAACCAAAGTTTGTTCTTTAGGACAAATTACAGAAGCGTTATTTAAAGTTGGCGGACAATATAGAAGAAATATGTAGAAGGCAATGCCTTCAGATAATTTATAAAAACCACTCAGATTGAGTGGTTTTTATTTTTTTTGAGATTAGAGGTTTATTTAAAATGAGATTGCTTCGTACCTCGCAATAACAATTGGATCGTCATTACGAAGGAAGTATGACTGAAGTAATCTGTTATTTTATGGCAAGATTACTTCGTGCCTCGCAATAACACTGTATCAAACTAATTATTTTTTAATGTAGTCTGTTTACTTGCTTTTCTACCTTTTAAAAAAAACAGAATAAAAGCAATCATAACAATTCCTAAATAGATAGAAAAACCACCAATTTTACTACTTAAAGTTTCTACCAAATCTGTATAATCTACCAAACCATAAATTTTGATAATCCTTAAAGCAAAACCAATATTTAGTAAGTAAAACCCTATTTTAAAAAGTTTGTTAGTTGCCATGGCAATTTCTACTTTCTGATGAAAAATATCCAACATAAAAATTTTACTATTTTTAAATAAATGCTGAGATACTAATGTTGTTAACCCGATGGCAATTGGCAAATAAATGATGTAGGCGATTAATTCTAATGAAGTGTTCATAATTATTGATTTTAGTATTTATTTTAATTTTCTTTGGTCATTATTCCTAAATTTATTTTCTCTCCTTTTGTAAACTTAATTTCTCTTACCATATTCATATCTTCCCACAGGTATTGACTTCCTTTCAATCTTTTTGTCTTTCGAACTCTTCTTTGAAAAGCATTATATTCTTTTTCTGTAGCTTGTCTTTTAGCACCTAATTCGCCATATAATTTTACTGCAGGGTAATCAGAAAAACTCATTTTAAATAATGATTTAAACCAAAACCATTTATTACTATTCACTGCTAAAACACAAATATTTTTATTCGTTTTTGAGTTCGTATTCAATTTTGATGCAAATTTTTCAAAATAAAAACCCGTCTGATCTTTATTGAGAAACAAAGAACCAATTGGTGTAATTGTTGGTTGATTCTCTTCATTTACAGATGCAATAGAAACATGCATATTTGCCCCAAAAGATTTACTAAAGTGTATTCTTATTTTTCGCCAATTTTCTATTAAGTTGATATTCATTTTTCTTCCTTTTTAAAATGTTTATGAATTAAATACACAGTATAAATATTAACAAAATGAAGCCCAGCAATAATCAATAAAATAAAACTCAACCGGCTACTGATTTCAAGAACAACCTCAACAGCGTTATCAATTTCTCTCATAGAATGCAAACTCCAAATAGCCAAACCAAGGTTTAATAAATAGTAAGCAATTCTTAGTAATTTATTAATTCTGTTTCCAAAATTTATATCATCAGGAAAGTAATTTAATATGTACACTTTTCCGTTTTTATAACACCAATTACCAACTAGAATTACAATAGTACTAGACAATAGCATGTATAATATGTAGGTGAGTTGGTTCATATTTTTTTGTGTATTGATTCTAAAATATAGGTCCAGAAAACTGAAAGCAGAATTGGAACTGCAACTACTAAAAAGAGAAAAAGAGAATTTAAGTTAATACCTCTATAATTTTCTGCGATGAGGTAACTTATCAGAAAATAAAATAGTACAATTAATACATACGCAACTATTTCTTTTACTTTTCTAGCTCCTACTTTTTTAATAAAAAACAACGTTCCTAAAAAGGAAAGTATTTGATAAAGACCTAACACAAAAGCTATATACATTGAATATAAAAAAATCTCATTATCAAATATTGCTATTAGCAAGGTCATCAAAAAAGGAATCATTATAATTCTGTTAATCCAAGTTATTATTGAGATCGTTATTTTCATACTATTTATTTTAAAACTTTCAGAAATATTTGAAAGTTTATTTGCAAATTTTTTTACTTTTTTATCATTTTTGTAAAGTTAGACAACAACCAGTGCTCATCCGCCTTTATAGCTGTTTCTAACATTGAGTTTACTTTTGTGGTTACAGAAGATAAATCGCTTAATACTTTTTTAAATTGCATTCCGTCTTCTGTAGTATCATCAACTTTTTGTAAATCTTCTAACACTTTTAAAACAGGTTCAATCTCTCTTTTCTTGCGCTCTTTTGTAATTTGTTTAAACAACTCCCAAATGTCTTTATCCGCCACAAAAAACTCCTTGCGCTCCCCTACTACAAATTCTTTGGTTACAATTCCCCAATCTATTAAAGCACGCACATTCATATTTACATTTCCTCGAGAAATTTGTAAAGCATCCATAATTTCTTCAGCAGAAAGTGGCTTTGTAGAAACTAATAACAAAGCATGTACTTGCGCCATTGTTTTATTAATTCCCCAAGAAGTTGCTAAACTTCCCCAAGTCTGAATGTATTTATTTTTTGCTTCATCTAATTCCATACGTCAAATGTACAACTATTTTCTAAACTTTCAATAATATTTGAAAATTAAATAACTTTATACTTTAGAGATTAATTATTATCTTTCATTTAAAATAGAATTACATGAAATTATTAGGAGTTGGCTCTAGAATAGAGCATTCAGAATTTGGTTTAGGTGTTGTTACCAATGTAACAAGTAAACATTATTGGGTAACTTTTATAAAAGATGGTTTAGAAACCATAGCTATAGACAGCGATTTTGAAGTAATTGAAGCTGTTGAAGATGAAGTTGATACCGTAAGTTTTTATGAAGTAGAAAAATCTTTAAAAGCTATTTTGCAAAAATGGTCTGATGTTACAGAGATTTCACCTATTGCAGATAAATGGAAAAAAGGGACTTTAATTTTTCAACCAGAAGACACAAATTTATCAACCAAAGAAATACCTATTGATACGTTTTTTCATAAAATAGTAATGGTCAGAGACCGAATTAGAGTGATGGAGCAAAAAATAAACTCTAGTAAAACTTTAGATGACCAAGATAAAATAGATTTACAACAATACATTACTAGAATTTATGGCAGTTTAACTACATTTAATGTACTTTTTAAAGTAAAATCTGATCATTTTGTAGGAGAAAGATCTAAATAATGCATCTTTTTAAGTTAAATATTGTCCTTTATAAAAACAAAAATGGACAATCAACTTTTAAAAACAGCATTTTACCATCAATTAAAATCAGGAAGAAAAGCTTTAAAAAAGAACTCTTTCAAAATTGCTTTTTATCATTTTGAAAACGCACACATTCTTGGGCAAAATCATATAATTAGACACACTGTCTGTCATTATTGGATGTTTCTTTTTGGAATAAAAAATAAAAATCTAAAAGAAATAATTGGACAAGCTCTAAGAATAATTGCTTCTCTTCTGTTTACTTATATTTGGGTTCCTAAGGGAAATACAGGAGGATCAAACATTTCTGCAATCAAAAAAATGCCTATTAGAAAAGAATTAAAAAAATACTTTTATTTTAATGCATCTTTTTAAACATTATAAAGTCTATTAAGTAAATATTAAAAATAATATCATGAAAAATAATAATTGTAGTTGTAATTGTGAAGGTTGTAAAACCGGAGATTGTAAAAATTGTACTTGCCAAAATTGTTCTTGTAACAATTGTAATTGCTAACATATAATGTCATTTCGAATGAGGTATAATTGAAAAATATTTTTTTATGATTCTTCCAAATTCTTCGTTCGAAATGACATTTTGAAACCAAAAATTATAATGATGACTACAAATAAAGTTTGGAAAACATATTCTGAAGATTTAAAAAGATTTATCATTAGCAAGGTGAAAAACACAACAATTGCCGATGATATTTTACAGGATACTTTTATCAAAATTCACACTAAACTGCACACCTTAAAAGACATTACTAAATTAAAACCATGGTGCTTTACAATCGCTAGAAATTCTATTTTAGATTATTGGAAATCTACAAATCAGACTTTTGAAATTGCAAGTTTTGAAGCAGAAACAGAATTAATAGAACACCAGCACACAGAAAAAGATTGCCTTAAAGGTATCTTAAAAACTTTGCCTAAAAAATATAGAGACCCATTATTTTTATCAGATATTAAAGGATTAAAACAGCAAGAAGTTGCTACTCATTTACATCAATCATTATCAACAACAAAATCTCAAATACAGCGTGCAAGAAAATTAATTGCACAAGGTTTTATGGATTGTTGTGGATTTGTAATTAATAAAAAAGGGAACTTGGTTGGCGAAATTAAAGCAAAAGAAGATTGTAAAGTTTGTAATTAAAATTGACAAATACTTCCTTTTTTTATTAACTTAGCTAAAACAACAAATTCAAAAAAACTACAAAATGTCTACACTTAAAAAAGAAGATATTAGTCAAGAAGTATTTGATTTATACGATGATTATGCACATAACAAAATAGATAGAAAAGAGTTTTTAAAAAAACTTTCTCTATTTGCTGTGGGTGCCATTACCTTGCCTGCTTTATTGAGTTTTATTTCTCCTAATTATGTAGATTCTATTGTTGTAGACCCAGTAGACCCTAGATTAATATCTGAAACCATACACTATGCTTCACCTAAAGGCGGAATAAAAATGACAGGGTTACTCTCAAAACCTAAAGATGCTGCGAGTAAGTTACCTGGCGTTATTGTAGTTCACGAAAACAGAGGGTTGAATCCTTATATAAAAGATGTTACTAGAAGAACTGCTTTAGAAGGTTTTATTGCTTTGGCTCCTGACGCCCTTTCTCCTATGGGAGGATATCCTGGTGATGATGATAAAGGTAGAGAAATGCAGAACAAGAGAGACCAAAAGGAAATGTTAGAAGACTTTATTGCTGGCTATAATTACCTTAAAAATCATAAAGATTGTAACGGTAAAGTAGCTGTTGTTGGTTTTTGTTTTGGCGGATGGATTTCTAATATGATGGCGGTAAGATTACCAGATTTAGTAGCTGCAGTGCCTTATTATGGTAGACAACCAGAAAAAAAGGATGCCATACAAATTAAAGCTCCTTTATTATTACAATATGCAGGTCTAGATAAAAGAGTAAACGAAGGTTGGCCAGATTTTGACAAAGTTTTGACAGAAAATAATATTGAACACAAGGCATATTTTTATTCGGATGTAAACCACGGGTTTCACAACAATACAACACCAAGGTACGATGAAGCTGCTGCAGATTTGTCTTGGGAAAGAACCATTGCTTTTTTTAAGAAACATTTAAAAGAATAGTTTACAATTTTATCATTCCTGTAAAAGCAGGAATCTATTTCACTATATTTTAATTACTTTTATCCTTTAAATATTTAAGGTGAAAAAGAAAACTCTTATTAGTAAAGAATTAGACGACTTTTACAACAAAGCTTCAGAAGAAACCAGACTAGAAAAAGGTATGGGTATTTTTGAATTTGAACGTATTAAAGAACTGATACAACAACACATCTCTAAACCAAACAACACCATTATAGATGTTGGTGGTGGAACAGGAAAATATGCTGAATGGTTGGCAAAAAATAATCATACGGTACATTTAGTAGAACCTGTTTTAAAGCATATTAAACTTGCCGAAAAAAGAGCAAAAAAGCTTAAGAAACCTTTTACGGTTACTATTGGTGAAGCTCAAAAACTACCTTTTAAAGATAATTCTGCCGATTTGGTAATTTTACACGGTCCTTTATACCATCTACAAAAAAGAGAAGATAGAGTTGCTGCAATTATAGAAGCTAAAAGAGTGTTGAAAAAAGGCGGAATTATTTTAGGTTTTGCAATAAATGCTACTGCTTCTACCGTTGTTGGCCTAATGAATGGAATGATACATGCCAACTCGTTTTTTGATATGTGTAAAGCAGAATTAACCACAGGTGTACATGATGCACCCAAAGATTTTCCTTTTTTATTAGCAGATGCTTTTTATCATAAACCAGCAGGTTTAAAAGCAGAGTTTTTAGAACAAAACCTAAACCTTATAAATCTTTTTGCTGTAGAAGGTATGATATGGTTAGACAACGACTATTTTGCAAATATGTTAGATAAGAAAAAATCGAAAACCTTAAAAGCTTTACAAACCCTTACTCAAAATGATGAGTATTTATTACCTTTTAGTCCGCATATGATGATTTCTGTTAGGAAATAAACCTTTTGTTATAAAGTATCAAACTTTGTGATGTTATTTTTGAGCATTAATCTTAAATACAAAAAAATGAAATTATTGGATATTAAAAGAAGTGTTTATTTCTCTTTAGTGCTTATTTTGATGATCAGTTGTCAAAAACCACAAAAAGAAACTTTTAAATTTAAAAAAATAGAAAATCCATTTATAAAACATATGTATACGGCAGACCCGTCTGCAAGAGTTTTTAATGATAAATTGTACATATACACCTCACATGATGAAGATACAGCCACATATTTTAATATGGTAGATTGGCATGCATTTTCTACAGACAACTTAGTGGATTGGGAAGATCATGGAGCTATTTTTTCTTTAGATGATATTCAATGGGCAGATAAATGGGCGTGGGCTCCAGATGCCATAGAAAGAAACGGAAAATATTATTTTTATTATCCGGTGGAACGTGCTAAGATTGGTGTTGCTGTAAGCGATTCTCCAACAGGTCCGTTTGTTGACGTATTAGGAAAACCTTTAATTGACAATACAAATCAAATTGAAAAAGTAGGTCCAGAACCAATTGATCCAGGGCTTTTAATTCATAACGACCAAGCATACATGTATTTTGGGTGCCGTGAATTACGTGTAGTAAAGCTAAAAGAAAACATGATGGAGGTTGATGGAGATTTAATTCATATTGAAATTAAAGGCATCGAAAACGACAAACAAAATGATGGTGGGTATTACGGAGAAGGTCCTTGGATTTTTGAAAGAGAAGGTAAATTCTACTTTGTGTATTCTAATGGTTGGGGTAAAAAAAGTACTTTAGTATATGCAATGGCAGACAATCCTTTAGGTCCTTTTGAGTTTATAGGAGAAATTATGGATCCTGTAAATTCATTTACCTCTCATGGTTCTATTACAAAATTCAAAAATGAATGGTATGTTTTTTACCACAACAAAACACTATCTAATAATGATTATAAAAGATCTGTCTGTTTTGATAAAATTACTTTTAATTCAGAAGGAAAAATAAACTACTTAAAACTAAAAGATTAATTCACCTAACACAATCAATTGATAGATTAATCCCTAACCTTCCTTTTTTATTTAAGGAAGTTAGGGAATATTAAATAACCTTTTTTTAGTTCCTTTTACTCCTTAGAAGAAGATTTTTATTATTTTAGTTTGATAAAAAATTGAACTTATGACTAAATCACAAGTAATCGGAATCACAATTATAATCCTTGGGATTGTTACTGGTTATTTTTTTGAAGAAAGTAACCTTATTAGTACAATATCAGGAGTAATATCAGCTATAGGTTTAATGTTAATATTAAAATGGTTTCCTTTAAAAAAGCAAAAATCAGTTAACTAATTCCAATTTACAAAAAACCAAGAACTGATTAAAATAAATTACTTGAAAGACAAAGAAACGTATTGGGGAATTTGTAAAAACTGTAAAGGCACAGGAAAAAAAAGGAAAAGTCTTCCTAAAAAAATACGTCTCAACTATAAAATAGCATTAGAACAATTTGAAAATTCTAAAGGAGAAGAGTCTGCTCCTATTCGCCCAAAAGGGCAATTACAAACCTGCTCCAATTGTAAAGGAACTGGATTAACACGTTCGAATACACAACCTTTAGCAAACAATAAAAAGTACCCTCACGTTGCCATAATTGGTGGCGGAATCGGAGGAACTGCACTTGCTGTAGCTTGTTTACATCGCGGAATTCCTTTTACACTATACGAACGAGACAATAATTTTAATACACGTTCTCAAGGTTATGGACTTACTTTACAACAAGCAAGTAAAGCAATGGCTAGTTTAGGTATTCTAACTTTAGACAAAGGAATAACCTCTACAAGACACGTGGTACATACCACTGATGGAAAAATTATAGGTGAATGGGGAATTAGAAAATGGGGACGATCTGACACAAAAGCATCTCCAAAACGAACAAACATTCACATTGCAAGACAATCTTTACGCTTAGCTTTACTTGAGCAACTAAATGGAAATGAAAATATAAAATGGGGACATCAATTATTAAATTTTAATGAAACCGAAGAAGGTATAACGCTAAACTTTCAAGTAAACAACCAAATAAAAAACGCCAAGGCGGATCTTGTTGTTGGAGCTGATGGAATTCGTAGTACCATTAGAAAACTACTTATTGGAGATGATATAACTCCCCTACGTTACTTAGACTGTATTGTTATTTTAGGGATTTGTCCGCTAAAAAGTTTAGAAAACATTGATAGTTCTCTATTAGATGCTGCAACCGTTTTTCAAACGGCTAATGGAAATGAACGTATTTATATGATGCCTTATGATTCAGAAAATATTATGTGGCAACTTAGTTTTCCTTTATCAGAAGAAAAAGCTAAAAAACTGAATTTACAAGGTCCAAAAGCACTTAAGGAAGAAGCCCGTAAAAGAACACAGTGGCACGCTCCTATTCCTCAAATTGTAGCAGCAACTAACGAAACATTAATTTCTGGTTACCCTGTATATGATCGAGAATTATTAAACTCTAATTTATTAGAAAATGCAAATGCAGTTACTATAATTGGAGATGCAGCACACCCAATGAGCCCTTTTAAAGGCCAAGGCGCTAACCAAGCTTTACTTGACGCATTGTCACTTGCTAGAGAAATTGTAAAAAATTGTAATCCATTGTCTAAATGGAAAGAAACAGGAATACGAAAAAGTGTATTAACTGAGTTTGAAGTAGAGATGATAGAACGAAGTTCTACCAAAGTAAAGAGTTCTGCCGAAGCTGCAGAATTGTTGCACTCTGAAATTGTACTTTATAAAGGTGATGGACCTAGAGGGAAACATCGATAATAAAAGAAGAACTATAATATTAAAACTAAATAATTAATATTTAGAAGCTCTATCAAAGTTTTTCATCCTTAAAAAAAAGGATGAAAAACAAAATAATATTTAGATAATCTAAAAATCTACAAAGCTTCTTTTCTTCTTACTTTTATTTTCATGGCACCTTCAATAGGTTTCTCAGAAACTAAGATTAAATAACCTGCACCACCCGCTCCTGCTAATTTCCAAGCAAGTGCTCTATCTTTATATTTTTCTATTTCTTTAAGAATTCTATCATTTACCATTGCAGGAAACATTTTTACCTGCGCATTAAAAGAATCTAAAAAAGCTTCAGAAAATTTGTCTAAATCTTTAGATTGTATTGCTTTCCAAACTTCTTCAGAAGCATCTGCTAAAGACTTTACATTTTCTTCATTAATATATGTTTCTCCTAACAAATCTAAACCTTGTTCTCTAGGCCATAAAAGTACCATCTGAATATGGTCTTCTAACCAACCAAGTATAGATTCGTCATGTACAGATTCAAATTTTGTAGGCCAATACCCATCACTATAATAATGTCTTACAAGACCCGGCATACAAATACCTATTGCATCTTGCGCACCAGAAACCATTGTAGAACCTGGTGTGTTTTCAAATTTAAAAAGTATTTCTGCTAATTTTTGAGGCTTGTCTAATGGTAAATAATGAGGCCATATTTTTTTAGCAGCATTTCTTGTAGAAGTAGACATTCCGCAACGTTCATTATACTCTATAATTGGTTCTAAAGAAACTGTAATTGCCCAACCTGGATGGTATTTAGAAACATAAGGTTGATCTATCCAAGTACCTCCAAGATCTATTCTGTATGGTAAACTACAATTACCACCCGTTCTTAAAGAAGTTGTAGATCTTTCTGGAAGTCCTGCATCTGGAATCCTTTTTAAGTTTTTTAACTCGATATTTAATTCCTCACATAATTCTTCTTTTGCAGGAGAAAAACCATCTTCATTTACAATAAAAAAATCAGGTTTTAATTGCACCAAATCTTCTTTAAAATCTAACATTCCAGAACCAGAATTTACAAATGCTTTTTTTACATACTTTATAGCATTAATCATATAAATTCTTTCTTGTTCAGAATTTATAGTATGACGTCCTTTTAACTCAGATACAGTAGCATCAGAACCAATACCTACATATAAATCTCCATAAGTAGAAGCTTCTTTAAAAAACGCAATATGCCCACTATGTAACATATCAAAACAACCTGATACAAATACTTTCTTTTTCATTTATAATTCTTTTGGAATAATTAACATCAATGCAAAAATGCCTCATTTATTTTAGACTATCAATTTTTAACCGTTAAAAACTTTAATATTGTCTTTTTCTTGATAAAAATACGTTTATTTTCTTCTTGATTATTAAAAAAAGGCTAAATGAACTCACCTATCTTCATTTTTCTTACTTACCTCTTTTAGTCAATCCACTAATTTTCAGTAGGGTTCTAAACATTAGAAAAAAAAATACATTTATCTGTATTTTTCATGTCACTTTTTATCAAACTATGTGTCTAATAGATTAGAACAATAAACATATAATGATGAAAAAAACACAGTTCCTATTCACTTTAATATTCATTTTTTTAGTAACTATTTCTTATGCACAAGATGTGGTGTATAAAAACAAAACCTACACCGTTAAAAGAGAATCCATTTATTTAGCTAAGGTAGACGTAACCAAAACCTTAGCCCCAGAAATGGTCAATGAAATTTTTGCCATTCATACTACAAATGAAAAAAAAATAAATGCAGCTAAAAAAGCTGAGAAAGAAAAAAAAGCTTCTGAAAAGAAAGTAAAAAAAGCCGAAAAAGCTTTAAAAAATAAAGTAAAAGCTCAGAAAAAATTAAGCAAAGCAAACGATAAGTTAAAAAGTGGTATTAAGAAATACAATAAACTTAAAAAGAATGGTGATTTATCTCCTAACGACAACAAAAAATGGTTAGGTAAAATAGAAAAGCTAAAAAAGAATGTAACAAAAGCAGAAAAAAGTTTTAAAAAAGCATAGACTTTTATGGTTACACAACAATGATAAAAAAAGGTCTGGTTTAAATAAAACCAGACTTTTTTTTATATCTATCAATTTGTAAAAGTCAAAGAATTACCTTCTCCTTTTAGGTGCTCTACTTGCTTTTTTCTTTCTCTTATTAAAAGGAACAGGCACTGCATCATCAAAAGTATTCTTTACTTCTTTGGCATTTTTGTTCTTTTTCCAAGAATTATTTTCAGGTAATAATTTCTGTAATAAATCTTGTCTTCCAACTTTGTTCAACGTGTTTTTAATCCAATCTTTATTCTCTTTCTTATACCAAAAGAAAAATTTATGTTGGTCTTCACGTTCTTTTTTAGTCTTAGGTGTTTTGGTTGGTTTTAAAGTATAAGGATGATATCCAGAGTAATAAATAACCGTTGCAACCGTCATAGGTGTTGGTGTAAAACCTTGTACTTGTTCTAACTGAAAGCCCATATCTTTGGTTTCTGCAGCTAGATTTGCCATGTCTTCTACCTCACTTGCTGGGTGACTAGAAATAAAATACGGAATCAATTGTAAGTTCAATTTCTTCTTAATATTTATTTTATCGAAACGCTCTTTAAACATGTGAAAATATTTAAAAGAAGGTTTACGCATCAACTTTAAAACAGGGTCAGACGTATGTTCTGGCGCCACTTTTAAACGACCAGAAACATGCTTTGTCATTACCTCTTCGGTATACGCATCTAATTCTTTTGGATCTGCGTTTTTATTGAATTCCGGCACCAACATATCATGTCTAATTCCACTTCCAATAAAAGATTTTTTAATCTTCGGATGTTTATCAACTGCCTGATACAATTCCGTTAAAGGTTTATGAGATGTATCTAAATTAGAACAAATCACAGGCGATATACAACTAGGTGCCACACACTTGTCGCAAATAGATTGCACTTTTCCTTTCATCTGATACATGTTGGCAGAAGGCCCACCAATATCAGATAAATACCCTTTAAAATCGGGCATATTTGCCACTTTATCTATTTCTCTTAAAACAGATTCCTGACTTCTACTTGCTATAAACTTTCCTTGATGCGCAGAAATTGTACAGAAACTACAACCACCAAAACATCCTCTGTGAATGTTAATAGAAAATTTAATCATTTCAAACGCGGGTATCGGTCCACGTTTGTTATATTTTGGATGCGGTAAACGTGTAAAAGGCAAATCGAAAGAACCATCAATTTCCTTTTCTGTCATGGTAGGAAATGGCGGATTAATTACCAATGTATTCTCTCCTACTCGTTGTAAAACTCTACGTGCTTTTAACTTATTAGACTCTTGTTCTATCACTTTAAAGTTAGAAGCAAACGTTTTTTTATCCTTTAAACAAGCCTCATGAGAGTTAATAGTAACATCTTCCCAATCATTTACAACAGGTAATTTCTCTTTCTTTTCATTAACATAAACAGCCGTTTGTTTAATGTTTTTTAAACTAGAAAACGGCACTCCCTTTTGCAATAACTCTACTATTTCTCGCAAAGGTTGTTCCCCCATTCCGTACACCAACATATCTGCTTTAGACGTCTCTAAAATACCTGGTAATAATTTATCAGACCAATAATCATAATGTGTTACACGCCTTAAAGAAGCTTCAATACCACCAATTAAGACAGGAATATCCGGAAATTTTTCCTTTAAAATTTTAGAATACACAGACGTTGCATAATCAGGTCTAAACCCCTTATCACCATTTGGTGTATAGGCATCTTTATCTCTACGCTTTTTACTTGCCGTGTAATTAGAAACCATCGGATCCATACAACCACCAGTAACCCCAAAAAACAAACGAGGTTTTCCTAGTTTTTCAAAATCTTGTAAATTATCGTTTACACTTGGTTGCGGCACAATAGCCACACGCAAGCCATAACTTTCTAAAATACGACCGATTACTGCAGGTCCAAATGATGGATGATCTACATAAGCGTCTCCGCTAAATAAAATAACGTCTAATTCTTCCCAACCACGAATCTTCACTTCTTTGTTTGTAGTTGGTAACCAGTCTGTTAATTGATGTCTTTTAGGTTCTTGCATAGTTTGCAAAAATACAAGAATTTTAATAGAAAAAACACTTATTTTTAGAATGTCTTTTTTTTGCTGTATTAGAAGCTATTTCCTGCTTTCACTACTCGCTTTGCGCCCAAAAGCGCAAGAGCTCAAACACACCGTTCAATCAGGGCTAAGGTATTTGTTTACTATTTGCCTCATCAAAAGTTTAGTTTCACTAAAAATGTCATTCCAAAAATAAGGAACGATTAAAGAAACTAATGTATCTAACACCTCTTTTTTAAGTTTTATCAATCTGCTAAAAAATCATTTAAAAATCAGTATAAATATGTAATTAATTAAATCACATAGATATATTTTATAAAAAATTTATTATTTTTGGTTTACCAGATTGGTATACCAATTTGAAAAATAAAAATAGTATGCTAAAAAATTAAATTTTAAAAAAAACTAAAATGATTAATTTTCCCTCATTACCCAAAGTAGTACTTCTTTTTTCAATTATTTTTTCATGTAATTATAATGTGTTTTCTCAAACTACATATAACATTGATGATCCAGAATCTTTAAGAGATGTTATATATCAACCCGGAGATGTCATCATTTTAAAAAATGGTGTTTATGAAACCGATGAACGCATGCGGTTTCTTGGATCTGGTACTGCAGAAAACCCCGTTACTTTTAGAGCAGAAACACCTGGTGGAGTTGTTTTTACTGGTGGACCAAGATTAACCATTGGTGGTGAAACAGATGATTCTGGAGCAGTAATTGCAACCGGAGCATATTTAATCGTAGATGGTTTTCATTGGAAAGGAGGCTATGGTGCCAGTAATTTTATTGAATTTAGAAATGGTAATAATTATGCAAACCATAGTACGTTACAAAATTGTGTAATAGACGGTTTAGGCATAGATCCAGATGACTTAAAAGAAGATTTGGCAGACGGACAAATTACCAAACACAGATGGGTTGTATTATATGGTACTTATAATACCGTTATAAATTGCTCGTTTATGAATAAAGTGAGTGCCGGAGCAATTGTTTTGGGAGAATATGCATACAACGCATTTCCTGACGGGGATGATGGTGCAAATAATAGTTGTGCAGAGGTTGGGCATACTGTTATGAATAATTATTTTTACAATTTTGGTAAAATAGAAGATTTATACGGCAGAAAACCAGATGGTTCTCCCCTATCTAACGCAGGAGATAGCGAAACCATACGTATGGGTACAAGCTCCTACCAAATGGTAAATAGCAATGCTACTGTTAGTAATAATTATTTTGTGCAATCTGATGGAGAAAATGAAATTATCACAAATAAAAGTAAAGGAAATACATACACTAACAACACTTTCAGAAGATGTAGAGGATCTTTAGTACTTCGTCATGGTTCTTACGCAACTGTACAAGGAAATTATTTTTTAGGCGAAAATGTAGACGGTACAGGTGGTATTAGAATTACCGATAGTAACCATACAATTACAAACAATTACATTCAAGATTGTATTACCGTTATGGAACAAGCAAAATGGAATAACGGCATCACTTTTATAGGTGGATCTGCAAATGCTGATATTGCTTGTTCTTCTGATGATGTTTCTAACGGATACCAAAAAACAGAAAACATAACGGTATCTAATAATACTATTGTAAACACAAACGCCCCTTTGTTTTACAACGAAGATAAAGGATCAACGGATCCAACAGGAACCGTTTCTAATAACTTAATTTATTTTGCTGATAATTATCCGAATATAACAGACGTTATCTCTGGTGATAGTGAAACTGCTTATACAAATATGGGTACAGCATTAACTTACCAAGGCAATGTTTATACTGGTACTAATTTGGGCGCAACAAATGCAAATTTCTCTGAAGAAACAAATATTACTGCTACTGCAAATGGTGAAATTTTTACTTTTTCAGGAACTGGAACTACAGGCAAAGGTGCAGATATGGGGGAAAACACACCAATAACCGACGCTATGGTAGGACATGGAATTGGAGCTTGTTTTACAGATAACTTAGGAGCTAGCATAACCAACGGAGATTGTACTATTCAAGTAAGTGAGTCTTTAACGGTTAGTAGTTTACCTACTCTTACTTCAGATGCAGCTAGTTATACTATTTCCGTTTCTGCAAATGTAAGTTGGACGGCTTCCTCTAATGATGCTTGGATAACTTTAGATACAAATTCTGGTACTGGTGATGCAACAGTTTCTGTTACAGTAACAAAAAACACAGAGGCAACTAATAGAACAGGAACAATAACTTTTACACAAGATGCAGGAGGAGATGATATTGTAAGAACTTTAACCATAACACAAAGTGGTGCAGATTTAACAGACCTATACGACCTTATTAATACAGGAACTGGTTTACCTACAGATAAAGTTACTGTACATTCTTTTTCTAAAGAAAATTCATCTAAATCTGAATTTGCTACAAATTCTTTGGATAAAGATTCTGATACAGAATGGACAGCAGATGATGGAAGTATATTATCCGGAGATTATAAAGGAGATGGAGAATATGTTATTTACAATTTAGGTAGCACTTACAAGCTTGCCTTAATTCAGTTTAGCACTACAAATAAATCAGATGCCTTTGGTTTTCAAATATTGGTTTCTACAACAGGTACAGAAGATGCCGACTTCTCTAGGATATTGCCTACTTCTGGAGATTTATTATTAACAGCTACCAATACTACAGACTTTAATCAATACCAAATTAATGCAAATGCAACTTATGTAAAAGTTGTAGGTTACGGACGTTTTAATAGTGATGGAGATAAAAGAAAAAGTGCTTGGAGCGCCATTAAAGAAATTGAATTTTACAAAACTTCAACACTATCTTTAAAAGATCCTGTTTTAAACACTAAAATTACAGTATACCCAAACCCAACAAGTCGTATTTTAAATGTAAAAGCAGACAATCAAAATATAAACCTAGTAACTCTTTACAATATTAACGGAAAAAAAGTATTAGAATCTAAAAACAACCAACAAAAAACAGCTGTAACCGTTGATGTTTCTAAATTATCCAAAGGAACATATTTTGTTGTTATTTCTGATATCAATAATGCTAAAACATCCAAAACAGTTATTATTAAATAATATACTAAGGCTACAAAAAGGTTGAAAAAAAATCAGTATTATCATCATTTTAGTTATAATTCTGTAATTTAACATCAAAATAATTAAAATTAATGTTCAGTTTTGTAATTTTACTAGCTAAAATATGCACAACCAACCATGAAAAAACATTTTTTTAAAATCCTTTTTGTAGCTTTTTCTTTTACTTTTTTTATCAGTTGTAATACAAAAACTACAGAAGATAAAAAAGACATTAAAAGTACTTTTGTTGCAGACAACTACACAAAATCTGAAGTAAATATTGCAATGAGAGATGGCGTAAAGCTACACACAACCATCTACACCCCAAAAGACAACTCTAAAAAATACCCAATCTTAATGCAAAGAACTCCGTATAGTTCTGCGCCTTATGGAGATGGAAAGATGAAAACCAAAATTGGTCCCAATGTTCATTTAATGAAAGAATTGAATATTGTGGTCTATCAAGATGTGCGTGGACGTTGGATGAGTGAAGGTGTTTATGATAATATGCGTGCCTACATCCCTAATAAAACAGCAAAACAATCTGACGAAGTTTCTGATACTTATGATACCATAGATTGGTTGGTTAAAAATGTAGAAAACAATAACGGAAATGTAGGTACTTGGGGAATTTCGTACCCAGGGCATTATGCAACCATTTCTACAATAGATGCACATCCTGCTTTAAAAGCAGCTTCTCCACAAGCCTGTATTGGCGATTTTTTCTTTGATGACTTTCATCATAACGGAGCTTTTTTGTTAAGTTATTTTAGAGCAATCTCTTTATTTGGAACTTACAAAGACACACCAACAGACTCTGCTTGGTATTCGTTTCCTAAAATGGATTCTCAAGATCAATATCAATTTTTCTTAGATAAAGGACCTTTAAAAAACTTAAACCAATATTTTCAGTACGATAAATTAGATGTTAAAACGGCTGAAAATAAAGATAGAATCGATGACTTTTTCTGGAAAGAACTCGTAGAACATCCTAATTACGATTCGGTATGGCAAAGTAAAGGTATCATTCAGCATTTAGACAAAGTTCCATCTACTGTTGCAACCATGATTGTTGGCGGTGAATTTGATGCTGAAGATTTATACGGACCTTTAGAAACCTATAAAGCCATTGAAAAACATGGAAAAGACAATTATAACACTTTAGTTTTTGGACCTTGGGATCATGGAAAGTGGTCTAGAAATACAGTAGAAAATTATGTAGGTAATTATTATTTTGGAGATTCTATTTCTTTAAAATTTCAGTCTGATGTAGAAACAAAATTCTTTAATCATTTCTTAAAAGGAAATGGTGATAAAAATTCTGGATTGCCAGAAGCCTATGTTTTTGATTCTGGTAAAAAAGAATGGAAATCTTATGACGCATGGCCTCCTAAAAATGTGGTGAAAGAAGATTGGTTTTTATTAGAAGATCAAAAATTAGCTTATAATGACCCAAAGATTAAAGCTAAAAGAAAAATAAACGAAGTGAAATTTATTAGTGATATAAAACATCCTGTTCCGTATTCAGAAGATATTAAAACGGTTTTTACACCACGTAAATACATGACAGACGATCAGCGTTTTGCGGCAAGAAGACCAGATGTTTTGGTTTTTGAAACAAATATTTTATCGGAAGATTTTACTTTGGCTGGAGATATTTTAGCAAAACTAAAAGTAGCAACCACAGGTTCTGCTGCAGATTGGGTTGTAAAAGTAATTGATGTGCATCCTGCAAATGCTGAGGAAAATAACGATAAACTTCAAGATCATTTAAAAATGAGCAACTACCACTTAATGGTTAGAAGCGAAGTTTTACGTGGTCGTTTTAGAAATAGTTTTGAACATCCAGAGCCTTTTATCCCTAATAAAAAAACAGACGTAAATATAAAATTACAAGACGTTTTTCATACGTTTAAAAAAGGACATAAATTACAAATTCAGGTGCAAAGTACGTGGTTTCCTTTAATCGATTTGAATCCGCAAACCTATGTAGATAATATTTATAAGGCAGACGAAAAAGATTTTAAAACACAAACACACAGCGTTTTTACAGATTCTAGTATTGAGTTTTCTGTGTTAAAATAATAAACGTTCACAAAACTACACGTACAACCTATAAAAATGACTAAAAACAAAACGGTTAATCATTTAAAAAAATTAGTAACTTCTTTATTAGAAGCCCCAGAAAACAAAGTAAAAGTTGAAAGTATTTTAAATGAAATTCATACTCATTTTAAAGAAATCACAAAAATAACTGGTTTTGATATAAAAATAGAACATCTTGCGGCAGTGCCTACAGCAAAAGGAAAAGCTCTTGGCTTAAACCATGCCGCACAATGCTTATTAGATTATAAAAGAACAGTAAAATTTTTACAAGGGGTGTTTTTAGCTATTAAAGAAAAACAGAAGCTACAACCAGGTAAAACAATTACTTTTTTTTATGCTGGTTGTGGGCCTTATGCTCCGTTTGTAACTTTAATTGCGCCTTTTTTCTCTGCAGAAGAAGTACAGTTTACTTTATTAGAAATTAACAAAAACTCTTTAGAAGCAGCTAAAAAACTAATTAACTATTTAGAACTCAATAACCATATTAAAGATTACTATTTAGCAGATGCAGTAACCTTTGTTGTACCAAATGCTACCAAATTCGATATTCTTTTTAGTGAAACCCTAGATGCATTATTATATAGAGAATGTTATGTGCCTATTTTATTTAATTTATTGCCTCAGTTTAGCAATAATGTAACCTTGATTCCAGAAAACGTCATCTTAAATTTAAAATTAATTTATAATTCCGATGTTAAAGAAAGTGACAAGGAACAAAACATTGATACTATTTTAGATGTTCGTAAAACCATATCGGCTCACAAAAAAGAAGAAAACACTCCTTTACATTTACCAGATAAAAAAGTTGATTTAACTTCTTTATCTATAAACCAAAACGCTAGCTTTTTACTAGAAACCCAAGTTCTTGTTTATAAAAACATTTGGCTAAACAGAAATGAATCTTCTTTAACATTGCCTTTAGAAATTAAATTAGACTATCCAATTAGTAAGTCTCAAATTATCTTTACCTATAATATGGGTCCAGAAATAGAACTAAAGTGTAAATTAGTTTAATTAAACCTTGACTATCGCCTTGCGATTAAAATCCGCCTTAGCGGATTTTTTCTTGCTTTAAAACTCTCAATAGATATAGTAAAATAACACACCCAAATAAGGCAAAAATGGTAATTGCAATCCACGTAGTTTCAAAACCATATGCTGCTACCATTTGCATACCAATATTATGACTAAAAATATGTGCTAAAGAAAACGCAATGCTATACAAAGCCATATATTCTCCCTGATTTCCTTTTTTAGCTCTTTCTACGGCAAACGCATTCGAAAACGGAAACGCAATCATTTCTCCTACCGTCATTAAAAACATGGCAATAATTAAAATTCCAATCCAACCAGTTAGGTTTAAAATGATAAAACTTAACGCAGTTAAAAACAATCCTATTGCAATTAATTTTACTTTAGATTTTTTAGAATCTTCTAACCATTTTATCAAAGGCATTTCAAAAAGGAAAATAAAAAAGCCATTAAACCCCATTAGCAATCCTATTTCAAATTCTGATAAAAAACGGTTTTTACTATAATACAATGGCATAGTAGAAAAATACTGCATAAATACAAAGCCAAAAATAAACATGGCGATAAAAAATATCCAAAAAGCATTGTCTTTATAAACAGAAACAGGGTTTTGTACTTTTACCTCATCTTGTATTTTTGCTTTCTTCGGATGCAATACTTGCAGCAATAAAAATGCAGCTAAAACACACGTTACTCCATCTGCCCAAAACAATCCTTTATAACCAATTCCTGTAATTATTAAACCTCCAACTGCGGGTCCTGCAGAAAAACCTAAATTAATAGCCAAACGAATTAAAGTTACAGAACGTGTTTTATTTTCTGGTTTACTATAAGCACTTAACGCCACAAACATAGCAGGTCTAAAAGCATCTGCCACCAACATCACTAAAAAAATACCCCCACAAAATTGATGAAATGTTGTTGCATATTGTAGTAAAACAAATAAAACACCTGTACCAAATAAACTTACAAGCATTACTTTGTAATATCCAATTTTATCGGTTAATTTTCCGCCAATCCACGTTCCTAAAACAGAACCTAAACCAAAGAAAGACATAATCCACCCAACATCTGTTAAAGAAAAATGCAGACTTTTAGTAAGATACAAAGACAAAAAAGGAATTACCATTGTACCAGACCTATTGATAAATGTAATTAAAGAAAGCCACCAAACCTCTGTAGAGAGTCCTCTAAAAGTATTGATATAATTGTTGTATAACTTTTTCATGGTTAAGTTGGTTGTTGAACTAAAAACAAAAAAGTCCGACTTGTGAAGTCGGACTTTTATAATTACTTGATTTTATATTGATAACATCAAAACATATAAACATACCGACCTTGGCGCTTTTTACGCGATAATTTGGTTAAATATGTATTGACTTTATTCATTTTTATTTTATTAACAGATCAAAACTACATAAAATAATTGAATATTGTATTTTTGTTAAAAATTATTTTTAAAATAAAAATTACGTAGCGCTGCTTTTTTTTCAATTAGCAAATAGCGTTATTTTAAATTATAAAAAAAAATACAACACTTATTTTTAATACTAACTTAAATGAAAAAACTATTATTTATATGTTCTGTTTTTCTAATGATGATGTCTTGTAATTCGCAAGGTAAACGTCCTTTAATGGGTAAAACTGTTTATCAACAAGAATTAAATGCTAGTTATAAAGACGCCTCAAAATCACCTTTAAAAAAGAAAGATTTAAGGAACTTTAATGGCTTAGAATTTTTTACTGTAGATTCTACTTTTATTGTAAATGCTAAATTCACTAAAACAGAAAACGCTCCTACATTTAAAATGGCAACCACTACAGATAGAAAACCATTATATAAAGAATATGGCTTGCTAGATTTTACTTTAAATGGCAAAAACTGTAAATTAACCATTTATCAAAGTCAAGATGATTTGCGTGATGAAAAATACAAAGACTATTTATTTTTGCCTTTTACAGATGATACTTCTGGTAATGAATCTTATGGAGGTGGTCGCTATATGGATGTAATGACTACAGACATTAAACCTGATAATACTGTAGTCTTAAATTTTAACAATACCTACAACCCATATTGTGCTTATAACGACAAGTATTCTTGTCCTTTAACACCGCGAAAAAACCATTTAGATTTAGAAATAAAAGCAGGAGTAAAGGCTTTTAAAAAACACTAAAACAATAGCACTACATTTTTTTATTAGTCATATAAAAACCATAAACAGCACTAAAAACAACCTTAAAACCAAAAAAGTTTTTCCATTTGCCATTTAAAAAATTGGTTTCTGCTACTTTTGTAAAATCTCCTGAAAAAATATCGCTAAAACTAGCCAGTAATAAAGAAACGATTGTAACAATAACAAAGAAAGGAATTGCAACTTTAGCAAAATTAGTCCAAAAAAGAGGTTGCTTTATTTTTTCTAATACACTCATTATTTTAATTTTTGATTATTATGATGGCGATCGTGATCGCGTTTTGTTTTAATATCTAATTTCTTTTCGAAAGCATCTTGTAAATTGATTCCTGTTTGGTTTGCCAAACATAAAACAACAAATAGTACATCTGCTAATTCTTCTCCTAAATCCTTATTTTTATCAGATTCTTTTTCACTTTGCTCTCCATAGCGTCTTGCAATTATACGGGCTACTTCACCTACTTCCTCTGTTAATTGCGCCATGTTTGTGAGTTCATTAAAATAACGAACTCCATGAGTTTTAATCCAATCGTCTACTTGTTTTTGTGCGTTTTCTATATTCATTTTTCTTTATTAAATGATTGAAAATTTTAAGATTTCAAAGATATCGTTTTTAAAATAATTTAGTTTGTTTCTAGACTTAATTTCTGATAACTTCGTAGGGAGCAACAACCTCTGTAAATCTAATAAATCTATCGTAAATTTAATTTTAATCAATTTTATTTATAATAAAATATGAAAATTATATAAAGGTATTTACACGTTGCAATTAGATTAATTTTGACAACAAGAAAAAACACAAAACCTATATATCATGGAAAACGACCAACACCCAAACTCATCTAATGATGAAAGTAAATGCCCATATCATCAAGAACAAAATAAAACTGAAGAAAATAAAGTAGAAGCAACTGCTGGAAAATGCCCAGTAATGCATGGAGCAAACACTTCTAATCAATCTAATGTTATGAATTGGTGGCCAAATGCATTGAATCTTGATATTTTACATCAGCATGACACAAAAACAAATCCTTTAGGAGAAGATTTTAATTACCATGAAGAATTAAAAAAATTAGATACTGAAGCTTTAAAAAAAGATATGCATGCCTTAATGACGGATAGTCAAGATTGGTGGCCTGCAGATTGGGGACATTACGGTGGGTTAATGATTCGTTTATCATGGCATTCTGCCGGGTCTTACCGTACGTCTGACGGTCGTGGTGGCGCAGGTTCTGGTAGTCAGCGATTTGCTCCATTAAACTCGTGGCCAGACAATGCTAGTTTAGACAAGGCAAGACGTTTATTATGGCCTATCAAGAAAAAGTATGGTAACAAAGTAAGTTGGGCAGATTTAATTGTGCTTGCAGGTACTATTGCTTATGAAAATATGGGTTTAAAAACATTTGGTTTTGCTTTTGGTCGTCCAGATATTTGGCATCCAGAGAAAGACACCTATTGGGGAGCCGAAAAAGAATGGTTGGCTCCAAGTGATGAACGTTATGCTAATGTAGACAAGCCAGACACTATGGAAAACCCATTAGCTGCAGTACAAATGGGACTTATTTACGTGAACCCAGAAGGTGTTAATGGAAAACCAGATCCTTTAAAAACAGCTGCTCAAATACGTGAAACATTTGCTCGTATGGCCATGAATGATGAAGAAACCGTTGCTTTAACCGCAGGTGGACACACCGTTGGTAAAACACATGGTAATGGTGATGCTAGCATTTTAGGCCCTGAACCAGAAGCTGCAAACATAGAAGAACAAGGTTTAGGTTGGCACAACCCTAACAAATCTGGAAAAGGACGTTACACTGTAACCAGCGGATTGGAAGGCGCATGGACAACAAACCCAACAAAATGGGATGGTGGTTTTTTCGAAATGCTATTTAACCATGAATGGGAGATAGTTAAAAGTCCGGCAGGTGCTTTGCAATGGGAACCTATAACGATTAAAGATGAAGACAAACCTGTAGATGTTGAAGATGCAAGTATTCGTCATAACCCAATGATGACCGATGCTGATATGGCCATGAAAATGGATCCTATTTACAAGGAAATCTCTTTAAAATTCATGAACGATCAAGACTATTTTTCAGATACTTTTGCACGTGCATGGTTTAAATTAACGCATAGAGATTTAGGACCAAAAGCAAATTACTTTGGTGCAGATGTACCTAAAGAAGATTTAATTTGGCAAGATCCAATTCCTGCAGGAACTACAGAATATGATGTTGCAGCAGTAAAAGAAAAAATTGCAACATCAGGATTATCAAATTCAGAAATGATTGCTACCGCTTGGGATAGTGCACGTACGTATCGTGGTTCTGATATGCGTGGTGGTGCCAATGGTGCCAGAATTCGTTTAGCTCCTCAAAAAGATTGGGAAGGAAACGAGCCAAAACGTTTAGCACATGTTTTATCAATCTTAGAACCAATTGCCGCTCAATTTAAAATTAGTATTGCAGATGTAATTGTTTTAGCAGGTAATGTTGGTTTAGAACAAGCTATAAAGGCTGCTGGTTTAGAAACAATAGTTCCTTTTACACCAGGTCGTGGAGATGCCACAGATGAAATGACAGATGCTGAATCTTTTGATCCTTTAGAGCCTTTGGCTGATGGATATAGAAATTTCAGCAAAAAAGACTATGTGGTAAGTACAGAAGAATTACTATTAGACAGAACGCAATTAATGGGATTAACGGCACCAGAAATGACCATACTTATTGGTGGTATGAGAATTTTAGATACGAACTACAACCATACAAAACATGGTGTTTTTACAGACAGACCTGGAGTATTAACCAACGATTTCTTTGTGAATTTAACCGACATGAATAACACTTGGAAACCTACAGAAAACGGACTTTACAACATTTGCGACCGTAAAACAGGTGCTGTAAAATGGACTGCAACACGTGTAGACCTTGTGTTTGGTTCTAATTCTATTTTACGTTCGTATGCAGAAGTTTATGCACAAGATGATAACAAAGAAAAGTTTGTAAAAGATTTTGTAAAAGCGTGGACTAAAGTAATGAATGCTGATAGATTTGATGTAAAATAAGCAAACACAACTTACATTTATATAAAATAAAAACGGTTTTGATAGTAGCTATCAAAACCGTTTTTTATGATGGTAAGTCAATTAAAATAAGATTAATTAACCTCTAAAAGTTCATTACAATACCAAAACTTTGTGGTGTAAATTGTATATCCCAAGCTATCTTTTTCTTTTTACCCTTATCGTTATATTTCTGATCGTATTTTGTATCTAAATATCTATCTATTGCTTCCACAATAAAAATACTTAAAGCTGTAGAAAAAACAACATCAGAAACCCAGTGAAAACGATCTACAATTCTAGCAAAACCAGGTATAGAACCTACAGTATATAATCCTGCCTTTATCCAAGGGCTATCAAAATGTTTTGCAAGAATATATGCATTTGTAAAACCTAACATTACGTGCCCAGAAGGAAAAGAATCATAATTAAAAACCCTGTCAAAATGTAAAGGATCAAAAGTTCCTTTACCAACATTAGCTTTCGGTCTTGCACGACCAACAATTCTTTTAGAAATCTGTTGTAACAATCCAGACGCAGATGCAGATGAAATTAAAAGCACCCCTGTTCTTCTTAATTTTGGATTATCAGAAATTAAACCTGTTAAATAAACAGCTCCAGTAATCATAAAATTATTATTCGGACTTCCGTATTCATTACCGTAATCGGCTAACCAACGCGGTACATCTCCCCGCCAATTATTTGCCCAATTATCAATATGATCATCCACCAAATACAAAGCAGAAGTTCCTGCTGCAACATAGGCTAAATTATTTAATTGTTTTCCTTTCCAATGTAAAGGTCTACTGTAAGCGTACCCCATTCCGCCAGCCATATTTCCTAAATCGTAGGTGAATTTTTGCCATAAATCTCTATCTTTTTTAAGATTTAGATTGATAGATTGGTTCTGAGAATACGTAAAACTATACATAAATAGTAATAGCGAAAATACTAGTAGTTTCTTCATTTTTATTAAAATTGAAGCGCCAAAGATACTATTATCTTACATAAAATAATTTATTTCTGAGCCCAAAAAACAAAAACAGCAATTTACAAACTTTAAAAACAAACAGACATTCTTGTAGGTAATACGTTCGTGTTTCAAAAAATCATCAAAAGAAACAATACAACTACTATCTTTTTTTAAATAAGAATTTCATAAATAACGAGCTTATCTGAACACAAAAAAGAGATTGATAACTTAGTTCGTTTCAATCTCTTTTCACTTTATTAATAAGTCTACTATTTTACTTTAAAAACGTAGAAACTTCATCGTAAAATTGTTTTGGATTTTCGGCATGCAACCAATGACCAGCATTTTTAATTTCTACAATTTTAGAATTCGGAAAATGCGCCTCTATAATTGGCTCTTCATCTTTTGTTATGTAATTAGATTTTTCTCCTTTTAAAAACAAGGTATCTTTTTCAAAAACAGTAAAAGAAGGCAATGCTTCTCCTATTTCTATGTTATTATCGGTTAAAGATTCTAAATTGAATCTAAATGCCAATTGCCCTTTTTCTTTCCAGTAGACATTTTTTAATAAAAACTGACGCACACCTAATTCTGGAATTAACGTTGCTAGTTTTTTATCAACCTTACTTCTAGAGTTTTCTACGGAAAAATCAATAGAATTTAAGCCCGCTAAAATTGCATTATGATGTGGCTGATATTGTCTTGGAGAAATATCAACAATAATTAATTTATCAACCAAATTAGGATATGTAACAGCAAACAACATTGCTGTTTTTCCGCCCATAGAATGCCCTATAATATGTACTTGTTCTAATTGGTAATGTTGTATGTAAGCGTGTAAATCTTCAACTAAAACTTCATAATTAAATTCGTCTTCATGAAAACTACGTCCGTGATTTCTTTGATCAATTAAATGAACTTGATAATCCTCAGAAAACTGATTTCCTAAAGTTTTCCAGTTATCAGACATTCCAAAATAACCATGTAAAATTAACAACGGTTTTCCTTCTCCTTTTATGGTTGAATGTAATATTAGGTTATTTGACATTTTAGATTGTTGGGTTTTGTCAGGTCGAGCGCAGTCGAGACCTAAATGAACCTCTCGACTGCGCTCGAGGAGACATTTCTACTAAATACTGCCTACTATTTTAGTCGATGTAAATACATATTTACAACATTTTCTAAACCTAAGTATAAACTCTCTGCAATTAGCGCGTGTCCAATAGATACTTCGTTTAAATTAGGAATATTCTCTTTAAAAAACTTAATATTATCTAAGCTTAAATCGTGCCCAGCATTAATACCTAATCCTAATTTATGAGCTAAAATAGCCGCTTCAGTATAAGGCTTTATAGCATCAAAATTTCCTAAATCGAATTGCGTTGCAAAATATTCTGTATACAACTCTACTCTATCAGCACCTGTTTTTGCAGCAGCTTCAATTAGCTTAGCATCCGTATCAATAAAAATAGATGTTCTAATTCCGTTTTGTTGAAATTCTTTAATTACCTCTTGTAAAAAAGATTGATACGTAATTGTATCCCAACCAGCATTAGACGTAATTGCATCTAGGGCATCTGGCACCAAAGTAACTTGAGTTGGTTTTACTTCTAAAACCAAATCCATAAAAGATTTTATAGGATTTCCTTCAATATTATACTCTGTAGTAACAATATTTTTTAAATCTCTAGCATCTTGGTAACGAATATGTCTTTCATCTGGTCTTGGGTGAATTGTAATTCCCTGAGCACCAAACCCTTCAATATCCGTGGCAACTGTTAATAAATTAGGTACGTTTCCGCCACGAGAATTTCTTAAAGTTGCAATTTTATTAATATTTACACTTAACTTTGTCATTGTCTAAAATTAGGCTACAAATATAATTTATTAAATCATTTTATCCTATATTCGTAAAGCATGAATATGAACGACTATATATTAAAAGAAATAACACCACTTCACTTAAAAGACGCTGTAAAAAAGGCTCAAAAAGTGTTTAAAAATTACCCTATCACCCATTTCCCTGTAGTTGAAAACAACAAATTACTAGGTTCTTTTGCAGAAGACGATGTACAAACGATTGAAAATAATGAAGAAGAATTAGTAAAATCTTCACATTTATTAAATTCTTTTTTTGCGGATGACAAAGCAACTGTTTTAGAACTATTAAAAATTTTTGCTGATAACGACACCAATATTATACCTGTTTTAGATGAACAAAAAGAATATGTTGGCTATTTTGATTTGCGCGATGTTCTAGACGTTTTTTCTACAAGTCCTTTTATGATTGAAGAAAGCGAGACTTTAATTATAGAAAAACTTAGAAATGATTATTCTATGAGTCAAGTAGTTCAAATTATAGAATCTAATGGCGGTAAATTATTAGGTTTGTATATTTCAGAAAAAAAAGCAGATACTATTCAAATTACCATTAAAGTAATTTCGGATGAAATAAATGAAATAATGCAAACTCTTAGAAGATATGATTATAAAATTATATCTATGCACGAAAATGATATTTATTTAGAGGATTTAAAGAGTAGATCTGAATATTTACAAAAATATTTAGAAATGTAATCTTTTAAGGGCATTTAAAAAAAATAAAGAAGTGAAGAAAGCAGCAATTTACGGTCAATCTTACGCCATTTCATCAGATAAAGAAATTAAAACTTTATTACACGTTTTAGAAAAAAATAAGGTTGATTTCTATATTGAAAAAGAATTTTATACTCTTTTGGTTGAAAGTAACGTTTTAGAAAATAATTATAAAACCTTTGTTAGTTTTAATGATTTAAACAGCTCTTTCGATATTATGTTTACGCTTGGTGGCGACGGAACCTTTTTGCGTTCTGTTACCCACATTAGAGATTTAAACATCCCTATTTTAGGAATAAACACAGGTAGATTAGGTTTTTTAGCAAATGTACCAAAAGATCTTATAGAAGAAAGCATAAAATTAATAATTAAGGGAGATTATACTATACAAGAAAGAACGCTTGTATCTGTAAAAACAGAACCAAAAACAAAAGACTTTACCGAGCTAAATTTTGCCTTAAACGAAGTTACTATAGCAAAGAAAAACACCACATCTATGATTGGTGTAAAAACGTATTTAAACGGAGAATATCTTACCAATTATTGGGCAGATGGCTTAATAATAGCTACTCCTACAGGTTCTACTGGCTATTCTTTAAGTTGTAATGGCCCTGTTATTTTACCAGATTCTAAAAACTTAGTAATTACTCCCATTGCCCCTCATAATTTAAATGCAAGGCCCATGGTTATTTCTGACGAAACTAAAGTAGAATTAAAAGTAGACTCTAGAGAAAAGAGCTTTTTAATATCATTAGATTCTAGAGTTACTAGTGTACCCAACAATACTAAAATTTTTATAGAAAAAACAGATTTTACAATAAAAAGTATATTACCAAAAAATCAATCCTTTTTAAAGACATTAAGAAGCAAACTCTTATGGGGAGAAGACATTAGAAACAAAACAAATCTTTAACGTATTACTTACAATATTTCTTTAAAAAAAAGGTTATTCAAAAAAGACAGCGTATTAACTTTATAAAGCAATTTGAAATTTCTATATTTGCGGACTATTTTTAGAATGAAAAAAAAAATATTATTTTTTGTATTTGTAAGTTTCACCTCTATATTCTTGGGGCAACTTCATGAAGTGGGCCTCTCTTTAGGAGGAGCTAACTATGTTGGAGACATTGGTAAAAACTATTATTTTTCACCAAACAAACCTGCAGGTGCCTTATTTTACAAATACAATTGGAATCCTAGAGTTGCCCTTAGAGCAACCTACAGTTACTTGCCAATCTCTGGCAATGATGCAGATGCAGATACTGGATATAGAAAAGATAGAGACTTACATTTTTCGAATACAATTAATGAATTAGCCGTTGGTTTAGAATTTAACTTTTATGAATATGATTTATCCTCAGATGATAAAACATGGACACCTTACCTACTTTTAGAACTAGCAACCTTTAACTACAACTCTGTAGCAGGTAACAGAACTTCGTCTGACGAATACAAAAACACAAACAAAACATCCTATGCAATTCCTTTCGGTATAGGATATAAATCTAAATTATTTGGTACTTTAGCATTTGCACTAGAAGCCAAGTTTAGATACACCTTTAAAGATGATTTAGACGATAGACTCTACAATTCATCAAATGAGATACCAACAGGTTTAAGTGAAACCACTAAAAGAAATTTAAAAGGAGATGGAAATGATTGGTACATGTTTACTGGAGTTTCTATAATTTACACCTTTGGAAGACCAGCTTGTTATACTAACGGATTATAAAAATTATGGATAAAAAATTACTTATCGACTTACAAAAAACGCCAAAACATGTTGCCATTATAATGGATGGTAATGGTCGTTGGGCAAAAGGTAAAGGGATGAATAGAATTTTTGGCCATAGAAACGCCTTAACTGCTGTAAGAGAATCTGTAAGTGCAGCTTCCAAAATAAATGTAGAAGCAATTACTTTATATGCTTTTTCAACAGAAAATTGGAACCGACCTAAACTAGAAGTAGATGCCTTAATGAGTTTACTTATTAATTCTTTAAAAAAAGAATTACCTGGTTTTCTAAAAAACGGAGTAAAAGTGAATGCAATAGGTTTAATTAGTAGCTTACCAAAAAAAGCTCAAAATGTTTTAGCTGACGTTATTTCTCAAACAAAAAACAATACAGATATTGTTTTAACTTTTGCTTTAAGTTACGGTTCTAGAGAAGAAATTGTTAACACTATTAAAAACATATCCAAAAAAGTTGTTAATAATGAGCTAAATATTGAAGAAATTAATGAAAATACTATAAATAACCATTTATATACGTTTAATTTGCCCGACGTTGATTTAATGATAAGAACTAGTGGAGAGCAACGCATTAGTAATTTCTTATTATGGCAAATGGCATATGCCGAATTATATTTTACAGATATACTTTGGCCGGATTTTAGAGAAGAGCATTTTTACGATGCAATCATAGACTATCAGAATAGAGAACGAAGATTTGGAAAAACAAGCGAACAAATTACAGAATAAATTTTTTATGAAATTATTTTCTGCTACAATAATGCTAATGGCATTATTTTTTACTTTTAGTGCCAACGCACAAACCGAAATAGATAGTTTATCAATTGTAAAAAAAGATACAACTTCTACTAAAAACACTTCCTTTGAAAAAGGAAAAGAATATATTCTAGGAAGCATTAGTGTTACTGGTTTAAAAAAGTTTAGTGAAGAAACTGTTCGAGTTTTTACTGGTTTAAGAAATGGACAACCTATAAAATTACCAGGAGACAAACTTACAAGTGCTATAAAAAAACTATACGAAAGTAAACAGTTTAGTAATGTAGATGTATATCTTGCAAGACTAGATGGCAATACCGTTTACCTACAATTTGATGTTCTAGAATTACCTCAATTAAACAATGTAACCATTACAGGTATTAAAAAAGGAAAAGCAAAAGAACTTAAAAAAGATGCAGAACTTAAAAGAGGTGCTATGGTTACAGATAACCTTATTGTAACTTCTAAAAATTACTTTACAAAAAAATATACCGACAAAGGGTTCCTTAAAACCAAAGTTAATTTAGACGTTAAAAAAGACACCTCTGACGTTAATATTGTTAACATGGCTATCTTTATTGATAAAGGAAAAAAAATAAAAATTAAAGACATTCTTTTTACGGGTAACAAAGCGCTTTCTAACAAGAAATTAAAAAAAGCGATGAAAAACACCAAAGAAAAATTTCTTGGTCGTTTTTGGAAAGCCTCTAAATATATCGAAGAAGATTATCAAGAAGATTTAGAAAGCATTTTAGATAAATACAGTAGATTAGGTTATAGAGATGCACGTATTCTTAGTGACAAAATAAGTTGGAATGATGACAATACCATTAACATTCATTTAGATATAGAAGAAGGTAGACAATATCGTTTTGCTGAAATTTTATTTATAGGAAACAAAGAATACACAGATGAACAACTTCAAAGATATTTAAAAATTGAAAAAGGAGACGTGTACAATGGAGCTGTTTTAGAAGAACGTATTAAAGGAGATGGTAGCCCTACTTCGCAAGATATATCTACCTTATACCAAGATAATGGTTTCTTATTCTCTTCTGTGAATGCAGTAGAAACTAGAGTAAAAAACGATTCTATTACTGTAGAAATAAGAATTAGAGAAGATGAAAAAGCACGTATTAGAAAAGTAAGTGTTTCTGGTAATGATAAAACAAATGACCACGTATTATTTAGAGAATTACGTGTAAAACCAGGAGATTTATTTAGTAGAAGTGCTATTATAAGATCTATTAGAGAAATTGGTCAATTAGGTTTCTTTGATTCTAACGTTACACCAGATGTTGTACCTGATTATCAAAATAAAACAGCAGATATAGATTTTACTGTTGTAGAAAAAGGAGGAAGTCAAATAGAACTACAAGGTGGTTATGGTGGTGGCTCTTTTATAGGAACTTTAGGTTTATCTTTTAACAACTTTTCTATCAGAAACATTTTTAACAAAGAGGCTTACAAACCTTTGCCAATGGGAGATGGACAAACATTAGCTTTAAGACTACAAACTAGTAGAACTTACAGTACTTATAGTTTTTCTTTTACAGAACCATGGTTAGGCGGTAAAAAACCAAAATCTTTATCTTTTTCAATCTACTCATCAAATCAATATCAATTAGATTATACAACTTATGACGTAGATAAAAGTAAAAGTTTATCTATAATTGGAGCATCTTTAGGGTTAGGACAACGTTTAAAATGGCCTGATGATTACTTTCAATTATCACAAACAATAAGTTACCAAGCATTAAAATCTAACGATTATAACTTTGGATTAGCAGGAATAAACCTTAATAATGGAACCTTAAATAACTTATCTTACAACCTTACATTATCAAGAAATTCAGCAGGTCCAAGTTTAATTTTCCCTACATATGGTTCTGAATTTTCTGTAGGAGTAAAAGCAACTTTACCGTATTCTTTGCTAAACAAAAAAGATTATTCTGATCCAAACTTATCAGATTTAGAAAAATACAAATGGTTAGAATATTATAAATTTAATATCAAAGGAAAATGGTATACATCTTTTACAGATAAATTAGTATTAATGACCAACTCTGAAGTAGGATATTTAGGTTCTTACAATCATGAGCTTGGAGCAACACCTGTAGAGCGCTACTTTGTTGGTGGAGATGGTATTGCTGCTTATCAGTTAGATGGTAGAGAAACAATAGGATTAAGAGGTTATGAAAACAGTGGTCTTTCATCAAATTATGGAGGTACAATTTATAACAAATTTCAGTTAGAACTGCGTTATTCTATAACAGATGCGCCGTCTGCATCTATATACACTTTAGGGTTCTTAGAAGCAGGAAACTCTTATGACAATTTTCAAGAATTTAATCCGTTTGAATTAAAACGTTCAGCAGGAGTTGGTGTAAGAATATTTATGCCTGCATTTGGTCTATTAGGAATTGACTTTGCACATGGTTTTGATCCATTGCCTGGTCAAACAGTAAAATCTGGCTGGCAAACACATTTTATTATTGGAAAACAATTCTAAGAAAACGGTAACTTTGTAAAGAAAATTTTTTTTTGGCACGGTTTTTTCTAAATACATTATACAAATGAAAAAAATATTTTTATTAGTCGTTCTTATACTTAGTGCTAGTATTTCTTGGTCTCAGAGAAATCAATTAATTGCTTATATAGATATGGAGTATATTCTAGAAAATGTTCCAGAATATTTAGAAGCACAAAACACTCTTGATGCAAAAATTGCTAAATGGAGAAAAAAATTAGATGACCAAGCAAGACATATAGAAGTTTTAAAAACAGACTTAGCCAACGAAAAAGCAATTCTAACAAAAGATCTAATTGAAGAAAAAGAAGAAGAAATTAGTTTAAAACAAGTAGAATTAAGAAGATTAGAATCTTTATACTTTGGTCCTAAGGGAGATATGTTCTCAGTGAGAAAGCAATTGGTAAAACCAATTCAAGATCAGGTTTACAATGCGATTCAAAGTATTTCTAAAAGAAAAAAATATGATTTTGTTTTTGATAAATCTACCGATTTGGTTATGCTATATTCAAATAAAAAATACGATATTAGCGACCTTGTTTTAGCAACTATCAATCGTAGTCGATTAATAGACGAAAAAGACAAAAAAAGACAAGAGCAACTTCTTGCTCCTGAAAAAGGTTTAACAGATAGGCAAAAAGAAGCTATTAGTAAAAAAGAAGCAGCACAAGCAAAAAAGATTGCAGATGTTGAAGCAAAAAAGAAACTAATTGCAGAAAAGAGAGCAAAGCTATTAAAACAAAGAGAAGAGAAAAGACAATTGCTTAGAGACAAAAAAGAAGCATTAAGAAAGAAAAAAGAACAAGAACAAGAAAAAAAAGAACAAGAATAATAATTAAATTAAAACAAGAATGAAAAATTTAAAATCGTTACTATTAATTGCTGTATTTACTTTAGGATTAGCTGGTGTTGCAAATGCACAAAAGATAGGTCATATAGACTTTGAAAAATTAGTAGCAGAAATGCCACAAACAAAAACTCTTAAATTAGACATGGAAAAGCTTGGTAAAACTTACCAAGACGAAATTACTGGTATGGAGAAAAAAATTGAAGCAACTAGACAAAAATATGTTGCAGAATCTAAAGGCCAAACCAATGAGACTAATGATAAAAGAGCTCAAGAATTACAACAAGAAGCTGCTAAAATTGAACAAGCAAGAAGATTTGCGTACCAAGACATGCAGAAAAAACAAAATGAAGGTTTACAACCTATTATAGAAAAAGCGCAAAAAGCAATTGACGCTGTTGCTGCTTCTAAAAGTATTTTATACGTATTAGATGCTTCTGTAGGTAAAGGCTTACTAGTTAAAAAAGGAGAAGATCTTTTTAATGATGTAAAAGCTAAATTAGGTTTCTAATTAAAAGCACATAATATTACAAATTAAAAACCTACTGAATATCAGTAGGTTTTTTTATTTTTACAAACCATGGTAAAAAACAACAAATTTCCTATTGGCATATTCGACTCAGGTGTTGGCGGAACCTCTATTTGGAAAGAAATTAACGCACTCTTACCTCAAGAGAATACTATTTATCTTTCCGATAGTAAAAATGCGCCATACGGCGAAAAAACCAAACAAGAAATCATTAATCTTTCTATTAAGAATACCGAATTTTTATTGGCTCAGAATTGTAAAATAATAATTGTTGCTTGCAATACAGCAACTACAAATGCCATTAAAGTTTTAAGAGAAAAATACAACATTCCGTTTATAGGAATAGAGCCCGCAATTAAAACTGCTGCTTTACGTACCAAAACAAATAAAATAGGGATATTAGCTACAAAAGGCACTTTAAATAGTGAATTGTTTGAAAAAACTTCTCACACTATCAATCATAATATAATACGTAAAGAAATTATAGGAAAAGGTTTGGTAGAACTCATTGAAAGCGGAAAGCTGCATTCTAAGCAAATGACAGCCTTATTATCTACTTACATTACCCCTTTAATAGAAGACAATGTAGACTGCTTAGTTTTGGGTTGTACCCACTACCCTTACCTTATTCCACAAATAAGAAAATTGGTAGGTAATAAAATTCAGATTATAGATTCTGGTGAAGCGGTTGCAAAACAAACAAAAAACATTCTAGAAAAGCATCAATTAATAAACACAAGTAACAACAAGGGTTCTTATCAATTTTTCATCAATAAAAACAAAGATATTTTAGAAATGTTAATATCCAACAAAAGCAAAGAAATAAAAATTACCGAAAAGGAATTCTAGAAACCTATAAATGAATTATTAATATTTGGCATACTACGCCATGTTTTTTCTTTTGTCCATAAATTCAAACCTAAAGTAATTTGATGAAAACCTGAATTGGTTAAAACAACACTTTCTAATTGGTTGGTATAGGTATAAGAAAATAGTAAGTTTTTATAATTTAAGCCGATTATAGGAGAAATAAATTGAGCATTATTAATAGAATTAGAATCAAAGCTTCTACGATAAGACAAAGCTACCCACATTTGAGTTTTTTTTAATGTCTTGTAAGCTTTTATATTAAAATCTGCAATACGTTGTCCGGTACTTTCTTTTAACTGCAACATAAAAGAAGGTTCTAATTGAAAATGATAAAATTTATCATAATAAAACCCAGCAGAAAAAACATAGTTTCTTAAATCTAAAGATTCTTGAATATTTAAATTATTTTTTGCCGTTAAAAATAAGTTTTTTACCGTAAAATATGATGATAAACCTCCACGATGATACGCTACTCCAAAATCTGAATTGTAATAACTTGTACTTTGCACAATAGCAGGCACATCATCACTTTCAAAAGACCTTTGGTCTGATTGATTTTGAACAAAAGTAAGAGATAAGCCAAAAGACAGTTGCTCAAAAAAGTGGCCATCGCTTAATTGTAAATGATATGCGTATGTTCCTTGAATTCCTTTTTGAGAATGATAACCATTTTCATCATTAAATAATACAACACCAAATGCAGCATTGGTCTCCTCACCAAATCTAGAATGATAACTTAAAGTTTGTAAAGACGGAGCATCTGGTATACCTGCCCATTGTTGTCTCGCCGTAAAACGTAATTTACTAGAATTACCAATACCTGCAGCAGATGGATGTACTAAATATACATTGTCTGATAAGTAATCTTGATATATAGGTAAAGTTTCTTGTGCGTGACTTTTAACAGAAAAAAATAAAACACATAGAAGGCAAAATCGTACGTAATTTAATTTCATTGAAGGGAGATTAGTCTTAAGTTACCAAATATATACTTTTTTCTTATAATAAATACTTTGCTAGTCAAAGATTTAACAGTATTGTTCTTCTATTTTTAAAGATATAAAATACAATAAGCACCATATTTTATAACAAAAAAACTAATGACAAGAACTATTAGAAGTAACTAAATCTACAACGGGTGCTGGAGAAATGTATGGAATGCCCAATCCTAAACCTCTTAAAACAAATAAAACTCCAATAAAAACAACTACAATTGGAATTACTTTTTTTATTCTTTTTCTAAAAGTTCCTTTGGTAAAATTACCTAAATAGACCACTGAAGTCATAAGCGGAATTGTACCTAGACCAAATAAAAACATATACAAACTACCCGAAAAAGGGTTTGTTGTTGCTAAAGCTCCAAAAACAGCCATGTACACCAAACCACAAGGTAAAAATCCATTTAAAAAACCTATGGTAAAAAAAGTATCATTTCTTTTTTTCTTAAGTTCTTTTCCTAAAGCATTCTTTACTTTAAAAACTACTTTATTTATATTTTTAGAAAAATTTACTTTCGAAAAAAGTTTTGGAAATAGAATTACAAAAATCATGCTAAGTCCTACTATAATCGATAATTGTTGTTGAAAGCCAAAAAAATAAAAGCCCTTTCCAAGAAAGCCAAATAACAAACCTATTAAACTATAGCTTAATAATCTTCCGAAATGATAAATTAAAATTTGCAGAAAACCTTTTGTTTTGTTTTGTCTATCAATTGGTAACATAAAGGCTATTGGCCCACACATACCCACGCAATGGAAGCTCCCTAATAAACCAAAGATAATTGCTGATAGAAACATAAATAGGATTGATTCAAATAAATTTATTAATATTTTTTTATGCTAATTTTCCTTTAAAATCCCCAATAATTGATCTATACTTATTAAAAAAACACAAATTATAGTTTTACAAGTAGCAAAAACTTAATCTTAAAAAAAATCATTGTAAATTTACCTCTTGTTATTTTAAATTAATATTTATTGAAACGTTAATATTCTATTTCTTTTTTTATTAAGTATTCTTTATTATTATATTTGAAAGCTATAGTAATGTTCCAACGACCATCTAATAAACGTTTCTCAGGCACGAGCAAATATGTATTAGAGATTGAAATAGGTATTTCAAAATCTAATTGTTTATTAGACGGTCTATATAGGAACACTTTTCCTTTAATTTCTTCTGGAGAAAACTCTTTAGGAAATGCTATTTTTAAACCTTCATTTGTTCTTTCGATTAGTACTCTTTCTTTTAGTTCGAACGCATTTTTTTCGGCATTAATTTCATCTTGAAACCCCAACTCTTGTTCGTAATACTTTTCTGTAACCAAATCGTAACTATACGTGTTATCTGTACTCATGGTAATCACCAAGAATAATATAAAACTCATAAAAGCTACAATTGCAATAACAATTCCTGTTCCCCAATTAAATTTCATAATCTTAGTTATTTATAACTTCTTGGTCCTAAAAAGTTTGTTGTTGTTGTTTCAATTAATTTATCATCGCTATAAACACCAATCTCTAATTTAATTTTATCTTTTTCTAAAGCAGCCGAATTAATTTCTATAAATAAGGTTCCTTCTGCAAGACCTTGTTTAGGCACTACAAAATCATGATTAGACACTAATTTTATGGTTCCTTTATGAGAAAGTATTTTATAACTAACATTATTTATATCTTTTGTAGTTTTATTAATCACTTTAAAAGTATAAACATTACTAATAATATTATTTTCTTTATGTTGATACAACTGCCCTGGCAACCTTAAAATTGTAGCCTCTACATCATTTCTTAAAAATAACATCCCTATTAAAATACCTACTAAAATAAATAACACAGCAGAATATCCTTTTATTCTTGCATTTAATTTAAAAGGCTTCTTATTTTCTATATTTTCTTCACTTTCATATCTAATTAATCCTTTTGGCAAACCAACACTCTCCATCATATGATCGCATTCGTCAATACAAGCGGTACAGTTTACACATTCTAATTGCGTACCATTTCTAATATCTATTCCTGTAGGGCAAACAACCACACATTGTTTACAATCGATACAATCTCCTTTACCTAAAGCTTCTCTATCTTCATTTTTCTTAAATTTAGATCGTCCTTCTTCTCTTTCTCCTCGTTTATGATCGTAAGCAACATTGATCGTTTTATTATCTAATAAAACACCTTGTAACCTACCATAAGGACAAGCTATAATGCATACTTGCTCTCTAAACCAAGCAAATATAAAATAGAAAACACAGGTAAAAATTGTTAATGAAATAAATGTACTAATATTATCAAACGGGTTTCCTGTAATGTAACTTATAAGGGTATCACCACCTATTAAATAAGCTAAAAATACGTTTGCAATAATAAAAGAGATCACAAAGAAAATAAACCATTTTAAAAGTCTTTTTCTAATTTTTTCTGCATTCCAAGGTTGTTTATCTAAACGAATTTGTTTTCCTCTATCTCCATCTATCCAGTATTCTATTTTTCTGAAAACCATTTCTAAAAAAATAGTTTGTGGACAAATCCATCCACAGAAAATACGTCCAAAAATTACTGTAAATAGTATAATAAACACCACTCCAATAATCATTGAAATAACTAACAAGTGAAAATCTTGTGGCCAAAAAGGAAATCCGAAAATATTAAATTTACGTTCTAAAACATTAAATAGTAAAAACTGATTTCCGTTAATTTTTATAAATGGAGCCGTTAGTAGGAAAATTAATAAGAAATAACTAACATACGACCTGTATTTATAGAATTTACCACTAGGCTTTTTAGGAAAAACCCAAGAACGATTACCCGATTCGTCTATCGTACTGATACTATCTCTAAATTTCTCGTTTTTAGGAGTTTCCATAATTACCTCAACACATTTATACTATTTATTTTTATTCAGCTACCCATTTTTCTCCTTGAGGAGCTTTTGGGTTTGCAGGTGTAGTTCCTTGTAAAGAAATTACATAACTACCTACTTTTTGAATGTCTGCTGCTTTTAAAGTTTTATTCCAAGCAATCATTCCTTTACCATCTCTACCTCCATTAGATATGGTGGTAAATACATTTTTGATTCCTCCTCCTAAAATCCAAAACTCATCTGTTAAATTTGGTCCAATAGAGCCACCTCCATCAGCAATATGACAAGAGGCACAGTTTAACTTAAATATTGCTTTACCTCTGGCTAAATCTTTATCATCAGTTAATAAGGTAACACTCTCTGCTGTAATTAAATCTGTAGCTGTAGACTTGTATTTTTTTAACGATGCTTTAGCTTCTGCAACGGCTTTTTCATACTCTACAATTTGATCATCGCCATCTAACACATGAAATCTTACCATATAAACTACTGCAAAAACAATAGAAGCATAGAATAAATACACCCACCAAGGTGGTAATGTATTATCTAATTCTTGAATTCCATCATAATTATGGTCTAAGATAATTTCTTCTTCACTATCAATATCTTTAGATCTTGTCCAAGATTTTAATACTTTTTTAATCCAAGCATTACTTTCTTCAGGAACAATTCCTAATTTTTCATTTTGCAATTCTGTAGCTTTATTAATGGCAATTACATTTACCATTTCTTTTAAAACAACAACCAATACAAAAGCAATTAGAGCTAGCCATACTAAAGGATTCTCATAAACATTAAATGGGTTTTCGTACACCATAAACGACTTTGCAAGTGCTAAAAACGTAACAATTACAAAAATTATATATACCGTAGATTGAAAATACTTTTTCATTTTTTTTCGTTTTAATTATCTAATGGCAAATTACTTACCGTATTTATATATTCTTTTTTCGCAGTAAAAACCCACCAAAACAAGACCATGAAAAAAGAGAAGAATATGATTAATGATATTAAAGGATATATTTCTACACCAGTAATTGTTACCATATAATTTTTTACAAATTTTAACATAACTTAATTTTTAGAAATTTTTTGTTCGTCTTTAACTTTTATATCTGTACCTAAACGTTGTATATAAGCAATAACTGCTACAATTTCTCTGTTTTTCATTTCTATAAAAGGCAATCCGTTTTCTTCTGCATACTTTTTATCTGCTTCATAATTTTTTGCAAAATCTGGATCTGAATGTAAGTTTTCTTCAATTTTAGTACCTTGCTCTAACATGTGCTGTTGTGCATTTGCTATTTCATCTTTAGTGTACGGAACACCTAAAGTTACCATTACTTCCATTTTACTTTCTATATCTCCTTTATATAGTTCATCTGTAATTAACCATTTATAAGAAGGCATAATAGAACCTGGCGATGTACTTTGTGGATCATACATGTGATTTAAGTGCCAGCTATCTGAATATTTAGCTCCTACTCTATGTAAATCTGGTCCGGTACGTTTAGATCCCCATAAAAATGGATGATCGTACACAAACTCACCTGCTTTAGAGTATTCTCCATAACGTTCTACCTCACTTCTAAATGGTCTAACCATTTGAGAGTGACACCCAACACAACCTTCTCTAATATAAATATCTCTACCTTGTAACTCTAATGGTGTGTATGGTTTTACACTACTAATTGTAGGTATATTAGATTTTATTAATAATGTTGGTATAATTTGCACTGCACCACCAATTAAAATGGCAATAGTTGCATAAATTGTTAATTTAATTGGTTTTCTTTCTAACCATGTGTGCCAACCTTCACCTTTTGTTCTATATTTAGAAACTTTAGTTAATGCAGGTGCTTCTGCTAACTCATCGGTTACATCACTACCAGATCTAACTGTTCTAACAATATTATATAACATTACAAATGCACCAATAATATACATACTACCTCCAATAGCACGCATCCAGTACATTGGTATAATTTCATTTACAGTTTCTAAAAAGTTACCATAAGTTAAAGATCCATCAGGATTAAATTGTTTCCACATAGAAGCTTGTACAAAACCTGCCACATACATTGGTAACGTATACAATATAATACCTAAAGTACCAATCCAAAAGTGCACATTTGCTAATGCAACAGAATGTAATTTTGTTTTAAACATTTTTGGTATCATCCAATACAACATACCAAACGTTAAGAAACCATTCCAAGCTAATGCACCAACGTGTACGTGTGCTATAATCCAATCACTAAAGTGTGCAATTGCATTTACATTTTTTAAAGACAACATTGGTCCTTCAAAAGTTGCCATACCATATCCTGTAATTGCAACTACCATAAATTTTAAAACAGGATCTGTTCTAACTTTATCCCAAGCACCACGCAAGGTTAACAAACCGTTTATCATACCTCCCCAAGATGGAGCCAATAACATAATAGAAAATGCAACTCCTAAGTTTTGCGCCCAAGATGGTAATGCTGTATATAATAAATGGTGTGGTCCTGCCCAGATATAGATAAAAATTAATGACCAAAAGTGAACAATAGATAATCTATAAGAATATACAGGTCTGTTTGCTGCTTTAGGCACAAAATAATACATTAACCCTAAAAAAGGTGTTGTTAAGAAAAATGCTACGGCATTATGTCCGTACCACCATTGTACCAATGCATCTTGTACCCCTGCATAAACAGAATAAGATTTTAAAAAGGTAACCGGCAATGCTAAACTGTTAAAAATATGTAATACAGCTACCGTTACAAAGGTTGCTAAATAAAACCAAATTGCTACATATAAATGACGTTGTCTTCTTTGTAAGATTGTCCAAATCATATTAACACCAAATGCAACCCAAACAAGTGCTATTGCAATATCTATTGGCCACTCTAACTCTGCATATTCTTTAGATGAAGAATACCCTAAAGGTAAAGTAATGGCTGCCGCAACAATAATTAATTGCCAACCCCAAAAGTTAAAATTGCTTAAAAAATTACTTGCCATTCTTGCTTTTAACAATCTTTGAAGCGAGTAATAAACCCCTGCAAAAATAGCGTTACCTACAAAGGCAAAAATTACAGCATTTGTGTGTAATGGTCTTAAACGTCCAAAACTTAACCAAGAAATTCCTTCTGTGTAGTAAGGGAATAAAAACATAAAAGCGAGCATTAGCCCCACAGAGAACCCCACTATTCCCCAGAATAATGTAGCATAGATAAATTTCTTTACGATCTTATTATCGTAATAAAATTGTTGCATTTCCATAATTTAATATTTAGTCTTTAGTTGATTTTTCTTTATCTTTTACTAATTCATCATCAAACAACATACGAACAGATGGCGTATAAGAATCGTCAAATTGCCCAGTTTTTACTGAATAAATAAATGCGATAAAAAATAAGATGGCTACTAGTATACTAATAGTTAGTAGTAGGTATATTACGCTCATATCTTGCCTGATAATTGATTTTTCAAAAATACTATTGGTCACTTTCTTAAAATATGACAAATGTCATGTTTTGTAAATATCTTAATTTTCTGTTAAATAGTCATCGAAAACAACTGTGTTTTTGGTTTGTTTTTTAACAAATGCAAATCAAAAGCCATACAAATGTTTCTTACATAAGGTCTTGCCGCTTCTGGCACTGCTAATGATTTTGATTTTAAATCAATTTTTACCAAACCATCTTGTTCCATTTCTTGTAATAATCCTAAATGCATCTCAATATTATTGATCCTCATAGATTCCGCATCCCACGAAGTGGAAAAATGACACATAATATTTAAAATATGTTTTCTAATAATTCTATCTTCTTCGGATAAAAGGTGTCCTCTAAAAATTGGAATTTCTCCTTCATTAACAATCTTCTGATATTCTTTTACTGTTTTTACATTTTGAGCAAAGGCATACCAAGAATCTGAAATTGCAGACATTCCTAAACCAACCATTAACTGGGTTTTATTGGCAGTATACCCCATAAAATTTCTATGCAAGGTTTTGTTGATGGTTGCCTTAAACAAACTATCTGTTTTTAAAGCAAAATGATCCATCCCAATTTCTACATACCCCAATTCTGCAAAAAGTTCTTTCCCTATTTCGTAAAGTTCTCTTTTTTCATCATTCTTAGGCAAATCGTCTTCATTAAAACCTCTTTGTCCTACTCCTTTTACCCAAGGTACATGAGCGTAACTGTAAAATGAAATTCTATCTGGTTGTAATTCTTTGGTTTTATTAATACTGTAAATGACGTTTTCTTTGGTTTGATGTGGCAATCCGAAAATTAAATCGTGACTTACAGACGTATATCCTATTTCTCTAGACCATTTGGTTACTTGTTCTACTGCTTCGAAAGGTTGAACTCTATGAATTGCTTTTTGAACTTTTTCATTATAATCTTGTACACCAAAACTTACTCTTGTAAAACCTGCATCAAACAACGTTTGCAACTGTTCTTTAGTGGTATTATTTGGATGCCCCTCGAAACTAAATTCTGATCCTGGATGTTTTTTGGCGATTTTAAAAATACCATCCATTAAATATTTTAAGTTTTCTTTTGAGAAAAAAGTAGGCGTTCCTCCACCTAAATGTAATTCTTTAATAACCGGAATTTCATCTACCAAGGCAACATACAATTTCCATTCTTTTAAAACGGTATCTATATACTCATCTTCTACTTCATGACGCTTTGTAATGTGTTTATGACACGCACAAAACGTACACAAACTCTCACAAAAAGGCAAATGGATATAAACACTTATTCCTTCTGACGAATTACTTTCTTTAAATGAAGTTTGAAAAGATTGTATCCAATCTTGTTTATCTATTCCTGCTTTGTTCCAATAAGGAACGGTTGGATAACTGGTGTATCTTGGCCCAGGAATATTATATTTTTGTACTAATGATTTTTTCATTTTGTTTAACTTTTTGTCAGGTCGAGCGCAGTCGAGACCTAATTAACCTCTCGACTGCGCTCGAGGAGACATTTACTATCTTACCCCAATTCTAAAGCAATTTCTATCATTTCTTTAAAGGTTTGCTCTCTTTCTTCTGCCGTAGTTCTTTCTTTAGTTACCAAACTATCTGAAATTGTTAAAATAGACAAGGCATTTACATTGTGTTTTGCTGCTACTGTATACAAGCCAGAGGTTTCCATTTCTACACATAAAACACCATAATCTGCCCATTTTTTATAGCTATCAAACTCATCTGCATAAAACTCATCAGAACTTAAAATTCCACCAGCTTTTACCACTATATTTTTTTCTTTTGCAATTTCAACAGCTTTTTGAAATAACTTAAAACTCGCTGTTGGCGCATAATCTGCTCCGTTAAAACGGATGGTGTTTAAACCAGAATTTGTAGAAGCTGCCATTGCCAAAACAATATCTCTAATTTTCACTTCCTTTTGATAAGAACCTGCAGAACCAACTCTAATTAAGTTTTTAACACCGTATTCTGTTATTAATTCTGTAGCATAAATTAATGTAGAAGGTATTCCCATACCAGTACCTTGCACAGATATTCTTTTACCTTTATAAGTACCGGTAAACCCTAACATTCCACGTACGTCATTATATTGAATACTATCTTTTAAAAAAGTATCTGCAATCCATTTTGCTCTCATAGGATCTCCAGGTAACAGCACTGTTTCTGCAATTTCTCCTTTTTTGGCTGCGATATGTACACTCATAATTATTTAATTTTTTTTCCCAATAAATTGGTGGAAATTGTTGTAAAAACTACAATACTAATAGAACTTAAAGGCATTAAAATAGCTGCCATTACAGGTATTAATTGCCCTGTTACCGCAAAATACAACCCGATTACATTGTAACATAAAGATAGTATAAAACTGTATTTTATAATTTTAATCGCTTTTTTAGAAGCCTTTATATATTTCCCTAATTTATTAAATTTTGATGCATCTAAAATTCCGTCACATGCAGGAGAAAACACATTGATGTTTTCTGACAAAGCAATACCAACATCACTTTGTGCCAAAGCACCAGCATCATTTAAACCATCACCAATCATTACCACTTTTTTATTTTCTTTTTGCAGATTTGCAACAACGTTTAATTTATCTTCTGGTTTTTGATTGAACAATAAATTTGTGCCTTCTGGTAAGAATTCTTTTAGAAAACCCCTTTCGCCTTCATTATCACCAGAAACAACTGCTAAATTAAAACTGCTTTTTAAAGTATTAAATAAATCTTTTACCCCTTTTCTGTAAGAATTTTTAAAGGTAAACTTTCCTTTATAGTCATCATTAATACCAACATAAACGGCTGTGTCTAAAGTTGATTTATCTTCATTATTTTTAACAAAAGAAGATGATCCTAACTTTAATTGAAAGTTTTTATAAGAAACCTCTATTCCTTTACCAACAATTTCTTTATAATCTGTTATTGCTAAAGTTTTTACTTCTTCTAAAGAGTTGTACAAAGTTCTACTTAACGGATGATTAGAAGCTCTTAAAGCGCTTTTTAAAATGCTTTTTTCTTCCTCATTTAATGGAATCCCGTCATAAGAAATAGTGTTTTCTTTATGCGTTGTTAGCGTACCTGTTTTATCAAAAATAATAGTATCTATTGCCGCTAACTGCTCTACAACAGTTGCGTTTTTTAAATAAAATTTCTCTTTCCCAAAAAGTCGTAACATATTACCTAAAGTAAACGGAGCAGCCAAAGCAATGGCACAAGGACAAGCAATTATTAAAACTGCAGTAAATACATTTAAAGCCTTACTAGCATCAAAATACAGCCAAAACGCAGTTGCTAAAAAAGCTATAGACAATACAATAATGGTAAAGTTTTTACTAATTTTATCTGTAACTGTTTTAAAGTGCGACTTATTGTCTTTATTAAAAACATCATTACTCCATAATTGGGTTAAATAACTTTGAGAAACCGATGCCAAAACTTCCATTTCTAAGACCCCAGAAAGTTGTTTACCACCGGCAAATAATTTATCTCCAGATTTTTTAGACACTGGCACTGCTTCTCCGGTAACAAAACTATAATCTATATCTGCATTACCGTTAATTAGAATTCCGTCTGTAGGTATTAACTCTTGGTTTCTAATTAACAACCGATCTCCTTTTTCTATATCATAAATAGCAACGTTTTCTTCTTTTCCTTTAGATGAAATACGTGTTACTGCAATAGGGAAATACGATTTATAATCACGCTCAAACGACAAAAAATTATATGTTTTTTGTTGAAAAAACTTTCCTAATAAAAGAAAGAAAACCAAACCGGTTAAACTATCAAAAAAACCTGCCCCTAAATTAAAAATAATTTCAACACAACTTCGGATAAACAACACCGAAATACCCAGTGCTATAGGAACATCAATATTTAATATTTTAGAACGAATACCTTTAAAAGCAGATATAAAATAATCTTGCCCTGCATAAAATACAACTGGTAAAGAAAATGAAAACATTAACCATCTAAAGATATGTTTGTATTTTTCTATCCAAAAACCATCTACTTCAAAATATTCTGGAAACGATAAAAACATAACGTTACCAAAAGCAAAACCAGCAATACCTAACTTATAAATTAAGCTTCTATCTACCGCTTTTTTTCCGCTTTCATAATCTTCTAAACTAATATAAGGTTCGTAACCAATAGCACTTAAAAGCAGTACTATTTCTTTAAGCGTAGTTTCTTCTGAATTAAAAGTAACTCTTACTTTTTTCTTTGGAAAATCTACTTGAGATGAAGAAACCTTTTTATTTAACTTATGTAAGTTTTCTAACACCCAAATACAAGAACTACAATGAATATGTGGTATGTATAAAGTTGCTATTTGTGTATTACCATCATTAAAATCCAATAATTTTTCTGCTATTTCGGCATTGTCCAAGAAATCATATTTTCCTTGAATTTCAGTCGGAATTGCCCCAGGATTGTCTTGAAAATTGTAGTAACAAGTTAAATCATTCTCAGAAAAAATTTCATAAACCGTTTTACAACCGTTACAACAGAAACTTTTACCGTCAAATTCAATTAAATTATCATCACAAGAATCACCACAATGATAACAATGTGTAGAATTCATATTTACTCTTTTGCCTTTTACAAATTTACAATAAGAATCACGTTTTAAAACATGATATTTATCACATTTTTAATATATTTGATACCCAAATACCAGTAGTCATTATGAGTAAATGTGAGCAATGTATTATTCGTCAACTAAATTCTATAAAGCACTTAAGCAGAGAGGAGTTGGTTAAGATGACTAATTGTAAAACATCGAGAGTTGTTAAAAAAGGTGAGGCTATTTTTGAAGAAGGAGAGCGCCTAAAAGGCATTTTCTGTATAAAAGAAGGGGTTTGTAAAATCTCTAAAATGAGTGAAAATGGTAGAAATCAAATTATTAGTTTGGTTACTAGAGGCGATTTATTAGGAGAAAGAAGCTTAATTTCTGACGAAGCTTCTAACCTTAAAGCCGTTGCTTTAAATGACATGCAAGTGTGTTTTATTCCGAAAGAAGAAATTCTGAAAGATCTATCAAAAAACCCTAATTTTACCATGAGTGTGCTTAAAGACATGGCTCAAACCCTAAAACAAGCAGACAATGTGATTGTTGATATGGCCCAAAAAACGGTAAAACAACGTTTGGCTGAAACGCTTTTAAAACTACTTGATAAATTTGGTACAAATGCAGAAAACACCATAGACATTCATCTTTCTAGAGAAGATATTGCCAATATTATAGGTACTGCTACAGAATCTGCTATTCGTTTATTATCTGATTTTAAAAAGAAAAAAATTATTGAGTTTAAAGGGAAAGATATTTCGATACTTGATAGAAATGAATTAGATAAAATTGCACAAGGTTTTTAAACACTTTAACCTTAAGTGTACTAATTTTTAATATGTTTTGTCATTTATTTTTGACATCAAAATATGCTTTCATCGTAATTTTTAATACGATTAACTTTCTTTTTACTTCTATTTAAACAGAAATTAAAAACACTTTTTTACATAGGGTTACTAAAAAAAAACCACTTCTTTTAACCTTTACTAAGCATATAGGTTATACAAAAACTCCTTTACCTTTTCTAATGAAGAGAAATGATAACAAGATCGTTTTATCAACATCAAAAAAATAACTAAAACATACTTACTGAATTTAACAAACATTCTGCTAAAAACTAGTATCAATATAAAAATAGAATGCTCATTTGTAATGAAACAAATGAGCATTTACTTTTAAGTTAAATAACTTAAGTTAAGGTGAACTAAATTCAAAATTTAATTCTTTTGGGGGAATTTGAATATTATATCAAAATTTCTAATTAGTCAATTAATCAACATTTAAAAAAGTTTCTTGACTAAAAGTAAAAACATCAGAAGGCGTTCTTGCTTCTTTAAAAATAGCTTCCATTTCTTTTACAACTTCTGGATGCAGTTTTGCCACATTATTTTTTTCTCCTAAATCATTATTAAGGTCATAAAGTTCCATTAACTTGTTTGGTGTTTTTAAAACATTATATTTTACTGCTTTCCAATTTCCTTTTCTTACTGCTTGTCTCCCACCTTTTTCATGGAACTCCCAATATAAATATTCATGTTCTTTTTGATCTTTTTTATTCCCTAATAATTCTGGTAAAAAAGAAATTCCATCAATATTTTTAGGCACATCAACACCTGCTATCTTAGAAAACGTTGGAAAAACATCCCAAAAAGCAGAAACATGATCCGTTTTACTACCTGGTTTAATTTTACCTGGCCATTTTGCAATCATAGGCACTCTAATACCACCTTCGTATAAATCTCTTTTTGTTCCTTTAAAAACACCGTTACTATCAAAATATTTTGGATCAGCTCCTCCTTCTTGATGAGGTCCATTGTCTGAAGTAAAAATAATAATTGTGTTATCTTCAATACCCAATTCTTTTACTTTCGCCATAATTTCTCCTACTTGTTGATCTAATAAATCTATCATTGCAGCAAAAGCGGCATGAGATTCTTTTTGAGAAGCATAAAATCCTTTTCTATACTTAGGACCATCGTCTACACCTTTAAATTCTTTTTCTGGTAAAAATTTATTTCTATATTTCTCCATTAAATCTTCTGGAGCTGCAAGTTCTGCATGCGGAATAATAGAAGCTACGTATAAGAAAAATGGATTCGATTTATTTTTCTCTATAAATTGTATTGTTTTATCATGAATTAAACTAGGAGCATACTCTGTTCTTGATAAACCTAAATTACCTTTTAAAACAATAGAATCATTATTAGACCATAAGTGATCTGGATAATAATGATGTCCTAACCGCTGACAATTGTATCCATAAAACTCATCAAAACCTTGTTTTACAGGATCTCCTACTGAACCAGGAAAACCAAGTCCCCATTTACCAAAAGCTCCAGTTGTATATCCTGCTTTTTTCATTACTTCTGCCAAAGTATAAGTGTCATCAGGAATAGGATATTGACCTTCTGGCTCTACTTCTTTATTACCTCTAACGGCAGTATGTCCGGTATGCATCCCTGTAAGAAGCGCAGATCTAGAAGGAGCACAAACTGTACTACCAGAATAATGCTGTGTAAAAAGCATCCCTTGTGAGGCTAACTTATCAATATTAGGTGTCGTAAATTTTTCTTGCCCATAACAACTTAAATCACCATATCCTAAATCATCTGCAAGAATATATATAATATTAGGTTGTTTTTCATTTGCAACAAATTGACTCTTTGCTACAGAATCTTTTTTTTGGTCTTTTTTAGAAGAGTTACACGATGTAAAAAGTATAGCTGTAGCTACTACTATTATGGAAAAATAAGGTTTAATCATTTGGATTAATTTATAAAATAGAAATTAAAAAAGATCTAATCTCTAATTAATTGGTTTTAAATTAAAAAAATATATTATTAACGATTTTTGTTATAATTTATATCAACAACTAAAAAACTTCTTTGTAACCAATTCTAAATAATATTTATGGTTATATAATTAGCTGTATTTAGCTTATTTTCAAACTCAACTTTCATTAACTCAGTTTAAGTTAGTTAAATATTGATATAAATAATATCACTCATCAAAACTACATACTTAAACAACTTTAATATTCTCTTTTGCTACCTACATTTGTTGCAAAAAGTAATAAATGCTAAAAAAACCCTATTTTGCAACATTATTACTTACAATCAACAACATTTTAACCCCTTTAAACAAGGTAAGGGTTAAAAAAAATAGAGATATTGTAATTCAGTTCTCTTACAACTATTTCTATAACTAATAAGTAATATTCTACCATAAAATGCTACTTTTTTAATTTATAAATAACAAAACATATGTTTTTTAACTATAAACTTTTTTCAACAACCTGTTTTTTAATATTTATTATCTCACTAAGTACTGCAAAAACTTTTTCGCAACAAAGTGAAACTTATTTTCATGAACTAAACACACAAGGGATCCCTTTCGACAAAAAAGTTAATACGTTGTTTGTAGACAGCTTTGGGTACCTTTGGATAGGAACTGACAATGGTTTGTATCGTTATGATGGAAATAATTTAATAACGTATCAATCTGATGTTTTTGATCCAAATTCGATACCTAATAACGGTATTAATTCTATTATTGAAGATGACAATAAAAACCTATGGATAGGAAGTGAAAGCTATTTGATTCACTTTAATAGAAATGAAGAAAAATTTAAAGGTTTCTACAAAAACACAAAAGTAACGGTTCTAAAAAAAGCTAATAACGGAGACATTTGGGCAAACCTACAAAACACAGGTTTAAAAAAAATAATCCCTAGTAAAGAATTTGATTCTGCTAATTATAACACACAGTTTAATTATAACAATATTATTAAAATAGGTAAACAAATTGAATCTTTTTTAGAAGATAGTTTTGGTAGATATTGGTTAGGAACAAGTAAAGGAATACTTATACGAAACGAACAAAACGAATATATACAAACAAATTTCACCCATGACATAAAATCTATAGAACTTTATGAAAACAATAAAATTATAGCCCTTACCGAAAAAGGTTTTTATGTTTTAGGTTACAATAAAACTGATTTTAAAATAGAAATACTAGAAGAATACAACCACTTTATGCTACCTTTTTCTCCTGATGCGGTTTCAACTTCATTAACTTTAAATGTTAACAGTAGCTCCGTTTGGGTTGGTACAACAGGTGGATTGTTTAAAGCAATTAGAAAAAATAATCGTTATGAATTTAGTTGGTTTCCAAAAGATAACAAAAGAGGTAGTTTAAAAAGTAATCATATTAATGACTTAACTTTTGATACTAATGGAAATTTATGGATAGGTTCTTTAAAAGGGATTAATAAACATTTAGGTAGAACGTCTATTTTTGATTTCAAAAAAATAGAAACATCAAGCAGCAGTGAGAGCTCTACTGTTAGAAGTATTTTATACTACACCCCTAACACCACTTTAATTGGTATGAATGATGGCTTATATAGATATAACACCAAATTAAACGAATATTATAAAATAAAAACCCCTCTTAATAACATTAATCTTATTTCTCAGAACTTCGAAAAAGACAAACTTTTATTGGTAAACGGGAATGCCCTATACATAACTGAAGATTTTAAACCTATGAAACGAAGTTTAAACGTAAAAGTTATCAGAAAGTTTAAAAACCTTATCATGGACATTGCTGTTCTAAATAAAAATGAAACTTGGGTTGGACTTTGGAATGGGGGTATAGAAATCGTTAATTCTGAAATTGAGTTATCTAAATTTAAAAAAACAGTAACAGAAAAACTAGCAAAAAACCATACATCTTGTTTATTATATACCAAAAATAATGAGTTATGGATTGGTACAAGAGGGGAAGGCTTATTTAAGGTTGATTTTAATAATGAAACTATAGAGGAATATCTCCCTTCTTTTGAGAATGGTTTAACATCTAATGCTATTTTAAGCTTACATGAAGATAGCCATGAAAATATTTGGATTGGAACAAGAGGGGGTGGATTAAATAAATATAATAAAGACACAAACAACTTTAAACACTATGGCAGAATTAACGGACTAACCTCTAATACTATTTCTGCAATAGAAGAAGATGACAATAATAACTTATGGTTAAGTTCTCAGAATGGGCTAATTCGTTTCAACTTAAAAACCGAAAACTATAGACATTTTGGATTCGAAGATGGCATTAAAGAGAGTCAGTTTGTATATAAATCTAGTTCTTCAAACAGACCCGGTAACAATATTTATTTTGGATGCATAGGTGGATTTTACACTGTTTTAACAAATAAATTTTCTAAAAACAATAAAGCACCAACTACCGTAATTACAAGTTTTACAACTCTAGGAGCCACAAAAGCAAACCAAACAAACACTGCTATAAAATCATCTAGTGCTATTAAAATTAACTCCAACAAATCAATTATTTTACCGTATAACCAAAACAATATTGTTGTTAATTTTTCTTCTTTAGACTTTACAACTCCAATAAAAAATGAGTATGCATATAAACTAGAAGGGCTAAATAATTATTGGATTTACACCAATGCAACTAACAGAAATGCAAATTACAACGATTTATCTCCCGGAAAATATACCTTTAAAGTAAAAAGTTCTAATAGTGATGGTGTTTGGAATGAAGTTCCTACAGAATTAAACTTTACAATTAAACCTCCTATATGGAAAAGTACTGCAGCATTTTTTGCCTATTTTTTTATTAGTATTATTTTATTTCTTATAGGCGGTATTTTAATTAGAAGATGGTATCGACTAAAAAAGAACTTAGTAAAAGAAACTATTAGTAGAGAAAAAGACAACGAACACAACAGAATGAAAATGGTCTTTTTTACAGACATTTCTCATGAATTACGCACACCGCTTTCTCTAATTTTTGGAACTATAGAAAAAGTGATAAAGGAAAAGAATTTTACCCTAAGCCCAATAACCTCTCAACGTATTTACAATAACACCCTTAGAATGCGTAGGTTGATAAATCAAATTATGGACATTAGAAAATTTGATGAAGGTAAATTTAAGCTAAGAATAACTAAAAATGATATTGTTAAAGATATAGACATTATAAAAAAAGCATTTAATGATTTTGCTAAAATGTCTAACATTAAATATGAATTTTCATCAGAAGAACAAAAAATTAAAGGTTGGTACGATGTTGATATTTTAGAAAAAATACTCTTTAATTTACTATCTAATGCTTTTAAATATACTGCTGAATCAGGAGAAATAAATGTTAATTTAGAATTAATATCTGTTACTGATAAAAATGCAACCACACTTAATTTAGAACAAGGAACTTATATAAAATGTTTTGTTAGAGATAATGGTAGTGGTATACCAGAAGCAGATTTACCTTTTATTTTTAATAGATATTACCAAGCAACAAAAACATCTGGTAACAATATTCCTGGTACAGGTATTGGTATGGAATTAGTTCAAAAACTAATAGAAAGACACCACGGTAAAATCACCGTAGAAAGTAAAGTAAACACCTATACTAAATTTACTTTTATTATTCCGATTGATAAAAAAAGATATAGTAAAGATGAACGCCTAGAAATGTCTGAACCTCTTAAAAAGAATTTTATTAAAAACTCAGAATTTCAAGTGATAGAAGAAGTTTCTTTGGCTCACGAGGCTAAAACAAAAACGAAAACCAATAAACCAAAAATTTTAATTGTAGAAGATAATCCAGATTTAAGGCAAATGATAAAAGAAGAATTACAAAACGACTTTTATGTAAAAGAAGCTATAAACGGAGAAAAAGGATATGATGCTATTTTAAAAGAAAAACCACAACTTATAATTAGTGATATTTTAATGCCGGTAGAAGACGGAATATCAATGCTTAAACGTATTAAGAAAAATCCAGAGATTAATAAGATTCCTATATTTATGCTTACTGCTAAAAACTCTGAAGAAACTAAAATTGAATGTTTAAGTTTAGGTGCAGATGATTATATAGAAAAACCATTTAGTTTAGAATTTGTGAAATGGAAAGTAAAAAATGCCTTATTAAGCAGAAAACAACTTAAAGAACAATACAGTAAGGTAATTACTGCAGAACCTTCTGAAATTGAGATAGATTCTAACAATGATAAATTTATTAGAAAACTAGTAACTATTATAGAAAACTCTATGAATGACAATCTTTTAAGTGTTGAATTTCTTGCCTCTGAAGTAGGTATGAGTAGAGCTAATTTATATAGAAAATTACAAACTATTTTAAATGATACACCCGTTAATTTTATCAAAAAAATTAGATTAAAACGTGCAGAACAACTTTTAAAGAAAAACGAACTTTACCTTTCTGAAATAGCCTATATGACTGGTTTTAATAATCAAAAATATTTTGGTAAATGTTTTCAGAAAGAATACGGTATGAGTCCAACAGAATATATAAAAAGACACAATACTTAAACTACTAAAATGCACCCTATATCTAAACTTATATTTTTAACAACTCTACTGCTCTTTTGCTTAAGTTGTACTAAAGTTACCCCAAGTAAAACGATTAAAAAACCAAACATTATACTAATTAATGTTGATGATTTAGGGTGGAAAGATCTTGGTTTAATGGGGAGTTCTTATTACGAAACGCCCAATATTGATGCCTTTGCAAAAGAAGGAATGACCTTTACAAGAGCTTATGCAGGTGCCGCAAACTGTGCACCTAGTAGAGCCTGTTTAATTTCTGGTTTAAACACTCCTAGACATGGTGTGTTTACCGTAAGTCCTTCGGATAGAGGGAATAAAAAAACTAGAAAATTAATTCCTATAAAAAATACAGAGCATTTAAACGATACTACTTATACGCTTCCAAAAATGCTTAAATCCGCAGGGTACATTACCGGAAGTTTTGGTAAATGGCACGTTGGTAACAATCCTTTAGAGCAGGGTATTGATGTTAATATTGGTGGCAGTAGCAAAGGAAATCCAGGTAAAGGAGGTTATTTTTCTCCCTACAATATCGATTTTATTAAAAACGGACCAAAAGGAGAGTATTTAACCGATAGATTAACCAATGAAGCCATTTCTTTTGTAGAAAAAAACAAGGACACCTCTTTTTTCTTATACCTACCCTACTACACCGTGCACACACCAATTATGGGTAAGGAAAAATTAATTGAAAAATTTAAAAACAAAGAAGGAAGTAATGGACAAAATAACCCAGAATATGCCGCAATGGTTACTTCTTTAGACGAAAATATTGGTAAACTTTTAAAGAGTGTAAAAGCAAAAGGTTTAGAAAAAAATACGTTAATTATTTTTACTTCAGACAATGGTGGTATTCGTGCTATTTCTCATCAGAATCCTTTAAGAGCCGGTAAAGGCTCTTATTATGAAGGAGGCATTAGAGTACCGTTAATTATAAAATGGCCAGAGAATATCATACCAAATACAACATCAAATCAAATTGTATCTAATTTAGATTTTTATCCTACGTTGCAACAAATAGCGCAACCAGAAAAAAAAGCTAATCTTTTAGATGGTATAGATTTAAACGAGATCATCAAAAAAAACGCTCTAATAAACAGAGATTTATTTTTTCATTTTCCTATTTATTTACAAAAATATAGCAAAGGAAATGATGGTAGCAGAGATTCGTTATTTAGAACAAGACCTGGTTCTGTTATTGTTTCTGGTAATTGGAAACTTCATCATTATTTTGAAGACGATGCTCTAGAACTTTATAACTTAGACAATGATCTAGGTGAAAAAAATAATTTAGCCGATTTAAATCCAAACAAAGCGAATGAACTTTTAAAAAAGTTAGAAACTTGGAGAGAAAAAACAAACGCTCCAATTCCTACTAAAAAAAACCTAGATTACTCCGAAGTGTTTGAAAATCAACAAAAAATGAAAATCACTGAAAAAAACTTAAATTTTAACCACTTGCAACAATAACACCCCTTTTTTGGAACTTTTTCCTCCATTATTCACTTAGAAATTAAAGAACTTAGCAACACAAATTAATTACTAATTCTTTAAATATTAAGTAAATATGAAACAAAAAACTACTTTTTTAAAATCAGCTTTTATAATGGCTGCATTGTTTATTGCTGGTAACAATTTAAGTGCACAAACATTAGAAGCGCATTACAAATTTGATAACGGTATTACTGATGAAACTGGTAACTGGAACTTAACCGCTACTGATGAAAATGGTTCTATTACCTATGAAACAGGTCAGGATGGAACTGTCAATGGAGCTATTTCTGGTTTTGATCGCGAAGATTTTTTATCAACTGTATCTAATTTCCCTATTAGCGGAGATGCAAGTAGAACAATGACTGCGTGGATTAAATTGATTGCTTCCACACCTCAAACAGCAGTTGTTGGCTTGGGAGAAAATGTAAAAGGTAAAAAATGGACATTTGGTCATCAAGGTATAAAGGTTAGAACTGAAATAAATGGAAAAGGTGTAGGACTTGGCGCTATGACAATTGATACTTGGCATCATATTGCAGTTGTTTGGGACAAAGATAATTCTGCAGTTCGCGTATATCTTGATGGTGAATTAAAAGGAACCAATACTACTTGGGGTGATATTCTAGATACAACAGAAGCTCCTATGTTAATAGGAAATGATTACAATGCTACTCCTTCTAATAGAGGTTTTAATGGTGCAATGGATGATGTTCGTATTTACACAGGTGCTGCAGATGACACTTTTATTAAAAGTATTTATGATACAACAGTACTTGGTATTGATGATAATATCGTTAAAACTTCCTTAAACGCCTTCCCTAATCCGGTAGTTGATCGTTTATCTTTTTCTTCTGATAAAATTTCTTCTGTAGAAATTTACAACATATTAGGCGCTAAAATTTCTTCTCAAAAAATTAGTAACAAAAGCATAGACATGAGTTCTTTATCTAAAGGAGTTTACTTAATTAAATGCCAAGATAAAAATGGTTTAAATATAGATACCGTTAAGGCTATCAAACAATAATTTTATTACATATTACTCTTAAAAGAGAGTGATAGATTTAGTTATCACTCTCTTTTCTATTCAAAAATATTTAAAATCATAAAAAATCAACTTAATTACTATTTCTTATTTATACGAGTAAAAAATATCTTTCTAAATAATAATAAAATTACATCAAGGTAAATGAAAAATCTCTTTGAAATTACTGTCTTTTTATTGGTATTAATATCCTTTACTACAAATGCACAGAACCAAAAACCAAACTTCTTATTCATTATAACAGATGATCAAACAAATGAATCTATACAAGCTCTTGGAAACACAGAAATTGAAACTCCAAACCTTGATAAGTTAGTATCAGAAGGTGTAACATTTACACATGCTTTTAACCAAGGATCTTGGTCTGGAGCTGTTTGTGTAGCAAGTCGTTCTATGTTAATCACAGGACAAACAGTATTTAGAGTAAAAAAAAACAAAGCCTATCTTCCTTCTGGTTCAGAAAAAGATAAGAACAAAATAGAAGTTGCTTTATGGCCAGAAGTAATGTCTAAAAATGGATACAAAACTTTTGTTACAGGTAAATGGCACAATTCGGGCTATGCTTTATTAAAGGGTTTTGATACAGGTAATTCAGTTTCAATTAAAGGATATTTAGAAACATATGATGCTAACGGCTCTAGTAAAATTGCTTATAACAGAACAGACAACAAAGATTGGCAGCCTTGGAACAAAACTCTAAAAGGACAATGGACCCCAATAGTAAAAAACATTATTTATAATGAAAAAAATGTTAAAAAACTTAGCGCCTTGTCTAACGTAAACCAGCATTCAACAGCACATTATACAGATAAAGCCATCAATTATTTAATGAATGATGCAAAAAAATCTAACTCTCCTTTTTTTATGTACGTTGCTTTTAATGCACCACACGACCCAAGACAAGCTCCTAAAGAATTTGTAGATAAATATCCATCGGCATCCATAAAAATACCCGAAAATTATTTAGAAGAACATCCATTTGATCAAGGTGAAAGATACACACTTAGAGATGAAAAAATAATGCCTTTTCCTAGAACAAAAAAAGGCGTTCAGTTACATAGAAGTGAATATTATGCCGCAATCACTTACATTGATAGTCAATTAGGTAGAATTTTAGAAGCTTTAGAAAATAGTGGAAAAGCTAAAAATACCTATGTAATTTTTACTTCAGATCATGGTTTAGCTGTGGGGCAACATGGCTTAATGGGTAAACAAAATCAATATGACCATAGCATAAGAATGCCTTTAATTATTAAAGGTCCTAATTTAGAAAAAGGCAAACAAGTTAACACTAAAGTGTACATGCAAAGTATTTATGCTACCACTTGTGATTTAGCTGCTATTGAAACTCCAAAATCTGTAGAATTTAAAAGTTTTAATAATTTGCTTAAAGGTTATGAATACACAAAAGAAGAAGGAGAAGAATATGTTTTTGGCTCTTATAAAAAATTTCAACGAATGATTAGATCAGATAAGTTTAAACTAATTGTTTACCCTAAAGCAAATAAAATTCAATTATTTGATCTTATTAAAGACCCAAAGGAGATACACAATCTAGCATCTAATCGAAAATATAAAAAAATAAAAAAAGAACTTTACAAACAGCTACAATTAAAGCAAGAAGAACTAGATGATGATCTAGATTTAACTTTAATAATAAAAAATAACTAACAATGAACAGACGTAATTTTATCAAATACACCGCATTTGCAGGAGCAGCATCTTTAATTTTACCTAGCTATATAGGAGCTACCACAAGTAGTGTGCCTAATTACTTAAGCGATTACAAAGATTTATATGCTAAAGACCCCAGAAAAGCATCTATTAAATGGTTTGAAGAGGCTCGTTACGGAATGTTTATTCATTATGGGTTATATTCTATTTTAGGTAGACATGAATGGGTACAATATAACGAGAAAATTCATGTAGCAGAATATGCAAAACTAAAAGACCAGTTTACTGCAGATAAATTTGATGCTGATTTTATTACAGATTTAGCTTTAGAAGCTGGTATGAAATACATTAACATTACAACAAGACACCATGATAGTTTCTGTCTGTGGGATTCAAAATATACTGATTTTAAAAGCACAAACTCACCAGCAAAAAGAGATTTAATTGCAGAACTTTCTGAACAATGTAATAAAAAAGGAATTGCATTATTTCTTTATTACTCTCACGGTAGAGATTGGCAACATCCACACGCTCCTAATAATGATAAATGGGGAGGTGCTGCAAGACCCAAATTTAAAACACAAGAGCCTTTTTACAAATATGGTAATGAACACGATTTAAACCTTTACGTAGAATTCATGACGAATCAAGTAAATGAACTTTTAGAAATGTATTCTCCAATTGCGGGTATATGGTTAGATGGATTTGCAACACCTGCATCTGGTGATAGAAATGCTTTTAAATGTCAAGAATTATACGATATGATTCATGCTAAACAACCACAAGTTTTAGTTTCTTACAAGCAAGGAATGTTAGGTACTGAAGATTTTTTAGCACCAGAACGAAAATACAAATCCAATGAAAAACCAACAAAACCTTTAGAAATTTGTGATCATTTACAAAAGAAAGGTTGGGGGTACACAAAACTAGAGGATGGCAATCATAAAACTAAAGAAGATGTCATTAATATGTTGAAAAAAGCAAATAGTTACCCTGCTAATTTATTATTAAATACGGGTCCTCTTCCTTCTGGAGAAATGCATCCCGAAGATGTAAAAGTTCTACGAGAAGTTGGTAGAGAAATAAAAACAAGAGGTTGGAAAAATGTTTTACAAAGCTCTTAAAAAATGCACAATATTTTCCATTAATACTCTAATTAACAGTTAACCATGAATTTAGGCAGTAACGCAACATCTTTACCCATAAACAGAAACCTTTGTACCCTTAAAAAAAATAGTTGTTGCGTAATGCGTAATTTTATAAGTATATAAAATAATTTTAAAATTAAATAAATATGAAAAAAACATTACTCTTATTTATTACCTTATTAACTATAACGGTAACCAATGCGCAACTTGTATTAGGAGATACTTTTGAAGGCCCATTATTTAAATACACAGTTTCTACCGCTGAAGAGGCGGGATCTGAAAATACAGTATCAATTACAGGAACTATTGATGGAGCTACAGTACCTGATGCTTTAGTAATACCCGCTACTGTAACTGAAGGAGGAATAGATTATGCGGTTACATTAATTGCAAATCAAGCCTTTAAAGATGCTGCAATTACCTCTTTAGTTATTGAAGGAGAAACTACAATTGGTAACCAATCATTTTGGGGAGCTAAAAGTCTTATCTCTGTAAGTGCTCCTCTTTCATCGATTATTTTCAATCAAGCTTTTAGAAGCTGTGAATCTCTTACGGATGTAAATATTCCTAAAGTAGTTTCTATTGGAGTTCAATCTTTTAGAGCTTGTACATCTTTAAAATCTATAGATATTCCAAGTGCAACAACTCTTGGTGCTGGTGTAGGTCAAGGATTAACATTTTGGCAATCTACTGCTCTTGAGACAGTAAACATGCCAGTTATGGATTCTATTTCTGTTGGTGCTTTTAACGGTTGTTCATCACTTAAATCAATAACTTTTCCTGCTTCTTTAACTAAATTAGATCAGTCTAATTATAATATGTTTAAAGGGTGTACAAGTTTAACAGAAGTAAACATAGAGTACACAACATTTATACCTCTTACAAAAGATGCAGGACATGTAAATGTGTCTATATTTAATGATGTAACAGCAAACGCTACTTTATCAATCCCAGCTTCTGTTGAAGCAGATTATATTGGAGCAGAGGTATGGCAAGATTTTTCTAAAACTGTACTAGGCGTAAATTCTCCTGAAAAAATATCTTTAGGTTCTTACCCTAACCCTGTTGTAGATTATTTACATTTTTCATCTAAGGAGGTGTATTCTGTAGAAATCTATAATATTTTAGGCGCTAGAGTAAGTTCTCAAAAAGTTGTTAATCGTGTAGATATGACTAACCTTAATAAAGGTGTTTATATTGTGAAAGCTAAAAACGATGAAGGTTTAAATATTTCCTCAATTAAAGTTATTAAACAATAATTTTAATATTCTTTTCATAAAAAAGGGAGTAACTTTTATAAAGTTACTCCCTTTTTTTTATTGCTATTAAACCCTAAACAAAACCATCTAATTAACTTAATACTTCTTTTTACAGATACTGTCGGAAATTCATACAGCTGATTCCCTAAAGATTTAAAAGCAACTCCATTTAATTTAGAGACTCCATTTTTACTCCAATTTCTGATATTTAAGTACATAATTATTGCTACCATCACTACCATCTAATGCAATTCCACTAGGGCAATAAAGATATTCTGGTTCATTGTTCGCATCCATTAACAATTGTGGTCTTTCAAACTTTACTTTATTTCCATAACGTGCATTTGTTCCTTCTGGTATTTTGCCATTTAAGTAAAAATCTTGCGCATTGTGAAAGCCCGATAAGGGTTCTGCATTAAATTGTACCCCATCATCAGATACCCAAAGTAAACCTCCTCCTTTTTCTAAAATACCATGGTTATCTGTAGTTAACAAGCAAACTTTATCTTTCCATATAAAAGCATACCCATCTTCTATTCTAACCTCATTGGTTGTAATTGGATTTGGCTGAATAACATAGGGGCCTTCTAACTTTTCTGAAATAGCAACTCCCATACTTACTTTTGCGCCTTTTCCTTTAGGTCCCGCCATCGCTTTAAAATACAAATAATATTTTCCGTTAGGATGTTTTATAAGCCCAGGATTATTAACTCCTAAACCACTATCATGACACCAAATAGAGGCATCGTTTGGCGGACTTAACAAAGGGGTATCCTTGTTTGGCATTTCTAACCAAGGACCGTTAAGACTCTCACTTACCAACATGCCTATTCTTTGACTCGGACCATGGATTTCTCCACCATCATTCGCTATAAATATCAACACATACTTGTCATCAATCTTTTTAATACTTGGGTTATGAAAACCTGCAGCATTCCATGTACCATCTCTTTTTCCTTGTGCTACAACTTCAACAAATTTAAAAGGCCCTTCTGGACTTATAGAAACATAATGTGCAACCTCACTGTTATAACGCCATGCTTTTTTAAATGGTGTTTCTGATGACCATCTTGCAGAAAACAGATGTACATTTCCTTGTTCATCTCTTATTGGTGAGCTTCCCCAAACATCATAACCGGGTTCATTTACAGATTCTCCAATTAGTTTCCAATGATCTGACATTGCTGTAGGAACTTCTATTTGTTTTTGAGAAACTTCATTTTTCTTAGTTTCCGGGTTCTTGCTTTTTTTGTTTTGACAAGAAGCAACAAATATTGAAAGTATTAAAGTGGTTACTATTATTTTTTTCATTAGTGATTTAATTAAAAAAGGTTAGATTATTTAGTTCAAAGTAAAATAGTATTTTTTTATTCTTTTATCTTAAATGAAACATGTGTAAATGAACCTGTTGTTATATCTATAAGAAATTGATTTTCTTCTACAGGCTCTATAACAAAAGATTCCCCTAAAGGTTGATCATCATCATCCCATTGTGTTACATTTATATCTCCATCAATTTTAAAACCATCTAAAATCCCTACAGGATATTCTTCGTAAAAAGGTGGTATAAAAGTTTTACATGGACTCACAGTGTTAATAAAAAACACATTTACTTCATTACCTCTTATATAGGCTCTACTATGAAGTTTCTCCCTACTTAATACTTCTTCTCCATCATGATCTAACATCCTTATAGGTTGTGAACCAATCAAAGCTTCAGTATATGCTCTGGTAATATAATGTCTTGGTGCATTCCCACCAGACAAAGGGTAATCCCACCAGCTTACTAAATCTAATCCAAGATCAGTCCAATCAAACATACATCCAATAGCAAGTTCAGAAGTCCAAATTTCTCTATCTTTTTCATAAACATTACTACATCTAAGGGCATCCCAATGCGCTTCTGTAGCCCAAGCTTCACGATGTTTATCACTTTGAGCTAGTTCATACTCGAATTTTAGATTTGGATGATTCGTTTCATTATGATGATTCATATAATAATGATTACCAAATACGTCAAATCTATCTTGTCCATTAATATCATATAAATCATTAAAAGATCCAGATTCACCTAATGGTTTATAGAATTCTGGAGCAACAATTTGTGGCACTACATAACCAAGTCTTGCAGTTCTTGCTCTTAGAGTGTCTACAGCTATGGTAAAATCTGTAACATCCATTCTAGCAGCTTCTTTATCAAAAGCAACATAGTTTACTTCGTGTCCATGTTTATCCATAAACTCAATATAATCAACAATTAATTGTGCATATTTTACAGGATTAGGCACCGTTGGTGCTTCTGTTGTTACCCAATCAGGAAAATACTCAGCTTTATCTGATGTTAACACTTTTAAACCTAAAAAAATCATAAAAGGTTCAGTACCAGAATAAGATGCTTTAGCATTCTCTATAGATTTTAAAAGAGTTGCATAAACACTTTCTACTACCTCTCCTTCTGCAGGATGTCCTCCAAAGGCATCACCACAATATAATGGAACTCTAAGACCATTCATTTTGGCTTGACCACTACCTTCTCCAAAAGCTTTCTCTGCATTACTGATATTACTTAAAGCTCCAGCATTATGATTCAAGTCATACATATGATATTTTGTAACCCTTCCAAATTTTTCAAGTGGGGCTATGGTTGCTTTATTTACATATGTTATCTCTTCAAAATCAACAATTTCTACCGTGTATTCTTCGTAGCTATCCCCAGAATGAAGTCTAAATTTTTCTATCAATTCCCATTCACCAATTCTTGTTTCTGGTCTTGGGGTAATAATAGAAACGTCTTCTGAATAGTTATAGGAAACCGATGTAATTTCTAAAGGATCTGCAATGTTTGGTAATGCTATATGCTTGTTCATTACATCAATAACTCCAATAGATTTTTTTCCTGAAGAAAGCGTAGCTTCAAATTGAGTAAATTTTAGCTCAACATTGGTTATTACCTCATTGTCTGAATCTGTTTTACTGCAACTTACAAAGAGTAAAATGGAAAAAATGAACAAAGAAAAGTTTTTCATGCTTAGTGTGTTTAGTTTTTAATGGTTGATGATTATTTTATGCAATTTATCTAAAACACTAACAACAAATGGGGTAGCATTGTAGCAACAATGGCGTTAAAATGTTACAATTCATCTTACTTTAAATAAAAACAGCTGATTAAACATTAATATGTTCAATCAGCTTTTTTTATAATCTAAAAGAGAAAAATACGTTTATTCGATTTAATCAACAACCTCACTAGCTATGCTTCCGAAACATGTTTTTTCATTTCGAGGCAAGCCTCGGGGAATTAAACCCTTCGCTATAGTCCTGCGATTAATAATCAAATGTTAAGACTTCTCCTTTTTTAGTTGCAATCTCTTTTACATCATCATTGTAACGGAGTTTTAGTGTGTTCCCTAATTTAGAAGTAACCACTAAGGTTTTTAATTTCCCTAACTCCCAAGTCATATCAATTTCAAAACCTTTTTTAGCTACAATTCCTTTAATACTTCCAGATGTCCAAGCAGTAGGTAATGCTGGTAATACATGTACTTCTCCATTATGACTTTGCATCAACATTTCTGTAATTCCAGAAACTACTCCAAAATTTCCATCAATCTGAAAAGGAGGATGTACGTCTAAAAGATTTGGTAACGTAGATTTTCTTTGCAAAGCTAAAATATTTTCATACGCTTTGTTACCTTCTAATAAACGTGCATAAAAATTAATAATCCAAGCACGACTCCAACCTGTATGTCCACCACCTTTAGCCAATCTTCCTTCAATTGTTTTTTTAGCAGCTTCAAATAATTCTGGAGTTTTAGATTTTGAAATTTGATTGGATGGATGCAAGGCATATAAATGAGAAATATGTCTGTGTCCTGGTTGCGCTTCTTTAAGTTCCCCTACCCACTCTAACAATCTACCATCTTTTCCAATTTCAAGTGGCGGCATTTGTTTTATTTTACTTTTAAGAATATCGCTAAAATCTTTATCAATGTTTAAAATTTCTGCAGCGGCAATACAGTTTCTAAACAATTCAAAAATAATTTCACGATCCATAGCAGGCCCCATATTTAAAGTTGCTTTTTCACCATCTTTGGTTAAAAAATTATTTTCTGGAGATATAGACGGTCCCGTAACTAAAAGTCCGGTTTTAGGATCTGGAACCATAAAATCAACAAAAAACAAAGCAGCTTCCCTCATAATTGGATATGCCTGATTTCTAAGATATTCTTTATCCTCAGTATATTCATAATGTGTAAATAAATGTTGTGCACACCAGCCCGCACCCATTGGCCACATACCATATCTAGCCTTTCCATTAGCAGCTGTAGATTGCCAAATATTACTAGTATGATGCGCTACAAAACCTCTTGCATTGTAGGTGTTTTTAGCAGTAATACGTCCCATTTCTCGTAAACCACCAATATATTCCAGAAATGGTTCATGACATTCTGCAAGGTTTGCCATTTCTGACATCCAATAATTCATTTGAATATTGATGTTAATATGATAATCAGAATTCCAAGGTGGTGTAAATCCATTTGCCCAAATTCCTTGTAAGTTAGCAGGCAAAGTACCGGGTCTAGAACTACTAATTAATAAATAGCGTCCAAATTGATATTGCAATTGCGTAAGATAATTATCGGTAGCTCCTTTTTTCACTTTTTGCAAACGTACATCTGTAGGAAAATCATCTCCTTTACTATCTGATAATTTAAAAGAAAGTCTGTTAAATAACGACTGATAATCAGCAATATGCCTATCTAACAACTCATTATAAGATGTTTTTACAATTTTATTAATTGCCTTATGATTTTCTTGTTCAGGATCTAATCCGCGAAAATTACTAGCAGCAACCACTTTAATTTGCACCTCATCTGCATCGGTAATTACTAATTTTCCATCTTTTACTGTTGCTATTCCTCCTTTAGTTTCAAAATGAACTAAGGCATGAAATTTTACTCCATGACCATTCCCTACATGTTCTGAAAACGCAATACTATTTTCTGATACAGTAATTTTAGTTTGCTTATTACGTTTTACCCAAGAAGAAATATTTATTTTTCCTTTTTGATCTGCCGTAAATTTATAGACCATTGCTTTATCAGGAAAACTAGAAAAATAGGTTCTGGTATACTGAACATCATCGCTTTTAAAATTGGTTGTAACAATCGATTTATTAATGTCTAACGCTCGTTTATAATTGCTAATAGAATCTAAATTTGGAGTCTCTATAAATAAATTAGCTAACATTTGGTAAGTATCTGTCCCAGCAGGCAAACGGTCTGCTAAAATTTTATCTTGCACCATTGCCTCTGCTTCCATATATTTCTCATCGAATAGCAGTTTTTGTATGGCAGCAATATGTTTACCAGCATCTTTTTTATCTCTATTGTAATCTTTTCCTCCTGTCCAAATAGTTTCTTCATTCAAACAAATGATTTCTTTTTTAGGTGTACCATAAATCATGGCTCCTAAATTTCCATTTCCAATAGGAAGTCCTTCATTCCATTTATTGGTTGGTTGATTGAACCAAATATTTAATGATTTTTCAGATAATTGTTGATCTGTTTGCAAGCAACTAATTAAGGAAGAGAGTACAAATATTGTACAAAGAATCTTAGAGATCCATTTAACTTTAGTTTTTATCATGATATCTTAATTTTGTAATCATTTCTAGTATTTTATGAAATAAAAAAGGTTGGTTTTAAAACCCATTTACATCCACTTTTTTGGTGCCTTTAAAAACTTTATCCACATCCGCTTCAATAACATTCGGATGAAATTGATTGCTATCCGTTAGAATCTTAAACGACCAAGCATAGTTGCTTTTACCCAAATTTTTAGGAGGCGTTATTTTTACTCCTTCATTAGTCATTTCCCATAAAACGGCATCATCAGAACCTAAAAGCGCTACAGATTTAATATTCGATTTAGTCCAACCTTTTGTTCCTTTAATTACAAACGATTTTACAGGTTTTTCTAATGCGATGGAAAATAATGAATTTCCTTTTGTAGTAAATGCTATATGACCTTCTTTCTGATCACTTTCTTTCCAATATCTTGTACCATAAATAGCGTCACCATTTATTTTTAACCAATTCCCCATTTCACGTAATCGTGTCATTTGTTCATCAGGAATGGTTCCATCTGCTTTTGGACCAATATTCACTAAAAAATTACCGTTGCGAGACACCACTTCCACCATTTCTTTAATGATGTTTTTCATGCTCTTATATTTGTCGTTCTCTAAATAGCCAAAAGAAGTACCAAAAGTAGTACAGCTTTGAAATTTAGGACCGATAACTTTCAATTTTAAATTGTCTTTTTCTAAACAACCAACACCATCAGGCCAATTTCTATTTGCTCCTTTATTATTTACATACACAGCCTGATTTCTATCCAATCCGTTGTTCATAAAATCTGTAATCATGCTTCTACATTGATCATGAAAATATTGAATTTCTGGTTTAAATCCCGTTTTAGGGTTGTTACCATCACGTGTAAAAATAGGAACGTCATCTATCCATAAAAAATCTGGATGGTATTTATCTTGAATTTCTTTCCAACGTGCAACATAATCATCTACAAACTCTTTACTATAATCAAAAGGTCCATACAAAGACGCCGCTTCTGGCATACGCTTTATTTCTTCTGCAATATCTGGTCTAGGTTCACTATGCACTACATATTTTTCTTTCGCAAAAAAACCAGTATGTCGCTCTCTATGATAAGAAGGTGCATACTTTAAGCCCTGTTTACGAACTGCTTTTCCTAAATCTCCAACAAGATCTCTTTTTGGCCCCATGTTTACCGAATTCCAAGGGTTTATTTTTGAATCCCAATTAGAAAATCCATCATGATGTTCTGCGGTAAGCACTACATATTTAATTCCAACTTCTGCAAAAAGAGATGCCCATTCATCTGGGTTCCATTTTTCTGCTTTAAATTCAGGAATAATATCTTTATAGCCAAAATCTGGTGGAGCAGCTCCCCATCGTTTTTCTAAATAAGGGTAATAATGCTCTTTTTGTTCGTAAATATGCTTTGGCACATGCTCTGCATAGCCACGTCCTTCTTTTTTATAACCAATGGCACTATAAGGTCCCCAATGTATAAATAGTCCTATTTTATCATCATTAAACCAATTAGGAACTGGCATTTTTTGCAATGCCTCCCAACTACCATCATAATGCGTTTTTGTTTCAGAAACGTTTGTTTTAGATTCTTGTTTAATCTTACAAGATGACATGGTTATAAAAAAAACTAAGACTAAGAAATTATAAAATATATGCTTCTTCATTTACTTGAAATTATAAATTTAATGCTTACTATTTTCAGAACTTGGTATCTTCGCTAATGGCATTGGTGGCACATCATTCATAAAATTATCAAATGCTGTTTTAATATCTACAGGGTCATTCATACGTTTTTGCAACCTTCTATATTCCTTAAATAATTTCTTTAACACCTTTTTATACTTCTCTTTTTTCTCTGCTAAATCATACTTTTCTAAAGGATCTTTTTTCATATCATACAACCTCACTTTATTTGCCATCGGATACACAATCATTTTATATTCTTCTGTTCTGTACATTCTTTGTGTACCAAAATAAGCACCATAAACAACTGGATAAGTACTCTTATTTACCTTGCCTGTTGCCAAAGGTAATAAGCTATTAAAATCGATTTGTTTCTGTTTTTTAAGTCCTGCAAGCTCTAAGGTTGTTGGCATAACATCTTGTAAATAAACAAATGCATCTACTTTTTTTCCTTTTTCAAGATTAGGTCCAGCAATAATCATAGGTACTCGCATGCTACTTTCGTACATGTTTTGTTTCCCCATAAAACCATGATCTCCTACCGCTAATCCATGATCTGCTGTAAAAATAATATAGGTATTTTCTGCTTCACCTGATGTTTCTAATGCTGCTAGAATACGACCAATTTGCGCATCCATATACGTAATTGAAGCGTAATATTCTTGTCTATTTACTTTTACTGAATATGCTGTTCTAGGAAAAGGAGCTAGTTTTTCATCTCGTAAAGTACGACCTGCACCCGCATATTCATTATATGGATATTCAGGAATAAAGTTTTCAGGTACTTTTATTTCATTTGCAGGGTACATGTCTACAAACTCTTTGGGAGCTTGCCTTGGATCGTGAGGCGCATTAAATGCTAAATACATAAAAAATGGATTTTCGCGAGATTTAGCTTGCTCTAAAAAAGCAATTCCATCATCTGCCAATACTGCACTCCAGTGTTTTCCACCTTTCCAGAAACCGCCTAGTTCTGTATCATAAGGAGACCAAGTATCTGGCTTATCTTCTTCAAAAGTACGTGCGTACCTTTTTTTTGTTTGTCTTGCCATTCCTCCTCTAACATTTTTTGTGTAATCAAAAATAGTTTTTGGTTTTACCTCATTTACATGCCATTTACCAGCCATATACGTATCATAACCGGCTTCTTTTAAATATTGTGACCAATATTTTTCTGGTTTTTTAAATGGAATATCATATTTTATGCTAGAATTAGGTGTATTAGCATCTGGGTTTTTAACAGCATTTCCACGTTTAGAATAAGAAGCTGCTTTCCAAAGAGAGGCTCCTGTATTAAGCATCGTTCTACTTGCAACACATACAGCAGGCGCAAAAGACCCTTGATTATAGGTTCTAGAAAACGCCACACCATTGTCCATCAGTTTGTCTAAATTGGGTGTTTTTACAGGACAGTTTTCTAAAGCACCAATACTATTAAACATTTGATCATCTGCAAAAATAAAAAGTATATTAGGCTTCTTTTTTTGTTGGGCTTGTAAAGTAATTGACGCAAACACTAAGAATAAAATTCCTACAAATGAATATTTTTTTACCATCATATGATTTTTACTCAAAAGTAGCTAAAAGTAATGATGACTTAGAAGTACAGCCGTATCATACTTAGTATAAAAATGTTGCATTTAGCAAAAAACGAATGATAAACGTTCTTTATCAACATGAACCAACGATTCATTTGCTATCAAAGAAATACTTCAAAATAAAATTTGAAGAACCTGCTTTTTCAACACTATTTTCTGATCAAACTTAATTACTTTTATCAAGAGGAATAAAAATAGTATAAGAATCATCTCCCTTTTTTATAGCAAGACACAAAACTGCTGGTTGCTTATTTTCTACATAAACAAACGGACGCTCCATACGATTGGGAATTAGAAAACCTCCTTCTTCTAATGCTATTTTTTTACGGCTGATTTCATAATTCTTAGCTTTTTCCCAATGCAAACCATCTTTAGAAGTCATTAATCCAATATAAGAATGGGCATGAAAAACAGCATAAAAGGCAGCTTGTTGTTCATCATACCACATAGACACATCTTCGGTATCTAAATTGCCAATTACAGGGTTGGGTTGAATTTTAAAAGGCCCCGTTGGTGATGTAGAAACAGCAATTGCTTGATTTCTGATAAACTTTTTCTCATTGGGTTTATCTCCTTTTACAATTAAGTAATACTTCCCGTCTTTCCCTTGATCAATTGCAGGATTCACAGTGATGTTAGCGATGGATCCAGATGGTTCTATTATGGGTGTTTCCATTCTTTTCCAAGGGCCATTAATAGAATTTGAAACCGCCACACCTGTTCTTTGATTTTTACGTAACGTTCCTCTATCTGCGTCTTTTAATGATTTTGTACTTAACGCAACTAAATCATCATTTGTAAAATTCTTACTGCCTAAATTGGTAGCGATATAATAGAGATAATATTTGCCTTCAAAATATTTAATTTTAGGATTGTGCGCCGTAATTTCATCCCAATTCCCTTGGCCACTTCCTTTTAAAACGGTTTCCTTGTATTTCCATGGTCCTGTTGCTGCATTTGATTCTGCATGTGCTATTTCCGAAAATGTTAGCCATCCATTAAAAGTATAGGCTCTTTTCCATCGGGAATAAAACAAATGATAGGTACCTCCTTCATCTTTTATAATAGAACCTCCCCAATTGTAATACAAAGAATCACGAAAAATTCCATCTTTTTGCAAAGGCTTCATCATTTTATGGATGTCTAGACTGATCTCTTTTTCTTTTGACAGAGCAGTGATAGAACAACCTAACAATACAGTTAATAAAAGTTTTACAAGGAATTTATTCATATTTTTATGTTTATGCGACTTATTTAGATCTTTTATGCTGACTAAAAACCCAATCAATCAATGCAGGATTTTTCCATGCCAATTCGTACGAATTATGACCAACATCTTTGTAAATAGTGAAACGAGCTTTGTGTTTTTTAAAACGAGTTAAAGATTCAATCATCTCTGTAGAACCTGCAAGTGGCACTGTAGGGTCTTTATCACCATGAAAAGCCCAAATAGGAATTCTCTTTATTTTTTTTGCCATCAATGGATCTCCTGCTCCACAAATAGGAACAGCAGCTGCAATTATTTTAGGATATCGCATCGTAAAATTCCATGTTCCGTAACCTCCCATAGACATGCCCATCACATACACACGATTTTTATCTACAGCATATTCTTGCACTACTTTGTCAAAAATTTCTTTTGAAAGTTGCATAGGATCACTCTCTGGAATGTCTTTAAATCGATAAGAACCCTCTTTCCAAGGTACATTTACCCATTGTTGTTTTTTAGGGCATTGTGGCATTAAAATAATACTTGGATGTTCTTTTTGCACCTCGGCATCCATCCAACCTGCTACCCAAGGTCGTAATTGTTTTAAATTGTCGTTTCCTCTAGAACCTGCGCCGTGAAAAACTAGAACTATGGGATATTTTTTCTTAGGATTGTAATTGTCTGGTAAAAACAATCGATAAGGCATTTTTACTCCATTTTTATCCGTATAAATATAAGCGCTTGTGTTTTGCTCATAAAATGATTTGTCTTGTTCTTTAAGATAATCAGTAGAAAAACTATTATCTAAATAGAGTGTTTGAGAAAAGACACTTTGAGTAATTAAACATAAAAATAATATGGTTATTTTTTTCATAAACTACTTCATTTCAAAACGAACTAAATAGGTTAATCCTTTCTTTTGAATCATTGAAATTCCCCAACCAGGAACTTCAGTTGCCAAATTTCCATTTTCTAAATGCGGGCGATACAAACCTGGTGCCATCGGTATCTTTTTTAAACCATCTTGTAAAACCGAAAAGTGTTCTCCATCTTTAGAAAAATACAACGTTTTACTAAGTGATGCTAATGAAACAATACCGCCATTTTTGTTCCAAATTAAGACTTCGTGACTTTTGTCTAACAAATAGCCCTCATGCTTTTTAAAAGGTCCTTCAGGTTGGTCAGCATACGCAGCATTCATTTTTGTTCTTTTCGGCCCTTGTTTACCATCAATAATAGATCTTCCTTTATAAAATAAACAAACTTTACCGTCTCTAACCAACAAACTAGCATCATCAATTCTAAAACTGTCAAAATCTGAGGCAACATTACTAATTTCTAAAACCGGATTGTTTTCTACTCTAACAAAAGGACCGTCTGGACTGTCTGAAACGGCAAGACCAATTGCAGTAATATCGGTTGTACCATTTCCTTCAAACTCCTTATTTTTATTTCCAGGTGTTGGTTTTACACCTGTATAATACAAGTAATATTTTCCTTTATAAGCTAAAATATTAGGTGTAAAAACAGAATGACTATCAAATTTACCTTCTTTACCAAGATCAAGTGCCATTCCTTGTTCTTGCCAAGTATGTCCTTCATCTTGTGAGGTTGCATACCAAATGGTTGCCCAATAACCCGGAGTAATTGGACTATCCATACGACTATACCAAATATAATAGGTATTCCCAACTTTAATAATATCACTATTATCTCTTCTATTATACACAGTATCTTTACCAATTCCTGTAATATCTTGATATGTAAAATTTACAGCCTCTGTTGCCATTTTTACTTCCTTTTTTATTTTTTTCTCCTTTTTTGTAGTGTTACAAGAAGTGATTAAACTTGCGAATATGATTACAATTGATATTTTTACTTTCCGCATCTAATTTTAATATTAAGGTTGGCTACTAGTACTAGATTATTAAATTCTAATTTTACTGAACAAGTAAGTTATTGGATTTCTTTCGCTATTTTTTTAGCTAAAGTTTCATATCCTTTTTGATTTAAGTGAACACCATCAACAGTGTATTTATAGGCTTTTTTCATTAGTTTATTTACATCTATCAAATTCACATTTTCTGATTCTGCAACTTCTCTGACAATAGGAATTACCCATTCATGCAAGTTTGCAATACGTTGCTTTATTTTTGGATCTCTACTTTTTTCATGCTCGTAAATTGGCAACGGAGTTAACACATAGATCTCCGCTTTTGCATTCTTAGTTTTATAGGCTTTTATCAACTTTCTGTATTGACTTTTAAACTCTTCTTGAGCAGTACCTTTAAATTCCGTTTTTCTATTTGGGTCTAAACACCACTTTACATTGGCATCGTTGGTACCAAACATAATTAAAACAACATCTGGCGTAAATTTTAATGAATTTTTATATTCCTTCTTTTTAAAATACGGATGCGTTGTACCATCAATTAAAGTTGCACCACCTTTTCCGAAGTTTTTTACCTCGTACTTATTGCCTAGTTTTTCTTGTAAAAATTTAGGATATGTAGCTTCTGTATTACTATCTCCAACACAAGCCACTTGTTTAATGTTTTCAGAAAGTGTTGGTTTCCCTTTTAAGAAACATAATTTTTCTAAAAACACGTCTGTTTTATATGTGGTTACATTGTAATATTTATTACCAGATCCTTTTCTAAAAAAATCGCCATTAAAAAAACCATGATCAACATCTTTAATAGCAACCAACTCACATTCATTACCTGCTTCTTTCATCAATCTAGTAAAGCGTTCTGCATTTTCAAAAGGCACTGTTTTATCTTTAGTTCCATGAAAAATCAACATAGGTGGCATGTTTTTTTTCACCTGATGTGTTGGAGAAATTTCTGTTTCTCTACCTGCCACTTTTTTAGCACCATATCCTTTTTCTGTAGTATCTGAAACAGGATTATAAGCAACTACTGCGTTAGGTACTGAACTTACGGATAAATTTTCATCAGCATTTTCCAAGCCATCTATTAAGGCTGTTGTTAATGCCACATGTCCGCCGGCAGAACCTCCACTTGCAACAATTTTATTAGGGTCTATATTTAGTTTTTTCGCATTTTCTCGCACCCAACGAATAGCAGATTTACCATCTTCTACACACTCAAAAGGAGAAGTACCATGCGTATTCTTAATTCTATATTCTGCAGAAATTGCTAAAATGCCTCTTGATGCAAAATATTCACTTTGTTGATAGAATTGTTTTGGATTACCTCCTGTCCATCCTCCACCAAAAAAGAATACAATTGCAGCCGTTGGTTTTTTAGATATTTTAGGTTTAAAAACATGCAGGTATAAACTATCTCCGTTAATCTCTTTGTATAAAACTTTACTATCTGGAGTTATATTTTGCGCTCCAATATTAAAAACTGCGCAAACAAGAATTAAAAATGTTACGATACTTTTTATTGATTTCATTTTATGTGTATAATTTAATGCAATTATGCTATCTAATTAAGAATCTTTAAAATCTATGGTTTAAATACATCTGTTCTAAATGGATACGCTGGTAAATCTGCTTCGTTCACCAAATTTACATTTGGTTTCCCTGTAAAAGCATAACGAACGTAAAGTGGTTTTTCTAATTCTGAAGCTTGCAATACCACTTTTTTGCCTTTTATTTTTGCTGATGCTGTAAACCATTTTCCAGAGACATCTGACAACCAAAACCCTGTTGGAGCTTTGCCATCAGTTGTCTTTAATTTTTTTACATTATTAAAACAAACAACAATGGTATTCTTTTTTATTTTCACCTTTTTTAAGGTTGGCCCCATCGCTTTTACCTTTTTATTTAAAACATTTTTAAGCGCCATTAAAGACAAACGTTTACCAACGGGTAATTTATCTTTAGGATGAATGTTTTTTACATCACCTAAATCAATGGTATTTATTACCGATGTATTGGGTAATTCTAGTGCTTTCATTTGAGATTCTCGCATCCACGCCCAAGAATGTGCATTGGGTGTTTTAGGATCGATGTCCTTACCGGCATCTAACACTTTACCATAACCAGGAAGCATTACTACTTGAAAATTCAATTCATTATTACCCCAACCTTTTCGGTAGCGTTTTATCCATTCTTTAAGTACGTCTCCGTATTTTAAGATTCCTGAATTTCTAGAGAACCAAGGTTCTTTTAACATTCCGTTCATAGATTGGGCATTTCTTTCTCCTTGATACCAAACCAATCCTCTACAAGCATACGGAATTAACGGATGCATCATGGCATTATAAAGAATATTTGATTGTCTACGTAAAAAAATATCCTCGTCTCTTTTCCATGGTTTTGGTCCGTTTAAAATAGCTGTTATTCTATTTTTTGTTTTGATGTCTGCATCAAACTCATCCATCATCACTTTAAAATGAGGTACGGTTTCTGTCATATCTCTAGGCATCCACGCTTCAATGGATGAACTTCCCCAAGATGTTAAAATAATACCCACAGGAACATTGGCTGATTTCTCTAAAAAATAAGCGAATGAAAATGCCACCGCACTATTTGGGTAATTCACCTCCCAAGTACCTTCGCAAGTATCTTGAGGTTCTAGTGCCACTGTATTTTTTACTTTAAAACTTCTTATATTTTTTGCTGATGGAATTAATTTCTTTACTTCTGGAGCAGCATTTACAGAAAATTGCATGTTCGATTGCCCAGAACAAATCCAAACTTCTCCCACCAAAACATCCGATATTTCTATTGTTTTTTCATCCATCGAAGATGATACTAGCATTGTTTTAGGATCGAAACTCCCTTTTAACGCCGCTAATTTTACGCTCCATTTACCATTAGAATCTGCAACAGCTTGTTTTTTAGAATTTGCAAACTGAACAGTAACCGTTGTTCCTGCAGCAGCTTTTCCCCAAACAGGAATTGGCATATCGCGCTGCAAAACCATGTGATCTTTAAAAAGAGAACCTAATTGAAAAGGATTATTATTTGTTGATTTACCTATTGCCTTTGTTTGTGCAAAACTAAAAACCTGACTAAACAAGACTAATAGTATTATAAAGCAGCGAATATTAAAACTAAATTCTATTTTCATTTATCTTTATTCGAAAGTTATCTTAAAAACATGTGAGCTACTACCAAAACCTGGCTTCACTTGAACACCTGTTGCTAAATATAAATAAGCTGGTTTATCATCAATAAAAAGAATTTGAGCACGCTCTAAATGTCCATCTTTTTTTCCTCTATAAGAAACCGCGTCTTTTAAGTATTCTTCACCTACATAATGTTGTAAATCCTCATAAGCACGCACTGTTTTTTCTACCGGAAAAGAATAACCATCTCCAGATTTCCATAACAGACCTCCACCTCTATTTCCTAGAGCACCTCTAAAATCTCTACTCATCATAAATACAGAATCATTCATGGTAAAAGCATAAGCATCTTCTAACGGCATTTTTTCTTCGGTTACTCTTGTTGGGTTCTGCACATAAGGTCCTTCTACATTATCAGCAACGATAACTCCATAAGAATACACATATCCTTTAGGTTGTTTTCTTACCACAGATTTATGATATAAAAGATATTTGCCTTTGTATTTGATTAATGATGGATTAGAAACCCCTAATCTTGCTGTATAATTCCAAACTGTAGAATCTTTAGTTTGACGTAAAATAGTACCATCTGCTTCTCCTCCTTTTGCTGGTTTCCAAGGACCGTTTAAATCGTCTGCAACATACATTACAATACGTTGTGTTTTTAAATCGTTGTTTTCATTCACAATAAAACAAAGCTGATACTGTCCGTCAATATTACTAATTGTTGGGTTGTGTGGCGAATTAAACAAACCATCTTTGTCTGGCACAACCACACCTACATATGTAAAAGGTCCTTCTGGACTATCACTTACATAATGACCAATCTCACAATCTTTATACCATCCATTAAAATTAGGTTGCGTTTTTGTAGACCATTGTGCCGCAAATAGGTGTGTTTTTCCGTCTTTGTCTTGTACAGGAGAAGATCCCCAAACGTGCATACCTTCATTTGATGCTGCATCACCCACATAAGAAATTTTCATTTTTTGAGCTTGACTGTTACATCCAAGAAAAATAAATAGCAATGCGATTAATAGTATTTGTTGTCCTTTCATTTTTACTTTTTTATTGTATTATATTACCAAAATAACGTGTACTTTTTCTATCTTTTTTAACATTGTTTTCTATAAATAATCTTCATCAATATGATGACTAAATTAAATAGATTTTAAAAAACATTTAAAAACATAAAACTACTTATTCTTAACACATTTAGTGGGGTCATTTTGACAATAATCATGGGTAATTTTGTCTATTTTATAAAAAACAGACAACTCTCCAGAATTCCTAAATCTAAGAATGAATTTGAATTTAATTAAAAAACAAAACACAAAAAAAGTACAACACACTAAAAATCAAGCATGTTGAACATTTAAGAAAAGTAAAAAAGGTTACAATAGTATGAACACTTCTATTACTTACTATTTATTTATTTTTAAAACCTTTTTTACTGATAAATAAACCAAGCGGTTGCTTTACAATCTTTACTAGATTTTAATTGTGCCCAATGTGCACTAAATCCATGTGGAAATTTATAGGTCATTTTTTGTCCTGCTTTTATATCGAATGTTTTAAACAAAACAGGTTGGTCTGAATAATGATTTATATGGATAAATAACTCAAATTGTGTATCTACATCAGATTCTAAAACAACTGATTTTTCATCATAACCGGTCATCAAATACATATCTGATAATTGGTTTGCATTTACTTGGGTATTTTTCCAAGGACCACCTTCTCCTACAGGTTTTCCAAAACTCCATAAATCATCAATACCACCAAACCAAAGTGCCACGTTACCATCATCAGATTTATACACATGTTCTGATACTTCTGCATCTAATTTAACACCACTTAAAACCAATAAACCATTCCAAGTATTAAATTCTGTAATTTGTTTATTGTGTGTTGTAACAGGACGCATCATTTTATATAAAGGTTCTTTCCCTACTTTATAAAGCGGTAATTCATAAAATGTACCCGAAATATTTGCCAACTCTCTTTCTGATTCAAGCTCTCTAGTTACACGAGATGTTTTTGCCGAAAATTGATTTGAATACTTTCCATTCCCTTTTGGTAATCTTAATTGATAATTTTCTGCATGTAAAATAACAGATGCCTCATCTTCTGACCAAATCTCTTTTCCGTCTTCATTTACGTCAGAAGTAGCTGCTGATTTTTTATTGAAAAAATCAACTTCTTCTCCAACTTTTTTATTTTTTAACGCGCTTGTAGCTGTACTATCTTTAATCCCTTTTACAAATTTAAAATCATACTTTAAAAACTCATAAGAACTTGTCTTTTTAAAATTGTTATTCTCTATTTCGCCTGCATACACACTTAAATTATAATTGCTTTTATTACTATACAATTTTGTGTGAGATACTTTGCTATTTTCATCGATATCTGCAAGACTTTTAAACAACTCTTTTCCGTCCGTACTATTTTTAAGTTTATGATCTGTAAAATGAAAAGCAGCTGTTAATTTACTAGTTTTATTAGCAACCAATCGTACCCATTCTGCTTTTACATCTTCTTTAAAAATATAATATTGATAGCCTTCTTTTCCTAATGCAATTGTTTGTAATTCTTTCCAATTTCCTGCTCCATTTTCATCAACCTGAATGGTAATGTTCACTGGCGTTTTATCAGCATTCGATACATGTAGTATTCTGTTATCGAAACCAGCTATTAAAAAAGGAAGTGACGGTTTATTTGCAATAACCTCATCATTGATCCAAATTGCACCATAAGCAGATTTAGGTCCCCAATTACCCAATTCTTCACGTTCGCCAATCCAAAGATTAGATTGTGGCTGACCTGCATAAGGGTTTCCTTGTATGCTTGTTTCATCAGTAGCTAAAACAACTTTATTGTTCCAACTTAAAAAATCTGGAATATATCTTAAATGTGAACCCATTGGTTTAATTCCGGCTGTATTTTTATGAGAAAATGTTGAAGGAAAATCAAAAAACATACCATGCATGTCCATCATCATTTTACCATCACCAATTTCTCTAATTCTTGGCCATTCTGTAAACCAACCATGCGAAGGGTCATTGTTATAGGTTGCTTTAGGTAATAAAAAGGTTTTCCATTCATCATTTTCTAGAACCTTTAATCGTATCGATCTTTTATCCCAACCCATTGCCCACAAAGGAGATTGGTCGTTTGGCACAGCGTTGATTCCGTTTTTAGTGGTAACATCTGTAAACTGTCTTCTTTCTATCAATTTAAAATTTTCACCATCAAATTCAGCTAAAATTCCATTATCTTCTTTGCTTTTTTTATTTTCTATCTTTATTTGCCAATGTTTGTTCCCTTCATGCCCATGTTCTCCATTATTTGCCAATACCAATCTATTCTGACTTGTATAAGCTCCTTTTCCATGCCAACCAGGTAAAGGATTATGATACAGCTTATTTACTTTTAACGTATGTACATTTACCTCATACAACATCCCTTCCATATCGTAATAATACACCATATTTTCAGGATCTTTTAAATGCCTTGCAATAGCAGTTAAACGGCCTTTCATATCTTTAATAGGAATCACTCTTACTTCTCCAGAACTACTAATAACATAAGGACCCATCAATAATTGATTAGATTCTTGATGAATCATTCTAGCAGCAGGTGTACCTCCAATACTTCCTTGATACACTTCCATCTTTTTATCTTTATCGATAATATATAGTTTGTGTTCACTTCCTTTTGGTTCATGCGCTGCATAATTAATCATGTACAGTTTTTCATTCCAAACAGCCAATCCTCCAATACCACATTCGTTCCCAAAACTATAAGTTCCGTTTTCTCTTGCATGTGCATAAGTTGTTAAATGCGAATAAACACCACTAATATTTCTTACACCAGAAATAGACGTTATTTCTCCTTTATCTGCTGTAACAGTTGTTTGTAGATTGCTCTTCTTTTCATCCGAAGTTGTACAACTGAAACAAAACAAAACGAGTGCTAATAAATTGATTTTTAACAAGTGGCTTTTCATTGGTTTTTATACTTTAGTTAGCTTTTGTTTTTGCGAGTTAGTTTGTTTTAACAGGTTGTGTCAATTGGTATTTATGATCATATAAATCGAGCTGTTCTCTTCTATAACGAGCACCTTCTAAGTATAAAATTTGAGGAGTAGAAACATCCCAATCACCTAATTCTTTCAGCATAGATGCCACCAAATCCCAATGATCACTAGCAACATTATTTTGTTCAGATGGATCTTTATCTAAATTAAATAACATCGGCAAACGATCTGGTAATCGCACCAATTTCCAATCTCCCTTTCTAATTCCGCCACTTATCGTAAATCTCCACATCATTGTTTCATGTGGTTTTCCTGCTTTCTGATTTAATAAATAAGGCATAATATCTACACCATCTAATTTATCTTTTTCATTTGTTGTACCTCCTGCCAAAGCAACAAAAGTAGGCGTTAAATCTAAAGAAGTAATTGGGTTGTTATAGCTTCCTGCTTTTAATTTCCCTGGATACGAGATGACAAAAGGCACTCGAATTCCTCCTTCTAACAAGATTCCTTTTTGCCCATTAAACGGAGCATTCATAGCGCTGTTTTGATCACACGGACCACCATTATCACTTAAAAAGACAATGACAGTATTTTCATATACTTTTTGAGCTTTTAACTCTTTTACAATTCTACCAACATTTATATCTAAACGATGTACCATTGCAGCATACGTACGTCTTTTCTTATTTTTTATGTCGGCATACAATTTTAAATCTGCTTCCGTTGCTTGCATTGGCGCATGAGGCGCATTAAAGGATGCATATAAAAAGAAAGGATCTTTTTTATGACGTTTGATAAAATCTACACACTCATCTCCTTTATCATCTGTTAAATACGTAATTTCTTGTGGCGTTTTAAAGTTACTCTCAATAGTATTTTTGTAAGGACTTCCATTCGGTTTGTTTGCAAAATAGTTATGTCCTCCTCCTCGATAGCCCCAAAACTCATGAAATCCTCTTTTGGTAGGATGAAAATGATCTGCTTCTCCCAAATGCCATTTTCCAATCAACCCGTTGGTGTATCCTAAAGAAGCCAATCGATCTGCCATTGTTTTTTCACTTAAAGGAACACCAACATAGTTATCGTCAAACTGAGGTAAATTTACAATAGGATTGTTATCAAAACCAAAATTCACTTGGTTTCTCCCGGTCATTAAACCTGCTCTAGAAGGTCCACAAACAGGTGCGGAAACATACCCTTGATTGATTTGAACTCCAGTTTTTGCCAAAGCATCAATATTTGGTGTTTTTATTTGTGTGCTCCCTGTAAACCCTAAATCTCCATAGCCTAAATCATCCGCTAGTATGATGACAAAATTTGGCTTTTGAGTAGTGTTTTGAGAATAAACCATTGCTTGTGCTACAAACAGTGTGATACTGATATATAATAATTTAATTTTCATTCGTTTTTTATTTTTTTGAAGTATGGATATCACTTTTTATTTTCACGGTCCAACCTCTAGCATCTAGAGGCAAAACATTGTTCTCTTTTGCCCAAACATTCCATTTTTGTTCGAGTTCTAAAGCAATTTTTGGATGTTTATCTATTAAGTTATTTTCTTCTGCTCTATCTTCGGATACATTGTATAACTCCCATTTTCCTTCATAAGGAGCTTTTAACGATTTTGTAGAAACCAATTTCCATTCGCCGTCAATAACCGCTCTGTCTGCTTCGTGCTCAAAAAACAACGGACCTCTATTAGAAACCGAGCCTTTAAACGCAGGAACCAAACTTTTACCTTGATATGGTTTTATATTATTTCCATTAAGCGATTTTGGATAACTTGCACCTGCAAGTTCCATTAAAGTTGGCATAAAATCGATGACATGTCCTTGCTGATTTGTAATAGAACCTTGTTTAATTTTCTTAGGCCAGTGCACTATTAATGGCGTACTGATTCCGCCTTCATGGTTAGAACTTTTATACAAGCGGAAAGGAGTATTGCTCATATTTGCCCAATTTTTTCTATAACTTTGGTTAAAATTTTTGTCACCAGGAGTTGTCATACTTTCCGCATCAAAATTCTTTCCTTGCGATTCTTTATTTCCACCATTATCAGATAAGAAAACGATAATGGTATTGTCTAATTCATTTTTCTCTTTTAGTAATTTTATAATGCGTCCAATTCCTTGATCCATTCGGTCTATTTGTGCAGCGTAAACTTCCATTCGCATTTCCCACATGGCTTTTTCTTTTTCTGATAAGCTGTTCCATGCCGGAATATCTTTAGGTCGTTGACTCAATGCCCAATTATTAGACAAACCACTTTCTTTCATCTTTTTAAAACGCTGCTCTCTAAAATAATCCCATCCTTTACTAAATTTTCCTTTGTACTTTTTAATATCATCTTCTAAGGCATGCAAAGGTCTGTGTGGTGCATAATGTGCTACATAAAAAAAGAAGGGAGTATCCTTTTTTGTTTCAAAATGATCTTCTAACATTTCTATTGTAGAATTATTAATTGCCTCAGTTAAGTAAAAATCTTTTGAAGGCGTCAGTCTTTCATTATTTTTAGTTAAAGTTGTTGGTAAATAATATCCTCCTCCACCAGAAAGAACTCCGTAATATTCATCAAACCCTCTTTGAATAGGCCAATTAGAATTATCCAGACCTGGCTCCATATTTTTATTATAAGTTACATGCCATTTTCCTGTCATGTAATTTTTATAGCCTGCTGTTTTTAACGTCTGAGCAAGTGTTACACTATTTTTACTAATGGTCCCTCGATATCCTGGTACGCCAAAATCAGCAGCAGTCATCCAACCTAAACCCGCATTATGCGCATACAAACCGGTTAATAAAGAAGCTCTTGTTGGGCAACATCTTCCTGCGTTATAAAATTGATTAAAAACCATTCCGCCAGATGCTAATTGATCAATATTTGGGGTTTCTATCCCAGACCCCATAAAACCAAGATCTGAAAAGCCCATATCATCGGCCATGATTAAAACGATATTTGGTTTTTCTTCTTTAGTTTTACTTTCTTGCTTCACTGTATTGCAAGAAATCATGCATAAAATAAATGAAAAGCTTAGATAATTGATAGTTGTTACGAGTCGATTTTTCAAAATATAATTTTATTGATTTTTAAATTGATTATGAGCAAATAATTTTTAACATCAATTGCCATAACTTGTTTTAACATCCTGCCACTAAATTAAAAAACTAATTTATGATGTAAGGAATCCTTTTGTTTCAAATAAGGATTCATTTTGGTTATTTCAAACAGTCTAAATCACTTAAAAATTGTTATTTTCTCAAGCAAAAAATTTTGACGAAACCTATGTTATTTTTAGTAATATCTATACAAACTCTTTCCCTAATTTTCTAAAACCGTTATAGACAATGGAGCAAGTGTTAGTTCTATATAATTATCATTGATAGAAACCGGCTGAGATTTAATGATATTTACGGTTTTACTTTCTGGTAATTTCCCTTTATATTCCATACGATTTAATGCCTTTATATGATTTGGTAAAGCACTCAACTTTAAGACTACTTTTTGAGCTTTGTCATTTTTATTCATTAAAAAAACAGCAAGCTTATCGCCATTATTACTGCTACTCGCAAAGGTTCTTATGTAACCAGAAAATTGTGTGGTTGCTACCATATTGTCTAGAACATGTTCATTTACAAGCTTAATTACCTCTGCAATGGGTTTACGAGAATTATCATCAACTCTAAAAAGTACACCTAAATCATTGTTGTCATTGTCTTTATTACCTCCCCAAGGAGAATGTGTTCCCCAAAAATAAGAATACGCCACATTTGGTAAGCTAACTTGGTTCATCAAAACATCAAAATACCATAAAGCCTTATGCATATTATTTACAGAACCCATTCCTTTATCTGGCGTTACACCCGTTTCGGTTATTACAATTTCCATATTCGGTTTTACCGAATTAGACACCGCTTTCTGCATTTTTAAAATATTAGGAATATAATGATCTGCATGCTCTTTCCAAATAGTATAACTAGTAAGTGAATCTTTATAACGCCACATATATTGATGAGCAGAAGCAAAATCGATCAATTTAGGATATTTTGCAAGCACCTGATTAAAATAACCGACACTACTAAGAGTTCCAGGACCAATTTTAATACTCGCATCTACCGCTTTCATTGCGGATGCTATCTGTTGATAACAGGCTACATATTCATCTCTAGTTAAAACATCTGGGTGATGATCTACTTCGTTACCTATTTGCCAATATTCCACATGGTAATTTTTCTTCTTCGCATATTTTACCCAGGCTACAGCACTTTCTACAAGTTGCTTAAAAGTAGGACCACCTTTGTATTTAAAAGAAAAAACATTTACAACAACCAATGGTTTAATATTTAACTTTTTACACAGTTGCATATACTCATCAAAATCCATGGCAGCTTTAAAACTACCATCCTTATTTACAGCCCAATCCCATATTCCAGGAGCTTGTAACATCGTTGCTACTTTAGGTCTTAAACCTTGTTCAGTATCATTAAAAGGAGCCGTATGCCACAAATAATTATCGGCCAAATGTCCGTACGGAAAACGCAAAGACCCAGATCCCATTTCTTTGATGGCATCTACTATAGACTGCGTATTATTAGGTTGTTTTAAATCAGAATCTGTTAACCAACATAAGTTTGCTGATGCAATACCTTTGTTGATATTTTTCTTTATCGTCTTATTAAAATTAACCGATACGGTATCTTTCTTTTGGGCATTTAATCCTATAAATGCGAATAAAATAAAAATTTGCAGTGCCTTTATCATTCTTTTTATGTGTTTCTATTTTTATCCTTTCCTAAATTATTTTATCTGAAAAAACATTCATTTTTAGGGGGTGCTAATTCAAAAAGTTTTTAAAAACATAAAACTACTTCTTCCTTACACATCAAATGGGGTCATTTTGACAATAAAAATGGGTGATTTTGTCTATCTTTTATAAAAAACAGACAAAATCACCCAAACCTAATACATCTAAAAAGTACTTTAAAATGCTACGATGTAGTAAAAATCACTATTTAAAATAATCTAAATCCCATGAATCAATCCAATTGATAGTCATTTTATTATTTGTAAAATCAATTGGTAACCATATATATAAATTATCATAAGGATGATTCGGTTTATTTATGTCGAAAAAAGCAATAAAGGCATCCTTTTTTCCTTGATATGGTATGATAAATGTAGACTGACCTCCATACGTTTTTTCTGGACCTAAATTATTATTGGGGTTTGTACCAAAACACGGATTCCCTTGATACTCCCAAGGCCCATAAAGAGATGTACTTGTAAAATATCTTGCAGGGTTTGCTGACCAACCAGTACTGCCGGACGCTAACATATGATAAGTACCCTCTTTTTTAAATACCGCAGGAGCTTCTGTATGCTTGGTAATACCTTTAGCTATTTGGTACGTTCCTTCTGGTAATAAGTAATCGTCTCTCATTTTACCTATTACTAATTTTTTATCTGGTTTTCTAACAGTTATATGGTATAATTCATCATTTGTGTCTTGAAACATTGCAAAATCACCAGTTCCATTAGGCGAATTTCCTCCTAGAAATTTATGCCTATAATTAAAAGGCCCTGATGGACTTTGAGAAACAGCAACCCCAACAAAAGCAGTTTTTGAACCATGTTTACGGATATAGAGTTTAAAAAATAAAACAAATTTTTTCGTTTTATTATTATACACTACTTTAGGGCGGTCTTGGTTCGCATCAAAAGCTAAATCGCTTAAACTATCTTTTTTGGTTAAGCTCAATACCATACCTTGATCGTGCCAATCTACTAAATTTGTAGAGGCATAACAATGAACCCCTGCATCGGCATGCTCTTTTTCAGAGAGTCCTTTTTCTTTATGTTCTCCATACCAGTAATAAATTCCGTCATGAAAAATAACACAACCTCCATGGGCATTTATCCTTTCTCCTTTGCTATCAAACCATAACTTACCTGATACTATTTTTTGATTATTTTTGTTTTGAGCAGCAATTTGCATCATGGATACACTGACCAAAAACATGACCAATATTTTAAATTTCATTTGATTATATTTTATATTAAACTTACCTGTTGTCCATTTTGATAAAATTCTGTCAATTCGAGTGAAATTTGTATCGAGAATAAGATTTTTAAGTTATTAAATTGTTCTCGATATAATTTTTCGTGCCTCAAAATCATTCAAACTGACATTTTAGAATCAAAATGCAAAACGGATTAGGGTTACACTTATAAATATTTGCTAATTATTTATCAAAAACAGCTGTTTTCCAATGATCTAACCATGAAATAGCCATTTTTCCTCCAGAAAAATCAATAGGTAACCAAATATACCTTCCTGATATTGGGTTCTTGGGTTTCCAAATATCAAACATAGCAATGTAAGCATCTTTCTTTCCCTGAACAGGGATTATATACGATGCTTGTCCTCCAAAAGTTTTATCCATGCCTAAACTATCTACAGGATTAAATCCATAACAAGGATTTCCATGAAAAGTCCATGTTCCTAAAATATTTTTGGTAGTATGATAACGAGCAGGATTAGGATTCCAACCTTTTGAGCCCGACCCTAACATGTGATATACTCCGTTTCTTTTGATAATTGCAGGTGCTTCTGTATGTAGTTTTACACCTTTACAAACTTGATAATCTCCTTCTGGAAAATAGTAATCAGCATCCATTTTTCCGATTACAAATGCCTTGTCTGGTTTACGCACTGCTAAATGATACAGCATATTGTCATCATCTTTATACATAGAAAAATCACCAGAGCCTTTGGGCGATCCTCCACCTCTAAACTTATGATGATAAACAAATGGACCTGATGGTTTATTTGCAACCGCTACACCAACATAATTACTATCATACCCAACTCCTTTTAAATACAATTTAAAGTACGCCACAAACTCTTTGTTTTTAGTGTTGTAAACCACTTTAGGTCTTTCTAAAATACATCCATAAGCAAGATCGTGTTTTTCATCTTTATAATCTACACTTAAAACAAGACCTTCATCTTTCCAGTTTGTTAAGTCTGTAGAAGAATAACAATGGATGCCTCCATCGGCAAATTGAGCTTCTGATTTTCCTTCTAATTTATGCTCTCCGTACCAATAGTAAACACCTTCATAAAAAATAACACCACCTCCATGAGCATTGATATTTTTTCCGTTGGCATCTAACCATTGTTGTGCAGGTTTTATTTCTGTTTGATTTTGCTGCGCGATTACAGATTGACCACCAAACATCATCAACAAGAAACTACCTAAAATTGTTTTTATTAAATTCATGCTACTTCAAGTTTTTACTCACTTTTTAACTCTTGCGTCCACTCACTAGCAAATCCCCATTGTTTGATAACTCTCATTTTAAAATAAACTGGAGTACCTTTTTTAATATTAGGAATATTCAAAACACCCTGTACTTTGGTTGTTAATTTTCTTTCATAAGTATTAGAACTCGTGCCGTAAACTACTTCATACAAATAATCGTCTGGAGAGACCGTAAAAGCTATAAAAACACCATTCTCAGTATGTTTTGTATTCCAAATAATTGGAGGCAATTCATCTTCATCTTTTGTAAGTTCTTTTGTTTTAGAAGGAATACTCTCTCCTTTATTGTTGACTGCAATCAGTTGATATTTCCAAACATGACCTTGTTTTATTTTTTTATTCTCAATATCAATAAAATTATTTGTCGTCTCCTTAGTATTAAAAGTCAAACCGTCTTTTTCATATCGAACATAATACGCCTCTGCATCTTTACTTTTATCATAAAAAACACGAATACCACTGTTTGCTGTATTGGCAAATGTGATAACAGGTTGCTCAGGAACCTGAAACTTAATAAGATCTGTATGAACTTTATATCCTTGTGGATCTAAGAAACTAACTTCTATCATACTTATGTTTTCTTTAGCATTCCATTTTAAGAAAACATCAAATGCGTTGTCTCCCGGGAATATGGTTTTAACCACTCGTGATTTTGTTTCAACAGCCTTAAAATCAGAATTAAATAGCGTGTACTGTACCTTATAGTTTCTCAATACATTTGCAGGAATGTCTAATTTTGTTCTTGGCTGAATGGTCACTTTTGCCTTTCCTTCTGCTATTTTTAAATTCGATACATTCAAATTTCTTATTGGGCTAAATTCTTTTTGAATACTATAAAAGCCCTTTTTCTTATCTCTAAAAGAAGTTACAATTCCCCATGCTCTATTTTGTGACGGAGGTGTTTTCCATCCATCTTTACCATGATACGTACTTCTATAATCGTTAAATGCCCATAAAGAACCCCCTAAAACATATTCTTTGTTTCGTAGCTCATTCATCATTTTTTCGGCAGGAATATCTCCTAAACTTGGGTCTTCAGAATTTAGTTCTTTACCAAACTCAGACATAAAAATGGGTTTCTTATGATTTTTCCAAGTACCATCCACTTTTTTACCCCAATTCTGATACCCATTTAACATGGCTAAATCTGCATACATAGTTGCTTCTTTTGGTGAATTATTAGCCGAATTAGACACACAAACTGCTATTCTATTTGGATCTAATTTCTCTGCCATTTCTATAGCTCCTTTTACATACGCATTTACTTTTGGGTTTTTAGACGCCGTACCCAATTCATTACCTACACTCCACCCTACAATTGCTGGGTGATTATAATTATTTTCGATGATTCGTTGCAACCATTCTTTTGGTTTTGGGTGTGCTGGATCTACTAAAATATCTTTTCCCCAAAGCCCTACTTCTTCAAAAATTAGAATTCCTTTTTCATCCAAATAATCGATGTACTCCTTTGGTAAATTTACATGACTTAAACGTGCCATATTTGCACCCAAACTTTTCATTAAATCTACATCTTCTTTAATACGTTCAAAAGGCAGCGTATTTCCTGTAAATCGATCTTCTGGTATCACATTAAACCCAACAGGTCTAATACTTTCTCCATTTAAGAGTAATTTTAAACCATCTATTTCTAATTTTCGAATACCAAATCTATCCGAATTTGTATGTAAAATTTCTTTATTTTCTGATAAGGTAACCGTAGATTCGTATAAATTAGGAAAGTCAAAATGCCATAAATTTACTTTAGATTTTGGCAACTTATAAGACCAGTTTACAATATGTCTATTGGTATTTGCAGGAATTGTGGCTTTTACTTTCCCTTTTGCCACTACCTTTCCGTTATGTTTAATATTGATATTAAACAGTACTTTTTTAGGTGTGTTGCTAGAATTGCTACTCACAATTTTTACACCTAATTGAGCCGTTCCTTTATTTAAGTCTGGAACAGCATCTATATGCTGAAATTCGATACGCGTTTTAGGCGTTAACTCTAACCAAACAGGTCTTCTAATTCCTCCCCAATTCCACATGGCTCCAGTTTTAAAAACGTTATTAACCAATACGGTTAATCTGTTTTCGGCGCCAGGTTTTAGATACTGCGTAATATCAAAATGAAAAGGTAAAAAGCCTAAATCATTTTCACCAACTAAATGCCCATTTACCCAAACTTTAGCATCGTTATAAACAGATTGAAAAACCAAACGTACTTGTTCTGAACTTTTTAGTTCATCCATAGAAAAAGTTCTTGTGTACCATGCATCGCCAACATATTCGGCATACTCATTTATCAAATCCCAGTTTCCAGGAACCATCATAGTATCCCAAGAAGCAGTATTTACCTTTTCTGTAAACCATTTAGAAGATTCTCCTTCTGCATAAGGATCTGTTTTAAAAGACCATTTGCCATTTAATGTTATTTTCTGATTGCTTTGTGCAAAGCTAAAATTTGCAACAATGAAACATAAAAAACCTAATAAAAAAGGAGTTTTAAAGGTTGATTTTCTAAAAATCATTAAACTTTTCATCATATTTATTCTATTTACTACTAGATACATTTGGTAAAAACAGCACAATAAAAGTACCTTGTTATATTCTAAAAAAATAACTACATTTTAATGAGACTATTTTTTCCTCCTTACTTGAATAACGGTAAATTGTATGAGTAGTGGCAGATTGTGTGGTACTTTCCTGTCAAACCGCTACGCAGCTTGATAGGGATAAAAACACTGATAATTAATGATTTACCTGCCATTACTTATACAAAATGTTAGGCACTGGACTTTATCCATTTTTCAAATACATTATATTTTGATTACTTCTTTAACATTTTGCCAACCTCCAATAAAATATCGACAGAGGCTTTGGGTATTTTTCCATTTTCATCAGGCCCAACATTTAGTAAAAGATTCCCTCCTTTTCCATTGATATCCATTAGTTTATTATATACGGCTTGTGCATCTTTCCAGTTCTTATCACTTTTTTTATAGCCCCATGAATTATTTATGGTATAGCAAGCCTCCCATTCATACTCTACCTTATTTTCAAGGTGAAACTGTTCGGGAGTTCCAAAATCCTTTTTAAAAAAATCTCTCTTCGCTACCCTGTTATTTATAATAATTTCTGGCTTTAACTCTCTTATATAATTGTATAAATCAATACCTAAATTCATGTCCCACCAATAGACCCAATCGGCATCAAACCAGATCATTTCTGTGTCGTAATTTTCTATAAGTTCTTTAATTTGGTTTTTCATGTAAGTAATATATTCCTGTTTTTCACCTGTTTTCATTCGGATATTTGACCAGCGATTGATTCCTGATTTATCTAAGTTTCTTTCCTGTGATGGGTGATGCCAATCAATAATACTGTAATAAGTACCAAAGTGGATGTTGTACTTGCGGCAAGCATCTGCCAGTTCTTTTATAATATCACGTTTAAAGGGTGTATTTGCTATATCAAAATTGGTGTATTTGCTATCCCATAAACAAAACCCTTCGTGATGTTTTGTTGTAACAACAAGATATTTCATTCCTGCTTTTTTTGCTGTTGATACAATAAAATCAGCATCAAATTCAGTAGGGTTGAACGCATGTGTTAACATGGCATATTCTTGTGGGCTAATATCAGCATAGGCTTGTATCCATTCAGAATACTTATTAATAGTTTTCCCTTTCCATTCTCCACCAAGTTGACTGTACAGACCAAAATGAATGAACATACCGTATTTAGCATCGCTAAACCATTTCATGCGCTCGGTAAAATCTTCGTTAGATTCTTTAGTATAATCTTTCTGACAATTTGCTGTGATTGTACTAAGTAACAATACAAAAACTAATAATATATTTTTCATTTTTTTTAATTTCATTTAGTTGTTTCTAGTTTCAATTCGTTTATTTTAAAAAAAATAATGTTTCTATGTTGTAATTTGCTGCTTCCCTTGTGCCTAACATAAAGCTAAACTAAGCATCAGTACTAAACTTAATTTCTTAATCATTTTTTTATTTAGTTTATTATTTGACATTTACTTCACTACCCCACCAATCTTTATTTGGTTGCCAATCTGGAGAAAGCATTTTTTTACGTTGTCTTTCTTGTGCTGGTAATGTTTTAGTTCTTTGTCTTTCTAACCATTTTTTACGAGCAGCTTGATTCCATTCTGGATCTACTTCTGCATAATGCGTATCCATAGATTTCAACCAATCTAAAAGTTGCGTTTGCATTTGTTTTGTAATTTCTGGATTACTTGCTGCAACATCATTACGTTCGCCTAAATCTGTTTCTAAATTGTACAATTCAGCATTCAAATTTTCCCAATAATAAATCAATTTCCATTTTCCTTTTCTAATAATAGAACTTGGTTCACCACCTTGGTTTCCATAATGAGGATAATGCCAATACAATGGTCTATCGTCAATATTTTCTCCTAATAAAAGTGGTTTTAAACTCACACCATCTTTATGCGCTTCTGGTTTTAAAGGGAAACCAGATAAATCTAATAATGTTGGGTATAAATCTACCCCAGATACAGGAACTTCAATACTTGCTCCTGTTTGTTTGATCCAAGGAACATCAATAAAATAGGGAACTCTCGTTCCTCCTTCCCATTGGTAACCTTTTCCTCCTCTTAAAGTTAATTGGTTGGTAGAAAAATTATCACCAGAAGTAACCCCTCCATTATCCGAAGTAAAAACAACAATGGTATTTTTATCTAAGTTTAAATCTTTTAAGGTTTTCATTACCGTACCAATAGCTTCATCTACATGTTCAATTAAACCTGCATAAACAGGGTTATCTTGGTATTTTCTAGCAGGTAAAACGCGTTCCATTTCAAAACCAGTTTCATGGATTCCCATTTTTTCTGCTTTATTTCTATACTTTGTCCATTTTTCTTTGGTTGTTTGTATTTGACCGTGAACAGCATAAAAAGAAAGGTAAGCAAAGAAATGATCATCCTTATTTTTTGTAATAAAATTACTCGTTTCTTGAGCTAATTTCATAGACAAATTCTGCCCTTTTTCTTCTGGTAAGTTTGGTAAATACGGATTTTTATATGGAGAAAAATATCCTCCACTTGGACCTCCTGCATTGTATCCACCAATATTAATATCGAAACCATGATCTGTAGGTAATGATCCTTGTTCTTTACCTCCTAAATGCCATTTACCTGCAAAGAAAGTAGTGTATCCATTTTCTTTAAAAGCTTCTGCTATTGTAGTTGTCTTGGTATCTAAATGATCACTATATTTTGGTGGTAATAATTTGGTATAACGTTTACGATCTTTCCAAGCTTGTCCATAATTTCTATTTCCTTCAAACTGAGTAATTCCATGTCTTGCAGGATATTGCCCGGTCATTAAACTTGCTCTAGACGGACTACAAACTGTACATGCTGCGTATCCGTCTGTAAAAACAGTACCCGCTTTGGCAATTTTATCGATATTAGGAGTTTCGTAAAACTTACTTCCCATAATACTTAAATCTGCGTAGCCTAAATCATCTACCAAAATAAATAAGACGTTCGGTTTTTTTGGCACTGTAACTTCTGCTGTTTTATCCGTTTTAGGTGTAGAATTACAAGCTATAAACAAACCTATAACTGATAATAAGATTGTTTTTTGAAATATAAAATTAGTGTTAATGTATTTCATTTATGTATAGTTTTTATTATTTGTTGTTCTTGTTAATCATTTATTCTTCATAAAGCACTTCATCCCAAGTATCTGTTCTAAAAGGTAATGCAGGTAAACCTAGCTTGTTGTAAAGCGTACCATTGGCATTGTTAGCCCAGATATATCTTGCTGCAACAGGTTTATTTACTTTAGGTGAACTTAAAATAATTGTATTTCCGTCTTGTTTTACCTGTGCTTTATGAAAAATTTTGTTTTCGCCAGCAATATAAAATGATGGAATTTTGCCCATATTACCGCCAACCGAATGTAATGTAGAACCAGGTGTATCAAAATTAATAACTAAATTTTGTCCTTCTGTTTTATACGATTTTAAAGAAGGTCCTGCATAGACAACCTCACTTTTACCATAGGTATTGTGCAAAGCAACTAAACTTAATCTACGACCAACTTCTTTTTTTTGAGGTGGATGAATATCATAAATAGCACCAATATCTTGCGTACCTGCAACACCTGTATTTTCTAATTTTAAAGCTTCTAATTGCGCTTCTACTATTTGTGGTACCGCAAATTTATCTGGATAATTATAAGGTGCTATTTGCACAAAGTAAAAAGGAAAATTACCAATATTCCATTTATCTCTCCAACTAGAAATCATATTTGGAAAAAGCGTTTTATATGCTTTCCAATTTTTAACATTAGATTCTCCTTGATACCAAATTGCCCCTTTTATTTTATAATTGATTAAAGGCGAAATCATACCATTGTATAGGTTCGAAAATTTCTTTTGTCCTCCGTTTTCTAAAGCAGCTTTTTCAACGCCTTCCTTCGGTGTCCATGGTTCTACTCTAGTTCCTCCCCATGCAGATTGAATTAAACCAACTGGCATTTTTAATTTTTTAGATAATCTTTCTCCATAAAAATAACCTACTGCCGAGAACTTTAAAACCGTTTCGGGTGAACATACTACCCATTCTCCTTCACAATCTTCTAATGGCGTAGTTGATTTTTTCTTTTTAACTGAAAACATACGAATGTTAGGATGATTTGCTTTTAGCGATTCTTCATAAAAATTTACAATTGGTTTTTGATTATTACGAAACCCCAATTGTCTTTCCATATTAGATTGACCAGAACACAACCAAACTTCTCCGAATAAAATATTATTTATGGTTAATTTTGTGGAACCACTTATTTTTAATTTTCCCGTTTTTCCTGCTTTTGGCGTGGCAACAAATACCTGCCATTTACCTTCATTATTGGTAAGGGTTTTTACTGATTTTGTCCAAGAAGGATTTACAGTAACACTTTGCCCTGGTGCATCCCAACCCCAAATTTTTACGTCTGTAGCTTGTTGCAACAACATATTATCCGATAAAATTGAAGGTAACTTTGTTTGCGCAAATTGATTTTGAATTCCAACAATCAGTGTAATAAAAAATACAATTTTAAATAATACTTGTTTCATTTTAAGTGTGTTTTGTTTGATTAGAATTCTCATTCATTAAATTAATTAAAGATGATTTTACATGGGTCTAATCCACATACAATGTCCGCCTCCTGGAGCCATTACAGCTTTTACAATAGCTCCTTTTTTAACGTTCCCTTTTCTTACTTGATACGCTTCTGGGTTGTTCATACCATGTGTATCTTTTGTATCCTCATAATACGTAACAGCATAACTTTTACCCTCCTCTAAAAAGTCTAAATTAATATCTAAAGAAGTTCCTTTTTTACTAGCAACAGAACCAATAAACCATTCTTCACCAAATCTTCTTGCTGTAGAAATATGATCGTCTAGTTTACTACTTAAAACCCTACTCTCATCCCATTTACCTACAGACATTTTTTGAATGAACTCAAAAAGATCTGCTTTTTTAGCATACGCCTCTGGTGCATCTGGCAAACAAACCAATCCGCTATAAATAACCAATGTTCTTGCTGCTTCTGAAGCTACTGTAGAAAAATATGTATTTTTCTTTTTAGGTCCTTTTAATCGATCTCCTTTATTAATACCAATTAAATCGAAGTTTCCATTATTCATGTCTAAAGGACCTTGAATTGCATTAACTAATGCCATTTTAATAAAAGTTTCTGGCGTAAAGGCTTTTCTAGAATCTTGTTGTGCATGACAATATTCTCTTGTAATGGCATTAGGAAATGTTCTTTCCATTCCCGTAAAAGGAACAGGAGAATCATGAAAATCTACTAATAAATGATTTTTTGCACTTTGCTGAATAGCATCACTTGTAAAAGCAACGTTATTTCCCATAAAACCATATTTAATACCACTCATACCCAAAGAAGCAAAATGAGAAAACAACTCATCATCACCAAAATCACCTTTATGTCTATCGTAATACAAGATTAACTTAACACCTTTTGTTTTTGCATATTTAGATACTTTATCTAAATCTAATTTTTCTGTAATATCAAAATGTCCTTTTGTTGTTTTTGTATACCAATGAGCATCAATTAAAAAATACTTGATATTTTTTTCTGCAGCAAAATCAATAAATCTGATGTAACTTTCGGTATCCACTCCATAAACAAAACCATCTACAGTTTTATAATCATGCACTCTCCAATCCCAAAGTGCTTTGCCTGGTTGTATCCAAGAAGTATCTTCTATTTGATTTGGAGTTGCCAAATTAAGTGGAACCGTATTGGTAACCAAATCGCCTATTTTTTCTTCAACTAAAATTACGCGCCAAGGCGTGGTTACTTTTGTACCTTTTAATGTGGTTTTATTGGTAGCTGCAAGTAAATTTTTAGCTGTATTAAACTTAAATTTGATGGTACCAAATTGGGGAGCTATATATAAATCTGATTCCAATAATGATACGTAAGAATCTTCAGAATTTTTAACCACCAAAGGCGTTAATAATCTTGGTTGTTTTTTAACTTTTGTTAGACTTTCAATAGAAATTGGTCCTAAAGGAGGATTTTCTCCGTTTGGTGAAAACAATTCATTGGTATTACTTAAATTATATTCACAATAAAAAGTGGCTTCGCTTCCTTCTTTAAATCCTTCTATTTCATATCTAAAACCTACACCTTTATTAAAAACACGAACATATAATTTGGCTTTTACATCAGCTAATAGAATATCTAAAACAAGCTCATTATACTCGTTTTTAATTTTACTAAACTGTCCCCAAACTGGTTTCCAGCTTTCATCTACCTTTTTTATTTCTGCATTAACTATTTTAGCAGAAACATTAGGCAATATGGAGATTACAGAAGTATCTACAATAAGTTGTTCTTGCTTAAATAATTGATATACCAAACTTCCTTCTACTTCCTCTAATTTGATATGAACGGATGCATCTGGAGATTTAACTTGTTTTAACTTGTCTTCTTTTACACAAGCATTTGTTAAAAAAATAATTACAAGTAAAAATGAAAAAATAGTCCTCTTTGATTTTATAAGATTCATTATTGTTAGGTTTTTTGTGTCTATTTTTAACAGCTATTAATTAACAATAATTGCTATTTGCTTCCAACCTTCCATACCTTCATTTGTTTGAATGGTTCCTTCAGTACTTCTTCCGTCTAAAATAATTTTCTTTAACGCTGCTTTTAATTCCGCTGCTTTTTTAGGGTTGCTGGCAATTAAATTATTAGTTTCTGCAACATCTTCTTTAATGTTAAATAATTGCATTGCAGGTAAATCTAAATGTTTCTTTCTTATCTCTTGAGGTTTTGGATAACTCCATCCTGCAGAGCCTTGCGCTACACACAATTTATAATCGCCATGTTTTATGGCAAACGAACCATTTATAGAGTGATACACAATATATTCTCTAATCTCTTTTGCCTTCTTATCTGTTAATAATGGCAACATACTGTAACTATCTTCTCCTTCTGAATCTTTCATTTTATACCCAGCAATATCTGCACAAGTAGCAAAAAAATCTGTTGTACCAATGGTTACATCGGTACTTGTATTTTTTAATGCATGGTTTGGCCATTCTACAATAAAAGGTACATGATGTCCTCCTTCATAAATGTCTGCTTTCATTCCTCTAAACACATAACTAGGATCGTGATTAAACTTTTCTAATTCTTTAAAATTTGCTTTTGGCGAACAACCATTATCACTTGTAAAAACCAACAAGGTATTATCTGAAATACCCATTGCTTTTAGTTTTTTTCTAATTTGACCAACCACATCATCTACTTGCATTACAAAATCGCCATACTTATTGGTTTTACTTTTTCCTAAAAATTCATCCGAAGGTAAAATTGGTGTATGAGGTGCAGGTAAAGGCAAATACAAAAAGAAAGGTTTCTTTCCGTTAGCATTGTCTCCTATATAATTAATAGCTCTATCTGTTAAATCTTGTAATACCGTTTGATGTACAAAATCATCTGAAGTTGGGCCTTTTCTCCACACTCCTTTAGAATCTTTATTTTGTGTAATTTTTGTAGGCACCATTGTTGGCATGTCATTTTCTACATATACATAAGGCGGCATATCTAAAGAACCACAAAAACCAAACGAATAATCGAAACCATGTGTTGATGGCCCGTTTTGAATGGGTTTTGTATAATCTACATCCTGAATTGTGTGTAAATTATTGATGGTTTCTTTTGGCTCGCCATTAAAAGCCCAATCCCAACCCATATGCCATTTACCAATATAAGCAGTTTTATAACCTTGGTTTTTAAGTACATCTGCAACGGTGGTTCTGTCTGGTGTAATTAATGATTTTGAATACCCACCTAAAACTCCACTTTTTAAACGACTTCTCCAGTTATAACGACCTGTTAAAATACCATATCTTGTTGGTGTACAAACAGCAGAAGATGTATGAGCATCTGTAAACATTACGCCATTAGAAGCCATTTTGTCTAAATTTACAGTTGGTATTTTACTCTCTGGATGAAAACTACTTACATCTCCATACCCTAAATCATCAGCAAGAATATAAATGATATTAGGAGCTTCACTTTTTGTTACCTTATTATTAACACTTACTTGCTTACTAGTATTGCAAGAAGTTGAAATTACTATAATTAATAAAAAAAGAATTTTTTTCATTTTGATAAATTTAATCTGTTTTAATATTTCTATGAGGTAATTTACTAAATAGGTTTTTCCCGTTTGTATTTACAAATGCTTTTAAAGCATATTTAGATTTTTTATCTAATGCCGAATTCGGAATAAAAACCTCGAAAGTATGTGTTTTAGGCGAGAATTTAGTTCCCGCTATTTTATTTTCTTCAACCGTTAAATAAGAAATGTTTTCTAAAACTACTCCGTAAGAGAAATCACCATCTAATAAAATATTTTTAAACTTTACTTTTAACAAATAACCGTTTTTTTGTTTTTCAATATTCTTTATTTTGATAGAATATTCATCTTCTGAACTTAATAAAGTAGCTGTATTCGGATAAAAATTACTTTCGCCAGCAGAAGTTTCTGCTTTTACAGTGTAAAAATAAACGATATCTTTTTCTATTGAATTATCTTTAAAAGGCGGTGTTTTAATTCCGCTTGCTATTTTTTGATACTTGTGCAACTCGACACCTCTGTAGACATTATAGGTTGTTTCTGGTAAAATTGAATCTTGTTCTATCCAATTTACAGTTACACTTCCGTCTGCTTCTTTAATGGCGGATACATTTTTTGGACTAAAAGGAACTTTGTCTGACAAACTAATTGTTTTCGATTTAGAAAACTTTCCAAATCCAACTCCATTATAAGCCGCTACAGAAAAAACATAAGGAACATCATATTTTAATCCTTTTAATCTGTATCCAAAAACATTATTAGCTTCTACTAAATGCTCTTGACCTGTGTTTTTGTTGATGTATTTAATTTTATATCCTATGGCATTTGCAACACTTTTCCAAAAAATAGTAGCCGTATTATTTCTTCGAGATATTTTAAATATTTCTGGTTGTTCTGGTGTGCTATTTTTTATTGAAATTTGATTCGAAAAATCACTGATGCCTTGTTCATTTTCTGCACTCATTTTAAAATTATAAACAACTCCTTTTTTTAAGCCTTTAACTTCTATGGATGTTTTTTTAGCATCCACCTTAATTTCTTTTAAAACGTTACTTGATACATCATTATAATAAACGGTATAATTTTGCACATTTTCTAAAGGTCCCCAAGTTAATTGAATGCTTTCTGGTAAAACATCGCCTTTATAAATAGTAGGATTTGCAGGTTTTGTTACCAATTTAGATTTCCATTTAGCAACGGATACGCTAAAAGAAGGAATGTTGATTTTACCATTATTAAAAACTGCTTTTTTAATTTCTGTATTCTGAACCGTTAATGAATCTGCAGAGATATAATTTACTTCTATTTCTTTATTTAATTGATGACCATCTACTGTAATATCAAAATCTTTAGACTCTTTTGTTCTGTTTGTAAATACTAAATAATCATATCCATTTATTCCTCTATACGCTTGTGAGTAAAAACCAGTTTCAACAGCCTTTTTTAATCCTGGAGCTACAAAACCATTACTCACCTTTGAATCAAAAATAAAATCTGAATGATTGGTTACGTCATGATAAATTTCATACGCTTTTCCTTCTAATGTCTTATTAATACCTGTTAAAAGCGCATCTGTATTTAGCTCTTTTCCATTTTTAAACGCTTCTTCAATTTCTTTATTAAAGTTCTTTTTAGGACTATATTTACTACTAACTTCATGCGCACCAACATACCAAGTATTTGTATGGTTTAATTGTCGCATTACATATTCTATATTATAAACACTAGAATAAATACCATTTAAAGGTCTATTCCACACACCAAACTCGGTAATAACCATAGGCACATCTTGCCAAGTATAGTCTTCTATTTCTTGCATTGCCGCTGCAGAAGTAGCTTCTAAAAGTTTGGTATTGGCTCTTTGGCAGGCATTTTTTACCGATTCTTTTTTACCTGTATGTGGCGCGTACGAATGTTTACTAAACACATTCCAATAAGCACCTTGTTCTTTTTGATAGTTATTTATTTCTTTCATAAACCCCCAAATACCATCCCAAGTATTGTTTAAAGCAAGAAATGCATCCGGATAAATTTCTTTAATAGCATCGGCATGAGGTTTCATTTTTGCGGCATAATCATACCCATTATTCCACCAATAACGTTCTCTATGTGGTACATAAAAATATGGTTCGTTACAAAATTGCCACGTAGCGACTTCAATATTATTATTTTTACAAAAACGTGCAAGTTCACGCGTCATTTCTGGTGTTTCTGTAAAACCATTAATAGTAATTACTAGCTTCCCATTAATTTCACTTAATAATTGATACAAATCTATAATTCGATGTGCTCCTTTTATATCTAAAAATCGATACCCTTTCTCATAAGATTTAGGATGATCAAACATCATTGCATAATCTAAATCATAATGACCTGTTGCACTACTAAAAGCATCGCCCATTGTACCAGAAAAATAGCGCAACCAACCTGGTTTTAATTCGTGAACAGCTTTTCTAAAATCTGGATGTAAGTAACTCCAACTTTTATCAGCAATTCTTACATTAAAACCACTAGAACCTATTTTAATGGTATGCCCATTTTTTGTATCAATGTTTATGACACCTTTATTTTCTTGTGAAAAAGACACTTGAAAAAATGTACTCATAAGAAGTACTACAGCAAGTTTTTTTAAATTCATTTTTTTTGAGTAAACTATTTTGAAAACAATAAGCCATAAATCAAATTTCAGTTCATAGATAATCGAAACTTAAATTCAGCTTTGAATATTATTCAAAAATAGAAACAACATAAACAATATGCTTCTCATTTGAGGTATATAAATGTTGCACACTATTCAAACAAACAAACCTAAAAACCTATGATTCAACAAATAACAACTTAAAAACAGGTTTAAGCTAAATAGTGATGATAGAAAAAAAAATATTTTTAAAATTGAAGATTCACTTTCTTAAGTATCTATTCTTACACATAAAAAAACAGCACCTTTAAAAAGATGCTGTTTTCCAAATCTAAAAATGTCTTTTAATTACTCTTTAATAATCTTATATGTTTTAGAAAACTGAACACCGTTTAACTTTATCATATAAATACCTTTTGAAAACTGCTGTAAGTTAACCTCAACTTCTCCTGTATTATTAGAAACAGAATCACTTAAAATTCGTTGTCCGTTTATATTATAAACTTCATATTGATTGAATGTAGAAACAGGTGCAGAAATGGTAAAAATATCTAAAACCGGATTTGGATAAATATCTACATTTATACTTTTAGTATCATTTACAGACAACTTTTCTTCGCCCTGAAAAACTTGAACCTCCGCCAACGTTAAAGCAGCTGTAGCATTTAATTGTACTTTAACAATTCTTCCTTTTACATTTCCGGCATTCATAATAACCGAAGGGTCTGGAAAACTTGTAAATGTTTTTGAAAAAACTTCTGCTCCTGCATCACTTATAACAGACACCGTAAAGTTTGACATGTTTGCTTTACAACATCCATCTGTTCTATTAAATACTTTAATATCTCCAATTACTTTATCAGCACCTAAATCTACTTGCCACCATGGGTTTTCCTCATTATTTGTTACTGTTACAGATCCTCCTCCGTAATTTCCATTAATATCATCATCAATAGCTAGAGAAGCTTCTTTGTTAAATGAAGGGTTTGTGGATGATTGTGTTGCTGTACCCACAAGCGCTAAGTTAATTACAGGCTTTAAGTAAAGCGCCATTGCTTTTTCTCCTGTAGCATTTATAGCACCTGTAGTTAAACTCACTGTGTTCCAAGAATTGTATAAAACCAAGCCATCTACTTTGTTTTCAATTGCTTTTTCTAAGCGAGTTCCGTTACCTTTTGCATCATTATGGTTCACTTCTGAGTCCCAAACAGGAAAACCATCGGCCTTAGCCAAAGCGATAAAAGTAGACCATTGACTATGATTAAACCCTAAATTATGAGATGTTGCCACAGTTATATAATCTGCAATATTTGTATTCTTTAACATATCTATTCCTGCAGGAAGTCCCCAAGTACAAGGGCCTATTAATTCTGCTCCGTTTAAACCATGCTCATAAAGTCTTTTATATATTTCATTGATTTGATTGACACTCCAAGTACTATTAGTAGCTCTTCCGTCTTCATTAAATGGATTAATCCACTTACAATCTGGATATTCATTAGAAAACTCAATGATCCTTGCAATTAATTCTTCTGTTGCAGCTTCAACACCATTAACAGAAGCCTCTTCTCCTTCATTAGCACCATTTCCATTAAGTCTGTTATTTGCTATTCTATGCCCTCCATCACCTTGTGCAGGATTTGCAAAAATTGGAAAACCTTGCTCCACGGCTTTTGCGTAAAAATAATCAAACATTGGTTTGTTAGGATTCAAATCTACACCGTCTAAACCTCTTCCAAAAATAGGAATACGAATACCATTAGCTCCCATATTTTTAAACCCTAATAAAAGATTATCTGCCTTTTCTTCTGTAGTAATTTTATTGGTAATAAAAGCCTGCTTTGTATCTCCCAAAACATAATCCATATCATTTACATACTTTTGGCTAAACGAGCTAAAACCAAAGCTAAAGATTGCCAAAAAAAGAACTGTTTTTTTAAACATTATTTTGTAGTTTTTTATTTTCATTTTTTTTATTTTAATTAAGCTCTCTCTTTTCATAATAGTATCTATTTATTGAAAAAAAAAGAGTGAATATATTATATTCTGATTTTAACAAAAAAAACATTTTCTATTCATTTAAAATTCTCATTTAAGGGTTCAATTTGTTGCTTAATGGCAGCTATAACACTATTTTTAAACAAACAACAAAATATACTATAACAAAAAATAGCAGCCCCCTATAAAGGTGCTGCTACAATTTAACGTCATACTTTCTAATTTAAGTTCGTCTTATTTATGTTTTATCTTTTATTCTTAAAACAATAAAAAGGTTAGAAGAAAAGGTTATTCAATAATAATCTTTTTAGTAACACTTCCTAAATCTGAATTGATTTTTACAAAATACAAACCACTAGAAAGCTTATTTACATTTACTGCAGAATTTGGGTTTTGTACTTCTTTCACCAATTGTCCTGCTGTATTGTAAATAGCTATATTGATGTTCTTTTTATTAATATCTTCGGAAACCGACCAGTTAAAAACAGCATTGGTAATTACGGTTGGAAATACCGAAAATTTAGATAAAACCGAATTGTCATCCACAGATAATGGTACACCTTGCTCATACTCTTCTTGTGTATAGGCAATTGGTGATTGATGATCTCTGTACATAATACCAGAACTACTTAAAGTTACAGGATTACGAACACTCATTAAAGAGTAAATAGGTTTATCTGGCTGCCAAGTAAATACAGAATAACGTTCTACAAAGCTTGCATCATCTAACATATTAATGTACGACTTTAACCCATCTCCTGCTGCTTCGTTAGAAGCCGGTTGAGCAGTCCAAGTAGCCCCATAATTAAACTCTTTAATCCAAATAGGACGTTGCCATTTATCATGAATTGCTTTTAACCAATTGTAAAAACTTGTTGGAGATGTCTTCTTATAATAGTGTACCACAATATAATCTACACGATATCCTTTTTCTAAAGCCTTGGTCATAAATTCATCTCGCCAAACACCTCCTTTTGCATTGTCTTTATTTGCAGGAGAACCTAAACGCAAACCAGAAGCTAACATTGCTTCGTACTTTTCGATAGCTTTATCTACCGTCATATTTGCTTGGTCAGCACCATCAGGTTCATTAAAAGCCATATAATGCGCAATATCCATTCTGTTACCTAAACTAATTGCATTTGCAACAGAACCTCCACTCCATTGATTCGGTACAAATTTAGCATCTCCTATATCAGAACCAGAAGTACTCCAGTTATAATGCCATGAATTATCAAATTCTTGAATAACATCTGCTCCTTTACCAGCCATTCCTTTCTTATGGATATCAAACCAAGGAGAAACACGTATAAATGAGGCTTTACTTTTTAAATCGTCCGTTAGGTTAATTTTTAAATCATTCTCTGCTGCTACATATACTTTACTAGCTCCTGTACCATTTACATTCTCTGCAAACGTTACCATATACCCTTTATCTAAAGTAAATGAAACTGCCCAATCATCATAATCTCCTAAAGTTCCGTTGTAATACCCACAATACATTTCGTGCGCTTCACCAACAAAATTATAGGCATTGTAAATTTTAAGTACAGGATCATTTATTCTTGTAGTTTCAAAAAGGTCTTGCGCTGCCTGAAGCTCTAAAAGTGATGCATCTATTGCACTTGAAGCTGCATCACAATTAGCAAGTACTGTATTTGCGTTTGTGATTGCTAATTGAAAATCATTAACTGCAGATTGTGGATATTGATTGTATGTATCACCTACAATTGCAGAATTAATTGCCTTTTGAGATGCTTCAATAGCATTAGACAATGCTATTCTAGCTTCATTAGCTTCTACAACAGTTAAATTATCTAGCAAAACTGTTCCAGAATTACTGTACATATACAGTAGTTTTGTATCAACTTTAGCAAAATTAGTAGTTGGCTCTAAAAATGGAATATCCTCTAATGTTAACACTCCATCATTATAAAAATCTACTGTCTGGTTCTCAAAATCAACATACATCGATAGAGAATAATTCTTATTCTTAGCAAACTTAGCGGCTCCTATAACTCCAGCAATATAAGTACCCGGTATTGCACTTACCATTTCAGTTGCATATTTTATATCTGTTGTTGCCTTACCCAAGGCAATACTAGCAATATACTTTCCGTCAGAAGAGACTAAATCTAGCTGAAAATTCATAGTAGTACGACTTCCTTGAACATCAAAAGAACAAGAACTATTATTTGAAACTGCTGTAAAAGTTCGATATGCTGAAGGGGTGTCATTTTTTAGATTAAACTTTAACTGGCCATCCACAACGGTAACTTTTCCAGAAGTGTTGTATTCTGTCCAATCCCCTGATATAGCTCCCGGAGTATCAAATGTATCCTCTACTACTTTACCGCAAGTATTCCCTTGCGAAAAAGTATTCATGGTAAAAAATAGCACAATTATGAAAAGTAATTTAATTTTCATTTTTTTTAGTTTTAGGTTAATTGTTTGTCGTTTATAATCTTGATTAAATTTGATATCATTTTCTCCTTTTATCACATAGTACTTACAAGTAAGTTCTCCAATGCATAAACATTCCAAAACGATCATTTGTAAACCAAACAAGGCGCTTCGTTTTCACCTTTTCTATTTCGTCCCATATTTTATTTTGCTGTGTATTCGGACTTTAATAGGCTATACCTAATATGGATAGAATTAAACTGTTTATTGATGATAAACAGTTTAATAATGGTTGTTTCTTAACTATTGGATTACAAATTTTAACGTTTTAGGACGTTGTTGCTGTACTGTTTTTAAAATGTAAACTCCTTTTTTTAGATTCTTAGTACCAATTTTAATAGTGTTTGCATCTCGGTTTGGATACAGAGTTTTCTGGATAACTATTTGACCTAAATAATTGATGATTTGAGTTTCTAATTTATCTGCAGTAAATTTTGAATTTAATTGTAACGTAAGTGTATCTCCTTTTTTTACAGGGTTTGGATACACCATTATTTGATCATCAATATTAACCTCTGAAACACTTAAACTTTGTTTATTAAGTACGCCATTTATAAAGTTGACCATTTCAATTAAAACATCTTCATACGCAGGTTTTCCTGGATTAAAAAAGGCATGTACTTCTCCTGGGTATATTACTGCTTCTGCTTCTCCTCCCGCAGCATTTATAGCATCAGCAAAACGAGTACTTTGTGTATGTGATTTTGTGGTATCTGCATCACCATGCATCATAATAGTTGCTGGTGGTGGAGTTGCCAGATTAAAAATTGGAGAATTTGCAGTTTCACTAGGTACATTCTGCTTATACCAATTTCCGACACCAAAATCTCCTGCATCATTTACAAAATCATAAATTCCGTTGAAACCTATAAAACCAATTACTCCAGCATATTTTTGTGATGCTAAGGCTGCTAATGGAGTACCCGCAGAACCTCCACTAAAAAATACTTTGGTCATATCAAAATTGTAGGTATCTGCATTGTCTACAGCCCACTGATAAGCAGCAGCAAGATCTTCCATTGCTAACGAAAACGTTCCGCTAGAACCAGAACATCTATACCCAACTCCTAAAGTTGCTATTCCTAAATTTTCTGCTAAATACTCTCCATGAGGAGAATAAGATCCTGCAGATGCAGCTGCAGTTCCTCCAGACCAACCACCACCATGTATCCAAAAATGTACTGGCACTTTGTGTTCTCTATTGGTTGGTAAATTCATTTTTAAGCCTAAAGTATGTCCTACTTGAGGAAAATCTACCGTAGCAATTGATGTGAATTCGATGTTTTCTGAAGCTCCAAAATTTTCATCTGTTTCTACAATAAAATTGTATTTAGTTGCTTTAGACATATCCACAGAAACTTCATCTGTAGATTTTAAACCTTCATCTATTTCTACAGTTACCAATGCCTTATATGGCCAATTTGAACTTGGTGTAAACGTAAGTGTGTTAGCTGGTGATAAAACCCAATTACCATCTGCTGCTGTTTCGCTTTTATTGATGTAAATTTTTGGAAAAATAGATGTTGGTTCTATCGGTTGATCACATGTTACTGTAATACTAGATGTAACTGGTAAGTTTGTACGTACAGCAGGTAATACTTCTGTCACAGAAAATTCGCCTTTTACTAATTCTGGATATTCTGTAGTTAATCTTGTAAATTCATTTTGAAAATCAGTTGTACTAAGTGTTTCATCATACAAAGAGACTTCTACAACCTCTGTATGGTCGTATGTTTTTGGTCCATCAATATCATTAAAAAGATTTAATTGAAAATTTGAACTGTTTTGTAAGATTTTAACACTTAATGTGCCTTCTTTAACCTCTGGAGAACTACTATCAAAATATGTATAATTCCCTGATACATCCATAGAAAAACCAATAAAGAAATAATCATCACTAGGAATAGACCCTAATGTTACAATTTTTAATCCAGGAGTACCATATTGTAAATTGATAGTACCGTCTATTAACTTTACAATCCTTACTCCAGATATTTTATTCCAAGCACCATCAATCTCATAATTTCCTATTAAAGAAGATGCTCTGTTTACAGGGTTTGCTTTACCTACATAAGAAAAACTAAATGTATTGTCTGATACCGCTGTATTTGTACCTTCTAACTCTAGGAATGATCCGTCTTTATTAAAGCCAACAGTTACTTTTCCTGGATATGTTTCTTGTAATTGCTCACCTCCAAGAGCACTAATGCTTTGAGTTGCATCACCGAATCCTTCTACTTGGTTTTCCCAACGAATAACTGATCCTAAATTATCTTCTATAATACCTGTATCATTTCTTAACGCCAATACCAAACCGTTTACTCTTGCAGCAGTAAATGCTTCTTGAGCAGCTTGAAGGTTGGTAACAGCATCATCTATAATATTAGCTGCTGAATCACAATTATCAAGTACGCTATTTGCATTGTCAATTGCTTGTTGAAAAGCATCTACAGCTGCTTGTGGATATTGATCATAATTAGTACCAATAGAAGCAGTATTGATTAATGTGCTTGCAGCAACGGTATTATTTGTTAAAAGCAACCGATTTGCATCGCCACTTATCAATGAAAAATTATCAAAATAAAATTGACCATTATTGGCATACATATAAATTAATTGGATATCAATTTTAGCAATATCCTCTGCTGCTTCTAGAAAAGGAATATCAGCCGCCATTAATTCTCCATTACCATAAAAAGCAACTTTTTTTGTAGCAAAATCAACTTGAGCAGAAACAGTATACACCGTATTCGTCTTTAAACTTACCTTAGGTTCGCCATCAGTAAAATCAGTTGGAACACCTCCAGAAGATATTGAAGTTGCATATTTTATGGATGCTGTTTTTACACCTACTGCAATACTAGACAAATACTTGCCTGTAGATGACACCAAGTGTATTTGACAATTTACAGAACTTCGTGATGCAGAAACATCAAAAGAAAAATTAGAATTGCTTGTAACAGGACTAAACGTATGGTACACCGATGGTTTTGTTGTATTGTGATTAAACTTAAGTTTACCAGCTGCAACAGTTACTCTACCAGATGTATTATACTCTGTCCACCCTTCTGGTAAAGCTCCATCGGTATCAAATGTATTGTTTACTATCGTGCCACAAGGTGTGTCTTGTGCATAATTATGAATAGCAAAAAATAATGCTATTAGAAATAACAGTTTCGTTTTCATTAGTTCTGATTTTATATGTGTTCTTATTTCCTTTTTTGCCTTTTTAATGCAACTACTCTTCTTGTTAAGGGAAACTCTAAATGTATTGTTCTAGCTATTTTGTAACAGCTAGAACATTTTATCTATTTTTTTAATTTTTCAAAAACCTTAATCAGTTCTTTTAATTTCGCTGGATTTTCTTTTGCCAAATTAGTTTGTTGACCAACATCTTTTTTAATATTGTAAAGTTTATATTCTAAAGAAACGCCTGTTTCTGTACCTACTTTTTTATTCATAGCCCCACCTTTGTAAGGCGGAATCATAATCCACTCTCCGCTTCTTAATGCTGTATTAGATTTTGCTTCTAAAATTAAATGATCACGACCTGTTGCAGATTCGCCTAAAAAAGAAAGTAATAAATCTTTACTATCTGTTGTATTCTCTTCAATACCAACTAAGTTTCCTAAAGAAGCCATCAAATCTATTTGACACACAATAGCATCTGAAACACCTGGCTTTATATGGTTTTTCCAATAAGTAATAAAAGGCACACGAGTTCCAGCTTCAAACAGACTATACTTTCCTCCTCTTAATCCTCCTTTGGGGTCATGATTTCCTAATTTCTCTACAGCATCATCATAATAACCATCATTTAAAACAGGGCCATTATCACTAGAAAAAACAATTAATGTGTTTTCTAAAACCCCTTCTTCTTCTAACGTTTTTATAAACTCACCAATACACCAATCTGCTTCTAAAATAACATCTCCTCTTGGTCCCATACCAGATTTACCTGCAAATCTAGGATGTGGCGTTCTTGGTACATGAGGTTGCTGCATAGCATAGTAAAGAAAAAATGGATTTTCTTTATGTGTTTTGATATAATTTTGTGCTTTTCCTAAAAAATGATCTGCCATATCAATATCGCTCCATTTTGCAGCTTCACCACCTTTCATATATCCAATTCTTGGTATACCATTTACAATACTATTGTTATGCCCATGATGCCATTTCATTGTAGTCATCTCTGGATTTGATTTTGCGGTAGGCTCTCCTTTAAAATTCTTTTTATAATTAACTTCTATAGGATCGTTTTTATCTAGATTTACAACATTTCCATTTTCTATATATACGGTAGGCACTCTATCTTGTGTTGCTGCCAAAATATAAGACTCATCAAAACCAACTTCATTTGGACTTGGTTTTATGGTTTCATTCCAATTTACATTACCAGATCCCAAACCTAAATGCCATTTACCAATAATAGCCGTTTGATAACCAACTTTAGAAAGCATTTTTGGTAATGTTTGTTGTTTTGTGCTAATTAATAGAGGTGCATCTCCTGGTAAAATTTTAGCATCTTTATTTCTCCAAGGATAAACTCCCGTTAACAATGCATACCTACTAGGTGTACATGTTGCAGAAGTAGCATATCCATTTGTAAACTTTATACCTCCTTTTGCCAACGCATCTATATTTGGGGTTTTTAATTCTGTGGCACCGTAAGAACTTAAATCTCCATACCCTAAATCATCAAGATATATAATAACAATATTTGGTTTTTTGTTTTCTACAGCATTCTTTTTTAAAGAATTTTGGTTTTTACTTTTACAACTGACATTAAAAAACAACATGAATACAATTGCTAAAAGTGATACTGAATATTTTAATTTTATCATTTCCTTTTAATTGAAGATTATTTTACTTTTTATACATTATTACCCACAGAAACATTACAATTTTCTGCTTGACACAAACTTAAGTTGATTTTTTGTTACAAACTTCTCAATAAAGGGTATAGAATGTTACGATACACACTCTATTTTACTTAAAAAAATAAAAAAACTACATATATTACCATTTTTAGAAAATAATTGCTCTTTTGCAACATATGTGGGTAAATTTTGAAATGCAACAAACTTATGTAATGGGTATTTTTGTCTCTTTATAATAGAAACTACCTAAAAAGATAACAAACAATGAGCCTCAAAAATCTCACATCACTTTTTTTCCTCTGCTTCCTTACTTTGGGATATGCGAATAAAAACAACCCTAATAAAAATATCGTAGAAAGGCTTTCTTTTGATACTGATTGGAAATTTATACAACAAGATATTACCGGAGCAGAGCAAATTAATTTTAACGATGCTTCTTGGAGAACTTTAAACTTACCTCATGATTGGAGTATTGAGGGTGAGTACGATGAAAGCAACCCAATGGGTGCACAATGCGGATATTTACCTGCTGGTTTTGGATGGTATCGAAAAACCATTACTGTACCAAAAGATTGGAAAGGAAAGCAAGTAGAAATTGCTTTTGATGGTGTATTTATGAATAGTACTGTTTGGGCTAACGGTAAAAAACTAGGAACCAGACCTTACGGATGGGTTTCTTTTGCTTATGATATTACAGAAGCTGTTGCAACATCAAAAACCATTACGTTTGCAGTGCGTGTTGATAATGACAAGCAACCCTCTGCACGTTGGTATACAGGTAGCGGAATTTACGCACATACTTGGATTGACATCAAAAACAATACACAAATTGACAGAGATGGTATCTTTGTTAGAACCGAAGGTGGTAAAGTTTTGGTAGAAACAGCATTATCTAACAAAGACGATAGTTGTGAAAAGGTTAAAGTGATTACTTCTATTGTTGATAAAAATGGAAAGGTAGTTGCTACAACCAAAGACAAAGTTAAACTAGACAAGAAAGCACTTCTTAAAACCGATTTAGAAATTCAGAATCCAAACCTTTGGTCTACAGAATCGCCATATCTATATACTTTAAAAACAGAATTATTAATTGGTAAAAACACAGTAGATGTTGTAGAAACTAAATTTGGTGTACGAGATATTGTTTGGAAAACTGAAACAGGAATGTGGATTAACGGTAAAAACGTTAAACTACAAGGTGTTTGTAATCACCAAGATGCCGGAGCTTTAGGTGCCGCAGTGCCTTATAAAATTTTAAAATTTAGAATTCAGCAGTTAAAAAATATGGGCGTAAATGCTATTAGAACAGCGCACAACCCACAAACACCAGAATTTTATGACATCTGTGATGAATTAGGAATGCTAGTGATGGATGAAATTTTTGATGGATGGATGAAAAAAGCCAAAAACGATTATGGAGCGCATCATTTTGACAAATGGTGGAAAAAAGATTTAACCGATTGGATTAAAAGAGATAGAAACCACCCATCTATTGTTATTTATAGTGTTGGTAACGAAACTCGTGGAGCAATTGCTAAAGATTTGGTAGCAGAATGCAATCTTTTAGATCCTACTCGCCCTGTAACTTCTGGACATTCTGGTTCGGACGAAATGAATGTTTTAGGTGTAAATGGAGGAAGTGAAAAGAAAGGTTTCTTAGAGAACTTAGAAAAAAATCAGAAAGGAAAAGTTTTTATCGGTACAGAAAACACGCATACATGGCAAGTAAGAGGATATTATAGAACAAAAACGTGGTTTAGAGATGGTTTTCCTAACAAAAACCAAAGACCTTATGCCATTGCAGATTTAACAAAAGAAGAAGTGTTTACGCATGATTGGGTAGACCAAGCAGATAGAAAAAACAGAAAACAAATTTTTAACTCTAGTTACGACAATGCTACTGTAAGAGTATCGTCTCGTTTAAATATTGCTCAGTTAAGAGATATACCTGCGTATGCAGGTTCTTTCCGTTGGACGGGTCACGATTATATTGGAGAAGCAGGATACGTACACGGTGGTTGGCCATTTAGAGCTTTTATGGGAGGCGCCATTGATTTAGCCAATTTTGAAAAAGATTTGTATTACTTATACCAAAGTCAGTGGACTACCAAACCAATGGTACACATATTACCACATTGGACACATCCAAAAATTGCGTTAGGTACAGAAATTCCGGTTTGGGTATATTCTAATTGCGATGAAGTAGAGTTGTTTTTTGACGGAAAATCATTAGGAAAACAACAACCAGGTACTGAATGGGAAAAAATGCAAACGCAATGGTTGGTAAAATGGAAACCAGGAACTTTAAAAGCAGTTGGATATAAAAACGGAAAAGTAGTTTCTGAAGAAATTATAAAAACAGCAAATCAACCTTCTAAAATTGCACTTTCTGTAGATGGTGAAACATTAGATACTATTAAAGATGATATTGTTCAGGTTCGTGTAACTACAACAGATAACAACGGAGCTTTTTATCCATACGGAGAAAACAGAACCTTTTTTAATGTCTTTGGATCAGGTAGCATTAAAGCTTTAGACAACGGAAGTCCTGTTGATGTAGAGCAGCATGTAGGACCTAATCACAGAAAAGCATTTTACGGGTTAACACGTGCTTACATCACAAGCACAAATTCTTCAGGAAACATCAACTTATTAGCAAGTAGTATTTTAGGAGAAAAGAAACTAATTACTTCAAACAAAGTTAGTATAGATTCTAAAATCATCAATTTAAGAGGTGATAAAATCAACCCAAAAATAGCTATTTACTACACTACAGACGGAACAACACCTACAGAAAAATCTACCTTGTATAATAGTAGTTTTAACATTCAATTAGAAACTACGGTAAAAGCATTGGTAGTAGTTGATGGTAAACCAACGCAAATTTTAGAAGAAAAATTTGGAAAATCCGAAGGCTTTACTTGGAATGAAACAGCAAAGGATGATGGAAAAATAGGAGAACAAGCAGAAGAAGCTACATTAAACAAAGCAAGTATTTCATCAAAAGGAAAAGATTTTAAAGGAAAAGGCTTTGTTATTATGGCTAAAAAAGGCGCTTCTATTTCTTGGTATCAAGAAAATGATGGAGGTGCGGGTAATGCAGATTTACACATTAGATATAGCTCTAAAACAGACAACGCACCAGGTAATTTTATAAAAGTTACCGTAAACGGAAAAGTGGTAAAAAACAAACTTCTTTTACCAAATACAGGTGCTATTGATAGATCTTGGAAAAGCGTAAAAGTTTCTATTAAAATAGATCGTGGAGCTAATACTATCAAATTAGAAGCTCTAAATAACCATATAATTTCTATCGATGAGATTACAATTAACTAAATAATTATTAACCTCTAAAAATATCCCCCTAAAAAACACAAAAAACACAACTCACTTTAATACAACTAATTAAGGTAATCTGTTAACATTTCTGTAACATTTGACCCCCTTAATTGAGAAAAAAAGAACATATAAAGAGGTTAATTTTGTACACATGATATTTTATGCAAACATTATACTCAAAATGAATAAACTAAAAACTAATTAAATTATGAAATTAAAGATAATTACACTTTTACTGTGCTGTTTTAGTCTGGTTTCAATTTGGTCGCAATCCAAAATTTCAGGAACAGTGACAGATGAAACACAAATGCCACTCCCTGGTGTTAGTATTATGATTAAGGGCACAACCATTGGAGTTGTTACTGATTTTGATGGAAATTATAAAATTGCAGCAAAAAAAGGAGATGTACTTAGATTTTTATATTTAGGGTACAAGGAAGAAGATGTTGTTGTAGACTCTCAAAAAACCATAAATATAGTAATGAAAGAAAATGCAGCTCAATTAGACGAAATTGTGGTTGTAGGTTATGGCTCTCAAAAGAAAGAAAGTGTCTTAGGAGCAATTAGCCAAGTAAAAGGTACAGAAATAGTACAATCTGGTGCTGCAAACATTACCAACGCTTTAAGTGGTCTTTCTGCCGGTCTTAACATTGTACAAAGCTCAGGACAACCTGGTGAAGATGATGGTGAAATCTATATTCGTGGTAACGCAAATCCATTAATATTAGTAGATGGAGTTGAAGTAGTTGGGGGATTCTCTAATATAGACCCAAGAGATGTAGAAAGTATAAGTACACTAAAAGATGGTGCTGCAACTGCTGTTTATGGTATTAGAGGTGCTAATGGTGTTATTATTATTACCACTAAAAGAGGTAAAATAGGAAAACCTGTTGTAAGTATTACTAGTGAAGTTGCTGTAAAATTATATCCAGACTCTTATGATTCTTTAGATGCTTTTACTGCACAAAGCGCTCGTAATGTTGGTATTTATAATGATGCTGCTTTTGACAGTGGTTTTACTTCTCAATCAGATTTAAATCACTACAGAGATGGTGATTTACCATACATATTTCCAAACACAGATTGGGTAGATTATACTACAAAAGATTTTGTAACTAGTTTTAATCAATCCATTTCTGTAAGAGGTGGTACAGAATCTGTAAAATACTACGCTTCTGCAGGGTATTTACAAGAAGGAGATATTACAAGATCAGAGAAATTTTTTAATTTCGACCCTGAATATAAATTTGAAAGATATTCTTTTAGAGGTAACTTAGATTTTACTTTATCTAAAACTACTAGATTAAAAACTAGTGTAAGTAGCCGTATAGAAGACCAAAATAAAACAAAAGGTAACAACAGCTTCTTAGGATTATTTACAATTGCTCCTGGTAGTGGTGTACCTTACTATCCTGCAGAGGTTATGGAACAATACCCAGACCCAAATTATCCGGGATTAGCAGAGGTAAGATTTCCGATAAGTACTACAATAGGAACCAACACAGTTGGATCTACAAATAACTTAAAAACTATTTTCTCTATTGATTTTCAGTTAGAACAAGACTTAGATTTTATTACTGAAGGTTTAACATTTACAGGAAAATATAATTATATAAGTAATTACCAAACTTCTAGTAGTATTTCATTTGACTCTAGTTTAGAAACAAGATTCGATAAATATGATTTATTACCTGACGGAACTTGGGATTCTTTTGAGGGACCTGATTATGAACGTCCTTTTGACTATAATTTAGGAAACGAAAGTATTAGTAGTACTCAAGAAATTTCTTATAAAAAAGCACAATTAGATTATAAGCGTTCTTTTGGTAAGCATAGTGTAACTGGTTTAGCTGCTTTTAGCCGTAACAAAAGAATTAACAATACAACATTCCCTTATTTTGAAGAGGTTTGGGTTGGTATTGCTCGTTACAACTACGATTCTAAATATTTTATAGAATTTAACGGCTCTTATAATGGAGATGAAACGTTTTATACGGGGCAAAAATTTAAATTTTTCCCTTCGTATTCTGTAGGTATTAATCTTGCTAAAGAAAAATGGGTAAAAGAAACCATACCAGCTCTTAATAATTTTAAACTTAGATACTCTAATGGTAAAACAGGTAGTAAAGCAGGTTTAAAAATTGCTAATACAAATCCTACAGAATATCAACGTTGGCAATATTTAAGTTTTTACGACACCGCAAACCCAAGAGAAACTTATAGATATTACTTTGGTGAAGGTGATACTAGTCGTTTATCAGTAGTTAAAGAAACGCAACTAGGTAACGAATTGTTAACATGGTCTACAGTTACAACACAAAATTTAGGTCTTGAATTTGGATTATTCCAAAACAAAATATCAGGAGAAATCGAAGTCTTTAAACAAGAAAGAACAGACCTTATTAGCAGACCATCTGCAACAGTACCAGCATATCTCGGTTCTAGTGTAGCATTACCTTTTGCTAACTTAGGTGCTTCTGAAAGCCATGGTTTTGAAGCATCATTAACTTATAAAAATAAAACACAAGGTGGATTTAAATATTCTGCAACTGCTATTTATTCGTTTTATGAAAACCGTGTTTTAGTAAGTGCTGCAGATGGTCCAGGAACCCCAGAATATACTAAAATAGCTGGTAAACCATCTGGTGCCTCATCATTATTACAAACAGATGGATATTTTCAAAATATAGATGAATTAGTAAATTATCCTATTTACGCAGGAAACCCTGGTTTAGGAGATTATAGATATATCGATTATAACGCAAATGGTACAGTAGTAGGTACAAACTTAGAAGATCAAATAAGATTCGATTTACCTAAAGCACCGCAACATAGTTATAGTATAAAATTAAACGGATCTTACAAAAACTGGTCTCTTAGCGCCTTAATTAACGGTATTGAAGGACATAAAGGTCTTGAGAATGCTAGTTTAGCATATGCATTGCCTAGTGGAAATGCAGCAGGTCGTCTAGAACATTTAGATTATTGGACTCCTACAAATACAGATGCTAGATACCCTGCATTACATGCAAATTCTGTAGACCCTAATTTAGTTGCAGGTACAACTGCTAGAATTATTAGTTTAGACTATATTAAATTACGAAGTGTAAACCTTGGTTATAACTTTAATATGGACAACAATGAAAGCATAAAATCTTTTAAACTATACCTTAGTGGTACCAATCTTCTTACTTTTTCTGACATGAAATATGCAGATCCAGAAGGAAACTCTCCTGGTTCTTACCCATTATTAAAAAGAATTAACCTAGGTCTAAATATTAGCTTTTAAAAATAAAAAATATGAAAACAACAAAATATACATTTATTTTAATCTTAGCGACTCTTTTATTTAGCTGCGAGGATTATTTAGAAAAAGAACAAGATTTCGAAGGGTTAGACCAAAACGATGTTTTTAGTGATATTCGTTTGGCTAGAAATTTTTTGAATGGAGCTTACACAAACTTAATAACAGAAGTAAGTGCTAAATCTAATAACCCAGATATTCTTCCGGCAATGACAATGTCTGGAGAAGCATATCCTGCAAGACATAACAACAATGTACCTCAAAGATATTTTTCTTATGCAACATCAGATTATTTAAGTTTAATGAATCTTAATGGTGCAGTTGGTCAAGGTCAAACACCTAACTTTGTTTCTAGATATTATGAATCTTGGAAAGGAATTAATACTGTAAATAGCTTTTTAGCAAATAGCGCCAAAATAGCAAATTCTGATGAAGAAACCATTAATGGCTTAAAAGGAGAAGCTTATTTTTTAAGAGCTTATTTTTATCATTTATTAACTAAGCGTCATGGTGGGCTTATTTATTTAAAAGAAAACTTAAACCTTAATAACCCTTTTGATCAAGAAAGAGAAACGTATGAAAGTAATTTAGCAAATATGCTAGAAGACTTAGAAACAGCCATAAACTTACTTCCAATTCATAGAACATCAGAAGATTTAGGAAGACCTACACGAGGTGCTGCTATGGCATTAAAATCTAGAGTAACCTTATTTGCTGCAAGTCCGTTAATTAACACAACAAATGATCAGCAACCTTGGATAGATGCCGCTACTGCTGCTGCTGACTTAATTAATTTTGCTAACAATAATGGTTTATACACTCTTGCAAGTGCTCCTAATGCAAATAGCATAGATGTTAGTCATAATGGTACAGATCTTTTTAACCCAGAACCAGAAGAATTACAACCTTACAGAAGTCTGTTTGTAGGACCCGGAAAATCTAAAACACTTCCTCAAGAGGTAATATTTATGGAAGTAAATGACTTTACAGCTGGTGGTGGTGGTACTTTAGTTCCGTTACCTAGAACTTATTTAACAGTTGGTTTTGATATTGTAAAAGGTAATAATAGCCCGATGGGTATTGGAGCCTTAGCTAATTTTGCTGAAAAATTTGAAACTAAAAATGGTTTACCTATAAAAGACGATCCTTCTTACAATGAGCAAGAACCATTTATAAACAGAGATCCTAGATTTTACAATGCTATTTTATTTGATGGTGTGCCTTGGACGGTTACAACATCTGCACCAACAAACAAAACAGGTGTTACAGATTTAGCAATTATAAATGAAGAAGGTAAACTAGGTTTTGATTTTCGTGACCCAAACACTCCTACTAATAGAGAATGGCAAGTTAAAAACAAAACTGGTTTAAAAATTAGAAAGTGGCTTCCTAATGGATACTTTTTAACACAAGGTTGGAAAGGTTCTTTAGATTTTTATGTAAATAATAGTGTTTTTAGAATGGCAGAAATCTATTTAAACTATGCAGAAGCTGCCAATGAGGCTTATGGTCCGGGTGGTACCGCGCCAGGTGCAAGTTTAACAGCACTAGATGCCGTAAATAAAATTAGAAACAGAGTAGGAATGCCAAATGTAAATGCAGCATATTCTGGCTCTAAAGACGGTTTAAGAGATCGTATTAGAAATGAACGTGCTATAGAACTTTGTTTTGAAGGTTTTAGATACGATGATATGAGAAGATGGAAAACAGCTCACTTAGAAGAAAACTTAAAAGTTGAATTCTTAGAAATGCGTTGGCAAGGTGGAGCATCATCAATTTATCCTACCGGATTTAGTTTCGAAAATGTAGAACAAACTGATTTGAAAAAAACATTTACAGACAGAAACTACTGGTGGCCAATTCCTAGTTCAGAAATTGAGGCAGTACCTACATTTAGACAAACAGATGGTTGGTAATACGTACTTATTTAAATACAATACTTTAAAAAATTAAAATAAAACAAATGAAAATAACCATAAAAGAACTAAAATGTTTTGTTTTCTGCGTACTTAATGTTCTTGCTATAAATATTGGGGTAGCTCAAACTACAACGTTAAATAATTTAGCAACACAAGATTCGCTTCAAACAAAAAACAATGATGAAATGTTAAAAACACCATTTGGCGTTTTTAACATAAGCCAAACAACGGGTACTATATTTAGAGTTTCTGGTGATGAATTAAGAAAATCTGGTGGAGATAATTTAATAAACTCTTTAAAAGGAAGAGTACCTGGTTTAAGAATTGCTAGAACAAATAATACTCCTGGATCAGGTGGCTATTCTTACACATTAAATGGTGGAACACCCAATGTATTAATTGATGGACAACCAAGAGGATTGCAAGTAGACTTAAGGGATGTAGAAGAAGTTATTGTACTTAGTGATGCTACTTTTAATGCTTTATTAGGTAACTTAGGTGATAATGGTCTTATTTATGTTATTACTAAAGGTAATAAAATTTCTAAACCGGTCATAGAAGTAAACTATCAAACATCATATAATACACCTACAAATTTACCTAGTTTATTATCTGCCTCAGAGTATGCAACAGTAATAAACAAGGCTTCTAATAATGATGGTTTAGGTGATGTTTATAGCCCAGAAGCAATAGAAGCTTATAAAAACGGAACAGATCCTATTAACTTTCCAAACATAGACGCTCAGGATACATTTTTATCAAACTTAGCGGTTTCTAACTACATGTCTTTAAACTTATATGGAGCATCAGACAAAGTAAAATACAGTGCTTTTCTTGGATATTCAGATTATGAAGGTTTAGAAAAAGTTGGCTCTAAAATAGACGGTAGAGATATTACTTTTAGAACTAAAATTAGCACTAAAATTAATGATTTAATTAAAGCACATGCTAGTGTGTATGGTAAATTTGGCGAAATGGACAGACCTGTTTTAGGACCAGATGATACCTTTAGATGGATTACAAACACACCAGCAAATGCATTTCCTCTTATGGTTGGAGACTCTGCATATGTTGTTAATAACCAATTTCAAACTAATTTATTATCTGAGCTAGAAGCTGGTGGAACAAGAACCGATTATACAGCAAATATGATTTTTGATATCGGTTTCGATTTTGATCTAGACAAATTTGTACCAGGTCTTGCTTATGACACGTACATTATGATGAAAACCTATAATGCACACTCATTAATTACAAACAACACTCCTGGTTTGTATACATTAGAAAACTTACAAGATGTGAACGGCATAGATTCATTAGCTTTAAAAGTGAATAAAAATGAAGTCTTAGATCTTTCAGTTGGTAGATCTAACGCTGGTATTCAAAGAAACTTTGCTTATGGTAGTAATCTTAGTTATATTAAGGAAATGAACAGAGGAATTTTAAACTTAAATTTCAATCACCTTTTGTTCTACCAACCTAATATTACTGCAGCCCAAACAGACCAGCGTAACATAACATTAAATTTAAATGGATCTTATGCTTTAGATAACAAATACATCTTTTTTGCAAATGCAAACTCTAGCAGTAGTTCTCGATTTTTAGATGATCATAAAACTAAATTATACCCTACTGTAGGTGCTGCTTGGGTAGCATCAAACGAAAATTTCTTAAAAGACAGTAAAGTTATCGATCACCTAAAATTTAGAACTTCTTACGGAAAAGTGGGTACAGAATATGGTTTTACTACCCTTTTATATTTAGATACTTGGAGTGGTGGTAGAAACAATGGTACTACTTTCTTAGGTACTACAGGTAACCCTTCTCAAGATGAATTAGGATACCGTTTAAATACTACAGGTAACGAGGCAATAGACTGGGTAGAGTATAATCAATTCTTTGCAGGTGTAGAATTACAAATGTTTAAAAAATTAAGATTAGACTTTAATTACTTTAATATTTTAATTCAAAATCAAGTAATAAAAGCAAGTCAACTTTATGCTAGTGCCTTAGGTAACGATGTGTATTTACCTCAATTAAACTTTAAAGAAAGTAGAAATACAGGTTTTAACACAAACATTGCATTTAATGATAGTCACAATGATTTTAAATATCACATTAGTGCAAATGCAGGATACAATAAAATTATTGGAGAAAAAATAGCAGAAGTACAATATCCAGATGCATACAGATTGCAACAAGGACAACCACAAGATAATATTGTAGGTTATGTAACTGATGGTCTTTTTACAGCAGAAAACATTGGTAGCGCTTTACCACAATTTGGTGATGTACAAATTGGCGATGTAAAATATGTTGATTTAAACGGAGATAATGTAATAGACTCTAGAGATACAAAAACAATTGGTAACAGTAACCCTAGAATTAATTATGGTATTAATGTAGGTTTTGAATATAAAGGATTAAACTTAGATATTTTAGGTGTTGGTGTTACAGGTTATGATATTAACCTTAACTCTTATGCATATTACCAACACGATGGTTTAGGTTCTTATTACGGAAGTGTAAATAGCAATTTACCTAACGGAAATGCAAACCCAAGGTTAACTACAATAACAAGTATTAATAATAACAAAAACTCAGACTATTGGTTAGTAGATGGTAGTTATTTTAAAATAGCAAACGTAGAACTAGGTTTTTCTTTACCAGACAGCATAATTTCTGATAGCCCTTTTGCTGATGTAAAACTCTTTTTAAGAGGAAGTAATTTAGCTGTATTTAGTAAAATGAAAGATTTAGATCCAGAAAACATGAATGGAGGTTTTTCTGAATATGCTATGACGAAAACTTTCACTTTCGGGGCTTCTATTAATTTTTAATAAGTAAAAAATAAAAAGATGAAATTAACTAAAAACATAATAACAATTATTATCGTAATGTTTAGCATTACGGGATGTAGTAGTTTTTTAGAAGATACAATTCAATACACCTCAGAAGAAGAAGTTTTAACTTCCGGACAACGTTCTAGAGGTCTAATTGAAGATATTTATACAGATTACTCATTTAGATATTTTACAGACTTTTCTGCTGAATATTTAACAGATAATGGTGTATTAAACTCTTCTGCTACAGATTTTGCAAATAACAATTGGGGACCAGCAGAAAGTCATCCTTACAATTACATTTGGCAACAATCTTACCATAATATCAGACAAATTTATCAATACATAGAAGAGGTTCATAATACTGGGCTTCCATATTTACAATCAGAAGCAAGCGCACCTCTAAGTGATATTATAATTAGTAGGTATTACGGAGAAGCACATTTCTTAAAAGCTTGGGCAGAATGGGAATTGTTAAAAACGTATGGTGGTCCATCTGCAGACGGAACAATGCTTGGTTTTCCTATTGTAAATAAAGTTTTAGAAAATGAAGAATACGCATCATTAAGTAGAAATACATACGATGAATGTGTTGACCAAATTATGAAAGATTTAGAGGTGGCTATCGATAATTTACCACTAATTTATGAAGGAGCAGATAATGCAAACCCTGGTACTAGTGCTCTAGAAACAGGTAGAGCAAGTGGATTAGCTGCTTATGCTTTAAAAGCAAAGGTTGCTTTATTTGCAGCGAGTCCAGCTTTTAATCCAACAAACGATGTTACTAAATGGCAATTAGCCGCAGAATATGCACAAGAAGTTATTCAACTTAACGGTGGTTTAAAATCATTACAAGCCTTTGATAATGAAAGAGAAGACAACCCAGATCAAATCTGGAGAATGCGTAATTCTAGAAACAACAATTCATTAGAAACTCGTTTGTACCCTCCTACTCTATATGGTCAAGGAGAAGTAAATCCATCTCAAAATTTAGTAGATGCTTTTCCAGATTCTAAAGGATACCCAATTACAGATGCATCAAGTACTTATGATGCAACGACACCTTATGCTTCTAGAGATCGTAGATTTTATAAATTTATATTTTACAACGGAGATCAATGTTTTGAATCTGAAAGCTGTACAGACTTTAGTCCTTTACAAACGTATCAAGGAGGTTTAGATAATTTTGGAGGATTTATTGCTAACGAAGGAACAAGAACAGGATATTACTTAAAAAAATACTTAAACAACTTAAACTTTGACCCTTCTGCAATTAACGCACTTACTACATTACCAAAAGTATATGTACAATTAGGTCTTACAGAAGTATATTTAAATTACGCTGAAGCTGTAGTGGAAGGATATGGACAAGCAGAAACTGCACCTGCAGGTTTAAATTACTCTGCAAAAGAAGTATTAGCTAAAATAAGATTAAGAGCTGGTTTATCTTCTGACCCATATTTAAATACCGCTGCCGCTGACTTAAATCTTTTTAAAGATTTATTAAAATCAGAAAGACGTATAGAATTATGTTTTACAGGAGAAAGATTTCATGACCTAAGAAGATGGAAAGAAATCGATAAAATAGAAGATCTTAAAGGTGTTAAAATTATTAAAAATAACGACGACACTTTTTCTTTCCAAAACATAACGGTAGAAGAGAGAGGCTATCAAAACAAAAACTATTATTTACCTTTACCCTATGAAGAATTGTTATTAAATAGCAATTTGAAACAAAACCAAGGATGGGAATAAAATTAAACATAAACAATATGAAAAATAATAAATTAAGATCTATTACCAAAGTATTGGTATTGGCTATAATTACGTTAACTATCACATCATGTTATGATGATTTTGTAGAAAATGAATTTGAATTTACATCGGTATACTTACCTAAAGAAACAATTGACCGTACTTTTATTATGGGAGAAGGTATGCAAATTGGTGTAGGTGTTGTTTTAGGTGGTAGATTAAGTAATACAGAAGATGTAGAAGTAACTTTCTCTTTAGATGAGTCTCTTTTAGATCCAGGTACTAAATTACCAGACAACTACTACACACTTGTAGATGGTGAAGGAAACCCTGCCAACAACAAAATAATAATTCCTGCTGGTAAAACACAAGGTTTTGTATATGTAAAGGCAGATTCTATTAACTTTTTAAATGACCCTGTTTCTTTAGGAAACAATTATGCATTAGGTTTTACCTTAGAAGATGTGGTAAAAGCAGATTCTATTCTAGTTGATTATAAATCAACTAAAATTACTTTTACGTACATAAATCAATTATATGGTAACTATGTACAAAAAGGACAATTTATAAAAGATGATGGTACTACCGTAGAAACAATTGATTACCCAGGTGGTATTACAGACGCTCTAGAATTAACAATGGCAGGTCCTAATACTTTAGTGTATGATGGTCTTGCAGATTTAAGAGGAGCCGATAAAAAACTAAATATTACTGTTGCCGCAGATAATTCTATAGCAATTGATACTGCAACAGGTGGTGTTACTGTTGTTGATGAAGGAGGATCTAGCTACAACCCTACTACAAGAGAAATTATCCTAAACTATTCTTTCGATTTTAATGGATCTAACTACAAAGCTAGCGATGTCTTAGAATTTAGAAACAGAACTGTAGACGGTGTAAACCAATATGATTTATAAAAGATAAATTTTATAAGTAAAAAACCTCTCAAAAAAGTTAATCACTTTATGAGAGGTTTTCTTTTTTTAAGAATAGTTATCCCTCTAATTGAAAAAATATAAAATGAAAAAATTAATTTTAACATTACAACTAACCTTTTTATGTCTTTCTTGTAATGGACAGCATACAACAACACCACATCCTAACATCGTTATAATTATGGCAGATGATTTAGGTTATGGAGGTATTTCGTGCTTTGGAAACCCTACCGTAAAAACACCAAATTTAGACTTACTAGCAAGCAAAGGAATAAAATTTACAGACTTCCATTCTAACGGAGCTGTTTGTAGCCCTACCAGAGCCGCATTAATGACTGGTAAATACCAACAAAGAACTGGTATAAATGGCGTAATAACGGCCAAAAGCCATAGAGATGTTGGTTTAAGCTTAAAAGAAACAACAATTGCCGAAGAGTTTAAAAAACAAGGTTACAATACAGCTATGTTTGGTAAATGGCATCTTGGATATCCTACAGAATACAATCCTACATTACAGGGTTTTGATGAATTTAAAGGCTTTGTAAGCGGTAATGTAGATTATCACGGACATATAGACCAAGAAGGTTATTTAGACTGGTGGAACGGCAAAAAAATAGAGAATGAAGAAGGCTACTCTACCGACTTAATTACGGAATATGGAGTAAAGTATATCTATGAAAATAATTCTAAGAAAACAGGAAAACCATTTTTTCTATACTTACCACATGAAACACCTCATTACCCTTATCAAAAACGTATCGATAAAATTTTAAGAGAGGTTGGCAAAGCAGGAACAAAAAGCATTCCTAAAGATAGTATTGCTTCTATTTACAAAGAAATGATTGAGGTAATGGATGAAGGAGTAGGCAAAATTGTACAATCGTTAAAAGAAACGGGAGAGTATGACAACACCATTATATGGTTTCTTTCTGACAACGGAGCCAGTAAATCTGGTAATAACGGAGGTTTAAAAGGATATAAATCTGGCCCTTATGAAGGAGGAACTCGTGTACCTGCTATTTTTAGTTACCCAAATAAAATTTCTCAAAACAGCATCAATAAAGAAGTTATTTACACCATGGACATATTACCTACTTTGTTAGACTTTATAAACCAAAAACCAAGTGCAAAAACAATAGACGGTATAAGTGTTAAAAACAATTTATTACATCAAACGAAATTACCTAAAAGAGACGTATTCTTTAGCGCAGGTACTAAAAGTTATATTAGAAGTGGCTATTGGAAATTGATTACCAAAAAATCAAAAAAAGGAAAAAACATAGAGTTATACAACCTATTAGATGATGTAAATGAAAAAAACAACCTAAGTTCAAAACATCCAGCATTGGTAAAGACTTTATCTCAGAAACTGCAAGCATGGAAAAAAGAGGTTAAAAAAGGTGTTACTACAAAATCTGAATAAACTAAAAAAATAGGAGTAACATATAAACTCTATCCATAAAAAAAATCAGGACTAAATTTAATCCTGATTTTTTTTTGCGATCAATTTACGACTCCCCTAAACCTACCACAATTATATATAAAATTCATAAAAATACGTTTATAAGATAGCCCTTAAAAGACCTATAATAGTCGAATTAAACACCAAAAAGCCTTTATAAAATAGCACAATAGTATTTTATATTAATTATTCTAAAAGCAACTAAAAAGAGACATATCTACATAAAACATCAATTTCTAAATAAAAAATTATACAAGCCAGAGTTTTATTGAAACGAATGGCTTAAGTACTTATAAAAATGAATTTATTTAGCATGAAAAACCACCTTAAAACAATCAATAAAAAACACTAGCCAATACACTAAACCCACCTATACAAATCATTACAACGCGAAACTAAATAAAGTTTAGTATCCCAAAAAAAGCCAGTGAATATAAATTCACTGACTTTTATTATTACACAGATAATTAAAAATTATTTTAAAGGAATTATTTTATAAGAATATTTTAAGTCTCCTGCTTTTACCCTAAACTGTTCGTGTGCTAAACCTTTAACACTCCAACTATTGTCTCCTCCTACTCCTGTTTGTTTATAATCGATATTAACATTTACAAAATCTCTTTGTGGAACATCGATTGTGTGGCGTTGTTGCTTTTCTTTACCTGCATCAAAATCGTTGTTGTATTGATGATGTGTGCTAAAGCCTAATAACTGAAGTCCTTCTATTTTAATACCTTTTCCGGCATCATTTTTAAACGTAACCCAACGTACATCTGTTCTATACCCATTTTCTTGTGGACGGATATATGGAAAATACATGTCTGCTACTTTTGTTTTATAATCACCAACTAAAGCGGCAGTATTTCTATCATTATAGTTTTCATGAGGACCTCTACCAAAGTATTCCACATTTTGATACTCATTTTTAATGATAAAATTATTCCCAAATCTAGGTAAGTGCGGTAACTCTTTAGAAATATTGGTCAAAGTATTAGTAACGGTTACTTCTCCATTTGGTTGCACAACATACTCAATAGTAACCTGTCCTTTAACAGAAGGCAAATCAAAGATAGTTTGAATATTTACTGCTCCTTTTACTTCTGATGCATTTGCAACAGCAACTTCTTTAGAGTTGTTAAGAATCTTAATTGATTTTAAATTCTGAGTTGTAGATGCTTGTTTCCAAACTGCTAATTTTTCTGGTGATTTAGCTCCAAAATCATTATCTGTAGTAGCTCTCCAAAAATTAGGTATTAAGCTCTCAACCAAAACATTACCATTACCGTAATCTAAATCTGTAATCTTACCTGTTTTAACATCAACTTTTAATGTAAAATTAGCATTAGAAACCTTAGTTACATTTGCATCAGAAGAGATTGAAATAGCTTCATTAGACGTTTTAGAACCTACATTTAAGTTTTCTTTTACTAATTGAAATTGCTCAAAAGCAACCACATGATTCAACGGCATTAAATCTGTTTTAGTTTGATTTAAAGCATATACGTTTAAGTGGTATTCTGCAGCTGCATTTTTAAACTTAGGCAAATTAATTTTCACCTTTTTAGTTGCGTAGGGAGCAATATCTAAAGTTGGTAAATCTCCTTTTGCTACTTCTTTACCATTTTCTAGCAATACCCAATTAAATTTGTATTCATTTAAATTGGTAAAATCATAGATGTTTTTAATTTCAATTTCACCTTTCTTTAAATTTAAAGGCTTAAATTTAATATATTGATATACTTTTTTAACCTCATGCAATGCAGGATGCGCTGTTCTATCTGGATTTACAATACCGTTTAAACAAAAGTTTACATCACTTCTATACGCATCTGCACCTAAATCTCCACCATAAGCCCAATAAGGAGTTCCGTCTTCGCTTTTTGTTAAAATTCCTTGATCTACCCAGTCCCAAATAAAGCCACCTTGCATGGTATCATACTTTTCTATAACATCCCAATAGTCTTGCAAACCACCAACACTATTACCCATTGCATGTGCATATTCACACTGAATTAAAGGTCTTTTAGGGTTGTTTTCTGCATACTTAATCATTTTATCAATTGTCCAATACATTGGCGCTTGAATATCTGTATTTGCATAATTTAAAGCTCCTTCATACTGTGTTGGTCTTGTAGAATCTTGGTCTTTTAAATATTTATAAGTTGCAAAAAAGTTATCTCCATTCCCTGCTTCATTACCCAATGACCAAGTTACAATAGATGGATAGTTTTTATCTCTTTCAAACATTCTAATGGTTCTATCCATATGGGCAGCTTTCCATTCTGGTTGATACGCTGGATGTATTTTTTGTGCTTTTTTGTTTTTATCCAAACCTTGGTTTGTAGCACCTAAACCGTGAGATTCTATGTTTGCTTCATCAACAACATAAAAACCATACTTGTCGCACATTCTATAAAAATGAGGGTCTTTAGGATAATGACTACAACGAATAGCGTTTAAGTTATTTTGTTTCATCACTTCTAAATCTTTAAATGTTACCTTTTCTGTAACAGCATGCCCTTCTGTATCACTGTGGTCATGTAGATTTGCTCCTTTAATAAGTACTGGTTGCCCGTTTACTAAAAACTGACTATTCTCAATCTTAATATTTCTAAAACCAACTTTAATACTTGTTGCCTCTAAAGTGTTATTTTTATCGTCTTTTAAGTCGATCAATAAAGCATATAAATTAGGGTGCTCAGCATTCCAAGTTTTTACGTTCTTTAAAACTTTATTAAAATCAATTGTATTTCTACCTGCATTTAATTTGATAACTTTAGATTCTGAATATACTTCTTTATCTCCATCCAGTAATTTAACTTCAATAGCTCTTGTTTGTTCTTTTTGAGTATTGTTGTCTATTTTAAGAGCTGCTTTAAAAACACCGTCTTTATAATTGTTTTCTAAATCAGCAGTAATTCTAAAATCTCTAACAGTAACTTTATCTACAGCATACACATAAACGTCTCGTTCTATACCGCTTAATCTCCAAAAATCTTGATCTTCCATATAACTGGTATCAGACCAACGCAATACCTGAACAGATACATTGTTTTTACCAGGTTTTACAAAATTAGTAACATTAAATTCTGCAGCTGTTTTACTACCTTCATTATAACCAACTTTTTTTCCATTTACCCAAACATACATAGCACCACTAACACCTGCAAAGTGTAAGTACACATCTTTACCATCCCAATCTTTTGAAACTTCAAAATCTCTTTTATAGCTACCTACATTGTTAATATTATGAGGAATAAAAGGTGGATTGGTAGGAAATGCATAAATTCTATTTACATAAATAGGCACTCCAAAACCTTGCATTTCCCAGTTAGAAGGCACATTAATAGTATCCCAACCTTTTAAGCTAAAATCATTTTTGTAAAAATCTGTTGGACGACCAGAAACACTATCTGAAAAATAGAAATTCCATTGACCGTTTAACGAGTTATACATTGGTGAGTTTTTCCAACTCTCATTTTTTAACGCTTCACTTGCTTTAGAATATCTGTAAAACGAAGCTGTTGGTTGTTCTCTATTTATCTGAAAAATTTCTGGATTTTCCCATTCCGGATTCTCCCATTTTTCAGCCAAATATGTTGGCTTTTTAATAGAATTATTACACGATAAAACTAAAAAACAGATTGCTAAAAGGTAAAAATGTTTATTCATTTATAATTTATTTATTTTAACTATTTACTTTCTTTACTAAAATAAAGAAGAGCGTTCCCTATTTTCAAAATTAGAATAAAACAAAGAAACGGCTTTATCAAAAAGGGGGTTAAAATGTTGCATCAATTGTAAATTCACATGAAGAAACAAATATAAAATACCCGTAACACCCAACATATAAAACACTATTAAACAACTATTTAAAAACACATTATTTACACTAAACAAGATATTAAAGAATAAGATTGTAACATTAAAATACTTGCAGTAATTAGATAAAGATTATAAATCTTACTTTTTGTCTTGGCAACACTTTTTTATACCTCAAAGATAAAACACCTCAACTAAACCAAAAAAACCTTGATAAAATTCATCAAGGTTTTTTGGTTTTAATAATAAAATATTTTTGCAAGCTTTATTCACTTAAAATATAATCAACTGCCGCTTTTGAGTGAATTTCTGTAGTATCAAATACGGGTATTTTTAAATCTTCATCAAAAATCATTAAAGGAAATTCTGTACAACCTAAAACAACACCTTCTGCACCTCTATCTACCAAATTTTTAATAACGTTAAGTACGTACTTTTTAGAAGCCGGTTTTACCATACCATAGGTTAATTCTTCTTCTATAATTCTTTGTAATTCTACAAGTACTTCTTGTTTTTCTGGCACCAAAACATCAATACCATTATCAGCAATTCTTTTGGTGATAAAATCTCCTTCCATGGTATAAATTGTCCCTAAAAAGCCTACACTTTTAATTCCTTTTTTCAGAATTTCTTTGGCAGTTGCGTCGCCAATATGAATTACAGGAAAATTTAATTGAGCTTGCACTTTATCAAATACTTTATGAGGTGTATTGGCGCAAAACATAACCGCTGTTGCTCCTCCTTGTTGTAAACTCTCTGCTCCCTCCGTTAGCATGAGCGCAATAGAATCCCACTTATCTTCTTTCTGAAATTGATGTACAGCTGCCTGATTAATAGTATACACTGTTAAAGGCGGATTTGTATTATTACCATAATAATCATTAATAGACTGATTTATTGCCGCATAATATTCTACTGTAGAATGCCAAGAAGTACCACCTATTAACCCTAATTTTTTCATGTTTTGGTGAGGTAATTTTTTATGTTCCATTTCCGTTTTTATACTTAATATTGTTTTAGGTTTTACTTTTACTATCGTTTCTACTTTTTCTGCTTCTTTTTTACAAGACATCAAACAAATAAAACTACAAATACTCAATTTTAAACTTTATTTGCTATATAAATTGATTACAAGATACTTTTGGGTAATGCACCTTTCCAACCTTTAGCTAGTTTTTTTGATAAACCTTTAACAATTTCAACCATATCAGTATTATTTGCAACATTAACCGTTTCGTTAGCATCTACATAATGATCGTATAATTCTGTGGCTGCAAAATCTCCTTTTTGTTTTTTATCATTATCCCATAAATACCACTCTATATAATGATATTGTTTGGTTTGCATAGAATACCCCATGTATTCATTGCCGTCTTTAGAAATACGTTTACGTCTTCTAAATTGTGTAAAAACAGCATCTTTCCATTCTAAATCTGGGTTCTCAAAAACGGGTACTAAACTTGTGCCTTCTAAATAATTAGCTTTATCAACTCCTGTTAAATCACATAATGTAGGAAATATATCTACCAATTCAGAAAGTGCTTCAATACGTTTTCCTTCTTTTTGATATGCTCCTTTGATTATCAATGGCACGTGAGTATCAATATAAAAATTAGTCATTTTTCCCCAACCATTATGATCGCCTAATTTCCATCCATGATCTCCCCATAAAACAATTACGGTATTTTCATATAAGCCTCTTTCTTTTAAACCTTTTACCAATTTACCTACACAAGCATCAATAAAACTTACACTTGCATAATAACCTCTTTTTAAAGAATCTGCATACGCTTCTGGCAAAGGCTCGTCTTCTGGTCTGCCAATTTTATGTGGATTAGTATACGCTCTTAACTCATAATTTGCATTTGCAGACATTACAGGCGCATTCTTTGGCAACTTAGGGTTTGCTGCTGGAGACACAGAACCTACAGGATATAAATCCCAATATTTTTTTGGGGCAACAAAAGGAAGATGGGGTCTATACAAACCTAGTCCCAAAAAAAAAGGTGTTTTTTTATCCTTAATTCTATCTAAAGTTTTTAATGCCAATTGCGTTTGCATTGCATCATAATATAAAGAATCTGGAGCATCTGCACTTTCTAAGGCAGGCCCTCTGTTCCAGCCATCACCATATACTTTTTTCCCTTTTCTTTTCTCTAATAAAATAGCTCTTTTTATTTTCTGGTCTTTTAAGGCCTCTTCCGTATAATAATAAGTCTCAGCATCTCTTTTCTTATATTCTTTTGTATTGTATGGAAAAGGTTTTAAATCTGGTTCATCCCAAGAAATAGAATCTGGCATATAATTATGAAAAATTTTACCAATATTTACTGTGTAATATCCTGCTTTATGAAAATATTGCGGCATGGTAACAGCGCTAGGATTTATCTCTCTAAATTTATCTCCCAAATGCCAAACTCTTGTAGAATCTGGCCTATAGCCTAATAACACACTTGCTCTTGAAGGTGCACAAACAGCAGCTTGTGCATGTGTATTTAACATTACCATTGATTTGGCTGCCAAAGCATCTATGTTAGGCGTTTTTATTTCTTCATTTCCGTAAACACCAAGATCTGCTCTTAAATCATCTATTGATAAAAAAATGATATTAGGTTTTTGTATAGCAATCTCTTCCTTTTTTTTATCACAAGACGTATTTAAAAAAGATAGAGAAATTAACAATAGTAAAATTCTCATATATTTTATTGGTTTTTGTAAATTATTTTACGCTATTCTTAATTTCCTTTACCTAATAGTTCAATCCACTGAGTTCTATACCCTGTATTTCTAACACCATTAGAATGTCCTTTTTTTCCTTTGGGAACTGGTAAATTAAACTCATAAATTTGATTTTCTGGAATACCCAAAGCATAGTATGTTTCTTTAATTACTTTTGCATTCGGCTCTTTTGCATGATATGTTCCGTACCAAAGATTTGCAGGTGTTATACTTTTATTAGAATACCATTTTGCAATCTTTTTTCCTTCTGAATAATCCCAACCGCCAGAAAAATCTATAACTCTAGCAACCAAGTGTTCTTGCGCTATAAAAGCTGCCATTCCACCTCCTTGAGATTGACCTGAAACGGCTATTTCACTCCATTTTGGAACACCTTTTTCTAAATAAAAGTCCCAGTTTCCATCCTTATCATTCTCAGAAAGATAAAGTAACAACTTTGTTAATCTACGTACAATAGCATCTTGTGGCTCATCTTTAATTAATGAAAACTTAGTATCTCCATAAATACGTTTTGTTCTAAATTCTGCAGTACAATTAGTGTTTTCTAATAAATTATCTCCCCTACATATTTGAGCAACTGCAGGTCTATTTATATAAGATATATTAATAACACGATATCCTTGAGAAACAGCTGTAGCAAATAATGCACGAGGTCCTTTTAAAGCAACTCCTCCTGTTCCTGGCATAAAAAATAATAGTTTACCTTGTTTTGCTTCTGGGTTATAAACAATTAAGTGAGGCGAATTTGCTTCTTTAATTGTAGCATCTGTAGTAGACGGTTTTACATTTAGAACCTTATATTCTTTTGGAAACCCTTTAGAAGATTGAGCAAAAGTAAAATTGTAGCTAAAGAAAATAAAAGCAAGGGGAATTAAAAAAAACTTCATTATTTATTAATTTTGAATTGAATTTTAAAAATGGTTTAGCAATTTCCTTTTTCTTAAAGTAGTTGACAAACTAACAATAGTTGTCATCGATTTATAAATATGCGTTTTTATCAACAAAACACCACTTTAAACAAACTTTATTTAACAAAACATTTAATTTGTTAATTTTTCTTTAGTAATTTTTCGTAAATATAGATAAAAATTACATTATCACTAATCATTTTTATCTTTAGTTAAAGACAACTTTAAAATTGTTTCTTGTTGACTAATTTTCTTCAATAATATGTAACAAATGCTGTAAGGAAGGGTTTTTATTATTTTTATCCCAGATTACAGAAAGAGACGTTCTTTGTCGCATTTTATCTAATGCTATAAATTTCACTTTCTTATTATCCGTTAACGTTAAAGATGCTGGCACAATAGAAATACCCAAACCATTTTCTACTAAACTATATATAGAAGCTGCATGTATGGTACTATGAGAAACGATGGGAGAAAAACCACTATCATCAAAAAGCTGCATTACTTTTTCGTAATAAGAAGGACTATCAGAAGAATCGAACATAATAAAAGGTTCTTTTTCTAATTGAATTAAACTTTTAAAACTGTCACTATTCAGCGGATGATCTATGGGCAGCACCAAACAAAAAGGTTCTTTTAAAACTTCGCAAATTCCTAAACCTGCAGGAACTCTATCTAAACGCACAAAGCCAACATCAATTTCATTAGAAAGCAATTGTTCTATTTGTTGCTGGTTGTTCATTTCTTTTAAATTGAAAACAACATTTTCATATTCTTCCTTTAACCTCAACAGTAATTGAGGTATTATTTTTTTCATAGCAGAACCCACATATCCGAAATTCAAATTCCCTTCAATACCATTATTTACCAATTTTGCGAAATCTAAAATTTCGGTTAACTCATTTAAATTCCGAGTTAATTCTTTTCTTAAATACTCGCCAGTTTTTGTTAACTCAACTTTTCTATTATGACGATCAAACAGTTTTACCCCTAAATCATCTTCCATATTTTTAATCTGCCTTGTTAAACCAGGTTGAGAAATATACAATTTCTCTGCTGCTTTTCTAAAATGAAGTGTTTCTGCAACGGCTAAAAAATAACGAATGTGTCTATATTCTATTTGATTACTCATAGTTATCAATTGCTAGTGATTATAATATCAAAAGATATCAAATATAAAGATAACTTTGTATCAAAATACAAAATCACTATGTTTTTATACGGAATAGATAGACTTACAGTCGATAAAGTTATTGCCATTGCAAACGGAAGTTTAAAAGCTATTTTAAATAAGGAAGCCATCGATAAGATAAATAAATGTAGAGAAAAAGTTGAAATTATGGCGAATTCTAACAAAGCCATTTACGGAATTAACACCGGTTTCGGACCATTATGTGACACACAAATATCTCCAAAAGACACGAGTAAACTGCAAACAAACCTACTAATAACACACGCTGTTGGTGTAGGTGAACCGATACAGAAAGAACTTTCTAAAATAATGATGATTTGCAAAGTACATGCATTATCTCAAGGTTATTCTGGAGTTCGATTAACACTTATAGAGCGTATTATTTTCTTTATTGAAAACGATATTTTACCTGTTGTACCAGAAAAAGGTTCTGTAGGTGCTTCTGGAGATTTAGCGCCTCTATCTCACTTATTCTTACCAATAATTGGCGAAGGGGAATGTTGGGTTGGCAATACTATTATATCCACCAATAAAATATACAAAACACATCATTTAACACCATTAACACTGCAAGCAAAAGAAGGTTTAGGTTTAATAAATGGTACACAATTTATTTTAGCGCATGCCATTAAAGCATTGCAAAGAATGGAGTATTTACTCAATTTAGCAGATTTATCTGGAGCAATGGTTTTAGAAGGTTTTCAGGGAAGTGCCTCTCCTTTTAGAAAAGAATTGCATGAAATAAGACCATTTGCAGGAAGCATAAAAGTAGCAAAACGTATGAGAATGTTTTTAAAGGATTCTCAGAATGTAGAAAATCATTTCGAATGTGATAGAGTTCAAGATCCGTATTCTGTAAGATGTATACCACAAGTTCACGGAGCGTCTAGAAACGCATTTCAACACTTAAATGAATTGGCAGAAATAGAAATGAATTCTGTAACAGACAATCCTATTGTATTGAGTGATACAGAAGCTATTTCTGGAGGAAATTTTCATGGACAACCTTTAGCAATGGCGTTAGATTACACTTCTATTGCTGCATCAGAATTAGGAAACATTGCAGACAGAAGGTGTTTTTTACTTTTAGAAGGTAAATACGGTTTACCAAGATTACTTACAAAAAGTGGTGGTTTAAACTCTGGTTATATGATTCCGCAATACACAACCGCAGCCTTAGTTACAGAAAATAAATCGTTATGCTTCCCTCCTTCTGCAGACAGTATTCCAACTTCTTTAGGGCAAGAAGATCATGTTTCTATGGGAAGTATTTCTGGACGAAAACTAAATCAAATTCTTAGTAATGTAGAAATGATTTTAGCCATAGAATTAATGTACGCAGCACAAGCAATGGAATTTAGAAGACCTAATCGTTTTTCTACTATTATTGAAAAAAACTTTAAAATAATAAGACAAAAAGTAGCAAAACTAGAGGAAGACCGCATACTTAAAGACGACATTAATGAAATGATATTGTTAGTAAGAAATAAAGCATTCATTGTAAAATAATTTAAAGATGACATTTAAAGAACAACTACAAGAAGGAATTCCGGCTACTTTACCAAACAAGAAAGAATATCCTAAAAACGCAAATAGAGCACCAAAAAGGAAGGATATTTTATCTTTTGATGAAAAAAAATTAGCCATTAGAAATGCGTTGCGTTATTTCCCAAAAGAATGGCATCAAGAGCTTGCAATTGAATTTGCAGAAGAGTTAAAAAATTATGGACGTATTTATATGTACCGATTTAAACCCAATTACAAAATACACGCACGTTCCATAGAAGAATACCCAGCAAAATCGACTCAAGCAGCGGCAATTATGCTCATGATTCAAAATAACTTAGACCCTAAAGTTGCCCAACATCCAGAAGAATTAATTACTTATGGCGGCAATGGAGCAGTTTTTCAGAATTGGGCACAATATTTATTGGTAATGCATTATTTATCAGAAATGACAAATAAACAAACGTTGCATATTTATTCTGGGCATCCGATGGGATTATTTCCTTCTTCTAAAAAAGCCCCAAGGGTAATTGCTACCAACGGCATGATGATTCCTAATTACTCAAAACCTGATGATTGGGAAAAATACAATGCTTTGGGCGTTACACAATACGGACAAATGACCGCTGGTTCTTATATGTACATTGGCCCACAAGGAATTGTACACGGAACAACAATTACCTTAATGAATGCCTTTAGAAAAGTTTTATCAAAAGAAGAAACATCAAAAGGAAAAATATTTTTAACCGCTGGTTTAGGCGGCATGAGTGGCGCACAACCAAAAGCAGGAAACATTGCGGGTTGCATTACCATTGTAGCAGAAGTAAACCCAAAAGCAGCTACAAAAAGACATCAACAAGGTTGGGTAGATCTTTTAATTGATGATATCAATGATTTGATTAAAAGGGTGAAAATTGCACAACTAAAAAACGAAACGATTTCCATTGCTTATATTGGTAATGTGGTAGAAATATGGGAACGTTTTGATGAAGAAAACATTTTTATTCACTTAGGTTCAGATCAAACTTCTTTACATATTCCTTGGACAGGTGGTTATTATCCTGTAGGAATTTCTTACGAAGAATCTAACCGATTAATAAGTGAAGAACCTCAACTCTTTAAAGAGAAAGTACAAGAATCTTTAAGAAGACATGCAAAATCCATTAACAGCCACACAAAAAAAGGGACTTATTTCTTCGATTACGGAAATGCTTTTTTATTAGAATCTTCTAGAGCCGGAGCAGATGTAATGGCAGAAAATGGAATCGATTTTAAATACCCTTCTTATGTGCAAGACATATTAGGTCCTATGTGTTTCGATTATGGTTTTGGTCCGTTTAGATGGGTTTGCGCATCTGGAAAAGCAGAAGATTTAGATAAAACAGATGAAATTGCAGCCACGGTTTTACAAAAAATCATGGAAAATTCTCCCAAAGAAATTCAATTGCAAATGCAAGACAATATTACTTGGATTAAAGATGCAAAGAAAAATAAAATGGTGGTAGGCTCTCAGGCTCGTATCTTATATGCAGATGCAGAAGGACGCACTAAAATAGCCACCGCTTTTAATGATGCTATTAAAAATGGAGAAATTGGGCCGGTTGTTTTAGGTAGAGATCATCATGATGTGAGCGGTACAGATTCTCCGTTTAGAGAAACATCTAACATCTACGATGGCAGTAAATTTACTGCGGATATGGCAATCCACAATGTTATTGGCGATAGTTTTAGAGGAGCAACTTGGGTTTCTATTCACAATGGTGGCGGCGTTGGTTGGGGAGAAGTAATCAATGGAGGTTTCGGTATGTTATTAGACGGCTCTAAACAAGCAGAAAAACGTTTAAAAAGCATGTTGTTTTACGATGTAAATAACGGTATTGCGCGTAGAAGTTGGGCTAGAAATGATGAAGCTATTTTTGCCATTAAAAGAGAAATGGAAAGGTCGCCCAATTTAAAAGTAACTTTACCTAACTTAGTACAAGACAAACTATTAAACAACTTATTTTAATGGCCACATTATTTAAAAATATAAAAGAATTAATTCAAGTTAGAACAACACCAATTTCTTTTGTTTCTGGTGATGAAATGAATATTTTACCTACTATTAAAAATGCTTTTTTAATAGTAGATAATGGTTTGATTGCTAATTTTGGCGAAATGAAAGAGTGTCCTATTGATGATTTTACAAAAGTGATTGATGCTACCGGAAAAATGATATTACCTTCTTGGTGCGATTCTCATACACATCTCGTTTACGCAGGTAATAGAGAAGGCGAATTTGCCGATAGAATTAACGGTTTATCTTACGAAGAAATCGCAGAAAATGGAGGCGGAATTATAAACTCTGCTAAAAAATTACAACAGACTTCAGAGGATGAATTATACAAACAAAGTGAAGTTCGATTAAAAGAAGTTATTCAACTAGGCACAGGAGCCATAGAAATTAAATCTGGCTACGGATTAACAGCAGAAGCTGAGTTAAAAATGCTTCGTGTTATTAGAAAATTAAAAGAAAAGTATCCTATAGAAATAAAAGCAACCTTTTTAGGCGCACATGCAATTCCTTTAGAATACAAAGAAAATAAAGCAGGATATATCGATTTATTGGTAAACAACATCATTCCTAAAATAGCCCAAGAAAAATTGGCAGAATATATCGATGTTTTCTGTGAAACAGGATATTTCTCAGCCTCAGACACCAAAAAAATTCTAGAAGCAGGAAAAAAGCATGGACTAACTCCAAAGGTTCATGTCAATCAATTTACGGCTATTGATGGTATTCAGGTAGGTATACAATTCAATGCTTTATCTGTAGATCATTTAGAAGTTATGAGAGACATTGATATTGAAGCTTTAAAAAAGACCAACACAATGCCTGTTGCATTACCAGGTTGTTCTTATTTTTTAAGCATTCCGTACACACCAGCACGTAAAATGATTGATGCAGGTTTACCAATTGCACTAGCATCTGATTTTAACCCAGGTTCTTCGCCTTCTGGTAACATGAATTTTGTGATTGCTACAGCATGTATTAAAATGAAAATGACTCCGCAAGAAGCAATTAATGCCAGTACTATAAATGGCGCTTATGCAATGGGTTTAGAAACTAAAACCGGAACAATTACCAAAGGAAAATTAGCAAATTTAATTTTAACCAAACCCATAAATTCTTACGCTTTTATCCCTTATTCTTTTGGAAATAATCAGATTGAAAAAGTATATGTAAAAGGAATAGAAATCGATGGATAAATTAAATATGACATACCAACTTCCTGAAAAAAAATTCTGGACGGGTAGAAAATCAAACCCAGCATTAGAAAATCAATATTGGTATCAAGAAATTGAACTGCTTGATCTTAATGGGGTTGATCACAAACAAATTGACATCGCCCTAATTGGTTATGCTTGCGATGAAGGTGTAAAAAGAAATTTAGGTAGAATTGGCGCTAGTGAAAGTCCGAATGTAATAAGAGAGCGTTTGGCTAAATTCCCCATCCATTTTGAGGCTAAAAAAATTGTAGATGTTGGTACTATTGTTTGTATCAATCAAGATTTAGAAACGTGTCAATTAAGCTTTGCAAAGGCGATAAAAAAACTAATTTCTAATGGCATTTTTCCGATTGCAATTGGTGGCGGACATGATATTGCTTACGGTCATTTTAAAGGTATTTATGAAAGCGTAAAACACGAACAAAAAAAGAACATTGCTATTATAAATTTTGATGCTCATTTTGATTTGCGTCCGGTAGAAACCAAACCGAACTCCGGAACTCCATTTAATCAAATTTTAAATGAGTTTAAAAATGTAACTTATTTCCCTATTGGAATTCAACAACAATCTAATACTAAAGAACTTTTTAATATTGCAAAAAGTAAAAATGTAGATTTTGTTATTAATTATTATTGCGAAACTGATTCAGAAAATACAAATGCTATCAAGAAAAAGTTACAACCAATTATTGATAAAAACGATTACGTATATATTACCATAGATATGGATGGTTTTTCATCTGCCTATGCACCTGGCGTGAGTGCTCCATCACCTTTAGGTTTTACCCCTAATTTTGTTTTTAAAATACTTCACTATTTATTTGAAACAAAAAAAGTAATTTCTTGTGATATCGCAGAACTAAATCCATCTTTAGATATAGACAATACAACAGCCAATTTAGCTGCTAAACTTGTAGATTTCATTGTAATGGAACAAACAAAAAACTCCCTTTTATCAGATTGATAAAAAGGAGTTTCGTATTCATTTATAAATAATAGTCTTTATTATTTTACCAACATTTCTTTAGTTGCTACCGTTCTAAAACCAATATGATCAGAACCTGAATTAGGCTCCATTCCCATTCTTGCAGAAATTCTAAAACTAGCGCAATAAGAAGCATGACATAAAAAAGAACCACCTTTCATTACATATTCTATTTGATATGGATTACTAGGTGTATACGATTTATCTGCTCCAACAGGATTTTGTAAAACAACATTTGGGTCTATCGTTTGATAATAATTTACATTAAATAAATCTGTTGTCATTTCCCAAACATTACCCGCCATATCATACAAACCGATATTGTTTGCTGGATAGGATTTTATCGGTGAAATATATTCAAATCCGTCTTCAGAAATATTTTCTGTCGGAAATTTTCCTTGCCATGTATTTGCATTTGCATCTAAATCTTCAAATTTATTTCCCCAAGTAAAAATATTATCTTCAAATTTACCTTGCGCTGCAGATTCCCATTCAGCCTCCGTTGGCAATCTTCTATTAGACCACTTACAATACGCCAAAGCATCTTCTTGCGCAACATGTACAACAGGGAAATTATCTTTTCCTTCTATAGAACTACCAGGCCCTTCTGGATGCTTCCAATCTGCTCCTATTTTCCAAGCCCACCATTGCCCATAATTATCCATAGAAACCACACCTTTGGCATGTTTATTAAAAATTAAACTTCCAGGTTGTAAAATTGAATCTGCTGGTTTTGGTGTATTCGGAGGTAAATCTTTTTTAATTTCATCCCAATCAATTGGTCTTTCTGCAACCGTTATATATTTTGTGGCAGCAACAAACTCCTTAAATTGCTTGTTGGTAACCTCATGTGCATCAATAAAAAAACCATCAACAGCTACTTTATGCGCTGGCTTTTCACGTGGCATAGCATATTTATCCTCATTTTTTGCCCCCATTAAAAAAGTTTTAGAAGCCACCCAAACCATACCTTCTGGTGTTTCTACTTTATCGGTATTTATGGCAGTTTTTACAACTGTTTTTTCTTTTTCGGTTTTCTTATCACAACCTACAACAAAAACTGAAAGTGATAAAACGGTGACTAAAAAGGGTTTTAAATTAAAATTCATCTTTAAAATTTAGTGTTTTAAAACAAATATAGATATTCTTATTACTTATAAATTTAATTCTATTAAAATGATGTCAATTTTTAACAAAAAATTATTGTTTAACAAAATGATTGTTTTGTTAAACATTTTGTATCTTTACATAAATTCAAAGAATTATGGCTCGTAAAAAAAACATCAACAAAGACAATTTAATTTCCTGGTACATGGAATTTGTTTTAGAAAACAACCATCAACCAAAATCGGTATTTAGTTTTGCTAAAGAAAATAATTTTGAAGAAACTGATTTCTATAAATTTTATGGTTCTTTTGATGTTTTAGAAGAAGCTATTTTTTCTGAATTTTTTCATCATACTATAACCGTTTTAAGTAAAAGTGAAGACTACGAAACTTTTGATGCAAGAAATAAATTATTAAGTTTTTATTTTACTTTTTTCGAAATATTAACAGCTAACAGAAGTTACCTTGTATATGCTTTAGAAAATAGCAATAGCGATTTTAAAAAATTAAAAACACTAAAAGGATTACGAAAAGAATACATTAATTATGTACAAAATATTGGTATCGAAAAAATAGATTTAAAGCACGAAAAACTAGAAAAAATTCAAGATAAATCGATACAAGAATCCTCTTGGTTTCATTTGTTAGTAACTCTTAAGTTTTGGCTAGATGATGTTTCTCCTTCTTTTGAAAAAACAGATTTATTTATAGAAAAATCAATCAATGCTCGTTTTGATTTAATGGATATAAAACCATTACAGAGTATCATAGATTTTGGGAAATTCATCCTAAAAGAAAAAGTAAACTTTAACTAAAAAAGAAGTCATGAAAACCATTGATTCTATACCAACATCTAAAATTCAAAGAGCTTCTAAATTAGTTACAACGGGAGCTAAAATTGGGGTAAATTATCTTAAATATTACGGAGATAAAATCACCAAAACAGAAGAAGAAGCCAAAGCAAAATTAAATGAAAACAATGCCGAAGATATTTATGATGGCTTAAAAACGCTAAAAGGAAGTGCTTTAAAAGTAGCGCAAATGTTGAGTATGGAAAAAAGTATTCTACCGCAAGCCTATGTAGAAAAATTTTCACTATCTCAATTTTCTGTACCACCACTTTCTCCCGCTTTAGTGACAAAAACTTTTAAAAAGTATTTTGGTAAAAACCCGAATGAAATTTATGATAAATTTAATACCGTTTCTGTAAACGCAGCAAGTATTGGTCAGGTTCATAAAGCAGAGAAAAACGGAAAAGAATTGGCTGTAAAAATTCAATATCCGGGTGTTGCACAAAGTATAGCTTCAGATTTAGCATTGGTAAAACCTATTGCTATTAAAATGTTTAATATTAGAGGTAAAGATTCTGATAAATATTTTAAAGAAGTAGAAAATAAATTGGTAGAAGAAACAAATTACGTTTTAGAAGTTACACAAAGTAAAGAAATTGTAGCTGCTTGTAAACATATCCCTAATTTAAAATTCCCTGAATATTATGCTGATTTATCATCAGATAGAATTATTACTATGGATTGGATGCACGGTGTACATTTATCTGAATTTTACACAGACAAACAAGAAGTTGCCAATAAATTAGGGCAGGCATTATGGGATTTCTACATGTTTCAGATTCATAAATTACAAAAGGTACATGCAGATCCGCATCCTGGAAATTTTTTAATTTCTCCAGAAAACGAACTGATTGTAATTGATTTTGGATGCATGAAAACCATACCCAATGATTTCTATGTTCCTTATTTTGAATTGGCTAAAAAAGAAAACATTTCTAATCCAACTTTCTTTGAAGAAAAACTATTTCAATTAGAAATTTTAAGAGTAGATGATTCTAAAGAAGAATTAGATTTCTTTAGAGCAATGTTTCATGAAATGCTAAGTTTATTTACGCAACCTTTTCACCAAGAAGTATTCGATTTTTCTGATGAAGTTTTCTTTGGTAAACTCTCTGAATTAGGCGCTAAATACGCCAAAAGCACCGAACTAAAAGACATGAATGGAAATAGAGGTTCTAAACACTTTATTTATATCAACAGAACCTTTTTTGGTTTGTATAATTTAATGCACGATTTAAAAGCAAAGGATATAAAAATTAATAATTATAAAACACTTTAATGGCCTTTTTTAACTTTAAAAACATTCAAAATTTAGAACATCTTTATAAAATAAACCTTATAAATAGTTGCTCTGGTTTTAAATCGGCAAATTTAATTGCTACTATATCTAACAATGGAGTTAGCAATGTTGCTATATTTAGTTCTGTTACACATTTAGGCTCTACCCCACCAACCTTAGGTTTTATTTTAAGACCGACAACAGTACCTAGAAACACTTATAAAAACATAAAAGAAAGTGGCATTTTTACCATCAATCATATTTATGAAGACATTATTGAAGACGGACATCATACATCAGCAAAATACCCAGAAGAAATTTCTGAATTTGAAGTAACGAAATTAGAAGAGGAATTTAAGGGTAATTTTAAAGCTCCTTTTGTTAAAAATTCTCCCGTGCAAATGAGTATGAAATTTGTAGAAGAAATACATATTTCATCTAATAATGTATTAATGATTGTAGCTCAAATACAAGAATTATATGTTAAAGATGAATTGTTAGAAAATGATGGATTGATAAATTTATCTAAAGCAAATATTGTTACTATTAACGGCTTAGACACCTATGCTGTTCCTAAATTTAAGAAAAGATTAGCGTATCAAAGACCTAAATAAAACATATGAAAATTCTTGTAACAGGTGCAACTGGCTATATTGGCAAACGCTTAATTCCGTTATTATTAAATGATGGACATAGCGTTATTTGCCCTGTAAGAGACAAAGAAAGAGCAAAAAGTTATTATAAAAATCAGAAAAAAGTTCAATTAGTAGAAGCTGATTTTTTAGATAGTAATAGCTTAACAAACATTACAAAAGATATTGATGCTGCTTATTATTTAATTCATTCTATGACTAATTCTGCCAAAGAATTTCATGTTTTAGAAGAAAAATGCGCGTTTAACTTTAAAAATTTTATAGAAACAACTTCCACAAAACAAGTTATTTACTTAAGTGGAATAACCAACGACACTAAACTTTCTAAACATTTATTATCAAGAAAAAACGTAGAAAAAACATTAGCATCAAACAAGTATGCATTAACCACCTTTAAAGCAGGAATAATTGTGGGTTCTGGCAGTTCATCCTTTGAAATTATTAGAGATATCGTAGAGAAACTACCTGTAATGATAGCTCCCAAATGGTTAAACACAAAAACACAACCTTTAGCAATTAGAGATGTATTGGCTTTTTTACACAAATCTCTCGGCAAAAAAGAACTTTACAATACTTCTCATGATATTTTTGGGCCAGAAATACTTACATACAAAGAAATGCTATTACAGTTTGCTGATGTAAGAAAACTAAAAAGATCTATTATAACCGTACCTGTAATGACCCCAAAACTATCTTCTTATTGGTTGTATTTTGTTACCTCAACGTCATACAAACTAGCAAGTTCTTTAGTAAACTCTATGGGCGTAGAAGTTATAGGTAATAAAAGCAATATCAATACAATTTTAGACGTACAACCAATGTCTTACAAGGAAGCTGTAAAACTAGCTTTTAAAAAAATTGAACAAAATAGTATTATTTCTAGTTGGAAAGACTCATACATCAGTAGCGGGAAATTAAAAAATTATGTTCACGAATTTATAAATGTTCCAGAATATGGTTGTTTTAAAGATTTTAAAAAGAGAACCGTTATCGATAAAGAAAGAACACTAAACAGAATTTGGGCTATTGGAGGGGAAACAGGTTGGTATTACGGCACCTTTTTATGGAAAATTCGTGGCTTTTTAGATCAATTTTTTGGTGGCGCTGGTTTGCGTAGAGGAAGAAGGCATCCTACCGAATTAAATGTTGGTGATGCTCTAGATTTTTGGCGAGTAATATATGCTGATAAAGAAAAGGGAAAACTTTTATTGTATGCAGAAATGATACTACCTGGCGAAGCCTGGTTAGAGTTTAAAATTATAGACAACACACTGCACCAAACAGCCACTTTTAGACCCCATGGTTTGGCAGGTAGATTGTACTGGTACGCCGTAATGCCTTTTCACTGGTTTGTTTTTAACGGAATGATTAGCAACATCAATAAATAAACTAACATAAAACAACAGCTCATTCATCACCCTCTATTTTTTTTACCTCTACAGTAAACGACTGAAAAATAAATCTTTAAAATATTATAATATTTTGTTAATTTTTGTTTAACCATAATTGATATTTATTAAACATTTATTATATTTGAAAGAGAATTAGTAATTATTTAAATAAAAAGCAATTTAAAACATTACACTTATACAACTATAAGGTAAATCTATAGACAAGTTTATTAAATGGCATAAAAATTGGAAGTACAATTAGAAGACCTTAAAATACAAAACTACATTTGAAGTTCAATTTAATTGATTAATTGATTTAACACATAAAAAATGTTTAAATAACTTTAAAACGTAGTTAAAAGAAGAGAATTAAGGAAGCGAAACAGAACATTTAAAATTAAAAATTTTCAAAAAAGAAAACCTAAATGTTCAAGAAAAAAGATTAAAATATGGATTTAGTAAGTAAAGCATTAGAATTTGAAACAAGAAAAATGAGATTTCCAACTACCAGCGATCGTGTGCTGGCAGCAAGAGAAGCAAAATCTTTAATTTTAAGTTTAAATGAAATTTATAAAGAAAATAAAGATTCTGAAATTATGGACATCATGAAAAGATTAACCGTAATTAAGCAACGAATAGAAAGACGTTTAAAGGGAAAACCGTTAACAGCATAATTAATACATATTTCTATTGTTTTTCTAACTTTTATAATTATATTCACAAATTATAGAATAAAACAGAGAAACAAAGAATGAATTTATTAGAAAGAGCGGAAGAATTTGAACACAGAAAATTCTCATTCAAAACAACAAGTGACAGAATCGTAGCGTCTAGAGAAGTAAAAGCCTTAATTTTAGAACTAAACGAAGTATATAAAGAAACTAAAGATCTAGAAATTATGGATCAAATGAAGCGTTTAACAGCTGTAAAGCAAAAAATTGAAAAACGCTTGAAAGGAAGACCTTAAAAGCAAATGAATAAAATTTTAGTTATTGGAGGAAGTAAAGGAATTGGAAAAGCAATTATAGATGCTTTAATTGATGAAAATTCAATTATAAATTTAAGCAGAACAGCTCCTTTACTTTCTCACACTAATCTTACACATGTTCCCTGTGACATTCTTACCGATGACTTGCCTGATTTTAATGAAATAGACACCTTAATCTATTGCCCAGGAAGCATCAATTTAAAACCAATTTCACGATTAAACCTAAACGATTTCAGACAAGACTTTGAAATAAACGTTATTGGAGCGGTAAAAGCAATTCAGCACTATTTACCTTCTCTAAAAAAAGGAAATAAACCCTCTATTTTATTATTTAGTACAGTTGCCGCAAAATTAGGCATGCCTTTTCATGCAAGTGTAGCCGCTGCAAAATCTGCCGTAGAAGGACTAACCAAATCTTTAGGAGCAGAATTAGCACCACTAATTCGGGTAAATGCAATTGCGCCTACCGTTACAGATACAGACTTAGCCTCTAAACTATTACGCAATGAGCGAATGATAGAAAATATCAAAGAACGCCATCCACTAAAAAAATTTTTAGCCCCTAAAGAAGTTGCTGATTTAGCCTCTTTTTTAATTTCTGAAAAAGCGAGTTCTATTTCTGGTCAAATTTTCGAATTAGACTGCGGAATTGTCAGTTTTAAATTATAATTAAATCATAAAAACATGAATATTTACAACATAGAGATTAATAGTCTCCAGAATACTCCTATCCATTTGTCAGATTTTAAAGGCAAATACATCTTATTTGTAAACGTTGCTTCTAAATGTGGTTTTACTCCACAATACAAAGAGTTAGAAGAATTACACAACACTTATAAAAACAATCTCGTTGTAATTGGTATGCCTTGCAATCAATTCGGAAAACAAGAACCTGGTTCTTCTACTGAAATACAAGAGTTTTGCGAACTAAATTATGGAGTTACTTTTTTAATTACAGAAAAAGTAGACGTAAAAGGCATAAATCAACATCCTTTATACACTTGGTTAACAACTAAAAATTTTAACAATAAAAAAAGTAGTTCTGTAAAATGGAACTTTCAAAAATATTTAGTTTCTCCCGAAGGTAACTTAATTGATTATTATTTTTCAATTACAAAACCTCTGAGTTCTAAAATTACAAAACACTTAAAGTCTTAAAATTATATTTGGTATATTTAAAAAGAAAAGTAGCTTAAAAAGCTACAATATTTCTATAAAAACGAGTCTTTACAATCAAAACAATTAGTTTATGAAACAATTAAAACTCACCGTATTATTTTTAGTCATCAATTTTGGAGGTTTAGCTATTGGAAGTTGGTTAATGAATAATGGGCCATTAACAGAATGGTACACCAATTTAAATCAAGCTCCTTGGACGCCGCCCGGTATTGCTTTTGGTATTGCTTGGACAGCCATAATGATTTGCTTTTCTATTTATTTAGGCAAACTTTTCATTGTAGAAAATACACAAAAAAACAAGCTTCTATTTGCATTTCAATTTGTTTTAAACGTAAGTTGGAACTACATTTTTTTCAATCAACATTTTGTTTTATTTGGTCTTATAACACTCATTATGTTAACCTCACTCCTATTTTATTACTTTTTTAAAGTCAGTAATAAAACAGGTAATTATAAATTATTATTACTGCCTTATATAATTTGGCTTTGTATTGCTACCTCCTTAAACCTTTACGTTCTAATCTATAATTAAGATGAAAATTTACACGTTTCACAGAAAACAAAAACTACCAATTACTGTAGAAAAAGCTTGGGAATTTTTATCTAGCCCCAAAAATTTAAAAACAATTACGCCAGATTATATGAGTTTCGATATCCTTTCTGGAGCAGAAAAACCAATGTTTGCAGGTCAGATTATACAATATATTGTTACCCCAATTCTTGGGATATAAACAAAATGGGTTACCGAAATTACACACGTAAAAGAAAACGAATATTTTGTTGATGAACAACGTTTTGGGCCTTATGCATTATGGCATCACAAACATTTTATCAAAGAAATTGAAGGCGGCGTAGAAATGGAAGACATTATCGATTATAAAATTCCTATGGGTATTTTAGGACAACTAATACATCCGATATTAGTAAAACCTAAATTAGAAGAAATTTTTGCATACAGACAGAAGAAATTAATAGAACTTTTTGGAAAATATTAAATAAATGAGTGAGAAAATAACTATTTTTTGGTTTCGAAGAGATTTACGGATTAATGACAATTGTGGATTATTCCACGCTCTAAAATCAAGTAAAAAAGTACTTCCAATTTTTATTTTTGATAAAGAAATTTTAAGGAAACTAGACAAGGAAGATAGTCGTGTTTCTTTTATTCATCAAGAAATAAAAAACATAAACAAGCAATTACAAGAAATAGGCAGCTCTTTAGATGTTTATTATGGTAATCCTATTGATATTTACAAATCACTATTAGAAAAACACACCATTGAAACGGTTTATACAAACCACGATTACGAGCCTTATGCAATTAAAAGAGATTTAGAAATTAAAGATTTTCTAACATCAAAAAACATTCTTTTTAAAACTTACAAAGACCAAGTAATCTTTGAAAGAAATGAGATTGTAAAAAAAGACGGAACACCGTATAAAGTTTACACACCTTACTCTAAAAAATGGTTAGAAGCTTTTCATTTTAAGGGAATTCAATTTTATCCCTCAGAAGATTATTTAGAAAATTTTATAAAAAGTAAAAATAATCAATTTTTAACTTTAAAAGAACTTGACTTTAAAAAATCAGCAATAACCGTAGCTTCTTATACCGTTTCTCCAACATTAATAAATCAATATGAAGAAACTAGAAACTTTCCTGCAAAAGACAGCACCTCAAAGTTAGGTACACATTTACGTTTCGGAACCGTTAGTATTCGTAAAATGGCAGAAAAAGCATCAAAAAGTAATAACATTACTTTTTTAAAAGAATTGATTTGGCGCGAGTTTTTTATGCAGATTTTATGGTATTTTCCGCATACAATTAAAGCTAGTTTTAAACCAAAATACGATAGAATTCTATGGAGAAATAATGAAAAAGAATTTAATGCTTGGTGCAAAGGAGAAACAGGTTACCCGTTGGTTGATGCAGGCATGAGAGAATTGAACCAAACAGGTTTTATGCACAACAGAATAAGAATGTTGGTAGGAAGCTTTCTTTGCAAACACTTATTGATAGATTGGAGATGGGGAGAAGCTTATTTTGCAGAAAAATTACACGATTATGAGCAATCTAGCAATATTGGTAATTGGCAATGGGTTGCAGGTACAGGTGTTGATGCCGCTCCTTATTTTAGAATCTTTAATCCTACCACACAAATTCAAAAATTTGATAAAGATTTAAAATATATTAAAAAATGGGTTCCAGATTTTCAAGAGCTTACGTACCCTACACCAATTGTAGAACACAAATTTGCTAGAGAACGTTGTTTAGAAACGTATAAAAAAGCATTGGTAGATTTCTAATCTATTATAAAAATCACCTCTAATTTTGCACTATTTATAAAAAATAGGTCTATAAAATCTTGTTCACACAAAAAAACCAATAATATTTTTTTAAAAGATTTTATAAACAACAAAACAAAAAAATTAGCGTTTTGTACCTGTAGAATGCAAAGATTATGAATAAATATTTTTTCTATTCTATAGAAATTATTCTTGTTTTAAAAGCTTCAAATATTTTTTGAAGCTTTTTTATGAAAAAAAATGAAATTTTATTTGGCAGATACTAATAATTGCATTTAATTTGCGCTCTCAAAATAAAAGCCGATGTAGCTCAGCTGGCTAGAGCAGCTGATTTGTAATCAGCAGGTCGTGGGTTCGAGTCCCTCCATCGGCTCAAATTTTAAAAGTCTCAAAAAATATTTTTTGAGACTTTTTTTTTATGTAAAATACTAAATAAAACAGACTAATATTTTTAAGATTTTCTTTTTTTAAAGGTTTGCCAAATTTTAATTGTTCATTCTAAAAAAGAACCGATTTAAGATTAAAAAAACCACAAATAATTGTAAAATCTTTATTATTTTAGACAATTAATTATCCTAATCATAATTATATGCTCATTATCGGAATTGCAGGAGGTACAGGAAGTGGAAAAACAACTGTTGTAAATCAAATTATTAAACAACTACCAACTGATGAAGTTTGTGTAATTTCACAAGATTCTTACTACAACGAAACAGTAAACTTATCTTATGAAGAAAGGTCTAAAATTAATTTCGACCATCCAAGAGCTATCGATTTTGATTTAATTGTAAAACATTTAAAGAAATTAAGATCAGGAAAAACAATAGAACAGCCTGTGTATTCTTTTGTTACCCATAACAGAACAACAGATACGATAAAAACACATCCTAGAAAAGTGGTGATTGTAGAAGGTATTTTAATACTAAACAACGAAGCTTTAAGAGATTTGTTTGATATTAAAATATTTGTACACGCAGACACAGATGAGCGTTTAATTAGAAGAATTAGAAGAGATATTACAGAAAGAGGTAGAGATGTAGATGAAGTTTTAAACAGGTATCAAGATACGTTAAAACCAATGCACCTACAGTTTATAGAACCTACCAAAAATTTTGCTGATATTATTATACCGAACAACAAACACAATACAGTGGCAATTGACGTAGTAAGAACCGTTATTAATGATCGTTTATAATTAAAGTTATGTCTTTCAATCAATTTAAACAAAATAAAGTAGTAAAAGTTATGACAAATGCTTTTGTTATAATCTTAATTCCTTTTTTAATATGGATGTTTTTTATTGATGAAAACTCTTACCTCGTTCATAAAAAATTCGATAATGAAATTGAAAGCTTAGAAAGCACCATTTCTTTTTACGAAAAAAAAATAGCCGAAGATAAAGCTACAATTAAAAAACTAGAAGACTCGTTGCAGTTAGAACGTTTTGCGAGAGAAAAATATCTAATGAAAAAAGAAAATGAAGATATCTATCTAATAGAATTTGATACAATAAAAAAATAAATGAGTACTTCTCTTTTTGATGACTTTCTAAAAACGACACCTGCTGCCTGGAAAAATAAAATTCAAGTAGATTTAAGAGGTGCCGATTATAATGATACATTATTATGGAAAACTCAAGAAGGCATTGTTGTAAAACCTTTTTACACTGCAGAAGATAGCACCAATTATAGCGTTAAAACCCCTAAAAATGGTTTTAACATCTGTCAAACAATATTTGTTGATGATGAAAAAATAGCCAACTCTTTAGCTATAGATGCGCTTAATAGAGGCGCTAATTCCATTCAATTTACTGCAAACAAACCTTTCGATTACAAAAAACTACTGCTTAATATTGATGTAAAAACTGTTTTTATATATTTTCATTTTAAGTTTTTAAATGATTCCTTTCAACTAGAAATATCAGAATTTATAAATTCTGATAAAACCTATTTTCAAACAGATGTTATTGGAAACTTAGCAGAAACAGGCAATTGGTTTTATAATTTAAAAGAAGATTTTATAAAATTAGACCGAATATTAAATAACACTAAAAATTGTATTTCGGTTTCAGGAGATCTGTATCAAAACTGTGGAGCCACTATTACACAACAACTAGCCTACTCTTTAGCACACGCTAATGAATATTTAAATAAATATGGAAATTCCGTTGCAGAAAAATTAAGTTTTTCGTTTTCTGTTGGAAGTAATTATTTTTTCGAAATTGCAAAATTAAGAGCTTTTAGAATTTTATGGACCGCACTATTAGAAGTGTATAACGTTAACAATTTAGAAGCTCACTTTTTTGTACAACCAAGCTTAAGAAATAAAACCATTTATGATTATAATGTAAATTTATTAAGAACAACATCAGAATGTATGAGTGCCATTTTAGGTGGAGCAAATACTATTTCTAATGTTTCTTATGATGCTGTTTATCATAAATCAAATGAATTTGGCGAACGCATTTCTAGAAATCAATTACTAATACTACAACAAGAAAGTTATTTACAAGAAGGACAAAATTTTGTAGAAGGTTCTTATTATATAGAATCTATCACACAGCAATTAGCAGAAAATGCCTTAATCCTTTTTAAACAAATTGAAAAAAGTGGCGGCTTTTTAAAGCAATTAAAAGCAGGTACCATTCAGAAAAAAATTAAAGAAAATGCAAAAAAAGAAGAAAATGATTTCTTAAAAAAAGAAATCATACTTTTAGGAACAAATTTACAACCAAACAAAGATGATAAGATGCAACATGAGTTAACCTTGTATCCTTTTGTCAAACAAAGAAATATAAAAACATTACTTCCTCCTTTAACTAGAAACCGACTATCAGAATCAATAGAAAAAGAACGATTAAACTCTGAAAAGTCATAAAAAAATAAAGTATGGATAAAAACAATGAAATTCTTTTTAAACAAAAAAAACAAAACGAATTAAAGTTAGAAATACAACAAATAAAAAGTAAGCTTCCAAAATATATTATTGGATTTATTTTTATTATTGCTGTTAGTCTTTATTTTTTAGAAGATAAAATTTTTCATTTATTTAGCAACAGCGTAAACTTTGTTATTGGAGCGGTTTTAATTTTGTGCTCTTTTTTATTTTTATTTTTATTAAAAAGCTACATTACAATTACTAAAAAACAAAAAGAATCTAAAAATCTTGGTATTCAACTTTACAATCTCATGAAATTAGAAGCAGATCCCGTAGATGAATAGAAAAGAGGTACAACATATAAAACTTAAAAATTTAAAAAAAACAACTCCTATTTCCTTTCCTCAAGAAGGATTTGTTGCTGGTATTTCGCCATATTTACGAGGGGCTTATGCTACAATGTACATAAATAAACCTTGGGAGATTAAACAATACACAGGTCTCTCTACAGTAAAAGAGAGCAATACATTATATAGAAAAAATTTAGATACAGGTCTAAAAAAATTATTTGTTGATTTAGACTTATCAACTTGTACTTGTAACCATTCAGATACACAAAGAGCCCCAAATGATGTTGATATAACTAGTATTACCATCCAATCGGTAGAAGACATGAACATGTTGTTTGATCAAATTCCGTTAGACAATGTAGCGGTTTCTATAACAATAAATAGTACTATTTTACCGCTTCTTGCCTTTTATATTGTTACCGCAGAAGAACAAGGAATATCTTTAGACCAATTATCCGGCTCACTTAAAAGTGATATTTTAAAGGAGTTAAACACATACACTCCTACCCTTTCTTCTAAAATTTTTACTGATATTTTTGAATACACCAGCAAAAAAATGCCAGAATTTAATTCGATTTCTATTTCTGGCTACAAAATACAAGAAGCCGGTGCCACTGCAGAAATTGAACTAGCTTACACTTTATCTAACGGGTTAGAATTTCTTAAAAAAGGAATTGAAGCAGGTATAAAAATAGATTCTTTAGCCACACAATTATCTTTCTGTTGGGCAACAGGTATGGATCATTTTACAGAAATAGCAAAATTAAGAGCTGCAAGAGTTTTATGGGCAAAAATGGTAAAACAATTCAACCCTAAAAACCCTGAATCACTTGCTCTAAAAACCCATAGCCAAACAAGCTGTAATTCTTTAACAACCCAAGACCCTTTTAATAATGTAACCCGAGTAACTCTACAAGCTATGGCTGCTGCTTTTGGAGGCACACAAAGTTTACACATCAATACTTTAGATGAAGGTACAGCTGTATCTGCAAGAATTGCAAGAAACACGCAAACCTATTTACAGCAAGAAACACATATTACTAAAACAGTAGATCCTTGGGCAGGAAGCTACCATTTAGAAAAGTTAACCGAAGACATCGCTAACAAAACTTGGGAACTAATTAGTGAATTAGAACATCATGGAGGCATCTCTAAAGCGATTAAAAAAGGAATCCCAAAATTACATATTGAAAATGCAGCTGCCATTAAACAAGTAAAAATTGCAAATGGAGAGCAAGTAGTGGTTGGTGTAAACAAATATCAACTAAAAAAAGAGAAAACTTCAACTCCTTTAGAAATTGATAATAAAACGACAAGTAATATCCAACTAGAAAAACTACATCAACTAAAAACCACCAGAAACAATACCGAAGTTCAAAAATCACTAATAGCTTTAACGAATGCTGTAAAACACGAAAAAGAAAACCTTTTAGAAGCAACCATAAAAGCAGCAAGAAACAGAGCAACTTTAAGCGAAATTTCTGATGCTTTACAAACGGTTTTTAAATAATACAAGCCGTTTAACCCCATTTAAAGATCTAAAGTAAAAAACACTTCTTTTAAAGTTTAACAAATCATAAATAATAGTATACATATAATCAGTGTACTTTATTTTGGGTAAATTTGTATAAATGTTTTAACGTGGATCTTTTTTTTATCATTTTATCTTTACTTCTTATTCTTTTAAGCATATTGCCATTTGTTAAAAATCAGCATTGGTTTTTTCGTATTCCAGAATTTATTAAAACACAAATCTTCTTTTTACAAATAATAGCAACTATCGGATTAGTTATTTTTACTCAAAAAAGCCTACTTTTTTATCTTGTATTAATAATTCAAAGTATCTTATTATTCTATCACGCTTATATTTTATCAAGATTTACCAATTTTTATAAAAAGAAAAATAGTGCTACTAAGAGCATAAAAGACATCAAAATTATCTCTGCAAATATTTATCAATACAATAACAAGTTTCAAAAATTTAAAGATTTAATTAAAAAGGAAAAACCAGACATCTTTTTTACCATTGAAAGTAACAAGGATTGGGAAAACGCCATGCGTGATTTAGAAACAGACTATAAGTTTACCGAAAAAATAACGTTAGAAAATACGTATGGAATGCATTTATATTCTAAAATTCCTTTTGAAAAAATAACAACCCATTTTTTTGTTGCAAAAGACCTACCAAGTATCGAAGCACATTTTAAAGACAAAGAAGGAAATCGTTTTGTTGTTTTCTGTGCACATCCACCACCACCAAGTCCTACAGAAGAAAAAACCTCTAAAGAACGAGATGGAGATTTAATGTGTATTGCCAAACGGATAAAAGAGATGAAGCAACCTGTAATTGTGGTTGGTGATTTTAATACTGTTGCTTGGTCTAAAATAGCAAAACTGTTCCGCAAAAATTGTGGTTTAATTGATGGTAGAATTGGCCGTGGAATTCTAGCTTCTTATCATGCAAAATATTGGTTGTTTAGAGCTCCTTTAGATTTGGTTTTTCATTCTAAAGAAATTATTTTAAAACAATTAAATATTTTAGAATACATTGGGTCAGATCATTTTCCTATTCGCTGTGTTTTTAGTGTAACTCCATCTAATATTACAAAAGAAAAAAAAGTAGAGACACTTTCTAAAGAAGAAAAAAATAATGTGGAAACTTATATCAAAAAAGGCAAAGAGACAAATAGCCAAAACAGGTAAAAAATCATTTTAACTCCCCTATTTTCCTTTTGCATCAAGCAAAAAACCAAAAGAGTTAAGTTTTATTTTATGCTAACACCATCTTTGTATAAAAACACAACACATGGCAATTTTAGGAAACATCATTAAAGGGATTATCCATTTAACAGACACTTTATCATCAGAAACAAACCATATAGAGGCGCAAAAAAAAGTTTTAAAAGAATTGTTAGAAACAGCAAAAGAAACTCAATTTGGTACACATTACCACTTTAAAGATATTCTTCTTTCAAAAAATATTGAACAAACATTTTCTCAAAATATTCCTTATTTTGATTATCACTCTTTACATAAAAAATGGTGGCATAAAATTCATAAAGGAGAAGAAAATGTAACTTGGGTAGGTAGTCCTTCTTATTTTGCTCTAAGTTCTGGTACAACAGGTAAAACAAGTAAAAAAATTCCGGTTACAGACGCCATGATTAACGCCATAAAAAGCTCTGGAATTAAACAGGTTACTTCTTTAAATAATTTTGATTTACCAGTAAATTTTTTCGAAAAAGATATTATGATGCTTGGAAGTTCTACCGATCTATCGGAAGAAGAAAATCACTTAGAAGGTGAAATAAGCGGAATTAGCGCTAGTAATATTCCGTTTTGGTTTAAAGGTTATTACAAACCAGGAGAAGAAATAGCCAAAATTAAAGATTGGGACGAGCGCGTACAACACATTGCCGAAAATGCTAAAAATTGGGATATTGGTGCCCTAAGCGGAATTCCTGCTTGGATAGAGTTAATGATTCAGAAAGTTATAGAATTTCATAATTTAAAACATATTCATGAAATTTGGCCAAACCTAGAAGTATATACTTCTGGAGGTGTTGCATTTAAACCTTATGAAAAAAGTTTTAAAGCGCTTTTAGGAAAACCCGTTACAGTTATTGATACTTATTTGGCCTCTGAAGGTTACATTGCCACACAAGTAAGACCAGATACAGATGCCATGCAATTAAATACAGAAAATGGTATTTATTTTGAATTTGTACCTATGCATCCAGATTATATTAATGAAGATGGTTCTATAAAACAAAATGCACCTTCTTTAACTTTAGAACAAGTAGAAAAAAAAACCGATTATATTTTAATAATAAGTACTGTTAGTGGAGCGTGGAGATATTTAATTGGTGATACTATTGCTTTTACAGATGTTGCAAAAGCAGAAATTAAAATTACCGGTCGTACAAAATTCTTTTTAAACACTGTAGGTTCTCAATTATCAGTAAATAAAATGGACGATGCCATCAACCATTTAGAAGAAGAATTTTCAACCAAAATTAAAGAATATACCATTTGTGCCAAACGTTTTGAGGATGGTGAATTTTATCATTCTTGGTATTTAGGAGCCGAAATAAAAGAAAACAATAACCAAATTGCAGAAGCATTAGATGCTTTTCTTAAAAAAGCCAATAAAAACTACAAAGTTGCCAGAACCAAAGCTTTAAAAGGAGTAAAAGTAACTGTAATCCCTGTTCAAAAATTTCATGAATGGAATGCTTTCAATAAGAAAAAAGGCGGTCAGGTTAAAATGGAACGTGTTATGAATGAAAAGAAATTTTCTGATTGGGAAAATTTTGTAAACGAAATTTAAAAATAAAAAATTATGAAAACAACAAGTATAAATCCAGCCACAGAAGAAGAAATTGCAAGTTATAACAGAATTTCTGAAGAAACAGTAAAAAAGAAAATAGCAAAAGCAAACGAAGCCTATAAAATTTGGAAAAAAACAAGTTTTAATGATCGTTCTAAACTGATGCACAAACTTGCTGGTATTTTTGAAAGCAACAAAGAACAATATGCACAACTAGCTACTCAAGAAATGGGTAAGGTAATTGAGCAATCTCGCAAAGAAATACAAAAGTGTGCTTTAATTTGTAGATATTACGCTAATCATACAACAGAATTATTAGCAGATAAAGTAGTAGAAACAGAAGCTAAAAAAAGTTATGTTACCTTTCAGCCATTAGGCGTCACACTGGCGATAATGCCTTGGAATTTTCCTTTCTATCAGGTTATTCGTTTTGCTGCACCTGCATTAATGACAGGAAATACAGGGATCTTAAAACACGCATCAAACGTGCAAGGTTGTGCTTTTGCTATAGAAAAAGCTTTTACAGAGGCTGGTTTTCCCGAAGGTGTTTTTACTAACTTAAATGTAAATTCTGATGCAATAAAAACAATTATAGAAGATAAGAATATTGTAGCTGTAACTTTAACAGGTAGTGAACCTGCAGGACGTTCTGTTGCCAAAATTGCTGGCGAAAATTTAAAAAAAACAGTTTTAGAATTAGGAGGAAGTGATGCTTACATTATTCTAGAGGATGCCGATTTAGAAAAAGCTACAGATTTAGCTACTTTTGGAAGATTACAAAATAACGGACAAACGTGTATTGCTGCTAAACGTTTTATTGTTTTAGAAGAAATTTATGATGATTTCTTAGAGCTTTTTACAAAAAAAATGAAAGCTGCAAAAATGGGAGCGCCAACAGACAAAGATGTTTATTATGGCCCAATGGCACGTATAGATTTACGTAACGAAATTCATGAGCAAGTACAACAAACAATTAAGCAAGGCGGAAAGTTAATTTTAGGAGGAAAAATTCCGAATAGAAAAGGAGCTTATTACCCTGCAACCATTTTAACCGATTTAAAACCAGGTATGACTGCTTTTGATGAAGAACTCTTTGGCCCAGTTGCCTCTGTAATTAAAGCAAAAAACGAAAATGAAGCTATTGAACTAGCAAACAATTCTACATTTGGTTTAGGTTCTGGTGTATTAACAAGCAACTCTAAGAGAGGAGAAAAAGTAGCTTTACAACTAGAAGCAGGTAACAGTTTTGTAAACAAATTAGTTTCTTCAGACCCAAGGTTACCATTTGGAGGTATTAAAAATAGTGGTTACGGTAGAGAACTTTCTAGTTACGGAATTAAAGAATTTGTAAACACCAAATCTATTTGGATTGATTAATTTTAGAACACATAATACACAGTAAAACTTTTACTAAATCGTAATGGTTTTACTGTGTTTTTATAAAAAAACAAGTACTATTTGCTCTTACTTTTCTTCTAATTTATTTCTATTTTCTACCAAAACCATAATTTCTTCTGGAGATAAATAATATTTTTTAATTCGATTTTTATACGCTTGTGTAATAGCCGCATTATTTAAAATAAAATTCTTTGTTTTTAAAATATACAACTCCATTTTATGCTGAACAGCAAAACGGTCTGCTGCTCTTTCTGCCGTTACAATATGATTATCAGAAAACAAGTATTTAAGTCCAAACCAAATTAAGTTAAACCTACTTCTTTCTTTATAATCCATAATATGCCCTAGCTCATGTCCAATCCACCCTATAAAAACATCTTTAGGAATATCTCTTGTAGAAAACTCTTTGTCAGAAATTTTAAATTTTTCACTAATTAATATCACAAATTTTCTATTCTTTTTAGACCTAAAAAAACTATCAAAAGTGGGTCTTGCTTGCATTGTAGATTTCTTTATATTTTTTTTAAACTTAAATTCTATATAAATATTTTTTAGCTCCGGATAATAATTTAACCCAGTTTCTACTTTTTCTTTAATCGTAATAGGTATAATATGATGTTTAGACATAAACTTTATGATTTCTTTAAAACTTTTGACACATAAATATACCGGTATCTCGAAGTTCATTTGTGCTTTTATGCTTAAATTTGTAGCTCTTTTAAAAAAAGCACTTCAGAAGGATGAAAAAAATTCTTAGTATACTTTACTCAACACGTTTAATGGCTGTCTTATTTATCGTTTTTGCTGCGGCAATGGGAGTTGCCACATTTATAGAAAATGATTTTGGTACCCAAACCTCTAAAGCACTTGTTTATAACACTTGGTGGTTCGAAGCTATTATGATATTCTTTGTTATCAACTTCTTTGGAAACATATTTAGATATAGATTGTATAAAAAAGAAAAATGGGCTGTTTTAATGTTTCATTTGGCTTTTTTCTTTATCATAATTGGTGCTGGAGTTACACGTTATATTGGTTACGAGGGTATTATGATGATCGAAGAAGGACAATCTACCAATAAATTTTTATCTGAAACTACTTATTTAAATGTAATTGTTGATAATGGTAAGGTTCAAAAACCAGAAATAAATAAACCTTTATTATTATCTACTTGGGGTAAAAACTCTTGGTCGTATACAGATAGTTTTAAAAATGAAGACAGTACACAAGACTTTAGTTTCGAACTAGTTGATTATATTCCGAAAGCAGAAAAGAAATTAGTAGAAGACAAAAATGGTGTTGATCATTTATTTTTTGTAGAATCTTCAGAAGGAACGCGTCATGAACACTGGATTAAAAAAGGTACTATTCAAAATATCCACGGAGTTTTAGTTGGTTTTGAAGCCCCAGATAATAATGCATCTGTTAACTTTATAAATAAAGATGGTGGATTAAAAATAATATCTAAGAATGATGGTGATTGGTTTAGAATGGCCGATCAAAAAAGAGGAAATATTGTAAAAGATTCTGTACAAAATTTTCAATACTTAACCTTAAATAACATTGCTGGTTTACAATTTGTAATCCCTAAACCTGCTGAGAAAGGTGTTATGAAAACCATTAGCGGTGCTAAAGATAGTAACAATTTAGATGTAATTGTTGTAGATGTTAAAAGCAAAAACGAAACAAAAAGAATAGAATTAGCAGGTGGTAAATATAACGCTTCGGGTTCTAAAGAGCTTTCTGTTGGTGGTTTAAATTTTAGAATGTTATATGGTGCTAAAATACTTGAAACTCCTTTTTCTATAAAGCTAAACGACTTTCAATTAGAAAAATACCCTGGCTCAGAAAGTGCTGCATCTTATGCAAGTGAGGTAACGGTAATAGATACCGAAGAAACTTTTGATTATAGAATTTTTATGAATCATATTTTAGACCATAAAGGATACAAATTTTTTCAATCTAGTTACGATTTATCAGGTCCTAGAGAAGAAACACACTTGTCTGTAAACCACGATTTTTTAGGAACTTTTATTACGTATTTGGGGTATTCTTTATTATACACAGGTTTAATTAGTATGCTTTTTGATAAAAACACACGTTTTAACGACTTAAAAAAAGGGTTGCGAAAAATTAGAAAGAAAAAAATGACCATGTCTATCGTGGCAACATTATTAATTTCTAGTTTTAGTTTTGGGCAACACGAAGCACATCAAAAAAACAACATTACAAATCAACAAATAGACTCTGTTTTAAAAGCAAATTTAGTTGATATAAACCATGCCGAAAGTTTTAACAAACTAGTAATACAAGATGCAGGTGGACGAATGAAACCGGCGCACACTTTTGCCTCTGAACTGGTTAGAAAAGTTAGTCAGGCAGAAACTTTTAACGGCATGCAACCGAGTCAGGTTTTGCTATCTATTATAGAAAACCCTCGTTTTTGGTTTGAGGTTCCTGTAATTTATTTAGAAAAAGGAAACGACAAAATTAGAGAAGTATTAGACATACCTGTTACTGCAAAACATGCACGTTTATCTGATTTTATTACGCCAACTGGAGCCTATAAAATTAAAGATCAAGTAGCAGAAGCACAAAAAAAGAATGTAAAAAATAAGTTTGAAAAAGACCTTATTAAAATTGATAAAAGAGTAGGTTTACTATACAGTGCCATTGGTGGTGGTATTTTACGTATTTACCCAATACCTAATGACGATAACAACAAATGGGTTTCTCAACCAGAAACCTCAACGGCAGGTTTTAAAGCTACAGACTCTGTATTTGTTCGCCAATCTTTACCTGTATATATTCAGCTTTTACAAGAAGCAAAAAAGACCAAAGATTACTCTAAAGCAGATCAAATTTTAGACGGAATTAAAAAGTTTCAAAAGAAATTTGGAGCAGAAGTATATCCTTCTGAAAATAAAATAGATTTAGAAATTACCTATAACAAATGGAACATATTTACAAAAACTTCTATTTTTTATATGATTTTAGGCTTGTTATTAATCTTTATCGAGATTTTAAAAATATTTTTCTATAAGTCTAAAACACTTAGTTATATTGTAAAAGGCCTTATTGTATTAACCATTCTTAGTTTTATATTTCATACTTTCGGATTAGCCGCTAGATGGTATATTAGCGGAAATGCGCCTTGGAGTAACGCTTATGAATCTATTATTTATGTTGCCTGGGCAACCATGCTATTTGGTTTATATTTAGGAAAAAAATCTACACTAACTATTGGAGCTACTACCTTTTTAGCTGCCATTATTTTAATATTTGCACATCAAAACTGGTTAGATCCGGCCATTGCTAATTTACAACCGGTTTTAAACTCTTGGTGGTTAATGGTACACGTTTCTATTATTGTGGCAAGTTATGGTCCTTTTTCTTTAGGAATGATTTTGGGTATTGTTTCTTTACTACTTATTGCTTTTACTACAGAAAAGAATAAGAAGAGAATGGATCTTAATATTAAAGAATTAACCATTATTACAGAAATGGCCGTTACGGTTGGTTTGGTAATGCTAACGGTTGGTAATTTTCTTGGTGGTATGTGGGCTAATGAAAGTTGGGGACGTTATTGGGGTTGGGATCCAAAAGAAACCTGGGCATTAATTTCTATCATGATTTATGCTTTTGTTTTACACATGCGCTTAATACCTGGTTTACGTAGTAGACTTGCTTTTAATTTTGCAGCTGCCTTTGCGTATTTATCTATAATGATGACTTACTTTGGAGTAAACTTCTACTTATCTGGATTGCATTCTTATGCTAGTGGAGATAAAGCGATAACACCAAGAGAGGCTTATTATTATATTGCAGCGTTAGTAATACTAACCATTATAGCATCGTTTAAATACAAGAAATACTTTAAAAAGTAACGATAAAGTTTCGCAATAAAATGTATTTTTGCTTTCGATTTAATTAACATTAAAAAACAATATGTTTCATAAAAATATAAAATTAGCTATTGCAGGTTTACTTACTGCTTGGGCAGTGTATCAATTCAGTCAGGGAAATATAATGAACGGAATTTCTATCTTATTATTAGCCGGAATTTTTGTTTTGCTATACTTTAAAAACGAATTTATTTTAATGGCTTTTTTACAATTGCGTAAACAAAATTTTGAAGGTACTAAGAAATGGTTAGGATATATTAAAAACCCAGAAGCCGCTTTAATAGTAAAACAACAAGGGTATTATAACTATTTACACGGTATTATTTTAAGCCAAACAAACATTACACAAGCCGAAAAATTTTTACGTAAAGCCATAAAATTAGGTTTACCAATGGATCATGATTTAGCAATGGCAAAATTACAATTAGCTGGTATTGCAATGACAAAAAGACGTAAACGTGAAGCTATTAATTTAATGGCGGAGGCTAAAAAATTAGACAAACACGGTATGCTTAAAGAACAAATGGGAATGATGAAACAACAGATGAAAAAAATCTAATCTATTTTGTTTCAAATAATATAAAAAAAATCCGCTTTTCAGCGGATTTTTTTATGACTAATACTTTTCTTATTAAAACTTAAAATACTCTTTATACAATTGGCTTCTAAAAGAGCTTAGCCCTGATTGAACGGTTTGTTTGAGCTCTTTTTAGTACTGATTTTTATCAGTACTAAAAAAGCGAGTAGTGAAAGCAGGAAATAGCTTCTAAAAAAACTATTTCCCATTTACGCTAAGAGCTTTCTATTTTAATCTAGTTAAACTTAAATCTTTATTATATTGAACGATAAATAGTCCTTTATTTTCTGAAACTCCAAATGCTTTGCTTGAGTAATCAAATTTACTTTCTACTCTAAAAGAGGCACCGTCTTTAAAAGTATCTTTTAAATCATCTCCAGATGCTAAACGGATTAAAACATCATACGTAATATCAAAACCTTTGGTTGCCGAAAAAGAAGGCAACGCGTTGTTCTTTTTAGCGTATTGCTTATTAAATTGTTGTGTTGATGCTGAAGCTTCATTTACATACTCATCACTAACATAAGTTAGGTTAACTTTGGCTAATTTTAAATTGGCAATTTTATCGAAAGCTTTTCCTTTATTAAATGTAAAAACACGAACGCTTGTGTTTTCTGGTAAACTTATTAAACTATTAATAGCATCTGCTACCAAAATAGTATTACCAGATGTTAAAACCACCCAATTTTCTTGATTTGGTTTCAAAATTTTTAAGAAACGGTCTTTAGCGATATATCCTTTATTGGGTTTAAGAGTATGTACAACGCTAATAGAATCATGAGATTGTAAAGCTTGTTTTATAATGGCATTAGAAGCGTTAGATTCTGATTTTCCATCACCCACTAAAATTAAATTACCTTTTGTAAAATTATCTTTAATATAAGCAGTTAACTCTTCTCTAAAAACTTTTTTCTCAGGTGATGTTTTAATCAACTTTGATGCAGAAAATTTAGATTGATTTTTAGAATAAAAAGGAAAAATTACAGGTGCATTTACTTTATTTGCAACTATTTCTACTTCTTCTGAATACAAAGGCCCAATAACAACATCGTTTTTATTAAGATTGTTTTCTGCCAAAATGGTTTTAATTTTTGTACCATTTTTTTCTGTATCAAAAACATTAAGGTCTATGTTAATTCCTTGTTTTCTTAAAGAATCTATAGCTATTTCTGCTCCTAAATAAAAATCGGTTACCATGTTTGCCAATTTACTTCTCTGAAATATATCTTTAGATTCTGTACCACTGTGTTCTTTTGCACTAAACGGCAAAAGCAATGCTACTTTTAAAGAAATATTACGTTGTATAACATCTTCGTAAATATAGTTTTCTGAAGTATCGCCTGCTTCTATGGCTTTAATTTTTATATGCTGCCCTACTTTTAACCCCTCTGATAAAATGGGATTTAAAGCAATTAAATTTTCTTGAGAAACATTATAAAAACGCGTTAAACTATAGAAAGTATCTCCTTTTTTTACTTCATAAACAACAAAGTTCTTTTTAAGTTCATTTAGAAGTTCTTCCTCTTTATTTTTTAAAGCTGCTTCGTTTTTGGCTGCCTCTGTAATTTTATCATCTACCGTTTTTCCTTTTGTAATTGAATTTGATGCTTTTATTTTTTTGTTAGGAATTACAATTACAGAGTTTGCTTCTGGCTTTCTGCCCACATCTGGGTTTAAGCGAAGTAAATCACTGGTTTTCATATCCAATCTTTGGGCAATTTCCCTCATGGTTTCACCTTCTTTTACCTTATACTGAACGTATTTTTTTTGTTGACCGCAAGAAACAGTAAACGTTAAAATACATAGAAAAACAAAAAATTTTACATGTTTCATATACATTATTCCCATTCTATAGTTGCAGGTGGTTTAGAGCTAATATCATATACAACTCTGTTTACACCTTTTACTTGATTTATAATTTTATTAGATGTTTTTTGTAAAAACTCATAAGGTAAATTTACCCAATCTGCTGTCATACCGTCTGTACTTTCTACAGCTCTTAAAGCAACAACTTTTTCGTATGTTCTTTCATCTCCCATTACTCCAACAGAGTTTACAGGAAGTAACATAGCACCAGCTTGCCAAACTTTATCATACAAACCATCTTCTTTTAATCCGTTTACAAAAATAGCGTCTACTTCTTGTAAAATACGCACCTTTTCTGCTGTAATATCTCCTAAAATACGGATTCCTAAACCTGGACCAGGAAAAGGATGACGTCCTAATAATTCTGGATCTATCCCCATAGAAGCACCTACTCTTCTTACCTCATCTTTAAAAATCATTTTTAAAGGTTCTACAATTTTTAATTTCATAAAATCTGGTAAACCTCCTACATTATGATGACTTTTAATAGTTGCAGATGGACCTCCATTTACAGAAACAGACTCAATAACATCGGGATAAATAGTTCCTTGTGCTAACCAAGTTACATCTGTAATTTTATGAGCTTCATCATCAAAAACCTCTATAAAGGCATTCCCAATTGCTTTTCTTTTCTTTTCTGGATCGGTTAATCCTTCTAAGGCTTTCAAAAAACGTGCCGATGCATCTACACCTTTAACGTTTAATCCCATGCCTTCGTATCTTTTTAATACAGTTTCGAACTCATTTTTACGTAAAAGTCCGTTATTTACAAAAATACAGTATAGGTTTTTACCAATTGCTTTGTTTAACAAAACTGCTGCTACAGAAGAATCTACACCTCCAGAAAGCCCTAAAACTACTTTATCGTTGCCTACTTTTTCTCTTATAGAGGCTACAGTACTTTCTACAAAAGAATCTGGTGTCCACGTTTGTGCTACTCCTGCAATCTTTACTAAAAAGTTTTCTAAAATTTGTTTACCATCTTTAGAATGATATACTTCTGGGTGAAATTGAATGGCAAAAGTTTCTTCGCCTTTAATTTTATAAGCCGCATTTTCTACGTCTTTTGTGCTAGCTAACAATTCTCCATTAGTTGGCAATTCTTTAATTGTGTCTGAGTGACTCATCCAAACCTGACTTCCAGTAGAAATGTTTTCAAAGAAAGTTTCATCGCTTTTTATGTACGATAAATTTGCTCTACCATATTCTCTTGTATTAGAAGGAGCCACTTGTCCGCCAGCAAAATGGGCTAGGTATTGTGCACCATAGCAAACTGCTAAAACAGGTTTTTTTCCTCTAATTTCTGATAAATCTGGATGTAAAACATTTTCTCCTCTTACAGAATTTGGGCTTCCGGATAAGATAACCGCTTTAAACTCTGCTTGATTTTTTGGTGGATGGTTATAAGGATGAATTTCACAATAAATGTTTAATTCTCTTACTCTTCTCGCAATTAACTGTGTGTATTGCGACCCGAAATCTAAAATAAGTACGTTGTGTTGTTGCATGCGCAAAAATACTATTTCAGATTAAATTTTAACACTGAAATTCATATTTTTTATCACCAATTAGAAAACGTTACTATTTCTCTGTAATTTGATAGAAAAACACAAGAATATCACTTAACATTCTCCGTTAATTTCTAAACAAAATGTTTTTTTTTGTAAAATCCTCTAAAAAAATAAAAAATGTTATAAACCGCTAAAGGCTTCTACTAAAACCTATAAACAATTGCGTTGATATTCATTCCTGCTCCAACGGAAGCAAAAATAACAACATCACCTTTATTTACTTCTTGATTTTCAATTTCACCTTTTAAAACTAAGTCTAATAATGTAGGTACGGTTGCCACAGAACTATTTCCTAATTTACGAATACTTAAAGGCATTATTCCTTCTGGAACTTTCTTTTTAAACAATCTAAAGAAACGTTTCATAATAGCCTCATCCATTTTTTCATTGGCTTGGTGAATGAATATTTTTTTAACATCATCTATTTCTACACCTGCATTATCTAAAGCAAATTTCATTGCAGCTGGCACATGAACCAAGGCAAATTCATAAATTTTTCTACCTAACATTTTAATATATTGTACATCTTGGTTTTCTTCTTTATTAAAAGTACTTCCATAATGTAAATAAAAGGCTTCGTCTTTTGCAAAAGTTTGCGTTGCATGACTTAAAATACCAACATTAGCTTCTTCTGTTGCTTCTAAAATACAAGCTCCTGCCCCATCACTAAAAATCATAGAATCTCTATCATATCTATCTACTACTCTAGACAAAGTTTCAGAACCAATAACCAAACATTTTTTAGCCATTCCTGCTTTAATAAATGCATGGGCTTGTATGGTTGCTTCTATCCAACCAGGGCAACCAAAAAGAATATCATACGCAACACAGTTAGGGTTTTCTATACCCAATTTATGTTTAACTCTAGTTGCTAAACTTGGTAGCATATCACTTTGTACAGCACCTACTTTTACGTCTCCAAAATTATGAGCAATAATAATATAATCTAATTCTTCTTGATTAATATTAGCATCATCAATAGCTTTTTGAGCTGCAAAGTATGCCAAATCAGAAGAGTTATATTCTGGTTTTGCATACCGCCTTTCTTCAATACCAGTAATTGCTTTAAATTTTTCAATAATTACATCATTATCAGAATCAAAAGATGACCCATCTTCGTTTAAAAAGTGTTCATTTAAGAAATCTTTATTTTCTTTTTTTATAGAAGGAATAAATGTTCCTGTTCCTATTATTTTTGATGAAATCATAATTGATATTAAATATTATTTTATTGCAAATATAAGCCCTCTAAAATACAAAATTCGCTATAAACCACACTAAAATTTGTGTTTTTTTAATGATATTCAAAGCTATTATTTATTAAGAAAAACTTAAAAAATTAGTGTTTCTTTTTATTGATAGATACCCAGTTTTAGTTCCATAACAGTGGCAATAGACCTTGCTCTATTTTTCATGTTATGTACATTTTCTCCTTCAAAATTAGCATCAATAGTTTCAAATAAATACGATATCCAAATGGTAAAATGCTCTTTCTTAAAAGCTACAAAAACGTTTTTATCGAGATGCTTTTTCATCACATTATTAGCATAAGTATTTGTATCAAAAAGAATATCATTCCAGAAATCAGAAATCACATTTAAATGCTCTTCTAAATGATTTTGGGCAACAATATCCTCAAAAAAAGGAATCATTTTTTTGTCTTCCAATAATAAATCATAAAATTTTGTAATGATCAATTTGATGTCTTTTCTTGAAGAAATATCTGGTTTCATATACAATTTAGTTTTATTATTTTCCTAAGAACACACACATACAAGGTTCTTAAAACCTTGCAGGAAAAGACAAGGTAAGATTCTAAAAACAGTATCATTTACTGTTTGCGTTAGGGATTGAAACGGCATCCTTTTTATGCTTCCCTTTTATTCTTTATCTTTTTTTGTAATTAATTCATTTTTTTTTAGCAAAATAAGCTAACCTAAATGCTGCATAAAAAGATATAGTGGAAAGCCTGTTAAAACGCCCTAAAAAAACTACAAGTATTTACTATCAAACGAAAAAGGTAATAAAGAAAGTAGAGATTCTGTTACAACAACTTCACCTACTTCTCCCATAAAAAGTACTTTAAAGGGTTCTTTTTGATTGATTTCATACTCAGATAAGGTTTGCCTACAAGCTCCACAAGGACCTATTGGTTTGTTTACGTTGGTAATGGTAGAACTTGCTGTAATTGCTAATTTCTTAATTTTCATATCAGGATACGTTGAACCTGCTTTCCAAATAGCAACTCTTTCGGCACACATACCAGAAGGATATGCTGCACTTTCTTGGTTATTACCTAAAACTATTTCTCCATTATCTAACAACAAAGCAGCCCCTACATTAAATTTAGAATACGGTGCGTATGCTTTTTTTCTAGCTTCAATGGCTTTATGCATTAACATATTGTCTTCTTCAGAAAGTTCTGAAATATCGGTATAAATAGTTGCAGATGTTGAAACTTCAATTTTTCTCATAAAAATCTGTTCGTCAAAAAAAGCAGCCTTATTTGACTGCTTTTAAATATTGTTATAAACTTACTAAAAATAATTGACTTTTTAATAATCATCAAAAACTTCACCTAAATCAAATGATAATGAAAAACGTAAGGAGTTTTCTAGTGGATTATTTACATCAGAAGCATTAATTAAATAAGACAAATCTACATTTAATGCATTGGTTTTAAACCCACCACCTAATGTAAAATATTGTCTATTTCCTTTCTCTTGACTTTCATGAAAATAACCTCCTCTTAAAGCAAAGGCATTGTTATATAAATACTCAGCCCCTAAAGCATAAGTAAATTCTTTTATTTCTTCGCTAAATCCGCCTGGAGCGTCTCCAAAAGATTGAAAAATTCCGCTTACCCAACCAACGTTGTCGTCTTCACCTTCTACAATATTACCATCATTATCTCTAATTGGTGGTGTTGGCACTAATAATTTTGTAAATTCTAATGTTGTAGAAATGGTATTATAATCATCTAAAATAAAATCAAATCCACCCCCTAATTTTAAATTGGTAGGAATAAAATCTTCGCTTCCTGGATTATAAGAAACCTTTGGACCAATATTAGCAATATTAAACCCTAATCTATATCTACCATTAAAGTTACCGTAGTTTTCTTCTAAAGACTGGTAATATCCAGAAACATCAACTGCAAAAGAATTTATAGGTCTTAATGTACTATTTGTTCCATTAAAAGTTAAATTAGATCTAACATATTTTAAACCTACTCCCATAGAAAATGTTTCGCTTAACTTTAGTGCATATGCACCTGTAAATGCTAATTCATTTGGGTTAATTGTTCCATTATCACTACCATCTGAGTTCGTTAAATCTATCTGCCCTAAAGAAAAATATTTTAAATCTGCTCCCCAAGCCGCTCTATCACTAAAACGGTTCATGTAAGACGCACTTCCTGTAAAAATATCATCGGTTAAATTACGTAACCAAGGTGAGTAGGTAATACCCGCTTTAACTTGTCTGTTACTAAATGTCATTTTTGCCGCATTATGAAACAAAGAAAAAGCATCTGCAGAAGTTGCAACTCCTACATCTCCCATACCACCTGCTCTTGCATCTGGTGTTATTAATAAGAATGGTACAGCAGTAGTAATACCGCCAATATTATCGGTATTAATTGTTGTTTGTGCAGTTGTCTTTATAGTTACAAACGCACACAGTATAAAATAGACTCCTAATTTCTTCATTTGATTTCTTTATTCGGATTTTTATTTGACAAATATCTAATTTTTATTGAAGTATTACTAATTTTTCATATTTCTCTGCCACTAGATTACTTTCTGTTGATTTTACTTTTAATTTATAGACATAAACGCCTTTTCCTATTTTATTCCCAAAATCGTCTAAACCATTCCAGGTAATACTTCTTACCAACGTTTCTGCGTTTGGTATATTTTGATTGATTGTTTTTATTAATTTACCCGAAACCGTAAATATTTGAACTTGCACTTCTAGGTTTTCATTAGGCTTGTTGTGATTAAACCAAAACTCAGTGTAATTTACAAAAGGGTTTGGATAATTTAAAACATTTTCTAAATTTAAGATTGTATCACTTACAACCACGAAATTTAACGTTAATTCTGATGAATTATTGTATGTATCCCAAACTTTTATCTTTAAAGTATGTGGCCCAACCTCTAAATCTCTTAATGTATACGTTACTTTACCTTTAGTAAAATCGTTAAGTTCTGTTTTATAAAAATCATTTAATATAATTGGGTTGGTGGTGTCACCATCTAAAATACCAACAATATCATGGTCTACCGCTGTAATAGAAGTATTAATTCCGCTTGCATCAGATAAAACAGCAATTAAATTAGGAGAGCTGTTGGTGTTTCCTCCATCAATAAAAGACTCATCATTCATATAGAGTTTTATTTCTGGGCCAACCGTATCGTCTGGCGCATTCTCATCGATACCTCCCACAACAATATCTACATTATATCCTGCTTTATCAATAACTTCATTATTAACATAAAAACTTAGCTTTCCTTTTCCATAAGCTATTTTTATATCCTTCGGAACAATAAAATCAAATTCAAACTCACCATTTGCAACGGTAGCTTCTCCTCTAAAAATTTTACTGTTTTGAATATCAAAGGGCATCGTTATACCAAAACCATCATTATCTAACGTAGTTCTATCTATAGATTTATCAAAAACCGTAGTAGACAAGGTTCCGTTAAAATCTGGTAAAACCAGATTTTTATCGTCTAAAACTACTCCTTTAAAATGGACTTTAGACAACGCCTTTAAGGTATCTAATTGAGAAATATCTTTACCATTCATTTCGGTAATACGAACATTTGGTTTTGGAATTGCTAATTTCATTGCTGGATCTCCAAAATGAAAAATAAAGAATTTTTGTGTGCTCGAAAAACTATTTTTGGTTTTCATTAACCCCTCAGCTACAGATAAACTTTCATCTTCCGTTTCAAATTGTAATAAAACTTCAATTAAATCTTCATTAAACGCCTGTCCTGTTGATATATAAACTTCTCTTGTTGTTGTTATCATATTTGCAGCACCTCCTTTCTCGTTCAAAAAAGTAAGTTCTCCGGCTGTTATTCTATTTGGATTATCAAATCTCGAAAAATCGCAAGTAACAGTTATTAAAAGAGGTAAGGTATTAGGGTTGTTAAACCCCTGAATTTGTGGTTTTTCTAAAATTTTCTCAGAAGCAAATCCATCTTCCCCTCCATGACCAAAATAATCGAAAACCAACGTCCCTTTTTCTATTGCATTTGTTATCGCCTCATTAACTTCTGGATATCGTTCTCCACCAGAAGAATTCTCTTGAACATATGCATTTAAATAGATTTTATTAATATTAAAAATCTGTTTTTTATCTTTTATATCATCAGCAATAGACTCAACACCTGCCTGTAAAACTTCTTCACCTGCCGCATCTATATCATCAGCCAATAAGGTAATTGTATTTCGCCAATCGCCAAGAGCATCTTTATGGTAATAACTTAAAATTTTATCAACAGCTATTTTTGCTTCCGAAATGGTAGAAACCGGAATTCTACTTGAAGCCACATCAATGGTATGACTACCTGAATTCATAGTTCCCTCATTATCATCTAACATCACAAAAAAATCATCTGTAACCCAAGAACTAGCTAAATTAAAACTACTTTCAGATAATTTTACTGGGACTATATTGTTATTCCCAGAAATTCTATCTTTATAATCGTAAGAAGAATCTCCAAAGAAACAAACATATTTTAGTTTTTTATCATCTGATGAATTGGTGGTATATAATAGTTTTATAAAATCTCTAATTCCTGTAATATCTTTAGATCCCGAAGAAAATTCATTATAAATTTCATCTAACAAAACTACTTTTGTTGTTAAGCTGGAGTTCTCTTGATGATAATCTGCCATTCTTTGCGCTTCACTAGAAAGATCTGAACTTGTAATAACAAGATAATTGATATCTTTTAAACTATGTAGATTTTGATTAGCAATACGACTGTTTGGTATTGTTTTGGGAATGTAATAGTCATTCTTATTCAAAACAACATATTCCTTTAAATTACCTCCGTTAGTTTTAAAAAGAAAATTACTACCAGTATCTTCATTACTTATATTTTGAGGTTCTAAATGATTTGACACCTCCCAAACCTTAAAAATATTTGAATTATTTTGAATTTGATACTCTACAATTCCTGTTGAATTTGCTTGCTCAAAACTTCTAAATGAAAATTGATTTCCATTAGCAATTAATTCTTTTTTACCAACAATCTCTATATAATCTAAAAAAGCAGTAGCAGACGGATTTCCTTTATTATCATACGTTATAGACACATCAAAAAAGTCTGTAGCATTAGATGCATTCCCTTTATTTTCAGATGTTCTTGCATTATCTGCTCCACTTACAGGGAAAAAATTAAGATTATAAAGATCTACTCCATTAACTTTAACGGTCATTGTAGAAGAAATAATAGATGTAGAAACCCCTCTAACTCTAATAGAACTCACAGATCCAGAAACAGAATTGGGAAACGGAATTTTAAAACTCTGTGTATTTTCTATATTAAAATCAGTATTAAAAAACCATTGAGTCCCCGCCGCAATTAAATTCCTTTCATCTTTTTCATAAAATGTATAATCATCAAAAGTTGTAATTTGAGCTACAGCTGTACCAACTACAGAAGCTTTTTGTGTTATTCTTTTACCATCCTCATTAGAAACCGTAATAAAATAATAGGCATTATCGTCATAAATATTTTGTCTGTGACCTATTGTAGTGGCAGAGTTCCCAACCCAATCATGCGGACCTTTAGCATAAAATAAAATATAATCACCATTATCAAAAGTTCCATCATCTTCACCCTCTATATAAATAGCATTTTCTTGTAAGCCATCATACCTATCATCAGCATTTAGAACAGGCAATAGACTCCCTCCATTTCCATAAATACGAATTTTCTTTGGATTTAAATTGTTGGTAGAAATTCCTATTTGTTGCAATAGATTTTTGTCTATTTTAAAAACCCCAGTGGTATCTACCGAAAACTTAAACCAATCTCCAGAAGCAAGAACAGAAGCACTGCTCTGAGCGGAAATTACTTGAATTAAAAAACTAAAAAAAAGAGTTAAAAATGGTTTTCTCATAATTGTATTCAAATAACGCAAATAATTTGTAGATATTTTAGTAGTTGCAAAGATAAATTATACTAAATTTAAAAAGCAATCGTTTAATTAAAAGTGAGAAGAAAAATGCAGCGTTAAAATTACCATTTTACTTGTATGAATGTAGAATTATTGTAAATTGCATCGCTATAATAAAAACCCTAAACTAATTTTCAATTAGGAATGAGAAACGTATTTAAAATATCTTTAGTTGTACTATCTGCCTTAACTTTGGCTAGTTGTAGTAAATCAACTTCAGGAAATTCGACACTTACAGGATTACCTTTTAACAATCCAAAATATGGTAATTATATAAGAGGAAACGAAACAGCAGGACAAGAAATCCCTTTGGGAATGGTTGCTGTAGAAGGAGGTTCTTTTACAATGGGACAAGTGCAAGATGACGTTATGTTTGATTGGAATACAACTCCAAAAAAGATGCATATCCGCTCATTCTACATGGATGAATCGGAAGTTACCAACTCTGAATACTTTTTATATGTGCAAAACATTAAAGATGTTTTTCCTCCATCAGAAGAAAAATATAAGCACATTTATAATTCTGTTTTACCAGATACGTTAGTTTGGAGAAAAAGTTTGGGAAACACAGATATTTTATCTGAAAACTATTTTAGACATCCTGCATATTCAGATTATCCTGTTGTTGGTGTTAGTTGGTTACAAGCAAATCAATACTGTAAATGGCGTACAAATGCAGTAAACTTAAAAAAATTAATTGACAAAGGATACATAAAAAACATCTTTGAAAACGATAGTATTAGAAACTTTTTTGATACAGATGTTTTCTTAGCGGCTTCAGACAATCTTTTTGATGGTGATACCACTGTTTATAAAAGAGGAATTAGATCTAGAGGAACCGTTAAAAATAAAAAAGGCTCTTTTCAAGGTAGAAAAATTACACAAGCAGACGGTGTTTTAAGTCAGAAATACAGACTACCAACAGAAGCTGAATGGGAGTTTGCTGCAAAAGCAAATATTGAAAACAGAGAATATAACAATATTAGAGGTCGTAAAAAATATGCTTGGAATGGTAAATATTCTAGAGAGACTAAAAAAAGACATAGAGGTGATCAGTTAGCCAATTTTAAACAAGGTGAAGGAGATTATAGTGGATTATCTGGCTGGAGTTCTGATGGTTCAGACATTCCTATTCAAGTAAAATCATATCCACCAAATGCATTTGGATTATATGATATGTCTGGAAATGTTGCTGAATGGGTTGCTGATGTTTATAGACCAATTATAGACAATGACGCAAATGATTTTAATTATTTTAGAGGTAATATTTTTACTAAAAAAATGATTGATAAAGAAGGAAAAGTTGTAATTATTAATAGTTCTGATAACGCAGAAATAGAATATGACACCTTGCCTAACGGAAAAATAATTCCAAAAGAATTACCTGGAAGTATCAAATATATACCAATCACAAAAGATGATGCTGCATTAAGAAGAAATTTTTCTGTTTCTGACAATACAGATATTGGTGATGGAGATTTAAATTCTTCTAGATTCTATGAAGAAGAGCAAGACCAGTTTGGTTCTAAACCAAGCATGTACAACTCTCCAAGAAGTCCTACTAAAGAAATAGACCCAGAAACAGGTAGAGAAGTTTTAGTAAATGATGCTAAAAAAAGAACTACTTTAATAAGCAACAGTACAAGAGTGTATAAAGGTGGAGCTTGGTCTGATAGAGAATATTGGTTAGATCCAGCACAAAGAAGATATTTACCTGAATATATGGCTACAAACTTTATTGGTTTTAGATGTGTTACAGACAAAGTAGGACCGATGTCTTCTAAAAGAAAAAAAGCTAGAAACTCAGTTAGATAATAAAATATTTATTAAAAAACATAACCTCACTGTAATTTCTACAGTGAGGTTTTTTTATATTTAAAAATGGAAATTAAAGAGATTTATAAACTGTATAAAGAACATTATCTTGTAGATACAGACACAAGAAATATTAGAAAAAACTCTCTCTTTTTTGCTTTAAAGGGTGAAAATTTTAACGGAAATCTATTTGCTAAAGAAGCTCTAAAACAAGGTGCTCTTTATGCAATTGTTGATGAAGATTTGTATGAAAACCAACCGAATATTATATTGGTTGATGATGTTTTAAAAATACTACAACAATTAGCAAATTACCATAGAAAAGTATTAAAGACACCTATTATTGGGCTAACAGGAAGTAATGGAAAAACCACCACAAAAGAATTAATAAACGCTGTTTTAAGTACAACTTATAGAACCTCTGCAACCAAGGGGAATTTAAACAACCATATTGGTGTGCCGCTTACACTACTCTCAATGACACCTAAAACAGAAATAGGTATTGTAGAAATGGGAGCAAATCATAAAAAAGAAATTGAATTTTTATGCTCTATTTGCGAACCAGATTTTGGATATATTACCAATTTTGGTAAAGCACATTTAGAGGGGTTTGGTGGAATTGAAGGTGTAATTGAAGGTAAAAGTGAACTTTATACTTACCTAGAAAAGAATCATAAAACAGCCTTTATAAATCCTGATGATGCAATTCAAGTAGAAAATTCAAAGAAATTAAATACGATTCCTTTTCATCCTAATCTAAAATTTTTAGAAGTAAACCCTTTTGTAAAATTATCTTTAAATTCTACAAACATTCAAAGCCATCTTATCGGGCAATACAATTACACAAACATTGCCGTTGCCGGTACTATTGGTCATTATTTTAAGATTTCTGACAAGAAAATTAAAAAAGCCATAGAAAACTATACTCCTGATAATAATAGGTCTCAAATCATTCAAAAAGAAGCTAATAAAATTATTTTAGATGCCTATAACGCAAACCCAACAAGTATGAAAGCTGCTCTTGAAAATTTTGAAGCCATAAATGCGCCAAATAAAACAGTTATTTTAGGAGATATGTTTGAATTAGGCAAAACAAGCTTAGAAGAACATCAAACTATTGTAAACTTAGTTGAGAAGTTACATTTTGATGCTTGTTATTTAGTTGGAGAAATTTTTTATCAAACTAAAACAAAGAACAAGCAGTTTAAAACCTTTGAAGACTTGTTAGCGCATCTAAAAAACAATCCTCTTAATCTTCAATCTATTTTAATTAAAGGCTCAAGAGGAATGCGTTTAGAAAGATTATTAGAAATTATTAATTGATATTATTCTTATGAAATTCTAATAATTTATCAATAGGTCTTTGTATTACATCTGTTATTACTAAATTATTCTTTTTTGCTGTCTTCTCTAAAATATCTCTAAAGTAATATGCTATAGAGCCAATGAAGTAAATAGGTGTTTCTGCTGTTTTATTATAAGGTAGTATTCTATATTTAAAAAACTCTTGAAACCCTTTCTTAATAATTTTTTTGATGTATTTATCTTCCTTAAAATCAAACATAAATTTAGCAAAAGAAGCTAAATACATATTAGGATTAGGTTCTCTATATAAATTTTTCTTTATATAATCTGCATCTAAATCAAACTCTTCATGAAACTTTTTTGCAATTGCACTAGGCATGGTTTTATAGAAATAATCAATAATCAATTTCTTTCCAAAATAGTTACCACTAGCTTCGTCCATCAAAATATAACCAAGAGAAGGCACTAACATTTCCATTTTTACGCCGTCATAATAGCAACTATTGGATCCTGTACCTAAAATACACACCAAAGCTGGTTCTTTACCTGTAGCTGCATAAACTGCGGCTAACATGTCTTCAGAAATAAAGACTTTAGCATTAACAAAAATAGACTCCAAAATATTCTTTAAAATTTCAATTGGTTTTGGAGTACCACAACCCGCTCCATAAAAATGAATTTCTTCAACGTCATCTTTAATATTAATCAGTTGAAACATATTAATAATTCTATTGTGTAATTCTTCTTCAGGAACAATAGCTGGATTTAAACCTAAAGTTCTTACTCTAAATGCTTCTTCTTTATTTTTATCAATAGCAATCCAGTCTGCTTTTGTAGAACCTCCATCTGCAATTAAAATCATAATTATTTTGTTTTACTCAAAGATATTACAAGTAAGATTCATATACAATAGTAAATCAATTTTCAATCGTTTTCGTATGAAATTTTTTATTTTGAATAGGATTTACATTAAAAAAAAGCATTAAATTATTGTAAATTTGTACTAAATATAATGATATGATCTTTTTTAAAAAGAAAGAAATTGCTTTAACAGACTTTTTTCCAGAAGGCTTTGTAGACATTCACTCTCATCTACTTCCAGGAATTGATGATGGTGCCAAAGATTTAGATAATTCTATTGAATTAATTTCTAAAATGGCTTCATACGGAATAAAAAACATCATTACAACTCCTCACGTGTTAGGAGATGTTTATAAAAACTCATCAGCAACTATAAAAAGTAAGCTTGAAGAAGTAAGAGCTGAGCTAAAAAAAAGGAATATAACAGATATTTCTATTAGAGCTGCCGCAGAATATATGTTGGATGAACAATTTTCAGAAATTTTAGAAAAAAATGACATCCTTACTTTAAAGGAAAATTATGTTCTTGTTGAAATGTCCTATTTCAGTGCACCAATTAACCTTTACGATATCTTATTTGAGATTCAAGTTAAAGGTTATAAACCCGTATTAGCACACCCAGAACGTTATAATTTTCTTCACACTAATATTGATCACTACTATAAGCTTAAAAAAGCAGGTTGTGTCTTTCAACTAAATTTACTATCTCTAACAGAACAATATGGAAAAGGTGTGCAGAAAATATCTGAAAAGCTCTTAAAAGAAAACCTATATGATTTTGTTGGTTCAGATACACATCATCATAGACATTTACAACTTCTAAAGAAAATTGGAAACAAAAAAAACTTAGAAAAAATTAAACATCTCTTAAATAACAATAAAAAATTTATATAAAAAAAGCATCCAAATGGATGCTTTTTGTTTAACTTAAAATTCTTTTATACCAAGGTTTTTTAACATCCTCAACATATCCATTTCCGTAACCATAGCCATAACCATAGCCATAACCATAGCCTCTTGTCATGTCTGTATCATTTAAAACGATAGCCATATTTGGTAATTTCTTTTCATTGTATAATGTTTGTACTATATTAAGCATACGCTTGTCTAAATAGTTGGCTCTAGATACATATAAAAACATATCTGCATACTTAGAAACCAGTAAAGTATCCGTAACTAAGTTTACAGGAGCAGTATCTACGATAACATAATCGTATTCTTTTTTAACTTGGTCAAACAATTCTTTAACTTTACCCGTTAAAAGTAATTCCGCAGGGTTTGGAGGAATTACTCCAGAAGCAATAATATCTAATCCTTTAATTTCTGGAATAGAAAATTTAACATCTTTTAAAGACAGAGAATCATTCGTTATAAAATTAGTAACTCCTTTTCGTTCCGGAATCCCCAGGTACTCTGTAACTTTAGGCGCTCTAAGGTCCATTCCAACAAGTAAAACCTTTTTATTAGATAAAGAGAGTGCTGCCGCAAGGTTAATCGAAATGAAAGATTTCCCTTCACCACTTGTCGTAGACGTAACAAATATTGTCTTCCCTAAATCACTATCTTTATGATTAGACAGCATAAAGTCTAAGTTGGTTCTAATCAAACGAAAAGCTTCTGCTGTACTTGTTCTTGCATCATTCCCTATAACAATTTTTTCATTCGATTCAGAATGAGGTACATCTCCTAAAAAAGGAACAGTTGTTAAATCTTCTATATCTTTACGAGTATGAATCTTTGTATCTAATAGATTTTTAAGATATATAACAGTAAAGGGGATTAATAGCCCTAAAAAAAAACCAAAAATAACAATTACTCTTTTATTAGGAGAAATAGGAATATCCGAACTATAGGCTACATCAATTATTTTAGCATTAGGAACAGTAACAGCCAAAGAAATAGCAGTTTCTTCTTTTTTCTTTAATAAATAAGAATATAAACCAGAAATTATTTCTTGTTGACGAGCAATATCGATATACCCTCTTTCTAAAAAAGGTATGGCAGTTACTTTTGAATTTATTCTATTAGCCTCCTTGTTTATTTGATTAAATTGCGTTTTTAATGAAGAAATTAAATTTATAATACTATTTTTTAAATTTAATTTTAAAGACTTTATTTCTTTATCATATTGTAGAATTTGAGGATTCTTTTCACCAGCATTAACACTTAATCTATTTTTAAGTAGAACCAGATTATTATAATTCATAATAGCTTGAGAAATACTTGCATCTGAAAAACCTAAATTTTGAGGCAAAGTTTCTTCATCCTCAGAAGAACCTTTTATATTTAGAAGAACACCCTCTGCAATATTTAACTCGGTTTTAATTTTAATTAATTTTTCAGTATTTTTAGAAGCCATCTCTAAAGTTAGTGTTCCTTCACTTGAAAGCCCCGATATTTTATTATCTGTTTTAAATTTCTTTACTCTATCTTGAATTGAATTTAAATCCTTTCCAATAGTAAATAATCTTTCGTCTATAAAATTTTTAGTTTTTTGCGAAACCTCATTTTTATCTTTAATAGCATCATGATTATACTGATTTACCAATTCATTTAAAAAAGTTTCTGCTTTTTCTTTTATGGGATATCTAAAAGATAATGTTAAAACACTAGATTTTTTATCCACAGCACTAATACTCAATACTTTTTTATAATTATCAATTAACTCATCCCTATTTAAAATAGAAACATAGATTTCATGTTCTTCATTAAAATCAAACTCAATTGTTTTTTTTACTTTAAAATTACCTATATCTGAGACAATCAATTCATTAAAATTATTTTTAGAGATAAAATTATCCTCAATATCTTTAAGTTCAAATTCATTTGAAGATAAAACATTAATTGTAAAAGATGTGTCCTTTACTTGTTTTATCAAACGTTCTTTTTCAGATTCAAATTCTATTTTGATAGTTTTATTATTATATGATTCCGTTTTCTTTATTCTACCTTGAATAAAAAAAACAGTTGTTAAATTCAAAGTATCTACAACACGTCCAATAATTTTTCTAGACTTTAATATTTCTATTTCATTATCAGTATTATTGGATGACCCTCCAACAATACCTAAATCTTCAAATGCAGCAAGCTCCTTTGATATTCCAGAATTTTTATTATCTTTTATCATTATAGAAGTAGTTGCTCTATATTGAGGTGTGCTATACCTTAAATATAAAAAAGATAAAGTTAGTAAAACAATAACACCTAATAAAAACCATTTCCAATGAAAAAGGTATTTCTCCATTTCTTCTCTAATATTTAAGGTATTAGATTCATCATTAAAAATAGTATTTTCTTTATAATTTTGCATTTTTTTATCTTGTTAGGATAGAAACTATTGTTATAATAACTCCTGTTAATGAAATAAATAAGCTTGTGGAAGTATTAGATGATGCTGATTGAATTCTAGCTCTATTATGTTCAACATAAATCACATCATTCTGTTGTAAATAAAACACTGGTGAATTTAATGTTTTATTAGACAATAAATTAACATTATATTTTACTTTTTTATCTCCCTCTTCTCTTATTACCATCACATTATCTCTTTTTCCAGAAATATTTAAATCACCAGCTAACCCCAGTGCTTCCAGAATACTTATTTTCTCATTAGAAATTGTATAAGTCCCTGGTCTTCGAACATCTCCAGTAATTGTTATTCTAAAATTAGAAACTCTAATATTTATTGTGGGATCTATAACATAATCTGGAGACAATTTATTTTTTAAAAGAATTATTGCTTCCTCTCTATTTAACCCTGCAAGTTTCAACTTACCTATAACAGGAAAATCTATGTCCCCGTTACTATCAATTAAATAACTTTGTTGTTTAGGTGTACCTATTACTGAATTAGTGGTAGTAGTATATGCAACCGCAGGTAAATTAAATGGTCTAACCGCCTCTAAATCTAAAGCCGTTATTGTAATATCTAATAAATCATCAGGTTTAAAAATCAATTTAGAATCAGTTTTTATGTTTTCATTTGTAATCTCATCATATTGAAAATAAGTAATATCCCTGGAAGAAACACAAGAGTTTAATGTTAATACTAAAATTAACATAAGAAAAAAATTCCTCATCATTTTATTTTTTTTTTTGCAAAAGTACTATAAAATTAATGCATTAACTAACTTTATCTAATTTTTCAAATTCAGAATTATTAGAAACATATTCTGGCACCAATTCTTTCATTAATTTTACAAGGTCATTATTGTTTAAGGTGTTAAAGTTAAGTGCCAAATCATCTATTTTCATTTTAACAATAGAGTTGTCTAACTTTTGTGTTTTGGCAATCATTATTTTATCATGATAGGTCTTAGTGGTGTTTTCTCCATCAGCCAATAACTCCTCATATAATTTTTCACCAGGTCTTAACCCTGTAATTTTAATATCAATATCATCAGGGTAATTCAATCCTGATAAATAAATCATTCTCTTTGCTATTTCAAAAATCTTAACAGATTTCCCCATATCAAAAATATAAATCTCACCACCTTTACCCATCGTACCCGCTTCTAGTACTAAACTACAGGCTTCTGGAATCGTCATAAAGTATCTTGTAATTTTTTTATGGGTTACCGTTAACGGACCTCCATTTTCTATTTGTCTTTTAAACAACGGTATTACAGACCCATTAGACCCTAAAACATTACCAAACCTTGTAATGGTAAATTTGGTTTTTTTAGAGCTTTTACTAACGCTACTAATATATAATTCGGCTATTCTTTTAGAAGCCCCCATTACGTTTGTTGGGTTCACTGCTTTATCTGTAGAAATCATCACAAATCGATCTATTTTATACTCAATTGATAAATCTGCCAAATTTTTGGTTCCTAAAACATTTACTTTGATTGCTTCGTAAGGAGATTTTTCCATTAAAGGAACATGCTTGTAAGCTGCCGCATGAAAAACTCTTTTGGGTTTGTATTTTTTAAAGATACGTTCTACTTTAAATCGATCTCTTACATCTGATACAATGGCTACAAAATTGGTGATTCCTTTCTGAATTAGCTCTTGTTGTAAGTCATATAAAGGAGATTCTGCTTGATCAATTAAGACAATTAATTTACAGTTATACAAACTTAATTGTCTAGAAATTTCGCTACCTATAGATCCTGCTGCTCCCGAAACTAGTACTACTTGATTGTCTACCTCCCTTTGTACAATAGGATTGTCAATAATAATTGGTGCTCTATCTAATAAATCCTCTATCTTAATCTGTCTAATTTGGTTTGCATTTAAATCTCCATCAATCCATTTAGATAAAGGTGGCACAATTTTTACATCAATATCTAAATCTATAAATTTATCAGTAATGGCTAATAACCTATTGGGTTTAATATTTTGAATAGAAATAATTACCTCATCTACAGCATGTTTTTCGATGAATTTTTTAGTAATCACATCTGGATTAAAAATCTTAACTCTATCAATCTTTTTTCCAATTTTATTTTTATTGTCATCAATAAAACCAATTACATCATAATTATTTTTTTTATCCCTATTTAAAGCACTAAAAGCAATAATTCCTGAATCTCCCGCACCATAAATAAGCACATTATGTATAGCGTCTAACTCTGTAGACAACACCTCAATAAAAGCTTTAAAAATAAACCTACTTAAAATAAGCACCAAAGCAGTTACCAAATAATGAATGATGATTATTGATTTTGGAATGTAAAAAGAATCTATTACCTTAAAAAAAACATTAAAAGTTACTGCTAGCAAAAGTAATAAACACAATAATGTACTTGCTATAAATACATTAAAAGCATCTCTAACCCCAGTATGTCTAATAATTCCTTTATAAGACCCAACAGTTAAAAAACTAAAAACAGCAAAAACCAATACCAATGGTAATTGGTTTAAAACGTTAGACACATTAAAGTTAAAACTAACATTAAATCGAATAAAATAAGCAATAAAAAATGAAACAATAACTAAAGATAAGTCTATAAAAAAGACCAACCATTTAGAAGCATACTTATCTAATGTTCTTAACACAAAATTTCTAATCATTATTTCAAGGATTCTAGTTTGGTGGCAAATCTACAAAATTTTCTTTATTGAATTTGAAATTCTCTCTAAATCATTTCTAGTCAAATTAGACCCAGATGGTAAGCATAGTCCTTTTTTAAAAAGTTGTTCTGCTATATTTGTCCCAAAGTACTGGTATTTCTTAAATAAAGGTTGTAAATGCATCGGTTTCCACATATAACGAGATTCTATATTATCATTTAACAATGATAACCTTAAATCTTCTTTTAAAAAACCGGTTTTCTTATGATCAATTAAAATACAATTTAGCCAATGATTAGAAAAAGAAAAAGAACTTTCCTCTTTTACTATTTCAATACCAGCAATATTGTTAAAAAAACTTGTGTAAAAAGAATGATTATTTCTTCTTTGATTAATTCTTTCTTCTAAAACATGCATTTGACCTCTTCCTATCCCCGCAAGGATATTATTTATTCTATAATTATATCCTATCTCTTTATGTTGATAAAAATCATTCTTCTCCCTTGACTGTGTTGCTAAAAATAAAGCTTTTCTTTTAATCTTTTCTGATTTACAAATTAACCCACCTCCACCGCCAGTTGTTATTATTTTATTTCCATTAAATGAAAAAACACCAAAATCACCAAAAGTGCCACATTTTTGACCTTTATATTCAGCCCCCATTGCTGCTGCTGCGTCTTCTATAATTGGAATATTATATTTCTTTGCTATAAATATTATTTCTTGCATTTTTGCAGGCATACCATAAGAATGTACAATAACAATTGCTTTGGGTGTATTACCTTTATTAACCCTGTCTTTTACTGCTATTTCTAATTGTAAAGGACATAAATTCCAATTATCATAGCCACTATCAATAAAAATGGGTTTAGCACCAATATAAAGAATAGGATTTACCGTAGCAACATAAGTAAAAGATTGACAAATTACTTCATCTCCTTTCTTTACACCTGCAAGTATTAATGCTAAATGCAAAGCAGATGTTCCAGAATTAGTACATAGAACATTACAATTTACTCCTAAATATTTTTGAATATCATTTTCAAATCCATCAACATTATCTCCGTATATAGAAATATTATTTTCATTAAATGCATTTTTTACATACTTAATTTCTGAGGCACTTAAATGTGAAGTTGAAAGTTGAATTTTATTCATGAATAAAAAAAGTCATATACAAATATATAATATCCTTTTTAAAACTGTACTCTTCTACATATTTTATATTTATTAACACTTTTTTAGGCCAAATAACTTCTCGATTAAACTTTTCTTTATTTTTTTTTACTTCTAAAATTCCTTCCTCATTTCTAAAAATTATAGAAGCAGGACCAGTAATTCCTGGTTTTACTTTCAGTATTTTTCTTGCGTCTCCTTCTAGCAAATCAGCATATCCAGGTAAATCTGGCCTTGGACCAACAAAACTCATAGTACCTAACGCTACATTTATCAGTTGTGGCAATTCATCTAGTTTGTTTTTCCTTAAAAAACTTGAATATTTTATAAAAGCATTAGTTGCTTTTTTATCAAGTGTTCTAATTTTAAAGATATAAAATAAAACACCATTCTGACCAACTCTTTTTTGTTTAAAAATACCGTTTTTTCCAGTTAATAAAAAAGAAGCAAGAGCACATAACAAAATTAACCAACCAAAAAATATTAGACCCAAAATTGAAAAGAAGAGGTCAAAAAATCTTTTAAAAATTCTATCTGTACTTGTCAAATTACAAATTAATTATATCTGAAACCTCATAGTTAGTAGCATAATAAAAACCATCTGGCAATTCAATTTCAAGAGATACTTCATCATTAATTTTTTCTATAGACTTAAATCCTTTCCAAATTATAACTTTCCTCTTATTTATAATAATAAAAGCACCAGGATAGGGTTTTGTTGTGGCTCTAACTAACTTATCTACACTATCAATACTCATTTCTAAGCTTATTTCACCGTCTTTAGGTTTTCTCCCTTCCCAATAAGTCGCTTCCTCTTCATCTTGAACCACCCCTTTAACCTTATTCTCTTGTAAATCTAAGAATAATTTCTTAATCAAAATCTCATGAGCGTAATTGACTTTATTATAAAGCGTTAAAGCTGTTTCGTCAGTTTCAATTGTAACTTTCTCTTGTGCTAATATTAAACCGGTATCTACACCTTCATCCATTTTAAAGAAAGATACACCTGTTACATCCAATCCTTTAATAATTGCCCAAGGAATTGCAGCTCTACCTCTTCCTTTAGGTAATAATGTTGGATGAGCACCAATTGTACCCAAAGTAGATGCTTGAATCACTTCTTTTGATGCTATCTGCGACCAACCAATAATAAATAACCAATCTATTTGATGTTTCTTAATAGTATTAATAATTAAATCATCATTAACATGATTTGATTTTACAACAGGAATATTATGTTTGTTTGCAAAATCATCTACATAGATTCTTCCTGACTTTTTTTTTGCTTTTTCATCAGGAATAGATACTATTAAATCTAACTTACCATTTACTTCGTAAATAGCTTCCATACAACTCAATCCTATTTGAACACAGGTAACAAAGGCAAATTTCATAATTAATATGTTGGTGGTTTTTTAGTAAAATAAACAATCGTTTTAAAAAGAATTAATAAATCCATTTTTAGTGATACTCGTTCTGCATATTCACCATCAAATTTAGCTTTTACTTCTTCTGGCATATTATCATAAGAGTTAACTTGCGCCCATCCTGTTAATCCAGGTTTAAGAAATAATGATTTATTTTCTCTTCTCAAGGCAATTAAATTCCCTTGTGCAGGAATGGGAGGTCTTGGACCAATAAAACTCATATCTCCTTTTAACACATTGAAAAACTGAGGTAATTCATCTAAATTTGTTCTCCTAATAAATTTACCAAAAGGCGTAATTTTTAATTTGTCTTTTTCATGAGATTCTACATTCGGAGTTTTTAAGGGCATACTTCTAAATTTATAAAACAAAAACTCTTCTCCATCTTTACCTACACGCATTTGTTTAAAAATAGGTGTTCCAAAATCTTGAATAAAAATAATAAAAGATATCATCAAATAAAAAGGTAATAACCCAATAATTAACAATACAGCTAAAACAACATCAAATACTCTTTTAATAAATAAAAACATAGTTAAAGTTTAGGGTTCTATAATATTCATGGCAGTTTGAAAAGACTCACAGTAATTTCTACCTACTTGAGACCCTCTTAACGTAGCTAAAGCCTTAATAGACTCATCACTTCTTGGATGTGGGTACGGACGCATAACACCTTCATAAGCATACAATGCTTTCAGTTTTTGTTCTACTCCTTTTTCTCCTACTTCAATAAATGTATCTGGTGTAAATACTTGACCGTCTACCGGAAAAGCCCAATCTGTAGAAGAAGGAATTTCCATAAAATACAATCCTGTTAAAGGTTTACATTCTTTTCTTTGGTACAATCTAGCTGCCGCCTGACACGCTTTAGACGTATGATAATGATCATTATTTAAATCATAAGGGTGATGTGTAATAATAACATCTGGTTGCACCTTTTCAATAATACCTTCTATATATTGCACCAAATCTAAATGTGGCACAGTATTGAATTTAATATTTGGAAAATGACCTAAAATTACAGGTTCTGCTCCCATAAATTTTTGAGCATTATTGGTATGAGCCTTTAATTCATCTACATCTGGCCTATGTCTTCTTGCATCCACATTACCCGATAAAATACAATTATATATTTTATTTCCTTTTTGAGATAAAACATAAGAACTTGCACCAAATCCTAAAGCTTCATCATCTGGGTGTGCAGTAACTGTTAAATATACTTTTGACATTATTTATTTTTTGTTAAAACTATTAATTGTTATTCTTAAACCTTCTTCTGCCGAAATAGGTAATTTCTTAATTGAAAGAGCTTTCTTTATTTTTATATTAGATACCACATAATTCTCGGTTAACTTATCAACTCTTTCGGTATTTAATGGAAGCTTACATACATCTCCAATCCTAGACAAAAATGAAATTATTGATTTGGAAATATTCCAAATTTTAGCTTTTTTACCACATGTTTCTCCAATTAAAGCAACTACTTTATTTGTAGATAATGGATTATCGTCCGCAATGTTATAGATACCAGATTCAACTTTCTTTTCTAATAATTGATCAATTAAAAAACAAAAATTATCAATGGATACAAACGATCTTAAATTGGAATAACTTCCTAAAGGATATGGAATTCCTTTAGAAACAAATGTATATAATAAATTTAAATTCCCTTTATTGAATGGACCATGTATCATACAAGGTCTTAATATATATACTTTTTTACCAATTGGTAATTCTTTCGATAAAATATATTTTTCAGCCTCTAACTTAGATTTCCCATATACCGTTATAGGATCTGGAGTATGCTCTTCCGTTAAAACTTCATCAATAGAATCTTTAGATGCTTTTACAGAACTAATGTAAATAAATATTGGACATTTACTTTGTAAAAATTTATCAAACAATTTAATAGTTAAATCTCTATTAACATCATAATATTCTTTATCAGAAGCTACTTTTTTTAAATCATGTGCTTTTCCTGCTAAATGAATAAAACTTTTAGCTGCGTCTAATGCTGCTATAGTTAAATTGTTATATGAAATCTCATTTTGATTTGGATTTCTTGAAATACCCAACACCGATTTATTTCTATTTTTTAAAAATATAGTAAGATTAATACCAACAAACCCCTTATTACCTGTAATGATATTCAATTGTTATCTTTATTTAATTAATAAACCAATAATTTTCCATAGCCCCCTTAACTGAACTCTTAAATAACTAAATTTAATGTTATTTCTTGTTAACGCTCTTTTGATTTCTTTAGATATTAATTTATAACTACTAACTCCAGAACTACTTATACCCCCTATTAACATAGAAGTAGTAGTTATATTTAAATATTTCCAAGAGATATTGTTACTTAAAAAAAAACGAGTAATCAATTCATAATCAGCCCCAATTACAAAATCTAGTTGGTAATTACCAAATTTCTGAAATATTTCTTTTTTTATAAAAATACCTGCGTGTGGAGGCATAAAACCTATTCTAAGCTTTTCTGGCAGCCATTTTTTTGCGGAATATTTCCTTACAATTTTTCCGTTAACATCTGTATAAACTACATCACTAACAGAAGCATCTAAATTATTTCTTTTATGATATTTAACAACTTCTTCGATAACATTATCGTTATAAAAAATATCATCAGAGTTCAAAATACCAATGAGTTCACCGGTAGCCATTTTAACTCCTTTATTCATGGCATCATACAATCCCTTATCAGGTTCAGAAACAAATTTAGAAATTACATTATTATACTTATTTATAAGGCTTAAAGTACCATCTGTAGACCGTCCATCAACAACAATGTATTCTATATTTTTATATTTTTGATTTTTTACAGATTGGAAAGTTTTCTCTATAGTACTTTCACTATTGTAACAAACCGTTATTATTGAAATTTTCAAATCTTTGGTTTTTTATATAAATCTTCAATATTACCTTTAGGAAAAATTTGTAATTTACCGTCAATGGTAAAATCTTTTATAGTCACTCCTTTTTTATTAAAATATTTTTTTGCAAGCAAATATTGTTCTTCACTTCCATCTAGATCCGGAATGCCCCATAATTTATCTTTAAAATAATTTGGATCAAAATGATTTACATCGTCTCCTTTATGAACTTCTATATCATGCTCTTTATTATTATTTAAAGTAAAGCTATGGTCGACTCCTACAATATTAACAGACTTTACACCTAAAGCTGCAAATACCTGTAAACACGTATATGTTACTGTACTTCCTTTACCTATTGATTTTTTTAAATTATCATTAAAATTATACGAGTTTGAAATTCTAACAAAAATAATATTTGGTCGTTTTTTAACACCTAAATACCAAGCTTTTATTGGCAAAATTAGAGGAATATCTGTTGTATTAAAAAAATCTTTATTTTGCTGAATAACTAAGCCATTAACACAAACAATAGCATCTGGTCTCCATGTAGTTCTATAAAAAAGCATATTTATTTTATTCATACCTATTGAAGGTAAACTTATCTTTTCCAATTCCGTTTTATTTAAACTTGGTCCATTACCAACAATTAAAGAATCTTCTTGGATAAATTTATCAAGTATTGAATAATCGTTTTTAACAAATAATAATAAAACTTTGTCAAAGATCAACCTCGGGTAGTAAGTGATTGTTACTAAGGTTTTTATAATTTTACTTTTCATTTAATTTTATTTTTTTCTCATTATATATGAGCGCAAATATATTGATAATAAAGAATACATACATTATATTCTTATAATAAAAACCAAACATAGTCTCTCCTATTCCCACTAAATTAAAGTACAATAAATTTGCCAAAAGCAACATTGATAATTCTTTTTGATTTATCCAATTACTTTTAATAACTCGAATAATTTTGTATTGAAAAAAAACATAAATAAAAAGACCAAAATAACCATAATCAAACATTATAGATAAAAATGTATTATGTGGGTGAACAAAATCATTCACTTTTTGATTATCAAAGACAAATGACCAATGGGGAGAAAGACCAGAAGTATAATGTCCGAATTCACCATAGCCAAAAATATGCCTATCAGGTTTAAAGCTTAAAAAATCAGTAATTGCAATACTCCATATTGTAAGCCTAGAATTACCAGAAGCTAAATCTGCAGTAGACCTTGACAATGACTCACCATAATCAGTTGTAGCTAGAAAGGATAAAAAAGCCAAAAATAAAAAGGGCCCAAAAAAACCAATTAAGGGAATAAAATTTAAAAACCTTGGTTTTTTTATATTGAAAAAATATAATTTTATTATAAAAAATATTAATATCGAATATAGCATTGGACCTCTACTATCCGTAAGAAATAATGAAATCATAGATACAACTATACCTAATAAAAAATATTTTTTTTTAATTTTTACAACACTAAAACCTACTAAACTTAAGGTTAGTAAAATACCTAATAAGGCACCATATGCATTTACTCCAACAGATAAAAAGAATTTAACTCTTGTTCCATCAATACCAATATATGACATTAAGACAGCCTTAGAATCTATAGAGTCGTCACCAGACAACCCCATTAAAAAAGTCAACAAATTAAGTATAACATAAAACAACAAAGGCATATAAATAAATTTCAAGAAATTACTCAAAAAACCTTCGCGCCGATTATTGTATATACATTTAAATGAAGTAAAAACAAAAAGAGGTAAAGAAAATGCTTTAAAAATTTTATAATAAATATTTAATTCTGGCTTTGATGAAATTAATATTCCAATAACTATAATAAGTATAAAAAAAGGTAAAATAATTAAATCTTTTTTCAAAAAAACTATCTTTTCTTTTGCTAATAACGTTTCATTAATCAAAACTAACAATAACATAAAAAATGGAAATACCTGAAAAACAATAGAATCAGAAATATTTGCATAACTTATAAAAAGAAGAATAGAAGAAATTAAGTATAAAAAATATCTCATTTAAATATTATAGTTTTTAAAAATAAAATTAAATCCTAAAAATTAAAAAATTTAATTTAGAAAATCTTCCAATTTAACTCTATCAAAAATCTCCAACTTGCCACCTGTTGTACAATTGACAATTCTTCTACCATCGTGTTTGAACATTCTATCCGCTAAATCATAATGATATTCAGAACCCAATAAATCTGGCAACTCCCATTTATCCCCATCTGAAAAATATTTTGGATGAAAATGATTAGGATCTACATCACCTGCAACTACAGTTTTATTTGAAGGTCCACTCGTTTCAAAATGATGATCACAACCAATTAAAGCAACTTCTGCAAACCCCATATGGTATGCTAATTGCATTGCTGTATAAGTAACGGTATGACCTTGAAATAATGAAACAGAACAATCTTTAGCAAATTTCCTAGGTATACTTGAATAATTTACGAATACAACATTCTCTCTATTACTTATTAATGAACATTTCTCTGAATTCAAAAACAGCTGTATATCCGTATTATTATAAAAAGTTTTATTTTGTTCAATTACAAGTTTATTACTAGCAACTATGGCATTTGGTCTAAACTTTGTATCATCAAACATTAAATTTATTTTATTTAACCCAAAATAATATACACCAGAGTCCATCAATTTATCAAAATCAACATTTTTAAGAGATGGCCCATTACAAATAATTACAGCTTTTTTACCTTTATGAATATTCTTTAGTTTATTTATCTTCTTTCTTGAGTTCCAAGACTTAAAATTTAGATCCCATTTTAAACGCTTGTAAATAATTAAAATAGCATTAAAATATGGATTTACAACATCCCTTGGAACTTTATTAAATTGACTTTCTTTTTGCATTTCTACCGATTTTTGATTTAGTGAAAAAATAAATATATTTATAACCTTGTTTTAAAATACTTAGTGCTAATCTATATTTTTTAGCTTTAATTAATCTAAAAACTATGTGAAAAACAGGACTTCCAATAATTTCTAGTTTTTTAATATCGTACGTTTTAGTACCAGGATACTTTTTCATTTGATTAGCATAAACTAATTCTAATACCCCATAACCTATACCTTCTAAATTATGTATACTATTATTTTCATGATATCGATAATAGACAAGATAAGGTTCTTCTATAAATATAAATTTTAAATCTCCCAATTTTAATAATAAATCATGATCCTCCGCGTACCAAGTCTTTTCAGATCTCAATCTAAAACCATCCACTCTTAGAAAAGAATTTCTGGGAACAATTATATTACTGGCTCCAAATTTAAAATAAACTCTATTAGTAAAATAATTTTTAGAACGATTAACTATACAGGTTTCTAAATTAATATTATTATTAAGAACACTGGTATCTATAAAATTATTAAATTCAAACCGTTTTGTTGTTAATACAGTATTTAAATCATCATTCAAGGCCATATTATAAAACAATAACGCATCCTTATGAAGTAAATCATCACAATCTAAAAAAACTAAATAATCTGATTTAGATAAGTTTGAAGCATAATTTCTTGCAGCAGCAGCTCCACCGTTTTCTAATCTATGAAAAGAAAAAGGTATGTCATTTACATTCTTATTTAAAATTCTTTTAATTTCCTCTTCACTAGATTTCGGAGACCCATCATCTACTAAAAAAATATCAAAATCTGTAAAAGTTTGATTAAAACAAGATTCTAGACATTTGTCTAAATACCCTGTATATTTATAAAATGGTATTATAATTGAAAACTTCATAAAAAGAATAATATATATACTAATAAAATAAAAAATGGAATTATGAATGATTTCTTTTCAAATTCCCAAAAAGAGTTATCTAAACTCCTTAAGGAATGAAAAGCTGCATACCAAGCATAAAAACCTAAATAACCAGCTAACATACCAATAGGGATTGAATAAATACCAAATTTCTCAATTAATAAAAAACTAACGATACAAAATATAATACCTGAAACTCCATCCGCAATATGTGAAATCACATGGTTTGTACTTAAATACAACTGCATATGCATTGCTCCATATCGATGAATAAAAAAAGCAAATGAAAGTATTAACCAAAATTCATTTGAAACAAAATCTGCATTACTATCAATCAAATTTAATAAGAAATCAGAAAACAATGAAACAAAAATAACTCCAGATACAAAAACCATATGCCCTAAAAACATCCCTCTCTGTGCACCTCTCGTTAACTCTTCTAACTTTCCTTCAACTCTAAGACGAGAAAACAATGGTATTTTACTATAAAATGGAGCCATAGATACCTCTTTAATTTGAGTGATAATTTTTAAAGACAACAAATAGGCAGCAACTAATTCTACAGCCCCAATTTGTGCATATAAAATACCACTAATTTGAGTTAATCCATTTGACATTAAACCTGACAAACCAGCCCTCCAAGCGGGACTCCAAATTTGTATAAACAACAACTTGTCAAAAGACTGAGATTTGAACAACTTGTATCTTCCTTCCTCAACCATTCTAGCCAAGTACCAGTTTCGGATAACATTTAACACAACCCAAACCTGAAGCGCAATAACTAACTGTAACAAATTAGCTCCTAATAGCAAAACAGATATAGTAGTAACAATCGCTCCTAACGACATAAATGACTCAATTCTTCTGATTAAAGCTATTTTATTTAAACCTTCTAAATAGTTTTGATATATTGTTCCATAAAATTTAATAGCAGAAGTAAATATAATTATCCACCAAGCAATCCAAGCATCATTAGAATTTGAAACTAATGAAATTGGTTTTGATAAAGCTAAAGAACCCAACACTAAAAAAACCAAAATTAAGAATACCGTTAGAAACATATAAATGAAGTTCATATTAGAACAGATTCGTTCTATCAACTTCCAATTTGGTTCTTTTTTTACTGATAAAATATTTCCATTAAATACTCCAACGTTATCAGCTCCTCCTAGAGCAAAAGCTATAATCCTAGAAAAAGTAGCCTTAAACCCTAAATCTGCTAAACTTGTTAAGGTAATAATTGAACTAAATAAATACCAAAGACTTATTTCTTCTGTAGAAAAATTTTTCAAGATTAATGGAAGAACAATAAAAAGACTTAACGCTTTTGTTGAATAACTCATCCAAGTCATTATAGTGGGAGAATTCCAACCCCTTTTTATAATTCTTTTAAACATTTAATTTTTATCTATCAATTCAAATAAATTAGTAATTGACTTTGTACCTTGTTTTACAACACTTTGATACGTTCTAGAACCAACATGCGGAGTAATTATCACATTGTCTACACCCCTTAATTTTTCACCTACCTCCATAGGCTCTTGTGCTAAAACATCAGTTAGATAGCCACGGATAGCACCTGTATCTAGACCGTTAATTACAGCATCTACATCAATTAACATACCCCTTGAGGTATTTACAATAATTGGGTTCTTTTTTAATTTATTATTCACTACATCTGCGTTAATCATTTTCTCTGACTGCGGAGTGTGCGGTATGTGTAAACTAATAATGTCTGCATTTTCATAAATATCATTGATATTATCCGTAAACGTCATCTCTGGGTAAGCAGCATTAAACTCTTCGTTCTTAAATAAATCGAATCCAATTACTTCCATTCCTAAAGCTATTGATTTTTTAACTAATTCTTTTCCAACAGAACCTAAGCCTATAATACCAATGGTACGTCCTTGAATTTCATTACCTACCCAACGCTTCCAACTACCTTCTTTGGTAGAATTGTATTGTAAGTGTACGTTCTTCTCAAAAGTAAATAGCAAAGCTAATACATGCTCTGAAACAGATACTTGATTTACTCCAGGAACATTTCTTACTGGAATACCCAATTTCTCAGCCGCTTTTAAATCAATTCGATCTAAACCCACACCATATTTTGATAAAAATTTTAATTTACCTGCTTTCCCCTTTGTTAAAACAGCTTCTGTATATTCATCATCACCACAAATAACAGCATCGTATTCACCAATAATAGGTAATAATTCAACTTCCATTATAGGCCCTCGTAATCTATCTATAGTATAACCTCTGCTTGTTAATAAATCTTGATGTGAACCTGGTGTGTCTTGGAACGAAGTGGATGTTAATAATATCTTCATAATAATTAATTTTTTATAATTTCTTTTTTAATTTTTAAAATGCTATCAATTGGCATATAATATCTTTCTTCTCCAGAAATAAAAATATCCCAAGGGTATAATGATTCTCTATTATTCTTAGCATTGTATTCTAACAACTTCTTTTGAACGGAATCATTAGAACTGGCTATTGAGAATAATTGACTCTTATTTAAACTATCTGAAACGTGATAGATACTATCTAAATCATTTTTATTAATATACTTTGCGTTTAATTCTGCTATCCCTCCATCAAAAACGCTATAAATTGAATTCCAACTTCCATTATAGTTATTTGTTAAAAACTTCATTTTCGGATAATGTATTTTGACTTCTTTTTTCCAATTTTCTAAAAAAGAAATAACAGATTCTTCTTGAAAATCCTCGTATTTTGTGATAAAATCCTTAAGTAATAAAGACATCTTTACTTTATTTACTTTCCCTTTTTTAAACTCTTTTTTTAAAGTTCTTCTTTTTTCTTCAAAAAAAGAAAAATCATTATACTTTTTCTTAAAAGCAAGAACACAATATTCACAAAAACAACCTACTTTATCATCTCTTTTCAATCTAACATTAAAAAGAGCATCATCTACAAATATTGCATATGGTTTTAAAGAGGACAAATATAGTGATCTCGATAAAAACAATTTATTGAATTTCGGATTATTTACACACCCCCAATGCGGGTTTTTTATCTTCCATTTTTTCATCCATGGCGCTACATATAGCCCCCCAGTATATTCAACAATCCTATGAGATTTAGTGGTATAACCAATAGAATCTGGAATTTGAGGATTGATAGCTAAACTATAAGGTAAATTGTAGTCCTGATATATTTCAAGCACTTTTTTAGAGCTATGATAAACCCAATCTATTCTTTTAGGTTTTAATTTAATTATTGTGTTAATAGTACTTTGTGGATCGTTGCTATCTCTAGGATGAAAAAAACGAGAGGAAAGCACATAATTATTTGTTTTTTTAGAATATATTTTTCTTTGTTCACCACTCTTACAAGCTAAAAAAAATGAAACCAATAAAAAGAAATATAAATATTTTAAAAAAAAATTATCCATTCATTTTGTTTAATATCTCATGCATACCTGTCATGTCTTTAAGAGAATATCCCTTATAATCCTTAAAAAGATTTGCCGCCAATTCTGTTTCTCTTAAAATAAAATCAATATCATTATCAATGGCTGCTTTATAATCTGCCATAGCATCTCCTATAAAGACACATGATTCTGCACTAATATTTTCTGTTTTTAAAATATGTTTTACCCAATGTCCTTTTTTTTCTGGAGAACCAAAAGATTCTTTGAAAAAATGAGTCATTTTCCTTTGTTCCAAAATAGGTTTAATTTCAATAGTTGGTGTCCCTGTAATAATAAACTTGGTATATTCTTTAGAAGATTCTAAAAAATCATTTGCCCCAGTCACTTCCGGCGCATTTACGACTCCATCCACCACTAGGTTACTAAAAACATTAGCCAATTCATTTATCTTTTCATCTGTAATTCTTTCTCCTAACCATTCACCATTAAATACCTTAAATTTTTCATATCTAGATACCCCTCCATTGGCTTCATGAAAATCTACAACTTTTTGTGCAAATTCATCTCCGTGAGAAAGATACATCTCTCTAAAGGCTTCAGTTTTTATATTAACAGACTCTGCCAAAACTCCATCAAAATCAAAAAGCAAATATTTTTTTTTCATCTTTTATCCAATTAACCATTTAATATTAGAATGTTCTTTCGCTATCTTATTTATAGGGTAAGAATTCCCTTTATTTGTATATATATTTTCAACAATCTCCTCTTTTTTTTCACCTTTACATAATACAATTGCACATTTAGCAGCTAAAATAACGGGGTAAGTAAGTGTTATTCTTTGCGTTGCTAATTGTGGCACATCATTTAAAACAACAAAATTATCTTGTTCTTCTAATGCTTCTGTATTTGGAAACAAAGACGCCGTATGACCATCTTCTCCCATTCCTAAAAGGATTAAATCAAATTCGGGTACTCCGTTAGGTGTTTTCGCCAAATTCTCATTTAATAAATATTGATAGTTCTCTGAAGATTTTTTGAAAGAAACACCATCTGTAATTATAGAATATGAATTTGAAGATATATTACTAAAAAATACTATATTAATGTTGTTATAATTACATTGAGAATCTTCCAAAGATACACACCTTTCATCTACAATATAAAATGAAACTCTATTCCAATCAATATTTTCATTCTTTAAAATATTTAAAATTGGAATAGGTGTACTACCTCCTGAAAGTGCTATAGAAATAATTCCTAATTTTTCAATTAACAATTTCTGTATTGTATCTCTTAGAAAGTTTGCCGAAAAAATATCGAAATCTTTTTTACCTGACTTATAAATAATTTTCTGCATTATTTTCTTTATTATGGATAGAACGTACACATTCTAATAAGCCTTGTCCCATATCAATGTGAGGATTGGCTACTAACTTTTTGCTTACCGAAGGATCAAAAGAGTACGGCGTAAACTTATAATGATTACCGTAACCAGATTCATGATATTTAATTTCAACTTTATTATTTAAAATCTCATTTATCATTTGAAACAACTCTGTTCTTTGCATCCTTTCAGTTCCAGTTAAAATCACATGAATATTATCATATATTTTAGACTCTAGCACATCTACCGATAACTTGGCGGCATCTGCAGCATGGATGTATTCTCTTATTTCTTTACCATCTCCTTTATGATCAATCCTATTATTTACAACAGCTTCTTTAACTAGGTTATAAATATAATTATTATCATAATCTCTTTGAGAATAAACAGAACCATATCGAAGAACAACAAAATTTAAATCATGCTTTTTGTGATACTCTTCTATGATTTTTTCTGAAGCTAACTTACTTATACCGTAAAAAGATCCTTTATTACTTACAGCATAAGCACTACTAGCATAAATAAACTTGTCGACTTTATATTTTAAACACTCATCGATAATATGAATATTACCTATAACATTTAATTCGAAAGTTTTTAAAGGATTTTCTATAGCTCTATCAAGATTAGCAAAACCTGCTAAATTGTATACAAAATTATATTTTGAATTTTTAAAAACAGTTTCAACATTTTCTTTTATAGAAATATCACAGTGAATAAAATCAACTAAATCTATTAATTCATCATTTTTATTAATATCGGCAACAGTGACAAGATAATTTCTTGATAATAATTCTTTAACTAGATAATACCCCAAAAACCCAAAACCGCCAAAAACTAATGCTTTTTTCATTATAATCTATTTTTTAATTTAGCCATTTCTGTTCTAGCTTTATCTCCTAGAAAAAAGAAATCTAAACTAAAAGCAAGAAAAGAATATCCTTTATTAATCTTTTCTAAAGTTTTTTCATACCCAGAATCAATCACATGAAACCCTAAAGGTTTTCCAAGTTTTTTTGTTACATCATCAACTTTTAACAGAGCAGCTTTCACATCTTCTCTATCATATTCTCCAGGATATCCCATTGAAGCTGATAAATCATAAGGTCCAACTATTATACCATCTATTCCTGGTACTGAAAAAATTTCTTCTAAATTATTAACAGCATCAATATGTTCAATTTGTGCAATTACAACAACTTCATTTTTAACCCATTCTTGATAAGTATCAAACGCAGTTCCATATTTTTGAGCTCTATTTAAGCCAACTCCTCTTTTTCCTAATGGAGGGTACTTTACGTAACTAACAGCCTCTATTGCTTCTTCTTTATTACGAATCATAGGAACAATTACACCATCAGCACCAGCATCTAAAACACGTTTTATAGGCACTTCTTCATTCTTACTAACTCTAACTAAAGCTTGCATACCATTTCCTTGAATATGCCCTATTAGATTCATAATAGTTTCAATACTAATTGGAGAATGCTCCATATCAATTGTTAACCAATCGAATCCAGCAGATCCTAATATTTCAATTACAGCTTGGTGTGGTATTGTTAGCCAAGACCCTATTGATAATTCGTTGTTTTTTAATTTTTCCTTTAAAGGACTATGTTTATGAGAAAAGTTTTTCATCTATTTTAATAACTATTTTTTTTAATTTTTCGACGTTATTGTCAATTGTATATTGAGGTCCATGAATATCATCCGGAAAAAAGACAGCCATGTATCCAGGACGTAAAAAAATTTCTGAAATAGGTAACTGTAAAGCTTTATAAAATTGGCAATCTGTTTCTGAACTATATTTTTCAGTTATTTCTACATCTTTAGAATCATAAATCTTTATTTTCTCACTTCCAGAAAGTAAAATTTGAACATCAACCTCTTTAATATGGGATTCAATAACAGTTGGTTCTAATTTAGTTTCATAACTCATCACTTTAAAATAAAAATCTTTATGATTTTTATATACCCCGTTTGGAGTATCTACCGTATATGTCTTTAATTGCTTAAATAACTCTTTAAATGAAGGATTATTAAAATACAGTTTTGCGTTTTCTATTTTATCTAATATCATCTTAATAATTTATGTAACGTTTCTGCAATAACAAAATCTTGTGGTTCATCAATATCTGTAGATTCAATCTTATCAATTTCAAACATAAATGGAGTACTTCCGATCCTACTTTCGTTATTAATAAAAGACTCTTTTGTAAAAATATAGAAACAGGAGTTTTCCTCATACATTGGAACTAAATGCTGCGTTACCAACATTTTAGGATCATGATTCATAGGAGTTGCATCTTCATTATAAAACCTTTTCTGAGTTTTAGATACAGAAAAAATAGATGCATTTTTATCTTTTTCTAATAGAGAAATCATTTTCTCTAAGGCCTTATCTATAGTTTCCACTTCTAACAAGGGGTTGGTACTATGTGTTTGAATAAAAATATCTGCATCTAACATATTTATATCATGTTCAATTATTTTATTCATTGACACATAATTACCGCAAATTTCTTCATCTCTATCAATTACGTAGACATTATCCTTAAAATTAGTAATAATATCAGTTTTTAATTGCTCCCCATCTGTATTGATATAGATTTCGTTTATATACTTTGATTTCAAAAGAGTATTCGTAATAATATGATACAATGGTCTTCCGTTAAAAAGCTTAAGGTTTTTACTGGGCACCCTCTCAGAAATACCTTTCATGGGTAATAATGCTATTATTTTCATCTTTTATTTAAAATGTTTAATTACTTTTTCGAAGTAGTAATCTATTAATTCTACTTATATAATTCAGCTATCTAAAAAATTATTCAGCTTGCTTTAAAATCTCATGCCCCGCTTTCAACAAATCAACATCTTTTTTCATTAACAAAACATCCCCTTTCATCATGTCTTTTACTAAAGATGCTAAATCATGCTCAGGCACCCATCCTAATTTTTCTTTTGCTTTAGTTGGATCTCCAATTAACAAATCTACTTCTGTTGGACGGAAATAAGAAGGGTCTACAGATAAAACTTCTTTACCAATTTCTATTTGAAAGTCTTTATGATTACAAGCAACTACATAGGCTTTTTCATCAACTCCCACTCCTTTAAATTCTACTTCTATCCCAACTTCTTCAAAAGCCAAACGTACAAAATCCCTTACTGTTGTTGTAACTCCGGTTGCAATTACCCAATCTTCTGGTTTGTCCGCCTGTAAAATCATCCACATCATGCGAACATAATCTTTAGCATGTCCCCAATCACGTTTCGCTTCTAAATTCCCTAAAAACACTTTTTCTTGCAATCCTAATGCTATTTTAGCAACTGCACGTGTAATTTTTCTTGTTACAAAAGTTTCTCCTCTTCTTGGAGATTCATGGTTAAATAAAATACCATTACAAGCAAACATATCATAAGCTTCACGATAATTTTTTGTAATCCAAAAACCGTAAATTTTTGCTACTCCATAAGGAGAACGAGGATAAAAAGGAGAAGATTCATCATAAAAACCTCTTTCATTTTTATTTTCTGGCATTCCACCGTATAACTCTGAAGTTGAAGCTTGGTAAATTCTAGTTTTCTTTTCTAAACCTAAAATTCTTACTGCTTCTAAAATTCTTAAAGTTCCTAATCCATCTACATTCCCTACATATTCTGGGGTATCAAAAGAAACAGCTACATGAGACATTGCTCCAAGGTTATAAATTTCATCTGGTTGACATTCTTGTATAATACGTGTCAAATTCATAGAGTCCGTTAAATCTCCATAATGCAATTTTAATCTTTGATTTGGGTCGTGTGGGTCTTGATATAAATGATCTATTCTATCAGTATTAAAAAGAGATGATCTTCTTTTAATACCATGTACTATGTATCCTTTTTCTAATAATAACTCGGCTAAGTATGAGCCGTCTTGACCTGTAATTCCCGTAATTAATGCTACTTTACTCATAGTTTTTTTATTCGTTGTTCGGTTTTCGTTGTTCGTTGTTCGTTGTTCGGTTTTCGGTTTTCGGTTTTCGTTGTTCGATTCTCGTTGGACGATGGACGATGGACGGTTAACGAAAGACCAAAAAACTACTTTAAAGAACTTATTAATTTATATAACATCATTTTAATTCTTGTGCAAAAGTCAAACAATTTCATATATTGTTCATTAGAAATATACTCTAAATCTTTTGCCAAAAACAATTGATAATTTGCTTCTTCCAAAGAGCCTTTAGCAATATATAAAAACTGAATAAATTCCTTTTTATATTGCCTCCCTTGCCCTTCTATTATATTTGTTGGAACACTACTAGAACTTCTTCTTAGTTGATTGGTTAACCCAAATTTTTCTGAAGAAGGAAAGTTTTTTGAAACTTCGTATACATCAAGAGTTAACTGATGCGCTAATTTCCAAACCTCTAGTTTACATTCCATATTTTTTTTCGTTGTTCGGTTTTCGTTACTCGTTATTCGATTTTCGTTGGACGATTAACGGTCAACGAAACACGAAAAACGGATTTTATAATTTAACTTCTTTAAAATTTTCTATATTTTCTAAAAACCAAGTATAAGTTTTTTTAATTCCTTCTTCTAATTCTGTAGAATATTGCCAACCAATATCTTTCATCTTAGAAACATCCATCAATTTTCTTGGTGTACCATCTGGTTTTTCTGCATCCCAAACAATAGCACCTTGATGTCCAGTTACTTTTTGAATGGTTTCTGCCAATTCTTTTATGGTAATATCTTTACCAGAACCTACATTATACAAATATTCTGGTAATTCATTTTCTAAAGCATATACAACAGCTTCTGCCATATCATCTACAAATAAAAACTCACGCATGGGAGTTCCACTACCCCACAAAGTTACGTCCGAATTATTGTTATTTTTAGCTTCATGAAATTTACGAATCATTGCAGGTAATACATGAGATGATTTTAAATCGAAATTATCATGTGTCCCATATAAATTCGTAGGCATTAAGCTTACATAATCTTTTTGAAACTGATTTCTAATAGCTTGACAAGCTTTTACTCCAGTAATTTTCGCAAGGGCATACCATTCATTGGTAGGCTCTAAAGAGTCCGTTAATAAATACTCTTCTTTTAATGGCTGTGGAGCAAATTTTGGATAAATACAAGAACTCCCTAAAAATATAAATTTCTCTATACCAGATTTTAAAGCACTGTCTATTAGATTGTTTTGAATTTGCATATTTTCCATCAGAAACTGATATGGAAAATTATTATTTGCTAAAATACCTCCTACTTTTGCTGCAGCATCTATAACAACTACTGGTTTTTCTGTTTGATAAAAATTTAACACTGCTTCTTGATCCTTTAAATCAAGTTCTTTACTAGATCTCCCTAATAAGTTTGTGTAGCCTTTTTTCTCTAAAGTTCTCCATACTGCAGAACCTACCATACCTCTATGACCTGCTATATAAATTTTAGTATTTTTTTTCATCTTTTTTTATTTCCCTATTTGAAAATATTCAAATCCTTTATCTTCTAAATTAAAGGCATTGTATTGATTTCTACCATCAAAAATGATAGGTTTTTTTAGTTGTTGTTTTATTTCTACAAAATCGGGGGATCTAAACTCTTTCCATTCTGTTAATAAAATTAAAGCATCTGCTCCTTTTAAGACTTCATACTTAGAAGCAGAATACGTTAAATTTTTGACTCCTTTTAAATAAAGCAATTTTGCTTCTTCTACCGCTTTAGGATCATAAGCTTTTACTTTTGCCCCTCTTTTTACCAATTCTTTTATAGTATAGATTGATGGTGCTTCTCTCATATCATCTGTACCTGGTTTAAAAGCTAGTCCCCATAAACCAAAAGTCATACCTGATAAATCCTCTCCAAAACGTTTCACAATTTTATTTGAAATCACTAATTTCTGAGCATCATTAACATTCTCTACAGATTCTATTAAGTTTGCTTTGTATCCATTTTCTTCTGCAATTTTCTTTAAAGCTTTTACATCTTTAGGAAAACAAGAACCTCCGTAACCGACACCTGGGTAAATAAAACTATACCCAATTCTTTTATCTGAACCTATACCTATTCTAACCATGTTGGCATCAGCGCCTACTCTTTCACAAATATTTGCAATCTCATTCATAAATGAAATTTTTGTTGCTAACATCGTATTCGCTGCATATTTAGTCATTTCAGCAGAACGAATATCCATTGTTATAAAACGGTCATGAGTTCTAAAGAAAGGTGAATATAATTGTTTCATTAACTCAAAGGCATACTCAGAATCTGCCCCAATCACCACTCTGTCTGGCTTCATAAAATCATCTATAGCAGCTCCTTCTTTTAAGAACTCAGGATTTGAAACCACATTAAACTCTATATTTTCATTCCTTTTATCAAGCTCTGCTTGAATAGTTACTTTTACCTTATCTGCTGTACCAATAGGAACAGTAGATTTATCAACAACTATTAATCTTTTATTCATTGTTTCTCCAATAGACTTTGCTACAGCTAAAACATATTGTAAATCTGCAGAACCATTATCTCCCATTGGTGTACCAACAGCAATAAAAACAATTTCCGCGTCACTAATAGCATTTCCTAAATTGGTTGTAAAAAACAAATTTTTATTTTTTACATTCTTTAAAACCATCTGTTCTAAACCTGGCTCAAAAATAGGAATGATTCCTTGCTCTAATTTTTGAATTTTTTGCTGATCGACATCTACACAAATCACTTTATTTCCCATTTCAGAAAAACAAGCTCCAGAAACCAACCCAACATAACCAGAGCCGATAACAGTAATATTCATATTATTTAAATTTTAATCTTTCTTTACATTTTGTAAAGAATTAAATCCTATTTTATTTACTAAAAAAATAACAATCATAAACTCCCTTAATAATGTAAAAATGATTTTCTTTTAGAAATTATTTATATTTTAAGTAACTACTTCATATTTCAATAAAACTAAGAGAGTTTGAACCTATTTATTATTCAACAACCAAGACGAAGATTGAATTTTATCTCCTAAACCATCAATTAAGTCTACATTTAATTCTTTACAAACAGGTGCTTCAGGAATTGAATTATTATCTTGATCTCCTCCATTTGCAAAACCTATCTGATATTCTTTTCCGTACTTCTCATGAATAAAACGTATAGAGGCACAAACAGTTCTATCATTATCTACAGAAATCATTGCTTTATCTACCGATTTAATATTTTCTACAATAAATAAACGCTCTTCTTCTTTTTGAAATTCTTTAGATCCTTTTAAACCTCGCTGTAAGTCACTATTTACAATTACGAACAACTCATCTGCTAAAGCTTTTGCATTATTAAAATATTCTAAATGTCCTTTATGAATTGGGTTAAAATACCCGGATACGATAATTAGTTTTTTCATTTTTTTCTGCAAATATATGTTTAATTTCTAGTAGCAAAAAAGGTTTTTCCCCCTATCTTTCCTAAACAAAATAAGTAAATTATTTTAGCTAATATTAAAAAAAATATCTTTAATAAATAACAACCTACTTATCTTTTTTTTTTAGATTTTCTTTTTCTTGAACCTCTTTACGCAGTCCACTACTAGAAAAACGGTGTTCTCTTTTATTAAAAAATAGGTCTATCCCTTTTTCTTCACAATATTTCCTTCCTGTAAATTGCTTGCTAGCGTACTCATCTCCTATAATACGCACATCCACTTTAAAAGACCTTAAAATATCTTCTAAATCTTGCTCTGTTGCGTAAGGAACAATTTCATCTACAAATCTACATCCTTTTAACTGAATGTATCTCTCGACTACAGATTGAACTGGCATATTTTTTTCTGGACGATCTAAAGTTGGGTTTGTCTGTAATCCACAAATTAAATAATCACATTCCATTTTTGCTTCTTCTAACATTTTTACATGTCCAGCATGAAATAAATCAAAAGCACTAAAGGTAATACCTACTTTCATAAATTTATTTTTTATGCAAATATATGTTAATTATTTAATAAACAAAGGACCACCTACACTGCGGTCATTTCAATTAAAAATACAATCAGAAATAAAAACAAAAAAAACACACACTTAAACCACTAATAATCAAAAAAATAAACTCAACCTAAACACAAAACCTTATTCATATTGAGATACAAAAAGCGAAACTTTCATATTGTTAAAAAAACAGCAGTTTTATACATCAAATTTTAAAAAATATCTAGCACTAACGCCTTCATTGCTATATTTACATTCTATTGTACTTATTTTTAAGAATGACTCGATAAAAGAAACTAATTTTTAATAAATTTTTTAATTCAAAATTTAATCATTTGATAACACCACAAAAATCTAAAACCACCTTTTCTGAATCTACAGGCAATGTTTTAAATTCATTATGAGCAACAAGATACACTACAATATCTGCTTTTTTAAAGGCTTCTTTATAATTTGTAATTTTATAAACATTATGTTCTGTAATATTTGGTTCAACAATAAAGTATTCTTCATTATTGGTGTTTTGTAAAACTTTCTGAGCAATGTATTTTGCTGGAGATTCACGCAAATCATCAATATTGGGTTTAAAAGCCAATCCCATTAAGGCAATACTTGGTTTTCTACCATGCCTTAATTCAAATTTCAACTTCTCTGTCTGAATTTTTTCTGCACACCAAAAAGACTTATAATTATTCACCTCACGAGCAGTACCTATAATCTTAGATTCCATTGGGTAATCTGACACAATAAAATAAGGATCCACAGCAATACAATGCCCTCCAACACCACAACCAGGTTGCAGTATATTAACTCTTGGATGCTTGTTTGCTAAATTAATTAACTCCCAAACATTTATAGCTGCTTTATCGCAAATTAATGAAAGCTCATTGGCAAATGCAATCTGCACATCTCTAGAGGAATTCTCTGTTAACTTACACATTTCTGCTGTTCTTGCATTTGTAGCATGCAATGCTCCTTTTACAAATTGCTTGTAAAAATCAATTGCTTTTTGGGTAGATTTTTCATCTACCCCACCAATTACTCTATCATTATATACCAACTCATGCATTACATTTCCCGGCAAAACTCTTTCCGGACAATAGGCAATGTTTAATTTATCTTTTAGCTCTGGTCTTACATCATAAATAAGTTTTCTCATTTTTTCTGTAGTACCAATCGGCGAAGTAGATTCTATAATATATAAATCGTCTTCTTTTAAAAACGGAATAATATTCTTTGTTGCCAATTCTACATAAGGACAAGGACGCCTACAACATTCTAATTAACACATAGCAACTCCACTTGCTGCCATGGTATCTCCATGAACAAATACATAATCAGGTTTAAATGATTCTAAAATAGGTTTTAACCCAGAAATTACTTCTCCTGTTAAGTTGTATAAATTCTGATTTGGTTTCATTAAACACAAATCGAAATCTGGAGTAATATCAAAAAAACTTAAAACCTGATCTAACATTTCTCTATGTTGACCTGTAACACAAACCTTAGTTTCAAACCTCTTATCGGCTAAAAATTGATTAACTAAAGGTGCCATTTTAATAGCTTCTGGCCTTGTGCCGAAAATGAATAGATTCTTTTTTTTCATTATTTTTATTCAAAATAATACAATCTTATGACGCTCCCTTTTTAAGGCAACATCCTTACCTTAAGTAAAAACTACATGTTTTATAAATAAGTTGATTTTAACTTAGAAAATCTTTTTTACTTAATAAACGGGTGTTTTTCTCCAATTGTACTGATGGATGTGTTTCGTATATTATGAACAATTTTTATGGATGCTTCCGACTCTTTTAACCCAAAACCGTTTCCTTTTAATATTTGTTCGTAACTCTTGGTGTGTAAATCTGTAAAACCAGCACTAAACTCTAATTCTTGATCATCTATAGTAATGGATCTAAAAGTTCTTTGTCCTTTTTCTTTAATTTCTTGCGGTAAATCTTCTTCATTGATTGATAAAAACCAACGTACTCTAGCATTTTTGAATTCTAAATACCCTGCCGATTTATCTTTCTCTCTAAGATGCACTATATTTTCTTGAACTTCTCCAAAAATCCATGAAAGCATGTCATAAAAATGAACCCCAATGTTTGTTGCAATTCCTCCTGATTTACTTTCATCTCCTTTCCAAGAAATATCATACCATTTACCTCTAGAAGTAATATAAGTTAAATCTACATCGTATTTACCTGCTTTGTTCTCTAGCGCTACTTTGTTTTTTAAAGCAATAATACTGGGATGCAATCTTAATTGTAAAATTGTATTTATTTTTTGCCCAGATTCTTTTTCGATATCTTTTAAAGCATCAACATTCCAAGGGTTTAAAACTAAAGGTTTTTCACAAATAGCATCTGCACCTCTCCTTAAAGCCATTCTAATATGAGAATCGTGCAAATAATTAGGTGTACAAATACTTACATAATCTAAATGCGTACCACCTCTTTTTAATTTTTCTATATGGCGATCAAATCTTTCAAATTCTACAAAAAAATCTGCTTTCGGAAAAAAACTATCCATGACACCAACACTATCAAACTTATCTAAAGCCGCTATTAATTGGTTATTCGTTTCCTTAATCGCTTTTAAATGTCTTGGCGCAATATATCCTGCAGCACCTATTAATGCAAAATTTTTCATTTCTTTATAGTGACTTATCTACATGCTTAGAATCTAAAAAATTCTTAACATCGTATACAATTGATTTTTCTTTTTTTAGATCAGCAAAATCCAAACTTAGAAACTCTTTGTGTGCCACTACTAAAATGACAGCATCAAATTTCTTTTTTGGTAAAACAACGCTAGACGCTAACTGATATTCTTTTTCAACCTCCTTTGAATTTGCATGAGGATCAAAAATAGTTACGTTTGCTCCGTAATCTTTTAATTCATAGATAAGATCAACTGCCTTTGTGTTTCTAACATCCGGACAGTTCTCTTTAAAAGTGATTCCTAAAACTAAAACCTCAGCTCCTTTTACTTCAATATCTCTCTGAATCATCAATTTAGCAACTTCCGATGCTACATATCTACCCATACCATCATTGACTCTTCTACCTGCCAAAATAATTTCTGGATGATAGCCATATTCTTGTGCCTTTTGAGCTAAATAATAAGGATCTACACCAATACAATGCCCACCAACTAAACCTGGTTTAAATGGCAAAAAATTCCATTTTGTTCCTGCTGCTTCTAAAACATCTTGTGTATTGATATCCATCAACCCAAAAATCTTAGCCAACTCATTTACAAAGGCAATATTAATATCTCTCTGAGAATTCTCTATAACTTTTGCTGCTTCTGCAACTTTAATTGAAGGCGCTAAATGTGTACCTGCTGTAATTACAGACGCATATAAATCATTTACTTTTTCACCTACTTCTTTCGTAGATCCAGAAGTAACTTTTAATATTTTTTCTACAGTATGTTTTTTATCACCCGGATTTATTCTTTCCGGAGAATATCCTACATAAAAATCTTCATTAAAAACCAAACCAGAAACTCGTTCTAAAATTGGCACACAATCTTCTTCTGTTGCCCCTGGATAAACTGTAGATTCATAAATTACAATATCTCCTTTTTTAATAACACTACCTACCGTTTCACTCGCTTTTATTAAAGGCGTTAAAACAGGTCTGTTATTTTTATCTACTGGAGTAGGAACCGTAACTACAAAATAATTACAATCTTTTAAATCTTCTAATTTTGATGTAAAAAATAATCCTAAATCGTTGTTATTTTCTTTAAGAATTACTTTATTTAAAAGTTCTTTAGAAATTTCTCTTGTAACATCTTTTCCTTGTCCAAGTTCTTCTATTCTAGTTTGATTGATATCAAAACCAACAACAGAAAATTTTGTTGCAAAAAGTCTTGCTAATGGTAAGCCAACATAGCCTAAACCAATAACACCTATTTTAATTTTACTCATTTATTTAAGTTTTCCCAATACCAATCTATAGACTCTTTTAAACCTTCTTTTAAAGAGAATTTTGGGTTGTAATTTAATAATTTCTTAGCTTTTGATATATCTGCGTGAGAATGTGGAATATCTCCAATTCTATTAGGTCCAAAAACCACTTCTACATCCTTTATTTTTGGATTATAATTAGATAAAAACTCTTTTAAAGAATCACATAAATCGATTAAAGTGTTTCTATCTCCAAATGCAACATTATAAATTTCATTTGCAGCTTCTTTATCTGCAATTAAACTTAGTAAGTTTGCCTGAATAACGTTGTCTATATATGTAAAATCTCTAGAAAAAGATCCATCACCATTTACAACTGGAGACTCTAAACCCATAAACTGATTTACAAACTTAGGTATTACCGCAGCATACGCTCCATTAGCATCTTGCTTTCTTCCAAAAACATTAAAATATCTTAAACCGATTGTTTCTAAGCCATACGTTTTACCAAAAACATCTGCATACAACTCATTTACATATTTGGTAACTGCGTAAGGTGATAACGGCTTCCCAATAACACCTTCTACTTTTGGTAACGATTCTGAATCTCCGTAGGTAGATGAACTCGCCGCAAAAACAAATCTTTTTACATTGTTATCTCTTGCTGCTACTAACATATTTAGAAAACCAGAAACATTCACATCATTTGTAGTAATAGGATCTTTTATAGACCTAGGAACAGAACCTAATGCTGCTTGATGTAAAACATAATCTACACCAGAAGCAGCTAACATACAATCTTCTAGATTTCTTATATCTCCTTCAATTAATGTAAAGTTTAAGTTTTCTTTAAGAGAAGCGATGTTTTCTCTTTTTCCTGTAGAAAAATTATCTAAACAGATTACTGTATTATTTTTTTCAAGTAAAGCCTCGCACAGATTAGAACCTATAAAACCAGCACCTCCTGTTACAAGTATTTTTTTTCTTGACAACTTTATATCCATTAAGAAATCTTTTAGCTTTTTTTTAAAGAAACAAATATAATAAAGAATCATTGGACTCTTTATCAAAAACTATTAAAAACAAAAAATCCTTCACAAAATGTGAAGGATTTTACTTTGGTGGGCAATGAGGGATTCGAACCCCCGACCCTCTCGGTGTAAACGAGATGCTCTGAACCAACTGAGCTAATTGCCCTAAGCGGCTGCAAATATAACACACATTTTAGATATACCAAACAAAAAGTGAAATATTTTTATTTTTATTTATTCTTTTGTTTTTTTTGATAAAAATTCACCTCTTTAAAAAAAATTAAGTTTCTAATTATCTACAAACAATAAAACCTAATCTGAATATCCAACATTTGTAATTAAAAAAAAATAACAACTCATAAGGCATCACCTCTTTTAATATTAAATAAAAAGATAACCTAATAAATTATGTTCCCTTTTTTAATTATATAGTATTTATACTGACTACTAAAAAAAAAGAGTGTAAATAACTCCATTTACACTCTTTTCTTTTTAAAAAACTATATAATTCTAACGATAGCCATTATTTGAGGGATCTGATAATAATAAATTGGGATTCAGCAATAATTGCGCTTGTGGTACAGGAAGCAAAACGTGATAAGGCTGAATATTTGCCGCAGGATTGTTCCAATTTCTATGAACGGTACTTTTAACCACGTCTAATAATATTCCCCATCTAATTAAATCCATTTTTCTATGTCCTTCTGCAGAAAGTTCAAACTTTCTCTCAGAATACATTGCCTCTCTAAATGATGTTTGAGACATCCCACTCCAAGGTTGATCTGGTTCAAAAGCTCTTTCTCTAACTTTATTCACATAAGGATATGCATTTCCAGGGCCATTTAATTCATTTTCTGCCTCTGCAGCCATTAAATAAACATCTGCTAAACGAAAAACAATATAATTTTCATGATGATTTCCTCTTAAAGAATTTACTTGATCTAAGTTCCAGTTTTTTCTAAAATATGGAAAACTAAGCTCAAAACCTAAGTATTCTGAAACGATGGTTGCATCATAACGTAAATCTCCTGCTTGCCAATTATTTCTATCTGCTAATTCTGGTAACGGTATAGACCAACCATACCCTTGCATGTCTTCTTCTTGCTCTAACATTAGACTTTGAAAGTATTCCCAACGTTTCATTTGTGTTCCGTTAGCTTTTAATACAGGGTTCCCCAATGCATCTACAGCATTGTCATTTCTGTTTGAAGGCTCATCTCTAATACGAGGATTGTAATCATCCGTTCTTGTTGTATTTAGTTCATCTGCTTTAAAATCGATAATAAAAATATGCTCGTTATTAATAGAGTTTTCTGGATCTAATTGATTAAAAACATCTGCATAATTATCTAATAATGTATGTGGAGAATTATTGATAACCTCATCACAAGCATTTTTAGCTAACAACCATTCTTTATCAAATAAATGAAACTTTGCTTTTAAAGTATAGGCAGCCCATTTTGTTGCTCTACCCAAATCAGATCCAGAATAAGATGATGGCAATAAAGTTACCGCTCTTTCTAAATCTGCTTTCATATCTGTTCTTATCAAGTCCTTGTCATAACGACCTAATTCACCTGCTTCAATTGGGTTTAGCATTTCTCTAAAATAAGGAACATCTCCCCACAAATTTGTTAAATGATAAAAAGCCAAAGCTCTTAAAAACAATAATTCACCAACAGCTTGGTTTCTGTTTGCTTCGGTAAGTTTTTCATTACCATCAATATTTGCTAAAAACTCTGTAGTACCGTTTACCACCTCGTATAATTGAGACCAAACACCGTTACCATCAGCAACTCCTTCTGCTATTAAGTAATTATGAATTGTACCGTTTACATTTCTACTTGGTCCTACAACATCTGCACCGTGTGTATAATAATCATCTAAACCTCTTTGTCTATATAAATTATTATTATGATATAATGTATAAATTCCGTTTACAGCTAATTCTGCCTCTTTATCATTATTGAAAAAGTTTTCTGGCGTAATTGAACTCCTTAAGTCTTCCTCTAGAAAACTATCACAGGAAACCAATGTAAATAGCCCTAACAAAACTAAGACAACTTTATTTTTTAATATATTTTTCATTTTGTTATTTTTTAAAATTCCATTTTTAATCCTAATGTAATAGACTTTGCATACGGATAAGTACCAGCAGCAAAACCCTGAGACACTGAACCTAACCCACTACCTGCACTAAAATTACTTACTTCTGGATCTCCTAATTTAAATTTAGATAATAAAAACAAATTGGTTCCTGTTGCATAAACACTAAATCCACTAAATGTATTTTCCCATCCAATTTTCTCTAAAGGTAAATTGTAATTTAACGTAGCTGTTTTTAATCTTAAAAAAGAACCATCTTCTATATTAACAGTACTATTAGGGTTAAATAAACTTGTAGAAGCACCTGCTCTTGGGATATCTGAAGTTTCATTTACTCCTTCTTTCCAACGATCTAAAACTCTTGAATCTAAGTTTTGTTCTCCTCTACCGTAATAAGATGTCTGCGTTCTAATATTAAAAATATCATTTCCGTATTGTCCTTGAAAAAAGACATCTAAAGAAAGGTTTTTATAGGTAAATGTATTTCTAAAACCTCCATAAAAATCTGGTTCTGGACTCCCTATTATTTTTGCATCTTCATCATTCCAAGTTGGGTTATCATCTAAGTTTTCAAATCTTGGTCCCCCAATAAAAGACATTCCTTCTCTACCATCTGCAGTAATTTCTTCGGCAGTTTTATAAGTCCCTAAATAATTAAGGCCAATAAATACAGGCATAGACTTACCAACAATCAGTCTTGCAGAAGTACCTCCTTGATTTCCTGTAGATTGTAAATCGATATAATCTCTACCATCTAATTCTAAAACTTTACTTCTATTTGTAGAAATTGTTAATGTTGAGTTCCAAGAAAAATCTTTTTTATCAATATTAATAGTGTTTAAAGAAAACTCAAAACCTTTATTTTCTACAGAACCTACATTTTGTAACTGAGTACCTCCACCTGCTTGTGCAGATAAAGCTTTCGCTAATAATAAATCTTCAGTAGTTTTTTTATAATAATCTGCTTCAAATGAAATTTTATTATCTAAAAGACTAATTTCAAAACCAAGATCTAATTGTTTGGTTGTTTCCCATTTTAAGCCATCACTTGGCACAGAACCTAATTGAACACCGTTTACAACATTATCGTTAAAAACATTTGTGGTGTTATTGTAGGTTGCAATAGAATTATAAGCACTTACACCTTGCTCTCCTACAACACCATAACTACCTCTAACTTTTAACTTATCAATAACATCAATGTTTTCCATAAAACTTTCATCACTTGCATTCCAAGCAAGACCTACAGAAGGAAAAAATGCATATTTATTACCTTCTTCAAAAACAGAAGAACCATCGTATCTACCAACTAATGTTAAAAGATATTTACTTTTATAACCATAATCTACTCTACTTAAAAAAGAAGACAATGTTCTTTGACTAAACCCTGAGTTTGCAAAATAAAGTGTTGCATCACCCAAAGCAAGATTATTAAATAATACAGCATCATTAGGAAAACCATCCGCTTGCGAAACAGTACTCTCATTATTATCTTTTTGCCATGTAAACCCTCCTAATACTTTAATTGAATGATCTTCCAAACCAAAGTCATACGTAAACGTATTTTCATTTAAAATACTTTTAGAATAGTTGGTTGCAATATTTGCATAACCTGTTCCAGAATTTGAAATTTGTCTGTCTGGTAAAGCTCCAGGAAGGTAATCGTTATATTTTGTATGTGTTAACTCTGCTCCAATGGTAGATTTCAATTTAAAGTTTTCAAATAACTCATATTCTACATATCCATTCGTAATTAACTTGGTCACTAAATCATGATCTACTCTTAACGCTGCATCTGCAACAGGGTTTCTTTCTGTAGCAGAACTAATTGGATTTATACCTGTGTAATTCCCTTCATCATCATAAATTGTTCTAATTGGTAAAACACTTGAAACAATACTCGAGTAATTAATTTTATTATTTTCTTTTTTATAATGAGTTGCATTTAAACGGACTCCTGTTTTAAACTTATCAGAAAGTCTTACATCAATATTGGTTCTAAAAGTGACTCTTTCTAAACCAGATCCTTTTAAAATACCTTCTTGATCAAAATGATTTAAAGAAATATAGTAATTAGAGTTTTCTGAATTCCCCATAATAGAGAAATCTGTATTCATAATATGTCCTGTTTGAGAAACTACGTCTAACCAATCGGTAGTTTCTATCTCTCCTGGTTCATTAAATAACAAAGGTAAAGTTGGATCTGTTCCTCCGAAACCGTTATTTAAATTCGGATTAAATTGACCTGCTTCATTAATATAAGCTACATAATCTTGTCCATTTAAAAGATCAACTTCATTAGCTACTTCTTGAATACTGTAATAACTATTAACACTAATTTTTGGTTTTCCTTTAGAAATTTCTGTACCATTTTTAGTAGTTACTAAAATTACCCCAGAAGCACCTCTTGTTCCGTAAATAGACAATGCAGTAGCATCTTTTAAAACCTCTACAGATTTAATATCATTTACGTTTAAAGTATTTAAGTTAAAACCGGTACCCACAATAAAGCCATCTACAACATACAATGGGTTATTATTACCATTTATAGAACTATTACCTCTAATTCTAATTGTAGACCCAGAACCAGGATCTCCACTATTAGAGGTTACAGAAACTCCGGTAGCTCTACCTTGTAACGCTTGATCTAACCTTGCTACTGGTTGGTTTTGTAACACTTCTGCCTTTACAGAAGAAACAGAAGAAACTAAATCTTTTTTAGCAGTAGATCCATAACCTATTATGACAATTTCATTTAATTGTTGTGAGTCTTCTTTTAAGACTGCTTCTAATACTTTTTGATTTTCAATTAAAATTTCTTGAGAGACAAAGCCTAAAAATGAAAATTGTAAAATATCTCCTTTAGAAACTTTAATCGTAAACTTTCCGTCAAAATCAGAATTTGCACCCCGATTGGTTCCTTTTACCATAATATTAACTCCCGGCAAAGGTTCTTTTGTTTCGTCTGTAACTGTTCCTGAAATGGTGGTTTGCGCCTTTAAGGACATAAAACCACAACAAAACAGTAATAAAATACTTAGTTTTAATTTCATACTAATTCATAATTTATTTTATAGTTTGATTTCATCATTACAACAAATGATTGAAACAAATCTATAAGATAAGGCACAAGCACGATTCTCTAAAAAGGGGCATTAATGTTGCAAACTAAAATTACCTACTCAAGATTAACGTATTTAAACCACTTATTTACAACTAATTAAACCCAAACAAAACCACAATATCTGAAAATTAATAAGAATACATGTTTTTAACATTTTTTTTACACAAAACAAAAAATAACAACATCTAAAATGTATTTAACTCAAAAAAGAAAGGAATTAACTACATTTTTACATTTCAATAAGAGCAATTATAAAACACCTCTAACCTATTTCATATAAACCAATGTATTTACAGATTTACCCGAAATATGTAGTGTTTTAGTATTTCTTTCTAATGGTACCTTTTGCAGATTTAAAGTTCCATTTGTAGTGTAGAAATTAAGTGATTTAAATGTTGATATAGCGTCTAGTAAAACATTTAAGTTTGCAGCTTCTTCTTGCTGATTAACAATAACCACTACAATACTCTTATCTATATTTTTATATGCTGAAATGAGTACTCCTTCTTTTAAATTATCAATAGAATTTAAACTAGCATAATCAACTTTTATTCTTTTGGCTTCTGGCCTAATAAATCTGGAGTAATTACCTAATACCCACAGTAGTTTAGAATCTGAATACGCACCATCATTCTTATTTTTATCAACATAAACCAACCCGTCTTTATAATTATACGCACTTAAAGCCGTCCACCAATGCCAAGCGCTTGCATTTGCAATTGTTAAATCCGCATGAATTACTCTTGACACATATAATGCGGTTTTCATTCCTAAATCTTTGCCCTTGCCTCTTATTTCCTTATTGTTTTCTAAAACGCAATATTCTGTCATCCAATACTCAAGGTTTTCATACCCCTTTAACTTCTGAGCTATTTTTTCTCTTTCTAATTTTAATTTAGAAATATCCCAAGTAGTAAAGTAACTATGCCCTGCAAATTTTAAAGCTAAAGAACTTAAATCTGCTAGATAATAGCTACTTTCTGTATTAAAAAATTCATTTATTTGATTGCTTCTATTTTTAAATTTATTCTTTTCTGAGGTTAAATAATCAATTGCTCCTGCTTCTGATATCTCTAACTTTGTTTTTATATTTTGCTTGTTAAAAACAGCATCAATAACTCTTGTAGCCATTGCCAATTCATCATTGTTCCAAGGAGAACCTTCTTGATTTCCTTTTACCCAATCCCACTGCGGCTCGTTAAAAGGACTTATATAGTTTAAGTCGACATTTAAACGGCTTTTTAAATTCTTAACAATTTCAGCTAAAAAAATAGCATAATACTCATAATTTTCTTTTGATAGATTCGAGAAATTTGGGTTTGATGGATATGCTTTCTTGCTTTTAGTTAATTGTACCGGAGGACTGTTTACAAAACCTATAAAATCTTTTACACCTCTTTGTTTCGCTGCTTTTAAAAACCATTGTTGTCCCGATTGGTTATTCCAGTTATAACTAAAATCATTTTGTAGAAAACCTTCTGCTCTTCTCCAAGAATCTTTTATACCACTTAAGTGCCCTTGCTCAGAACTTCCTGCTCCAATATTAAATCTCCAAGCAGATAAACCGATTCCTTTTGGCGAATTTGTTGCATCAAGATCTAAACTAAACAACAAATCTGCTATTGCATTTTTTTTCTTTGAAGGCCAATGACCAACAAATTGAGCAGCCCAAGCATCTGATGCTCCAAAATTATGAATGGTTTGAAATTCAATTTCAGGAGAAATAGTCACTTTTAAAACCTCTTTATCTTGACCAAAAGAAAATTGAAAAATGAACCCTATAAAAATATATTTCAGTGTGGTTTTCATCAGTTTATTCTATTTATAACAATAGGTTTACACGCTAAATTCATTTACTAATAGAGCATCACCTTAAAAACATTAAAACGATTATTTTTTAGCAGATTTTTTTTTGCTCATTTTTTTCAACACTCTTTCATGATATTCTAACGGAAAATTAACATTCTCGGTTCTTGCCTCCTTCATTAAACGAAGCATCTCTGTAGCTATTTTAGGATTTGTTTTTGCAATATTATGTTCCTCTCCAATATCATTCGGTAAATTATAAAGCTCTAATGGTTTTTCTAGATATTTCACTGCTTTCCAATCTCCTTTTCTAATGGCTTGTATAGGTCCTTTCCCTTCATTAAATTCCCAATATAAATAATCGTGTTTCTTTTGCTCTTTTCCTAACAATGTTGGTAAATATGAAATACCGTCTATAGCATTATCACTTGGCTTTATACCTGCAAGGTCACAAACAGTTGGTAAAAAATCCCAAAACGCAGAAATATGTGTTGATTGCGAATTTGGCTGAATTGTTCCAGGCCAACGTACCATAAATGGGATTCTAATTCCACCTTCGTATAAATCACGTTTTTTACCTTTAAAATCACCATTACTATTAAAAAAGTTTTTATCAAATTCGTGGCCGTTATCACTTGTAAACACCACCATTGTGTTCTCTTCTAAGTTTAATGATTTTAACAACGCAAGTAAATCCCCCACATCTCCATCCATTCTAGAAACCATACCTGCATACGTAGCGTGCCCATCTTTATCATGCTGATATCCTTTATTTGGTTTCACTTTTAGTTCTCGTTCTTCCCAATGCAGTTTTTTATACTGCTCTTTTGAATCTTTTGGCACAGTAAGTTCATAATGAGGCAGCGTAAAAGCTAAATATAAAAAGAAAGGTTCCTTTTTGTTTTCAATAATAAAATCCTTGGCTTTTTCTACAAATGAATCGTGCGAAAAAGTTCCTTTCTTTTCCATTACAATATTCCCCGTATCAAAAGGTTTGTTATTTTCCCATAAAACTTTAGGATAATAATGATGAGCATCTCCATGATCTCTATACCCATAAAAATAATCAAAGCCTTGGTTTAGTGGTAAATTTGCATCATCACCACCTTCAGATAATCCCCATTTACCAATAATTCCTGTTTTATAACCTGCTCTTTTTAACTCTTCAGCAACCGTAACATCTTCTACTAATAAATTAACAGCTTTTCCCGTAGCAGTCCAATTAGGATTTTCTCTAACGGAGTTATGCCCCATGTGTTTTCCTGTTAATAAAGCAGCTCTAGACGGCATACAAACTGTAGAACCAGCATAATGCTGTTTAAACTGCATTCCTTCAGAAGCCATTTTATCTATGTTTGGCGTCTTAATTTTTTTCTGACCGTTTACACCTAAATCTCCATACCCCAAATCATCTGCCATAATATAAATGATATTAGGCTTTTTTGAACTATTTATATTTGAATTCTGGGCGGTAATTTTTACACCACTAGAAACAACCAACAAAGCTGTTATAATACTTATTTTGAATTTCATATTCTTTAGTTTATATATATAAAATGGATATTCGTTGTGTTTTAAAGAGTGTCTAATTCTTTTACAATTGAATTACTATCCTTAAATAGTGTTTTTATTTTTTTAAGGTAGCTTAATTCTAATTTCTTTATTTTTTGAAGAATAAAGTCCATTATTAAAATCTCCTTCACAAGCTGTTAATAATTTTTGTTTCAGTTCTTCTAATTTTTCTGGGTTTTGCTGAGAAAGATTCTTTTCTTCTTTAAAATCGTTTGGTAAATAATAAATTTCAAATACATCTTTTTTCAAATACGACCTTATTTTCCATCCATCATTTGTAATTAATGTTGGCCCCGTATAAGAAGAATAAACAACAAAATCGTGTTGTTTTGTTGCTTGATTTCCTAAAAGTTCGTTGTAAAATGAAATTCCATCTGTATTAACAGGCTTATCAAAACCTGTAATATCTGCAATGGTAGAAAGAATATCATAATTAGCCACCAATCGATTGCTAATAGAACCTGGTTTAATTTTATTAGGCCAATTAAAAATTAAAGGAATATTAATACCTCCTTGTAAATTACTTCTTTTTAAACCTGCTCTACCCCCATTACCATCAAAAACATCGCCACCTAGGTCGCTATAATATTTATCGTTTAAATCATCAAATCGTTTTCCCGTTTTCATATTGGTATACGGTTTTTGAACTCTTCCTTTTTGTCCGTAATAAATTTCGTGACCATTATCAGACATAAATATTACAATGGTATTGTCTGCAATATTTTCTTCTTTTAATTTGTGCATAATCTCTCCAACATTATCATCTAACATTTTTACCATTGATGCATATTCTTTTTCAATTGGAGTTAACCTCTCATCATTTACAAAATCTGGATGCACTTTTGGTATAGAAACGGGTCCATGAGGTAATTGTGTTGGGAAATATAGAAAAAACGGATTGCCTTTATTTTCAGTTATAAAGTTTAGCGTTTTCTCCATAAATAAGTTTTGAGAATACACTTTTTTACCAGTCATATCATGTCTTTCTCTATAACTTTCTGCTGTTTCAGGTTCGTGAGATTTCCCTGAATTTGCTAGTGTATTTCCCGGAATATCAACTTTTTGTCCGTTTTCAAATAAAAATGAAGGATAAAAACCATGCGCTCTCGCATGGTCTAAATAACCATAATAATAATCCCAACCATGACGTTTCATTTGCGCATCTGTTGCAGAAAAACCCCATTCTAACTTACCAACTTGTGCTGTTTTATATCCAGCTTCCTTAGCAACTGTTCCTAAAAAAACAGCATTCTCATCAACAGGTTTTAGTACTTTATTAATTCCTTTTTCAATTTCACTTAACGTAGCTTTTCCGGTACTTAATTTCTTATAAACTGCACCAGAAGTTATGTCAAACTTATTTTCATGACAATCATGCAACCCAGAAATTAAAGAGGCTCTTGACGGCGCACACAACATATTAGAATATGCATTATTAAAACGAATACCTTCGTTTGCTAATTTATCAATGTTAGGAGTCTTTATTATTTTTTGTCCATTTTGACCTAATAACCCAATCCCTAAATCATCGGCAAAAATTAAAATAATATTAGGTTTTTTATGTATAGATTTTTCTACAGCTGACGATACTTGAGCAACTTCCGTTAGTTTTTTAGACTTACAAGCTCCAACCACAAAAACAAGTAACAGTATTATTGATATTTTTTTCATTTGTTTATTTTTAATATTTGTTGGCTAAATATTTGATTCTATTTTTTACATCTTGATTATTGGTAACCTTCTTAGAAAGAAGCTGGAAATTGTAATTTTCACTATAACCAAAATCATTATCCGTTAATAAAACCATGGTATTTAAGATTAATAAAGCCTCACCAACATTATCCGATTTATAAAGAACTTGTGCTATTTTACCCAATGTATTTTCTTTGTTAAACAAGCCCAAATACTCTAAAGCCCTTACTTTATTAATTGCTTCTGCATCATTTTTAGCTATTTCTTTAATTTTTAAGGTAAATTCATTGGCTTCTTCTCCAAAACTACTACAAACAATCACAGCCCAATAGCGTTCCCAAGCATCATTTGAGTTTAAGGCTTCTTCGATTTTCTGTTTTACATCATTAAAATTCGACAAACTTAAATTAGCAATTTTTATATATCTTGAAATAGCTTCTTGATGTTCTTGACCAAATTTAACAGGATTTTTAAAAGCGTTCTTAATTAAAAAATGCTCAGGATAAAAGGATAAATCTGGCATTTTTAAAAGGCGGTTGTTTAAGTTATTTCTCAACTCAAGTACAACTTGTTGAAAGTCTTTATTTTCTGCCAAATTATTAGTTTCAAAAGGGTCTTTTTCCACATCAAAAAGCATCTCTACTTTTTTCGATTTAAAAAACTGCGATTGTACTGCATTCAGTTTTCCTTCCTTAAACAAAGCCGCCCATTCTTTATACGCCAATTGTTTATAACGATAAGCATTCATTAAACCATCATAATTAAAAGGTTGGTAATTTCTTATGTATTTGTATTTCCCTTTTCTAACAGCCCGAACCATATCATATTTTTCATCAAACCGATCAGCATAACTAAATGTTTCATTTCTTTTATTAATTTCTTCTGCCGTAACATTTTCTCCTAAAAATGGTTTTCCATCAAACTCCTTAGGAATTTCAATTCCTGCAAGGTTTAATACCGTTGGCGCTAAATCTACAAAACTAACAAACCCTTCTACTTTTTCTCCTAATTTATTATTTACAAGATGTTTATACTTTTCAGGCACATGAACTACCATTGGAACATGCAAACCCGTTTCATACAAATATCCCTTGCTTCCTGGCAATACACCACCATGATCTCCGTAATAAAAAATAAAAGTACTGCTATACAAACCATCTTCTTTTAGTTGATGAATTACTTCTCCCATACGAGTATCCATTTTAATCATTTTATCTCTATACAAGGCATTTGTATATTTAAATAATTTTGTATTTGGATGGTTTGGCTGTACTTTAAAGGATTCTAAACTTGTCTTTGTTTTTTTATTTTCAAAAGTTTTCTGATTAAAATGAACAGCTCCTTCATGAGTGATTCCACTATTGTATACATGGAAAAAAGGTTGTCCATCCTCTCTATTTCTCCAACTTGCTTTTTTTGAAGAATCGTCCCAAACATCATTCGTTTTTATAATATTGTAATCTTCTTTACTATTATTTGAAGTATAATACCCCGCTTCTTTTAAATAAGCAGGAAACATTTTTGCTCCTAAAGGCATCGTTACCTTTTCTACCTTTCTATGATAGTGAGCTCCTAAACGCGGGCCATAAGCTCCGGAGATTATAGTAGATCGTGCTGCACTACAAACTGCAGCATTTGAAAAAGCATGTGTATACACCAAACCTTGATTGGCCAAACTTTCAATATTTGGAGTTTTAACACCATTTTTATTAAACATTTTAAGATAATGCATCGAATTATCTTCTGAAACTAACCAAACAATATTAGGTGGTGGTAATTTTACTACTTCTGCTTTACAAGAAAAAAATAGTATCACCATTGGAGATACTATTAAATAATTTACACATTGTTCTATTTGACTTCTTATTTTCATTTGAATACTATAAGTAAAGTTCCATTATTTAATAAATAACGAATTTACTATAGATAGGAGGAAATATATTACCAAATATACCCTCTAGATGTTGCAAGAGCAGCCAGTAACAATAAAATAAGAAAACGCAACATTATTAGCCATTATAATAGATTTTTAGAATCAATAACAACTTTAAAAACTGGTTAAACCGGCTAATAATGTATGCGCTTTATTTTTAATTTACCGTTTCAAGCTCTTCTATTTTTTTTTCAGTCATCAATCTAAATTGATAAATATCTTCAATGGTAACAACTGTCATATCATGCTTGCTCGCAAAAGCACAAATTTCAGGTAGTCGAGACATTGTACCATCTACATTTGTTAATTCACACAAAACAGCAGCATCTCTTAAACCTGATAACCTCATTAAATCGATACTTCCTTCTGTATGACCTCGTCTTGTAAAAACACCTTCTTTTTGCGCCAATAAAGGAAATACGTGTCCGGGATGTGATAAATCTTCTGGTTTGGCATTTACCGAAATAGCCGTTTTTATTGTTTGCAATCTATCTTTTGCAGACACACCTGTAGTAACGCCTTCTTTTGCTTCTATTGATACCGTAAATGCTGTCTTATTTTTACTTGTATTATCAATAACCATTGGTCTTAACTCAAGACTTTCACACCTTTCTTCTGTTAAACAAAGACAGACAATCCCGCTACATTCACGGATCATTAAAGCCATATCTTTTTCCGTCATTTTCTCTGCTGAAAAAATGATATCACCTTCATTTTCTCTGCTCTCATCATCTACCAATAAAATTCCGAAACCTTTTTGTAATTTTTCAACAGCATTATTAACTCTTTCTACGCTGTCTTTTCCAAATGCATTTAAACTATTCATCTTTGCTACTTTTAAGTATTTATATTAATTCTTCTGAGCAAAGTGTACAACAATACAATACACAACTGATGCAAATCAACTGTATAGTTAAGTAATAAACCTTTCTTCTCTCATCCAGACTTTAACTGTCGGTATTGGAGTTCCACCAAATCAGTCCTTTTGCAAGGAGTCGCGGACTATCACCGCCGGTAGAGAATTACACTCTGCCCTGAAGAAATTGACTACAAATTTAACTAATATTTTTTTTTATTTTGATGAACTTCTTAAATATTTAAGACTATTTTTTCTCTCAGTATTCAATACAAGACAGATGTAATTACATAAACTTTCTTAATACAAATTTTATGTTCTTATATAACTTATACTCCACTCTAAATTACTATCTCAAAAAATACGAACCCCCTATTTCAGTCTAATAAAAAAATTAAAGAGTTTAAAATGTACTTTTAAAATATAGAACTCAACAAAGCTCCAAATGTTTTTAATATTTTAAGCAACTTTATAAAGTTTTCTTTGCAGATCCTTCATAATAGCCAAAAAACGCAAAAATAAGCGCTTGTTTAAAGTCCATTACTTTACTACCTATTATCGTAAATTTACGACAACAATAAAACTCTATCCTTACATTTTAAAACAAAAAACACAAAGAAAATAAGGTTTACCTTTAAAAACCATTCCTATTCATAAAAATTAATTGTAAACTCTTTTCTTAAACCAAAATTAAAGAAAATATAAGAGTCACCTCAACAAAGACACCAAAGATAGAATCCACTTAAAACAAAGGCCAAAAGTACAAACTGCATGTAAAGTAAACGTAGATTTTTCTTACCTAAACATAATAGATGTAAAAACCAAACAACTTTTAGACTTAACCTCTTAAAAGTTAATATTTTTACCTACAAAATAAAAAAGAGTCTTATCAATTAAGATAAGACTCTTTTTGCTCCCCCTCTAGGACTCGAACCTAGGACCCTCTGATTAACAGTCAGATGCTCTAACCAACTGAGCTAAGGAGGAGTTTGCTTCGCTCTATTTGCGATTAGCGAGTGCAAATATACATCTTTTTTAAACTTTTGCAACAATTTTGAAAAAAAATATTTTTATTTTACGCTACAAAAAAAATACAAAGAACACTCCTTACAAAAGTTAAAAATAAAAATTAACTACCCTGAGCTAACTTATACTTTTATTTATACTCTACACTTCTTTAAATTGACAGCCACATACATTGTTGCAATAAAACTAAAACAAAAAAAGCACTTCATAAATGAAGTGCTTTTCGCGGTCTGGACGGGACTCGAACCTTACTCTTTCAGCCCATATAGAATCAGACACTTGCTAATTTTCACTAAGCATGTTGACGATTTGTGAACTTATATATGATTTTAATTTTGTCAAAATAACTTTCAGCAAGCAAATATATAATTAATGAATTTACTGACCAACACATATATCAATTAATTTAAACTGGAGTATAAAAGTAAATTGAGTTATAAATTAAAGCGGATAATTGTTATTAATGGGTCGCTCAACTCAGTATAAACAATCCTAATTTTAATGTTCCATAAGGTCTTTTGTGGATAAAGCAATACTTCGCACAAAATTTAAGTAAGGTCTAATATTACTGACCGTATTTCTGGTCTCTTTTTTTGTTCAGGTTATCTACAAAGCCAGAAAATGGACTAACCTGCTTTTGTTGGTTTATTTTAAACCCGTTTTGAACAAAATTTTTAGCAATCTCTTGCCAGTTTTTGATATTTTGACTTTCATTTATTTCCCAATGTTTTGACCTGTAATATGCATAAAACTTTTTTCCTTCTATCTCCGGCCAATTATTAGTTTTAAAAAAAAGAAGAACTTCTAATTCATTAAAAATTTTATTATGCTGTTTATTAAAGTTTTCTTTTGTTTTATGTTTATAAAAAGGTACCAAATTTTGGCGTGGTTCTGGGTCGCTGACGGCCAAGTTTTGAACCTCCAGTGTACCAGTACTTGTACTAAATTTGATCATGTTAATCTTTGAACCTATAGCTGGATGGTAAGAAGGATAATACCTCAAATATTCCCAATTATGTAAATCCCTGAGATAATTGTGATAGGTTGTTTTGGATTTTATTTTTGCTCTTTCCATAATGAGCTCCCTATTGATGGTTAAGGTCTTTTGGAAAAACTTTCGATTCCATTTATGAAAGAATGCCAAGTAGAGCGTTATGTGCCCCTGTTTAATCCTTTGGTCATTATGAAACCGTTCAAAAACGTTATTGAGCTGTGTAATATAATTTACATTTTCCATAATTCATCTTTTTTAATTTCATCTATGTTATTTTCACAACTGCGAACTGTATTTTGCTGACTTGGATTATCTTTTTCTAGTATCAATTTCTATTTATTTCGTTCAACCGATTCTAAAAGAGCTTGCAACATCGCTACGGTTGATTTGGTTTGTTGATACCCACTAATGCTTGTCCAAGGCGTCCTACTGCTTGTCTCAATTTTGTTACGACACAGGTACACTGCTTGTATTTATTTTGGTCATGTTCGTTTAATTTCCATTTTTCTATTTTGAACCCTTTTGACATGTTAAACATTGTTGCTTTTTCTAAAATTATCGAAATCGATTTTGTCCAGATTTAGTTTCAAGTAGTCTTTTCCAAAACTTCGTTTTTCAACATTAACCTGGTCCAATAATTTTGTCATTTTATTTTTGAAACCCATATTTTCTTCTTGTATTAGTTTATATTGTTTTTTATAGAATGCCAACTCCTCATTTTCTGTAATCAACACTGGAGACCCAAAATCAAAATCTTCCTCTTTTTCAATGTTGGCCGTTTCGTACAAAAGGCTCTGCAATATTTCGGCGGTGGGCTTGGTCTGGTGCTTTTCTATATTCTTTAAAATGGCGATCACGGCATTGATGCGCTTGTTGGTCCGGTTGTTATGGATCCCCAAATCGTCATCTGGTGCCAGATCGTTCCGTTCAAAAAAATGGAGCATGGCTTCCAGGGCCTGTGTGTGGGATACAGAGATCTGTCTTGAGAATTTTCTAAATTTTATGGCAACCTCTTTCTTTACATTGATCCCAGAAAAGCTATATTTTGAATATTCTGCCATTTTTTTGCTGCAAATAAATGCCTGTTTTCAGGGGCTTTACAGCGTTTTGCTGCAAAGCCTTTATTTTAATTATTTTTTGCCCTTTTTAACAAATTGATTATCAATTGTTTAAATAATAATATCAACTGTAACACCGGCTTGCCGTGTTACCCTCTTGCTTCTCCATATTTTGTCCCATAGGGACCAAAATTTTCAAACAACCTGATTTAAAAATCAGTTGCTTTTCTTTGCATGACGGCTCTTTTAAAGTTATGGGATTAGGTTGTAAAATGGAAACTTGGAATGTTCCCAATTGGTTCGTTTTGAAAGCAAATTTTATGATTAGTGGTGAAATCAAGTTTTTGGACGTCAGATATCATACAAGGGACGAATAATTAGGTCTCTGAAATTATAGATTTATATGTGCCTATCTGAACCCTTCAGAAAGGCTTTAAAATTGATTTACTTATTATATCCAGAGCGTTTTCCTTTTTTTTATTTTCCTGCCTGCCAAAAGGAAGGTTTAACTTTTGTTCCGCTTCCTTTTTATTGATTTTGTAAGATTTTATAAAATTCGTTTGAGATTTACTTCCTATAGTGCCGACGCTGTTACCTTCTTTTTGTTGCTTGGTGCTGTTCAATATTCAGCTTTGTTAAGACATATAAAAAGTGCGAGCGAGTTTATCCTGAGCGTAGACGAAGGGAGCCTGGTTATGCTGTCGTTCAAATCTGAATGTTGTTATTTTGCTGTCAAAAAAAGGTATAGCGGTGTTGGCTCGGGATGTGGGTCTAAATTCTTTGTGAAATGCAAAAGCATAGTAAGTGGAACAAAATGCAAATACATTTTCCTATTAAGCGGACGCTATTTCAAAGTTTTATATTGGGAACGGAGCGTTCCAGCCTCCTTCGGCAGGAAAAGCAAAGTGAAAATCTAAAACTTTGGAATTGTGTCCAAGATTTTTTAAGGAAGCTCTTTTCCCGAAATGTAGCTTTTCGCGAAATGCAGGGGAATGTGCTGAATATTTAAAAGAAATTTTAGACTATTAAGAAACTATTTTTCCATATAATCCTGCCACTGAATTAAAATGTATTTTTCAATAGTATTCTCCGTTCTTTTTATAAATCCATATTCATAAACAAATAAATAAACATCTCCTTTAGTGTTTTTCCAATAATGCGTAAAATAATTGGGATTAAACCCTTCTGAATTGAGTTGGTCTGTTCTGATCGTAGCTTTTCCTGCCTTATTAAAATTCTTCAATAATCTTCTATTCAGCTTCAATTGGTTGTCTACCCTATTATAAAATCGCTCTGGTTGCTCCTGTGCTTGCTGGTATTGGAACGCGCTTTTACAGTGCAGATTGCAGTATTTTTTATCTGTCCTACCATGGAGTTCTTTGTTACAATGCTTACAATATTGTTGTATTCTCATTTCAAAAAATATTAAGTGAATGTCTATGCGAACATTATTCGAATAAGGTACGACTAAATCATTTATATACTTTAATTTAGTCAATAAAAAAATTATGGAACTACAGAAAAGCATCACCTTGAAGCATTTACTTATTGAGCAAAAAAAATGTATTGGACTTCAATTCACCACAAACAAGGTTATACAAGCGCTTGTTGATACACTTCCAAATATTTCTTGGAGTCAAGAATTCGGGATGTTCTATGTTCCCAATAATAAAAGTAATTTAGAACTAATATTTAAAACGTTTCATGGGGTAGCTTGGGTAAATGGTAACTATTTCTTTACCGAAAAAGTAATAAATGAAGATAATCCTATTCTTAATTTAGAACGTTATAGAAACAGAAAAACAAAAGATGGCTTTAAACCTTGCCCTGAAGAATACTTACTTAAACTAGAACTAAAAAGATATTCGGACAATACCGTTCGTAGCTATGTAGCATGCTTCGAATCATTTATCAACCATTATTACGCCATTGACCCGATAAATTTAAATGAAATTGATGTTAGAAAATATTTGCAAAAACTTATTCAAGAAGGAAAGTCAAATTCTTATGTTAATTTGACTGTTAACAGTATTAAATTCTTTTATGAAATTGTTCACGGCATGCCAAATAGGTTTTATTCTATAGAAAGGCCAAGAAAAGAAAAACAATTACCTGAAGTTATATCCAAAGAAGAAATTGTTCAGATTATAAACAACACCAATAACATAAAGCATAAATGCATAGTGGGACTACTTTATTCATCTGGTCTTCGAAGAAGTGAGTTATTGAATCTAAATGTTACCGATATAGACAGTAAAAGAATGGTTGTAATAATTAAAAATGCAAAAGGAAATAAAGACCGCATATCTGTTTTAAGTCCAAGTATTTTAAAAGACCTCCAAGAATACTACAAAGAATACCGGCCAAAAAAGTATCTTTTTGAAGGTCAAAAGGGCGACAAATATAGTGTTACAAGTGTTTTAAACATTATTTCGACAGCAGCAAAAAAAGCTGGAATACATAAAAAAGTTACACCTCACATGTTGAGACATAGTTTTGCTACTCACTTACTGGAAAACGGAACCGATATTAGACATATTCAACTATTACTTGGACATAGTTCTACCAAAACGACAGAAATTTACACACATGTTGCAAATAGATCGTTTATGGAAATAAAAGATTTACTATCTTAGAGCTATATAGTGTGGATAAAGACAATTGTCTATATCCCATTGTTACCTGCAAGCTGAAAAACTATGACGCAAACTGAATTTAGAAAAATATTATCGGAAACAAAAAACACAAAATGGTTCAATTCAGTTGAAATCAACTTGAGGTATACTCATCTTAATTTGAGTTTTGATTTTAAAGGTTTCGGACATATACACCGATTTGTAAGTCAACAAATCAAAGGTTGGGAAAAATTATCTGAAAACTTACCAAATGAATTACTTGCATCAAAAAAGCATTTTGAATTTATAGAAAACCAACTAATAAGTTTTATAAATTCTTACGGAAGTCAAGAAAATGAGTCGAATTTAGACAGTCATTTTAGAAATCCAAAAAATCAAATTCAAAGCCATACAGGAATTCACTTCACTTATGATTGCCCAGAGACAGAATTTTTAATTGACGTCTATAAGAATCATACCCAATCATTTATTGGAGCATATACATATCTTACTGGAAATCTAAACCAAAACATAGCTGTTAAAGATAATTTTAATGGTTATTTATTAGCGTATGAGTTTACATTAAAAGACTCAACGTTAATTACTGAAAGAAGAAACAAAGAAAAATCATCTCTGTCTAAATTAAGAAATGATTTTCAAAATAGTCTACCAAAATTAGATAGTGAACTTGTCGAACACCTAAAAAACAGTACAGAGAAGTATGAGGAATTTGGTACTTCTTTAGATGAATTTAAAGAAGATAAAGAAAAAACATACTCTGATTGGTTTATAAATACGAAAGGAGAATTTGAAGAATTTAGCAACAAATCTGATGAACGATTAAAAGAACTCGAAGATACTTATAAAGAAAAGCTAAAGCTTGAAGAACCTGCTTTATACTGGTCAAAAAGAGGCGAAAAATTAAAGAAACAAGGTTGGATTGCTTTAGGAGTTTTAGTTGGACTTGTTCTAATTGTTGTTTTCTCTTTAGGCAAGTTGCTTTGGACAACACCAGAGCAAATTTATGAATCGTTCTTTAATGGAGATAAAAGTGCAGCAATTAGATGGTCAATAATCTATATCACCTTTATATCGTTTATGGCATTTGCAATAAGAGCGGTTACAAAAGTTATGTTCAGTTCTTTTCATTTGGCTCGTGATTGTGAGGAAAGACATACTTTGACTTATTTCTACCTATCGCTGTTAAAAGATTCTAAAGTAGAAAAAGAGGAAAAACAACTGATTATGCAAGCATTATTTAGTCGAGCCGAAACTGGGCTTTTAAAAGATGATTCGTCACCAACTATGCCGAATGATATTATTGGGAAATTTATGAGCAAATAAAAAGCCAGCAGGTAACACCGTGTATAATTCATTGCTTGGTTCTCGCCTACTTACGAAAATCCTCGCAGATTTTCTATTCGGTTTGTATTTGCTAAATTAGTTGCTGAAACGCGCAACGAAATCATACACAAGACCGTTGGCAACAAGCTGAATGACTGTACTTTCCTGAAATAGGTTGACAAAAAAATTTATCAAAAAACTATGATTAAAGAATACTTATCTTCTCTTAATATATTTAAAAATTCAGAAATAGATGAAGTAATCCAATTTGGGAGTTATCATAAATATAAAAAAGGAGATTTTTTTATTAAGGAAGGACAAATAAGTAAGAATATGGCGTTTATAAATTCAGGGATTTTGCGTTCATATTACTATTCTAATTCAGGAAACGAAATAACTTATTGTTTATCATTTCCTGAATCATTCATTACAGCATTCTCTTCATATATTTCACAAGAAAAATCAAGTATCAATATACAAGCATTAAGTGATACGGAGCTATTTGTAATACAAAAAAATCAAATGGATAAGCTAATTAAAGAAAACACAAATTGGCTTCTATTTCAAAAACAAACAGCAGAAAAATATTTCATGACACTTGAAAAAAGAGTATTTGAACATCAAAAAGAAAAAGCAGAAAATAGATATACCAATTTGATTGAAAGACACCCCGAATATATTAAACAAATTCCTCTTCAGTATATAGCTTCCTATCTTGGCATTACACAAAGACATCTTAGCCGAATAAGAGCCAAAACTAATTTTTAGACAATTGTCTAATAGCTAATGTAGCTTCAGAATTAAATTTGTATATAAATAAATACATAAAATTTAATTTTCATGAATACATTGACTTCAAAAACAGTAACTATTAATAGAACAGTAAAAGAAGTATATAAATTTACAACTAACATGGAAAACTTCAAATCGTGGTTTCCAAAAGTTATAAAAATAGAATCTAATAATTCATTGAATCATGCAATTGTTGGAAAAAAATACATTGAAACCGTTATAGTACCTTTTAAAGGAGAGAGTGAAATTTCTTTAAATGTAGTAAAAGCAGAAGAAAATAAAATCTTCATTACTGAAGGTGATTTTTCACCATTATTCCATAAGATGACTATAAAATTTCATGAAAATTCTTCTAATACCACAACTTTAACTTGGTGTATGCAAAGCAGAAATACTAATTTGATATTTACATCTCTATTGTTGCCAATATTTAAAAAAATCATGAATAAAAGAGCTAAAATTGGTGTGCAAAATTTAAAGACTATATTAGAAAAATAAAAATTGATGTAAAAATTCAGCTAACACAGGCTAAAATTAATACTGCTTTTGGTGCTTGCTCAAAGTTTAGTGCATATTTACTAAGTCGCCAAATCTTGTTGATTTGGCTTTGTGATAACCAAAGAAACAAAACCAAACAAAAAGCTTCGGCTTAGTTGCGTGTTCGAAAATCTTGTCGATTTTCTGTCCACACAAAGCCTAGCCAAAACCGTTGGCAACAAGCAGAAAATCGAACTACAAACAAAATTTAATCAATGAATTCAACCGAAGTTATTTTATTAAACTTTTCCGAAATTAGAAGACGGAGTATAAAGTTATGGAGCGGAATTCCTAATGAATACCTGAATTGGAAACCTGACGAAAATGCGTTCACAATTATCGAAATGATAAGACACATTTTAGAGGGTGAACATCTTTTCCATAAAATTATAGAAAATCGTGGGAATTTAGGAAATTACAAATCACCTTGGAAAGAACTAAAATATTCAGACTTGAAAAACGAACTGGATTTTGCCGAAAATTATCGAGCGGATTTTTTGAGTATGATAAATAGACTGAACGAATTGGATTTAGAGAATGTAAAGATTGAGAGAAAGGAAGTGGGACAAAGCAAAAAACTTGGAGATTATCTGAATCGAATTGCATATCACGAATCTGTTCACACAGGACAAATGTTGAGTTATTTAAGAACAATTGGAATTGACCGACCTCAAATATGGGATTAACTGAAATGAAAAGCCAGTTGCCAACAAAGAACTGAGCTAAAAAACAACTCTTTTCTTCATTAAATTTACGCACTATTATTTTAGGCTCATAATGCTATGAATTCGTATTTTGAGCTTTTATTTTTTATGTAAATACTACTTATTTTGATAAAACAGAAACGTACGTTTCGTCATATGGTAAACCTGATTTTGCAATAGCAAAACTCTGTTTTATCAGTTTATTTGAAACCGCTATTAAAGCCAATTTCTTACTCTTACCCTTGTTAACAATTCGCTCATAAATCTCGCGACATCCTTTATTATGCTTGCAAGCTGTAAAAGCACAGAGAAACAAGAGGTTGCGTAACTTCCTATTTCCAACCTTACTTATTCTACTTCTTCCACGTACACTACTCCCAGATACTCTTATCGTTGGAGTAATTCCTACATAACTACATAATTGTGAAGCTGTTTCAAATTTCTTAAATCCATCAGTAATTACAATTAAAAACAATGCCGTTTTCAATCCTATTCCTGGAATACTAGTTAGCAATGTTAACTGTGCTTGTTGGTCTTGTTTTACTAATGATAGTACTTTTGTTTCGATTCCTAAAATCTCTTTGTCTAAATGTTTTTTAGTCCGTTTTAATGAACCATAAACCCACTTAGAGGGAATCCCTAAAACTTCTTCTCCGTGGATTTTATTCTTAACCGCTGTGCGTTTTTTAATATCACTATCTAATAACCTAAACAACTGTAAACACTCACTCTGAACATTAGTAAGAGCCGTATACAATGGAACTTCATTGATACTTCCATATTCACAGATAGCCTTTGCATCACTTTTATCCGTCTTTACTTTAGATAATTTCATTTGGATAAAACGCTTTACAGACAAAGGATTTACCACCGATACAAAAATGCTTTGTTTGTATAAAAACTGAGCTAATCTGTAATGGTAATAACCTGTTGCTTCCATAATAACTAATGAGTTTTTAGGTAAACTTTTTAAAAAGGTTTTAAACCCTAATTCATCATTTTTAAATTGATCATGACCATTTGTACTTCCATAAACATCAAAAACGTCTTTACTGATGTCAACTCCAAAAATTTCCTTATATTTATTCATAAGAACTGATTTATGAAAGAATAACCTACTTTTACTCACAACAACTTGAAATCGAGATCTAGGTCTCACAGAACTGAACGTGATTGTTAGTAGAAAAGAGAGAGGATTATCAATGTTGTCGAAGTCTTGGCTTCACCGTGTATATTAACCTTAATTCTCTCTTTTATTCTTTCTGATTTATATACTTAAATTTAGTCTTTTATTATAAAATGCTAACTTAAGCCGTATATAATCCATTGCTAGTGAGAGCCTACTTACGAAAATCCTCGCGGATTTTCTATTCGGTTTTTATTTGCTAAATTACGTGCTAAACCACGCAACGTATCATATACAAAACCGTTGTGAAGCAATATGACCCGTCCTGAAATAAGGCTACATAATTTTAAACATTATGTATAGAAATGACAAAGTAATCAGACGGTATTCAGAACCTTTCAAACTGAAAATTTTAGACGAAATTACAACGGGTAAACTAAACAAAAACCAATTAGGTAAACTCTATGGTATTGCACCCACTACCATTAATGAATGGATTAGAAAGTACAACCGTAAAGACCTAATGAACACCAGAGTAAAAGTGGAAACAAAAGACGAGATAACACGAATTAAAGAACTACAAAAAGAGATTGAACAGCTTAAAAAGCTACTCTTAAAAAAGGATTTGGATGCCATGGTATTGGATTCATACCTGGAAGTAGCTGCAGAAGATCTAGGCTATAAATCTGTTGCCGAACTAAAAAAAAAGTTAAGTATAAAGCCCTGATTAAAGCCAAGGAAAAAGCTAAGGGATTTGCTTCTTTAACGACCATAACCCATTGTTTCGGACATAAACGCAATGCTTATTATAAGTATAAAAACAGAGCTGATAAGCGTTTAAAAATAGAACAGCAGATTATTGAGATAATAAAGAAAAGACGCAAATCCCTACCTAGAGAAGGCGTGCGTAAACTTGTAAAATCATTAGATAATGAGTTTACCAAGGCCTACCTTAAAGTCGGTAGAGACACACTGTTTAACGTCCTTAGGAAACATCAAATGCTTACACTCAGAAAGAAATATAGTTCCAGAACTACAAACTCTTTGCACAGGTTCTACAAGTATAAAAACATCATTAAAGATGTTCAAGTTACAAGGCCTAACCAAGTTTGGGTATCTGACATAACATATATCCGAACGGTAAAAGGCTTTTGTTACCTAGCACTCATTACGGACATGCATTCCAGAAAGATTGTTGGTTATGACCTGAGTGATAGCTTAGAACTAAACGGATGCGTGAGAGCGCTTAATAAAGCTATTTATCAAGCTAAAAGCATTAATGGACTCATACATCATTCCGATAGGGGTATACAATATTGTAGCAATGTATACACGCAAATCCTGAAAAGAAATAAGATAGATATTAGTATGACAGAAGAAAATCATTGCTATGAAAACGCAATGGCAGAAAGGGTTAACGGGATTCTTAAAGATGAATTTTATCTCGATCAAACCTTTACAAATATAGCGCACGCGAAAAGAGCCACAAAAAATGCAATTAATTTATACAACGAAATAAGATTACATTTATCTTTAGACTTTAAAACACCAAATATGGTATACAAATTAACAGCGTAAATTCAATTTTAACCTGTAGCCATATTTCAGGACAAGACAGGCTGGGAGACCGACTATCATAGTAATTACCTGAATATAAATTTTGAAAAAACGAATAGAAATTATTAGCTCATTGATTGAAGTTTGGTTCAAAGAAAAAATAGTTTTTGCCTGCGCGCTTCTGCCCTTCGGGACAGTTGGAGAAGCCACACACACATTGCACACATTTGCAAATCGCACAAGCTTACGCACAGACCAAAATTTGCAAAAGAGTGCATTTTTCACCAAGCGTTTTCATCATTCTTTTGAACAAAAAAATGGCAAAATATATGAAAATTGATTTATATAACTTTTGATGCAAATATTTGAGTTTATACACTTTCAGATTCTATCTAACTCCGGCAATTAATGCTGCGAGAGTTCTTATGAACGCAAATGACAATCCTAGTAATAAAAAAGCGAAACAAACCTGCAAGAAAAAAACTAGCAATAAGTACGGATACATCTCATTCAGTATGGTTCCAAAATTCCTGAAAAACACTTGCACACAACTATCATTTTACTTTAAAACCCTTTTTCTATATGCCAAAGGAGTAATTCCATACTCTTCCTTAAAGTTTACACGAAATTGAGTTAAGCTATTAAAACCTGAGCGAAGGCAAACCTCTGCAATATCTAACCGGTCATCGTAAAGTAACCCTGTAGCTTTTCTTAACCTAAATTTACGCAAATAATTCGAGGTACTCTGACCTGTTAGCCCCGTAAACTTGCGATAGAAAGTTGACTTGCTCATGTTTAATAATCGGCCTAACTCATCAACATTGAATTCTACATTCGAATAGTTGTCTTCAAGTATCTGATTTAAATTTTCCCAGAACTCTTTATCTCTTTTTGAGTAGGAACTTTGCGCTGTGATTTCAATTATTGGAGCCTCAATAATTTGTGATTTCAACTGTTCTCTTCTGGTAAGAATAGCATTTATTCTTGCAAGTAAAATATCGGGGTTAAATGGTTTTTCAATGTAGTCGTCAATACCTTTTCTAAAACCCTCAATTTGAGTTTCTGAATCAGTTTTAGCAGTCAAAAGAATAATAGGAATATGCGAGGTTAATATTTTAGATTTCAATTTTTCGCAGAATTCCATACCATTCATTACTGGCATCATAACATCGGAAATAATCAGATCGGGTATGTATTCTTCTAGAATATCTAATGCCATTTTTCCATTTGTTGCGGTTTTAATTGCAAAATGTGGTTTTAACAAATTAGTAATATATTCAGTAAGCTCAATATTATCTTCAACCAATAGAAGCTTCTGTCCAACTTCGAAATTCGCTTCATTAGTATTTGATACCTTTGGATATATAGGCAGTTGTTGGGCAATTTCATTTTCTCCAAAATCCTCTTCTGAAAACTGCTCTTTTCCCAAGCCAAAATTAAGAATAAACGATGTTAATTCTTTGCCGTCACTTTGAGCCGTAATTTCGCCCTTTTGCAATTCAACTAATCCCTTTACTAGGGCAAGGCCAATACCGTCTCCGATTGCCTTGTGATTCTTTAATCTATAAAATCTGTCAAATATCTTATCTAGTTGATCTGTTGGTATTCCAACGCCGTAGTTTTCAACTTTAATTACTAATTTTTTTTCCTCGGTTTTAATCTCAATAATTATATTTTGCCCATTTGGAGTATATTTAATGGCATTGGAGATAAGGTTGTATAATATTTGTTCTGTTTTGTTTTTGTCTAGCCACACCTTCTGCTTTTTAAGTGAAGTGTAAAAGTCAAGATTAAGCTCTTTTTGTTGAGCTAAAACATTAAAGTTGGCTGTTATGTCTTTTGTAAACTCAACAATATCAAATAGGCTTACGTTTAATTTTAATTTCCCTTGATCCATTTTCCGAACCTCAATAAGTTGATTTACCATCTTTAGAAGTTTATTAACATTGTTTTTAATGATTGCCACTTCTTTACTATTAGAGAGCTTTGCAACATTATCAAGATGCCCAAGAATAAGCGTAATTGGAGTGCGGAACTCATGCGATATATTTGTAAAAAACTGGAGCTTTGCTTGATCTGATTCGTGTAGCTTTTTAGAGATTTCTACTATTTGGACATTCTGTTCTTTAAGTTCTTTTGTTTGATACTTTACCCTTTTCTCTAAAATTAATTTGCTCCGTTTTATTCGAGCTAAACGCACTCGAAAAAACACCGCGAATAATAATAGAATAGTCAATACAAATAGTACCTTAAACCAAATGGTTTGCCAAAATGGAGGTTTAATTACAATTTTTACTTGAGCGGCATCACTCCATTCGTTTTCAATAGATGATACTTGAATTTGAAAGATATATTGCCCAGGACTAATGGTTGTATAGTAGGCAGTTCTGATTCCGACTTTAGGATAAATCCAGTCATTCTCTATTCCTACTAAGCGATATCTAAACTTATTGTTATTGGGTATTTCAAAAGGGTAGGCATTAAAAGAGAAGGAAAATGTATTCTGTTTATAATTTAAAGAAATGTAATCAATAGATTCAAAATTATCTTTTAGTATAACTTCACTATTAATAGTATCTCCAACATTAATGGTTTGGTTAAAGAGTGAGAAATTGTCAATTGCAGGTTTTGTGTGAATATCATATTCGCTGATCTCTTTTGGGTTAAACCATGTTATCCCTGAATATTCACTATAATATATTGTATTATCATGATTGTAAAAATAAGCATCGTCGGAGTAAAACTCATTATGAAGATATGAAGTAATTTTATCAGTTTTAGTATTAAGCCTACAAACACCTTTTTTGGTACTCATCCATATATTGTCTGTTTCATCAAGATGAACTGTGTAAACAACATTACTGCTTAATCCATCTTTTTGAGAATAGCTTTTGAAAACTGAATCGGTTTTAATATTAAGCAGATCAACACCTGCAACGGTAGCTAACCATAAAGAGTCTCCTTGAGTTTCCATTGAAAAAACTTTATTATCACTTAACCCTCCATTCGATTTCAAAATACGCTTAAAGCACAAAGGGTTGTGTGAAATTTTCACCAACCCATAATTATTTTGAGCAACCCATAAATTATTGTACTTGTCACGTTTAATATCTCTAATTGCTGACCAAAGTGTAATCCCATTATGATTGTTTGGCAAAAAAATCAATTTACCAGTATTTAAATTACAAGTTGCAATCTTATTGTCTCCGGTAATAGTTACTTCTCCGTCATTAAACTCCTTAATAACATAGCACTGATACGGCCAGTCCCAAACATATTTATAATTCAATGTTTCTATCCTGTCTAAGTTCTTATTATAGCGACAGACATTATTTAAAGTCCCCAACCAAATATTATTTTGGGAATCTTCAAAAATACAACGTACCGATTTTAATGTTTGAGACCTTCCATTTTTGTCCGTATAATGAGTATAAAATTTGGTACTACCATCTTGCTTTAAAACCGTTAAGCCATTTTCATCTTTACTAATCCATAAATCTCCTGAACGGGTTTTGCACAAAGAGAAGATTGCGCCTTTGTCATAATCTCCTATAGTCTCTTTCTCAAAATCAATCCTATTGAAAAGGTTTTTCTGCTTGTTGTAAACGGCAATTCCTTTTTTTGCAGTTCCTATCCACAGATTTCCAGCTTTATCAAATTTTAGCCTCGATATATAATCATCATTTATAAAGTGCTTATTTTCCAAGGTATTCTGCTTCATTAAGGCCTCATCTTGAATCTCTTTTAGAGGAAACTTATATAAACCAACGGTTGTTCCTATCCATATATTGGTTTTAGAAATAGCCACAGCCCTTATTTGATTTGCATCAAAATATTTTTCAATTTGTTTAAAGGGAAATATTGTATCTACAACTTGAAAAGATGAATCAAGTTGTATAATCCCCTCTTTTAGCACTACGTAATAAAACCCATCTATGTTTTCCATCCAAAATACAGGTTCAGATATCATCCGTTTCAAAACATGCACATTGGCATCTGAATACATAAGTTCCTCTACTCCTTGATCGCCATAGCTTAAAACCCCATTCTGTTTATAAGGACACAAACCTCGCAAAACAGATTTTGGCTGATAGTTGCAAAAGGTATTTGCTGTTTTATTATATACTCCTATTTTATCATAACTCTGAACCCAGACATAGTTGTTACCTGTTACAGTAATATTATTATAACCTTCGGTTGAATAATTAATTACTGAAGAATCGTAAAAATGATGAAATGTCTTACGTTTTGAATCAAACTTATTGAGCCCCCCATTACTGGTAGAAATCCAAATATCACCGTTGGCATCGGTATGCAAGGCGGTTACAATATTCCCCATAATACTAGCCGAAGTATTAGCTGAAGGGTAAAATATTTTAAAGTCATACCCGTCAAACCGATTCAGTCCATCTAAAGTGCCAGCCCATATATTTCCTTGTTTGTCAATATCTAAACTGAATACATAATTTTGTGATAAGCCATTAGAGATATCGAAATAATCTAACCTTGGTGTTTGAGCATATAATGCCATTACAAACATTAAAAAATGTGATATGAGAAGAAGTTGTTTCAGATTAGGATGCTTTAAATTAACCACAACAAATTAATAAAAATTTGGGTTCTTTTACTAATTATTCTCTACTCAATAAAATTTAATTTTATATTCTGTTTTTACCAATAAGTATTTATCTACTTAATCTAGTGTGAATTAGTGGGTTATTTGTTGGTGTTGCAAAAGTCATTTTGGTCTATATCCATTTTTAAATGAATCATATCCATCTTCGATAAAAAGCGAATTGCTGTAATTTTGAATTATGAGTTTAAATAAGGGAAATAAATTATTAAAAACAATAGGAACATGATAATACTAAGAAGTAAAGTAGGAAGAGTTTTGAACCAGTTAATTATTGCATTTCTATTCTGCAATAATTTACAAGCTCAAAAAAATATAAATGAAGAAAAAACAGTCTATTTTGAACCAACTTGGGAGTCTCTCTCTCAATATGAGTCTCCTGAGTGGTTTCGGGATGCCAAATTCGGAATATGGGCACATTGGGGTGCGCAATGTGAGCCAGAAGCAGACGATTGGTATGCCCGTAATATGTATATAGAGAAAACAGCGGGTTACCGTTTTTCTGATAGTACAGGGAGCGTTGGTACCGAAACAAATAGACAATATCGTTATCACTTAGACCACTATGGGCATCCTTCTGAATTTGGTTTTAAAGATGTAATCAATGAGTGGAAAGCAGAAAAATTTAATGCCGATTCACTACTAACTCTCTATAAGGACTGTGGTGCTCGCTATTTTATGGCGATGGCTAATCATCATGATAATTTCGATAACTACAACTCGAAATATCAGCCTTGGAACTCTGTAAATATGGGACCAAAGAAAGACCTTATTGGCGAATGGTCCAAAGCTGCCCGTAAACTCGATTTGCGTTTTGGTGTAAGTGTACATTCGGCGCATGCATGGGCGTGGTACGAAACAGCCCAGGGTGCTGATACAGAAGGTCCGTATAAAGGTATTCCTTACGATGGGAAATTAACAAAAGCCGATGGGAAAGGAAAATGGTGGGAAGGTTACGATCCGCAAGATTTGTACGCACAAAACCACAAACCGAATCCGAGTAACATTGTAGAATGGAGCTGGGATCCTAATTTAGGCGTTGCTACGCCCGATTCAGCCTATATCGCAAAATACATAAACAGAGTGAAACAACTATGGGATGATTATAAACCTGACCAAATTTACTTCGATGACTTTATTCTTCCTTTTTACGAAATAGACCAAACCATAGGTCTAGAACTAGCTTCCCACTTTTACAATACAAATACACACTGGAATGGAAAAAACGAAGCTGTAATGAATACCAAAATGTTGAATGAAGAACAACGTGATGCCATTATGCTCGATATTGAAAAAAGCAATGCACCCGATATATTACCTGATGCATGGCAAACGGACGAATGTATTGGCACATGGCATTATAACAGACAAATGTATTATCATCATAGGTACAAGCAGGCGTCAGAAATAATTCCAATGCTTGCCGATATTGTAAGTAAAAACGGGAATCTTATGCTTAACCTTCCTCTTAGAGGTGATGGTACTTTAGACTCCGATGAACTGAAAATTATTAAAGAAATTGGTGCTTGGTTAAAAATTAATGGGGAAGCAATTTATGCAACCCGCCCTTGGAAAATAAGTGGTGAAGGTCCTTCTACAAAAAAAGCACCACGTCATCAAACTTTTGGTAGTAGCAAAACTGAATACAGTAGTCAAGATATGCGTTTTACACGTTCAAAAAATAACAAAACACTATATGCCATAGTATTTGTCTGGCCTGAAGATAAAAAAGTGACAATTAAATCACTTGGAATAAAAGCTTCTACAGCAGAGATGATAACAGCCGTTTCTCTTATCGGGTACAAAGGTAAAGTTGAATGGAAAATTGATAACGAAGGCTTACAAGTTGAATTGCCTGAACAAGCTCCATCTGATCATGGATTTGCCCTAAAAATAAGTAAAAAGTAGTTGTGGATTAAATACAGCTTAGTTATGAAGAATCCTTCTATTTTTAATCTATTTGCAACAACAAATCGCATTATATAACCAATAAAACACAGTAATAAATAAAAAATGAAAACTATAAAACTTCTTATTGTATTGAGTCTGGCTTGTATTCATCCATTAATAAAGTTAAGCCCCCAAAAACCCAACCATTTCCACGCGACCAAAATAGATGGATTGTGATTGGAGAGAATACGTAGTTACTAAAACTAAAAAACTTAAAACTGTGATTTTAAAAATATTCATTTGCAATTATGGATTTCATTAATATGAATCAAAAATAGCCACATTAAGCTAATCTTTTTTTAATGTTTGGTTTAAACTCTATATCATATGTTTTTTATTGCATTTTTAATCACAACTATGTTTTTTTTTATTTAGATATCTTTTATATTTATAAAGTTAATAATTATAAGCACAAAAATGACAAAACAATCATTCCTTTTAGTATTCGCATTTGTAGTATTTTTCATCAATCACAACACCCTATCTGCTCAAGAATTTAAGCCAGATTGGGAAAACTTAAAGCAACACAAAGCTGCCCCAGAATGGTTTGCGGATGCTAAATTAGGTATCTATTTTCATTGGGGAGTATACTCTGTTCCTGCCGAAGGAGGTGAATGGTATCCTCGTTGGATGTATGTGCCTAATAGAGTTGGTTGGGGAAGTGAAATTTATAAAAACCATAAAGCAAATTATGGTAAAAATTTTAATTACCACGATTTTATTCCCTTGTGGAAAGCTCCTCAATTCAGTGCAAAAGAATGGGTTGATATGTTTGAAGGTATGGGAGCAAAATTTATTGGTTCAATTGCTGAACATCACGATGGGTTTTCATTATGGGACAGTAAAGTAAATGAATGGAATTCGGTTGATATGGGACCAGGAATTAATATAGTAAAAGCTATTAATGATGAAACTAAAAAAAGAGGTTTAAAATTTATGGCTACTTTTCATCATGGGTTTAACAATGTGTTTTATCCAAAACAAGAAAATACTTTTTTAAGACCAGTTAGTAAGTATAATATAGTACAGGATTCTGTTGAAGTTCCTCAAGATGAGAAATACAGAAAATTGTATAGTAATATGGATTATGATGAGGCCAATGATTTATGGTTGGCTAAATTAGATGAAGTTATTAACGAATTTTGTCCAGATTATATTTGGATGGATTTTGGGCAACGTTTTATAAAAGAATCGCACCGAAAACAGTTTTTAGCAAATTATTTTAACAAAGCAAAGGAACTTAATAAAGAGGTTGTTGTAAATACAAAAGGAACTTTTTTTCCTACTGAATTATCTGTAGTAAATGTTGAAAGAGCCACAATGGAAGATATTACTCCAGACGTATGGATAACCGATTTTATATTAGGAAGTGCATGGTGTTTCGATAAAAATAAACGTACTGCAATTGACCCCAAAATAGCCATTAGAATGTTAGCTGAAGTTGTAAGTAAAAATGGGGTCATGTTACTTTCAGCAGGGCCTATGGCAGATGGAACAATGCCTATGGAACAAATTGAAGCTATGAAAGGAATTGGTGCTTGGATGAAATTATATGGTGAATCCATTTATAACACAAGACCATTTGTTGCTTATGGTGAAGGTACCACGGTTTTAAAGCGTGACCCTAAGGACGTATGGAACGAATACGGTGCTATTAAAGAAGGATTAGGTGATTTAAATGCTGAAGATGTAAGATATACACAAAATGGAAATATTGTATATGCCATACAACTTGGTTGGAATGATAAAAAATCACAACTCACATTAACAACGTTCTCAAATAAAGCAAAACATTTAAAAATTAAAAAGGTTGAAGTTTTAGGAAGTATTGAAAAAATTAATTGGAAAAATACCAAAGTAGGTTTAGTTGTAAATCAACCAAAAGACAAGCCAGCAGAAGCAGATGCAGCAATTGTTTATAAAATTACACTAAAATAATTGAATAAAAGTAACTTCAAATTCATCAAAAAAGTATTTCTTGAATTTGAAGGCGTGTATCAGGTAACAAATCTCTGCGGGTCAATGGAAAAACTTATTGGAAACTTGATAAAAAAACTTGGATTTTGAACTTACTTGACAAGGCATCAAGCGAACATGGTTTTACATTAAAATTATCAAAGAATTAAAATAATAATTAAAAGAATTTACATGAAAGCATTAAGTCTATATTTTTTATTTATAATACTAATTTCGACAACTTTAAACTCCCAAAATGAGAATAAAATTGGAGAAACCGATTCAACAAACAGTAACTGTCCTCCCTTAAATCTTGCGCCAATTGCCGATGGACCTTTCAAAGCAAATTGGGAGTCATTAAAGAATTATGAAACGCCTGAATGGTTTCGAGATGCCAAATTTGGTATTTGGGCACATTGGGGGCCACAAAGTGAACCTGAAGTTGCTGATTGGTACGCCCGGGGAATGTATGAACCCAATCAAACTTATGCCCCCGATAATATTTCAATGTATTATCCTCATATTGAGAAATATGGTCATCCTTCTGTTTTTGGTTTTAAGGATGTCATTAATTTATGGAAAGCAAAAAACTTTGATCCAGATAAACTATTGGCTTTTTATAAAGACAACGGAGCAAAATATTTTATGGCATTGGCAAACCATCATGATAACTTTGACAACTACAACTCGAAATACCAACCATGGAATTCGGTAAATATGGGGCCAAAGAAAGATTTGATAGGTATGTGGAGCGCTGCGGCACACAAACATGATTTGCATTTTGGAGTGAGTGTGCATGCCTCTCATGCATGGACATGGTATGAACCCGCGCAAGGTGCCGACAGTACAGGTCCATATGCTGGTGTGCCATACGATGGAAATATGACAAAGGAAGATGGCAAAGGTCTCTGGTGGGAAGGTTATGATCCGCAGGATCTGTATGCGCAAAGGCATGAGAGAAGCATTGTGAAGAAGAAAATATACGAGATATGGGAATGGGAAGTGCCAAATTGCAATATTCCTGACGCTGCATATTTGGAGAAGTTTTATAACCGAACCAAACAACTTTGGGACGACTATAATCCTGATCTGATTTATTTTGATGATCACGTTTTACCTTTTCATGGTCTTACAGATGAGATCGGGTTAAATCTTGCTGCACACTTTTATAATTCCAGCATAAAACTAAATGGCAGTAACGAAGCTGTAATGAATACAAAAAAGTTAAATGAGGAGCAACGCAAGGCGTTGGTTTATGATATTGAACGAGGTAAAGCCTCTTCTATTTTACCTTTTGAATGGCAAACAGATACTGATTTGGGAAATTGGCATTATTCTCCGAGTCATTTTATCAATAAAACATATAAATCTTCTGACCAAGTGATACACATGCTTGCAGATATAGTAAGCAAAAACGGAAATTTAATGCTTGGTGTACCATTACAAAGAGATGGCACCCCTGATTCTGAAGAAATAAGAATCATGAACGAAATTGGTGCGTGGTTAAAAGTTAATGGAGAAGCTATCTATGCAACTCGGCCCTGGAAAGTTTTTGGAGAAGGCCCAGCCCCCGTAAAGAAGAAAATTGGAAATTCATTTAATGATCGGGAAAAAACTTTTTTCACAGCAGAAAACATCCGTTTTACACAATCTAAAGACGGGCAAATTCTTTATGCAATTTGTTTAGGAACTCCTAAAGATAAAACCAGTATTAAATCACTTGGATCAAATGCGAAAATTACCCAGAGAACTATAAAGTCTGTTCAATTAATTGGGAGTTCCGAAAAAATTAGTTGGAAGCAACAAGATGATGCTTTGGTAATCAATCTACCTAAGAAAATAGCAGAGAATCAGGCTACTAGTTTTAAAATAATCTTTAACAAATAAACGAAGAAGATTTAGTTTTCGAAAGTTAAGAAATGAAATCTTGTAAAATTTAAAATTGTGTATATGAAAACTATATATCTTTTAGCTCTTCCTTTTTTCCTTAATTTAGGAATGATTTGTACAGCTCAACCTCCAGCTCCAACCGAACATGGATTTGCCTTGAGAATAAGTAAAAAATAGTTATGGATCAAGGTATTGTGTTAATTATAATTTTGAATTGAAGATAGTTTAATTATGAAAAATAGTTTAAAAATTTATTTATTGGGAATTTTGTCTATCTGTTTTGTAGCAAAAGGGATAGCACAAATTCAAGTTGACGTTAATTTAAGAATGGCTCATGACGTTGGCGGAGTTGACAGTTTTGAACGCTCTAAATACATTACGCTCCATTCATCACAAAGCGAAAATGATTTCTTGGATCATTTGGAATTAATGGATTTCGTAATAAATGGTTTGGATGTATACATGGGACGTGAAGTAGGTGCTCAATCAAACAACCTCAATCAAACAAATCAGGATCCTTTGCGACCGGGCTTTGCTGATATTGCACAAATGAAATCTTTAGGAACCAGCTATAAAAGTGCTTATGCAGCGAAGACATATATACATCAATATGAAAATAAAAATATGCTGAATATTTCTACACATGGTGTGAATTTCCCTTTTTATCCTAGTGGAATAAACAATGAAAACGGATGGGCTTTTGCGAATTCTTCAGCAACAGCTGAATGGCTAGCATATTACATCAAATATTTTTATGGTGAAGGTGGACAACCTACTCCAAAATACTTTTCAATAATAAACGAACCAGAATTTATAAATATTACTCCTTTCAGTAATCTTGCCGATTACCACAATGTGATAGCAAATAAGGTTCGTTCATTAAATCCTGATATTAAACTAGGTGGGTTTACTTCTGCTGGTCCACAATTCGAAGGTAAACCACAAGCACAAGACCCCGAAACTATTAGTAATCCAGGTTTCTCCGATTGGGACAAATATTGGAAACCATTTATAGATATTGCAGGTGCAAATATGGATTATTTTGATGTGCATTGGTATGACTCACCCTTCACAGGTTATCAGTACCTGAGGGAAGGAGCTAATTTAGAAGCGAGTTTTGATATGCTAGAGCAATATAGTAAACTTAAATTGGGGGTAGTAAAGCCCTTTTTAGTCTCTGAATACGGATCTTTTATTGAAAATTATGAGGATGAGCCTTATACTAAAAAAAGAGACTGGACGAATCTCAAAGCATTTTCTGCCATGCTCATGAATTATCTGGATCGCCCAAACCTGATTATCAAATCGGTTCCATTTATGGTTGTTAAGGGGGCATGGGGAACAAATCCCGTTACTGGTTACCCGCATCCTTACCGATTGTTACGTCAAGAAAATGGGAAATGGGTATTTACCGAGTTTGTGAAATTTTTTCAGTTATGGTCTGATGTCAAGGGGACTCGTGTAGTAAGTAAACCTTCTGATTTGGATATTCAAACGGAAACTTATGTTGACGGAAATAAGGCATATGTAATTTTAAATAATTTAAATTTTTCGACAAAGACAATCAATATTAACTTAACAAACCAGAACAACAATCCGGTACAAAATGTTAAAATCAAACATTTATATCTTGGTATAGATACGCCGGTATTGGAAGAAACAAACTCTTCTACTATGGTCAGTTCTGTAGATATTCATAGTGAAAGTACTATGGTGCTTGAATACACCTTTACTAAGGCTATAGAAATCGATCAAAAATTATATGAAACTAAATATTATGCGGATAGTTATCTTAAGCCAATTTTAGCAAATCAGGTGGTTTCCTTTGATATAAACCAAGTAATTACTAATGATGCTTATGGAGAGGCTGTTTTACGAGTAAGTTTTGGCCGTGATCATGATAAATCAGTAAAACCAAAAGTGAAATTTAATGGCACGGATCTTTTTGTTCCAACAAATTACAGAGGATACAATATGAAACCGAGATTTAGATGGTTTGGCACATTGGAAATACCTATTGATTATAGTTTGCTTCAAAATAACAATACTATTACTATAGAGTTCCCTGATAATGGTGGGCATATAAGCACTGTAACGATGCAGGTCTATGAGTCGAGTAATGAAATTCTTAATTCTATAGAAGCAATTAGTATTGAGACTAAAAAAATAAATATTTTCCCAAACCCAGCCAAAAAAACTGTAAATATTAACGGAGCTTCTGAGAACAATTCAGTGTTTATATATAATATTAACGGGGAAATTGTTTTGAAAGGAAAAGTTACAAATTCAGGCATCAATATTAGTAAACTAAACAATGGTGTTTATATGTTAAGTGTAGTTGGTGAGAATTATATTGAAACACAAAAACTAATTATTGCACACTAATTCAATTAGTATTCTTTATGTTTTTGTGACAGAGACCGATTTTCTTACAAAGACGAACTAACTTCTAATTTAACAATGAACAAAAATAATATAGTAATGAGAGGAAAAATTTGGGGTGCATTAATTTACATTTGCTTGTTGATTTTTTTAATTTCTTGTGAAGAAGAGAAAAAATCCCCCAATATTTTATTTATATCCATTGACGACCTCCGCACTGAACTTGGTTGCTACGGAAATAAAATATTGAAAACGCCCAACATTGATAAGGTAGCATTGGAAGGTGTTCTTTTTGCAAATCATTATGTGCAAGTCCCTACTTGTGGGGCTTCGCGCCAATGCCTACTCACTGGTATGCGACCAAGAAGCATCAATCAACTTAAAAACAATGTAACTGAAGAAGAAACTTCGAATAAGCCCGAAGGTACTCTTCCTGAATCATTCATCCATCATTTGAAGCGCAATGGATATTACACCGTTGGCATTGGTAAAATTAGTCATTCGGCCGATGGCCTTATTTATGCTTATGATGAAAAACCATCGAACAAACGAGAACTCCCTTTTAGTTGGGACGAATTGGTTTTTGACAGTGGCAAATGGGGTACCGGGTGGAATGCTTTTTTTGCTTATGCAAATGGCGAAAACAGACAAAGCTTGAATAAACAAGTAAAGCCCTATGAAGCGGGTGATGTAGAAGACAATGGCTACGTCGATGGACTTACTACGAAATTGGCCATAAAAAAACTGCGGGAGCTGAAAGCTAATACCAAACCATTTTTTTTAGGCGTTGGCTATTTTAAACCGCATCTGCCATTTAATTGTCCTCAAAAATATTGGGATTTATACAATAGAGACTCCATTTCTATATCCCCAAATCCTTATTTACCAACAAATGTAAATAATGCAAGTCTGCATCAAAGTGCAGAACTGAATAATTATCTACTGAGCGATGAGCTAGCAAGTCTGAATCAAGCAGTTTCTGAAGATTATGCAAAAAAACTCCGACAGGCCTACTATGCATGTGTCAGTTACATCGACCAACAAGTAGGGCTACTCATCAAGGAACTTCAAGCACTTGATCTGGATGAAAACACCATTATTGTAATTTGGGGCGATAATGGCTGGCACTTAGGCGATCAACAAGTTTGGGGTAAACACACGCTTTTCGACAATGCACTGAATACGACCCTGATAATTAAAGTTCCAGGAGTACATGCATCCGGAAAAATTGAAAAATCGCTAATTGAAACTGTCGACATCTATCCAAGCCTATTAGAACTTTGTGGTGTGACTAATCCCAATTCGCTTGATGGTGAAAGTTTTGCGGGATTATTATATGATATAGAAAGTAATAGGCATAATGTAGCATATAGTTATTTTAATAGAGGTATTACTATAAGAACTAATAGATATCGACTCTCCAAATATTTCAGAATGGAAGAACCTATAATTGAATTATACGATCACGTTGAAGACCCTTATGAAGCCAATAATATTGCATCCATGAAACCTGAAATAGTTGATAGTCTAATGCCTTTATTAGAAAAAGGTAATACTGGGCTATATGAACAACAACAGGTAAATGACAATAAATAAAGCATTTAGTTTTAATACTCAATTAATAAAAAATGAAGATATCAAGGTATTACATTAATTCTTTTAAAATCGCGTTAATAACTATCTCACTGCTAATAGGTGTGGACAAAACCTATGCGAAGGATTACACATTATTCAATGCCGGCTGGCAATTTGCTTTAGGCCCAACCACTGTGTCTGGACAAAAGGCAGACTATCCTGATTCAGAAAAAATCACAAAAGAATATACTACTGTAACCTTACCACATAACTGGACCGACAAGCCTGTGGAGCGTATGGATAAGGACGATCGTATCAATAAAGAATACTATAAGGCAGTGGATTATCAGTCCAGAACCGACTATAGCTACGAAAAATAATCTTTTCTTCACACAAATCTTCACACAAACAAATTATTCAAATGAACATACGACATTTAGTTAGCTCCATCATTTTAATGAGTACGATGGTTCTTCAAGCACAACTTCAGTTTGTAAAAGAACGAGAACATATAAACCTCACCGATTGGGTATTTAACAAAGGCATTGTTTACAATGCTCAAAAAGCCGATTTTAATACCTCTGCCTGGGGAAAAGTAAAAGTTCCGCATACTTACTCAATGGATGCCATTGAGGAAGTCGGTTATTTTCGTGGTCAAGCTTGTTATAGAACTATAGTTCATGTACCCGAATCGATGAAAGATGAGCGTGTTTTTATTCGTTTCGAAGGCGTAGGGCAAGAAGCACAAGTTTTTGTAAACGAAAAGGAAGTTGGGAATCATATGGGTGGTTATTCAGCTTTTTGTTACGAGATAACTGATGTAATAAAAATAAATGAAGAAAACTTAATAGTTGTTATGGTTAGCAATGCCCCAAACTTTAAACGTATCCCGGTAGACGATGCTTTGTTCAATCATTATGGTGGAATTTACCGTCCTGTTCAAATTTTTTCGACACCTAAAAGCAATATTTCTCCAACGTTTCATGCTTCGTCAGGTGTATTTGTGGAGTTAAAAGAAATTAATAAAGATGTTGCCAAAATTGAAGTACGTACCCACATTTCAAGCACTGTTGATGTTAAGACAGCCCAATTGATGTATAAGATTATCGATGCAAACAAGAATACTGTAGCTGAACTTGTAAAGCCTCTAAACGATTTGAATGGCAATTTAATAATAACTGAAACTTTTGAGATTAACAATCCTGTTTTGTGGAATGGTCGTAAAAACCCTCATTTATATAGTATTGAGATTCTATTTTCTGTTGGTGATACTACTGATAAAGTGGTACAAAAATTTGGCTTAAAAACCTATGAAGTAGATGCTGCTAAAGGCTTTTTTTTAAATAAAGAACCTTATAGACTTAATGGTGTATGCATGCATCAGGAATGGAAACAATCTGGACCGGCATTATTGCTTGAGCAACACCAAAAAGATATGGATATGGTAGATGAAATTGGTGCTACCTCCCTACGTTTATCGCATTATCAGCATTCATCTATTACTTACCAATTGGCCGATGAAATAGGCTTATTGGTTTGGGCAGAAATTCCATTTGTACACGATTATAGTGGGAGAGAAGGTGCTAATGCAAAGCAGCAGCTTACCGAGCTAATTATACAAAATTATAACCACCCTAGTATATTTGTGTGGGGCTTATGGAACGAAGTAAGAGCCTACGATAGTACTGATGAACCTTGTGTAACACTTACTAAAGAATTAAATAAATTAGCCCATGAATTAGATGCAACTCGTTTAACAACCTCCGCGAGTGACCGTGGTATGGAATCGAACATGGGTAATATAAGCGACCTGCAAGCATGGAATAAATATTATGGCTGGTACTATGGCGAATACCAAGATATGGGAACCTGGTTAGACGATGCAAGGAAAGATTATCCGCATATTGCTTTAGGAATTAGTGAATACGGTATTGGTGGTAATATTTATCAGCAAGATGTTACAAAGTTGGAGAAGCCTAGTGGAAACTATTTTCCAGAGCCAGAACAGAATACTTACCACGAGATTAGCTGGAAAATCATACAGGATCGACCTTTTATATGGAGTACATTCATCTGGAACATGTTTGACTTTTCGGTTGCCGGTTGGAACCGAGGTGGAATACCAAATATGAATCACAAAGGATTGGTAACCTTCGATCGAGAAGTAAAAAAGGATGTATTTTATTTTTATAAAGCGCAATGGAATCAAAATGAACCAACGCTATACATAACAAGCCGTAGACATGTTAACCGAACCTATAAATTAACTCCAATAAAGGTATATTCCAACTGTGAGGAAGTTACGCTTACAGTAAATGGTAAAAAAGTGAGTAAAATACAAAAGCCCGAATATCATATTTTTAGTTGGGAGGATATTGAGCTGCAACCCGGCAAAAATACGATTATGGTATCAGGACAATGGAGAGGCAAGAAACAGTCGGACACTTGCGAATGGATATTGGAATAACTGAACAATATAATTTAATAAAAATAAACAAATGAAAAAAGGAAAAAATATTTGTATTTACACCTTCTTACTAGCTTTACTAATTTCATGTACTGAGCAAGAAAAGAAAATGAGTGCATCTTATAAACGATTCAGAGAGAGCAAAATTCGTTTTGACAAATACAATGAGTTTAACACTAATTTTGTATTTAAAGAAGTAACCGGAATAGGATACGAAGAAGGTGTCACTCGTCGTGACCCATCGAGTGTAATTATGGTCGATAGCGTATATTATGTATGGTATAGCAGACCTCAAGTCAATACTCCGCTTGTTGGACCTAATGATGCAACAGATAGTACTCGTGCTTTTCACTGGGATCTCTGCGATATCTGGTATGCAACTTCAACTGATGGTTATGATTGGGAAGAACAAGGAATAGCGGTTCATCGAGGTCCAAAAGGACGATATGACCATCGAAGTGTATTCACAACGGATATTTTGGTTGCCGATGGTAAATACTATCTGGCATATCAAGCTGCCGAAAACTTAAAACAAGCCAGATGGTCGGAGTGGACAAAAACATCAGGTGATTTCAATAAAAATGTTATTGGAATGTCTTGGGCTAATAATCCGAAAGGTCCTTGGCATGCACTAGAGGAGCCAATATTAAAAGTTGGCCCTGAAACCGATTGGGATGGTGAGGTTGTTCACGATCCAACATTTATTGTTCGTAATGGAAAATATTTTATGTATTATAAGAGTGCTGGTCGTGTACCTTGGAAACCAAATATCTCAAATGGTGATTTCACGAAAGAATTTGCTGATATGCCCAATGCTATTATTGGTGTAGCTGTATCCGAAAAACCAACGGGACCTTATATTAAATCTGAATACAATCCGGTATTAATTGGAGGGCATGAATGTATTGTTTGGCCATACCGAAAAGGCGTTTGTGCCTTTTTAACTGAAGGCCCAGAGGCAAATAGCATTCAGTTCTCTGAAGATGGAATTAATTTCTACCCAGTTAAACACGGATTAGAAAAACCTGAAGCTGGAGGCGTTTATAGAGTAGGGAATTTTGCTGATACTGACGAAGCTCCGGGACAAGGGGTTACCTGGGGATTAAGTCATGTATTGGGTGAATGGAATTTCTTACGTCGTTTTGAATGTGATCTATCATTAGAAAAAGGGAACAGGATTTTAGCTGATTATGATAAAATAGTAGAATATCAAAAACGTGAAAATTATCAGTATGATAAATCTGCGAGTACAAGTCCGAAATAAACATGATATTGATGAAAAATGGGAATTCAGCCCAGGTGGTTGTTCAAATATTCTAACACGCATCAAATTTGGTGTAACTGGCTAGGAAAGAAGCCCGCTTACCCCCCCAACTATTTCATACCGCAATACATTGCGTACAATGCGGCACTATGTTGATTGAGAATGATTATATTTAAACTTAGATTATGAATACAAAAACATGTTTGATTATTGGAATCTGTGCTTTAATAACTCTAAACTCCTGTTTTAAAAAACAAAAAACAGATAATGCTGTGAACTTAGAAAGTTCAATAGTTTTTGACCTTTCAAATTTCAAAGAAGAATCAACTAGAGTCATCCCTGGAATGTCTAGTGTTTCTCCATCGGGTGATGAGCTAAAAGTTAATAATAAATTCATCACATTTAATGGTGAACCATGGATTGCCTCTTTCGGAGAATTTGAATACCAACGATACCCATCTGAACATTGGGAAGACGCTCTCTTAAAATTGAAATCACAGGGTTTTACAGGAGTTTCCTCCTATATGTTTTGGATAAATCATGAGGAAGAGGAAGGTGTTTGGGATTTTTCAGGAAGAAATGATTTACGTCGTTTTATACAGCTTTGTAAAAAGCACAACCTGTTGTTTGCTGCGAGAATTGGCCCTTGGGTAAATGCTGAATATCGAAACGGAGGCCATCCTGATTGGCTGGTAAAGCGTTTGGGAGATCCTAAAAACCCGTTTGGACATTCAGGAAGTGGAGGGCGATTACGTTCAATGGATCCTGACTATTTAGCTTATGTAGATAAGTATTATCAAAAAATAGGAGAGCAAATGAAAGGCTTGTACTGGAAAGATGGAGGTCCTATTGTTTCGGTGCAATTAGATAATGAGTACACTCCTGCGCATTCGGGTGTAGGTGGAACTGATTTAATTGAATGGGAAAAAGCGACAGCTATAAAATATGGTATGGATGTTCCTATATATACAACTACTGGATGGAATGGTGCTGAGTTTATTCAAGATCATACAATTCAAACTCATGGGTCATATGCCGAATATTTTTGGGGTACAGCAGACAAAATATTTAGAACACCTGCATTTAGTTTTAGTACACTTAGAGCTGTGGACGGTATCGATACAGAAGTAAATTATTTCGATGCTAACCAAAGTACCGATATTCAAAAATACATTGACAATCCTTACCTAACCTGCGAAACGGGTATTGGAATGAACATGGCGTACCACCGTCGTCCTAATGTTAATTATTTGGATAACGGAGCTGTATCATTAGTTGAATTAGGAAGTGGCTGCAATGGAATGGGGTATTTTATGGCTATTGGTGGCAGTAACCCTAAAGGAAAGCATAGCTATATGAATAGAGAAATGGCTCATGGTGCCAATGATAATTCAGTATTTAGCAACGATTTTCAGTCAGCTATAGGGGAGTTTGGACAAATTAGAAGAAGTTTCCATGAGTACCCAGTACAACTCCATTTCATGACTGATTTTGGAAAACATTTGGCACCCTGCCAAACAATTATTCCAAAAGAAATTGATGAGCTACACGGTCAAGACCTACTGAACTCTAAAGAGCTTCAAAGAGCTGTACGAACCGATGGCAAAAAAGGATTTGTGTTTGTCAATAATCGCGTTAAAAACGATACAACCTATCAATTTAATAATACACAGTTTGAAATTAATTTAGCATCCGAAACACTAAAATTTCCTAAAAAACCATTTAATATTCCTATTGATTCTTATTTCTATTGGCCTTTTAACTTGCAGTTATCGGGTGTCCTCATTAAGTACGCTACAGCACAACCCATTTTACACTTAGAGGAGAGTAATACTTTTGTGTTTTTTCAAAACGAAGGGCTTCCTGCAGAATTTGCTATAGATAATACTAATATCTCTGACATTAAAACTAATAATGCCCAAGTAGTAAAAAAGGATTCCTCAACGAATATTGCAATCACAAAAGCAGGTTTAAACTGTTTTATTGATGTGAAATTAATAGATGATAAAACGGTTCGTTTTTTAGTATTGGATCAAAAGCACGCGAAGCAGTTGTATAGAAATAACAACACTTTGTACCTTTCAGACGCTGAGATTTTACTATTTAAGGGTGATAGTTTGCAAGTGATTAGCGAACAGATAAAAAATACAATTTGGGCATATCCTAAGGTTCCCTCTAAAAATTCACCATCAATCAAGGATGGATTGTTTGAAAAATTTGAAGTAAATTTTGAATACGTTAACGTGCCCTTAGCTTATACTGAAATTCAGAATGGTAAAAATATTAAATTCCAAAACAGAACAAACAATAAGTCCCAGAATTTGATTACTGGTGTTCCACATGATTCTATTTTTGATAAGGGCACAATTCTTTCCTTAACTTTTCCTAAAGGCATCCCTGATAGCCTATATGATGTGCGAGTAAAAATTGATTACGAGGCAAGCGCGCTCCGTTTATATAAAAATGGTGAATTTATTTATGATAATTACTACAATGGAGAGACATGGGTATTAGGTGCAAAACAGTTGTTACCAGATTATATAAATGGAATGAATTTAGAACTCAAATTCATTCCATTGCAACCTGATGACAAAATCTATATAGATGGTGAATATTGGCCAAATTTGAATAAAATTAAGAATGTTTTGGAAGTAAAAAGTATAAAGGCCATACCTGTTTACAAAATAGGTTTTAAACTTAACTAACTATTTAATAAATTGTAAACTTAGAATGTGTCATAGGTAATGGTACTAATGATTTTGAATTTTCATCTTTTCCGGCTGGATCCCGAACAGGACTTGGCGATTATGGATTTTTAGGAAAGTATACTTTTATTGGTCATTTTGTGGGACTCAACTATTTTTAAAAATGTATTTTTGAAACGGCTTCACTTCCTTATAAAAGTGTTTTTCATCAATAGTTATATTATCAGTCTTAGACCATGATGTGGGATATTTAATACTAAATAAACTCTCACCTGTTGACATATACCCATCATCTTCTCTAAGAAATCCAATATTCATCTGATATTGATTAAAAACATAAGTGCCAAACTGAGAGTTAAGTATTACAAATAATCCACCAAGAGCAGATATTATATTTTCAATAGAAGCGAAATGGAACATATCGCTTCTATTATGTTTAACATTATTATATGCCTGATACCAGTTTAAAGGAGCAAAACTATTCGATCCCCAATCCTTAAATGGTCTAAATTCTTTGGGTTTAGGAAACCATGTATTAATACTTACTTCATATTCATGTAGTTTAGAAGCAGAACTTATTTTAAAATAATCTTTAATATTCCAATTCCCTTTTTTTGAATAACCATTATCTTTAAGAATTCCTGAGCAATTATTTTCAAATTCCGTACAAATTCTAAGTAATAACTCATACGTTCTATGTGAAAAAGTATCCTTGTTCTTATCATGCAGTTCAATATATTCCATTATTTTCTTAAAATCATTCTGTATAATATGATAAGCATGAATCCAAGTCCGAAATAAACAAGATATTGATTAAAAATGGTAATTCAGCCCACACAGCCAAGCACATTTTCAATTCGCCCTAGCCGACACGCAAACAAAAATTACAAAAGAGCTTGCCTGTCTGCCAACGCTTTTTTGCCGACCCAAAAACTAATTTTTTCGGGTACAGCAGTGCTTCGAATAAGGGGAGTTTAGATTGTGCTAAATTGATAACTGATTGACAATGAGTGAAGACCAGCATACAACACGCGGTAAAAATCATTTCGCAGAAAGTGCTATATTTGGCCATTACAACATTTAATCAACGGCTTAGTGGGCTGATAGTTTTGTGTTTCGAAGTGCGCAACGCTTCTTACCGCCATCCGTTGTAAACCATTATGACCCGTCCTGAATAAAGGCTACATAATTTTAAACATTATGTACAAAAATGACAAAGTAATTAGACGGTATTCAGAACCTTTTAAACTGAAAATTTTAGACGAACTTACAACCGGAAAACTAAACAAATATCAACTAGGTAAAGCATACGGTATTGCACCTACAACCATTAACGAATGGATTAGAAAGTACAACCGTAAAGACCTGATGAACACTAGAATTAAAGTGGAAACTAAAGATGAAATAACACGTATTAAAGCGCTTCAAAAAGAAATCAAACAACTAAAACAACTCTTACTCAAAAAGGATTTAGATGCTTTGGTACTGGACTCTTATCTGGAAGTGGCAGCAGAACAGTTAGGTTATAAATCTGTAATCGAACTAAAAAAAAAGCTAAATATCTAGCCTTAGATAAAGCTAAAGAAAAGTCTAAGGGATTTGCTTCTTTAACCACTATAACTCATTGTTTTGGTTTAAAACGTGATGCGTATTACAAATACAAATCTAGAGCTGATAAACGTTTAAAAACAGAACAGCAGATTATTCAAATAGTACAAAAAAGACGCAGATCCCTTCCCAGAGAAGGCGTACGTAAACTTATAAAATCATTAGATGATGAGTTTGTTAAAGTCAATCTTAAAGTCGGTAGAGACACCCTATTTAACGTCCTTAGAAAACACAATATGCTTACACTTAGAAAGAAATATAGTTCTAGAACAACCAATTCATTGCACAGGTTCTACAAGTACAAAAACATCATTAAAGATGTAGAAGTCACAAAACCTAACCAAGTTTGGGTAAGCGATATAACATACATCAGAACCATTAAAGGCTTCTGCTATCTTGCGCTCATTACAGATATGTATTCTAGAAAGATTGTTGGTTATGACCTCAGTAATAGTCTGGAACTAAAAGGATGCGTGAGAGCTTTAAACAAGGCTCTGTACAAAGCAAAGAATGTTAAAGGTCTTATCCATCATTCAGACAGAGGAATACAGTATTGCAGTAATGTGTATACACAAATACTTAAAAGAAATAAGATAGATATTAGTATGACAGAAGAAAATCATTGTTACGAAAATGCTATGGCTGAGCGCGTAAACGGCATCTTAAAAGACGAATTCTATCTCGACCAGACCTTTACTGATGTGGCTCACGCCAAAAGAGCAACAAAAAATGCAATTAATCTATACAACGAAATAAGATTACATTTATCTTTAGACTTCAAAACACCGAATATGGTATATTTAAAAACAGCATAAATCAATTATTAACCCGTAGCCATATTTAAGGACTAGACATTTAAGAACAACCGTTTCTACACCAATTATTCCGACTGAATTTCAAAATTTCTGAAAAAAAATTGAAAAAATATTTGCGTAGTCAAATGGCTTCGTATATATTTGTAGTCAAATAACTTCATAATGAAATTAAGAAGAGACATATTTCAAGCAATTTCAGACCCGACAAGACGAGCGATTTTGGTTTTATTAACCTCACAAGCTATGACAGCAGGAGCAATTGCCGAAAACTTTGATGCAGCAAGACCTACAATTTCCAAACACATTCAGATTTTGAACGAATGCGAACTCGTAGAAGCAAACCAACAAGGTCGAGAAATCTACTACGAACTGAAAATCGAAAAAATGAAAGAAATCGATAAATGGGTAGAACAATTTAGAAAAATTTGGGAAAACCGTTTTGACCAACTTGACAATTTATTATCAACACTTAAAAACAAGAAAAATGAAAAATAATCTATTATTCGACTTTACTGTCGACAAAAAAACGAGTACCGTTTTTGTAAACCGAGAATTTGATGCAAACCAACCAATGGTTTGGGATGCTTTTACAAAAAAGGAAATCCTTGACCAATGGTGGGCACCACAACCTTGGAAATCAAGAACAAAGTATATGAACTTTGAAGAAGGTGGACGAAGATTTTACGCAATGGTCGGTCCCGAAGGCGAAGAACATTGGTCCATTCAAGACTTTACTTCAATTTCACCCAAGGACAATTTCCAATTCAAGGACGCTTTTGCAGACAAGGAAGAAAATATTAACGAACAAATGCCTTCTGCCAATTGGAACTTGGACTTTAGCGAAACTGATGGTATTACAACTGTAAAGATTTCTATCAAACACGCAAAACTTGAAGACCTTGAGATGCACATACAGATGGGCTTCAAAGAAGGGTTTACAGCGACATTAAACCATTTAGCAAAACTTTTAAAACCATAAAGACAATGAAAAAAGCTAAAATCATTTTTTGGACGGCTACAATTATTATAGCACTTTGGGAAGCCATTATGCCAATGAGTACTTGGATTTTTGCACCAGAGTATATGACAATCGGAACAAAAGCTTTAGGCTATCCCGATTATTTCGCATACTCATTAGCTATTGCAAAAGTCCTTGGGGTTATCGCAATCATTTACCCAAAAACACCTGATAAGCTAAAAGAATGGGCATATTCAGGACTTTCATTTACACTTATTTTTGCGTTCATAAGTCACGCTTGTGTAGATAAAAACATCGGTTATATGATTATGCCTTTGACTTTCTTGGGCATACTTGCACTTTCTTACCATTACAAAAACAAAATTCAAACAATAAACTAAAAATCGAAAAAATGGCAAAACAAATCTTTATCAATTTAGCTGTTAAAAACGTCAAAAAATCAATGGACTTTTATACAGCATTGGGATTTACGAACAATCCTCAATTTTCAGACGACACCACAAAATGTATGGTGTGGAGCGATACAATTTTCGTAATGCTAATGGCACACGAAAAGTTTTCAACCTTTGCCACCAAGCCAATTGCAGACACGAAAGTAAATATTGCCGGACTTTATTCTTTGTCTGCCGATAGCGTGGATGAAATGAATGAAATCTTGGAAAACGGATTAAGGGCAGGCGGAAATGAACCAAACGAATTAAGGGATTACGGTTTTATGCAACAACGAACAATCGAAGATTTAGATGGACACACTTGGGAAATGTTCTATATGGATATGTCAAAAATGCCAACGGAATAAACTGCCCACAACAAAGAACTGAGCTAAAAAACAACTCTTTTCTTCATTAAATTTACGCACTATTATTTTAGGCTCATAATGCTATGAATTCGTATTTTGAGCTTTTATTTTTTATGTAAATACTACTTATTTTGATAAAACAGAAACGTACGTTTCGTCATATGGTAAACCTGATTTTGCAATAGCAAAACTCTGTTTTATCAGTTTATTTGAAACCGCTATTAAAGCCAATTTCTTACTCTTACCCTTGTTAACAATTCGCTCATAAATCTCGCGACATCCTTTATTATGCTTGCAAGCTGTAAAAGCACAGAGAAACAAGAGGTTGCGTAACTTCCTATTTCCAACCTTACTTATTCTACTTCTTCCACGTACACTACTCCCAGATACTCTTATCGTTGGAGTAATTCCTACATAACTACATAATTGTGAAGCTGTTTCAAATTTCTTAAATCCATCAGTAATTACAATTAAAAACAATGCCGTTTTCAATCCTATTCCTGGAATACTAGTTAGCAATGTTAACTGTGCTTGTTGGTCTTGTTTTACTAATGATAGTACTTTTGTTTCGATTCCTAAAATCTCTTTGTCTAAATGTTTTTTAGTCCGTTTTAATGAACCATAAACCCACTTAGAGGGAATCCCTAAAACTTCTTCTCCGTGGATTTTATTCTTAACCGCTGTGCGTTTTTTAATATCACTATCTAATAACCTAAACAACTGTAAACACTCACTCTGAACATTAGTAAGAGCCGTATACAATGGAACTTCATTGATACTTCCATATTCACAGATAGCCTTTGCATCACTTTTATCCGTCTTTACTTTAGATAATTTCATTTGGATAAAACGCTTTACAGACAAAGGATTTACCACCGATACAAAAATGCTTTGTTTGTATAAAAACTGAGCTAATCTGTAATGGTAATAACCTGTTGCTTCCATAATAACTAATGAGTTTTTAGGTAAACTTTTTAAAAAGGTTTTAAACCCTAATTCATCATTTTTAAATTGATCATGACCATTTGTACTTCCATAAACATCAAAAACGTCTTTACTGATGTCAACTCCAAAAATTTCCTTATATTTATTCATAAGAACTGATTTATGAAAGAATAACCTACTTTTACTCACAACAACTTGAAATCGAGATCTAGGTCTCACAGAACTGAACGTGATTGTTAGTAGAAAAGAGAGAGGATTATCAATGTTGTCGAAGTCTTGGCTTCACCGTGTATATTAACCTTAATTCTCTCTTTTATTCTTTCTGATTTATATACTTAAATTTAGTCTTTTATTATAAAATGCTAACTTAAGCCGTGTAAAAAACATTGCTTATTTTAGTTAAGCCGTTTGGTCGTTGCTTTGTTTGCTAGCTTCTGATTTTCCTTCGGAAAATCCTCGCACACAAACACGCAACTTTCCATATACATTAACGTTGGCAACAAGCTGAAAATACGAACAAGAATGACCACAACTATATTCAAAAAAATATGTTTAAAAGCTTAGCCCTACTTTTACTTGTATTATCTTTTCAATGTGTAAATGCCCAAATTAAATTAACACACAATATTGGAACTACACCTATAGAAACGGGTATGGTTTCTTGCGAGGAGGATGAGTCTTGGTCCAGAGTTTTCAATTTGTCAGATTTTGGGATAACAACTAATGAGCAATTTATTATTCGCTCCGCAGAAGTTGGTATAAGTAAATCTTATAACGGGGCTTATTTAGGGTTTAATATTTTTAGTGTTGATACAAATTTTCCCAATTCAATACCTGTTTTATTAGGAAGTGGTGGTTATATGTTATTGCCTCAAATAGATACTCCACAAATTGTTCAATTTGATTTTAGCAAACCCTTTGTTGTTCCTGCTGGTGTAGAAAGAATACTAGTTACCGTTGGAAAAAGTGTAGATTTTTACAATCCTAATTCTGCAGAAGTAATTATAGCCGGTACAGCAGAAGATACAGGAGATTCTTGGTATAAAGGGTGTAGAAAATATTATTCGTATACGTCAACTACAGATTTAGATTCGCCTGTTCCTAATGCAAATTTTTATATAAATGTTACTGGTGAAAAATATAGTGCTTCAAATTATGGGGCTAATACCACATTAACACATAATTTTTGTGATGAAGTTATTAAAACAATGAATCATTCTTGTTCATCATCATATACTTATTTTGCAAGAGATTATTATTTAGAAGATTTTGGAATTTCAACCAATGAAGCTTTTGTAATCAACTCTGGACAAGTAGGTATTAGTTATGGTACTTGGGGAGCAACAATTCAATTTAATATTTACAAAATAGATGATAATTTTCCAGATTCTTTCTCTGAAACTGATTTAATAGGAAGCAGTCAGGAATATCAATTTCCTTATGAAAGCGATCTGGTCAGAATTTTAAACCTAGATTTTGATACAGCAGTTGTAATTCCATCTGATGTTACTCGAATACTTGTTGAGGTTAAAAAAGGAGTTGCCTATGGTTCTGCTTTAGCCCATTTTGCTGGGACAGTTCAAGATGATGGAGCTCCTTCATGGTATAAAGGTTGTGTTGCCGGACCAACTTATGTAAATACTGATGTTATAAATCAAGATTATGGTTTACCTGGCAAAGACTATAATGTATATATTAATGTTAAAGGAAAAACCATACACACTTCAAATAATTTTGAAATGAACATTTCAAATATTTGTTCAGAGTTTTTAAAAGAGTTTAGTGTTGAAAAAAAGGAAGAAATTGCATCTATAGTTTGGAATTTTGGAGATCCAGTATCAGATATTGAGAATACATCAACAGATCTATCTCCTTATCACGATTTTTCGGCAGATGGCACTTATACAGTTACTGCCACAGTTACCGCTTTTGATGGAAGCGCAGAGGTGTTATCTGAAACTATTAATGTAAAAGAACCACCAAATGCCTACGGTATTAATAATTTAGAAGCTTGTGAAGATACTTTTGGCACAGGAATTTCTACGTCTTTTGATACTTCAAATATTCAATCTCAAGTTTTAGGAGGCCAAACAGGTATAGTTTAGCCCCTTAATAGTTCGGAGTGATATTTTAAATTTCAAAACTAATATATTTGAGATATGAAATACAAGAAATGGACATTAGAACAGAAGTTAGAAATTCTATCAGTTTCAGAAGAAATAGGTATTGTAGAAGCCTGCCGAAAATACAGTGTAAGCACTGGAACATTTTACAGTTGGCGAAAGAAGTTTGAGCACAAAGGAGAAGCAGGTTTGAAGGTAACTTATGATACCAAGAGTAAAGAACTTAAAGAGGCAGAAGAAGAGAATCGAGTTTTAAGAAAATTATTAAGTGATAGAGAAATTGAGCTTGAAGTACAACGAGAACTTTTAAAAAAAAAGTTTGGAACGTCCGATCCAAGAAAGATTTAGTCAATGCAATTTATAAAAAATATAAGTGTAGCAAAACAAAAATCCTAAAAATGGTAGGTATTGTAGAGAGTAGTTACTACAGAGAACCTAGTGGTGGTAAAAAAGGAAATAAGCCAACTAAAGAAACTTTTCATAAGACCAAAGGCTTTGTATTACAAAACGATGTAGTTGCAGCTATAAAAGAAATTTTACAGCATGAGTTTATAGATTGTGGTTATCGATTAATGACCAGCTATTTAAAAAGAGAGGGGTACACTATAAATCATAAAAAACTATATAGAATTATGAAAGAAGAAGGCTTACTCAAACTAGATAATAGGATAGATAGAAGTGGTTCAGGACGCAAGTTTGTAAAGTTCAGAAAAGTTCACACTTCTAAGCCCTTAGAATGCCTGGAAATGGATATAAAAATGGTTTGGATACCAAGTGTAGGAAAGAATGCTTATTTACTCTCGGTCATAGACGTTCATACTCGTAGAATACTAAAAGACTATTTTTCTTTTACCATTAAACAGCATCACGTTATTACATTACTATCTGAGTTGTTTCAAGATTATGATTACCCCAATAATGTAGTTATTAGAAGTGATAATGGAAGCCAATTTATAGCTAAAAGAGTACGTGAATACTTAGGTTTAATCGGAGTACAACAAGAATTTACACACATTGCAACACCTGAGGAAAATGCACATATAGAAGCGTATCACGGAATATTAAAAAAAGAAGTTTTTAAAAGGTTCGACTATCAATATTTTGGTGAAATAGAGCAAATATTAAAACGATACGTGAAATTTTATAACAATAGAAGACTTCACGGATTGTTGGGACGTATAACCCCAATGGAAAAATGGAATACAGATAAACATCTAATTATGATGAAAAATTTAACAGCTTAATTAATAATCGAAATTTAAAAGATTACTCTTGTTTTATAGGGGTCAAAACAAGGTAAGTTTGTTACTTATATTGATGGAAAAGGAAATGAATACGATTTGCTACCAAATCCTTTTACAAATTCGGTAAAAGATAAAGAAACTATTACAGTAAGAGTTGCTAGAAATGAAGAACAATGCTGTTACTCTGAAATTACGTTTGATTTAATTATAAATTCATTACCAGATGTATCAAAAGTTGAAGATATTTTTGAATGCAATGGTGATAGTGACGGATTTGCAACTTTTAATTTATCCCAAATTCAATCAGATTTAACGGCAAATAATATACAACTAGATTTTTATTTTCAAGATGGTCAACAAATTTCTAGTGCTCAATTAAATGCAGTGGATAATAAAGTTAAAAACCAAGAATCTATAACAGTAAGAGTCACTAATAAGCAAACTAATTGCTATAATGAAACTACATTTAATATTGTAGTATCTTCCTTGCCAATTGCAAATACGTTGGCAGATATTGCTGGTTGCGATGATAATAATGATGGGATTTCAGAATATTTTGATACATCAACTATTGAAACATTAGTTTTAGGAAATCAAACAGGAATGGTCATTTCATATTTTAATTCTAATGGAAACCAATTATCAAGTCCATTACCAAATCCTTATACAAATATCATTGCAAACCAAGAAATTTTAACCGTAAGAGTTACTAACCCAATAACAAAATGTTATGCTGAAACGTTTTTAAATTTAATAACATCCACACAACCTCAAATTAATCAGCCTCTCAATTTGTACGCTTGTGATGAAGGTAACGGAATTGGCTATTTCGATACATCTACAATTGAAAATCAATTGATAGGTAATCAAATAGGGTTACTTATATTTTATTCAGATAAAAATGGAAATGAATTGTCAAATCCTTTGCCGATAAATTATCAAAATACAGTTGCATGGTCACAAACTATTAATGTTAGAGTTGAAAATGAATTAAATTCATTGTGTTATTCAGAAACCAGTTTTGAAATGATTGTAAACGAGTTACCAAAAATTAATTTAGAAAATAATTATTTTTTATGTGATTTGGAGCCATCGTTATATATTACATCCAATTCAACTTTTGATTATTGGAAATGGACTTTTGAAGATGGGTCAGTAATTTCAAATTCCTTTGAAGCAAATTTAATAGATGCAGGTATTTATACACTTCGTGTTTCTAAAATAAATAATGGAACATCCTGCGAAAATTCATTTTCATTAAATTTAATTCGCTCAAATCTACCTAAAATTGACGAAGTCAAAATTCAAGATATTTCAGATAATAATTATGTTGAAATAATTACTTCTGGTGACGGTGATTTTGAATATTCTATTGATGGTTTTAATTTTCAAGATGATAACAGATTTTATAACCTATTAGGAGGTATTTATAATATTCAAGTTAGAGATAAAAAAGGTTGTGGATTGGATGAACAAGAAGTTGTATTAGTAGATTATCCTAAGTTTTTCACCCCAAATAACGATGGGTTTAATGACAATTGGCAAATTAGAGGAATTGAAAAATTTCCAAATTCAGTAATTTATATTTTTGATAGATTCGGTAAGTTATTAAAGCAACTTACATTTAATGATTTAGGTTGGGATGGAACTTACAATGGAAAACATTTGTTTGCATCAGATTATTGGTTTACTGCTTATTTAGGAGATAGTAGGAGTTTTAAAGGACATTTTTCATTAATACGCTGAAAAATTACAATCCTATGAAATGTAAAAAGCCAATTGCCAACACCATATATAAAAAATTGCTATTTTTAGCTTAACCAAAGTTAGTTGCTCGTTTACTTGCATCCGATTTTCCTTCGGAAAATCCTCGCACTCAAACACGCAACTTTCCATACACATAACCGTTACCAACAATAAAACCCAACTGTCTGAAGTTTAGTGTTTGGGGTTGAAATATTTTGTAAATACTTTTTTTTGGTGTAAATTTACATCAAAAACGAATCACATGGCACGACAAAGCATTTCATTGACACAACCAAATGACGAATGGTTAAAAACCCAAGTGGAAACTAACGAGTATTCCAGTAAAAGTGAACTCGTAAACGACCTAATAAGACAGGCTAGAAATCAACAACGCCAAATAGATTGGATAAGCTCGAAATTAGAAAGAGCTGAAAATAGTGGTTTTACTAATGATAGTAAAGAGCAAATTTTAGCAAAATCAAAGTCTTTATTAAATGACTAAATACAAATTAAGTAACGTAGCTAAAGATGACTTAATTAGAATTCATCATTACGGCGTAAAGAAATTTGGAATAACACAAGCTGATAAATATTTCAACTCATTTTTTGAGTATTTTGACATTATTGCTCAACGACCTTTCTCATTTGAATCGGTTGACTTTATAAAACAAGATTATAGACGCTGTGTCTGTGGATCTGACAGCATTTATTTTAAAGTTAATAATGACAATAAGATTATAGAGATTATGGCTATCATTGGAAGGCAAGATTTAAATAATATATTATAAAATTACAGTTGGTAACACCGTGTAAAAATAATTGCTTGGTTCTTGCCTACTTGGAAAATCCTACGGATTTTCCTCTGGTTCGTTCCATTTTTTGTAAGTTAGTTGCTTAATCCCGCAACTTTCCATTTACAAACACGTTAAAAAACATGGCTTAATTTTCGCGATTTTTTTTTTTGAATTTTAAGTTACCAATTTCGAAAAAACTGTGCTAGAAATTTTCAAAATTCACGGTGGTTTTATGCAAAACGATTCTATACTTGCATTCTTAAATATGCAGAACCGCTAAAGTTGTAAAAAAAGCGCGATTTAAACGTTTTTTTATTACATTTTATTTTACAACTATTTTGTGGGTTATTATAAAATTTCACTTTTAGAGCTATAAAAAGTGATCTATTCTGTAAGTTCAAAATCAAAAAAATATAATAACTTAAAACGATTGAATAATATCTAAAAACTAGTTTTCTGAACAGAAAAGCGGTCTTTTAGCCTTTGCATGTCCTCACTTATCTTTCTTTCTATCACTCTAGCATAAATTTGAGTCGTGACAATTTTGGTATGACCCAATAATTTAGATACCGTTTCTATTGGAACTCCATTGCTTAAAGTTACTGTTGTTGCAAAAGTATGTCGAGCCATATGGAATGTAAGGTTCTTATTGATACCACACATGTCAGCTATTTCTTTTAGATAGCTATTCAACTTTTGGTTAGACAAGTAAGGCATCAATCCACCTGAAAACATGGTCCTTGGATGATCTTCATATTTCTCTATCAATGATTCCACTACAGGCAACAACGGTATTTTTACTGGGGTCTTTGTTTTTAATCTTTCTGTCATTATCCAACTATTGCCATCAATTCCTGACAAAATATTATCTCTTTTGAGCTTCATAATATCGACATAGCACATTCCTGTGTAACAACCGAAAATAAACAGATCCTTAACTGTCATGAGCCTGTCGATAGGACAAGATACACGCTCAATCTTTTGAAGCTCGGTTTCTGTAAGGAATTCACGTTCTTTCTTCTCCAACTTTGGCTTGAATTGAACAAAAGGGTCTCTATCAATCCACTCCATATTAAAAGCTAGAGTAATTATTTTTCTAAGTCTTTGAATATGTTTCATTGCTACATTGTTACTGATCGTTCCCTGCGATGGCCTCGATTGATAGCCCCTTAGGAAACTCTCAAAGCCAATGATAAATTCATAATCCAAGTTCTGAAGGTGTATATCTAAAGTTTTATGCTTTTTTTTCAAGTATGCAAAAACATGCTTTTCAGTTGTTTTGTAATGCCCTATAGTGTTAGCCTTCAGCTTGTGTACCATGGCTTTATCATGGTATTCAAAAATGTCCCTAAGGGAATAATGAATTTTATCCTCACCCAAATACCTTGCCTTGATGAGTTCAGCTGTCAGAATTCGATTTTCCATTTTTAGTTCCCTATAACATTGAACAATTCCTGATTTGACTTCATCAAGATATAAATTCATTACTTTAACGGTTGGGCTATTTCCTTTTAATTTTTGGGATTTTGGATTCCAAGTTTTAACATCAACTTTATGTTTAAGGCTGATATTGACCTTTTTACCATTTACGGTAATCCGGGCATAAATATTTATCTGGTTGTTTTGGGCTCGTTTGGTATAAATCCAAAAAAGCACAGAAAATGTTAAAGAAGTACGCATAGTTATCGTCTTTAGATTGTTAAACATTCATTGAGACGAAAGTCAAATCAACTATACTAAGGGTTATTTCAAAATTTAGGTCTAATTTTCAACTATGTTGACGATTAAAAATAAACTGTTGACGATTTGTGGACATTTAAAGGGTCAAGTCAAAAAGTTGTGGAGTAAATTAAAAAGCATGAACTTTGCTTTCTAATAAACCTCTATTTTGGATACTTCAATTGAACTAACAAAACTATTATTACCAGAAATTCTTGTTGACTATTTTAAATTAACGAAACACGAAGTTAAAAATGGAGAACTTCATTTCTATTTTACAGAATTAAATACAATTCCAGAAGAATTTAAACCCCTTAAATTAAGCTCTAAAGGCTTTTTCCCAGAGGCTACGGTGCAAGATTTTCCAATACGTGGTAAAAACGTTTTTCTACATGTTATTAGACGACGTTGGGTTGAAGAAAATTCTAAAAAAGTAGTTACAAGAAATTGGCAATTAGTAGCAAAAGGCACTAGAATAACTAGTGAATTTGCTGCTTTTTTAAAAGATATCAGTCAGTAATAACGCTACTAGCGCTAGTACTGTAGCTAATTTCTACGGGGTAAATCCCAGAAGTTTACAAAGACAGTATAAGGATTATTTAAGTGATTTTAAAGCTTGGGATCAACAGAAGCACGCAACAGATTGGTTATTGTTTGCAAAGAATTTAGGGACTCACTTATCACTTGATGAAACTGCCTTTTCTAACGGTGATTTATATACCATAATAACAAATAAATTAGCTAAAGGAAAGAAAGGCGCAATAGTAGCCATGATCAAAGGAACTAAAGCTGAAGTTGTCATAAAAATACTTCATAAAATTCCTTTAAAACACAGGAAGAAAGTTATGGAAGTAACCTTGGATATGGCGGGAAATATGGGGCTTATAGTCAAGAAATCCTTTCCAAACGCTGCCTTAGTAATAGACCGTTTTCATGTGCAAAAATTAGCCTTAGATGCACTGCAAGAAATAAGAATTAAACATCGATGGGAAGCGATTGATACTGAGAATGATGCCATTGAAAACGCCAGAAGTAAATCTTTAAAATACAACCCAAAACTATTACCTAATGGAGATACACTCAAACAACTATTAGCTAGAAGCAGATATCTATTATATAAATCAAGTCGTAAATGGACTAAAAATCAATCTATAAGAGCAGAAATACTGTTTGAAAAATATCCGGATTTAGAGAAAGCATACAAGTTATGCCAAAATCTATCTTGGATATTCAATAACACTAAAGATAAAACATCAGCACTTATAAGACTTGCTAAATGGGATGAAAAAGTAAGGCAAGCAGCGTTTAAAAGCTTCAATACTATAGCTAGAACAATGTCCATACATTACAAAAACATCTTAAACTATTTTGATAATCGAAGTACTAATGCTTCTGCAGAATCATTCAACGCTAAAATTAAAGCCTTTAGAGCACAGTTTAGAGGCGTCAGAAATGTGGATTTTTTCTTATTTAGACTTAGCACTATTTTTGCGTAATCCTTAAATCCCACAACTTTTTGACTTGATCCCATTTAAAGTTAAATAATATATTTTAAAATATAACCCTAAAAACGAAAAAACCCCGCCAATCATATGATTAGCGAGGTTTTGATTCTAAATGATAACTTTAAAAGCGGTCTGGACGGGACTCGAACCCGCGACCCCCTGCGTGACAGGCAGGTATTCTAACCAGCTGAACTACCAGACCGTTGCTTTTAGCGGCTGCAAATATAACATCTTTTTTGTATAAAAAAAACTTTCTTATCTTTTTCTGTTATTTTTTTTACCTATAATTACTAGACAACAAAAAATTAACACTTTTTTTAAAAAAAGAATGTCTTTTAAAGCACAACCTTTTCTAAATATTTATAAATAAAAAAAGCTTCACAAAAAATGTGAAGCTTTTTAAGTGACCGGGCTGGGGCTCGAACCCAGGACCCTCTCCTTAAAAGGGAGATGCTCTACCAACTGAGCTACCAGGTCTTTAGTTTTTTATCTTAACACCTGAAAAGATATTTATTTAACTTAAGATAACAACTTTTAAATAGAGATTATCTTATAAAAAAACTTCATGTTTGTCAGATGAAGCTCTTAATTTCTTGTGACCGGGCTGGGGCTCGAACCCAGGACCCTCTCCTTAAAAGGGAGATGCTCTACCAACTGAGCTACCAGGTCAATTTATTTCCTTTTTAGCGGCTGCAAAGATATGCTTTATTTTAAATAAACCAAATCTATTTATATCTTTTTTCATTTAAATACGCTTCTCTAACTTTCTTAAATAAATTAGACGAATACACAAAACTTACAACAGCCTCATTATCAGTTTTAAATATATCTTCACTAGTTCCTTCCCAAGCTTTTTTACCATCCTTTAAAAAAATTATTTTTTCTCCAATTTCCATCACAGAATTCATATCATGGGTATTAATTACAGTTGTAATTTTATATTCGTCTGTAATTTCTTGAATCAATTTATCTATTACAATGGCAGTACGAGGATCTAAGCCCGAGTTAGGTTCATCACAAAACAAGTATTTAGGATTCATAACAATGGCTCTTGCAATGGCAACTCTTTTTTGCATTCCACCAGATAATTCTGCAGGTAATTTTTTATTTGAATTTTCTAAGTTGACTCTTTTTAAAACAAAGTTTACACGCTCTAGCATTTCCTCGAAAGGTTTATTTGTAAACATTTTTAATGGAAACATCACATTTTCTTCTACGGTTTGAGAATCAAACAATGCACTTCCCTGAAAAACCATCCCAATTTCTTGCCTCCATTGTTGTTTTTCGTTTTCTGTAAATTGTGTATTAATTCTTCCATCAAAAGCAATAGTTCCTTCTTCTGGCATGTGTAAACCAATTAGTGACTTTATAAATACTGTTTTACCAGAACCACTTTCACCAATGATTAAACTTGTTTCTCCTGGAAGAAAAGTAGCTGTAATACCTTTTAATACTTTTACGTCTCCAAAACCTTTATGTAAATTATTTACTTCTATCATTTTTTAGGTTAAAAGCATTTGAGTTAAAAAATAATTTGCAATTACAATTAAAATAGTTGTCCAAACCACCGCTTGTGTACTTGCTTTACCAACAGCTATAGAACCTCCTTTTACATAATAACCATGATAAGATGGCACAGTAGCTATTAAAAACGCAAAAATTAAAGTTTTAATAATAGCATATGTTAATAAAAATGGATCAAAATCGGTTTGTATACCTTCTATATAGTCTGCTCCAGAAAAAAGACCAGATAAAACACCTGTAACCCAGCCTCCTAAAATACCTAAAAACATACCTAATGATATTAAGAAAGGATAAAAGAAAACGGTTGCTAAAACTTTAGGTAACACTAAATGACTTAGTGCATTTATACCCATAACTTCTAACGCATCAATTTGTTCTGTAACACGCATTGTACCAATACTAGATGTTATATAAGACCCTACTTTACCCGCTAAAATAATAGAACAAAAAGTAGGTGCAAACTCTAAAATAATAGAACGTTTTGCAGCAAAACCTATTAAAGATTTCGGAATAAATGGATTGTCTAAATTTAAAGCCGTTTGCAATGCAATTACACCTCCTATAAAAAAGGAAATAAACATTATTATACCTAAAGACTTTAAGCCTAAATCATCAATTTCTTTTAGTAAAGCCTCATAAAAAACCTTTCCTTTTTGCGGTTTTTTAAAAACTCTACCTAACATCATAAAATATTTACCAATATGTTCTAGGTAATTCATTCATTTTAATTTTGTGCTAAAGTATTAAAATATCATTAATAGAAAGTTAAATTGACCATATCAAAACAAAAAATAATTACTTTTGATCAATAATTTAATTATACCCTTATGAAATTCAAATTTATTTTTAGTTTAATCTGTTTATTTATTTTTTCAGGAAACACAAAACTAACATCACAAAATAAAAAACCAAAATTGGTAGTTGGTATTGTTATCGACCAAATGAGATATGATTATTTAACTAGGTTTGCTGATAGATATGGGAAAGACGGATTTAATAGAATTTTAAAAGATGGATTTTCATTAGAAAATGCACATTACAACTATATACCAACATATACAGCTGTTGGTCACACCTCTATTTATACAGGAACCACACCAAGTGAACATGGTATTATTTCTAACAATTGGTATGATAAATACCTTAAAAAATCTATTTATTGTGTAGATGATGCTACTTTTAAAACCGTTGGTAATGATGGTAATTATGGTCAAAAATCTCCAAAGAGACTTTTTACATCAACCATAACAGACCAATTACATTTAGCGCAAAACATGCATGGAAAAACAATTGGGGTTTCTATAAAAGATCGTTCTGCTATTTTGCCTGCAGGTCATACTGCAAATGGAGCTTTTTGGTACGATGGGCGTAATTTTAATACTTGGGTTACCAGTACTTTTTACATGAATGAACTGCCACAATGGGTAAAAGATTTTAACACTAATAATAAAGCCGATGATTATTTAAATACTCCTTGGAAAACACTTTACAACATTGACACCTACACAAACAGTAGAGCGGACAATAATATTTTTGAAGGAAAATTAAAAGGGCAAAAAACACCTACTTTTCCTAAAGACTTAAAAGATTTACGTACAAAAAACGGAAATTTCGACTTAATAAAAACGGTTCCTTCTGGGAACACTTTTACTGCCGATTTTGCAAAAGCTGCAATTATAGGTGAAAATCTTGGTAAAGGGGAATATACAGATTTTTTAGCTGTTAGTTTTTCTCCAACAGATTACGTGGGTCATAAATATGGTGTTTCTGCTGTAGAAACAGAAGATACTTATTTACGTTTAGACAAAGATTTAGCAGACTTTTTTAAATTTCTAGACCAACAAGTTGGAAAAGGTAACTACACTTTATTTTTAACAGCAGATCACGCAGCAGTGCACGTACCTGCCTATTTACAATCTTTAAAAATTCCTGCTCATTATTTAAACATAAAAAAGTTTAACGAATTTGTTATAGAAACTACTAAAAAGTATTTTAATTCTGATGAACTGATAGAAAACGTTTCTAACTATCAAATATTTTTAAATAAAGAAAAAATAGCGTCTTTAAATTTAGATGCAAACACAGTGGCTCAAAAATTAGCTGATGAAATTATTAATTTTGATGGCATTTATAAAGTAGTAACAGCAAGAACTTTACAAACCACACATTTTTCTTCTGGCATATTAAATTCGCTTCAAAACGGATACAATCAAAAATTATCTGGAGACGTCTTTATGATTCCAAATCCAGCCACTTTAATTAGCGGAAGAACAGGTACAAGCCATGGTTCTGGTTATTCTTATGATACACATGTACCAATTATTTTCTATGGAAATGGTATTAAACAAGGTTCGTCATCAAAAAGATACAATATTACAGATATTGCACCAACAATTTCCAACCTATTAAATATTGAATCTCCTAACGGTACAAATGGAGTTGTAATTGATGAAGTTTTAGAAAAATAAAAATGTAGAATTCTATTAATAATTCTTAATAGTTAAGTTTTAATCCTCATATAAATCTGTATTTTCTTAAACTAGAATTTTATAATTCTTTAGATAAGAAAATACAGATTTCTTTATTTAACCCTCAAAAGAAATTGATATTTCTGATTTTAACGAAGAAATATTTATCATAAAAATTCAGTGTGATAATAAAAAGGTAATTGTAAAGAAAATTTATCAAACTTTAAAAACCGAACTATTTTGATGTTTTTTTATCGCCTTTCTAGAAAGGATAATTCCAATTGCTAAAGAAACAAATGCTCCAATAGAAATTCCTGGAATAAAATTAATAAAAAGGAAAAAGTCATAGGCGCCATGAAACAACGTTGCAAAGAACAAGCCTGTTAAATTTAAAACAATTCTATTTTTAGAAAACTTAGCTCTCCCCATAAAGTACCCCATTAAAATAGCAAAAGTTGCATGCGCAGGTACTGCTGTAAAAGCTCTAATTATTCCGGTAGAAACCCCATGCTGAAAAACATACAATACGTTTTCTAAGGTAGCAAACCCCATAGAAACCATAACAGCATAAACGATTCCATCAAAAGACTCGTTATATTCTTTATTTCTTTGCGCATAATACCTAACAATTACATATTTAGAAAACTCCTCTACCAACGCAACTACTACAAATGCTTTCAAAAACTGTTGTAAAATACTCGTTCCTTCTGATAATGGAATTAATTTACTAGCAAAACCACCAATAATTACAGTCAAGATAACACTTACTGTTGCCCCTAAAAGAAAGTTTTTAAACAAAAAACCAATAGGTTCTTTTTCAAATTTATCTTTAAAATAAATATAGAGTATAATTATTGTTGCTGGAGCAATCGCGAGTAAAAGTAAATGCATTTACCTATTTATTCGGCAAAAACACTTCTGCCATCATACAACGTGCACTTCCTCCTCCACAATACTCAATGGTATCTAAAGAACTAGAAATAATTTTACAATGATTGTTTATTTGTGCTTTTTGAGATTGTGTTAAACAGTTAAATGCTGCTTGACTCATTATTAAAAATCGTTCATCATCTTTACCACGAACTTGTAACATATTACCAGCAAAATTATTTACCTGTTCTTCTGTAATATCTATTACTTTTTTACCATCTTCTTTTAAATGCTTCAACACATTTTTACGTTCTGCTTTATCATCTATTGATGCCAGACAAATTATAGCCAACGTTTCTGCAACACACATCATAACATTCGTGTGATAAATAGCTTCTCTTTTACCGTTTACGGTTTGATTTGCCGTAAAAACAACCGGAGTGTATTCTAGATCTTCACAAAACTCAACAAACAATTCTTCATCAGCTCTTGGAGAAAGTGCGCAATATGCCTTATTATTCTCTCTATCTAAACAAATACTCCCTGTTCCTTCCAAAAAAACATGATCTTCTTCTGCTGAAGTATAATCTATAATGTTTTCTATTAAAAAACCTTCCTTTTCTAATTGCTCTAAAATATCCTCACGCCTTTCTAAACGTCTATTTTCAGCAAACATTGGATACAAAGCAACCGTACCATCTTCATGAAAAGAAATCCAATTATTAGGAAAAATAGAATCTGGCGTATCAGACTCTTTTGTATCAGAAACTACAATTACATGAATCCCAAAACTGCGTAATTTTTCTACAAAAGTATCAAACTCAACTTGTGCTTTTGAGTTTATGCTTGCAGGAAGTGCATCTTCTATTGTTTTTTGATAATAGTTATTCACAGCAGTTTGCTCATTCATCCTAAACCCGACAGGACGAATCATTAAAATTGTATTTGTAGTTTGATTCATATGATTCATTTATTTATAACAAAATTAGCATTTTTTTTAATCTCTACAGGTTTCTATCAATTTATTTTTTTGATATAAAACCATCCATAAAGTTTACCTATTATCTTTTTGCTTATTTTTACTTTATGAAAAAAACAATTCTCTTTTTTATATTCTTTATTTCTCTTTTTTCCTTCGGACAAGAATTGCCTGACGGATTTGTATATTTATCTGACTTAGATAAAACGATACAATCTGAATTACGCTATTTAGGCAACAACAATTTTATAGGAAAACCAATTGATGGATATCACAAAAACTGTATTATAGTTACCAAAGAAACAGCAGCTGCTTTACAAAAAGTACAACATTTTTTACAAAAAAAAGACCTAAGCCTTAAAATATTTGACGCCTACAGACCACAACAATCGGTAAATCATTTTGTTCGTTGGGCAAAGGTTTTAGAAGACACTTTAATGAAAAAGCAGTTTTACCCAACTGTACCAAAATCTCAGTTATTTAAACGAGGTTATATCGCTTCTAAATCAGGGCACTCAAGAGGTAGCACTTTAGATTTAACAATTGTAAACACAAAAACAGGAAAAGAATTAGATATGGGAAGTCCTTTCGATTTTTTTGGAATAACATCTCATGCATTATCTAAAAAAATTACTGCTAAGCAACAAAATAACAGAATGTTGTTACGCACTGCAATGATGCAAAATAATTTTAGACCTTATAAAAACGAGTGGTGGCATTTTACTTTAAGATTCGAACCGTTTCCTAAAACTTACTTTAATTTTCCTATTGAATAATACCTTTTAACAAAATAGAAACAACTTCACTTAAAAATCGGCATTATATTTGTAATATTATCAGAAAGTATGATACCTATGAAATTAAAAAATAAACTTCTTTTACCAATTTTATTATTAACTGTAATTCAATTATTTGCACAATTAGATAATAATTCTGGTAACAAAGAAAAAGGGAACATTAAAGGACTTGTTTTAAACAATTCTAAAGAGGTTACAAAACCCAATGCTTTAGAATTAAAAGGAAACGATGGCTTTAAAAGTGCTTTTGATAAAGAAAATAAAAAATTAAAAAAACAACAAGCAGATAACGATCTTAATAATAAAGGTATTTTAACAAAAGAAAAACAGCGTGAAGAACGTTTTTTAAAAGCCTTTAAAAAAATAAATGGTCAATATATTTACCCTAAAATCGATCAAGATTTAGGAAGTTTTAGAACAAATTCTAAAAGTGTAAACATAATTTGTAGAGATTTTCAATACCCAGATGGAGATATGGTTACCATCTTAGTTAATGATATTCCTGTTATAATTAACATTACCCTTAAACAAAGTTATCAGAAATTTAATATCCCTTTAGAAGTTGGTCTAAATAAAATTGCATTTAAAGCACTTAACCAAGGCACTTCTGGACCTAATACAGCCGCTTTTAAGGTCTATAATAATGAAGGCGCACTACTCTCTTCTAATGAGTGGAACTTAGCAACAGGCGCTAAGGCTACTATAGTCATAGCAAAAGACAAATAACACCCTTAAAATATTTTGTTTTATTTTAAAGTCATCTTGTTTTTTTATTCTATCTAAAACAGTTATTTTTGTCATTGATTATTCAAAAGAATACTTTGATGGTCTTAAAAAATAAACAATATCACTAAAATGAAAAAAATCACCAAACAAACCTATCTAGATTGGTATCAAAACATGCTTTTTTGGCGTAAGTTCGAAGACAAACTTGCTTCTGTTTACATTCAACAAAAAGTTAGAGGTTTCTTACATTTATATAATGGTCAAGAAGCAATTTTAGCAGGTGCATTGCATGCAATGGATTTATCTAAAGACAAAATGATTACTGCTTATAGAAACCACGTACAGCCTATTGGTATGGGAGAAGATCCTAAGCGTGTAATGGCAGAATTGTATGGAAAAGTTACAGGAACATCTCATGGAATGGGTGGTTCTATGCATATTTTTTCTAAAGAATTTCGTTTTTATGGTGGTCACGGTATTGTTGGAGGTCAAATTCCTTTAGGTGCAGGACTTGCTTTTGGTGATAAATATAACAACACTGGTGGTGTTACCTTAACATGTTTTGGAGATGGTGCTGCAAGACAAGGTTCTTTACACGAAGCATTTAACCTAGCAATGTTATGGAAATTACCTGTAATCTTTATTTGTGAAAACAATGGTTACGCAATGGGAACTTCTGTAGAAAGAACAGCAAACCATACAGATATTTGGAAACTTGGTTTAGGGTATGAAATGCCTTGTGGACCAGTAGATGCTATGAATCCTATAAAGGTTGCTGAAGCTATTGATGAAGCTTTAGATAGAGCAAGACGTGGTGATGGACCAACTTTCTTAGAAATGAAAACATATAGATATAGAGGTCACTCAATGTCTGATGCACAACACTACAGAACTAAGGATGAAGTAGAAGAATACAAAAAAATAGATCCTATTACGCAAGTAAAAGATATTATTTTAGAAAAAGAATATGCTACTGCAGAAGAATTAGCTGCTATAGATAAAGAAGTAAAAGCAAAGGTAAAAGAATGTGAGAAATTCGCAGAAGACTCTCCGTATCCAGAACCTCAGCAAATGTACGATATGGTTTATGAACAAGAAGATTACCCTTTTATAAGTTAAGATATGGCTACAATTATAAATATGCCCAGATTAAGTGACACCATGGAAGAAGGTGTTGTGGCAAAATGGTTAAAAAATGTTGGAGATAAAATTGAAGAAGGTGACATTTTAGCTGAAATTGAAACAGACAAAGCTACAATGGAGTTTGAATCTTTCTACGAAGGAACTCTATTATACATCGGTATTCAAGAAGGAGAAACTTCTCCTGTAGATGTTTTATTAGCCGTTATTGGTGAAGAAGGTGAAGATATTTCTGCTATTATTAACGGAAGTGCAGCACCTGCTAAAGAAGAAGCTGCTACTGAAGAAGTTAAAGAAGAAACAACTGCAAAAGCAGATACAACTGATAGTGTTGCTATTCCTGAAGGAGTTCAGGTAATTACAATGCCTCGTTTAAGTGATACAATGACTGACGGAACTGTGGCTACATGGTTAAAAAAAGTTGGTGATAGTGTTTCTGAAGGAGATATGCTTGCAGAAATTGAAACAGATAAAGCAACTATGGAATTTGAGTGTTTCTATGAAGGAACCATCTTATACATAGGTGTACAAGAAGGAGAAACTGCTCCTGTAGATAGTTTATTAACCATTATTGGTCCTGCCGGAACTGATGTATCTGCATTAGTTGCTAACGGTGGCGCAACTGCATCAGCTCCTGCTGAAAAAGCTGACGCTCCTGCCGCTAAAGCTCCAGAACAAACTACAGCAAAACCAGCTGCTAAACTAGAAGAAGCAAAACCTGTTGCTGTATCAAACAATACTTCTAACGGACGCGTATTTGCATCTCCTTTAGCTAAGAAAATTGCTTCTGATAAAGGAATTAATTTAGCAGATGTTAATGGTTCTGGTGAAAACGGAAGAATCATTAAAAAAGATGTAGAGAACTATACTCCTGCTGCTAAAGTAGCAGCTGCTCCTGCAGTTGCAAATGCACCAGCTACTGGTGTAGAAAACTCAGAAGAAGTTAAGAATTCTCAAATGCGTAAAGCAATTGCAAAATCTTTAGGTAACTCTAAATTTACTGCTCCAGATTTCAGTTTAAATATTGAAGTTGATATGGACAATGCAATGGCTTCTAGAAAAACCATAAATGCAATTCCAGATGTTAAAGTATCATTTAATGATATGGTAGTAAAAGCATGTGCAATGGCTTTGAAAAAACATCCACAAGTAAACACTTCTTGGACAGATACAAATACTATTTACCACAGTCATATACACGTAGGTGTTGCTGTAGCTGTAGATGATGGTTTATTAGTACCCGTTATTAAACACACAGATGAGTTAAGTTTAACTCAAATTGGTGCAGGTGTTAGAGATTTAGCAGGTAAAGCAAGAAACAAAAAACTAGCTCCTACAGAAATGCAAGGAAGTACTTTTACTGTTTCTAATTTAGGTATGTTTGGTATAGAAAACTTTACTTCTATTATCAATCAGCCTAACTCAGCAATTTTATCTGTTGGTGCAATTGTACAAAAACCTGTTGTTAAAGACGGACAAATAGTTGTTGGTAACACAATGAACTTAACTTTAACTTGCGATCATAGAACTGTTGATGGCGCTGTTGGAGCTCAGTTTTTACAAACATTAAAAACATTTATAGAAAATCCAGTTACCATGTTAGCGTAATTGTTTTCTTTATTTTATAATAAAAAACCATTTCAAACTTTGGAATGGTTTTTTTCTGCTAAAAAAAAAGAACAAAAAATCATGAAAAATAAAATTTTATTACTGTTACTACTATCGATAACAGTCTCAACTACAAGCTTTAGCCAAGAAAAAATAAAAGGAAATAAAGTTGTTACAAGAGTTAAAACAGATTTAAATTCATTTAACAAGATATCTGTTAATAATGATTTTAAAGTTGTTTTATATAAATCAGCAAACTCATTCGTAGAAGTGGAAACTGATGAAAATTTACATGATGCTATCGAAATAAGCGTTCTAGATTCTATACTAACCATTTCTACTACAGCTAAATTAAGAGCAAAACGTCTAAATATTACTGTATACTATAACAACCCTCTACAAGAAATCGTATTAAATAATGATGCAGAAATAGAATCGTTAAACGCAATAGAAACTCCTTCTATGTTGCTTCAGATAAATGACTATACAATTGCAAACTTATCTGTAGAATCTAACAAGTTTAATCTTATTAATAATAATAAATCAAGGTTTCAATTACGTTCTAAATCTAAAATAGACATTACTAGTAAAGAGGTTAATTTAGATTTAAGCGAATCTAGTAACACAGAAATAACTATTAAAACAGATAGCTTAAGTACAAGAATGATGAGAAATGCTATTGTAAATATTAAAGGTTCTGCTATTTCTTTAAACGCATTAACTCTTGAAGATTCTACTTTTAAAGGAGAAGAATTGATTGTTACTAATTGCAACACTACCGTTAAAGAAAGTGCCAATTTTACAATTCAAACATCAGAAAAAATAACAATAGACGCATCAGACAAAAGTAAAACAGAAGTATATGGAACCCCTAAAATAATTATAACAAACTTTACGGGATCTTCTGTATTATCTAAAAAGGAATTATAAAGTTGTAAGAAATCAACCTGTAAAAAGCTCGCAAATTGCGAGCTTTTTTTTATATATTTATTCTCTATGAAAACTTTAGAAGAAAAACTAAAAAACCCAGTTTGGTATTCGTTAAAGGACACACATCATCAATTTTTAATACAATATGATGGTGTAGAGTTCTACCAACCAGAAATTTGTTCTTTTGGAGCCTTTGAGGATGCTTCAAAAACAGCAAAAGCATTAACTGCACACTCTAAAATAGCTGAAAGATTCTTTTTAGTTGTAGAAGAAAAAACACCTACAATAGATACAAAGCATGTTATTCTTGATAAAAAAATTAATGGTTGTCAAATGGTTTTAGAAAGACATGTAGAACTAGAAATAACAGAAGATATTGTTTTATTAGGTGAAGAATACATTGATGAAGTTTATGATTTAATTTGGTTGGTAATGCCTGGTTTTTATCAAAGAGGAGGGTTTAAAATGGGTAATTATTATGGTATTTTTAAAAACAATAAACTAGTTGCTCTTACAGGACAAAGAATGCAAACTGATGATTTTATTGAACTTAGTGGCGTTGTTACACATCCTGATTATACAAGAAAAGGGTTTGCCAAACAATTGGTTTCTTATGTAACCAAACAAATTTTAAAAGAGAATAAACTACCAATGTTACATACTAATAAAGGAAACCCTGCAATTCCTCTTTATGAAAAACTAGGGTATAAATTAACAAGAGATATGAATTGGTGGTTATTTCATAGAAAATAACTAACCCTTAATTTTATTACAATGCCAAAAAAGGGAAAAGGAAAAGCAAAAAATTCCGTTAATAAAGCAAAACACACTAAATTGATGAATCAAAAAATCAATAAGGTAAAGCTAGAAAAACAACTTAACAAGGAACGTTTAAAAGCTATTATAAAAAAAGCGAACGAGGAAAAAAAAGATGAACAGTAAATTAAAATACTTTCTAGGCAGTATTGTTTCTATTCCTTTACTACCTCTTTTATATTTTCAAGGAAAAAACATTCGTAAAAAAGTTCCCTCACTTCCTGAAGCCAAAGAACCAAAAGGCTTGGTAAATGGAAATTTTAACAAAACACTACATATACTTTCTATCGGAGAAAGTACCATTGCAGGAGTTGGCGTAGACTATCATAAAAACGGTTTTACAGGAGCTTTAGCAGATACACTTTCTGCAGAATTACAAAAAAATATAAATTGGCGAGTATACGCAAGAAGTGGTTATACGGCAGAAAGAGTTTGTAAAAAAATTATTCCGAAAATTGAAGAAACCAGTACCGACATCATTATTATTGGTATGGGTGGTAACGATGCTTTTACTTTAAATTCTCCTAAAAATTGGCATAAATCCATTGAAGAACTCATTAATTTACTTCAAAATAAATTCCCAGGAACGCCTATTTTCTTTACAAATATGCCTCCAATAAAAGAGTTTCCTGCTTTTACAAGGGCTATAAAATTTGTAATTGGTAATTTGGTAGAAATTTTTGGCAAAAGGTTAGATCTCTTAACTAAAAACAAAAAGAACGTTTTTTACTATAATGAAGTAATTACCTTGGAGCAATGGAGTAAAAAACATGCATTACCTAATAATAATTCTAAAATATATTTTAGTGATGGTGTTCATCCTTCAGAACTGACTTATAAGATTTGGGGAAAAGAAATGGCTCTTTTCATTAAATCAAAATTAAAGAAGTAAGGATCGTTTTTATTAGAAAGAGAAAAAAAAGTATAATTTCCCCAAAATCATTTATAAAATCAATATAAGAAGACTATTGGTCCAACTTTTACCATTTTAAGTCACTTTTTTATCTTTTGTATAAGTTGCAATTGCTTCATCTTTGTACAACAATAAAACAAATGTTTACAACTTGTTATACTGTTGTTTTTATGACTACAAGCAACACTGAAAACAAAAAAGCAATTGAATCTATTTAAAACCATAAACCATGAAAAAAAAATTAATTACATGTATTTGTCTAACCCTATTTAGTGTTGGTGTTGGCTTATCTCAAACCAAAACGATAGAAGACAACAACTTTCAGTTTGGAGAACCAGAACATTTTTTAGACGGCTATTCTTTTAATTTTCAATATCAAAATGGTACTGCCATTCACTTTGATTTTTATAAAGGTAAAGCCAAATATAAATGGGTGGCAGGACCAGCAAAAGGAAATGGAAATAAAGACATTCCATATCGTTCAAAAAAAATTGGCAATGATCTTTATATCGTTAACTGGCACGAAACAGGTAAAAAAGATTATTTAACCGTGGTTTTAGATTTTGAAAAAATGATAGTACACACTTCTATTATCATTGGTTATGTAAACAAACCTGAAAGACCTTTAAAAACCGTGTTTAAAAGTGGAATTATAGATCATTTAAAAAAAACTGAATAAAATGAGTACAGTAGTAAATTGCCCAACTTGCGGAGGCAAATCAAAAATAAAAGAAACAAACGGCGCAACAACTTACGAAGCTTTACAAAATGATGAGCTCATTAAAAAAGTCAGTCAGCTTAAAAATGCTATGCAAAAATTTAAAGAAAAAGCAGAGGCTTTAGAAAAGGAATTAGAGGAAATAAAAAACCACTAAGAACTGTATTATAAATAAAAAAAGATTAAATAAACCTCATCAACATTGAAATGTTAATGAGGTTTATCCAATAAAAAACTTAAGAGCAATAAAAGGTTCATTGCTATCAAAAAAAATCTCAAGCTTTCACTTGAGATTTTTATACATTATAAAGGTAGCTATTTATTTATCAATAGAACCTAGAACACGTTTCATAAAAGCGTTTAATGCTTCTTTTTTAGGTGTTCCTTCTTTTATCATTTTATCTACCTCAACAGCTCCGTACATATTAGAAATTAACTCTCCAATAACGTCTAATTCTTCATCTTTTAAAGATGGAACTTCTGTTAAAGCTTCTAAAGTTTCTATGGTTTCTAGCACATAATCTTGATCGTTTTCTTCGATAAAATTAGTTAAGTGTTTTATTACAGGTAATTTCATAATTAAACAACTTCGTTTACTAGATCCTTTAAAACTTCAAACTTATTTGTTTGTGTTTGATTCACTATTTTTCCATCTACAAAAGTAGCAAATGTTGGCAAATTACTAACGTCTGCTAATTTTCTACTTTCAGGAAATTTTTCTGCATCTGCAATTACAAAAACCATATCTTCATTTTCTGAAGATAATTTTTTAAACTTTGGTTTCATAATTCTACAGTTTCCACACCAAGTTGCTGCATATTGTACAACTACCTTTTTATTATCAGAAACTATTTCTGCTAAATTATCTACACTTAATTCTTGTACCATAATATTAAATATTTAAAATAAAGTAGTCCGCGCATTAATCCCCCGATACACACACGAACTCTTTATTCTTAATTTTTATTAGTGAGAAGCTAAATAAGCTGCAGTTCCTTTTGCATCAGGAGACATTGCGTCTTTACCTTCTTCCCAGTTTGCAGGACAAACTTCTCCGTGAGATTGAACGTGTGCATAAGCATCAATTAAACGTAAAAATTCATTTACATTTCTACCAACTGGCATGTGGTTAATTCCTTCATGAAAAACAGTTCCTTCTTCATCAATTAAATAAGTAGCTCTATAAGTTACGTTATCTCCTTCTACTTGAATTGTTTGTGAAGCTTCATCAAAAGTTTCATTAGTAATATCTAAAATACCTAAGATAGAAGATAAGTTTCTGTTGCTGTCTGCTAAAATTGGGTAAGTAACACCTTCAATTCCACCATTGTCTTTAGAAGTACTTAACCATGCAAAGTGCACCTCTGGAGTATCACAAGAAGCACCAATTACAATTGTATTTCTTTTTTCAAATTCTCCCAAAGCTGCCTGAAAAGCATGTAATTCTGTAGGACAAACAAATGTAAAGTCTTTTGGGTACCAAAATAATAACACTTTCTTTTTGTTATTAATTGCTTCTTCCAATACATTTAATTTAAATGTATCTCCCATTTCATTCATTGCGTCTACATTTAAATCTGGAAATTTTTTCCCTACTGCTGTTGCCATATTTTTATTTTTTTATTATTAATGTTCTATTTTTTTAACACCACAAAGATAAAATTCAATACCTTAAAAAAGAAAAAAAGTCAATGGTAACTTTTTATATTTCCATCAGCTTTATTTATAGTTATTTGATTTAATAATAGTTTTACACTATTTAGAAGCGAAAAGTTTAATGTCTTTTGCAGAAACTTCTTTTTCACCAAGAATAATTAAACGTTCTACAACATTTCTTAATTCACGTATATTACCTGTCCAATCGTACTCTTGTAACAATTTAATTGCTGCAGAAGAAAATCCTTTTTTAGGCATTCCTTGTTCTACCGAGATTTTATCCGTAAAAAAATCGACTAACAAAGGAATATCTTCTCTTCGATCATTTAAAGAAGGAACCTGAATTAAAATAACCGCTAATCTATGATACAAATCTTCTCTAAACCTACCTTCTGCAATTTCTTCTTTTAGATCTTTATTGGTTGCTGCAACAATTCTAACATTTACTTTGATATCTCTATCTGATCCTACACGTTGAATTTTATTTTCTTGCAAAGCTCGTAATACTTTTGCTTGCGCAGACAGACTCATATCTCCTATTTCATCCAAAAAAATAGTTCCTCCATTTGCTGCTTCAAACTTACCTGCTCTATCTTTATTTGCGCCTGTAAAAGAACCTTTTACATGTCCAAATAATTCACTTTCTATTAATTCTGATGGAATTGCAGCACAATTTACTTCAATTAATGGTGCTTTTACTCTATCCGATTTTTCGTGCAACCAATGCGCTACCAATTCTTTTCCTGTTCCATTAGGACCAGTAATTAAAACTCTTGCATCTGTTGGCGCTACTTTTTCAATCATCTCTTTTATGTGAGAAATTGCGTCGCTTTCACCAATCATTTCATAGTTCTTGCTTACTTTTTTCTTTAGCCTTTTGTTCTCTACAATCAACACTTTTGTATCCAAAGCATTTCTTACTGTATTTAAAAGCCTATTTAAATCTGGTGGTTTAGAAATATAATCGAAAGCACCTAAACGCATAGTATTTACTGCTGTATCTAAATCTCCATGACCAGAAATCATAACAATTGGTATTTCTGGTTTTATTTTTTTTGCCTTTTCTAACACCTCAACGCCATCCATTTTTGGCATTTTAATATCACACAAAACCAAATCGTAATCATTATTTTTAATCATTTCAATTCCTAATAATCCGTCTTCTGCCTCTTCTACATGATACGTTTCATTTTCTTCTGATATTATTTTTGTTAAAACTCTTCTAATAGCAGCTTCATCTTCTATTATTAATATTTTTGGCATCTTTTTCTTATTTTATAAGGTGTACATCTCTTTGTGGAAATGGAATTGAAATATTATTTTCTCTAAATTTTTGATCAATTGCAAAACGTAAATCGCTCTTTATGGTTAAGTGTTCGTAACTATTATTGATAACAAAAAGCAATTTAAATTGTAACGCACTGTCTCCAAAATCATCAAACAAAACTCTTGGTTCTTTTGATGTTAAAACTCTTGGATGTGCTTTTGCTACCTCTATTAAAAGTTTTTTAACTAGCGCTACGTCCGAACCATAAGCAACACCAATGGCAACACTTTCTGTTGTTTGACTTCCATTTTGTGTCCAATTAAATAAACTAGTGGTTAAAAATTTATGATTAGGCACAATAAGTACTTTATCATCTATAGTAATAGCCCTTGTTGTTCTTAACCTTATTTCTACCACTTTTCCAACTTTCCCTTCAATTTCTATAATATCATTAACATGTAGAGACTTATCTAAAATGATAAAAATACCAGATACAATGTCTTGAAACAATGTTTGTAACCCTAAACCAATACCTACTAATAATGCAGCAGAACCTGCTAATAACACTCCAACTTTAATCCCAGAAGACTCTAAGGCTATTACTAAAACAACGGTGTAGATTATATATTTTACAAATGAAAAAACAGCTTTAAACTTCCCTTTATCTTCTTCATTTAAACTTTTATTAACAAACTTTCTTATCAAATTTATACATAAACTTGTTAAAACAAAAACAATGGTTACCACCAAAATTGTTTTTACATTAAGATGAATACCGTCTGTTAAATTAAACGAATAATTAAGAAATTCTTTTAGCTTTTCCATAAAAATTAGCCTTTATACTTTAACCACTTATACAAGTCTTTATAGGTTGGTTTTTTACCATACATTAAAATACCTACTCTGTATATTTTTGCTGCTAACCAAACCATAAATACAAAGGTAACCAATAATAATGCCATAGAAATTGCCAACTCATACCAAGAAACACCAAAAGGAACTCTCATTAACATTACAATAGGACTTGTAAACGGAATGTAAGAAAACAATATTGCTATAGATCCATGGGGATCGTTCATAACCGTTGCAAAACCAACATAAATACCTAACATTAAAGGCAACATAATTGGTAACATAAATTGTTGTGTATCTGTTTCATTATCTACCGCTGCACCAACTGCGGCAAATAGTGAACTATATAACATAAACCCACCTAAGAAGTAAAAAATAAATAAGACAAACATTTTTAAAATAGGTAGTCTTAAAACTTCTTGCATAATCATTTGCATTTCTCCTCTTCCGGTTGCTGCTTTTACTGCTTCCATTTGTTCTGCTGGTACTCTTGCAGTTTGCATTTCTACCACATCTACTCCAAAAACAGATGAAGCAACCGTTGTTAATACAAGCAATATAATTCCCCAAATAAAGAACTGTAATAAACCAGCAGAAGCGTTCCCTATAATTTTACCCAACATTAACTGAAAAGGTTTTACAGACGATACAATAATTTCTATAATTCTACTTGTTTTCTCTTCTATAACACTTCGCATTACAGAGTTACCGTAAATAATAACAAACATCATTAATAAGTAACCAGCAACTGCACCAATACCTATTTTTAATCCGTTTATTAATTTGGAAGACTCTTCTCCAGAAAAATTAAACATTTTTATATCTGTATTAATTTTTGATGCTTTAATTTTCTCTAAATCGATACCAAAATCATTTAGCTTTTCGTTTCTAATCTTGGTTTCTATTTTATTTTCTAGAGAACCTATAACAGACATTCCTGGAGAATCTTTAGAATAAAACTCTATAGAATGTGCCAACAACTCTAAACTATCTTGTTTAGGTATAATTAACGCTCCATAATAATTACCTTCTTCTACTTTCTTTTTGGTTTCATCTACTCCTAATGCAGTATAATCTAAATAATGAACAGTTGCTGTGTCTTTAAAATCGTCTTTAGAAAACAATTTAGAATTATCTACATACACAATCTCTTTTACCTTTTCGTCATTCTTTTTCATCAGAAAATAAACTAAGGCCCCCATACCCAACATTAATAACGGACTTAAAAAAGTCATCATTATAAAAGATTTGTTACGAACCTTTGCAATAAACTCTCGCTCTATAATTAGTTTTAACTTGCTCATTTTCTTAACTATTTTTTTGTATTGCCTGAATAAAAATATCGTTTGCACTTGGTATCAACTCTACAAAATGTTGCACTTCTCCTCTACTTGTTAAAAAAGAAAGTAGATCGTTAGATGAATTTGCTGCTGTTAATTTTACATTTAGGGTTAAACTATCATTTAATAATTTAAAGTTTGCTGGCGAAACTTCAAAATTCTCTTTTAACATTGCTTCTACCTCCTTAGGATTTGCTGTATTTAATCCCACTTGAAAAGTGTGCGTTCTAAACTCGCGTTTGATATCATCTAACTTTCCGTCTAAAATTTTATTAGATTTATCAATCAAAGCAATTTCATCGCACATTTCTTCTACCGATTCCATTCTGTGTGTCGAGAAAATAATGGTTGCTCCTTCATCACGAAGTTGTAAAATTTCTTTAGCAATTAATTGCGCATTAATTGGATCGAACCCAGAAAAAGGTTCATCAAAAATTAATAATTTAGGATTGTGCATCACCGTAACAATAAATTGTACTTTTTGCGCCATTCCTTTAGAAAGCTCCTCAATTTTCTTGTTCCACCAAGCAGAAATATCAAATTTATCGAACCAATATTTTAACCGTTTTTTTGCTTCGGATTTACTTAATCCTTTTAATTGTGCCAAATACAATGCTTGTTCTCCTACTTTCATCGATTTATACAAACCACGCTCTTCTGGTAAATACCCAATTTGCGCTGTATGATGCGGAGCCAATTCTTCTCCATCTAAAATGATAGCACCACTATCTGGCATTGTAATTTGGTTGATAATCCGAATTAAAGATGTTTTTCCCGCTCCATTTGGTCCTAATAAACCAAAAACACATCCTTTAGGAATGTGCAAGGAAACATCATTTAATGCTCTAAAATCTCCATAATTTTTTACAACATTATTAACTTCTAATAAATTCTTCATTCAGTATTATTATTTTTTTCAGAAAAGTTCTCGGTACTACAAACTTACATATTTTAATAATATTAGTATTCATAGAGACTAAAACGTTACAATATAAATTAAAAGAATCTCTTTTTACTTTTATCTAAAGGCTTGCCTTAAAAAACCATTTTATAAAAATTAAGAATCTAAAGATTAAATTATTCCTGTAACCCCAATAAATATTGGAAAAAAACGATCATAAAGCACGAATACGTTTTAAAAAAACATCTATATTTTTTGTTAAATTTTACTATGCACGCATAACTTTTTTCAAATTTACTATGCATGCATAATAAATTTTTATATATTTGACAGAATGGATAAACACAAATCAATAGATCATGAGCTTAGAGCAACGTGGCAAGCCGTTGCAAAAGTGTATAATGAACAGGCAGTAAAACACGATAGCACAATGGCAACTGCTTTTGTTTTATTAAATATTGATAAACAAAACGGAACCCCATCTACGGCTTTAGGTCCTTTAATGGGTATGGAGCCAACAAGTCTTTCTAGAATTTTAAAAACGATGGAAGATAAAGGTGCTATTTGTAGAGAAAAGAACCCAGAAGATGGTAGAAGTGTTATTATTAAATTAACAGATTATGGTAGAGAAATGCGTAAAGTCTCCAGAGGTCATGTTATTCAATTTAATAACACGGTAAGAGCCCATGTTTCTGAAGAAGATTTAGCAGGATTTTTTAAGGTAACATCTACAATTAATAAATTAATTGCAGATAAAGAAATTTATGAAAACGTCAACAATAAAGCAGTATAACAAAAATGACTAAAGACTAAATGACATAAGATAATTAGACTGAATACAAAAGTCTTATGTCTTACGTTTTTTTAAATCATACGTCAAATAATTTTAAAACAAATGACTAGAAGAATTAAAAAAGTAGCAATAGTTGGCTCTGGAATTATGGGAAGTGGCATTGCGTGTCATTTTGCAAACATTGGAGTTGAAGTTCTATTATTGGACATTGTTCCAAGAGAATTAAACGACAAAGAAAAAGCCAAAGGATTAACGCTCGAAGACAAAGTTGTACGAAATCGTTTGGTAAATGATGCACTTACAGCCTCACTTAAATCGAAGCCCTCTCCTATTTATAATCAAAAATTTGCAAATAGAATTACCACTGGTAATTTAGATGATGATATTGCAAAGGTTGCTGATGTAGATTGGATTATGGAGGTGGTTGTTGAGCGATTAGATATTAAAAAAATCGTTTTTGAAAAACTAGAGAAATACAGAACTCCCGGAACTATTATTTCTTCGAATACTTCTGGTATTCCTATCAAGTTTATGAATGAAGGAAGAAGTGAAGACTTTCAAAAACATTTTGCAGTAACTCACTTTTTTAATCCTCCTAGATATTTAAAACTTTTTGAAGTTGTTCCTGGTCCAGATTGTAAACAAGAAGTTACAGACTTTTTAATGATGTACGGAGAAAAATTCTTAGGAAAAACTTCTGTTTTAGCGAAGGATACACCTGCATTTATAGGGAATAGAATTGGAATTTTCGGAATTCAATCTTTATTTCATCAAGTAAAAGAATTAGGTTTAACGGTTGAAGAAGTTGATAAATTGACGGGGCCAGTAATTGGTCGTCCAAAATCTGCAACTTTTAGAACTGTTGATGTTGTTGGTTTAGATACTTTAGTACATGTTGCTAATGGTATTTACGAAAACTGCCCTAATGATGAAGCGCATGATTTATTTAAGCTTCCAGCATTCATCAATACAATGATGGAAAATAAATGGTTAGGAAGTAAAACAGGTCAAGGTTTTTATAAAAAGACAGTTGTTGATGGAAAGAAAGAAATCTTAACATTAGACTTAGACACTTTAGAATATCGTGCTGCTAAAAGAGCAAAATTTGCAACTTTAGAACTTACGAAAACGATTGATAAACCTATTGACAGATTTAAAGTATTAGTTGGCGGTAAAGATAAAGCTGGTGAATTCTATAGAAAGAACTTTGCAGCAATGTTTGCGTATGTTCAGAATAGAATTCCAGAAATTTCTGATGAAATCTACAAGATTGATGATGCAATGAAAGCTGGTTTTGGTTGGGAGAATGGTCCTTTCGAAATTTGGGATGCCGTTGGTGTAGAAGCAGGAATAGAATTAATGAAAGCAGATGGAGTAGCACCTGCAACTTGGGTAACAGAAATGTTAGCTGCTGGTTCTACATCTTTTTACTCTGTTAAAGAAGGAGCAACTTATTTTTATGACATTCCTTCTAAATCTCAGACTAAAAAACCGGGTCAAGAATCGTTTATCATTTTAGATAACATTAGAAAATCAAACGAAGTTTTTAAAAATTCTGGTGTTGTAATAGAAGATATTGGAGATGGAATTTTAAATCTAGAATTTCAATCTAAAATGAATACCATTGGTGGTGATGTTTTAGCAGGTATTAATAAAGGGATTGATATTGCACAAAAAGATTTTCAAGGTTTGGTTATTGGTAACCAAGCAGCAAATTTTTCTGTAGGTGCTAATATTGGTATGATTTTTATGATGGCTGTAGAGCAAGAATATGATGAATTAAATTATGCTATTAAATATTTTCAAGATACTATGATGCGTATGCGTTATTCATCTATACCAACTATTTCTGCTCCTCATGGAATGGCTTTAGGTGGTGGTTGTGAAATTTCTTTACACGCAGATAAAGTGGTTGCAGCAGCAGAAACGTATATGGGATTAGTAGAATTTGGAGTTGGTGTAATTCCTGGTGGTGGTGGTTCTAAAGAAATGGCTTTAAGAGCATCAGATTCTTTTCAGAAAGGAGATGTAGAGCTAAACATTTTACAAGAAAACTTTTTAACTATTGGTATGGCAAAAGTATCTACTTCTGCTTACGAAGCTTTCGATTTAGGTTTACTGCAACAAGGAAAAGATGTGGTAGTTGTTAATAAAGACAGACAAATAGCAACTGCAAAAGCACATGCTAAACTAATGGCAGAAAGTGGATATACGCAACCTGTAAAACGTAATGATGTTAGAGTTTTAGGTAAGCAAGCTTTAGGGATGTTTTTAGTAGGTACAGATTCTATGCAAGATTCTAAATACATTTCTGAACATGATATGAAAATTGCCAATAAACTAGCATACGTTATGGCTGGTGGAGATTTATCTGAACCAACATTGGTTACAGAACAGTATTTATTAGATTTAGAACGTGAAGCGTTTTTATCCCTTTGTACAGAACGTAAAACATTAGAAAGAATTCAACACATGTTAAAAACGGGGAAACCTCTTAGGAATTAAGTACTAAGTATACAGTATTAAGATTGAGCAACTTTAACAAAATGATTTCACAGAATAATACTTAATACTAAAATCGAAATACTATTATTATGCACAGATTTGAAGATTTAAAAATATGGCAGAAAGCAATGGATATAACAGAAAAATGTTATATCGCTTCTGAAAATTTTCCTAAAGAAGAAAAATACGGATTAACATCTCAACTTCGAAGAAGTGCAGTTTCTATACCTTCAAATATTTCTGAAGGAGCTGGAAGAAATACAAATGGAGAATTTAAGCAGTTTCTAGGAATTGCAAATGGTTCTTCTTATGAATTATTAACTCAATTATATTTATCAAAAAGATTAAATTTAATTACAGAAGAAAATGTAAGGCCTATTATTAATGAAATACTTGAAGTAACAAGAATGAATTTTTCTCTTCAAAAATCATTAACCAAATCTTAATTCTTTATACTAAAATCTTAATACTAATGACAAAACAAGCATATATAGTAAAAGCATATAGAACCGCAGTTGCAAAAGCTCCAAAAGGTGTTTTTCGCTTTAAACGTGCAGATGAATTAGGTGCAGAAACCATTCAGCACATGATGAAAGAATTACCAAATTTAGACGTAAAACGTATAGATGACGTAATTGTTGGTAACGCAATGCCAGAAGGCGCACAAGGTTTAAACATGGCACGTTTTATTTCTTTAATAGGATTAAATTCTGTGGATGTACCTGGTGTTACTGTAAACAGATTCTGTTCATCGGGACTAGAAACAATTGCAATGGCAGCAGCTAAAATTCAAGCAGGAATGGCAAGTTGTATTATTGCTGGTGGAGCAGAAAGCATGAGCTCTGTACCAATGACTGGATTTAAACCAGAGTTAAATTACGATACCGTAAAATCTGGTCACGCAGATTATTATTGGGGAATGGGAAATACTGCAGAAGCAGTTGCAAATCAGTTTAAGGTTTCTAGAAAAGACCAAGATGAATTTGCCTTTAAATCTCACATGAAAGCTTTAAAAGCACAAGCAGAAAATCGTTTTCAAGATCAAATTGTTCCTATTGAAGTAGAGCAAACTTATCTAGATGAAAACGGAAAGAAAGCAACAAAAAAATATACTGTAACTAAAGATGAAGGTCCTAGAAAAGGAACTAGCATTGAAGCTTTAACAAAACTGAGAGCAGTATTTGCTGCTGGAGGAAGTGTAACAGCAGGTAATTCATCTCAAATGAGTGATGGAGCTGCCTTTGTTATGGTAATGAGCGAAGAAATGGTAAAAGAATTAAATCTAGAACCAATTGCAAGAGTAGTAAATTACGCTGCTGCTGGTGTAGAACCAAGAATTATGGGAATTGGGCCTGTTGCTGCAATACCTAAAGTTTTAAAACAAGCAGGTTTACAACAAAACGATATTGAGTTAATTGAATTGAATGAAGCTTTTGCTTCTCAGTCTTTAGCTGTAATGCGTGAGTTAGATTTAAACCAAGATATTGTAAATGTAAATGGTGGTGCCATTGCATTAGGTCATCCATTAGGTTGTACAGGAGCAAAATTATCTGTGCAATTATTTGATGAAATGCGCAAGCGCGATATGAAAAACAAATACGGAATGGTAACGATGTGTGTAGGTACTGGTCAAGGTGCTGCAGGTGTCTTCGAATTTCTTTCGTAAAAATAAAAATTAAAAAAATTGAAGAAGTAATAGAAGAATTCCAAAGGATAACAATGGAATTTCAGAATTGCCAACAAAAGCAGTCTATTTTTATATTCTTTCTTCTATAACCTAATAAAACAATTAACAAAATGGCAGAATTATTAAGAGGTGGTCAATTTCTTGTAAAAGAAACAAACTGTGAAGATATATTTACTCCAGAAGATTTTTCTGAAGAGCAACAAATGATGAAAGAAGCTGTGATGGAATTTAATGATCGAGAGATCATTCCTCACAAAGCTCGTTTTGAAGCAAAAGATTATGCACTTACAGAAGAGGTAATGCGTAAAGCCGGTGAATTAGGATTTTTAGGAGTAGCAGTTCCTGAAGCTTATGGTGGTTTAGGAATGGGATTTGTTTCTACATTATTAACTTGTGATTATATTTCTAGTGGAACAGGTTCTTTTAGTACGGCATTTGGTGCACATACCGGAATAGGTACAATGCCAATTACGTTATATGGAACCGAAGAACAAAAACAAAAATATGTTCCTAAATTGGCTACTGGAGAATGGTTTGGTGCCTATTGTTTAACGGAACCAGGTGCTGGTTCTGATGCAAATTCAGGAAAAACTACCGCAGAATTATCTGCTGATGGAAAATCATACAAAATTAACGGTCAAAAAATGTGGATTTCAAACGCAGGTTTTTGTAAATTAATGATTGTTTTTGCTCGTATAGAAGGTGATAAAAACATAACTGGTTTTATTGTAGAGTTTGATAAAGAAAATCCAAACGGAATTACCTTAGGTGAAGAAGAACATAAATTAGGAATTAGAGCATCATCAACTAGACAAGTATTTTTTAACGACACCATTGTTCCTGCAGAAAATATGTTAGCGGGTCGTGGCGAAGGTTTTAAAATTGCCATGAACGCCTTAAATGTTGGTCGTATTAAATTAGCGGGTGCATGTTTAGATTCTCAACGTAGAATTATTTCTCATGCCGTAAATTATGCAAACGAACGTAAACAATTTAAAACTCCTATTTCAGATTTTGGAGCAATTAAAGTAAAACTAGCTGAAATGGCTACCAATGCTTATGTTGGTGAATCTGCAACTTATAGATCTGCAAAAGATATCGAAGATAGAATTGCGTTAAGAGTGGCTGCAGGAAATACACATCAAGAAGCAGAATTAAAAGGTGTAGAAGAATATGCTATTGAATGTTCTATCTTAAAAGTAGCAGTTTCTGAAGATGTACAAAACTGTGCTGATGAAGGAATTCAGATTTTTGGTGGAATGGGATTCTCTGAAGAAACTCCTATGGAATCGGCTTGGAGAGATGCAAGAATTGCTCGTATCTATGAAGGTACCAATGAAATTAACAGAATGCTTTCTGTAGGTATGTTAATTAAAAAAGCAATGAAAGGACATGTAGATTTATTAGGCCCTGCAACAGAAGTTGCAAACAGTTTAATGGGTATTCCTTCTTTTGAAACACCAGATTTTTCTGAACTTTTTTCTGAAGAAAAATTAATGATTTCTAAATTAAAGAAAACATTTTTAATGGTTGCAGGTGCAGCACTTCAAAAATATGGTCCAGAAATAGAGAAACATCAACAGTTATTAATTGCTGCCTCAGATATTTTAATTGAAATCTATATGGCAGAATCTGCTATCTTAAGAACAGAAAAAAATGTAAAACGTACTAGTGAAGCAGCACAATCTGTACAGATTGCAATGTCTAAACTATACTTATATCATGCAGTAGATATTATTGAAGAAAAAGGTAAAGAAAGTATTATTTCTTTTGCCGAAGGTGATGAGCAACGTATGATGTTAATGGGCTTAAAACGTTTTACTAAATACCAAAACTATCCAGATATCGTAGATTTACGTAACGAAATAGCAGAAAAAGTAAAAGCAGAAAATAAATACTGCTTCTAAAACCTCTTGATGTCAAATTGAGTTTGTTAAAGTTTTCATATTCTTTTTCAAGCTCAACTGACAATCATATAAATATTAAAAAATTAATCTTTTTTACTTAGATTAAAATTAGTTGTTTGTTATAAAACCATCATTTAATATGATGGTTTTTTTATGCTTAAATTCTTAGTAAAATAATTAAATTAGATTAATTTTGATATCCTTTAGTCTTGCATAAAAAATATTCCATAATGAAAAATAAAATTATTATTTCTCTTTTTACAGTTTTTATCTTTTTAGGATGTAAAACTCAAATTACAACTATAAAACAAAAAAACATACGTAAAACACCTCTTCAAGAGCATGCTATTCAAGCCGTATTATGGCAACAAAATGCATCAGAATATAAAGCACTCACTTATCAAGCATACAATTTAGCACAATTGCAATTAGATAAAATTATTGCTAAAAATAATGCACAAAAACCAATGGCTATTGTTACCGATATAGATGAAACTGTGCTAGATAATAGTCCGTATAGTGGTAAACAAATTGAACTAAACGAAAATTACACCTCTTTACGTTGGGCAGAATGGGTAAAAAAAGAAAATGCAAAAGCCATACCTGGAGCTGTAGCTTTTTTTAATTATGCGCAAAGCAAAAATATTGAAGTTTTTTATATTTCTAATAGGGATGCTAAACAAACAAAAGAAACTATTAAAAATTTAAAATTAAGAGGATTTCCTTTTGCTGATGAGACGCATGTACTTTTAAAAACAAATAGTAGCGAAAAAGGAACCAGAAGAAATATTGTTGAAAAAACACATGAAATCGTATTACTTTTAGGAGACAACTTATCAGACTTTTCTTCAATATTCGAAAACAGTTCTACTATAAAAAGAAATAACAATGCAGATAACTTAAAAGCTTCTTTTGGTACCAAATTTATTGTGTTACCAAACCCAATGTACGGAGACTGGGAAACAAAAGGTATTTTTGAAGGTAAATACAATTGGTCTAATGCCCAAAAAGATTCTATCCGCAGAAAAAAAATCACTTCTTATTAAGTTGATGTTTTTATCAAATATCTAAAAAGTGATTTTACATTATATTGGATATATAGTAATCTTTATCATATAGAAAATAAGAGACACACTATTTATCTACCGAGTATCTATTAAATAAACTTCTTTGAATTACTTTTTTAGCATCGCTTAAAAGTTTTTCAATTTCAGGTATTGTTTTCTTTTGTATTTCTGCAATTTCATCGACTCTTAACTTCTGGTTTGTAAATAAATAAAATGCAATACGCATTGCAGAAGGCATTTTATGTAAAACCAAATCAATATGTTCATTAATTTTATCTTCTCCTATTTTTTTATCCAACTTATCTGCCAACACTTTTTCATTATCTTCTACAAAAACATGGTCTAAACTATAATCGTTATGGTTGTAAGACAAATCATCTAATTCTTCAATCATTAATAAATCTCCTCCTCCATCTGTGCTAAACTTCTCTTGCATTTCATTCCATTCTGGCTTAGAATAATCATCAATGTTTTTAAAAAACAATTCGTTAAATTCTTCTTCAACAATTACATCTTCTAATAGTTCATTCGTTTTTTTAAACAACCACAAATAGAAATCATTTTCATTTTTAACCTCTTCTATATTATCATAAATAGTAATAAAAAGTTGATCTATAATATCATCAGCTTTGTATTTCATTTTAGAAAAATGACCTTTTTTAATTGCTGAAATAAATCTTTGGTTTACATATTTTCGAATTTCTGGTAAAATTTTTAACACCAATTCATTAAAAGAAACCTGATTCTCTTCTTTTTTAAGTTTTACTAAACTAGAAAATGATTTGGTTACAAATAGGCGAAATTCATTTTTGTTTTGGTAATAAGAAATGCTCGTTTTCATAATAAAATGATTTAGATATCTTTAAAGGTGCAAATTAAAAATGAGTTGTAAAATGATAATAATCAGCAAACAGCTGATTTTTAAAAATATTTAGAAATGAATTTTAAGTTTAAAAACAAAAAAGTAGTACCTGAATAAAATGTAGAAAAAAATGAATTTACAATTAATAAAAAATTACTGCATCATAATCAATTTAATATCAGTACTTTTGCACGCAATTTGAAAACACACGAATGAAACGTATTAAAGAATATAAAAAACTTTTTAAAGTAGAAGGCCCTATCGATTTAAAAGATTTAAAAAAGGCTTATAGAGGTTTAGTAAAGGAATGGCATCCAGACAAGTTTACTGATGAGGCTAAAAAAGAAGAAGCAGATGTTATGAGTACTCAAATTATTGATGGGTACCATTTCTTGGTTAGTATAGCACCAGAGACTAAAGAAGCTAATTTAGAGGCTTATAAAAAAACAATAACAGAATTTCAGGTTGCAGATTGGCACCATAAAAGCATGTTATTAGAAGTTACTTTTACAGACGGAAACAAATACGAATACTTTGGTGTTAGTAAAATACTTTTCGGAAAATTTGTAAACGCAAAATCTATGAACAATTTTGGTAAAAGAAATATTTTTAATTCTTTTACTTATAGAAAATCTATGAAAGCTTCTGCTACAGTTTAAGAACTTTCTTTAAATGATAAAAAAAAGAGATTACAAATTAATGTAATCTCTTTTTTTATGCTCTAATTTAAGTAAACTTATTCTAAAGCTCCTAAATAACGTTCTGCGTCTAAAGCAGCCATACAACCTGTACCTGCCGCTGTAACAGCTTGTCTGTATTCTTTATCTTGAATATCGCCTGCTGCAAAAACTCCTGGTAAATTTGTTTTTGTAGATTTTCCTTTGGTAATTAAATACCCTGTTTCATCCATATCTAAAACTCCTTTAAATAAATCTGAATTTGGCTTATGACCAATAGCAATAAAAACACCTGTTACAGCAATATCTGTAGTTTCTTTTGTTTGATTATTGATAGCCCTTACACCTTCTACAACATTAGATCCTAAAACCTCATCTATTTCTGTATTGTAAAGTACTTCAATATTTTTTGTTTTATTTACTCTATGCTGCATCGCTTTAGAAGCTCTCATAAAGTCTTTACGCACTAAAATTGTTACTTTACTACAAATGTTTGATAAATAAGTAGCCTCTTCTGCTGCTGTATCTCCTGCTCCAACAACTACAACATCTTGTCCTTTATAGAAAAACCCATCACAAGTTGCACATGCAGAAACTCCACCACCAATTAAACGTTGTTCACTTTCTAATCCTAAGTACTTTGCGGTTGCTCCTGTACAAATAATAATAGTTTCTGCTTCGATATGTTTAGACTCATCCACAATAACTTTATGAATTCCGCCAACTTTATCACTTAAATCTACACTAGTTACTAACCCAAAACGAACATCTGTACCAAAACGTTCTGCTTGTTTTTGTAAATCTCCCATCATTGCAGTACCATCGGTACCCTCTGGATATCCTGGAAAATTATCAACTTCTGTTGTAGTTGTTAACTGACCTCCCATTTGCATCCCTGTATACATCACAGGCTTCATGTCTGCTCTTGCTGCATAAATTGCTGCTGTATAACCGGCAGGACCAGAACCTATAATTAAACATTTAATTTTTTCTATTGTATCTGACATAATATTCCGTATCGAATTTAGAAGTGTAAAAGTATCATTTTTTGATACTTATAAAAGCGAATGTTTATAAATTTTATTAATAGAAACATAAAAAGATATAATTAATTAATTTTTGCAAAAAAAACATAAAAAAACAATTGCTATTTACAAAAAGAGTGTATCTTTGCAGTCCTTAAATGAATGATCATTTTCGGGGTGTAGCGTAGCCCGGTCATCGCGCCTCGTTTGGGACGAGGAGGTCGCAGGTTCGAATCCTGCCACCCCGACAAAAAGCTGAATATTTTTTAAAATATTCAGCTTTTTTAGTTTACAATAAATTTTTACTCCACAAAAAAAACACTAAAACACTACTTTCTTTTTTAATAAATAAACAGAAATAGGATGGATCAACACAAAAAGTTGTGGAGTAAATTAAAAAGTATGAACTTTGCTTTCTAATAAACCTCTATTTTGGATACTTCAATTGAACTAACAAAACTATTATTACCAGAAATTCTTGTTGACTATTTTAAACTGACTAAACACGAAGTTAAAAATGGAGAACTTCATTTCCATTTCACAGAATTAAATACGATTCCTGAAGAATTTAAAGCTCTTAAATTAAGTTCTAAAGGCTTTTTTCGGATCAAGTCAAAAAGTTGTGGGATTTAAGGATTACGCAAAAATTGTACTAAGTCTGAATAAGAAAAAATCTACATTCCTGACACCTCTAAATTGTGCTCTAAAGGCTTTAATTTTAGCATTGAATGATTCTGCTGATGCATTGGTACTTCGATTATCAAAATAGTTTAAGATGTTTTTATAATGTATTGACATCGTTCTGGCTATAGTGTTGAAGCTTTTAAACTGTGCCTGTCTTACTTTTTCATCCCATTTAGCAAGTCTTATAAGTGCTGATGTTTTATCTGTAGTGTTATTGAATATCCTAGTCAGATTTTGGCATAACTTGTATGCTTTCTCTATATCCGGATATTTTTCAAACAGTATTTCTGCTCTTATAGATTGAATTTGAGTCCATTTACGACTTGATTTATATAATAGATATCTGCTTCTAGCTAATAGTTGTTTGAGTGTATCTCCATTAGGTAATAGTTTTGGGTTGTATTTTAAAGATTTACTTCTGGCGTTTTCAATGGCATCATTCTCAGTATCAATCGCTTCCCATCGATGTTTAATTCTTATTTCTTGCAGTGCATCTAAGGCTAATTTTTGCACATGAAAACGGTCTATTACTAAGGCAGCGTTTGGAAAGGATTTCTTGACTATAAGCCCCATATTTCCCGCCATATCCAAGGTTACTTCCATAACTTTCTTCCTGTGTTTTAAAGGAATTTTATGAAGTATTTTTATGACAACTTCAGCTTTAGTTCCTTTGATCATGGCTACTATTGCGCCTTTCTTTCCTTTAGCTAATTTATTTGTTATTATGGTATATAAATCACCGTTAGAAAAGGCAGTTTCATCAAGTGATAAGTGAGTCCCTAAATTCTTTGCAAACAATAACCAATCTGTTGCGTGCTTCTGTTGATCCCAAGCTTTAAAATCACTTAAATAATCCTTATACTGTCTTTGTAAACTTCTGGGATTTACCCCGTAGAAATTAGCTACAGTACTAGCGCTAGTAGCGTTATTACTGACTGATATCTTTTAAAAAAGCAGCAAATTCACTAGTTATTCTAGTGCCTTTTGCTACTAATTGCCAATTTCTTGTAACTACTTTTTTAGAATTTTCTTCAACCCAACGTCGTCTAATAACATGTAGAAAAACGTTTTTACCACGTATTGGAAAATCTTGCACCGTAGCCTCTGGGAAAAAGCCTTTAGAGCTTAATTTAAGGGGTTTAAATTCTTCTGGAATTGTATTTAATTCTGTAAAATAGAAATGAAGTTCTCCATTTTTAACTTCGTGTTTCGTTAATTTAAAATAGTCAACAAGAATTTCTGGTAATAATAGTTTTGTTAGTTCAATTGAAGTATCCAAAATAGAGGTTTATTAGAAAGCAAAGTTCATGCTTTTTAATTTACTCCACAACTTTTTGACTTGACCCCTAAAACACTACTTTCTTTTTTAATAAATAAACAGAAATAGGATTTAGTAACAACATCTCAAAAATACTTTCTATTTACAAAAACCCCACAACTTTTTGACTTGATCCCGTATTGATCTCAAAAATATTTAAGAGAGCTACATTCTTAAAAACAAAAAATCCTTTACATAAATGTAAAGGATTTTACTTTGGTGGGCAATGAGGGATTCGAACCCCCGACCCTCTCGGTGTAAACGAGATGCTCTGAACCAACTGAGCTAATTGCCCTAAGCGGTTGCAAATATACAACACATTTTAAATTTACCAAAAAAAATAGAACCTTTTTTTAAATAATTTCTGCTACCACAAAAGTACTTCCGCCAACATAGATGATATCTCCCTGATTAGCTTCTAGTAACGCTTTTTTATAAGCAATTTCTACCGAAGAATATTTTTCTCCTATCAAACCAAATTCTTTCGATTTTTCTTGTAAAACAGCCTCACACATACCTCTGGGAATATTTGGCTTGCAAAAATAATACGCTTCTTCTTTTGGAAAAAGTGGTAATACCTCTTCTAACTTCTTATCAGAAACTACTCCTAAAACAAAATGTATTTTTTTAAAGGATTCTTTTTTTAATTGATTAAGCACAATACTTAATCCGTCTTTATTATGTGCCGTATCACAAATTACTTTTGGGCTCTCTTGTAAAATCTGCCATCTACCTTTTAGATTGGTGTTTTTTACAACATTCAGCAACCCTTTTTCAATATTTTCTGTAGATATAGAAAAACCAGTTAACTTCTTAATAGCAGCAACGGCTGTTTTTGTGTTTTTTTGCTGATAATCTCCCAACAAATCCGTCTTATAGCTTTTATTATCATCCGAAGCAAAATAAATAGGCGCATTGCATTCATCCGCTTTAGCGATAAAAACACTTTTTACGGCTTCTTGCTCTTCCCCTATTATAACAGGAATCTTACCCTTAATAATACCTGCCTTTTCAAAAGCTATTTCAGGTAACGTTTCTCCTAAAAACTGTGTATGGTCTAAACCGATGTTTGTAATTACAGAAACTTCTGGGGTAATAATATTTGTAGAATCTAATCTCCCTCCTAAGCCAACTTCAACAATAGCAATATCTACTTTTTCTTCAGCAAAATAATCAAAAGCCAAACCCACTGTCATTTCAAAAAAAGACAGTCTTTGTTTTTCTAAAAAATCTTTATGTTGTTCTATAAAGGATGAAACTTTCTTTTCGGAAATTTCGACTCCATTAATTTTAATTCTTTCTGTAAAGTTTTTTAAATGAGGAGATGTATACAAGCCCACTTTATAACCGGCTTCTTGCAAAATAGAAGCCAACATATGGCTTGTAGATCCTTTACCATTGGTACCACCAACATGCATTGATGTAAACTTTTTTTCTGGAAAATCTAACTCTTTAGAAAGTACTAAAGTGTTGGTTAAGTCTTTTTTGAATGCTGTTTTACCTTCTCTTTGGTACATCGGTAATTGTGCAAACATCCAATCTAATGTTTGTTGATAATTCATACGACAAAAATACGTGATTATTTAGACAAAGAAAACTTATAAATAATAGTTCCTACTTGGTTTGCAGGTGCTTTTTCATCTGGATTCCATTTGGTTCTTAAGGCTGCTTCTTTTGCTGCTTTTAGTAAACAAGAAGCCGTATTTGTACTTCCTTTATAACCTGGTTTTGCAAAAATTACTTTTCCGTTTTTATCTACCTGAATCTGTACAACAACCGTACCTTCTTCTTGACAATCGGGTTGTACTTTTGACGTAATCATTACTTTTCTACCTGCTAAGTTATAATCGCCACCAGAACCACTTCCTGTATTTCCATAATATTTAGAGGAGCTTGGATCTCCATCTACTTTTCCCTTTACTCCGGGTTTGTCATCATCTCCTTCTCCCTGAGGCTTTCCGTCGGAAGCATTCCCGTTTAATAAATTATTTAAAGCGTCTTGGGTTGCTTTTGAAGGTTTAGGCTTTGGTTTCTCTTTAGGAACTTCTTTTTTAACCTCCTTCTTTACTACTTTTTTAACTTCTTTTTTCTTTTCTACAACCTTTTTAACAAGTTCTTTTTTTACCTCTTTTACTTTTTCTACAACAGGTACATCTTTAACTGTTTCTTCTGTTATAAGATCTTCTTTAACAATTTCTTTCGGCGTTTCTTTTACTTCTTCTTCAACAACTTCCTCTTCTACAACCTTTTGTTCTTCTACTTCTTTTGGGGCAGAAATTTTCTTAGTATCCTCCACAGGTTTACCGCTTCCTACCTCTGAAGTTCCAAAATTAATTGCCACTCCATATTCTTCTGGCGGGTCTAAATAATGCATTCCGTAGTTAAAAATCCCGAAGATTAAAAGCAGCAGAATAACCGCTGTAATTACAGCAGATTTACGTTTGTATGTGGTATCTAATATTTGCATTTATATTGTGTGCTAGAAAACTTATTTCCCTTTTACAGCCAAAATCATTTTTAATTTGTTCTTATTAGCAATGTCAATTACTTGCATTACATTTTTATAAGGCACATCTTTATCTCCTCTAATTATAATGGTTTTCTTTTTATCTGCACCAACACTTTTTAATATTTCATTTTCTAAATTAGAGGCACTTACTTTTGTTTTATCTACATAAAACAAAGATTCACTTGTTATAGATACTGCCACAGATTTGTTATTTTCTGTTTTACCACCTGCTTTTGGCAACAAAACATCAATAGCACTTACTGTTACTAAAGTTGATGTAAGCATAAAAAATATCAACAATAAAAAAACAATATCTGTCATTGACGACATATTGAATGTTGGGTCTACTTTATTTCTTCCTCGTAAATTCATACTTTGTATTCAAAATTTAAAATTCAATATTCAAAAAATTAAGGTTCATTGTAAAACTTTAAACCAAAAACTTTAAACCTTGAACTTTTTATACTGGTTCGTTTAATAAATCTAAAAACTCAACAGATTTTGCCTCCATTTGATACACCACCTTATCGGTTCTTACTACTAAATGATTGTAAGTTATGTACGCTATAATACCTACAATTAAACCAGCAACGGTGGTTGTCATTGCGGTATACAAACCATCAGAAAGTAATTTTATATCTATTTGACCACCTGCATTTGCAATTTCATGTATCGCTACAATCATACCTATTACAGTCCCTAAAAAACCAATCATGGGTGCTGCACCTGCAATAGTTGCCAAAACACTTACATTTTTTTCTAGTTGATACACTTCTAATTTTCCTGCTGTTTCAATGGCTTTATTTATATCGTCTAAAGGCTTTCCTATTCTAGAAATTCCTTTACCAATTAACCTTGCTGTTGGTGTATTTTTACTTTTACAAAGTGCATCTGCAGATTCTAATTTTCCGTTAGAAACAAAATCTTTAATTTGATTCATAAAGTTTTCATCTATTTTTGATGCCGCTTTTATTGCAAAAAAACGTTCAAAATAAATATATAAACCAACAGTCAACAATACAAATAGAATTGCTATTATTATTTGGCCTCCTAAGCCACCATCCATAATTAAGTTATAGATAGAAAGTGTTTTTTCTTCTGAAACAGCTTCTTCTAAAATTTCTTTATTCTCTTGAAAAAATGACAACATTTAATTCTCTTTTTAAGTTCTAATTAAGTAACGACTATTCCTTTTTTAAATTGTTTCAATAGAAAAGAATAGATTTTTCTTTATATCAAAAAAAATGCCATTCCGTGTGAAAACAAAATGACATTTCTATATTTATTTCTTATCAATTAAAAAAGTGTTCTTGTAATCATAAAAGTAGCTGAACCTACTAAAAACCCAGTTAACGCTAACCAAGATATTTTTTTAAAGTACCAGAAAAAATCTATTTTTTCCATTCCCATTGCCACAACTCCTGCTGCAGAACCAATAATTAACATAGATCCTCCTGTACCTGCAGAAAATGCAATAAAGTGCCATAATTCATTATCTATTGGCTCAGAAAACATACCTAAACTAGCAGCTACTAAAGGCACATTATCTATCACTGCAGAACCTACACCTAATAACAATACTACTAAATCAGATACACCTGTAACACCTGGCACATGTATTTCTGTTCCCATCATTGGCACTGTATCTTGTAATGTTGATGCAAAATCATATAAAATACCTAAAGATTCTAACGCTGCAACTGCCATTAATATCCCTAAGAAAAATAAAATACTTGGCATTTCTATTTTAGACAAAGAATGATGTACAGGACTGTGGTGCGCACCTGCTTCTGCCTCATTATCATAATCTGTTAAAGAAAATTTAGATCTACTATAAATTTCTGCAAAAGTAGCAACAATTGCTAAAGACAACATCATACCAACATAAGGAGGTAAGTGAGTTATGGTTTTAAAAATTGGCACAAAAACAATAGCACCTAATCCTAAATATAACATTCTTGCACTATGCTGACTTTTTGGCTTATCTACTTCTTCCTCAAAATCTATTTCACCTTTAAAGGCTGGTAAAAAAGAGGCTATAAAAGTTGGTACTGCCATACATAAAAATGATGGTAACAATAAATATTCTACTAATTTTAAGGTAGTTACTTTTTTACCAATCCAAAGCATTGTTGTAGTAACATCTCCAATAGGAGACCAAGCACCACCTGCATTTGCAGCAATAATAATTAAACCTGCAAACCAAATTCTTTCATCTCTATTTTTAACAATTTTCTGTAAAATAGAAATTAATACAATTGTAGCAGTTAAGTTATCTATAATTGCAGATAAAACAAAAGCAAGGATAGAAAAAATCCATAAAATTTTAGACTTCTTTTTTGTCTTTACATAAGTTTTTATTGTAGAAAAACCATCGAAATAATCAATAATTTCTACAATAGTCATAGCTCCTAAAAGGAAAACTAAAATTTCTGCTGTTTTACCTAAGTGATGTAATAAGGTTTCTTCTACCATGTGTAATTTTTCTACATGATCAAAAGAAGCAAATCCATCTACCAAACTATGTTTACTAGAGTCAAACCATTGTGTAAAATTATCTACCCCAAGTGCTACTAATGCCCAACAAAACGCCATCATTATTAGGGCTGGGATTAATTTATCTAATTTTAAATTATGCTCTAAGGTAATGGCTAAATACCCCATTACAAATACAATAATAATTACTGACTCCATTTTAGTTACTTGTTTATTTAATTTATATCAATTCTTTAAGCGCTATTTCAAACGCTGTTTCACTTATTTTTGTTTTTGATGCACTTCTAGCAAAGGTTCTTTGCAATGCTCTTTTTATTGTATTTGATGTGTCTTCAAAAATTGCTTCGTCTGTCATTTCTACTCTTCTTTCCATAAAATAGGCAAAAACTCTTGCCATTCCGCAATTGGAAATAAAATCAGGTATTAGACTCACTTTTTTATCCGTATCTTCCATTATCGACCCAAAGAAAATTTCTTTATCAGCAAAAGGCACATTTGCTCCACAAGAAATTACTTCTAAACCTGTTTCAATCATTTGGTTAATTTGCTCTTGTTTAATTAACCTAGAAGCCGCACAAGGTGCAAAAACTTCACAAGACAAACTCCAAATTCGCTCATTAATTTCTTTAAAAGGAATCATGTTTTCTGCAACCAATGTATTACCATTTTTATGTAAAAACATTTTTTTTATTTCCTCAAAAGAAAAACCATCTTCATTTATAACACCACCTTCTCTATCTATAATCCCTACAACTTTAGCACCCATTTGCGCTAAATAATAAGCTGCTGCAGATCCTACATTTCCAAAACCCTGTACAATTGCTCTTTTACCAACAATGGTTCCTCCATAGATATCATAATAATGACGTGCAGCTTCTGCAACACCAAAACCAGTTATCATATCGGCAACTGTAAATTTAACCGAAATATCAGGAGAATATTTTTTGCTTTCTATGACTTTTATCACGCCATGTCTCAATTGCCCTATTCTGTTAATTTTATCAGCTTCAGTTGGTTTAAAATGACCATTAAACACCCCTTCTTGAGGATGCCAAACACCAACATCTTCTGTCATTGGTATTACTTCATGAATCTCATCTACATTTAAATCACCACCTGTACCGTAATAATTTTTTAATAACGGAGACACTGCTTTATACCAACGCTCTAACACTCCTTTTTTTCGAGGATCATTCGGATTAAAATTTATCCCAGATTTTGCACCTCCTATAGCGGGCCCAGAAACGGTAAATTTAACCTCCATTGTTTTCGCTAAAGACAGAACTTCATTCATATCTAAACCCTCTCTCATTCTTGTACCACCTCCTGCGGCACCTCCTCTTAATGAGTTTATTACTGTCCAACCTTCTGCTTCTGTTTCAGAATCTTTCCAATTAAAAACTATTTCCGGCTGCTTATTCTCGTATATCTTTAATAATTCTTTCATAATAAAATTTTATATAAATTAACTTTTCTTTTTGCTTTTTCAAACAATTTTAATTTGCTATTAAAATCCCCTTCAGGGGAAAAGTTAAAGTTGATTCATTAAATTTTATTTAGATTTTTATTAAGTTCATACCCTACAAACTTACAGTAAAAAAATGATTGTTCAAATATTTTTATTTTCTATTCGGATAAAAAATTTCGCCTGAAGAATGATTTTTACTAGCACCTGTTACAGACTTTAAACAATTTACCTTTCCATCACTTCGTAAAAGCCCTAAAAACGCAAAAATAAGCGCTTCTTTAAAGTCAATTATTTTACTACTTGTTAACGTAATTTTAATATGAGCATAAAAAGTTATTCTTTCTAGTAAAAAGGAATTAAAAACACCTCCACCTGTTATTAACACCGAATTGCTACCTGCAATTACACTACCTATTTGCATGGCAATATGCTCTACAAAAGTTCTTAATATCGATGAAACATTTGTTTCTAATTGATCTATTAATGGAAAAACAATTTCTTGCACCCACTCTAACCCTAAAGATTTTGGTGGTGCTTTTGTATAAAACGAAAGTGCATTTAATTTTTCTAAAAGCTCTTTATTAATTTTTCCTTTTGATGCAATTTTTCCAGATTCATCATAATCTACACCTAATTTATTGGCATAAAAATTTAAAACAATATTTACCGGACAAATATCGTATGCAATTCTCCTACCCTTTTTATGAAAAGATATATTAGAAAAGCCTCCTAAATTTAAACAAAACTCATAATCAGAAAACAACAATTCATCACCAATTGGCACTAAAGGAGCTCCTTGACCACCTAACTGCACATCTTGCGTTCTAAAATCGCAAATAACCTTTAGATTGGTTGCATTTGCAATGGTTTGCCCATCTCCTACCTGAAGCGTAACTCCGTCTTGTGGTTGATGTAAAACCGTATGACCATGAGACGCTATAAAATCGACATTCTCAATATTAAATTTATCAATAAAACCGTTAAGCACCTCTCCCAACAGTTTGCCATATGCAATATCTAAACTTTTTAAAGCATCCGAAGAAAAAGTAATTGCATTCTGCAAAGTAGACTTCCATTTTTCTGAATAAGCAACCGTTTCCGAATGTAAAATATCAAAATCTTGATATCTATTTTTATCAAACTTCACATACACCAAATCAATTCCGTCTAGAGATGTACCAGACATTAAACCTATTACAAAAACACTACCTATATTCATATATGTAAAAATAACAAAACCTTATTGATAATATGTTACGAAATCGATATCTTTGAAACAAGATTTTACGAATATAACAAAAATATATACAGATGGATTTTAGTTTAACAGAAGAACACATCATGATTCGGGATGCCGCAAGAGACTTTGCGCAGACAGAATTATTACCTGGCGTAATAGAAAGAGACAACAAGCAAGAATTTCCACAAGAATTAGTCAAAAAAATGGGAGACCTTGGTTTCTTAGGTATTATGGTAGATCCAAAATACGGAGGAAGCGGTATGGACACCATCTCTTACGTACTAATTATGGAAGAACTCTCTAAAATTGACGCCTCTGCCTCTGTAATTGTTTCCGTAAACAACTCATTAGTTTGTTACGGATTAGAAACTTATGCAAATGAAAATCAAAAGCAAAAATATTTAACAAAATTAGCAACAGGAGAATTTGTTGGTGCTTTTTGCTTAAGCGAACCAGAAGCTGGTTCTGACGCAACCTCACAAGCAACCACCGCAGAAGACAAAGGAGATCATTATATAATTAACGGAACAAAAAACTGGATTACAAGTGGTGGTCGTGCAGATGTTTATTTAGTAATTGCACAAACAGACAGAGAAAAAGGTCATAAAGGTATCAACGCTTTTATAGTAGAAAAGGGAACTGAAGGTTTTCACATTGGTCCAAAAGAAGACAAATTAGGAATCCGCGGCTCAGACACACACACCTTACAATTTAACGATGTAAAAGTACCCAAAGAAAACAGAATTGGTGAAGATGGTTTTGGATTTAAATTTGCGATGAAAACACTTTCTGGCGGAAGAATCGGTATCGCAGCACAAGCCTTAGGTATTGCTGCCGGCGCTTATGAACTAGCCTTAAAATACTCAAAACAACGTAAAGCTTTTGGCACAGAAATTTGCAACCACCAAGCAATTGCTTTTAAATTAGCAGACATGCACACAGAAATTGAAGCTGCAAGAATGCTGGTTAGAAAAGCGGCATGGGACAAAGACCAAGGTAATAATTACGACATGTCTTCTGCAATGGCAAAACTATACGCAAGTAAAGTTGCCATGGAGCACACCGTAGAAGCCGTACAAATTCACGGAGGAAACGGCTTTGTAAAAGACTACCACGTAGAACGCTTAATGCGCGATGCTAAAATCACCCAAATTTACGAAGGAACTTCTGAGATTCAGAAAATTGTAATTTCTAGAGGAATAATCAAAGAATAAACAACACCTATATATAAGGTATAAAAAAATCCATCTTACTATAAGGTGGATTTTTATTTTGGGCGTGTTTTTGAGAAAAACAAAAACCGCTCTATTCACTATATCTTTTTAAATACATTATCGCAAAGTTTCCTCTTTTTTGCAAAATACTCACAATTAAAAAAAACAAACTACACTTATTTGCCAACCTTTTAAAAAGGATGCCGTTGCTATCGCTCACGCAACTACTTGCCATCAACATTTAAATAACCAACTAATTTTACCGCCCTAAAACACAAACAAATATCCGCCACAATACACAAACCCTACTTAAAACTCCAATTCAACATCATACAACTGCAAACCAGAAGAAGGCGCATTGTTTCTCATATACTTTCTATCGTTATCTTCTTTTAAGGAAGCTTCAATAAATTCTAAATCTAAATTTCCTTTTCCTACTTCAAAAAGAGTTGCCATCATCAATCTAATTTGATATCGCAAAAATCCTTTTCCTCTCACCTTAAATATATATGATTTTTCCGGAAAAAAATTAGCCGTTAAAACATCATTTTCTACAATTTCACAACTATCAATCACTCTTTTAAAAATCGTTTGTGCACTAGGTCTTGTGCAATATTTATGAAAATAATGTTCTCCCTCAAAAAGATTTGCTGCTTTTAACATCAAATCAAGATCAAGATTTTCATCAACATTTACAATAAAAGGCGCCGAAAAGGGATGATTCTTCTCGCCAAAAGAAAAATAATAATGATACTCCTTTACCTTAGCACAGTTAATCACATTAAAACTTCGATCTACTTTTTTTATAGAAACACCTCTAAAATCGGGAGAAAAATTAGCATTTAAAGAATCTATAAACCCAACTTCACTAACAAGCTTATCTGTAAACATCTGAATATAATAGGTATTTGCAGAAACCTTAGCGTCCGTTCTACCTACACCAATCGTTTTGTAATTAACATCTTCAAAAACAAAAGACAAGGTTTTATCTACCATATCGTGCAATGTTTTAGCGTTTGTTTGTTTTTGCCACCCAGAAAAACGAAAACCGAGAAATTGTAACTTAATTATATAAGAAAATGAATATTTCATAGGTGCAAATGTACAATAATTGCATTTTTTTTTACAAAAGGTTCATTTTTATGAATATCCTAAAATTTTGACACCCATTTTTACATACCCAACATTTTACACCCTACAAAAACTTCAAAATGAAGTTATCTCAAATTAACCCCCTTTTTTTTGAGGGTCTAAACTCAAAAACAAGTATTTTTAAAAACACACCCCTTGCCAGTTTCAATTTAATATTTACTTTTGACACAGTTCAATTAATAAAAATTCATTTAACACAAAAAGAACAAACATTATGAAAAAAGTAATTTTTACATTATTATTAGCAACAAGCTTAATAGTAACTGGACAAGAAAAAGAAGACGAAGGAACTTTCACATTAAGCGGAACAGTTGACGTATACGGAACTACTAATTTTACAAAAGACCCAGGAACTCCTGGTATATTAATAGCTAACCCAGAAAACGCAAACGCTTTTGGTTTAGGTTTTGCAAATACTGTATTTGCTTATGAAAAAGGAAAAGCAGGAGTTGTTGCTGATATTGCATTTGGACCTAGAGCAGATGATGCAAACATGGCAGGAGCAATTAATCAATTATACGCATACTACAATGTAACTGATAAATTAACACTTACTGCAGGACAATTCAATACCTTTTTAGGATATGAAGTTATCAACCCATCTGCTAACTTTAACTACACGGTATCTTACTTATTTAACGCAGGACCTTTTTCTCATACAGGTATAAAGGCAGATTACGCTGTTTCTGAAGATTTATCTCTTATGTTAGCCGTAACAAACGCACACGGAATTTCTAGTGCAGACGGTAACCTTACAGACGACACTCAATTAGGAGCTCAAATTGGATACAAAGGTCAATACTTAAACTTTATTACTGGTGCATACGCTGCAGGATCTGCAACAGACTGGATCTTTTTAGATTATACAGGTGGTTTTGATTTATCTGACACTTTTTACGTAGGTATCAACGCAGCATACGCAAACTCTAGCAACGATGATGAAGGATACAAAGGAGTAGCACTTTACTTACAAAATGCTTTTTCTGACAAATTCTCTTTAGGATTAAGACCAGAATTTTTTACAACTTCTGCAGGAAGTGCTGATAGTAATGTAACTGCATTTACCTTAACTTCTAACATCAACTTAACAAGTAACTTAAAGTTTATAACTGACTTAAGATTTGATTCTTCTGACGATTATATTATTGAAGCTTTTCCTACAGAAAAAAGCACTTCTACTTTAACAATGGCTGCAGTATACTCTTTCTAAGAAAAGAACACAAAGCACTTTACTAACTAAAATTTATAAATATGAGTTTATTTTTAACATTATTTCAAGATACTCCAGCAACAGAAGTTACAGCAGCTGTTGAACAAATAAACGGAGATATGGGAATGCTTTGGATGCTTATTGCAGGTATCTTAGTATTCTTAATGCAAGCAGGATTTACATTAGTAGAATCTGGTATGACAAGATCTAAAAACGCAGTTAATATTGCAATGAAGAACTTACTAGACATTTGTGTTGGATCTTTAATTTTTTGGTTAGTAGGTTATTCTTTAATGTACGGAGACACCTCTAACGGATGGTTCTTCTGGGGAGGTTTATTTCAAGGAGAAGGAGCTGATTTATTCTTCCAAACAATGTTTGCCGCAACAGCTGCAACAATTGTATCTGGAGCTATCGCAGGAAGAACAAAATACACAACATACATTGTTTTCTCTATTGTAATGACAGCAATAATCTACCCAATTGCAGGTGGATGGCAATGGCAAGGTGAAGGCTGGTTAACTAAACTAGGTTTCATTGACTTTGCAGGATCTTCTATTGTACACTCTGTTGGTGGATGGGCTGCTTTAGTAGCTGCATTTATGGTAGGACCTAGAATTGGAAAATATGTTGACGGTAAAGTTTTACCAATATCTGGTCATAACCAAGTATTAGCAACTTTAGGGGTATTTATCCTTTGGTTTGGTTGGTTTGGTTTTAACGGAGGATCTCAATTAGCTTGGGGTGGAGCAGATTCTATTGCTGCATCAAACGTAGTTTTAGTTACCAATTTAGCAGCAGCAGCTGGTGGACTAGGTGCTTTAATTACTACTTGGATCTGGTACGGAAAACCAAACTTAGGACAAACATTAAACGGAACATTAGCTGGTTTAGTTAGTATTACAGCTGGTTGTGGAAACATGACAACAGAAGGAGCTGTATTAACAGGATTATTAGGTGGTGTTTTAGTAGTATTCTCTATTGAATTCATTGAAAAGAAATTAAAGATTGACGACGCCGTAGGTGCCGCATCTGTACACGGTGTAGCTGGTGCTTTTGGTACGTTAGCTATTGGTCTTTGGGGTGTAGATGGTGATACTGCTATTGGTTTATTTAATGGTGGTGGAGCTTCTCAATTAGGTGTTCAAGCAACAGGAGTTTTAGCATACGCGGTATGGTCTATTGCTTTATCTTTTATTGTTTTTACAATCTTAAAAAAGACAATGGGATTACGTGTTACCAAAGAAATAGAAATCGAAGGTTTAGATGTACATGAACATGGTTCTATTGCTTACCCAGGAGTAAGACAAAGAGAATTTGATGACAAATAAAATATAAAAAAGAAATTAGCAGTTATTCTTTTATAAAATCACATAACTTATTCAATTAAGTTATGTGATTTTAATACGAAAAAAAACAATTAACAAAAAAAAACAATTAATTCTATCATGAAAAAAATTGAAGCAATTATTAGAAAGTCTAAATTTAGAGCAGTAAAAGACGCTTTGCTTGAAGTTGGTGTAAACTTTTTCTCTTACTGGGATGTTACCGGTTTAGGAAACGAAAAAGAAGGCCATGTTTACAGAGGTGTTAGCTACAGTACAAGCGACATACAAAGAAGACATTTAGCCATTGTTGTAAATGATGATTTTGAAGAAATTACCGTTAATACAATTATAAAAGCAGCTTCTACAGGAGACGTAGGTGATGGTAAAATTTTTGTAAGCGATGTAAAAGAAGCATACAGAATAAGAACAGGAGAAAAAGGCGGACAAACTTTAAAATAAACGATTACAAATTTTTATTATGGAATTATTAACAATAAACAATGTATGGATGATGATCTGTACAGCACTAGTTTTCTTTATGCACACAGGTTTTGCATTTTTAGAAATTGGTTTAACAAGACAAAAAAACACACTTAACATATTATTTAAAAATATATTTATTATCACCATTGGATTACTACTATATGCATTAGTTGGTTTTAACTTAATGTACCCTGGTTTTGCTGATGGATCTTCTGGAATTATTGGTTTTTCAGGATTTGGATTATCATCTCCACTTACTGCAGAAGGCGCTTTAGACCTTACCTACAACTCTGGATATACATACTGGACAGACTTCTTATTTCAAGGAATGTTTGCTGCTACCGCTGCAACCATCGTTTCTGGTGCCGTTGCAGAAAGAATGAAAATTCTTCCTTTTATGATTTTTGCTATTGTATACGTAGGCTTTGTGTACCCAATTGCAGGTTCTTGGAAATGGGGTGGTGGATTTTTAGATCAATTATCAACACCTTTTTACGATTTTGCTGGTTCTACTTTAGTACACTCTGTTGGTGGATGGGCTGCTGTAGTAGCTGTTTGCCTTCTAGGATCAAGAATTGGAAAATTTAAAAATGGAGAAATACAAGCTATCCCTGGACACAACATTCCTTTAGCAACTGCCGGAGTTTTAATTCTTTGGTTAGGATGGTTTGGTTTTAACGGAGGTTCTGTTTTATCTGCAGACCCAACATTAACCTCTTTAACTTTAGTTACTACTTGTTTATCTGCTGCTGCAGGAGGTGTTATAGCTGCAATTGTATCTACAATAATGTATAAAAATTTAGATTTAACAATGTTCTTAAATGGTATTTTAGGAGGATTAGTTGGTATTACTGCAGGAGCAGATCAAATGTCTCCTACAGATGCAATTTTAGTTGGCGCTATTGCCGGAGCTTTAATTGTTTTTGCTGTTAGTTTAATCGATAAATTAAAATTAGACGATCCTGTTGGTGCAATTGCTGTTCACTTAGTATGTGGTATCTGGGGAACTCTAGCTGTTGGATTATTTGGTAACCTTGCAGGTGTAGATCAGTTTATTAGCCAACTAATAGGAGTTGCCTGTTATGCGGTATTCTGTTTAGTAACTTCATTTATCATCCTATTTACCTTAAAGAAAACAATGGGTATTAGAGTAAGTGAAAGAGAAGAAATAGAAGGCTTAGATGCACATGAACATGGTATGGAAGCATATCCTGACTTCCGATTAAACGAGCATTAATCACCAAAAAAACATAAAAGAAGAGTCTGTAAATTTAATTATTTACGGACTTTTCCTGTTTTTATGAATTTGATAATAAAAATGCTCCACATTGTCATAAGTAAACTTTTTACTATGTTTTATTGATTTCATCATAAAAATCACATTAAAACAACAATAACATTGAGTCCTTTTCAATAAAATACATAGATTTGTATATATAATTGAACACAATATGGAGAAACAAGGATTATACTTACCAGAGTTTGAACACGAAAATTGCGGTGCTGGTTTTATCTGTAATTTAAATGGAGAAAAGACAAATCAAATTATACACGATGCACTAGAAATTCTAGTTAAACTAGAACATAGAGGAGGTGTTAGTGCTGATGGAAAAACAGGAGATGGAGCCGGAATATTGATAGATATTCCTCACGACTATTTCAAAAGAGTTTGTGACTTTCCTATTCCAGAGCAAAGAGAATATGCGGTTGGTATGGTATTTCTTCCTAAGGTTAGCAATCAATACGATTTTTGTAAAACCACGTTTGAAAACGAAATTAAAGAACAAGGACTCGCCATTTTAGGATGGAGAGAAGTACCTGTAGACTCTTCTCAATTAGGAGAAATTGCTTTAGCTTCCGAACCAAATATTGAACAATTATTTATAGGTAAAACAGAAGAAATAGACGAGGCTACTTTTAAAGCTAAGTTATATGCTGCTCGTAAAATTGCAGAACATGCCATCAGAAAATCTAAAATTTCTGAAAGTAAATATTTCTACATTCCGAGTTTATCATTAACCACTATCATCTATAAAGGTATTATTATGCCAGAAGATATTGGTCCTTATTATAAAGATTTACAAGCAATAGATTTAGTAACACGTTTGGCATTAGTACACCAACGTTTTTCTACCAACACAATGCCAACTTGGGAGTTAGCACAACCATTTAGACACATGTGTCAGAATGGAGAAATTAACACTTTACGTGGTAATGTTAGTAGAATGCGTGTTCGTGAAGAAATCATGAAAAGCGATGTTTTTGGTCCACAAATAGATAAATTATTTCCAATTATATTACCAGGAAAATCAGATTCTGCTTCTATGGATATGGTTGTTGAGTTGTTAACTCACACAGGCCGTTCTTTACCAGAAATTATGATGATGATGATTCCTGAAGCTTGGGAAAAACACAAAACCATGTCTAAAGAGCGTAAAGCTTTTTACGAATACAATGGTTGTATTATGGAACCTTGGGATGGTCCTGCCTCCGTACCTTTTACAGATGGAGACTATATTGGAGCTTTATTAGACAGAAACGGATTAAGACCTTCTAGATATACCGTTACCAAAAGCGGTAGTTTAATTATGTCATCAGAAATTGGTGTTGTAGATGTAGCACCAGAAGACATCAAAGAACATGGTAGATTAGAACCAGGAAAAATGTTCTTGGTAGACATGAACGAAGGAAGAATCATTGAGGATGAAGAAATAAAAAGTAAAATTGTTTCTGAAAGACCTTATCAAGAATGGTTAGATAATACTCGTTTACACTTAAAAGACGTACCTTATAACGGAGAAACTTGCCCTATAGAATCTATTGATGTAAAAACGCGTCAACGTTTATTCAATTACACTTTTGAAGATATTCAGGAAGTAATTACACCAATGGCAATTGTTGGTAAAGAAGCTTTAGGATCTATGGGAATAGATACACCTTTAGCTGTTTTATCAGACAGACCTCAATTAATATCTAACTACTTTAAACAATTATTTGCACAAGTTACAAACCCTCCTTTAGATGGTATTCGTGAAGAAATTGTAACAGATATTAGTTTAAATTTAGGAAAAGATAGAAACATTTTCAGCATTACAGACAGACAATGTAGAAAATTAAGAATTCAGAATCCGGTTATTTCTAATGCAGATTTAGAAAAAATTAGAAACATAGATATAGAAAGCTTTAAAGCAGCAACCATACAAATATTATATCCAAAAGCACAAGGTTTAAATGGTCTTGAAGATGCTTTAGATAATATTGTTATTCAAGTTGAAAAAGCTTTAGAACAAAAGAATAATATTATTATTCTTTCCGATAGAGGTGTAAACCAAGAGCTTGCTCCTATCCCAGCTTTATTAGCTTGTTCTTTTGTAAATCATCAATTAAACCGTTTACGCAAGCGTTCTCATTTCGATATTATTATTGAATCTGCAGAACCACGTGAACCTCATCATTTTGCTACTTTATTTGGTTACGGCGCAAGTGCAGTAAACCCATATATGGTAAATGAAATTATTAGAATGCAAGTTAAAGAAGGCTTCATTACTGGTATGGATGAACAAAAAGCAGTTGATAACTTTAACAAAGCAATTGGAAAAGGAATCTTAAAAGTAATGAACAAAATAGGAATCTCTACTTTACATTCTTACAGAGGTTCTCAAATTTTTGAAATTGTAGGTTTCAACTCTCCTTTTGTAGAAAAATACTTCCCTTATACTGCTTCTAGAATTGAAGGTATTGGTTTGTATGAAATAGAAAAAGAAATAGATCAACGCTACAAACAAGCATATCCAGATAATCAAATTGACAAAAACTTAGGTTTAAATGTTGGTGGAGATTATAGATGGAGAAGAAATAGTGAACGTCACTTATTTAATCCAACAACAGTTGCTAAACTACAGCAAGCTGTAAGATTAAGTGATCAAGGAAGTTATAACGTTTACGCAAAAGCAATTAACGAACAGTCAGAGAATTTAATGACAATTCGTGGTTTGTTTCAGTTCGACAACTTAGACCCAATTCCATTGGAAGAAGTAGAACCTTGGACAGAAATTGTAAAACGTTTTAAAACGGGTGCAATGTCTTACGGATCTATCTCTAGAGAAGCGCACGAAAACTTAGCGATTGCCATGAACAGAATTGGTGGTAAATCTAACTCTGGTGAAGGTGGTGAAGATAGAAAACGTTTTCAAAAAGACATCAATGGAGATAGTAGAAACTCTGCTATTAAACAAGTAGCATCTGGTAGATTTGGGGTAACTTCTCATTATTTAACCAACGCAAGAGAAATTCAAATAAAAATGGCTCAAGGAGCTAAACCTGGTGAAGGTGGTCAATTACCTGGAGCTAAAGTTTTACCTTGGATTGCTGCGGCAAGAAATTCAACTCCTTTTGTAGGATTAATTTCTCCTCCTCCACATCACGATATTTATTCTATTGAAGATTTAGCACAATTAATCTACGATTTAAAAAATGCAAATCGTGAAGCTAGAATTAATGTAAAATTAGTTTCAGAAGTTGGCGTAGGTACAATTGCAGCAGGTGTTGCAAAAGCAAAAGCAGATGTTGTTTTAATATCTGGTTATGACGGTGGTACAGGAGCATCTCCTCTTACCTCTTTAAAACATGCAGGTTTACCTTGGGAACTTGGTTTAGCAGAAGCACAACAAACATTAGTTCTTAATGATTTAAGAAGTAGAATTGTTGTAGAATGTGATGGTCAGTTAAAAACAGGTAGAGATGTTGCTATTGCTGCATTATTAGGTGCTGAGGAATTTGGTTTTGCAACCGCTCCTTTAGTAGCTTCTGGTTGTATTATGATGCGTAAGTGTCACTTAAATACATGTCCGGTTGGTATTGCAACTCAAGATAAAGAGTTACGTAAAAACTTTAAAGGAACACCAGAACACGTTATTAACTTCTTCTACTACATTGCAGAAGAATTAAGAGGAATTATGGCACAACTTGGTTTTAGAACATTAGCTGAAATGGTTGGTCAAACTCATAAAATCAACGCAAATCACGCTATTAAGCATTATAAAGCAAAAGGTTTAGATTTATCTAGTATTTTACACAGACCAACTTCTTATAGAAGTATGACGGTAAGAAATACAGAAAGTCAAGATCATAATTTAGAAAGCGTTTTAGACTTTACTATATTAAAAGACTCACATAGAGCTTTGTATAGAAAAGAAAAAATGAACCTAGCATATCCAATCAAAAACACAAACAGAACTGTTGGAGCCATAGTTAGTAATGAAATCTCTAAAATTTACGGTCATTTAGGTTTACCTGAAGATACCTTAAATATCAACTTTACAGGTTCTGCAGGACAAAGTTTTGGAGCTTTTGGTGCACACGGATTAACGTTTACAATAGAAGGTAATACAAACGATTATTTAGGTAAAGGGTTGTCTGGAGCCAAGTTAATTGTTAAAAAACCAGCAAGAGCAGATTTCTTAGCAGAAAACAATATTATTGTTGGTAATGTTTGTATGTTCGGAGCAGTAGCAGGACAAGCCTACATTAACGGAATTGCAGGAGAACGCTTTGCAGTTCGTAACTCTGGTGCAACTGCTGTTGTAGAAGGAGTTGGAGATCACTGTTGTGAATACATGACCGGTGGTAAAGTAATTGTTTTAGGAAAAACAGGTAGAAACTTTGCAGCAGGTATGAGTGGTGGTATTGCATATGTATACGACCCTGAAAACAAATTTATAAATGGTCTTTGTAATACAGAAACCATAGAGTTTGAAGAAATTAGTAAAGACGATGCAGCAGAATTAAAAGCAACTATAGAAAAACACGTTTTATATACAGATAGTAAAAGAGGTGCTGCTTTGTTAACTGATTGGGATACAAGTTTAAAAAACTTTGTAAAAGTAATGCCTACAGAATACAAGAAAGCATTAATACGTATAGAAACAGAAGAACCAATGTTCGAAGAATTAACAATAGCATAATCTCATGGGAAAAATAACAGGATTTAAAGAATTTGAAAGACAAGATGAAGCCTATACTTCTGTAAAAGATCGTGTAAAAAATTATAAGGAATTTACGGTTCCTCTTTCTGAAGACGAAATAACAAAACAAGGTTCACGTTGTATGGATTGTGGTATTCCTTTTTGCCATAGTGGTTGTCCATTAGGAAATCTAATACCAGATTTCAATCACATGGTACACCAAGGAGAATGGAAAAAAGCTTCATGGATATTACATTCTACAAACAATTTTCCAGAATTTACAGGTCGTTTATGCCCTGCCCCATGTGAACAAGCATGTGTATTAGGTATTATAGAAGATCCAATTTCTATTGAAAACATAGAAAAAAACATTGTAGAACGTGCCTTTAAAGAAGGTTGGATTAAACCTCAACCTCCAAAAAATAGAACAGGAAAAACAATTGCTATTGTTGGTTCTGGACCAGCAGGTTTAGCAACAGCACAACAATTAAACAGAGCTGGTCATACAGTTACTGTTTTTGAAAGAGATGATGAAGTTGGTGGTTTATTACGCTACGGAATCCCTAACTTTAAGTTAGAAAAAGGAATCATAGACAGAAGAATTGCCATCTTAGAAGCAGAAGGAATTACATTTAAAACCAACGTAAACGTAGGTGTTAATTACGATGTAAAAGACCTAAAAGCTTTTGATAGTATTGTTTTATGTGGTGGATCTACAGAAAGACGTAGCTTACCAACTCCAGGTATCGATGCTGATGGAGTTGTACAAGCAATGGATTTTTTAACACAACAAACAAAAGTAGTACTTGGTAAAGAAGTAAAAGAGCAAGTACTTGCTACCGACAAAAACGTAATTGTTATTGGTGGTGGAGATACAGGTTCAGATTGTATTGGTACTTCAAACAGACACGGAGCAAAATCTGTTGTTAACTTTGAAATTATGCCAAAACCTCCAGGACACCGTTCACCTACAACTCCTTGGCCTTTTTGGCCATTACAATTAAAAACCTCTTCTTCTCATAAAGAAGGTGTAGAACGTAATTGGTTAATCAACACAAAGGAATTTGTAAAAGATGAAAACGGAAAATTAATTGCCTTAAAAACAATTAATGTAGAATGGAAAATGGTTCCAGGAGAAAGACCACAATTAATTGAAATTGCAGGTACAGAAAAAACTTGGCCATGTGACTTAGCTTTATTAGCACTAGGTTTTACAGGTCCAGAAAGTACTTTAGCAGACAAATTAGGTCTTAAAACAGACGCTCGCTCTAACTACAAAGCAGAATACGGAAAATATCAAACAAACGTAAAAAACATTTTTACTGCCGGAGATATGCGTCGTGGACAATCTTTAATTGTATGGGCAATATCAGAAGGTAGAGAAGCTGCTAGACAAGTAGATTTATTCTTAATGGGTAAAACAGAATTACCTACCAAAGATGCTTCTGGCGATTTAGTTGCTATGTAAGAATCTAAAAATATATTTTATAAAAAGGCATCAATATTAACTGATGCCTTTTTTGTGTTTATAGAAACTTTTTTTTTAGGGCGTGCCCATTTTTAAAAAACACAGTTTATAAACATTAAAATATCGCTTAAAAATGGTCAGGCTATCCATTACAAGTCCTCGTTCGTACCTCACTGTGGGCTTTTCATTTCTATCCTTCACGCAAAAATACATACCAAATTTGCAGTCCTTTCATTCGAGGCAACTTTTATAACTTATTGTTTAATCATTTTTCCTGAATACCAGTTTCCTGATTTCTCTTTAACTTTAATAATATAAATCCCCGAAGATAAATCACTCACGAAAACCGCTTTTTTTCCATTAGAAATATTTTTTACCGATTTAACTAATCTTCCGTCCGTTTGATATACATCAACCCGATTGACATCTACATTCGACTTAATGGTAATATAATTACCTACAGGACTCGAAAAACTGACTACTTTAGAAACATCATAGGCTATTGCAGACAAATTTGCATCAACTCTTTTATATGTTCTAATCCAATCAATTTTAAAAATATTGTCTGCCTCTATTGATAGTTCATTGACTGTTGGATAAACCCCATTACTCACTTGCCAACCTTGTGCAGCTCCCGAAAAAATTATTGTTTCCGGCGATGACATTCCGTTTTCTCCTAAATTTTTATCAGGATCAATTATATTTGCACCAGAAACAGTTCTTACCAAAACTCCATCAATATAATACTCTAAATGAAAAGGATCTTTCCAATACACACCTACTCTATGAAAACCATCTCTCCAGTATTTTCCATTTGCAACAGGTAAAACATAATAACTACCTGCATCTTTTGGTTGGTAATCATTTCCTGATGGAGTTGAAAAAGTATGATGACTTAAGTGCATTCTTCTAGCAAACCAATCCCTTGAAGTATTATTGCTTTCAGAATAACTAGAACCATAGGCCTCTACAATATCTATTTCTTCTTTACTATTAGCACTTAACATCCAAACAGCATTTGCCATAACAGAATTCATGATCTTTACTTTTGTTTCTATATAAACAGGATAAATAATTTCTGTTCTTGCATGGGCAGCACTAAAATAATTTGTATTACTAGCCGCATCCTTAGATGTTGCTTTTAACTCTAAATTACCTCCTGTTACCTTAGAGTTATTAGGAGTCCAAATAGTGTTTCCAAAACCAGGCCATGGATTTACATAACCATCTGCCCATTTAGAATTAAATGTTGCTCCCTTAATTGAACCAGATGAAGTTTCATAATTAAAACTATCCGAAAGTTCATCTACTAATTCCCATGTTACATTTGTATTTCCTAACTCAGCAGGAACTGCAATACCACTCCAATCTTGAGAAAAAATCATTGTTGTTGTAAACATTAGAAATAATAAAAACAAATGCTTGTTTGCTATAAATTGACTTTTCATTTTTTGGATTTGAATTTTATAATTAAACACTTTTAACGCAAATACAAAACTAACACTTATGTACACTCATATAGTTATTTACAACTTTACAAAAACTTAATACTTAGTAAGTAAAGAAACAATGTTTATAAAACACAGATAATAAATATAGATTATGCAATTAGGTTAAAAGTTAAATATAACTCCATTTTAACAAAGACCAGGTATTAAAAATTAGTGTTTTGAGTGTTTATTTTTTATGCAAACACTACAGCAAGAACAATTTAAACCTGAAGGATTTTAAGTACTTGACATCTTTAAATTATAACAACAAGAGATGGTTATTGTGATGAAACAACTAGAGATATACTAAAAATTGATGACGAAGTATTAAAAGACTAATTCATAAGAAACTTAACTTTCATCTAAAATTGAATAGTTTTTTTATCAATAGAAAAAAACTATCAAGTTTATATCAAATCGAGATAGAGCAACTGAACAATTGTTTATCCTAATTTTATTGATTTTATTAAGAGCAATATTATACCTTGATGGAAAAACTTTTACAATAAGGACTCGAATATAAAGCGATAGTTATTCTAAAGGATAAGCAGACCTACCTCAATTAGGCAATTATATATGAGTTACAACATCTAGCTTAGAATTAGACAATTGTAGTTAAAACAGTTATATACTAGTTGTTTTCAGATATTCACCATATAAAATAAAGTCGTAGAATACGCAAAATTCATAATGCTATTGAAAAACATTTTCAGGTAAAAATAGATGTACAAAAAATTACAGACTTAATTAAGATAACTGCTAAATTTAAAAAACACACTCTTTTTTAAGAATACAAAACTTTAGTATAAAAAGGGAATCTAAAATAGACTCCCTTTTGTTTATTAATTAGTAAATTTTAAGTTTTATGGTCTTAATTTTAATTCAGCAACGGTTATATTATCCATATATAATTTTATCGGAGCAGGATTAGCACCATTAAAACCACGTATCATAAATGAAGAATTTCCATCTGCAAAACCACTAGTTCTAAAAGAAGCATAAACCCACTTATTGGTTTGAAAATCGTTTCCAAATGCAGGATTACTACCTACACTCCAATCTGTATTAGGATTCCAATAAAAACGTAGATCTGGTAGTGCACCTGAAGTATAGTTACCTAAGTCTGTTATATAAACCCATACACCAATTTCGTAAAGAGTCTTTTCTTTGGTTGGAAAAGTGATAAATTCACCTGCTTCATTTCTGTGTCCCATAATCATACCATCATTAGCAGCCATTTCTATGTACATACTTTTTAGACCATCTTTAGCTTGTGCATCAGAAATTTCACTTGTATAATCTGTAAATCCAGCCCAACCTAAATTTTGCCATTCGGCGTCTTTTGAAGCTTCGAAACTATAATCGTAATCACTATCACTTAAAATATTCGTTTTAATAATATCGGTTAAAATTGCATCTGTAAATGTGGTTGCTTTTACAACATCTGCTGTTGTTAAAGTACCAGAAGTATAAGATATTTTAACTTCATCATCGTTGTAAAAAGGCTCGCTTAAAGTAATTAGTAAAATATTACCTTCAACAGCATCTAAAGAGATATCACTAATACTTGGCGTAATAGTTACTCCTGAAGCTGTTTGATAGTTTACCGTAAACTCATTTTTGTTGATCGTTTCTGAATCCATTTCTCTACTAAATTCAAGTCCTACTATATTTGATGCTTTTTCAAAAACTCTATCCAAACTTACTGGTTCTGTAGAAGGAATTACTTTTACAACGTTTTTAATACTAATTGTATCAGCTCCAAAAGGTCTGGCGTTTGAAGCTATAAACTCTATATTATAAGAACCTAATTTACTATATTTTACTTTAACGGGTTCTTTTGGATTAATAATTTGTGTAGGATTTCCTCCTGCCAAATTCCATGTAAATAAAGTTGGCCCACCTTCAGAAGCATAGGTTAACTGAATAGATTTACCAGCAGTTACTTCATTTTCTGCATTCTCTTTCATATTTAATTCTGCTCCAACACTACCATCATCATTTAAATAATTAGCAGTTAAAACTGATTTTATCTCACCAAATACAGTGACTACAATAGTTGTATCTAGTACCTTTCCAATAGGATCTGCACTAGACAAATCATAAGCATCTTCTTTAAACACCTGATTTAAAGAAACATCATATGTACCTGCTACTTTAAAAAAAGCCTTCACATTTTGTTCTTTTGATGTTACATCATTGTCAGACCCAACAATATCAACAGAACCTTCTGGAAATTTCCATAATCTAGATTCAACTCCAGATGAAATATCTCCAAAAGTAATACTATTCCCTATTCTAACTTGATTGTCAAAATTCATTTGAGAGGTTACAATAATTCTACTATTTGCCTCTTTTAGATCTAAATTGTCTTTATTGTCATCACAAGATTGTAATCCAAAAACAATTACTAAAATTGATATAATTAATTTAAATTTTGTTTTCATTTTTTTTTATTTACATTAAAATAATTCATTACAATCCAGTATTTGATTGTACTTCAGCTGCTGGAAGATAAAAATAATCATAAATGCTAGATTTATATCTATCTATACCGTCTAGAGAAAGTAAGTTTACAGCCCCTTCTATATTTAGAGGTGGTTGGTTTATAATAACTTCAAAATTATCTCTTCTCCATTTTAAATCATCACCCATTGTTTTTAAAGTCTTTTCAACAATTCCCCAACGGACTAAATCTCTCCATCTTTGACCTTCAAAACAAAGCTCTAGAGGTCTTTCTACCATTTGAATGTGTGTCATTATATTCTCTTTAGTAGGACTAACCATTGGTTGTACTCCATGAACTTGTTCACTAATATGAAGTTGTGGAAACGTATTTGAATTTGCATCTAAATACTGTCTAATTGTTTTAACACCAGCTCTTTTTCTTACTAAGTCAATATATTTTATTGCTTCGTCAACATTAGAAGTTTCATTTAAAACAGCCTCTGCATACATTAAATAAACATCAGCTAAACGAATGTGTCTAAAATTAATTCCACTACGTCCTAAAGGTATTTCTGATGAACCTTGATACCAATTGGTATATTTTTTAACTAATGCAGTTAATCCTAAACCTCTGTAGGCATGCACCTTTGCATCAGTATTATCTACACCAAAATAAGTACCTTCAAAATCTTTCGGACAAATAGAAGCAGAAAGTCTTCTAGAATGCTTATTAGTTGTATTAATTGGGTTTGTTGGATCAATTTCATCTTTTGTAAATAGTTCATGTAAATACAAATTGGCAACTACTGTATTAAAACCACCATAACTAATAGAGGCATAATTAGAAGCTACAGCATTAGATTCTGCTCCGGAAGCAAATGGAGTATCATCTACATTTGCCCCATTGGCTCCAGGATTTTCTGTAGAACTATAAGCTACTTCTAAGATAGATTCTGAGTTAAACTCGTTTTGATCTGTAAAATTATCTAAAGAATTTGGAGTTAACGAATATATATTAGAATCTATTACCTCTTTAAAATCAATTGCAGCAAGCCCCCATTGTTTAGCATATAAATATACTTTTCCTCTTAATGAAGTTGCAGCTCCAGAAGTAATTCTTCCTAAGTCTTCACTATTACTCCATTTTGCAGGTAAATTTAATCTTGCATAATTTAAATCTGGAATAATTACTTGTTCATTTACTTCTGCAATTGTACTTGTAGCTTTATTTAAATCAGTTACAGAATTTTCTGTACGAATAACAGCTTTACCATAAGTATGTATTAATTCAAAGTAGAAAAAAGCTCGTAAAAATCTAGCTTGTGCTAAAATTTGTTCTTTTTCTAAAGGTTTAAAAATAGAAGCATCCGCTGCTTCAATATTATTAATTACTTGATTGGCTCTAAAAATACCGATATATAATTGGTTCCATTTATTAACTAATTGCTCGCTATTATCGGTATAACTTAATTGTCTAAAGATATTCCATCTTCCAAAAAAAGAAAAGGTATCCGCAATATCTGTTCTAATAATTTCTTGAGATAATCCGCTACCACTAACACCTTGAAATTGTAAAGCTCCATAAACTGTTGTTAGTGCGCTATTAAATTGGGTACTTGTTTTAAAAAAAGTAGCATCTGTAATAGAGTTTGGATTATCAACATCCAAAAAATTATTCTCATTACAACTTGAGAGAGACAAAGTGACGCATGCAATAATTGCAATGAACAATACTTTGTATTTTTTTATAAATTGTATCATTTTTTTTCTTAATTAATTATTAAAATTTAATTTTAGCTCCTAGAACAAATCTTCTAGCTACAGGGTAATTCCCTCTATCAACACCTCTGGTACTGATTCCATTACCCCCAACTTCTGGGTCATAACCAGTGTAGTTTGTAAACGTAAACGGATTGAATCCTGTTACATATAACCTAACACTACTAATTTTAAGTTTATCCATTAATTCTTGAGGTAAAGTGTACCCTAAAGTAATGTTACGAATTCTTAAATAAGTTCCATCTTCTAACCAATAATCAGATCTTGCTCTTATACTTTCTGTAGCCTCACTATTTCTATAACTAGGTACATTAGAATCTGGGTTTTGTGGAGACCATTGTGAAAATTGTTCTAAATGTCTACCTTGAGTATAGGCAAAGAAACGAGAACCATTAAAAATTTCTGCTCCATAAGAAAGATAAGATTGAACCGTTAAATCGAAGTTTTTATAGGATAAATCAAAATTTAAACCTGCTTCAAATTCTGCTTGACCAGAACCGGCATATACTCTGTCATCTTCATCAATACCAGCAGAAGTACCCGGTATATCAGCATATCTCATATCTCCTTTTTTTGCAGATGGATTTATTTTTTGATATTCAAGCAATTCCTCGTCGGTTTTAATTACTCCTTCATTTTTTAACAAAAAGAAAGCACCTGCTTCATGACCTACAGCAAAAAAAGTAGTTTCATCGATACTACTTCCTAAAGAAAATGTTGGTCTACCATTTGGATAACCACGTTCAATACCGTTTAAATTAACAATATTATTAATGTTTTTTGTAAATGTTGATGTAATATTATATTTCAATCCATTTTTAAACTTATTTCTATACCCTAAAGCTAGTTCAATACCTTCATTGGTCATTTCACCTGCATTAATAATTATAGGATTATAAGTAGTTTCTGCACCTGGAGCTGTTGTTCCTCCAGAGGGTGGTGTTTGAAATGGTAATAACATATCTTTTTTATTATTTCTATAAACATCACCCGTAAGCGTTAACTTGTTATTAAACATTGCTAAATCTATACCTAAATTTATAGAAGTACTTGTTTCCCATTTTAAATCTGGGTTAGAATACCTTCTTTGTATTAAACCTGAATTTAAAGTTTCAGTTGATCCAAATAAATAATTTACACCTGTTTCTATTTGTGTTGCTGAAGTAAAAGCTGGTACATCTTGGTTACCTAACTCTGCATAACTTGCTCTAATTTTTAAACTATTTACTGAATTTGCAATCGCAGCATCTTTAAAAAATCCTTCCTCAGAAATATTCCAACCTACAGAAACTGCAGGAAAACTAGCATACCTATTATCTTCACCAAATTTAGAAGAACCGTCTCTACGGATACTTAAAGATAATAAGTAGCGTTCATCAAAACTATATTGTACTCTTCCTAATAAACCAGATAATGTGTACTTGTTTACAAAACTACTTGGAGATGTTGCAGAAAAAGCTTGTCCTACTTCTTGCGTATCATTTGTTGGAAACCCAATACCTCCAAAAGAAAATTGTTTAGAATTAAACTCCTCATAAGAAGATACTACTACAGTATTTAATTTATGCTTACCAAACTCTACATCATAACTTAACATGTTTTCAAGTACTCTTCTATCTGAAGATGTATAATCTTCTGTAAGTTGTGCTTCAAGAGTTGAAGCTGTTGCATTTAGTTCGCCATCTAAACCATAAATAAAATAAGAAGGTCTAAAGAATTTTCTTTTGTAATCATATTTATTATTACTTAAACTAATTTTATACGAAAGTCCTTTTGCAATTTCATATTGTAAATTCACAGCAATGTTAGACGATTTAACTTTTCTGTCATCAACATTTTGCAATTGTTTAGCCAAATACCCAAAGTAAATAGTGTTATCTACAGGAACATTAACTATGTTATCATCACTAATATCTAAATCACCTAATGGAATCTGCCAAGGGTTCTGACCGATACTGTATTCATATAAAGCATAAGGTTCTTGTTGTCTATTTTCTTCCGTTAAACCGACGGTAGCAAATGCTTTAAATTTCCCTTTGTTAAATTGTGCCGTTAATCTAGAACTTAATCTATTAAATCCAGATTTAATTAAAACACCATCCTGGTCATTAAAACTTGTTGTAAAACTTAAACTTAGTTCTTTACTTCCGCCAGTAATACCTAAATCGTAATTTCTAATTAAAGCATTGTTGTTTTGTACATCTTTAACAAAATTTGTATCATTATCTAACAACTCTGGGGTTGTAATAAAATACCCCGGAAGGTTACCAGCGTTTAACACATTATCAACAGAAAAATCTGCAAATAATTGTTGTTGTGTATTCATTAAAGGAGTTCCAGAAGTAATATTCTGAATTCCAGTAAATGTTGATAGGTTTACTGCAAAATTACCAGGCTTACCTCTTTTTGTTGTTATTAAAACAACACCATTTGACGCTCTTACACCATAAATAGATGCTGCTGCACCATCTTTAAGAATGTCTAAACTTTCTACTTGATCAGGAGCTATATTCGGGTTAGATTCATAAGGAACCCCATCTACTACATATAAAGGCTCTAATTTACCTGTTAACGAACCAACACCCCTTATTTGAATATTAGCACCTTCACCTGGTCGTCCACTAGAAGCTTGTACATTTACACCAGCAACAACTCCTTGTAGAGATTCCCCTACATCAGATACTGGAGCTAGCGCAATAACATCCGATTTAATATTAGCAACGGCACCTGTAACCTCCTTTTTTTTCTGTGACCCATATCCCACAATTACAATTTCATCTAAAATGTCCGCCTTAGGCAGTAACTCTACATTTATAATATTGCTACTGCCAGGTTTAATAACGACTTCTTTAGTTTTGTATCCTAAATAACTAAATACTAACACATCTCCAACCTTAGCTTTAATCAGAAATGAACCATCCATTTCGGTGCTTAGCCCAACATTAGACCCTTTAACGATTACACTAGCACCTGGTAATGTATCGCCATCTGCTTTAACCGTCCCCTTTACGGTAACTGTTTGCGCATTTGTAAAACTGAAACTGAGCAAAAGCAATGCCGTAATAAAGATTTGCTTGTAATTGCTATTTCGTAAATTTAACTTCATTTTTTTATCGAATTTTAAATTATCATAGTCAAATATTGTAATTATATTAACAAATATCCAGTTTCCTCACTTGACTTAAACTTTACATACATTTTTTTTTACTTTATTTAATCTTAATTACAAAATAGAAACACCTTTTAAAAACAGCCATAAAAAACTAATTAACAATAATTTAACCTAAAAAATAGGCAATCTTTAATATTCACTTTAAAAAGACCATATTAACTTCTTTCATCTCTAGCGATTTCTTAAAACAAGTCCATCTTACAAGACTATTCTTAATTTCAATTAGATTTTTACATTTAAATTCTAAAAAAAGAATAAAACTAAAATTTAAAATAGTCAAGTTTAAATCAAGTTCTTAAAAATAAGTGGTCCTTTTATTTTCTATAATTTTGAAGAAGAATATTTTTTGACAAATACATCAAACAAATATTCTTATTAAATATCCGAATCTTTTTTATAAAGAAACCTAGAAGACGAACTTCATCCCCTCCTCTTTATTAAATAAAATGAAAATAAATTATCTGCACAACTAATTAAAGGAAATGCAATTAACTCTGAAACCAAAGAATCTTTATCTGGTGTTCAAATTGCTTTGGCAGAAGATCGTATAAAAACAACTACAAATAGTTTGAGCGTTTTTTCTTTAATAGCAAATAACAATTCGTCAAAACATTAACTGCAGAGTTAAGCGAAAACGGAAATTATATATTTGAAAAAAACAATAAAAGAGCAAAATCTAATATTACAATTGATTTAAGTCCTAAAATAAAAATTACGACTCCTTTACGTTAAAAAACCTATATGCCCCTAACAACACAAGTGAGAATTTACCCTATTAACTTCTACTCTACGTATGGGCACAACGGGACAGAACAAGGTGCCGCTGCTGTTTCGTGTTCTCTTGTAAATCCCCTAAGAACTGGTTTCTATTAGGGATTAGCACATTAATATGTTTAGGGCAATGGAATAAAAGAAGGTAAAAACTATTTTAACTATAAAAAATTTGTGCACGGATCTATGAACCTCTACAGTACTTCTGTCACTATATTATCTTCTTTTAACGCATCTATTTAAAAGATAAAAACACTGATATTAAATATCTAAACTTAGTAATCTATCTTTTAAAAACGTTTACACTAAAATAGTAAAAAAATAGCTCTAACTGCAATAACTAAAGACTTCCACTAGAAAAACTAGAACTTAATTAACTAAACTACAGCTATTTGTCAAGTTATTATCTAGTCTTCTTTCAAGTAAAACACACTAAAAATATTTAATTTTCATGTATAAATATTTAAAACCTATAAATTATGAAAAAAATTACTTTATTACTTTTATTATTGAGCAGTACTTTTACTTTCACTCAACAAGTTGTTACAATAGTTTCAATTAATGGTCAAGCTCTTGCTGACTTTAAAGTTACAAATAATGCCACACTTCAAGTTGGAACCAAGTATGATTTTATTATTGATTATTCAGGTCAAGACGTTTCAAGTACAAATAATGTTATCGTTAAAATGTTAAAAGGCTCTTCTTTTGCTGATACTGCTAATGAAACTTCTGTTGCAATTACAACTGCTTCAGGACAGGTTACTGTTTCATTAACACCTACAGAAGCGGTATCTTCTGCTATTTTACAAATAAGAACAACAACATCAAAGAATTTTGGTAATACTGGAGACAACATATTTGATTATAGCTGGAAAGTAGTAGGAGGAACAGCATCAACAAAAGATTTCAAACTTACATCTTCTTTTTACAATGTATCTAAAAGTGCCCTTGTTATAAAAGATAATATTGAAGGTGAATTTTCAATTTATAATATGTTGGGGCAACAAGTTTTAAACGGTACTATTTCTAATGAAATTAAAGTTGAAACTTTAAAATCTGGATTATATATTTTATCAACAGACAAAGGGACTTTAAAGTTTGTTAAATAATATAACATATTATTTTAAAAATAAAGAGACTGTTTAAAAGACCCTCTTTTTTGTATTGATCCAAGCAAAGTTTAAAAAGCACAAAGAAAACCACCTAAAACAAAAAAAGCACCTCATAAATGAAGTGCTTTTTGCGGTCTGGACGGGACTCGAACCCGCGACCCCCTGCGTGACAGGCAGGTATTCTAACCAGCTGAACTACCAGACCGTTGCTTTTAGCGGTTGCAAATATACAACCTATTTTTAGATACACAACAAAAAAATGAGAAAAATTATTTATTTTTTTTTCTACTAATTAAATATGCTGTCAAAACTGCATTATACCCTTTATGAATATCAACAGGTACATAATCAATTTTATACTGTAAACATTTATTTTTCAACTCATTAAAATAAGCACCAATTAATTCCTTGTAATTTTCTCTAACATTTTCGGCATAAACATTAATCTCCTCTCCTGTTTCAACATCTATAAACTTTTTAGGAACATTATCAAAATTGAAGTTGTATTCTGTTTCTCCATCATAGGTATGAAACAAAATAACCTCATGTTTGTTATATTTAAGGTGTTTTAAAGCTTCAAAAAGTGCTTCATTGTCTTTACTAGGCTGAAACATATCTGTAAAGACAAAAATCAAAGAACGTCTGTGCATCTTCTCTGCAATTTCATGTAAATACTTATAGGTTTCTGTAGCTGTTTTAGAATCTGAAACTAACAATTGCTCTAATTGGTGCAATAACATCTTTCTATGGCGCTCACTTCCTTTTTCTGAAGCGTAATACTCATACGTATCAGCATAAATACTTAAACCCACAGCATCTCTTTGTCTTTTTAAAATTTCCATTAAAGACGCAGCGGCTATTGCAGAAAAACCAACTTTATTTAAAGTATCTATGGTTTGCTTTTTTACAATGGGATAATGCATAGATGCAGAATTATCTATAATGATATGGCATCGTAAATTGGTTTCTTCTTCGTACTTTTTGGTATATAACTTTTCTGTCTTTGCAAATAATTTCCAATCTATATGTCGGGTACTTTCTCCTTTATTATATAATTTATGCTCAGAAAACTCCACAGAAAAACCATGAAACGGACTTTTATGAATTCCGGTTACAAAACCCTCTACCACTTGTTTTGCCAACAAATCTAGATTTTTAATTTCAGATGATTTAACTTCGGATAAATTCATACTACTTTTTAATATTTTGAGCTCTCGTTAAATTATCCGTTGTTTGCAATAACTTCATCAATAAAATAGGATTGTAATCTGAATGCTTCTCTAAAAACTGATTTAATAAAGCATTTGCTTCCTTAGAAGAATATAATCCAATTGAGCTAGCCAACCATCCTTTAGGAAAGAAAATATCACCTGTTAGTTGTACTTCTTCTAACTTATCTAAAATAGCTTTTAAATGTTTTATAGCTTCTTTTTGCCTTAATGGATGATGCAAATTAGCCAATGCCGTTTGTACCCAAGATTCTTTTTCTCTATTTTCTTTTAATAAAAGTGATTCCATAAAATGATCTCTCACCTTTTCATCACCAGAAAGGGAAGGCAACAACCATTTAAAACGTTCTAATCTGTCTTTGTTTGATATTCTAGTTTGTTGTTCTTCTAAAACTTCAGAAGATTTAGAGTGCTTAAAAATCGCCAACTTCATAGATAGTGCAGTAAAATCATCCTCATTTAAGGTTAGGTTTTCTATCTTCTTATCTTGGTTCCAAATTTGATATAAACTTTCTTTTCCTTCTTCAGAAACAGCAATAGATTGATACAAACCAAAAAGAGTTCTTTTTATATTTTTAGAAGCATTACTTTCTAATAATTTTAAAACTTCTTTTTCTGTTTTTTGTTGAATTTCATTTTTTTGAGCATCCGTTAAAAATGTCCAGAAAATAGTTTGAATGCTACCAGACAAATAATTGGTAATTAACTCGTTTGTTTCTTCTTTTAATGTAGATAAATAAACCTGATACGTTTCTAGTGGAGTAATCTTACCAATTAACATATTTTCATATAAATTAATAAACTGAGAACCTCTAGAAACTGCATCATTGATATCTTTATAAGCAACTACCTCATCTTTATAAATAGGAAAAACACCATAACCAAATCCGTTTGTATTGTATAAAACCTGCCCTGGTTTAAAATCTTTTACTGCAGTAGAAATATCAAAAGACTCACCCATATTTTTAATATTGATAAACTTCTCATAGCCTCTTTGATCTATCAACTTAATTTTAAAAGATTGTGTCCATACTTTATTAGAACCATCTTCTGCCTTTTGGTGAATGATAAACTTTGTTACGTTTCCTTTTTCATTCAATTCAATTTCTTCATAAAAAACGGGTCTTCCAGATGAATTCACCCAAACATCACTCCAATTTTTAATGTTTCCTATAGATTTTTCATTTAAAATAGAAACCAACTCATTCCAATCTGCATTTGAGTTTGCATAGGTTCTTATATATTCTTGCATTCCTTCTTTAAAAGCATCTTCGCCTAACAAATATTCTAACTGACGCATCATAATGGGTGCTTTGTTATAAATAATTCTTCCATATAAAGAACCTGCATTTTTTAAGTTTCCTAAATACTGACGAATCGCATTTGTTCCTTTTGTTCTGTCTTCTGAATATGCACTTGGATAGTGAGACATCATAAAGTTTAATTGATGATTGACTTCCGGAAAAACAGGATTCATAATTTTATCGGCCATAAAGTTAGCAAACACCTCTTTCATCCAAACATCATTAAACCATTTCATGGTTACCAAATCTCCAAACCACATGTGCGAAGTTTCGTGAGCAATTAACTTTGCTCTTTTTAACTTACTATTCTGCGTTGCGTTTTTATCTAAGAATAATGATGATTGTCTATACTGAATTGCACCTACATGTTCCATTCCTCCATATTGAAAAGGCGGAATTGCAGCAAAGTCCATTTTTTGAAACGGAAACTTAACACCTGTATAGTCCTCTAAAAAATCAATGGCATTTTGATGTATTTTAAATACCTCATCTACACTTTCTACAATCTTTTCTGCGTTTGTTTCTCTGTATAAAAAGCGCATATCAAACGCTCCGGGGTTTTTAGTGGTTGCTATAAATTTACCTGCTACAAAAGAAAATAAATAGCTACTCATTAAATCTGTAGTAGCAAATGTATGCTCTATAAAACCATCTAATTCTAAACTACTTTCTTCAAAACCTCCCGCTAATACTTGCCAATCTTTTGGTGCAGTAATTCTTAAATTATAGTTGGCTTTTATATCTGGTTGATCAAAACAAGGAAACAAGGTACTCGCTCTATCCGGAACCAATAATGTATACAAAAACTCGTCATTTCTATTCAATGATTTTTCTCCTGCATTAAAAAATACTTCTACAGTATTTTCACCTAAGCTCAATCCTTTTTTATCAACGATAAGGTGTTCTTTTTGGTGATTTATTACAGATACCTCTCCGTTAACTTTAATCGATTTTAAATTAGAAACGGCTTCATTAAAATCTAAAACAACATCGTTCTTTAAATCATTAACGGTAAAATTAATTTTTAATCTAGAAGAAATTGGATCCTTTTTTTCATTCGGAATTTTAAAATGCAAATCATAAACAACATCCGTTATTTGTTGCTTTCTATAGGTTGCCAATTCTAAAGAAATTCCTTTTTCTAGTTTAATTCCCTCTTGTTTATCAGTACAAGAAAAAATAAATAAAAAAGCCAATATATATACGTTAAACTTCATTAATAATAATTTTAAGAAACAATACCTAGTTGTCAGTTAAAGTAAATTTTAAAGAAATGATAAATTTTGTATCAAGAATATATTTCTCAATAACCAAACACCTAAAATAAAAAAAGGTTTGACCTTAGCCAAACCTTTATCTTATAAAAAAATGAATACTACTTATTATATAGCCGCATCAATTTTACCTGTATATACATTTTTAGGCGCAACACCAACTTGCTTATCTACAACTTCTCCGTTTTTAAAGATTAAAACAGTTGGTATGTTACGTACTCCGTATTTTGCTGCAAATTCTTGGTTAGCATCAACATCAACTTTACCTACAATAGCTTTTCCTTCGTACTCAGCATGAATTTCATCAACAATTGGCCCTACCATTCTACATGGTCCACACCAAGCTGCCCAAAAATCTACCAATACTGGTTTATCAGATTTTAATACTAATTCGTCAAAGTTTGCGTCTGTTATTTCTAATGCCATTTTTATATTTTTAAATTGTTATTTCTGTTTTGAGTTACAAAAGTAATCATTTTATTTACTTTCTTGTTTTCAAAAAAATTACTTTTTCTTATTTGTCTATAAATAGTACTTATCTTAAAAATAAAAAATTCATTAAAAAAGCGACTAATACATGCCTTTTTTTTTAATGAATTCTTATTTTAATATTTTCTTTTTTAAAAGAAAAACAATTGCTGTTTTTTAAAATAATTCTGACGCAATTGCCTGTATATTATCACTTTTACCCATAGAATAATAATGTAAAACGGGCACTCCTGCTGCTAATAATTCTTTAGATTGTTGTATTGCAAACTCAATACCAACCTGTCTTACCGCTTTATTATCCTTACAACCATCTACAGCGTCTATTAAATCTTGTGGTAAATCTATTTTAAAAACTTGTGGTAAAACTTGTAAATGCCTTTTAACCGCTAAAGGTTTAATACCCGGAATAATAGGAACGTTAATCCCCATTTCTCTTGCTGCTTTTACAAACTCGAAATATTTGTTATTATCAAAAAACATTTGCGTTACCACATAATCTGCACCTGCATCTACTTTTTCTTTTAAACGTCTTAAATCTGATATTAAAGAAGGCGCTTCCATGTGCTTTTCTGGATACCCAGCAACACCAATACAAAAATCAGAATAATGTTCTACAAGCACATCATCATGTAAATATTGCCCTCTATTTAAGTTTGCAATTTGACCTACCAATTCTGTTGCAAAAGCATTTCCTCCTTTTACAGGTTTAAAATACGGCTCATCTTTCATAGAATCGCCACGCAACGCCATTACATTATCCAATCCTAAATAATGACAATCTACCAAAACATACTCTGTTTCTTCTTTTGTAAAACCTCCACATAATAAATGCGGAATAGCATCTACCTGATACTTGTGCATAATAGAAGCACAAATACCCACAGTACCAGGACGCATTCTTGTAATTCTCTTATCTAAAAGTCCGTTTCCTTTATCTAAATACACGTACTCTTCTCTCGACGTGGTTACGTCTATAAAAGGTGGTTTAAATTCCATTAAAGGATCTATATTGTTATATAAATCTTGAATATTTTTTCCTTTTTGTGGCGGAATTACTTCAAAAGAAAATAACGTTTTTCCGTTTGCATTTTTAATGTGATCTGTAACTTTCATTTAAGCTGAATTTATTTCAGTATTTAATAGAAGTAAGCAACAACTAATGCAGAAAACGATAACAATAAAAACTGTAGAAGGAATTTTAATTCTATTCTATATCTTTTCATTTCTTAAATTTTCCGCAAAAATGTACTTTCCTATTGTATTATTTATTGATTTAAATGTAACAAATTGTTAATTTAATGTTTTATTCATTTTTTGGGCGTTACCACAAGGGTCGCGCTTGTAATTTATCTTGAGCGGAGCCGAAAGGCTATATCTTTTTTTAAACAAAAAAAGGATGCCGTTTCAATCGCTAACGCTACCTATTTAGTAGCTTTTTCACATCTTCAAAATCTTCTTTATACTCCCAATATATCCATCTTCCATCTACATAATCCGTTAAGATATATTTTTCGCTTAAAGATTTAATTCGTGATGTTGCTATTAATTTCTTTCCAAATTTCTCTGCAACAACATGCGTCATTATCTCTTTATTATTTTTATCATAACCATGAGAAATAACATAACTGCCTAAATGTAACTCTATAAAACTCATACTTTATCTATTAAAAGAAGAACTAACTTTATTCTTCTGCTAAAATAGGGTGTAACCATTTTCTAGCCTTTTCTTTTGTAATTCCTTTTCTTGTAAAATAATCTGTTACCTGATCATCTGTAATTTTACCCAAACCAAAATACTTAGATTCTTTATTGGCAAAATAATAACCAGAAACAGCAGCCCCAGGCCACATTGCCATACTTTCTGTTAAAGTAACACCAATATTTTCTTCTACTTTTAATAGCTCCCAAATCGTTTCTTTTTCTAAATGATCTGGGCAAGCAGGATATCCTGGTGCAGGTCTAATTCCTTTATAACTTTCTTTTATTAAATCGTCATTTGTTAAACCTTCATCAATATCATATCCCCAATGTTTGGTTCTTACTTGCTTATGTAAATATTCTGCCATGGCTTCTGCAAAACGATCTGCTATGGCTTGTGCCATAATTGCGTTATAATCGTCTTCTTTTGCTCTATAGCTTTCTGCTAATTCTTGTGCACCAAAAATACCCACACAAAAGGCCCCCATATAATCTGTTTTACCAGTTTCTTTTGGGGCAACAAAATCTGCCAAAGCATGATTTGGAATCCCTTCCCTTTTCTTTAATTGTTGACGTAAGGTTCTAAAGATTGCTATTTCCTCTCCTTTTTTCTGAATAGAAATATCATCATCATTTATAGAATTTGCCTCAAACAACCCAAAAATTCCTTTAGGTTTTAACAATTGTTTTGCAATGATTTCTTTAATCATTTCTTGGGCTTCGGTATACATAATGGTAGCCTGCTCTCCAACAACTTTATCTGTTAAAATATCTGGAAATTTACCATGCAAATCCCAACTTCTAAAAAACGGACTCCAATCTATAAATGGTAATAATTCTTTTAAACTTAATTGTTTTAAAACCTGAATACCTAATTCTCTAGGTTTTACAATTTCTGAAGTTTCCCAATCAATTTTATACTTTCTCTTACGTGCTTCTGTTATAGAAATATAAGATTTTTCTTTACCTCGTTTTAAAAACTTAGTTCTAAACTCATCATAATCTTTCTTTAACTTCGCAGTATATAAATGGCTCGATTTCTTATTTAACAAATCTCCCACTACCGTTACTGCTCTAGAAGCATCATTTACATGTACAACCGCATTGCTATATTGTGTATCAATCTTAACTGCCGTGTGTGCTTTAGAGGTTGTTGCACCTCCAATTAACAACGGTAAAACAAAATTTTGACGTTGCATTTCTTTTGCTAAATACACCATTTCATCTAACGAAGGCGTAATTAAACCAGACAAACCAATAGCATCAACACGTTCGCTAATGGCCATTTCTATAATTTTTTCTGGCGGAACCATTACTCCTAAATCTACAATTTCGTAGTTATTACACGCCAAAACAACACTTACAATATTTTTACCAATATCATGCACATCACCTTTTACAGTGGCCATTAATATTTTACCAACCGGCTCTTGCTTGTCTCCTTTTTCTGCTTCTATAAACGGATTTAAATATCCTACTGCTTTTTTCATTACACGAGCAGATTTTACTACTTGTGGCAAAAACATTTTTCCTGCTCCAAATAAATCACCAACCACATTCATACCAATCATTAAATGCCCTTCTATAACATCAATTGGTTTTTCTGCTTCTTGTCTTGCGGTTTCTATATCTTCAATAATAAAAGCATCAATACCTTTTACTAAAGCATGTGTAATTCTATCTTGTAAAGGGTTTTCTCTCCAAGATAAATCAACCGTTTTTTCTACTTTAGATCCTTTTACTGTTTCAGCAAAATCTAACAAACGCTCAGTGGCATCTTCTCTTCTATCAAGAATTACATCTTCTACACGTTCTAATAAATCTTTAGGAATGTTATCATACACTTCTAAAAGTGCAGGGTTTACAATACCTATATTCATACCCGCCTGAATAGCATAATACAAGAAAACAGAATGCATTGCTTCTCGTACTCCATCATTTCCTCTAAAAGAAAAAGACACGTTACTCACACCACCACTTACACTTGCATTGGGTAAATTCTCTCTTACCCAACGTGTTGCTTCTATAAAATCGATGGCATTTCGTCTGTGCTCATCCATCCCTGTTGCAACCGGAAATATATTTAAATCGAAAATGATATCTTCGCTAGGAAAACCTACTTCGTCTACTAAAATATCGTACGATTTTTTAGCAATTTCTATTCTACGTTCATAATTATCTGCCTGTCCTTCTGCATCAAAAGCCATTACAATTACGGCTGCTCCGTAACGTTTTATTTGTTTTGCCTCCCAAACAAATTTTTCTTTTCCTTCTTTAAGTGATATCGAATTTACAACACATTTACCTTGTACAACTTGCAAACCTGCTTCTATGATTTCCCATTTAGAACTATCAATCATAATTGGCACTCTACAAATATCTGGTTCTGCTGCAATTAAGTTTAAAAAACGAACCATTGCCTCTTTCCCATCAATTAAACCGTCATCAAAATTGATATCGATAATTTGCGCACCACCATCTACTTGGTGTCTTGCAATATCCAACGCTTCATCAAATTGTTCATTTTTTATCAATCTTAAAAACTTACGAGAACCGGCTACATTTGTACGTTCTCCTACGTTTATAAAATTGCTACTTTCATTTAGAACTAAAGGTTCTAAACCAGACAATTTCATGTATTTTGTTTGTTTCACTTTCATATATAATGTTCTACTGTTGGAAAAGGTTTATAAAAATGATGTAATAACTCTTTCCATTTTTGATATTCGTTAGATTTTCTAAAACCGTCTTCGTGATCTTCAATTGTTTCCCAGTTTACGAGTAAGATAAATTTATTTTCTTGCTCAACACATTTTTTTAACTGATGAGAAACATATCCTTTCTGAGTACTAATAATCTTTTCCGCTTGCTTAAAAGCCGCTTCAAAGTCTTTAGACAATCCTTCTTTTATATTTAAAATTGCTACTTCTAGTACCACTTTAATTTAAATTACAAACCACCTACTACTCTAGGTTTATATTTTGCTGCAATATTTGCAATCACTCTAATATGTTCTGGTGATGTACCACAACAACCACCAATAATATTAATTAAATCTTTCTTTAAATACTCTTCTATTTGTTCGCCCATTTCTTCAGGAGTTTCATCATATTCTCCAAAAGCATTTGGTAAACCAGCATTTGGATGTGCTGAAATAGCAAAATCTGTTTTATTTGCGATTGCTTGTAAATGAGGTTGCAATAAATTGGCTCCTAAAGCACAATTAAATCCTACAGATAATAATGGAATATGAGAAACCGATATTAAAAATGCTTCTGCTGTTTGACCAGATAACGTTCTACCAGAAGCGTCTGTAATGGTACCACTCAGCATAATTGGAACCTCTATATATCTTTCTTCTTTTACTTGTTCTATGGCAAATAAAGCTGCTTTTGCATTTAATGTATCAAATACAGTTTCTACTAATAACAAATCTGCGCCACCATCTAACAAAGCTTCTGTTTGTTGTTTGTAAGCAATTCTTAACTCATCAAAAGTAACCGCTCGGTAACCTGGGTCATTTACATCTGGAGACATACTAGCAGTTCTATTCGTTGGCCCAATGGAACCTGCTACAAAACGTGGTTTGTGCGGCTCTTTTGCTGTAAATGCATCTGCTACTTCTTTGGCTATTTTTGCAGATTGATAATTTAATTCATATACCAAATCTTCCATCTGATAATCTGCCATTGCTATGGTAGTTCCAGAAAAAGTATTAGTTTCTACAATATCTGCACCAGCTTCAAAATACTTACCATGAATGGTTTTTATTGCTTCTGGTTGCGTAATAGACAGCAAGTCGTTATTTCCTTGTAAAGGTGTTGGATAGTCTTTAAAGCGTTCTCCTCTAAAATCTTCTTCAGTAAATTTATAAGCTTGTAGCATGGTTCCCATGGCACCATCTAACACTAAAATTCGTTCTTGTAAAGCTTTGTATATATTTGACATTTTTTGATATTTTTATCAATATGTCATCAGGAAAGGTAATTTTTTCGCTGTTATCTGTCTTTTAATTTTTAAAAACTAAAAGTAGAATGTAGCACCTTTCTCAAGATATGAGAGGTTGCCAAGGCTTCAGCGGGTCTAATCCCTCTGCCTTTCGTGATAACGTATCAATAAGTTTATGAACTGAACTGCAAATAAAAGGAATATTTTTTTATTTGCAGAATCTATTTGTAAAATCTACTCTTTTTCGAATAAAGTTGATGATAAATAACGATCTCCTCTATCGCAAATAATTGCAACAACTACACCTTTATCTATTGAATTTGCTACTTTTAATGCCGTTGCAACCGCACCACCACTACTCATTCCTGCAAAAATGCCTTCTTCTTCTGCTAAACGATGTGTTGCTTCTATAGCTTCTTCTTCACTAACCTCTAATACTTGATCTATTTTTTTAGGTTTAAAAATGGCGGGCAAATATTCTTGTGGCCATTTTCTAATTCCAGGAATTTTTGCACCATCTTTTGGCTGTACACCAATAATGGTAATATTTTTGTTTTGTTCTTTTAAATAATCAGAAACACCTGTAATGGTTCCGGTAGTTCCCATAGCAGACACAAAATGAGTTACTTCTCCTTCTGTATCTCTCCAAATTTCTGGCCCTGTTGTATTGTAATGCGCCTTTGGATTATCAAAATTATCAAACTGATTTAAACGAAAATATCCTTTCTTATACTTTAACTTTAGAGCATAGTCAATTGCTCCTTCAATACCTTTATCTGCTGGAGTTAAAATTACTTTTGCTCCGTAAGCACGCATAGTTTGTACTCTTTCTTTGGTAGAATTTTCTGGCATGGTAATAACCATATTTACACCTAAAACCTTTGCCATTAAAGCCAATGCAATACCCGTGTTTCCACTTGTTGCTTCTACTAAAGTATCTCCTTTCTTTATATTTTTTCTTTTTATTGCTTCAGAAATCATATAATAAGCAGCTCTATCTTTAACACTTCCACCTGGGTTGTTCCCTTCTAGTTTTAATAATAAAGTAACACCTTCTTTTTTAAAGATATTTCTAGCTTCTACAAGTGGTGTATTTCCAACAAAATCTATGATACTTTTAGTCTTCATCTTACTTTCTTTTTTGAAAAATATTATTTTCCGATTCTACTGTAACTACAGAATTTTCTACAACCGATTCTGTAATGCAAACATTTGCTCCAATAACAGAATTCTTACCAATAACAACATCTCCTCCTAAAATAGTTGCATTTGCGTAAATAACAACACCACTTTCTATGGTTGGATGTCTTTTGGTGGATGCTAAACTCTTCTTAACCTGGATACCACCTAAAGTTACTCCTTGAAAAATCTGAACATTTTCTTTAATATGCGTTGTTTCTCCAATAACAATACCTGTTGCATGATCTATAAAGAACGAATCTCCTATTTCTGCACCTGGATGAATGTCTGTACCTGTTGTACTATGAGCAAACTCACTCATCATTCTTGGTAATACCGGTACTTCTTGTTTTAATAATTGGTGACTTAAACGATGTACTGCAATGGCATAAAAACCTGGATACGCTAAATACACTTCTTCTAAACTTTTTGCAGCAGGATCATTTTTTTCTGCAGCAATTGCGTCTAAATCTAATCTTTGTCTAATTTCTACAAAAGAATTTTCGAAAGTATCCCAAATACGCTCTCCGTTTTCTATAGATAATCGCTCTAAAATCTTTAGAAATCTATGTTTTGTTTGCGCACCTTTTTCAGCCAAATGATTTGCATCAAATAAATTATTGATAATATCTTTGGTAAACGTTTCTACAGCATCTCTTAAACACATGCTGTAATCTTTAAACACAATTTTTTCTTCTGTTTGCTTCATTCTTAGCCCTTAAATTTCTGGAGCTAATGTAACTTCCAATCCTTCCATTTCTGGTGTCATTTGTATCTGACAGCCTAATCTACTATTGTCTTCTACATTAAATGCTTCTGCTAACATAGCATCTTCATCATCTGTCATTTCTGGCAATTCATGATCTGAATTTACGTAACACTGGCAAGAAGCACACATAGCCATTCCACCACAAATACCAATAGTACCCTCTTCTGCTAATTCGTAAGAACGAACCACTTCCATAAGATTCATTGCCATATCTGTAGGCGCAACAACATCATGCGTTACACCATTTCTATCAGTTATTTTTATATTGATGTCTTGCATCTACTCTTTTATTTTAAATATTCTTTCTGCAAAGTTACGTAAACCAAACAAAAATTAGTGATAACTAAAAAGGATTTAAATTCTGAAAACCTTTTTTACACACTGCAAGACTTTTAAAACCTTACAGCGTGTAAAACTTTAATTACTCTATAGCTTTTACAACAGCCTTTGGCGCTTCTTTTCTTGTTCCATCAAAACCATCTACTCCACCTACTGTTGTGTATTTCATTACATACTTTTTATTCGGAAAAATACGTTTGTAAGCACTTTGACACATTAATGTTGCTTCGTGGAAACCACATAAAATCAACTTTAATTTTCCTGGATAGGTGTTTACATCACCAATCGCATAAATTCCTGGTATATTGGTTTGGTAATCTAATGCGTTGTTTACTTTAATTGCATTTTTTTCAATTTCTAATCCCCAATTTGCAATAGGACCTAATTTAGGAGACAACCCAAATAAAGGAATAAAATGATCTGTATCTATAATAAAGGCATCTTCTCCTTTTTTCTCTACAGCTACGCCTGTTACTTTATCTGTACCTACAATTCCTTTTACCTCAGCAGGAGTTATCATTCTAATTTTTCCTAAATCCTTTAATTCTTGTACTTTTTCTACAGAATCTAAAGCGCCTCTAAACTCGTTTCTTCGGTGAATTAAAGTTACTTCTGAAGCAACATCCGATAAGAAAATTGCCCAATCTAAAGCAGAATCTCCACCTCCAGAAATCACTACTTTTTTATCTCTATATAATTCTGGTTCTTTAATAATATACTCTACCCCTTTATCTTCAAAATCTGCAATATTAGGTATTAATGGTTTTCTTGGTTCAAAAGACCCTAAACCACCTGCAATTGCTACAATTTTAGCATGATGTTTTGTTCCTTTATTGGTCGTAACAATAAAAGTTCCGTCTTCTTGTTTATCAATAGTTTCGGCTCTTTCACCTAATGTAAAACCAGGTTCAAATTGTTTTGTTTGTTCTATTAATTTATGCGTTAAATCTCCTGCTAAAATCTCTGGATATGCTGGAATATCATAAATAGGTTTCTTTGGATAAATCTCAGAACATTGCCCACCTGGTTGTGGTAATGCATCAATTAAATGACATTTTAATTTTAATAAACCTGCTTCAAAAACGGTAAATAATCCTGTTGGTCCTGCTCCAATAATTAGTATATCTGTTGTAATCATCTTAAGATTCTTTTTTCTCTATTAATCCTTTAGTAAATTCGTTGAGTGTTTCCACTTTTTGTTCGAAATCTCCCTTTATTGTTTTTCTAAATTCGTTTAAATTCTTTACCAAATCGTCTACATTTTCTGGAATTACATCCTCAAAAAACTGACGTAATCTTTTGGCTGTTGTTGGCGATTTTCCGTTGGTAGAAATAGCTACTTTTACATTTCCTTTGGTAACAATTCCTCCCATATAAAAATCGCAATAAGGTGGGTTATCGGCAACATTTACCAAAATACTTCGCTTTCTACAATGTTTATAAACCTTTTCATTTACTGTAGGAATATCTGTTGTTGCTACAACAATATGTTTTCCTTTTAAGTAACGTTTATGATATTTTTCGTTGATAAATTTTACGTTTCCTTTGGCTGCTAAAATTTTGGTTCCTTCTCTAAACATAGGCGAAACCATGGTTACATTTGCATCTGGACTCGATTTTAACAAGAAACTTAATTTTTCTTCTGCCACAAAACCTCCTCCAATAATTAATACTTGTAGGTTTTTTGTTTTTAAAAAAATAGGATATAAATTATTTCTTTCTATCGTCATTTAATTTAGCTTCCAATTTTTAATATTCTTTTTCTTACCCCGTTTACGTACTTTCCGCTAGAAGGATAAACTCTATTTTTATTCATATTATTAGCAACAAGAGCTACTAAAAATAAAATAAGTGTTCCTGTTAATACTGGCGACAGAACGTACATATAACTTAATGATTTAATTTTTTCTGTACCAATAATTACTATTAATGCTGTTGCTCCACCAGGTGGATGTAACGTTTTTGTACACTGCATTACAATAATTGAAAGTGAAACTGCTAATGGAGCCGCAATCCAAATAATGTTTGGCACTAAATTATATACTGTTACACCTACAAAGGCAGATAATACATGACCGCCTATTAAATTTCTTGGTTGTGCCAAAGGGCTTTGCACTGCTCCGTATATTAAAACACAAGAAGCCCCAAACGAACCAATTAAAAACACATTTTCTACATCAGATAAATAAAACGATTGTATAAATGCAATTAATCCTATCCCAAAAAAAGCCCCTATAAAAGACCAAAAGCCTTCTTTATAATTAAAGGAAGTTTCTTTATAGACTACATATTTTGTAACCCTTATAGATCTGTTAACCTTTTCCTTCACCTTTATTAATTATTATAGCAACCTATTTAAAGCCTCTTTTTCTCTAACTTTATTTAACAGGTCTCTATGTTTTACAACTTCTCCTAACACAATAATTGCCGGATTTTTCAATTCATTATCTGCAACAATTTTTTCGATTGTATCTACGGTTCCTATTCCTACTTTTTCTCTAGAAGTAGTTCCTCTTTGAATAATTGCTACAGGTAAATTATTTTTACCTTCTGCCTGAAATAATTTTACTATTTGAGGCAATTTACTCATTCCCATTAAAACAACAATAGTTGCGTTAGACTTTGCAGCCAACTCAATATCATTAGATATTTTATGATCTTTAGTGGTTCCTGTAATTACCCAAAAACTTTCTGCACTTCCTCGTTTTGTTAAAGGTATATTTTGATATGCTGGCACTGCCAACGATGATGAAATACCAGGAACAACTGCAACCTCTAAACCTAAATTAGCTGCATACTCCATTTCTTCTGCACCTCTACCAAATATAAAAGGATCTCCACCTTTTAAACGAACCACATGTCCGCTAGCTTTTGCACGTGCAACAATTAACTCATTAATTTGTTCTTGTTGATACGTGTAACACCCTCTTCGTTTACCTACAAAAATTTGTTCTGCCTCCGGATTTATATACGCTAAGAGTTCTTCATTTACCAAAGCATCATATAATACTACATCAGCAGTTTTTAAAACCTTAATGGCTTTTACTGTGATTAAATCTACGTCTCCAGGGCCTGCGCCTACAACGGTTAACTTTGGTGTTTTAATACTCATCTTATTCCTTTATTGCTTATTATGCAATTGCTGTTTCTGCATTTCTAAAAGCTCTTACTTTTTGTAAAAACGTATTTGCATCATTTATATACTTCTCAGCAAACTCTGCTGTTGGCGCAAATTTATTGATTTGATATATCAATTCGGCAAAAGTAGACCCTAAATCTATTTTTTCTGTAGAAACAAACTCTTCATCAAATTGAGATACTATACCTGCATGGGTATTTGTTTTCTTATCTGCAGCTAATAATGAGGCCTTTGCAGAATTTACAATAGATTGATACGCGTAGTATATAGCGCCAGAATACACTTTATTTTCAAAAGCTTCTTTAGCATTTTCAATTTTTTCGTCACTTTCAAAAAATAACGTTGCAATTAAATCAATTACTACTCCTGCACACTCTCCTATACCAATTTCTTTTACGTATTTTTCTTCTTCTCCCCAATCGATAAAATCTTCTTGAGTTAAATTAGTTACATCTTGTAAATCGTTTAATAAATCATAAAAATAACGTTCTCCTGTTACTTTATAATACTCTACAAATGATTTTCCATTAGCATTTGCTTCAAAATCGTTAAAAATTCTACGCAATGCTTCTGGTCCTCTTTTACTTGGTACTTTTACTACCTTATCTGCAAATAATGCATTTCCGTTTCCTAAGTTTCCACCACCTAATAAAACTTGTAACGCTGGCGCTACCAATTTATCTGGCGTTCTTACTGTCATTCCTTGAAAACCTATATTTGCCATATTGTGTTGTCCACAAGCATTCATACAACCACTAATCTTTATAACAAGATCTTCTCTTTTTAAATATTGAGGATATTCTGCTGCAATTACTTTTTCTAACTCTTCGGCAATACCTGTACTACTTGCAATACCTAAATTACAAGTATCCGTTCCTGGACACGCTGTAATATCTACTGCTTTGTTATAACCTGCCTCTACAAAACCTAATTTTTCTAATTCTTGATAGAAAAATGGTACTAAATCTTCCTTTACAAAAGGGATTACAATATTCTGACGCAAAGTTAAACGAATTTCTCTAGCAGCATATCTATCTACTAAATCTGCTAACAATCGTGCTTTGTCTGTATAAAAATCTCCTAATAAAACTTTAATTCCGATTGCCACATATCCTGCTTGTTTTTGCGGAATAATGTTTGTTGATTTCCATAAATCAAAAGCTTCTTGATCTTTAATTACTACTTCTGGTGCTTTTACAGAAACAGGTGTTGATGCAACATAAGCATCAGCATCTATAGCAACCGTTTTAAACTCAATTGCTTTTTGTTCTTCTTCAATTAAGTTTTTAAAAGCATCTAAACCAATATCTTTTAGTAAGAATTTCATTCTTGCTTTGGCTCTACTTTTACGCTCGCCATAACGATCAAAAACTCTTAGAACTCCTTCCATTACTGGAATGATTTTATCTGCCGGTAAAAAACTATATAATTCTTCTGCATGTCTTGGTTGAGAACCTAATCCTCCTGCAACCATCACTTTAAAACCTCTTACGCCGTTTTCTATTTTAGCAATAAAACCTAAATCGTGTAAATATGATAAACCAGTATCTTCATCCGTAGAAGAAAAAGACACTTTAAATTTACGTCCCATTTCTTGACAAATAGGGTTACGTAAAAAGAATTTATACAAAGCATCTGCATACGGAGAAACATCAAAAGGTTCATCTACATCTATACCTGCAGTTTCTGACGCTGTTACGTTTCTTACAACATTACCACAAGCCTCACGTAAAGTAACATCATCTTTTTCTAATTCTGCCCACAATTCTGGAGTTCTTTGTAAATCTACATAGTGAATTTGAATATCTTGACGTGTAGTAATATGCAATCTACCTCTAGAATATTCATCAGAAACATCAGAAATTCTACGTAATTGATTGCTCATTACTTTACCATAAGGCAATTTAATACGAATCATTTGAACGCCTTCTTGACGCTGACCGTAAACTCCTCTAGCTAAACGTAAACTTCTAAATTTTTCTTCATCTATTTGTAGATTATTGAATGCAGCAATTTTATCTGCTAACTCAATAATATCTCTTTCCACAATTGGATTTTCTATTTCTGTTCTAAAACTTTGCATGGCTTAATATTGGTGGTTGGTGGTAATGGTTGGTTTGTAAATTGGTTTATTTTATAAAACCAACTCCTACTGTATTGTTTGTTTTTGGATTGATTAAAATAAAAGATCCATTAGATTTATTATTTTTATAAGAATCAAATAACAATGGCTTGCTCAATTTTAATTGAATATCACCAATTTGATTTAACACCAATTCCGAAGGATTTTCTTCAATACCAGAAAAATCGGTTTTAATAATACTAGATAACTGCGTAATTTTTGCTTGCGCATCATTTACACCATGTTTTATATAATATTTTTGTGATGCTTGTAAAGGCTCTTTATCCATCCAACAAATTGTTGCTTCTAGTTGTTTAGCTATTGTTGGTTCTTCATTTACTTTTACCAACATGTCTCCTCTACTTACATTTACATTATCTTCTAAAGTAACAGTAACAGAACTTCCTCTTTTTGCAACTTCATATTCTTTATCAAAGAAATTAATACTTTTAATTTTAGATTTTGTTTGCGAAGGCAATACGGCAATTTCATCTCCAACAGCTAAATCTCCTCCATAAATTTTACCAGCATATCCTCTAAAATCATGATATTCTTCTGTTTTAGGTCTAATTACTGTTTGTACAGGAAAACGAGTTTGAGAATCATCTGCAATATCATCTAGATCTAATCTCTCTAAATGATGCATTAAAGTTTCTCCTTTATACCAAGGCGTATTTTCTGATTTATGTACCACATTATCTCCTTGTAAAGCAGACATTGGTATAAACGTTAAATTTTGTCCTTTATACTCACTCTTACTTGCTAAATATTCTATTTCACTTTTGATGGTGTTGTATTTCTCTTCAGAAAAATCAACTAAATCCATTTTATTGATAGCAATTACAACATCTTTAATTCTCAATAAATTATTGATAAAAAAGTGTCTGTAAGTTTGTTCTATAACACCGTTTCTTGCATCAATTAAAACAATAGAAGCTTGTGCTGTTGAAGCACCAGTAACCATGTTTCTTGTATACTCTATATGACCTGGTGTATCTGCAATAATGAAACTTTTTGATGGTGTAGAAAAATAGATATGTGCAACATCAATAGTAATTCCTTGTTCACGTTCTGCAACTAAACCATCTGTTGCTAAAGAAAAATCTAAATAGTCAAAACCACGTTGTCTACTTTTTTCTTCTATTGCTTCTAATTTATCGTCAGTCAATGATTTTGTATCGTATAAAATACGACCAATTAAGGTACTCTTACCATCATCTACACTTCCTGCTGTTGCTATTTTTAGTACTTTCATTTTTTAATGCTTTATGCTTCAAGCTATAAGCTTTAGGCAACTTGTATTATCTAATTTGTTTCTTGCTTAAAGCTTGTAACTTATAGCATAAAATTTGTTTCACAAATTTTAAAAATATCCTTGTTGTTTACGTTTCTCCATTGCTGCTTCAGAACGTTTATCATCTATTCTTGCGCCTCTTTCTGAAATTGAAGAATCTCTAATTTCTTCTACAACTTTTGCAATATCGACTGCGTCGGATAAAACGGCTGCTGTACAACTCATATCTCCAACAGTTCTAAAACGAACCATTCTTTCTTCTACCACTTCTTCTTCATCTCTAAAAACAACGGCATCATCTGCAGACCAAATCATTCCGTCTCGTACAAAAATCTTTCTTTTATGTGCAAAATAGATTGATGGTATTTCGATATTTTCTTGTTCTATGTAAGACCAAACATCTAATTCTGTCCAATTAGAAATTGGAAAAACACGTACATTCTGCCCTAAATCGATACGTCCATTTAACATATCAAATACTTCTGGACGTTGGTTTTTTTCATCCCACTGACCAAAATCATCTCTTACAGAAAAGATTCTTTCTTTAGCTCTTGCCTTCTCTTCATCTCTTCTTGCTCCACCAATACAAGCATCAAAACCAAACTCTTCAATTGCATCTAACAACGTTTCTGTTTGCAACATATTTCTACTTGCATATCTACCCGTTTCTTCTTTTACTCTACCAGAATCTATATTGTCTTGTACATTTCTTACAATTAACTCAACACCTAATTCTTTTGCTAAACGATCTCTAAACTCTATTGTTTCAGGAAAATTATGACCTGTATCAATATGCATTAAAGGGAAAGGAATTTTGGCTGGGTAAAACGCTTTTTGCGCTAAACGTACTAAAGTTATACTATCTTTTCCTCCAGAAAATAATAGAACAGGTTTTTCAAACTGCGCTACAACTTCTCTAAAAATATAAATTGCTTCACTTTCTAAAGCATCTACTTGTATTATTTTATTACTCATAATTATGTTTTAGATATGTAAACCACATTCTCTGTTACTTTCTACTTTTGTTGGATCGAAATACGTAAACTCATTTGGTAAGTTTTTTTCTACCAAATACGCATCTAACTCCTCGTCTGTACTATTGTAAAAAGGACTTACTTTTATAATTCCGTCTTTGCTTACAGAAACAACATCTATACTGTCTCTAAAAGCTGTTTGACCTTTTCTTAGGTTTGTAAACCAAACATCTGGCTGATGCTCTTTCATTGCTCTAGTAAAAGGCTCTAACTTTACCTGCTCTGTAAAAAGTACATGTTTTGGATCCTCTATTGAAGGAACTCCTAAAACTACATTTCTATGAGCTGCCGTTTGTTTTGGTGTATATAACTGAATATTTAAATTCAATTTTTCTATAATTTCCTCTGCATGCTTATACGTTTGTACGGTATTATAACCTGTATCGCACCAAATTACTTTAATATCTTTTTTCACATCCGTAACCGCTTTTAAAATAACCACTTCATAAGGTCTAAAGTTGGTTGTAATTACTGGATTTTTTGCAAAAGAAATAGCCCAAGAAATAATTTCTGCTGGACTTTTACCTTTAAGGTCTTTGTTTATTTTATCTAAATCTAGGCTCATTATTTCCCCCATTTTATTTTATTCCATATCCTTTCGTGAAAGAAATACAAAATTAGTTTTGTTACAAAATCTACTGATGCTATTGAAGTTGCCAGGGCAATTTCCCCTGTTAAAATATAAGATACTATTAGAGTATCTAACGTTCCAACAACTCTCCAACTTAATGCCTTTAGCACACTTCGCAAAGGTTTTTCGGAAGACTTATCTTTCTCAAAACCTTTACTCTGTGCTTTTTTGCTAAAAATGATTTGGTCTAAAATCATAAAAAAAATTAATTCAAATAATTATCCTACTGCTTTAGTAGGGTATGCAAACATACATCAATTCTATATAAAAAGTCGAGATAAAATCTTAAAAATTACTTAAACCCTATAGATTTAGTAGATTAATAAAAAAAAGGTGTAAAATTTATGAATTTTTAACCACTACAAGGATATAGTAATAGAAATTATATAAAGTGATTGTAAAAACTTAATTATAAGTAAAAAACGCAAAGACACCTACCAATAAAAAGAACCATTAATTGGCTGTTTATTCTTGGTAAAGACAATAATAAAAGTAATTAAAAGGATGTTTTTAGCAGTTACATAAATCTGCCAAAGTTGTGTTTTTAAATATCTGTAAAGAACTATCTCTAACCTGAGCCATCAATTTATGCACAGAGCAAGCTTTTTCATCAGGGCAATCATCACACTTCTCATAAAAATTAAGACTCACACAGGGAATCATAGAAATAGGACCATCTAAAATTCTCATAACCGTTGTCATTTGAATCTCATTAGGCTCTTTTAAAAGATAGTAACCACCACCTTTTCCTTTTTTAGAAGCTAATAATCCGTTTTTACGAAGTGTTAACAAAATACTTTCTAAAAATTTTAAAGAAATGTTTTCACTTTTAGATATAATAGAAATAGAAACAGGCGTTTTATGTTCCTGTCTTGCTAAATAAGTAAGCGCTTTAATTCCGTATTTTGTTTTTTTTGATAGCATACTACAAAACTACATAATTTAATAGAATTACTATACTAAAATAGTAGGATAAACTTTTTTAAGCAAAAAAAACATGACCTACAGATTTAATTACCTCTGCAGGTCATGTTTTTTTTATCATTAATTATAAATCTAAAGCTTGTTTAATATCAGCAATAATATCATCTGCATGCTCTAAACCAACAGAAACACGCACCAAGCCATCTGTAATACCAACTTCTAAACGATCTTCTAAAGACAATCTACCATGTGTTGTAGAAGATGGATGTGTTACAATTGTTCTTGTATCTCCTAAATTTGCAGATAATGAACACATTTTTATAGCATCTAAAAATTTTCTTCCAGCTTCAATTCCGCCTTTAATTTCGAAAGCAACAATATTCCCTCCTAATTTCATTTGATTTTTAGCTACTTTATATTGAGGATGCGATTTTAAAAATGGGTATTTCACAAACTCAACATTTTCATTGCTCTCTAAAAAAGCAGCCAATTTTAAAGCATTTTCACAATGCTTTTCTACTCTAATAGATAACGTTTCTAAACTTTTTGATAAAACCCAAGCATTAAAAGGAGACATTGCTGGCCCCGTATTTCTTGCAAAAAGATAAATTTCTCGCATTAAATCTGCTCTACCAACTGTTACACCTCCTAAAACTCTTCCTTGTCCGTCAATTAATTTTGTTGCAGAATGCACCACTAAATCTGCTCCGAATTTTATAGGCTGCTGAATGTAAGGTGTTGCAAAACAATTATCAACAATAAAAATAAGGTTGTGCTTTTTAGCAATTTTACCAATTAAATCTAAATCTAAAATATCTACAGCAGGGTTTGTTGGTGTTTCTATATAAAGAATCTTTGTATTTTCTTTAATTAAGCTTTCTACCAAATCAACTTCATCAACCTTAAAATAAGAGGTTTCTATATTCCACTTTGGTAAAAACTTGGTAAACATACTATGTGTAGAACCAAAAACAGATCTACAAGAAACTACATGATCTCCTGCACTTAACAAAGCTGCAAATGATGAAAAAATTGCAGACATTCCGGTTGCAAAAGCATAACCTGCCTCTGCTCCTTCCATCGCTACAATTTTATCTACAAACTCTGTGGTATTTGGGTTTGTAAAACGACTGTATAAATTACGTTCTTTTTCTTCTGCGAAGGATGCACGCATGTCTTCTGCATCATCAAAAACAAAACTTGATGTTAAATATAAAGGTGTAGAATGTTCAGAAAACTGACTTCTTTCTGTTTGATTTCTAATTGCTTCTGTTTCGAAATGTTTGCTCATTTATTATGTTTTTAGAAAAAAGACCGTTTCACTTTAAGAATCAAGAACAAAGACTAAATATTAGTACTCTTGATTCTTTTCTCTTTTTTCTCTTTTCTATATTAATTATTATGTTTTGCTAATCTTAAAATGTCACCAAAAACACCTCTTGCCGTTACACTTGCTCCTGCTCCTGCTCCCTGGATTACAATTGGTTGTTCTCCGTAAGATTCTGTATAAATTTCAAAAATGGCATCAGAACCTTTTAACGAACCCAAAGGAGTACTTTGTTCTGTAGACACTAACTTTACCTCTAAGTTACCTTTATTTTGTGATAAATCTCCACTTAATTCTCCAATATAACGTAAAACGTGATTTGGTTGTTGATTCTCTTTTAACGTTTGATATTCATCATTCAATAGTTCTAAATTACCTAAAAAATCGGCAACAGAACCACCTCTTAAATTTTCTGGAATTAAATTTTTAATTTCAACTTCATCAAATTCGTTTTCTAATTCTAACTCTCTTGCAAGAATCAGTAATTTTCTAGCGACATCATTTCCTCCTAAATCTTCTCTAGGATCTGGTTCTGTAAAACCTTTGTCAATAGCTTCTTTTAATATTTCTGAAAAAGGAGCATTTTTAGCTGAAAAATTATTAAATAAATAACTTAAACTCCCAGAAAAAACACCTCTAATTTTGGTGATATTTTCTCCTGATTCATGCAACAATCTAATCGTATCAATTAAAGGCAAACCTGCACCAACATTTGTTTCGTACAAGTATTGCTTTTTGTATTCTTTTAACTTCGCTCTTACTTCTTTGTAAAAATCGAAAGACAACGTATTGGCTATCTTATTACAAGAAACTAAATCGAAACCAGCTTCTATAAAAGGAATGTAATTACTTACAAAATTTACACTTGCTGTATTATCTACTGCTATTAAATTTTCGAAATGATTGGCCTTTGCAAAAGCAATAATGTCATCAACATTTACATTTTCTTCTCCTTTTTCTAACAAATTCTGTTTCCAGTCTTTAGAAACTCCGTCTTTTTTTAACAATACTTTTTTAGAGTTTGCTACTGCAAAAACGTTTAATTGTAGTTTTCTTCTTTCTAAAACAGATTGTGTGTTTTCTATAATTTGATCAATTAAGGTTCCTCCAACCAAACCTTTTCCAAAAACGGCAATGTTTATTTTTTTGGTCACTCCAAAAACCTGACCATGAATTACATTTACGGCTTTATGCAATTGATCTTTTCTAACCACCAAACTTACATTTTTACCTGTTACCGTATTGTTGAATAAAACAGGCACAATTTGGTTTTTAATTAAGGCATTATAAGGATGATGAAACTCACTTAAATCTTGACCAATAATAGAAATTACAGCCACATTATTTACAATAGAAATATGATTTACATCTTGCGAATAAAAATCATTTTCGAATTCTCTTTCTAAAGCTGCAACTGCTTCTTGTGCTTTATCCGCATCAATAATTAAACCGATTCCTCTTTCTGAAGAACCTTGTGCAATAATGCTAATACTAATATTTCTATCACTTAAAGTTTTAAAAATACGTGCATCAACACCAACTTTACCTAACAAACCTCTACCTTCAAAATTCAACAAAGCAACGTTTTCAATCGTTGAAATAGATTTAATACCCTTTGCAGATGATTCTGCCGTAATTAAAGTTCCTTTATCTTCTTTATTAAATGTATTTAAAATTCTAAGATTGATGTTTTTCTCTAATAAAGGAATAATGGTTTTTGCATGTAAAATAGTTGCTCCAAAATTAGCCAATTCATTCGCTTCAGAAAACGATAATTGTTCTATTTTTTTAGCATCTGCTACTAAATCTGGATTGGCCGTAAAAATACCGCTAACGTGTGTGTAATTCTGCAACTCATCTGCATCTAAATAATTTGCTAATAAAGCAGCTGTATAATTACTACCATTTCTACCTAAAGTAGTGGTTTCTCCTTTTTTGTTTGATGCAATAAAACCAGAAACAATATTAATAATCTTGTCATGCTCTTTAAAATAACTAATTACATTTTCTTTAGAAACCGCTGTAATAGGTTGTGCATTTCCAAAATTTTCATCCGTAATAATTAAAGATCTAGAATCTACTGCATTTGCAGAAATTTGTTCTTTTTCTAATAAACTTGCCAATAACTTTACAGATAATAGTTCGCCTTGCGCTAAAACTTCATCTTTAATTTTCTGACTATAATCACCCAACAAAGAAACTCCCTCAAAAATGGTTTCTAATTTAGAAAATTCAAGAGAAAAATCAACAGTACTATTTGGTGCTAGTTGATATTCTTTAAACTTATCAAACTTGGTTTTATATTCTTTTTTTGATGCCGCCTTATCTAAAATAGCTTCCAACTCGTTTGTCGAATTCCCTCTTGCAGAAGCAACAACTGTAATTTTTATACCGGCTTTATATTTACTTGCAATAATTTCTATTGCATTTTCTAATCCTTTGCCATTGGCTAAAGATTTTCCTCCAAATTTTAAAACTTTCATCTTCTTTTCTCTATAATCCTTATTAAAAATAGGCTCAATAATTTTCTGTAATTGGTCATATTCCATTAAAAAAGCATCATGACCATGCACAGAGTTTATTTCATTATACGTAACATTATCTTTTGTTAATGCTAACTTTTTATGCGTTTCTCTGTTTTCTTCCGCAGTAAAAAATAAATCAGAATCTACCCCAATAATGTGAATATTAGCATTCACTTTATCTAAAATTTCAATATCTTTTTTTCCCCCAACCGTAACATCAATTGTTTTTAATAATTGATTCATTAATTTATAAGACGATAATTGATACCGTTCTTGCAGCTTTTTACCGTGATGCAACAACCAACTTTCTACATCAAAAATATCTGAATTATCTTTTTTTGATCGATGAAAACGTTCTTTAAAAGATTCTGGTGTTCTATAACACAACATTGCATGCATACGAGCATCATGAACAGGATTACTAGAATTTACTAAAAACTGTTCTTGAATCTGGCAATTTGCAATTAACCAATCTGTAGATTTCCAATCGGTTGCAATTGGCAAAAAGTGTTTGGTTAATTTGGTATTTAAAACCATCATTTCCCAAGCAATTCCGCCTCCTAAAGACCCGCCTATTAAAGCAAATAGTCTATCAATTTTTAAGACTGATAATCCTTGTAAAAAAATTCTCGCAACATCTCTTGCTATAAAATCTTTATAATTATCAATCAAAAAACCATCAAACCCATTTCCAGGAATATTGAAAGATAAAATGGTATAAACATCTGTATTTATAGCCTTATCTTTACCAACAATATCAACCCACCAACCATTTTTACCAGCAACATCACTATTACCTGTTAATGCATGGTTGATTAAAATAATAGGAGCATCTCCTAATTCTTGACCAAAAACTTGATAACTCAAGTTCATTTCAGAAATTAAAGCACCCGTTTCTGTGGTAAAATCTTTTATTTTGATATGTTCTAGTTGATGTTTCAATTATTGGCTAAATTTTAAATTTATGTGTCTGTTAGAGCGCAGTCAAGAACTCATTTGTTCTAATACAAAAACAACCTTTCGACTGCACTCAAAGAGACCTATTTATTATATTTTTGAAAAAGCTGCTTTTAAATCTGCTTTTAAATCTTCTAAATCTTCTATACCAACAGACAATCTAATTAAATCTTGACTAACACCTGCACTTGCTTGTGCAGCCTCATCTAATTGTTGATGTGTTGTACTAGCTGGATGAATAATTAATGATTTTGTATCACCAATATTAGCTAATAAAGAAAATACTTTTGTAGTATCTGCAATTACTTTAGCTGCTTCAAAACCTCCTTTTACACCAAAAGTTACCAAACCACTTTGCCCTTTTGGCAAATATTTATCTGCTAACGTTTTGTATTTACTGCTAGCTAAACCAGGGTAATTTACCCAAGCCACCTCTTCTTGCACTTCTAACCAAGTAGCTAATGCCAATGCATTTGCAGAATGTTGTTTAATTCTAACTGGTAAAGTCTCTAAACCTTGAATGATATTAAAAGCGTTTGTTGGACTTAAAGCTGCACCAAAATCACGTAAACCTTCTAAAATTAATTTAAAAGTAAACGCTGCTGCACCTAGAGCTTCATGATATTTTAAACCATGGTAACCTGCAGAAGGCTCTGTAAATTCTGGAAACTTACCATTTGCCCAGTTAAAAGTACCAGCATCAATAATAGCACCTCCTAAAGACGTTCCTTGTCCGCCAATATATTTTGTTAAAGAATGAATTACAATATTTGCTCCGTGTTTAATTGGGTTTAATAATGCTGGTGTAGCCACAGTATTATCTACAATAAAAGGAACCTCAGCTGCTTTAGCCTCTACAGAAATTGCTTCTAAATCTAAAACATCTAATTTAGGATTTCCTAAAGACTCTACAAAAAAGGCTCTAGTATTATCTTGTAAAGCTTTTTTAAACTCTGCTGGGTTAGATGCATCTACAAACGTAGTTGTAATACCTAATCTTGGTAAGGTAACACTTAATAAATTATAGGTTCCACCATACAAACTGCTAGAAGCCACAATATGATCTCCAGCTTTTAAAAGCGTTAACAAACCTGTTGCAATTGCTCCTGTACCAGATGCAAAAACTACCGCTCCGATTCCGCCTTCTACAGCTGCCAAACGATCTTGTAAAATTTGGTTTGTTGGGTTATTTAAACGTGTGTAAATAAATCCTAATTCTTTTAATGAAAAAAGATTTGCAGCATGTTCTGAGTTGTTAAAAACATATGATGATGTTTGATAAATAGGAACTGCTCTTGTTCCTCCATTTTGTGTTACATCATGTCCTGCATGTAATGCGTTTGTTGCTAATTTGTACGTACTCATTTTTCTATTTTTTTTTGAGTTAATAAATGATTAAACCAAAAGTCAAATGCATCAACTTTGTTGATGTACTTACTAGAAAAATGTTATTAAGAAAATTGAACTTTCCAGAACAGGAAATTTCGTTTTTGTTATCTATCCAATCGTAAAAATAATTGGGTAGAATGTAGCACCTTCTTTATTGCTAAAGGGTTGCTAAGGTTTCAATGGGTCTAATCCCTCCGCCTTTCTTGATAACATTTCAATAAGTTATTGAACTTCGTGAATGCAAATATATGCTTAGAAAAATTTAATATCCAAGTAAAAATCAATTTATTTTTAAATAAATAGAAATATCACATAAAAAGACGCTGTTTTATCTTTATCAAATAAATTATAAACAGCCTGTTCTATTTTATTGATAATACCATAATAAAATATTATTATGAAAAGTTATGATATGTAAATTTATAATGTAACTTTGCAAAGAATTTAAGAGGAAAAATTTGAACTGATTGCAACCTCTGACGCAGATTTTTTTTATCTGCCGAAACAAAAAATGCTAAAGCAGTAATTTTCTACTACTTTTAGCGACCAATGCAATCTCTTTTTATTTTTCTTTATTCCTGTTTACACAGGATAGACAAATTTTAAAGAACCCTTTTTGCTATGCATTAAGGAATCATTTTTAATACTATAAAAGAAGATTTATTATGTCATATTTATTTACCTCAGAAAGTGTTTCTGAAGGACACCCAGACAAGATTGCAGATCAAATTTCTGATGCTTTAATCGATAACTTTTTAGCATTTGATAAAACAAGTAAAGTTGCTTGTGAAACAATGGTAACAACAGGTCAAGTATTTTTAGCCGGAGAAGTAAAATCTAAAACATATTTAGATGTTCAAAAAATTGCTAGAGATGTAATTAACAAAATTGGTTACACAAAAGGAGCTTATATGTTTGACGGAAACTCTTGTGGAGTTTTATCGGCTATACATGAGCAATCTCCAGATATTAACCAAGGTGTTGATAGAGCAAACCCAGAAGATCAAGGTGCAGGAGACCAAGGAATGATGTTTGGTTACGCAACTGATGAGACAGAAAACTATATGCCTTTAGCGTTAGAATTGTCTCATAGATTATTAATTGAATTAGCTGCATTAAGAAGAGAAAACAAAGATATCCCTTACTTAAGACCAGATGCTAAAAGTCAGGTTACTATAGAATATTCTGACGATAACGTGCCGCAAAGAATTGATGCTATCGTAATTTCTACACAACATGATGATTTTGACAAGTCTGATGATGTGATGTTAGCAAAAATTAAAAAAGACATTGTTGAAATTTTAATTCCTAGAGTGGTTGCTAAATTACCTGCTCATATTCAGAAATTATTTACAGATAACATTACTTATCATATTAATCCAACAGGTGTTTTTGTAATTGGTGGACCTCATGGAGATACTGGTTTAACAGGAAGAAAAATTATTGTAGATACGTATGGAGGAAAAGGTGCACATGGTGGTGGAGCTTTTTCTGGAAAAGATCCTTCTAAAGTAGATAGATCTGGAGCCTATGCAACAAGACACATTGCTAAAAACTTGGTTGCTGCCGGACTTTGTAAAGAAGTTTTAGTACAAGTTTCTTATGCAATTGGTGTTGCTAAACCAACAAGTATTAATGTTGAAACCTATGGTACTGCAACCGTAGATTTATCTGACGGAGCAATTAGTAAAATAGTAGAATCTATTTTTGATATGCGTCCTTACTTTATTGAAAAACGTTTAAAATTAAGATCACCTATTTATTCTGAAACTGCTGCTTATGGTCACATGGGTAGAACACCAGAAGTAAAAACAGTTACATTTACAAACCCAATGGGAGAAACTATTTCTGAGGAAGTAGAAACTTTTACTTGGGAAAAACTAGATTATGTAGACGCTATAAAAGAAGCTTTTAAATTATAGAAACTTCTGTATTAAAATAAAAAAAGCCTTTAGAATTCATTTTCTAAAGGCTTTTTTATTTTCCTTTCATGCTTATTCTAATTCCCTTTAAAGGGCATCAAAAAGACAAACAGTAGAACTTCTAAAAAGGAAAAACCGTTTTGTAAAAAATTACAAAACGGTTTTAATAAATATTAAATCCAATAAAAAACTTCTTTTTAGATACCTAATGCTTGACCACCACCAATTTGGATAGTTTCTGCAGTAATAAAAGCAGCATCTTTACTTGCTAAGAAAGCTACAACACCTGCAACATCTTCTGGTTGACCTAATCTACCTAACATAATGCTATTAGCCCAAGAAGCAAACACTTCTGGTTTAGTAGCTTTAATTTGAGCATGGAAAGGAGTATCAATTGTACCTGGAGATACTGCGTTTACTCTAATACCATATTCTGCTAAATCTTTTGCCAAAGCTCTTGTTATTGCATGTACACCTGCTTTAGATGTTCCATAAATTCCAGCTCCTGGTCCACCTGCATTCCAAGCTGCGTTAGATGTATAGTTTATGATAGATGCATTTTCACTTTTCTTTAAAAATGGAATAGCTGCTCTAGATGCAAAAAATGCAGAATCAAGGTTTAAAGCCATAACAAATCTGTAAAATTCAGTAGTCATTTCTTCAAATCTAGATCTACCACCTAAACCACCAGCGTTGTTAACTAAAACATCAATTTTACCATATTTTTCACCAATCTTAGTAATGTTTGCTGTTACTTCTTCATCTTTAGTAACGTCAAAACCATAATACTCAGCAGTTATTCCTTCTGCAGTTAATTCCTTAACTCTTTCAGCTCCTGCTTCATCTTCAATACCGTTTAAAATTACAGTATAACCATCTTTTCCTAATCTTTTTGCAACTGCAAAACCTATTCCTCCTGTAGCTCCTGTAATTACAGCAACTTTATTTTCTATTTTACTCATGACTTTATATTATAATTATTGTTTTTATTAATTTTTATTCTTTATTCTTCTACTGATTTTATTTCTCGTGCGAAATAATAAATGGCTCCTAAACCTAATGGCACAAATGCAGCAATAGCAACAAATATTGGCGTGTAAGAAAATTTTTCTTGAATTATTGGCACTAAAAAGTTCATCAATATTACAGAAAACACACCAACCATACCTGCTAAACCAGCTAATGATCCTACAGATTTACCGCTAAATAAATCACTTGGTAATGTTTGTACGTTACCAATTGCAAACTGAAAACCAAATAATACAAAAAATACAATTGCAACAAAACGCTCTGGCGAATCACCAAATAACACTGTAGCAACTAAGCCTAAGAACATGATAACTCCACCAATTAATATTGTTAATTTTCTTCCTCTATCAATTGAATTTGTTTTTGATATAATTTGTCCTGAGACATATCCACCTGCAATACTACCTAGAGCAGCACCTACATAAGGCACCCAAGCAAACATACCCACTTCTTTTACATTAAAACCGTAAACATCTGCCAAGTAAAGAGGCATCCAACCTACAAATAACCACCAAATTGGTTCTAAAAAGAAACGCCCTACAACAATTGCCCAAGATTCTCTATGAGAAAGAATTTCTTTTAAGCTTTTACCTTTTGTATCTGCTGTTGCATTTTGATCTGCTTGACTTTGACCTTCTGAAATATATTTTTGTTCTTCTGGAGTAATCCAAGGGTGTTTTTTTGGTCCTGCTTTATTAATTAATAACCAAGGAATAATCCAAAGTAAACCAAAAGACCCCACTACCATAAAACTAGTTCTCCAACCAAAAGCAACATATAATGTAGCAATAAATGGCGGCGCAATTACCGAACCAATAGAAGCACCGGCATTAAATAATCCTTGTGCAATGGCACGTTCTTTAATAGGAAACCATTCTGCATTACTTTTAACTCCCCCTGGCCAGTTACCAGCTTCAGAAAGACCTAATGTACTTCTAAAGAATGTAAGTCCTACAATACCACGAACAGTAGAGTGAAGAAAAGAAGATAGCCCCCAAACACCAATACTAATTACATAACCAATTCTTGTTCCAACTTTATCAAATAGTTTACCAGAAAATAATTGTCCTAGTGCATAAAACACCATGAAAATATTTAAAATTAAACCATAATCACTTTTTGTAAGGTCTAATGAACCAGAGATTGAATTTGGCTGGTCATTACTTCCCCACATAATTGCTAATGCACTTCTATCAATATAATTGATTACAGTTGCTATAAAGATAAGTCCTATAATAAACCACCTTAATCCTTTTACTTTCATATTTATATACTTATTTATGTTAGACGTTATAACAATACATATAGAGCTCTTTAAAATGCTCTTTCATTTTTTGTTTTGCTAGTTGAGGATTCTTTTCTTTGATGGCATCAAAAATAGCTTGATGATCACTGATTCCTCTTTGTGCTAAGTCTGCATCACACACATGATGTTTCTTGAAATTTGTAATAATTTCTGGCGTAATAATTAGCATAAACGTATTCATTGTGCTATTACCACTTGCTTTTGCAATTGCTAAATGAAACAATAAATCTTCTTGTACAGCATCTTCTCCGTTTATTACTTTTGTTTTATATGCTTCAAGGGCTTCATTCAATTTAAGCAAATCGCCTTCAGTTCTTCTTAAAGCAGCTAATCTTGATGTTTTTAATTCTAATAATATTCTTGTTTCAACAAGAGATTTAAATTCTGGTTCATCTAACCTTATAATGTCTTCAATCATTCCGTTTAAGGCAGTAACACCTATATTGGCTACAAAAGTTCCACTTTGTGGTCTAGATTTTAACAAACCATAAAACTCTAATCTATGAATTGCCTCTCTTACATTACTTCTACTTACATTAAATTTTTCGGAAAGCATTCTTTCAGAGGGTAACTTGTCTCCCGGTTCTAAATTTTTATAATTAATTAAATCCCGGATACCAATAATAATTTCCTTTTGAACCTTTTGATTTTCATTTTTTGTAAGCACTTCTAACTTCATATTCTAGATTTTTAATAACAGAACTGGTTAACCAGTTTGACCGCGTAAATATATAAAAAACAAATCTCTTTTGTTGAACTTAATGATATACATAAATTGTATTTTAATTTTGCTGGCAAAAAATACCAGCAAAATTAAATACTTTGTTAATTACCCTAGTAACCAGTGTTTTGTGTAATTACTCCTTCACTTGCAAAAATTTCTGAAGTTGGAACTGGAAATACATAGTAATTGCTATTAATTGTTTTTCCCATTTCTGCATCAACAGTTCCTGTTCTAACTAAATCGAACCATCTTTGACCTTCTAATGCAAACTCTAATCTTCTTTCGTTAGCAATAGCTATTCTAAGTTCTTGTTGACTAGCTGCTACAGCATTTATTAATCCTGCTCTAGTTCTAACCTTGTTTAATTCGATTAAAGCTAATGCTCTTGCTGCAGGAGTATTTGTATTCTCATTTAAAGCTTCTGCATATAGTAATATAACATCTGCTAATCTCAGTTCTATAAAATCTTGATCTGCAGCTGCAGAACCATATTTAACACCAACTCTATAAGTAGACAAAGGAGGTACAGATATTGTTGCGTTTTTTCTAATAACATCTCCTGCATTATCAAAAGCAGCTGCTAAGTCTGCGGTAATTGGATCTTCATTTGATTTTGTGTCACCTCCATTACTCCATAATGTAAATGTAGAACCACTATAATCACTTATTGCTATAGAACCAGATATTTGAGTTGCAAATATTATCTCTTTGTTTAAATCAGAACCTGGACCAAAAACATCAGCAAAGTTTGGCATTAATTCTAATCCAGCAGCATCGGCACCGTTTACAACAGCTGCTAAATGAGGTGCTGCATTTACAAAATCTCCCATTTGCATATATACTTTACCTAACAATCCTTGAGCAGCAATTGAAGACGCTCTTCCTGTAGAAAGCCCACTATTACTTAAAGCATCTTTTGCATCCATTAAATCAGAAATAATCTGACTATAAACATCTGCAGCCGGCTGTCTTTTTAATATTGAAGTATCTGTTGTACTTGGTTCTGCTGATAAATTAATAGCTACATCTCCAAAAACTTTTACTAATTTAAAATATGCTAATCCTCTTAAAAACTTAGCTTCACCAATATGTATATTATCAGATGATTTTTCAATAACAATATTCGCACTTAATATAGATTTATATAAAGAGGCATAAAAAGGTTGGAAAAAATCACCTTCCATAGATAATACATCTCCATTAAATGATGCAAATGAATTGTGTGGAGATTCATCAAACTGAGCATTATCTGCTCTAAAGTCCCCCATTACTCCTAATGGTGTAGCAGAGCCTGTTTGATAATTATAAGCAGAATTTAAAACTCCTTCAAAATCTGTTAAAGAATCTGCTTCAGGTATATTTGAAGGCAATTGATCTAAGTCTGTTGAACATGCTGAGATAGCCAACATTAATCCTATTACTAATATATTTATTTTTCTCATTTTTTCTTTTTTTAAAAGTTAAGATTTAAACCTAACGTAAAGCTTCTTACAACTGGACTAGCTCCTACTTGGAAACCAGATGTTGTAGGACCGTTATAATCTCCTGTTGTTTCTATACCTTCTGGGTTATAAGAAGTATAATTATCGGCCATTATGTACAATAAGTTAGTAGCAGCACCGTATAAACGAACAGAACTTAAACCTATTTTTTCTACTAACTCTTCTTTAAAAGTATAACCAATTGTAATATTTCTTAAAGCTAAATAAGAAGCGTCTTGAATATTTGCATCTAAATTATCTTTTGCTCCTTTAACAAACATACCATTGTGTACTGCACGACCTTCTGCGTCTTTAAAACCATCTACTAATCTACCTCCCCATTGAGAACCGTAATAGTAAGGATCTACATTGTAAACCTCTCCACCAACTGTTCCTTGAAATTGTAAAGACATATCAAATTGCTTGTAGTTCATAGAACTATTCAACCCCCAATAAAAATCTGGTGTATTTTGTCCTGCTTTAATTAAATCTCCACCCTCTTCTACTGTTCTTGTTTTATCAATTTCACCATATCCTGGTTCTCCAGGTGCTTGTTGATCTACAACATAATATTCTCCAGTAGTATTATTTGGATTTCTTGTACCATCTTCTAGGTATTTCATTTCAACTTGTCCTGCAGTTTCTAATGCCCACATTTCACCAATTTGACCTCCAACATAATTTCTAAATACTACATCTCTACCAGATTGACCTACTGCTTGTCTAGGTAATTCATCTAAACCATCTAAATCTGTAATTTCTGTATTCACTGTAGAAAAGTTACCACTCACATTCCATGAAAAATCATCTTTTTGAATGATACCTGCTGAAAACTCAAGTTCTACACCTGAACTTTTTATATTTCCTGCATTTAAAGTTATAGCTTGTGTTCCAAGAACCTCAGAGACATTTCTACTAAGTAAGAAATTTTCTATGTTTGAAGTATAGTAATCTACTCCTAAAGTAAATCTATTATTAATAAAACCGAAGTCTATACCATAATTGGTTTCTGTGTTTGTTTGCCAAGTTAAATTTGGATTTGCAACATCTGAAGGAATATTAAAACCTGTACCAAAAACTGTTGGAGTAGGGTTTAACAAACTTAATGAATCGTAAGAACCTAAGAAAGAAGTTGTTCCTAATGATCCTGTACTAAATCTTAATTTTAATTTACTTAACACATCACTATCTTCTAAAAAAGATTCTTTATGTGCATTCCAACCTAAAGAAACTGCAGGAAAAGTACCGTACTTTTCATTAGCTCCAAAACGAGAATCACCATCTCTTCTAAGAGAAACAGAAGCTAAATACTTATCATCATACGCATAGTTAACTCTTCCGAAAACACTTTTTCTTACTCTAGTTTCATCTCTTTCTGTTACAACAATATCGGCTGGTGATAACAAATTAAAATTTGTAACTGCTGTATTTGGAACATTAGTACCATCTAAAGAATTACCTCTAAAAGTAGTTGACTGAAACTCTACACCAGCTACTGCTGCTATATTATGTTTACCTATTTCTTTTGTATAGTTTAAAGTAGTTTCACTTAAGATAGAAGAAATTTTCACATCTGTTTGATCTAAATTAGTTGCACTACCACGAGCTTTAGCATCAGATTGAACTCCTCTCCAGTAATAATCTTGAGTATCTCTAAAATCTCCACCTAAAACTGTTTTTACATCTAATCCTTCTATAATATTGTAAGATAAATAAGAATTAATATTAGCAAAATAGGTTCTTTGTGTTCTTTCTGAGTTATCTAACTTTGCAGCAGGACCTTGATCTCCAGAACCTCCAATACCATTATTATCCTTTCCATAATGCCAATCATTTACATAATCTCCTGGCTGTAATGTATATATACTAGAATTATAACCTGCATCAACTGCATCTCCACTTACTCCTGTATCAAAACCTTTAAGACCTAAAGCTTGTGCTTTTTTATCTAAATCTTGAACAAAAGCAATAGAAGCTTCTGTATGATAAATAGGATGAACACTATATGATCTAGAAAGATCTCTAACATCCCACCCAACAATTTGTCTTTTAGAAGTATATCCATTAAAACTTATTCCTGTTTTAAATTTGTCTCCTAATTTAGCGTCAATATTTAAACGAGCATTTAATCTTTCGAAACCTTGAGTTCTTACAATACCTGTAGCATCTTGGTAACCAACAGACCCAAAATACTTTACATCATCTGTACCACCACTCATACTAAAATCATGACTCGTAGTAGTACCTGTTTGATATAACCAATCCTCTACACTTCTTTCGTCTGGAGACTCCTCATAAGCAGTTAATCTATACTCTAAAAAAGCAGGATCTATTTGAGAAACATTCCAATTTCCTGCAGCAATTTCCGATCTAGAGATAGCCGCCCATTCAGAACCAGTTTTAAGGATGTTATCACGATACTTGTTTGACATACTAACATACGTGTTATAACTAAATTTAGGCTTTCCTGTTTTTCCCTTTTTAGTTGTAACTAAAACAACACCATTTGCTCCTCTAGAACCATAAATAGCAGCAGAAGCAGCATCTTTTAACACTTCTAAACTCTCTATATCATTAGGATTAACGGTTGCTAAGTTTCCATTAATAGGAAAACCATCTACAACAATTAATGGATCTGAATTACCTGAAATAGAAGAAGCTGCTCTAATTTGAATTTTAGGATCTGCTCCTGGCTCTCCACTTGCATTCTGAATTAAAACCCCAGACAACTTACCTGCTAATGCCTCATCTACACGAGATGTTTGTACTGCAGCAACATCTTCTCCTCCTATTTTTGAAATAGACCCTGTAAGATGAGACTTTTTACGAGTACCATAACCAACTACTACGATTTCGTCTAACAAACTAGCATCTTCCGCTAAAGCGACATTAATAACCTTTTGATTTGTAAAAGTAACTTTTTTAGAAGTAAACCCTAAATAAGAAAACTCTAATACTTGACCCGATTTTACATTTAATTGGTAATTACCATCAAAATCGGTACTTGTTCCTGTTGTTGTCCCTAAAATAATAATGTTGGCACCTAAAATCGGCTCACCATCTGTCTTGGACGTAACACTTCCTTTTACCATAATGCTTTCTTGCGCATAATTAATTGCACTTAAGAAAAGCATTGCAATAAATACTAACTTAATTTTTAAGTTCATAGTTAATTGTTTTGAATTGTTTTGAATTAATACATTAATCTTTAATTATAATGAGATCTAATAGAACATCTTAAATATAAATACTGCTACACTTACTACTTAATGTTTTATTGTTCTACAGAATCTCAAAACAAAATTTCTGGTTAACCAAATTGGTTGACCAAATTGGTTGACCAAATATATGCTTTTTTTTGAAATAAAAAAACTATTTGTTAATTATTTCATAAAAGACTAATTACTAAAGTAAAATAGCCATTATATAAAATTGGATATAAAAAATAAAGAGGGTAAAAAAAAGGAATGAGTTTAAATCTTTTCTTCAAAAAAAAATTACACACATTATAATTTTTATAATGTATGTAATTTATATTTTATAGACATGTAATTGCCTATACTTATTTTATTATTTAAGGCAATATAAATTACACTTAAAATAATATAACATTCATTCTAAGAGTTAAAAACCAGGTGTAGTAATACTAATATCATCTAAATACACCTCACTAGAACTACTAATTCCACTAAATGGTACAGCATAAAACACTGCTGTTTCTGTAGTTGCTTTAAAAGTAAAAGTATATTCTTTGTATTTATTATCATTTCCTGAAACAACATAAACAGCATCACTATTACCAGTTAAATCACTTTCATCAGAAACCTCATTATTAAGCATATATATTGTAAAATCATCTGTAGTTTCTGTTCTAACAAACATAGAAATAGTATACTCTACTCCAACCTCAACCTTAAAAGGTTGATATGCTCTACGTTCTGCTCCACTAAACTTTAAAGCATGTGTACCAGTATTTTCTGATGTTGTAATACCTGCCGCCTTAATACCTGCATTAGATTTAAGATCTGAATTAGACCAAGCATACGGACTTTCTTGACCGTTTTTAAATTTAGAAGGAGGAACTGGTTCCCAAGCGTCATTATTATCATCTTTATGATAAACACCTGGTACCCATTCATCTATAGTACCATTCAAAATTACAGCTGCAAAGGTAGCATCTACACCTCCAACTGGCACTCCTTGAGTTATACTTTGAGAAACACCAGCTTCATTAGTTGTTGTTAAAGTTACATTATAAGTTCCTTTTGTTGCATAAGTATGTTTAGGGTTTAATTCTGTTGAAGACGTTCCATCTCCAAAATCCCAACTATAAGACACCGCAAATAAAGAAGCATCTGTAAATTGAACTTCTAAACTATTAACATCAAAAGTAAAATCTGGCACTGTAGACAACACCAATCCTTCTATATTTTTAGAAACTGAAACTTCTACATCTAAAAAAGTAGTTACCGTTAAAGTAGCTACAAATGTATCTGCGGTTTTATAAATGTAAGCAGGATTATAATCTGCATCCAACTCTGTATCTTCAGATTCCCATGTTACTGTTTCACCATCTCCAAAACTCCAAACTAATGATTTTGCACCAGAAGTTAAATTTTCGAAAGTTACTTTAGAATCTACACTTGTAAAGTTAAAATCTACAAAAACCGGTGCAACTATAGATGAATCTACAGCAACCAAACCATCTGTACTTGTAGTGGTTAATTTTACTTTATATTCACCACCTTTTGCATAGGTATAATCTGGATTTGCCTCTGTAGATGAGGTTCCGTCTCCAAAATCCCACAAATAAGAAGCTGCATCTGTAGAATAACTTCTAAACACCATGGTTAAATTATCGTTTGCATCTGTACTTGTAGTAAAAAGCGTGCTAGGTTGAATGTTATTTATGTTTCCTGTTGGTGGCACAAATTCTTCGTACCCATTATCATAACAAGACACAAAACCTAAAAGTATAAAAGATAGTGCCAAAACACTTCTATTAAATTTTTTAATAAATTTATAAATCATAATATCTAATTTTAGATTTAAATTATTGTTTAACTATTATATCAAATGAATCTATTCTTATTTCATCATTTTTATTTCGTCCATAAATGATAACAGTTTCATTGTCTCCTGCCTCAAATGTAATTGCGTGTTTTTTAAAAACATCTGCAACTCTACCTGAACCAGTATCCGTTCTAGACGCAATAATGTTCTCTGCTAACAAAGATTCTGTATAAGAACCCGTTGTAGGCACTAAAACAGATACTGTCATTTCTCCGTCTGCACTATCTAAATTAAATGCACTAAAATAAGTTAACACATAAGTTGCCCCTGGTGTAACTTCTATTTCTTGATACATAGATCTTGTACCGTCTGAAGGAAATTTAGCTGCCTGTGTACCTTCTGGTAAAATTCCTTCTGATTTAGTGTTGATTTGAAAAACAGAACCCCATAATGAAGAACTAGGTGCTCTCCAAGAATCTCTACCATCTCCACTTCCATCAAACAAACTATTGTCTTCAAAACCAGGCTCTCCTATTTCTGGTACTGCAATTGTAGGTACTGCTTGATTAACGGTTATTAATTTTTCTGTATATGCAGATTTACCAAGGTTATCTGTTACAGTTAAACCAACTGTATACTCTCCTGGTTCTGGAAATGAAAAAATTAATTCTTGATCTTGCAATGTTGCATCTACTAATTCATCAATTTGAGTTTCTAAACCTGCTACAATTTGCGCTGATTCTTCTGAAACCTCATCTTTAGCCAATTGCAATTGAACTTGTAAGTCTGCTATTTGCGCTTCTAAAACATCAATCTTATCTTGATTTGCTTCGCAAGGTATTTTAAACTCTAGTTTTGCAATTTCTTTTTCTAATGCCACAACCGAAGCTAACTCTGCATCTATTGATTGCTTTAAAATAGGTAAATCTTTATTGATTAAAGTGACTCCTTCTGAAGGAGAAACTGACCAATCATAATGTGTACCGTTTACTGCTAAATTAGAACCTGCTTGAAAATTGAATTCGTACTTAGCCCATAACTCAACATCACTACAATCAAATTCTGAAGTGGTTACGTCTGTTACAGTGTAAAAAGGCGTTGGATTTGTAAAATCTTCTAAATCTCCAACTCCAGGTAAATCATCATTAACACAAGAGGCTAGAGATAAGAATGTCCCTAACACAATATATTTTAATTTAAACAAATGTTTTTTCATAATTATGCGTTTTTAGTATCCACTATTCTGTGAATAAAAATTAGGTAAATTGTCTATTTCTCTTTGAGGAAATGGAAGGTATTTTTTTGGACTTGTATAGTTTAAACTGTTTTCTGTAGAAAATTTTGTTAAAACCTCATCTGCAACACCAAACCTTACCAAATCATATAAACGTTGATTTTCATATACAAATTCAACCCTTCTTTCATCTAACAACTGCTGTTTTGTTAAGTTGGCAACTTCTTCTAAACCTGCTCTAAATCTAACTTCATTAAAAGCTTCAATTGCTCTAGAATCTGTAGTACTGTCATTGTTTCCCATTATTGCTTCTGCATATAACAACAACACATCTGCATATCTTAAAACAATCCAATCATTGTCTCCTATTTCTCCGTCTGTAGGAAATTTAGCATTAAAAGTATCATTGGTAATGTTTGTAGGGTCATAAGATAAAGCATCAATACTTGCATAAAATCTTACGGGTTGTAATTCTGGATTCATAACCTCTAAGAAATCTAAAGTTGCAATATTTACACCGTTAGATGGTCCTTGCAAAGTCATAGCAAAACTATGTGATTCAGAATCTGTTTCCACCTGGTCATTTAAACCACTATCACTAGTTACATAATTATCACTACTTACTAAGTCATAAGCGATAGAAAATATTACTTCGTTATTAATTTCAAATCCTGCATTGTTAGACCAAGATCCATCTAATACTCCGTCTGTGTATCCATCAGAAATTTGATTTCCGAATACATGACCATAATCTATAATTAGGTTTGCGTAATATTCTTGATCCGTTAAAACATCTGTGTTACCATCAAAATCTGCAGCATTACTTCGCTCTGTATACAATAAATTATATCCATAAGTACCATTGTTTTCTACAACAGATGCTAATAAAAGCTCTGCTTCAGAATAATTTGGATTTGGTTGACTTAAATATGCTTTAGCTGCTAAACAAATTGCAGCTCCTTTAGAGGGTCTATATCTATTTCTAGGCGCATCGTTTAAATAAGCTATAGAAGTTTTAAAATCATTTATAATTTTTTCATAAACCTCTGCCTCAGGTAATTGAGGATAATCTAATGCTTCTTCACTTGTAATATCTAAAACCTTGTCTATAAAAGGTACATTTTGGTAAGCTCTTACTAAATTAAAATGACATAAAGCTCTCATAAAATAAGCCTCACCAACAGTATATTGCTGACTTTCTGGAGCTAAAAAACGGTTATCGATAATAGTATTTGCATGTTTAATGGCATGCATATTATTAGAATAATATGTTGCAACATCTCCATTATTTGGATCTACATTATAAGCACTAATTGCAGGGAAATTTCCGTTTTCTGAATTTGCTCTTACATTATCTGATCTTAACTCTGTTAATAAGAATTCATTTGCAGGAATTTTTTGATAAGCATCTAAAACTCCGTTAGACAATGCTATAAAACCATCATCAGTTTGCAGTAATTCTTCTAGAGAAAGCGCCGTAGGGTTACTAAGGTCTAGTTCTGTTTCACAGCTTGTTAGCAAAGCCATAAAAGAAAAACAAACTATTATATTTTTATATATATTTTTCATAATTGATTAAAATTGAAAGTTAATACCTGCAGAAATTGTTTTAACCACGGGACCATCTCCTCTTTGATAACCTGCGGTTAACGGAGTATTTGCGTTATCTGATGTTTGACCAGCTGCTTCTGGATTAAATCCTTCATATCCCTTAGCTGTAAAGAATAATAAGTTTTCTCCTGTTAAATAAAATCTTAATTTATCAAAATTATATTTTGATGATAATGATTCTGGTAAAGTATATCCTATTGTTAAATTTCTTAAAGCTACAAAAGAAGCATCTTGTATGTGATCATCTGTAAATCTTCTATGAACCGTCATATCTTTATCCGGAAAATTAGAAACTTCATTTACTGCAGATTCACTCTCAAAATATAATTGATCTAAATCTGCTACTCTTACTTCTGCACCATGAGATCCTTGAACTTGAAAAGAGAAATCAAAATCATATAACGTAAAATCAGAATTAAATCCCCATTCGAAATCTGGATACGGACTACCTAACTCTGTTCTATCATCATCATCAATTACACCATCACCATTTAAATCTTTTACATATACATCTGCATATTTATTGTTAAATCTATTAAAAGGATTGTCTACCCATTCTAACGGAATTTCTTTATCATATACCCATCCATAAAAAGAAGTAATTGGTTGCCCAACTTTAGCAATAAACTCTGTAGGTCTTGTATCTTGATCTATTCTAGAAATAATTTGCTCATTATTACCTAAACTTTCTACGGTATTTCTATTTAAAGAAAATTGTCCAGATGCACTCCAACGAAAGTTTTCATTAGAAATAATTCTAGAACTTAATTCTAGCTCTACACCTTCATTTTTTACCTCACCAAGATTTTGCAACCAGTTATCTGTACCATAAGTAGCAGAAGTAGGTGCAAATAATAATAAATCTTCACTTGTTCTTGTATAATAATCTGCTGTTAAGCTTAAGAAACCTCCTCTACCAAATCTAACATCGATACCAGGGTTAAATTCTTTTAATTTTTCCCAACCAAGAATTTGGTTTGCCAAAGTAATTCCCTTAACACCAGTACTACCATTATAACTAACAGTACTAAATGCTTCTTCAAATCTGTATAAAGATTCAAAAATATTACTAGATATTTGATTCGATCCAGAAACCCCATAACTAGCTCTAATTTTAAGAGATGAAACGATATCATTTGATGGAAAAAACTTTTCGTTAGTTACTACCCAACCTAAAGATGCTGCTGGAAAAAATCCTGTTCTAGAATTTGGACCAAATCTTGTACTTGCATCACTTCTTACTGATAGTTGAAATAAGTATTTTTCATCATAATTATAATCTAATCTTCCAAAATACGAAACAAGTTTTTCGCTTGCGTTATCGGTATAAGTAGTACCACCATCTGCAACTGCAATATTATTATTAAAGTCGTTGGTATATCCTACTGCTTCAGATTCTTGTCTGTAATTATCACTCTGCATATATTCGAATCCAATAACTGGACTAAAGTTATGTTTTCCGATAGTTTTCTTATATCTAAGAAGCGATTCAAATGTATATTGATTTAACTCATCTCTTCTTTCTAATCTATAAGCTTCTTGATCTCTATTTTCTTGACCATATAAGTAGTCTGCTTCGTTAGATTTATTATGTCTAAAAACTCCAGATACCGTTTGTTTAAAATGAAGATCGTCTGCCAATTCAAATTCTATATAAGAAGATGCGTTTAAGCTTAATTTCTTTTTGGTTCTAGATCTTTCTAAAAAGTGCACTAATGGGTGTACGTTTTTAGTTGTAGATAAGGTTAAACCTCCAGAAGTTAAAGGGCTAACTGTTGGTAAACCTGTATTAGGATCTCTTGCAATTGCTCTAGGGTTGTTTGGATCTACTGTAAAAACATGATCGAAAGCTCTAGAAAAACCATAACTACCAACACCTAAGTTTTCAAATAATTTTCCTGCATCAGTAGAAACACCAACATCGGTAGAAAAATTAGTTACATATTTTAAATGCTCTTCATTTAAATATAAAGGCACATGCCCCATTTGTCTTAATGGATCTGTAAATCTAGCTGGTAACTTTTTTTGATCGTTATAATTTACACGAATACTAGCCCCATATTTAATTTTTTTATTTTTTGATTTACTGTCTATTTTTACCCTAACATTATATTTATTAAAATTATCTGTTAGTGCAATACCTTCATCTTCTAAATATCCTAAAGAAGCAGAATAACTTGTTAATTCAGACCCACCTCTTACTGCAAAAGAATGACTCTTTGTAAAACCACCATCAAAAACTTCGTCTTGTAGGTTTCTTTCTCCACCTCCTAATGATGCAATAAAATCCATAGCTTCTAACTCTGCATAAGCTGTATTATAATCGCCAATAATTCTACTATAGTTAATACTGTTTGGAGAAATTGCATCTACTGTACTTTGTAAACCATCTAATCTAGATCTTTCTTGAGCGATGGTTGTATTAAAGTTGTCGTTATTATCTGCATATCTATACCCTATATAAGTATTGTAAGAGAATCTTGTTTTACCAGCTATCCCTTTTTTAAGGGTTACTAATATTACCCCATTTGCACCACGAGAACCGTAAATAGCAACAGAAGAAGCATCTTTTAAAACACTTATAGACTCTATATTATTATTATCTATAGAACCTAAAATATCAGAATCTGTACCTAAAATAACACCATCAACCACAATTAAAGGAGAAGATGAACCAGTAACAGAACCAGGTCCTCTTAAAGTAATTTTAGGATCTCCACCTGCTTCTGAAGATACTACTTGAATTCTTAAACCTGCAACTCTACCTTTAAGAGCATCCTCTACACGAGATACTGCTTGGTTTTGAAGATCGTCTCCAGAAACCTTTGTTAAAGCACTTGTTACATTTTTTTGTTTTTGATTACCGTAACCAACCACTACAATTTCATCTAAAATATTAGAATCTTCTTCTAGTGCTACGTTAATTGTTTTTTGATTTGTAAAAGTTACCGTTTTAGTTTTGAAACCTAAGTAAGAAAACTGAATAACATCTCCAGGTTTAACGCTAATTTTATAATTACCATCAAAATCTGTACTTGTTCCTTTTATAGTTCCTACAAGGATAATATTGGCTCCTAAAATGGGCTCACTATCCGTTTTAGACATAACATTACCCGTAACTGTAACACTTTCTTGTGCAAAATTTACCGCACTAAAAAGAAGCATTGCAATAAATACTAGTGTAATTTTTAAGTTCATTATTAATTGTTTTGAATTATTTTTCTTTAAAAAAACATTTAATTTTCAAAAAAAGTCAATCTCCTTTTTAAATTAAATACTGCTAAATTTAAGTATCTATACACTATCAATTATTCCATAAAAACCTCTTTAAAAGGAATAAAAATAGCTATTAGTATATCTACTTTTTTACATGCTGCATCACAAAATACATGAGGGGAAAATCAACTGAATTTCCATATTCAAATAAAACTATTTTAACCTCTTGTAATGGCTAGCAGATTTTTCTTAATGATTCTATGCCTTATCTCCAAAATAAGATGGGCCTTCACCTGTTAAGAAATCTTCTCTTACCGGACTAAATGTATCTATTAATTGTCCTGCTTCTAAACAAACTGCACTGTGCAATAAATTAGGCTCTATGTAAACACCATCTCCTGCTTCTACAATTTTCTTTTCTCCATCAATTTCAAATTCGAATTTACCAGATACACAGTAAGTAGCTTGCGTATGAAAATGTTGATGTGGTGCACCTAATGCTCCTTTATCAAATTTTACACTTACCATCATAATTTGATTATCGTAACCTAAGAATTTTCTTGATACTCCACCTCCAAGTTCTTCCCATTCTAATTCTTTTGAAATAACATATTTGTCACTGAATCTATTCATTTTTCCCATTTTATTTTATTTTAAATTTATTTGTAATAATAAGAACCTACCCAAGTAAAATTCTTGTTGTTGATTTTTAAAGTATGTTTTGCTTCTTTAGAAGCATTTGTATTTGCTGTTATAAATAGTTTTGTATTACCTTTTAGAGTTGTAATAGAAATTACAGTATAGTCTACAGTATCTAAAACCACTTTTATTTCTTTAATATTACTTTTAGAGTTAATTGCTGATTCTGAAACAGGACTATAACTACCATGCGCCTCTATTGTTGATACAAAAAGTGTGTTTTTGGTGTTTTTTCTCCTTAGCATTATTGCAGCTTCTCTTCGTAAATTAAAATCTGGGTCATTAGCACCAATTCTTGTAAAAAGTATTTCATCTTTAGCATTAGAAATAGTTGATAAAGTATAAAACTTACCTTTATTTAACCAAGAGAATTTAGCGTTGCTTTCTTTAGATTTACCATTACCTTCTAAATATAAATGTTGATATCCGTTTTTACTCCCTAAAGGTTTTAATGTTTTTGGTATGGTATACTCGAAATTGGTATTTAAAACCTGCCCTAAAAAGTAATATGGAAAATCGTACTGATTTGCTTTATCAGAGCTTACTTTCATAATATCTAATACGTAAGGTTTTTCGAAATCTTCATCCTTAATAACCGCTACCGTTCTTTGCATATCTGTACCAGGATAGGTGTTGGTTACTTTTGCACTTGAAGCTTGTACATTTTTGTTATCCGAAGAAAAATAATGCAAGTCTGGATGATTTTGACTTCCTACTTCATATTTACCACCATAATGAGAAGTTTCATTTTGGGTTACAGTATTATGCGCTATGGTTTGTTTTGCCCAAGTTTTGTTTTCTTTTAAATAATTTCCACCACCTTTTTGTTCAATATTTACAAAACGAGCTAAACCATAATCCTGAATAACTTCATCTCCTTTTTCGTATAATGAGTATGATAATTTATCATAATGACCATGACTAGAACCTTGTGATGCGTATTTAAAAACAAGCTCAATATCTTCGTTTCTTAAAATAGCTACACCACCTTGTTTACCTTCTGGTCCGTCAGATAAATTAATAGACTTTTTTTCGAATGGTTTTGCTTTTCCATTTTTTATTCCCAATGCCACAGCTAAACCAGAATCGTCTAATAAAACTTTATTTTGCTCTGATGCAATTGTTAATAAACCCGCATCTTGTTTACCAAAATAATAAGAAATATCTACCGCAGTAACCAAAGCATCGTTGTAATAAGACATCCCTTTTTGACCATCATTTAATGGAAAAAAATCTCCATCTGCATCAGATAAATTTAAAAGTGCATTAATCGATTTTAAAAGCACTCCTTCTTTATATTCAAAAATCTTTAATTCTGGCTTTACATTATGTAGTCCTTCTGCAAAAACTAAAAAAGGATACATGGCATAACGTTGATAATAAGGCCCTTCATTATAATATCCGTCAGGAGAAAAAGGTTCTTCTATATTTGCTAAAAAACCAGCTTTACCATCTTTATTTAAAAAACCACCATCATCATCTTTTTCTTTGGTATCTAATTTTAAATCTTTAATTCCGTACAAAGCACGATCAATTAATTCTGCATCATTCATAACCAAACCAATCATACCAACCGCTGCATTACCCCAAGTACTATGATTGTGAACTCTTTGGTAAAACTGAGGACTATCTACAGAAATATGATCTGCAAAGGGTTTAAATAAGTTTGTTTCTAATTTATTGCGTTCTTCTTCTGATAAATAATTATACACACAATCATAAGCTTGACTTACATAAACCAACCAGTTTGCATCGTTTAAACATTGCCAAAACAACTTACCTCTTGCATACGATCTTGTTTTTGGGTGCAATGGTAAAGTTTTATACATCGCTTCATATTGCATTAACATGTCTTTTACATACTTTGCATATTTTTCATCATTTAAAATTTGATATAAAACACCTGCTTTCTGTAATACGATCATGTTACGTTTATGACGAACATGTGTATAACCACCAGAATAATCTAAAGGTATTGGAGTCTCTATTCCCAAGGCAATTTCTGCGTCTATTTCTTCTTTTACCGCTTTTAATGTATTATCAAAAACAGGAATAGTACCTAATTGCGCTCTAATATCTTTAACTCCTTGTGCCGTTAAAATTAAATTAGGATGTTGGTTTGAAGTTGAAGTAGCCTTTTTGCTATCTGAAACAGTAGTTGTTTCTTTATTGCATGAAAACATTGTAAAAACAATGATTACAAGTGCAAAATTTAATAGTATGTGCTGTTTTAATTTCATGTTTATTTTTTAGCAATAATTTTTATATCTTTTTATCAATTTCTTATCTTAACCAAGTATTTTTTGCTTTTTGTAACACAAAATTTGCTAAATCTATAAAGCAACCAATTGTTACATATATTACAAAAAACTTATTACTCTAATGTATTTAACTTTTCTAAATCATTTTTAGAGTTAAATTCCAATAAACCTACTCAAAAAAAAACTATAATAATTGATGATAAATCTATTAACTACAGCATAAACATTAAATTGGTTTACCAAATTGGTTTACCAAATATATGCTTATTTGATATTTTAACAAAATAATAAGATAGAAATAAATGGATTTAACATAAATAAGCTTGTAAAAAGTAACTTTTAATAAAAAACAGAGCAAAAAAAAGCCCATCTAATAAAATAAATGGGCTTTATAAAGTAACTAATTCAAAAAATTACTCAATAATTATTTTCTTAGAACCTACAAGTTTATCACTCATAACCTTTAAAACATATATACCTTTAGATAAGTTAGAAACATCAATTTTATTATTTATTAAATTTGATGCAGAAACCACTTTCTTACCAATTAAATTATAAATTTCGATTGCTGTAATATTTTCTGCTGATGTAATTTGAACAAACTCTCTAGCTGGATTTGGAGAAATGCTAATTTGTGATGAAAAAACATCGTTAACAGAAGCTGTTGCATCAGTAGCAACCGTTAATTCATCAGAATAATTAAACGCTTTATCAACAGTATATATTTTATAATAAGTTCCGGCAACATGGGTATCTGTAAATGAAGTTTCTGTACCTAGATAAGCCACCGTACCTGTTAAACCATCTGTACCATTTGTAGTTACACTTCCCAGTGCATAAATACCATTTTGGTTAGGATCGTTATCTGCATTTGGCTCTGTTGCATATTTAAAAACCACATAGCCTCCGCCATCTACACCATCAGAAGGAGCTGTCCAACTTACAGTAGCAGTACCGCTATTATTTTCATAATTACCCACAGTTACAGCACCAGGAACTACATCATCATAAGCACCAGAATAAACAACAAAATCATCAAAAGAAATTAACGGTTTATCTTCACCTTTTTCTCCTCCTAACCTTGCAACAGCCCAGTTTACAACATTATAAGTATCATTTGTTGTAACGGTTCCATAAGTTTTTGTCCAAGTATTAACAGCAAAAGTACTTACGTCTGTTCTGTTTGTAGTTTTCCCCCCAGATGTTTTATTTAAATAAATACCTGGTTTTAAATTTCCTTCTGCAATTACTTCTGGTGATTTATAAAAAAATTGAATTGTATATTCTGTATCAACTGCCATTGCATTAGGCGCAACGGTTGATGGTACTTGAAGACGTGCATTGTCTTTATCATTATTTAATTGAGCTTGTACAGAAAAATTACCTGTTCTGGCATCTGCAGGCGTATCTAAAATACTTTCATCTGTAGTACCACCTGTTGTAGAAATAGACCAAGTTGGCGAAGGATCTGTTGCGCTAGAACCTTGACTAGATAATTTTCCAGCTGTTTGATTTTCTAATCCTCCATCCATTATAGCAAATTCTCCTATAACTTGTTGACTCCATCCATAATTAATGCAAAAACAGCATACCATTAAGGTAAATAATGTATTTATTTTTTTTGTGAAAAGTAATGTTTTTTTCATACGTATAAATTTTAGATGTAAATAAAAAATTGGTTTACCAAATTGGTTTACCAAATTGGTTTACCAAAAATACAAATAAAAATGAATTATCAAAATTTATTACGAGTTATTTTAAACAATTGATAAAGAAACTATTAAAAAAATAACTATTCTTAGATAGCACGAACTAACCTAATTCTCTTTCTCACTAAAATCTTAGCCTTTTAACAATAAATTTTATTTTTATAAATTAGAAATTGTGGCTAAATAAGATAATCCACTTGTTTATAATTGACATATATTGATAAAAATTAACTATCTAAACAAAATAATACAAAGCTAATAATTGGGCATAAAAAAAATCCTACAAAGCAATAAAGCATTGTAGGATTTTGTTTCTAAAACAGATGTTATTAATACATCAATTTCATTACTAAATTTTCTTCAGTTTTTATTTTACCAGAATTACTTAATGTATTTTTAGATTCTACATTATTTTTTGCTCCCCATAAAATAGAAACATATTTAACTTTATTATTTTTAAATACATTTTTAGTAATATTAACATTTACAATACCTCTATGATTTAATAACATACCGTTTTTTTCTTTGCTTCCACAATTTGTAAAAGTACTATTAGCTATTAATAAGTTTCCACCAATAGTAGACTCATCATAACCACCTCTATAATAATCTATGACGTTTTGCTGTACGTTTGTAAAGTTGCAATTTTCAATAGTTAAATATTCTGTATTGTAATCTCCTCTATCATTTGTTTCTTCAGATAATTCAATTCCGTTTTCACAATTAGAAATTAACGTATTTGTAAAAGTAATTGTTTCTGCAAATGTTTGTTTGTAAGCTTTTAAAACATAATTAAAGTTATTAATTTCACATCCGGTTACACTTAAACCAAAATGATTAAACATGTTTTCTTTTAAACTTGCAAAAAGTAATTGTTTACCATTTCCTGTAAGTACAATGTTTTTGATATTTAAAATACCATAAGGATTCAATTCAAATGCTGGTCCGTTCTCTAATCCTGTAAAAACAATTTCTGCTTTTTCATTTTCTTTAGATTGAAGTGTAATTGTTTTATTAATTACAATCGATTTATCAACCGTATATTTACCTGCGCTTAAAGCTATAATATCTCCTGGATTTGCTACTGCAATTTTTTCTTCTAAATCTCCTTTAGCAGTTGTAGCCACAATAACTGTAGGTTCTTTAGCTTCTATTACATTAGAATACCAGTTTGCTCCATATTTTGTTTTATCTAAAATTAAAGGGTCTTTTAACTTACCTTGAATGGTTGCTCCAATAGAATTTGATTTTGTTCTAGAATTCCCAAAAAGATCTTCGGTAATGGTATCAAAACCAAACCCATCATAAATCTCTAAACCACTTTCTAATTGAGGAATGTAGATGTTTTCACTTAATTTTGTTAACTCAAATTTACTTGCTTGTATTCTTTTAGCATTATCAAAATCTACACCCTGATTATTAATAATGTTATTTTTAAAAGTTACACCATCAGCTTTATCATGTTCTATAATAGGGTTTTTATCTCCTGTTTTATTATAAATTACATTATTTGCAACAACAGTTCTTAATGCTCTTGCAGAACGAATTTCTGATTTTGGCAACACTGCGGCTTGTGCAATATTTGTTCCAACACCAAATTGCCAAGGCGATTTACAGTTTACATAAGTATTATAAGCCACTACAACATCTGTTACTTGATTATATCTGTTTAATGGAGATTTAGGAATTCCGTTCATAACGGCTAACGGACTTCTAAAATTTTCTCCAATAATATTATAAAAATAGTTATTGATAATCCAGTGACCTGTGTTTACAATTCTAATTCCACCAAATTGTTTATTAATACCATCACCAATAAAATAATTCCCATCAATGGTAGCATAATTACCATGACGAGTAACTACAGAACCCTCACTTTTATAGAAGACATTGTTTTTAATGATATTAAAATTTGTTTTACTAGAAATAATTTCAACTTCACCATTACATTCTTCAAATAAATTATTTGCAATCGTTGTGTTACTTGGCGACATAGATGTAAAACTACTTCCTAATTGTATAGATTCTCCTCTAGCTCCACCTTTTCTTGGTCTTGGCCCAAAATGATTATTTATAATTTTGTGGTAATTTCTAATACTTTGGTTTCCTTTTAAATCTACTCTTACTGTTGGTCCTCCGTTTGTTTTACCAGCAATATAACAATTACTTAATTCGTTGTGTGTACCATAAAACTGAACCCATAAATCATCTTTATCTCTCTGTAATTGGTTATAATCTAAAATTACACAATTAGTAACTTTACTATAATTTGCTACTTTATGTTCTGTTACTCTAAAAGCAATAGCGTCTTTTGTTGGCGAATACCCTTTTCTAAAATAAAGTCCGCTTACTTGCAGGTAAGAACCACCAATTTCTAAATTAGAAACCCCTTCTATAAAAACTTTACCTGGTGTTTCTGCTTTTAAAACAATAGGCTTTTCTTTTGTTCCATCACCTATAAACTCTATTTCTACATTTTTGTAGGTTCCGTTCTTAATAACAATAACATCACCTGCTTTTGCATTTTTTGTTGCTTCAATTAATTCTGAATTATTACCTACTATAATTTCATTTGTAACATTTTCTTTACAAGAAAGAAGTGTTAAAAATAAACTGATAATTAGAAATGATTTTTTCATAAAAATTTATATAAATGATTAATGTGATACTGATAAAGAATAATATTTTAATTTAGAAAAAGCACCCGAATCTGTTGTATTCAGATAATTTCCTGCTTTGTAATAATTTTGAAAAGGCCATTTGGCTAAACTTATGTCTTCATAAATATAAGGATTTTCATTGTTTAGTTGTAATTCAATTTTTCCTTTAGTTGCCTTAATACTAAATTGAAACTCATTAAAACCTACGGTACCCATATTGTATTTTTCGTCAGTCCAAGTACTACTAGATACATCTAATAGATTATTTCCTGTTGTATTTTCGTTTACCAAAGATTTTTTATAAACCCATAAATCTCCATCAATCCAGGTCATTTTTATTAAAGGTGGACCATTATTTGATGAAAAACCATATTTTTGCATATCTTCAATAGAAATAACACCATGAATTTGCATTACAATTACTCTATGATATTCACTAGAAGATGATTTGTCTTTAGAGACTTCTAGCATTTTCAATTTCCCTACTATAGTTCCTCCGGTTTCTAAAGTCCAATTAACTTTAGAGTCAGAAGGCTTAATTAACTCTCTTAATTCAGTTCTAGAATACTTACTATTAGCTGTAGCGTTTAATGGAAATGCATAAAAAACAATAGAAGCATCTGTTGTATCATCATACATGTAGGGTTGTACAGCTTTTATAGTTCTGTATTTTCCATTTATTAATTCATCTGGTTTATATTCATCCGGACTACCATTGTTATCTTCATCTACAGGTAAAGTTACTTTCCAATTAGAAAAATCTATATCTGCATAATTTACCAAATTGTCTCCCTCATTATTATCTTCTTCTTCAATTTTAACGGGTAATTCTTCTATAGCATCATCTTTAGAAGTACAACAAATCAGCGTAAAAAAACTTAAGAAAGTAAAAACTAAAACTGTTTTTTTGAGAATCATAAAAAATGCATATAATTGGTTTACCAAATTGGTTTACCAAATATATGCACTTAATTTGATTTTAAAAAATTTAGAGCGGAAAATTTAGAGCAGATGTTGTTTTCATGCCTTAATCATCAGAAAAAATAACAAATTGATTATTAAGTAGTTTTAAATAAAAACAGTCCTTAATTAATGAGACCTATCGTATCAATATTATTATTTTTCTTTAATAACAAAGATTTTTTACTAGGGATAAAAAGAGCTTTATCTTCCCATTTTGGGTTTTTATAAAGTATATTTTCTTTTTTAGCTTTGCCGCTTATTTTTACAAAACCGCTGTTATAAATTAAACAATTAGAAATACTATTATTTGATCCTTTTAAAGAAATAGGAGTTGTAACTTTAAAACTGTTTTCAAAAACAGAATTTGTAATTTCTACACTTCCAATTCCGTCTGTTCTAATAATTTTACCTTTTTCATCATTATAAACATTACTAAAAATAGAATTTTTTACAATTAAATTTCCTCCTGGTATTTCTGGGGTTACCGTTTTTCTGTAATAGTTTATAGCTGCTTCTTCAATATTTTCAAAAATAGAATTGTCTATAATAATAGTATTTGCATTGTATTTACCCATAATATCTTTATCATAAGATAAATTTAAACCTCTATAATTATTTTTAAAAATAGCGTTTTTAAAACTTAAAGTATCTGCTTGTGTACCATTATAAGCCTTAAAAACACTTCCTCCTTTTTTGTTTGTAAAGTTTTGAAACGTAACATGTTCTACAAACAAGTTATACAACCCTGCTTCTTGTTTATCCGGAGAAACAATAGCATATTTTAAATTAGAATTTTCTCCATCTAAAATAGCATTTTTAAGATTTAAATGAACTCCTTCGTTAACTCTAATAAGATAATCAATAGGTTTATCTAAATCTTTTTTTGCTTTTATAATTGTTTCTCCATTTTTGTCTCCAACAATTGTAATATTTTTAGAAACTTTAATTTTCTTTTCTAAAATATACGCTCCAGAAGTTAAATTTAATATAGATCCTGGTGCTGCTTTATCAATTGCTTTTCTTAGTGTTTCTATACCTGGTGCCACCGAAATTTCAACAGGTTTTACAATTGGAGCAACAATAGTAGGTGTCCAAGTTGTACCTGCTCTTAACTTTAAAGCCTTGGGTAGTTTTTTAGAATCTAAATTAAAAGCACCTGCAGTAAACACTTTACGAACAGCATTGGTAATATCCTTATTAAAACTTTTATCATTTTTAGAAGTAACTAGTAAATTTTGGTTATTTGCTGTAGGTATAAGAAAAGCCCCAAGTTCCTTCCAATCTATTTTTGTAGCGATAAAACCTTCTAAATTTTGTTTTGTAGGTACATCTATATAATTGTTCTTAAAGTTAATGCCAGAAACATCATCAACAAACAAAATGTTATTACCCGTTTTGGTATTATAAATTAAGTTATTAGAAAAGTTAGTATTAATAGGAGCTAACGTTTTTTCGGAATCTTTACCTTCTCCAAAAGAAATAGGCCCCGAATTTATAATTGTATTATTCTGAATATCTACATTTTTAACTTGTTCATACCTATTTAAAGGCGAATTTGGTACACCATTCATAACTACAATTGGTCCTCTAAAACCATCACCTTCTAAACCAACAAATAAATTATTTCTAATGATATGATTAGAATTTATAATTCTAACTCCCCCTGTTTTAGAAACACCATTTCCTAAAAACACATTTCTTTCTACTAACGCATTATCACCATGCCTAAGAGTTAAAGCACCTTTACTACCTACAAATAAGTTATCTCTATAAATATTGTCTCCAGACTTGTTAGAAATAATTTCTATCTCTCCATCACAATTGGCAAAAACATTTCTTTCTACTAAAGTTTTCGAAGATTTTTTAGAGTTGGTACTGGTACCAATTCTAATGGTTTCACCTCCATTTGTACCTAATTCTTCTCGTGGTCCAAAAATATTATTATCTATTCTATGATTATTTTCTGTATGTTCTTGTCCTTTAAGCCAAACAACCAAAGTTGTACCCGGACTCGTTTTTCCTGTAAAGTTATTATGATCAACTCTATTATTCTTACCCCAAAGGTCTACCCAATGATCTTTTATTCCATCATCAACGGTAACATAAGAAATAGTACAATTTGTTAAACGGCAGTTGTTAGCAAAAGTTTTTGAATCTTTTTTAAACTGTACAACCGATTTATAGGATGAATGCCCATCTTTAAACCATAAACCAGTTACAATTACATATTCTCCATAAATATTTAAAGTAGAATTACCTGTTATAATTACTTCTCCAGGAACTTCCGCTTTTATTAAAATTGGTTTTCCTTCTTCACCTTTTCCAAATGCATTTAATTCAACATCTTGCCAAACTCCTTTTTTTAACACAATTATATCTCCGGCTTTTGCTGATTTAATAGTGTTATTGTATTCTGTAATATTAGACACTATTTGTTCTTGAGCAGAAAAATTAACAGTTCTTAAAGTAAAAATAATAATAAGTATAAAGACAAAGTTTTTCATAAAAATGATAATTAAATATAGATATTGTAAATCCAAAAAAATAAATCAGTTTCAAAAAATAAACTGGTAAACCAATTTGGTTAACCAAATATACAAATTTATATCAAATAAAAAAAACACTACTTTATCATTTCTAATTTAACTAAATCTTCCCGTTTAGTGATTAGTTTCTAAACATTGTTAAAAATAAATAGAAACTAATACTTTCCTTTAAATATATAGGTTATAAAAACAACTCCCCCCTCTAGTTACTAAGCAATAAGAATACACTAACAACTACAATTTGTAAAACAGTGTAAATACTTTTATTAAAGGAGGATTCGCCTGTACTTGGAGTTAAAAGAAGAAACTAAATTTGAAAGACTAATCAAATACCTAAAAATTATGAAAACAACTACACAATTTATCCTTGTAGCACTATTACTAATAACCAATGTAGTAAGTGCACAAATTTACAAAGACACTATTATTCAAGTAAAAGAACGTAAATTAAATTACGAATATGATATACAATGGACTAAACCAAGATTAGCTAAAGAAATTAATATTTTTATAGAAGATCAATACAAACCAACATTAAAATCTTCTGCACAAATAAAATCTATATTAGATAAAATTCCATTATCAGAAAATGCATGTAAAAATGGTGGTTTCGAAGATGCTTATGCTGGATGGACAGGTATAGGATTAAAACATTCTATACAAACGTTACCTATAGAAAACGGATTAATTTTAAACCCAGGTGTAGCAGCTTTACCTTTTACAGGTCCTGCACATGGTCAAAATCATACATCCATTCAGCTTTCTGGTCTAGACCCTATAATATCAACAGCTAGTCCATCTTATCCGTTACAAAGAACTGCACCCGGTACATCAGGAACAAAATCTTTACGTCTAGGTAATGATGCCGCAGGCCACAGTGCAGAAGCAGTAGCAAAACGTTTTGTAGTTACAGCAGAAAATGCTAAATACTATTTTCAATATGCTATAGTAATGGATAAAAGTCATTCTGGAACCAATGGAGATGCCAACGGATCTGAAGTGTTTTTTGCCGCAGAAGCAGTAGATATGTCTGGTAATACTATAGATAAAATAATAGATATAGGTAACCCAAGTAACCCATTTATTAATGCCGTAAATTCTGGAAGAACTTATTATAGAGACTGGCGTTGTGCATATTTAGACTTATCTAGTAAAATAGGTCAAGAGGTTGTTGTAATGTTTATTAATTCAGATTGTTCTGCAGGTGGTCATAAAGGGTATACCTATATAGATGATGTATGTAAAGAATGTAAAAACACCAATGAAGGTTATATCGATTTAGATTTAAAAGGAAAAGAATGTATCGATGAAAAAAACACATATGGTGGTAGTTTTGATGTTCCTAAAGGTGCAGTTAATGTAAATATATCCCTAGATATTTATCAAAGTAACACAATCGTTACAACAAATAATACACCTACAATTACATCAAATAACTATTCGTTTAATATCTCAGCAGCATTGTTTCCAAACCAAACTTCAGGTACATGTTACGATATAGTAACTAAATTAACTTTTGATTTAGTAGATTTAAATGGAAATTTACAAACATTAACACAATATTCTTCAAATCCAGTATTAGGAGTTCAAGATGGACAAACATCTGGAATAAATAATGATGTTTGTTTTTGTGATAATAATGATGGAGCTTATTGTTGTGATGCTACAAACTTAGCCGACAATGCAAACTTTGAAGCAGGAAACACAGGTTTTTCTAGCGATTATTCTCAAACAGCTACAACATTTCCAGGAGAATACAATGTAACAACAACAGCAGTGGCATTTGGAACTACTATTACAGATCATTCTTTTTGTGCAGACCCAACAACCTATGCAGGCAATAATAAATTTATGGTTGTAAACGGAAAAACCCAACAAGTCGGATCAAGTACCGTATGGGAACAAACACTAACAGGACTAGAAAAGGGAAAAACTTATAAAGTGTGTGCTAATTTTAAGAATATGCCACAATGTACTTTTGATATAAAACCAGAAGTAACTTTAGAAGCAGGCAGTTCAAACACAATCTTTACCGTTAACACACCACCAACAGATCCTTGTGCATGGCAAACAGAAACTATTAACTTTACAGCAACAGGCACTACAGAAACAGTTAAGATAATTCTAAATGAAACAGGTAATGGAGATGGAAACGATTTAGCCATAGATGATATTTATGTAGGCGAAGTAGAAGAGCCTAATTTAGCAATCACTATAGAACATGATGGTCTTACAAAAGATATTACTGGTTCATTAAATTCAAGCGGAACAACAGATGATACTTTACATGGAAACTGTATAGATTACCATTGGTATGTTGCAGAAGTATCTTCATATCCTTCTATAGTAATAGATTGGAGCACCTTTGCACATGGTAATAACACTGGTAGTAATTTGCCTCCATTTGCAGGTACAACATCAACAAATACATGGAGTTTAACAACTAATTATCCTGGCTATACCTTTAATGATAATAAGTTATATATCATAGGAATGTACACACCAGCTTGTGGATGTTATGATAGCGGTTTTACTTATCAATTAACATTTAATAGCAAAACTAATAAAGCAGGATTAACAGACGGTCAAGAACAAGAAATCATTGACGCTA
>NZ_CP150665.1:3165000-3562500 GCF_038024045.1 Polaribacter staleyi | reverse complement strand
TGGTAAGGTTCCTCGCGTATCATCGAATTAAACCACATGCTCCACCGCTTGTGCGGGCCCCCGTCAATTCCTTTGAGTTTCAGTCTTGCGACCGTACTCCCCAGGTGGGATACTTATCACTTTCGCTTAGTCACTGAGCTAATGCCCAACAACTAGTATCCATCGTTTACGGCGTGGACTACCAGGGTATCTAATCCTGTTCGCTCCCCACGCTTTCGTCCCTCAGCGTCAGTACATACGTAGTAGACTGCCTTCGCAATCGGTATTCTGTGTAATATCTATGCATTTCACCGCTACACTACACATTCTATCTACTTCCATATGACTCAAGTCAACCAGTATCAAAGGCAGTTCCATAGTTGAGCTATGGGATTTCACCTCTGACTTAATCGACCGCCTGCGGACCCTTTAAACCCAATGATTCCGGATAACGCTCGGACCCTCCGTATTACCGCGGCTGCTGGCACGGAGTTAGCCGGTCCTTATTCTTACAGTACCGTCAAGCTGGTATACATACCAGTGTTTCTTCCTGTATAAAAGCAGTTTACAACCCATAGGGCAGTCTTCCTGCACGCGGCATGGCTGGGTCAGAGTTGCCTCCATTGCCCAATATTCCTCACTGCTGCCTCCCGTAGGAGTCTGGTCCGTGTCTCAGTACCAGTGTGGGGGATCTCCCTCTCAGGACCCCTACCTATCACAGTCATGGTAAGCCGTTACCTTACCATCTAACTAATAGGACGCATAGCCATCTTTTACCAATAAATCTTTAATTAATTAATCATGCGATTAATCAATACTATGGAGCATTAATCTTCATTTCTAAAGGCTATTCTCCAGTAAAAGGTAGGTTCTATACGCGTTACGCACCCGTGCGCCGGTCGTCATCTGTGCAAGCACAATGTTACCCCTCGACTTGCATGTGTTAAGCCTGCCGCTAGCGTTCATCCTGAGCCAGGATCAAACTCTTCATTGTATATTTTAAATATTTTAATGAATAAGTTTCAAAAGAATTTTACATTAATCTAATAATGTGGTCATTCTACTCTTTAATTACGCTGTCAATTTCAATATTTTCAATGAACTTTGCCGAGTCGGAAATGACAAGTTTTAACACTCTATCAATCCCCTTTTAATCTCGAACTTTGTAGAAACGTTAGAATCGAACTAACTGATTTTTTTTTAAATCATTCCAAATTTTCTCTGATCGTTTTGCTGTATTTCTTAGCGGCTGCAAACATACAAACTATTTCTAATCTGACAATAAAAAAAATAAAGTTTTTTTTATTTTAATTTGCTTGTGAAAAATGCTGAATTTTTTGCCGAAAATTTCGGACTGCAAACATACAACGTTTTTTACAAAGAAACCTCATAAAAATCAAAGTTTTTTTTGATAAAATCCTTATAACTTTATCAGCTTAACTCCTTAATTTTTAATCCCTTTACAACTTCTCAATGAACGAAACTAACGAAGCAATATTGCTGTTAGCGGGTGCAAACTTACAACTCATTTTTAATCTAACAACTATTTTTTAACCCTTTTTTTTTGTTTATTTCACATACTTCTCCTAATTATTTTGTTTCTAGTAAGTTACATGGTACATTTTTTTATTTATTTTTTTAAGGGGATTGGGTTTTAGATGAGTTTTGGGGATGATTGCTACTTTTTACAACATAATAGTATTAAAAATTGAAAAGAGTGTGCGCTGTTTTTTTGTCTTAATAGGTTTACCTAGTTGCTTAGACAACTATAGAAAGCTTAGATTTACTCAAGAACATTAACTTATTAAAATAAAGGGATTGCTTCGTGCCACGCAATGACAGTTTTTTTTACATGAAGAACAAATGGGTGTCTATTTGTTAAAATTGCTCTTCTTGCTACTTACAATTACAGGCTTTGTGTTAGGGATTGAAGCGGCATCCTTTTTGCTTTTCGCAAAAAGATATAGTGGAAAGCCCGACCTTTTTTATTCTATAAGTTTATTTGAATTGAAAAAGTGCACCTATATATAAACCCTACTTTTTTAATATCTCAACGAAAAAAGGGAACACCCAAAAGGAAAACCTGATTATATACAAAGAAAAACCTTACTAAAATTGTTATTAATAATAAGTACACATATATATTGTATGAAATATTGTTTTCTAATATCTTTGCATTCTCAAATATTAGACATTAAATGATTAAAATTACTTTACCTGACGGAACTATTAAGGAGTTTGCTAAAAATAGCACTCCGATGGATGTTGCAAAAAGCATTAGTGAAGGGTTTGCTAGAAATGTAATATCGGCAAATTTTAACGACGTAACTGTTGAGACCACTACCCCATTAACCACGGATGGTTCTTTAATTTTATATACGTTTAATGATGCTGGAGGAAAGAAAGCTTTCTGGCATTCATCTGCACACGTTTTAGCTCAGGCTATTTTAAGTTTTTATCCGAAGGCAAAATTAACGATTGGACCTGCTATTGAAAATGGGTTTTATTATGATATTGATTTAGGAGATGATGTTATTTCTGATAAAGATTTTTCTAGTATAGAAAAGAAATTTTTGGAGATTGCGCGTGGTAAACATGAGTTTTCTTTACGATCTGTATCTAAAGCAGATGCTTTGTCTTTGTATAAAGCAGAAAATAATGAGTATAAAGTTGAGTTGATTGAAAACTTAACGGATGGGGATATTACTTTTTGTGATCATAGTGATTTTACCGATTTATGTAGAGGAGGACACATACCTAATACGGGGATTATAAAGGCTATTAAAATAATGAGCGTTGCTGGTGCCTATTGGCGTGGTGACGAAAAAAACAATCAGTTAACGCGTGTTTACGGAATTAGTTTTCCTAAACAAAAAATGCTTACTGAATACTTGGAATTATTGGAAGAGGCTAAAAAACGTGACCACAGAAAACTTGGTAAAGAGTTAGAGTTATTTACTTTTTCTCAGAAAGTTGGTGCAGGTTTACCTTTATGGTTACCTAAAGGAGCTGCGTTAAGAGGACGTTTAGAAGATTTCTTAAAAAGAGCACAGAAAAAAGCGGGTTACGAGATGGTAATGACGCCTCATATTGGTCAGAAAGAATTATATGTTACTTCTGGGCACTATGAAAAATATGGCGCAGACAGTTTTCAGTCTATAAAAACACCTAAAATGGATGAGGAGTTTTTATTGAAACCAATGAACTGCCCTCACCACTGTGAAGTTTACAATTTTAAACCTTATTCTTATAAAGATTTACCAAAACGTTTTGCGGAATTTGGTACCGTTTATAGGTATGAACAAAGTGGAGAACTGCATGGTTTAACACGAGTTAGAGGTTTTACGCAAGATGATGCGCATATTTTTTGTACACCAGAACAATTAGACCAAGAGTTTAAAGATGTTATAGATTTAGTTTTATATGTTTTTGGTTCTTTAGGTTTTGAAGATTTTACAGCACAGGTTTCTATTAGAGATAAAAGTAACCCAGATAAATATATTGGTGATACTGAAACTTGGGAAATTGCTGAAAATGCAATTATAAGTGCTGCAACAGATAAAGGTTTAGATTTTGTAATTGAAGAAGGTGAAGCTGCCTTTTATGGTCCGAAATTAGACTTTATGGTAAAGGACGCCATTGGAAGAAGTTGGCAACTTGGAACGATACAAGTTGACTATAATTTGCCAAAACGTTTTGATTTGACCTATAAAGGAGCAGATAATCAATTGCACAGACCTGTTATGATACATAGAGCACCATTTGGTTCTATGGAGCGATTTATTGCAGTATTGCTAGAGCACACGGGAGGAAACTTCCCACTTTGGTTAACTCCAGATCAGGTTATCTTATTGCCAATCAGTGATAAATATCAGAAATATTCAGAAAAAGTTTTAAAATCGTTAGAAAATTCCGAAATTCGCGCCCTCGTAGACAACCGAAGTGAAAAAACTGGTCGTAAGATAAGAGATGCAGAAGTTAGCAAAACGCCATTTATGGTTATTGTTGGTGAAAAAGAAGAACAAGACGGCACAGTTTCTGTAAGAAGACATGGTGAAGGGGATTTAGGAACATTTACAATTGAAGAATTTATTTCTTTAATTAAAGCAGAAGAAAGTAAAACATTGAAGAATTTTTAATTAATTTTGAAATTCATCAAGAACATAAAAAGGTTGGAAAACAACCATAAGTTAAACTTAAAATTTATAAGTCATAGCAATTCGTAGAAGCAGGTCAAGAAGACCGTTAAGAGTAATCAAAGAAGATCAACATAGGATTAATGAGAAAATAAAATATGTTGACGAAGTTCGTCTTGTGGGCGAGAATATAGAAGTTGGTGTATATCCTTTAGATAAAGCTAAAGAATTGGCCAGAGAACAGGAGTTAGATTTGGTTGAGATATCACCAAAAGCTAAACCACCTGTTTGTAAAATTATTGATTACAAGAAATTCTTGTATGAACAAAAGAAGCGTGAAAAATCTTTAAAGTCTAAAGCTACAAAAGTGACTATAAAGGAAATACGTTTTGGACCTCAAACTGATGAGCATGATTATGAATTTAAAAAGAAACATGCCGTTAAATTTTTACAAGAAGGTGCTAAATTAAAAGCATTTGTATTCTTTAAAGGACGTTCTATTATTTTTAAGGAACAAGGACAAATTTTATTATTAAAATTAGCCCAAGAATTAGAGGAATATGGTAAAGTAGAACAGTTACCGAAATTAGAAGGTAAACGTATGATTATGTTTATTGCCCCTAAAAAATTAAAATAATTATTACCATATAACTACAAGGAATAAAAACTTTGTAGCTGATAAAAAAAATCTGAAACTTGTTTCAGAAATAAAGTCTTATAAGCAAGATAAAAACGAAGGAGAGATGCCTAAAATGAAAACAAAATCTAGCGCCAAAAAACGATTTAAAGTTACTGGTACTGGAAAAATCAAAAGAAAGCACGCGTTTAAAAGTCACATCTTAACAAAGAAGTCTAAAAAACGTAAATTAAAGTTAACTCATGATGGTTTAGTACATAAAGCAGACGAGTCTAACATTAAGCAACAATTAAACTTAAAATAAGTTTAAAAAGGGAATTTAATTATTAACCATGGAGTTAGGCCAAAAATAAGAAGTATTCTTAAATGAATCGCCTACTACAAAACACATTGAAATTATGCCAAGATCAGTAAATTCAGTAGCCTCAAGAAAAAGAAGAAAAAAAATCTTGAAGGCTGCAAAAGGTTACTTCGGACGTAGAAAAAACGTTTACACAGTAGCAAAAAATGCAGTTGAAAAAGGTATGCTTTATGCATACAGAGACCGTAAAAACAATAAGAGAAACTTCCGTTCTTTATGGATTGTGCGTATTAACGCTGCAGCTCGTTTACACGGAATGTCTTACTCTCAGTTTATGGGGAAAGTGAAAGCTAATCAAATCGAATTAAACCGTAAGGTTTTAGCTGATTTAGCTGTAAACAACCCAGACGCTTTTAAGGCAGTTGTAGAAAAAATTAAATAAATAATAATACTTGCTTATATTTAAAAACCCAAACATAAAGTTTGGGTTTTTTTTTTATAAATTTACGCACGTTAAAACAAACTAACAATGAAATCATTTTTAATAACTTTATTATTACTAGTAACTACTTTATCTTTTGCACAGGAAAAGACAGATGAAGTATCCGAAAATAACTCTATTCAAGGACAATTTGATAAGATTTATAGAACATCAACAACTTATCAGGTATATAAAGTAATCAGTAAGGATCGTTATCAGCGTTTAAAATCAAATGTTTTAGACTCCCTTAAATCTTCAAAAAAAATAATTTCTGAAAAAAATAATTTATTAAAAGCAGAAAAAGACAATATTGAAAAAAACAAAAATCTTTTGGCAAAAACTAAATTAGACTTAGACGCCGCTTTAATAAAAGAAAATTCTATTTCTATTGTAGGAATACAATTAAGTAAAACAACATACAACCTTGTAGTATGGAGTTTAATTGCTCTTTTAATCTTAAGTTTATCATATTATATATTTAAGTTTTCAAGAAGTAATGTTCTAACGAAAGAAGCAAAAAATAATTTAGCTGAAATTGAACAAGAATTTGAAAAACACAGAAAAAATACATTAGAAAAAGAGCAAAAACTTAGAAGACAACTACAAGACGAGATTAACAAACAAAGAAATAGTTAATTTTAATCTACTAAGGGTTAACATATAAACATATCCATTAAATTCTATTAATAATTTTACAGTGACCACATCAGATAACAACATAATATTAAGAGTTTCATAATAATAGAGATTCTTAAATAAAATGTCTTACTTTTTTTAGTACATTAAATAGTATTTTCTTATCTTTTGATGCTTAAAATAACTAACCGAATTTAATTACTAAAATTTTATGAAAGCCCTTTTTTATACTAGAGAATTTCCTCCTTACGTATATGGTGGAGCTGGTGTTCACGTAGAATATCTTGCAACAGAATTAGCAAAACTTATGCATGTTGATGTAAGATGTTTTGGAGACCAAAGTGACACCGTTAACAATCCTACTGTAAAAGGTTTTCCTTACGAAAATCCTATTTTTGAAAATTCTGATGATAAACTTAAAGCTATTTTTCAGACTTTAAGTACAGGTCTACATATGAATGCAGAGCCCATAGATGCTGACGTAGTGCATTGCCATACTTGGTATTCACACTTTGCAGGGATTGTTGCAAAACTTTGCTATGGCATTCCATTAGTAATTACTACACATTCTTTAGAACCTTTAAGACCCTGGAAAAGAGAACAACTAGGTCGTGGTTACGACGCTTCCTCTTGGATAGAAAAAACAGCTATTGAAATGGCAGATGCTTTAATTGCTGTTTCTGAAGAAACCAAAGAAGATGTTTTAAAACATTTTAACGTAGACGAAAATAAAATTAAAGTAATCTATAACGGTATTAATTTACAGCAATATGTTACAACACCAGCAACAACAACGCTAGATGAATATGGTATTGATAAAAACAAACCTTATGTACTTTTTGTTGGAAGAATAACCAGGCAAAAAGGAATTATCCATTTAGTAAATGCTATTAAATATATAGACCCAGATACACAAATAGTATTGTGTGCAGGAGCACCTGACACTCCCGAAATAGGTAAAGAAATGAAAGATGCCGTTACCGAAGTCAAGAAAACTCGTAAAAACGTAATCTGGATTGACAAGATGGTAACTAAAGAAGAAATTATTCAATTATATTCTCACGCTGATGTATTTTGTTGTCCTTCCATTTACGAACCTTTTGGCATTATAAATATTGAAGCAATGGCATGTAATACTGCTGTTGTAGCAAGTGCTGTTGGTGGTATTAAAGAAGTTGTTGTTCATAATGAAACGGGGTTACTTATCCCTGTAGAACAGCAAAACTCTGCTCCATTTGAACCTATAGACCCCGATAAATTCGCTAAAGATTTAGCAGATGGAGTAAATAAGGTTATTAATAATCCTGATTTAAGGGAATCTATGGCTCTGAAAGGAAGAAAGAGAGTTGAAGAACATTTCGATTGGATATCAATAGCAAAACAAGTAGAAGCATTATATAAATCACTAAAAAAAGAAAGCGATGATAAATAATAAAGTATTAGGAATTATTCTAGGCGGAGGACAAGGTTCAAGATTATATCCTTTAACAAAAGATAGATCTAAACCTGCTGTACCAATTGCAGGTAAATATAGATTGGTAGACATCCCTATTTCTAACTGTATCAATTCTGATATAAAAAGGATGTATGTATTAACCCAGTTTAACTCTGCTTCTTTAAATGCACATATTAAAAACACTTATCACTTTAGTTTTTTTAGCTCTGCTTTTGTTGATGTATTAGCCGCAGAACAAACAATTCACAGTGATAAATGGTTTCAAGGTACCGCAGATGCAGTAAGACAAAGTATGCTCCATTTTTTAGAAAATGATTTTGAATATGCATTAATTCTTTCTGGTGACCAATTATATCAAATGGATTTTAACGATATGATTCAGAAACACGAAGAAAGTGGTGCAGAAATTTCTATTGCTACCTATCCTGTTAATGCTAAAGATGCTACCGAATTTGGTTTATTAAAAACAAATGATGAAAATATAATTACTTCATTTATAGAAAAACCAGCTGCTGAATTATTGCCAGATTGGACTTCTGATGTAGGTGATGAAATGAAAGCGCAAGGTAGAGATTACTTAGCCTCTATGGGTATTTATATATTTAATAGAGATTTATTAGTTAAATTAATGGAAAATCCAGATAGCAATGATTTTGGTAAAGAAATTATTCCACAAGCTATAGAAACACACAAAACATTAAGTTATCAATACGAAGGATATTGGACAGACATTGGAAATATTGATTCTTTCTTTGAAGCAAATTTAGGGTTAACAGACGATGTTCCTCAATTTAATTTATATGATGAAAAAGGAATATACACAAGACCAAGAATATTACCAACTTCTAAAATTGCAGGCTCTATTTTAAACAAAGCTGTAATTGGAGATGGATGTATTATTCATGCAGAAAAAATAGAAAGATCTGTAATTGGTATTCGTTCTAGAATTGGTAAAAACTCTCTAATATCTAACACCTATATGATGGGAAATGATTCTTATGAAACTTTAAATGAAATTTCTGAAAATCATATTGAAATTATGATGGGAATTGGAGAAAGATGCTACATCCATAACTGTATTATAGATAAAAACTGTAGAATTGGTGATGATGTTAGAATTAACGGTGGCCCACATATAGCAAATATAGAAACGGATACCTATATGGTTAAAGAAGGAATTGTTGTTATTAAAAAGGATGCTACTATAGCCAAAGGAACCAACATTGGATAAAATAAATTTTTGCTTTTTTATTATTTAAATGAACCAAATTAATGCAAAATCAAAGTAGAATTGTAATAGAAAATATTGCCCCACAATTAAATAGTGGAAAAGTTAGTATTAAACGTGTTGTAGACGAAATTGTAAATGTAACTGCAGATGTTTTAGTTGATGGCCATGATGTACTTCAGGCTAATTTATTATTCAAACATGAAAAAGATAATAAATGGTCAGACATTAGAATGACACCAACTTGTAATGATGAATATACTGCATGTTTTCAAACATCAAAACAAGGTTTTTATTCTTATAAAATTGAAGGATGGGTAGATTATGCTTTAAATTGGCAACATGGTTTAGGTAGAAAAATTGATGATTCTCAACATGTAAATTCAGAACTTTTAGAAGGTGCTGAACTTTTAGTTGCTATTGTAGATAAAGTTACTCCAGAAGAAAAAGACTATTTATTACATTTAATTTACATTTTTAAAAATGACACAACCTATTCGGAAGCCATTAAAGAAGCTGTTTCAGAAAGGTTAACATCAATTTTAAAAAAATATCCTGAAAAATATTTAACAGAAACTTCTCAAGAATATAACGTTTACGTAGACAGAAAAAAAGCAAGATTTAGTACTTGGTATGAATTCTTTCCTCGTTCTGCATCAGAACAAGAAGGAAAACACGGTACTTTTAACGATTGCCACAGAATATTACCAAGAGTTGCCCAAATGGGGTTTGATACTTTATACTTCCCTCCTATTCATCCTATTGGAGAAGTAAATAGAAAAGGAAAAAACAACACCACAGTTGCACAAGATGGCGATGTTGGTTCTACTTGGGGAATTGGGTCTAAATACGGAGGTCATAAAGACATCCATCCTGAGTTAGGTTCTTTAGAAGATTTTAAGAACTTAGTTGCAAAAGCAAAAGAATTGGGTATTGAAGTAGCAATGGATTACGCATTGCAAGCTGCCCCAGATCATCCGTGGGTAACAGAACATCCAGATTGGTTTAAATGGAGGCCAGATGGTACTGTGCAATATGCAGAAAATCCACCAAAAAAATATCAAGACATTCTACCAATTTATTGGGAAAGCAAAGATTTTAAAAATCTTTGGCAAGAATGTTTAGACACGTTATTCTATTGGATAGATTGTGGAATTAATATTTTTAGAGTTGACAACCCACATACAAAACCGTACTTTTTTTGGGGTTGGATTATTGCAGAAGTAAAAAAACAACATCCTGATGTATTGTTTTTAGCTGAAGCATTTACCAGACCTAAAGTAATGCAACAATTGGCAAAACAAGGATATACACAATCGTATACTTATTTTACGTGGAGAGAATCTAAGCATGAATTAATTGAGTATGTAAACGAACTCACCACAACAAATCAAAAAGAATATATGAGACCTAATTTCTGGCCAAATACGCCAGATATTAATCCGTTTCATTTACAAGGCGCACCAGAAAGTAAATACTTACAACGATATGTATTGGCTGCAACTTTAAGTTCTAATATTGGTATCTATGGGCCTGTTTTTGAACAAATGATAAGCGATCCTATTCCTGGAAAGGAAGAATATTATATGTCAGAAAAATTTCAACTTTGTCATTACGATTGGTTTAAACAAAATAAAGTAACTACTTTAATTACTAAAATTAATCAGATTAGAAAAGAGCAAGAATCTTATCAACAAACAAATAATATAAAGTTTGTAGAAACTGGTAATGATCAAATAATTGCTTTTTATAAATGGAATGATACCAGAAGTAATGAAACCTTAACAATTATAAGTTTAGATGCTTATAATTCTCAATCTGGTTCTATACAATTACCACTTCATGACCTAAAAATTCATAATGGTCAAAAAGTGCAAGTAGAAGATTTGGTAACAAGAAATTGCTACGATTGGTATAATGAATGGAATTATGTTGAATTACATGCAACACTACCATTTCATATTTTTAAAATCAACAAGTAATTATAAAAACTACCAAACAAAACTATATTTTAAAAGATAACTTATGGCACAAACAAAAGTACACAGTCTTTTTACAGAATTTGATATTAGCCTTTTTCAGGCAGGAAAACATTATCGTTTATACGAAAAATTTGGTTCGCACATTATTACTGTAGATGGTATAGAAGGAACTTATTTTGCCGTTTGGGCACCAAGTGCCAAATCAGTATCTGTTATTGGTGATTTTAATTTCTGGTTAGAAGGAGAACATCACCTAAATGTACGTTGGGACGGAAGCGGTATTTGGGAAGGTTTTATACCTAATGTAGGTAAAGGAGCTATTTATAAATACAAAATAAGAAGTGCCAATAACAATATTACCACAGAAAAAGCAGACCCTTTTGCTAGAAGATGCGAACATCCACCAAAAACAGCTTCGGAAGTTTGGGAAGATGATTACTCTTGGAAGGATAAAAAATGGATGAAAAACAGAAAAAAGAATAACGCTTTAGACGCGCCTTTTTCTGTATATGAAGTTCATTTAGGTTCTTGGAAAAAACAAATTGAAGAAAATCGTTTTTTAAGTTATAGAGAACTAGCCGATGAATTGGTAGATTACGTATCTGAAATGAATTTTACACATGTAGAATTTATGCCAATTATGGAATATCCTTACGACCCAAGTTGGGGATATCAATTAACAGGTTATTTTGCACCAACATCTCGATTTGGTTATCCTGATGAATTTAAATATTTGGTAGATAAGTTTCACGAAAAAAACATTGGAGTCTTGTTAGATTGGGTTCCTTCTCATTTTCCGTCAGACGATCATGGATTAGGGTTCTTCGATGGTTCTCATTTATACGAGCATCCAGACAGAAGAAAAGGATATCACCAAGATTGGAAAAGTTTAATATTTAACTACGGAAGAAACGAAATAAAAGCATTTTTAATTAGTAATGCTATCTTTTGGCTAGACCAATATCATGCCGACGGATTAAGAGTAGATGCGGTAGCTTCTATGTTATTTTTAGATTATTCGAGAGAAGAAGGAGAATGGGAACCAAATGAGTTTGGTGGTAGAGAAAATTTAGATGCCATAAATTTTATCAAGGAAATGAATATGGCTGTTTATGAAGCCTTTCCGGATGTACAAACAATAGCAGAAGAATCTACTTCTTTTCCTAAAGTATCTAAACCAATTTATGATGGTGGCTTAGGTTTTGGTATGAAATGGATGATGGGCTGGATGCACGATACATTAGATTATTTTGCAAAAGAACCTATTTACAGAAAACATCATCAAAATGAATTAACCTTTAGTTTAAATTACGCTTTTACAGAAAATTTTATGTTGCCATTATCTCATGACGAAGTGGTATACGGTAAAAAATCTATTGTAAATAAAATGCCAGGTGATGAATGGCAAAAATTTGCAAACTTAAGAGTCTTATATAGTTTGATGTTTACACACCCAGGAACTAAATTATTATTTCAAGGAGGTGAATTTGGTCAAACTTCTGAATGGAATTTTAATGGTAGTTTAGATTGGCATTTATTAGATTACGATGTACATAAAGGAGCACAAAATTTAGTAAAAGACTTAAATAAATTATACCAAAAAGAACCTGCTTTACATGAAAAACAATTCTCACACGAAGGTTTTGAATGGATAGATCATGGAGACCACGAAAACTCTGTTATGTCTTATATTAGAAAAGGAGTAAACGAAAAAGATAATGTAATCGTTATTTTAAATTTAACACCAGTACCAAGAGAAAACTATAGAATTGGGTTACCAAAAACAGGAACCTTAAAAGAAGTTTTTAATAGTGATGCTAAAAAATATAACGGAACAGGAAACTATAAAAATAAAAAATTAACTTCAGATAAAAAGGTATGGAATAATAGAGAGCATTCTATTGAATTAGACTTGCCTCCATTAGGAATGATAGCATTTAAGTACAAATAAGAATAAATCCTCTTTTTTACATTCTTTATTAATGATAAAAAAGAGGGTTTATTTTTTTATAAATCACAAAAAAAGAAGTCAATTTTAAGACTTTAAAAAATCTTTCAACAATACATGAAAGAAAATGTATTCTGTTTATTTTTAAATAAATAAACAATATTTTTACTTCTTAAATAGACAAATACATTATCGAAAAAAACATAAAAAGCAATGTTGTTACATATTTTTTTTTCGAATTTTACAAGATTTAATAAACAACCAAAATTATGATTGTTAATACAGAGTTAGAACAAAAAGGAAATTTGTTTCCTTCAGAAATTGTGAGCTACAAAAAAGATGTAGACACATTATATTTTACCACAAAGAATAATGTAATTTTACAACTAACTGTAGTTAGAGATAGTGTTATCCGTTTTAGATATTCTACAACAGGTAAATTTGAAAATGATTTTTCATATGGAGTAACAATACACGCTTCTAGAGGTTATTATTTTTTAGATGTTACCGAAGATGAAACGCATTACATTGTTACCACATCAAAATTAATCTGTAAAGTAGAAAAAAGTAGTTTACAAGTTAAACTTTTTGATGCCATAGACTTAAAACTAATTAACGAAGATGAAATTGGTTTTCATTGGGAAGAGAGCTATGAATATGGTGGTGACATCGTAAAAATGAGTAAAGCGTGCCAAAGAGCAGAAAGCTTTTACGGTTTAGGTGATAAACCTGTAGACGTTAACTTAAAAGGAAAACGTTTTGAAAACTGGGCTACAGACTCTTATGCTTTTGGTAAAGATACAGACCCTATTTACAAAGCTATTCCTTTTTATACAGCTATACAGGGTGGTAAATCTTATGGTATTTTCTTTGATAATACGTTTAAGTCTCAATTCGATTTTGCACACGAAAGAAGAAATGTAGCTAGTTTTTGGGCACAAGGTGGTGAAATGAATTATTATTTCATTTACGGTCCACAAATGGACGATGTTGTTAAAAATTATACAGACTTAACAGGAAAACCTCATGCTTTGCCTCCATTATGGGCTTTAGGCTTTCATCAATGTAAATGGAGTTATTATCCAGAGAGTACAGTAAAAGAAGTTACCAACACTTTTAGAGATTTAAAAATTCCGTGTGATGCTATCTATTTAGATATAGATTATATGGATGGTTTTCGTTGTTTCACTTGGGATAAAAACTATTTTCCAGACCCAAAAAGAATGGTAAAAGAACTAGAAGACGATGGATTTAAAACTGTTGTAATTATAGATCCAGGTATTAAAATAGATTTAGAATACGATGTTTTTAAAGAAGCTTTAGATAAAGATTATTTCTGTAAACGTGCAGATGGACCATATATGAAAGGTAAAGTTTGGCCTGGAGAATGTTATTTTCCAGATTATACAAAACCAGAAGTTAGAGAATGGTGGTCTGGATTGTTTCAAGAGTTAATTGAAGATATTGGAGTAAAAGGTGTTTGGAATGACATGAACGAGCCTGCTGTAATGGATGTACCAAATAAATCTTTTCCAGACGATGTTCGTCATGATTTTGATGGCAACCCTTGTTCTCATAGAAAAGCACACAATATTTATGGAACTCAAATGGCACGTGCTACCTACCATGGTTTAAAGAAATATGCATACCCAAAAAGACCTTTTGTTATTACTAGATCTGCATATTCTGGTGCACAACGTTATACTTCTACTTGGATGGGAGATAATGTTGCTACATGGGAACATTTAGCAATTGCTAATAACCAAGCACAAAGAATGGCAATGTCTGGTTTTTCTTTTGCCGGATCTGATATTGGTGGATTTGCAGAACAACCTCAAGGAGAACTTTTTGCACGTTGGATTCAATTAGGTGTGTTTCATGCCTTTTGTAGAGTGCATTCTTCTGGAGATCATGGAGATCAAGAACCTTGGGTTTTTGGTGATGAGATTACAGATATTGTAAGAAAATTCGTAGAACTTAGATACCAATTATTACCTTATTTATATACTGCTTTTTGGAAATATATAAATGATGGAACGCCAATCTTAAAATCTTTAGTTTTATACGATCAAGAAGATACATCAACGCACCATAGAAGTGATGAATTTGTTTACGGTGAACAGATTTTAATTTGTCCAATATTAGAACCTAATGCCAAAGGAAGAAGAATGTATATTCCTAGAGGTAAATGGTATAACTTTTGGACAGAAGAACTTGTAGAAGGAGGTAAAGAAATGTGGGTGGATGCAGATATAGACAGCATGCCAATATTTATTAAAGAAGGAGCTGTTATACCAAAATACCCTGTTCAACAATACGTTGATCAAATAGAATTTGATGAAATTACTTTAGACCTATATTATAAAGAAGGTAAAGAATCTTCTCAATTATATGATGACGCACATGATGGTTATGATTATAAAAAAGGTAGATTTAGTTTACGTACTTTTAAAGTAACAGGTAAAAAAGAAGAATTAATTATACAACAACACAAACAAGGAGACTTTGATGCCGCTTATACCAAGTTTAATATTGTATTCCATAATTTACCGTTCGAAATTACGACTGTACAAATAGATAATGTAAAAATTCCGTTAAACGAAGCAAATCTTACTAAAAACCAGTCTATACTTATAGATAAAGGATTTACAGAGTTACATTTATTAGGAAAATAAAATTTAAATCTCACCATTTTCAGTTAGTAGACTCACTGAAAATGGTGAAGTAAAAAACCCCATAAATGGGTATTGTGAGGTATGTATTACTCTTATATCTTTGTAGAGTAAGTAATCTTTTCCCCAAACAGAACATAATTTGTTTAAGATTCCTTAATCTTTGTTAAATGTAAAAAAGTGATGAATAGTTTTAATAAAACTTTCATCACTTTTTATTTTGTTTAAGATCATAAAAAAACCTCAGAACTAAGTTTTCAGGATCAAGTCAAAAAGTTGTGGGATTTAAGGATTACGCAAAAATAGTGCTAAGTCTAAATAAGAAAAAATCCACATTTCTGACGCCTCTAAACTGTGCTCTAAAGGCTTTAATTTTAGCGTTGAATGATTCTGCAGAAGCATTAGTACTTCGATTATCAAAATAGTTTAAGATGTTTTTGTAATGTATGGACATTGTTCTAGCTATAGTATTGAAGCTTTTAAACGCTGCTTGCCTTACTTTTTCATCCCATTTAGCAAGTCTTATAAGTGCTGATGTTTTATCTTTAGTGTTATTGAATATCCAAGATAGATTTTGGCATAACTTGTATGCTTTCTCTAAATCCGGATATTTTTCAAACAGTATTTCTGCTCTTATAGATTGATTTTTAGTCCATTTACGACTTGATTTATATAATAGATATCTGCTTCTAGCTAATAGTTGTTTGAGTGTATCTCCATTAGGTAATAGTTTTGGGTTGTATTTTAAAGATTTACTTCTGGCGTTTTCAATGGCATCATTCTCAGTATCAATCGCTTCCCATCGATGTTTAATTCTTATTTCTTGCAGTGCATCTAAGGCTAATTTTTGCACATGAAAACGGTCTATTACTAAGGCAGCGTTTGGAAAGGATTTCTTGACTATAAGCCCCATATTTCCCGCCATATCCAAGGTTACTTCCATAACTTTCTTCCTGTGTTTTAAAGGAATTTTATGAAGTATTTTTATGACAACTTCAGCTTTAGTTCCTTTGATCATGGCTACTATTGCGCCTTTCTTTCCTTTAGCTAATTTATTTGTTATTATGGTATATAAATCACCGTTAGAAAAGGCAGTTTCATCAAGTGATAAGTGAGTCCCTAAATTCTTTGCAAACAATAACCAATCTGTTGCGTGCTTCTGTTGATCCCAAGCTTTAAAATCACTTAAATAATCCTTATACTGTCTTTGTAAACTTCTGGGATTTACCCCGTAGAAATTAGCTACAGTACTAGCGCTAGTAGCGTTATTACTGACTGATATCTTTTAAAAAAGCAGCAAATTCACTAGTTATTCTAGTGCCTTTTGCTACTAATTGCCAATTTCTTGTAACTACTTTTTTAGAATTTTCTTCAACCCAACGTCGTCTAATAACATGTAGAAAAACGTTTTTACCACGTATTGGAAAATCTTGCACCGTAGCCTCTGGGAAAAAGCCTTTAGAGCTTAATTTAAGGGGTTTAAATTCTTCTGGAATTGTATTTAATTCTGTAAAATAGAAATGAAGTTCTCCATTTTTAACTTCGTGTTTCGTTAATTTAAAATAGTCAACAAGAATTTCTGGTAATAATAGTTTTGTTAGTTCAATTGAAGTATCCAAAATAGAGGTTTATTAGAAAGCAAAGTTCATGCTTTTTAATTTACTCCACAACTTTTTGACTTGACCCAGTTTTCAGGTTTTTTTTATGAAAATATTTAAAGAAAACTATATTCCGTCTCCTAATCCTTTTAATTTTTGTGTATTCTCTGCAAGCATTAATTCATCTATAATTTTTTGAATATCACCATTCATAATATTAGGTAAGTCATATAATGATAAACCAATTCTATGATCTGTAACTCTACCTTGTGCATAATTATAAGTTCTAATCTTAGCACTTCTATCTCCAGAAGAAACCATAGAACCACGCTTTAAAGCATCTTCAGCATTTTTCTTTGCCAATTCCATATCATACAAACGAGAACGCAACACTTTAAATGCTTTCTCTTTATTTTTATGCTGCGATTTCTGATCTTGACATTGCGCCACCAAACCTGTAGGAATATGCGTTAAACGTACTGCAGAATAGGTTGTATTTACAGACTGACCTCCAGGACCTGAAGAACAGAAAAAATCGATACGTACTTCTTTTGGATTAATCTCAACATCAAATTCTTCTGCTTCTGGAAAAACCATACAAGTTGCAGCAGATGTATGTACACGACCTTGAGTTTCTGTTTGCGGAACCCTTTGTACACGATGCACACCGGCTTCAAACTTTAAAATTCCGTAAACATCATTTCCAGAAACTTCAAACTGAATTTCTTTAAAGCCACCATTTGTTCCTTCAGAATAATCTACCGTAGAAACTTTCCAACCTTTACTTTCGCAATATTTAGAATACATTCTAAACAAATCTCCTGCAAAAATACTGGCTTCATCCCCACCTGCTCCTGCACGTAATTCTACAACAGCATTTTTAGAATCTTCTGGATCTTTCGGTATTAATAATACTTTAATTTCATCTTCTAATTGAGGAATTCTAATATTGGCCTCTTCAATTTCCATCTTCGCCATCTCATTCATTTCGGCATCAGAACCATCTGCAAGAATTTCTTTTGCTTCTTCTATATTGTTTGTTAAATTTAGGTATTCATCCCCTTTTTTAACAACATCACCTAAATCTTTATATTCTTTCATCAATTGCGCATAACGCTTTTGATCCATGATGATTTCTGGCTGAATAATTAAATCAGAAACTTCATCATAACGCTGCTTTACAATTCTTAATTTATCTAACATCTTCTGTCTTTTCTTGGATTGCGAATTTACAATTTTTATGGCTATATTTGAACAAAGCAAACTATTTTTATGAAATTACTACTATTTTCGTGTTGTTTTTTATGCTTGATTTCTTGTCAACAAGAAAAAAAGAAAATACAAAGACCAACTTTCTTAATTGGAAATTGGGTACGTATTAACGATAAAGAAGGTAGTATTACTTATGAAACATGGCATACAAACCTTAAAGGTTTAGGCTATACCTTAAAAGAAAAAGACACTACTTTTAAGGAAATATTGAGTATTGTTACAATAAAAGACACTCTTTTTTTAAAAGTAGAAGGCCTAAATGAAAACCCAATATTATTTAAATTTACACAACAATCTGCTACTTCTTTTGTTTGTGAAAATTCGAAGAATGAATTTCCCAAAAAAATAAAATACTTTTTAGAAAATGATCAATTAAAAGCAATTGTTTCTGCTGATGATTTTAAAATTGATTTTGTTTTTGAAAGATACAATACCAAATTCTTATAAAGAATTGGGTATTTTCTATTAAATGTAAAACATAAAAAAACTCCTTATTTAAGATTTAAATAAGGAGTTTTTTTATGTTTTAATATAACTAAGATTAAAAACTAGAAACATCTGCTTCTACTTTTTCCCAATCCTCCATTTTAGCATCTAATTTTGCTTTTTTAGCTTTGTATTTTTCAAAGAAATTAGGTCTTGCCGAAACTTCATCATAATTTTCAGCTAATTCCAAATCTATTTTTGCAATTTCTTTCTCTAAATCAGCAATTTCAGTTTCTATATTAGACAATTTGTTCTTTAGCTTCTTTAATTGCTTTTCTTGATCTCTAGATAATTGATGAGATTCTTTTTTAGACGAATCCTTTTCAACTTTTACAACCGTTCTTTTTTCTGCCTCTCTAAGATTTTCTATTTTATGTTGCTCCAAGAAATAATCAATATCTCCTAAATACTCTTTAATCACTTTGTCTTTAAAACCATAAACAGTTTCTGTTAATCCTTGTAAGAAATCTCTATCATGAGATACTACAATTAAGGTTCCGTTAAACTGTTTTAAAGCTTCTTTTAATACGGTTTTAGAGGCAATATCCAAGTGATTGGTTGGCTCATCCATTATTAAAACATTAAAAGGTTGTAATAATAATTTACACAATGCCAATCTATTTCTTTCCCCTCCAGAAAGTACTTTTGCCTTTTTATCTACAGCATCTCCACCAAATAAGAAAGAACCTAACATATCTCTAACGCGCATTCTGTTGGTATCTGTGGCAGCATCTTCCATTATCTCTAATACCGTTTTTTCTGGCGGTAATTCCTCAGATTGATTCTGAGCAAAATATCCTACTTCTACATTATGACCAAGTTTTAAATGTCCTTCAAAAGGAATTTCTCCTACCATCATTTTAGCCAATGTAGATTTTCCTTGTCCGTTTTGACCAACAAAAGCAATTTTACTATTTCGCTCAATCAATAAGTCTACATCTTCTAAAACATGCTTATCTCCATAACTTTTACAAAGATTTTCTGCTTCTACAATAATTTTACCCGGTTCTTTAGAAATGGCAAAACGTACATTCATAGCAGCATTATCGTCTTGGTCCACCTCTATTAACTCAACTTTATCAAGTTGTTTCATTAAAGATTGTGCCATAGAAGCCTTACTTGCTTTTGCCTTAAACTTATTAATTAAGTGTTGCTTTTGCTTTATTTCTTTTTCTTGGTTTTTCTGAGCTTGTAACTGCTTTTCCTTAATCTCTCCTCTTAATAATAAGAACTCAGAATATGGTTTTTTATAATCATAAATCTGACCTAAAGAAATTTCAATAGTTCTATTAGTTACATTGTCTAAAAACATTTTATCATGCGATACCAATACAATAGCACCAGAATATCCTTTTAAGAAATTCTCTAACCAAATAATAGACTCAATATCTAAGTGGTTGGTAGGCTCATCTAATAACAAAATATCATTATTCTGTAACAATAGTTTTGCCAACTCAATACGCATTCTCCAACCTCCAGAAAAGGTATCTGTTTTTTTATCAAAATCTTCTCTCTGAAAACCTAAACCTTGTAAAATCTTTTCGGTATCACCTTGGTAATTATACCCACCAAGTAATTCGTAACGCTCTGTATTGTCTGTTAAATCATGAATCAGTTCTGTATACCCTTCACTTTCATAATCTGTTCTAGTAGCCAGTTGCTCATTAATTTCATCAAGTTTAACTTCAATTTCTTTAATTTCAACAAAAGCTTGGTACGCTTCTTCTAAAATAGTTCTTCCTTCAACAAAATCTATATCTTGTCTTAAAAACCCCATTCTAATATCTTTATCAAAAGCCATGGTACCACCACTACTTTCTATATCTTTAGAAAGCACTTTTAAAAGTGTAGATTTTCCTGCTCCATTTTTTCCAATAAGACCAATTCTATCTCCTTTGTTTAACTTGAAAGTAATTCCCGAAAATAAATCAGTTCCCATAAAAGAAACTGTTAAGTTGTGTACGTTTAGCATCTAATGTAATAATTGTTACTTAAAAAAAAGTTTAAAACTCTATATTTGCAAAAGTATACAAATTTATAGTCTATTATGTTTAAAAAAGGAACCAAGTTATATAGTATTTTTAATGCTAAGTGTCCTAGATGTCATGAGGGTGCATTCTTTGAGTATAAATTTACACTAAACCCCAATAAAGTTACCAAGTTACATGAGCATTGCCCAAATTGTGATTTAAAATATATGATGGAACCATCGTTCTTTTATGGAGCAATGTACGTAAACTACGGGTTAACAGTTGGTATTTCTATTGTTGCCTTCTTAATTTCTGTACTGATATTTGGAGCAACACTATTACAATCTTTTGCCGTAATTGTAATTTCATTGTTGGTATTAGCACCAATTAATTTGCGCTTATCTAGAATAATATGGATAAATATGTTTGCGCATTACGACAAAAAATTCTCTAAAAAAGAAAAATAATGTCTTTTTGGGCGTTTAAACAGGCTTTCGCTACTCGCTTTTTTTAGTGATAGTTCTCGATACAAATTTGCTAAAAAACAAATTCACTCGAACCAACACTAAAAAAGAGCTCAAACAAACCGCTCTATCCTTAACGCATATTGTAAACCTAAAAGATAATTATAGTAATTAGCCTTATTTAGAATTCTTAACGTTTAAATGTTTAAAACGAACAATATCTATTTCTTCATCTAAACTTTCATCATTATATAAGTGATTGTAAAGATTTTTAGCAACTGTTGGTGCAATCATAACACCACGAGTTCCTAAACCGTTTAAAACGATTAAATTGGCATAATCTGGATGAATCCCCACCAAAGGTCTTCTACCAGAAACTGTAGGTCTTATTCCTGCAGATTGAGATACAATTGTATAAGGAACAGTAATAACTTTCTTTAACTTTTCTACCAATTCTTCTTTTCCTTCTTCTGACGGGTCAGAGGTTTTGTCTGTCCAATTAAAAGTAGCACCTATTTTGTAATTATTATCACCTAAAGGCATTACAAAAAGTGTTGATTTTAATAAAAAATCGATATTTAATTCTGGTGCATGTATGGTTAATAACTCACCTTTTGCCTCATTAATCGGTAAATAATTAAAATATGGATTTTGTTTAATTCCGAATCCTTCGCAAAACACAATTTTAGAAGCTTCAATATCTTTATAGTTTATAGATTCTTTACCAATAATTAGTTCGTCATGTTTAAACTGTTCAAAACGAATATGGTTTTCGGATGCTAAATAAGCTCTGTAAGCAGTTATTAACTTTTCTGTATCTATTCTTCCTGTTTCATTTACATTCCCAAAACTAAAGTCGGCAATAACCCCATGATAAGAGTTTTTATCTAATTTCGGGTCTAAATATGCCACTAACTTCGGTTTATCTAAAGCTCCAAACCAGTTATTTTGATCTTCTATAGATTTAAAAGATTTCTTGATTACAAATTTTTGATCAACAGTAATGTTTAGTTTTTTTTCTAAACCTTTATAAAAAGGGAGTGCAACTTCTAATTGTTCTTTAGCGTTCCAAACAGGTGTAAACCTTTTTAAAATTACCGGATTATAAACGCCACCAGCAACTAATGAAGAAGTTTGAGAATCATCTTCAAAGACTAAAAATGTTTTTTTAGCGGCAATTAATTCTTCTACAAAAGCCAAACCTGCTAATCCTAAACCAACTATTATGTAATCTATTTTCATGGGATAAAAATACGTGAATTTGAATTAATTATTACTGGTCTTTCTAAAATGTTTAGCCCTGATTGAAACGGCATCCTTTTTACTTTTTCAGTAAAAAGATATAGTGTAAAGCAGGAAATAGCTACAAAAAAAAACGTCCCAAATAGTTGGAACGTTTTATATATTAAAAAATATTGAAATTTTAGTAATTCCACATATCAATTTCTCTATTTCTAATGTCTTCTTTAATCTTATTAGCTTCTAATAATTGGAATAAAGAATTACCACGAACGTAATCTGAAATGGCTCTGTTACCATAAATATTTTCTTCTTTTACAATGGTACTGCTAAATCTTCTAGCATTTAACATGTGATCGAAAGAAATTGGTTGAGAAGCATTTTTTGGATTGAATACTTTAGCTTCGTGTAAAACGTCTCTTGCAGATGGATAAAAAATCCAAAATAACTCATACAATTGCTCATCTTCTATATCCTGAACGCCTAAAGTTTGTACATCTTTCCCCATAGGAGCTAATGCCAATAATCTGTATTTTAATTCACCTTGACGTTTATCAAAATACCACATTCCTTTAATCATATAGCCTTCTACATCTTGAGATTGTAATCTAATAGTATCGCTATAACCGTTTTCTTCTCTAATGCTAGACATTCTAAATTGTATTTCGTTTTCAGAAATTTTTGAAGTAAAGAAAGAATCTGAATAAGCATCTTTTATTTTACCTTGTTTAATACCTTTAATAAGAGTATCAAATAAAGATCTTCTATTCGGAGAAATATTAGATTTATCTATAGGAAAATAATATGGTAAATTTATTTTTTGATTTAAATCAATAAATTCCCAAACAACTTTAGACCATAATACATCTCTATCGTCTACATATCCATAGGCCAAAGGCGCATCATTATCCGCAGCAATTTGTTGCTCGTTTTTCTTTCCTATTTGATCTACTTCTTTAGCATTCAATAAGCCTATTTGTGCGTTTATTGAACCACTTATCATCAAACCGAAAAATAATAGTAAACAATTTTTAAACATATTTTATTTTTTAACTTCTAGTTTGTTAACTCTATATTAACTGGTAATACTTTTTTAAGATTATACCCATTAGCCGTAGCTTTAATACCATAAATATTAATGATATCTCCTCTCTTTGCTTTAGACAATTTTTGTTTTGCCGCTGCATTTAAACTAGATCCATTTACAATAATTGTTAATTGACCTGGTACTTTTATTTTAAAACTCTGTATTTTAATACTTAAATCGAATTCAAAATCTGGTAATCCAGCTGCAATTGGTGAATTTGCCAAACCAGACTTAGGCATTCTAACGGTTCCGTATTGTCCTCTTACAGACCCCATAGCTGCTGGTATATCTTTAATTCTAAAAGTAGCCTTAGAATTTACAGGTTTACCATTACTTAAGGTAGCACTTACGTTAATTGTAGCTACATTTCCTCCTGCAGGTCTAATACTATATTTACCTCTACCTCCTTTTAAAGTACCTCCACTAGCAGAAACTCTTAAGTTATTATCACTTACACCTGGTAATGAAACTGAAATAGGGTTATCTAAACCTCTATACACAACATTCATCTTATCTGCAGAAACAACAGCATCACCTGGTTGTGGAATTACAGAATAAGAACTTTCGAAAGGAACTTCTACTACTTCTCCATTTTGTGTAAAAGCAATTTTTCCTTTAATATCATGATTTCCAATATTACCAGAAGGCATATCAATAATTACTTGACCCGATTGAATGTTTTTATAATCTTTACCATTTAAAGTTACATTATCCGGAATCATAGTAGCATCATAACGACCTAATACGATCTTACCTGTAACTTTTTCTCCTGCAAAATATGCGTTTTTATCTAAAGCAACGATTCCTTTATAATTGTTTAAAGACAATGCTTCTTCCATTTTACCTCCTAATAAATCTGATACAATATCACTTTCTGTGTTTTTGATATCAGCTTGCATTTGAGTTAAGTTTGTTAAAGAAGCAACTAAAGGAAACCCTTTATATCTATAATCTAACCATTTAATAGTTTTTCCATCTCTATTTTTCACATCATCTGTAGAGAATCTCTTTGCTAATATTGGTGCAAACTTACTATCTTTACCTAAAGCATTTGTTACGTCTGTTCTATATCCGTTTACTTTATCTAAAAATTCTTGCCCTTCCGCAGTAAATTTATCACCTTTAAAGAAATGTTCATCTAAAAAGGCTGTTTTATCCATAGATTCGTAATCCTTTTTATCTTCTATATCTGCAGTCATTTTAGATTTTAATTCTTCTAAATATGCATAAAAATTTGCAGAATACTCTTTAATCTTTACCGCCTCTTTATTTAATTCTGCAAATTTTGCAGCTTGTTCTGAAGCTTTAGTTGCTAAATTAGCATACGCTTCATTGTTCTTAGCTGTAGTTGAAATATTATTTTCACTCAACTTTTCGTTCATAAAACCAAAAGATGATAAAACTTCTTTACTCATATTCATTGCCAACATTGCAATAAACACAAGATACATTAAGTTTATCATTTTCTGTCTTGCGGACATTTTTCCTCCTGCCATTCTAATTAGTTTTTTTAAGTTAAAATTATATTAGTAAACTAATTATTATTTAGACATTGCAGAAAGCATACCTCCATAAACACCGTTTAAAGAAGATAAGTTTTTTGCTAAAGATTCCATTTGCTCTTTTAGTTTTTCTGTATTTTCTACAATTGATCCATTTAATTCAGATTGTTTTGCAGTATTTTCTACCTGTACTTTATATAAGTTATTTAAAGTTTCCATTTGAACGGCTGCCATAGAAACTTGCTCGTTATATTTATTTGTTGATGAAATAGATTCTGATGCAGCTGATAAACCTTCTGCAGCTCCTTGAAAATTTTTCATGCTATTACCTAAACTAGCCATTAAAGAAGCATCTATTTTTGCGTCTTTTAATAAATCATCTAATTTTTGAGATAACATTCCTTGTGTACCTACTTCTTCTTTTTCTGCTTTTAAACTGTCTTCTCCTAACTCAGGATATACTTTAGACCAGTCAAAATCATCTTCTGGAGTATCAAAAGCTGAAACAGCAAAAACGGCTGCTTCTACCAATAAACCAATTGTTAACATCATTCCTCCAGTAATAGGACCCAAAGTCATATGCTGAATTTTAAATAATGCTCCAACAATTACAACTGCCGCTCCCATTCCGTAAACGAAATTCATTGTTTTTTTGTAAGATTTTGATTGTGCCATAATGTAATTTTTCTTTTTTTGTTATTTTTTTTTATTATTTATTTGTTGTTCCAATATAGTTTTGTACGGTTCTAAAACCAATATAACTTCTAGCAGTATCTGCATACTCATAATCTCTAGAACTTACTTCTAAAAAGTAAGCTACATCTTTCCAAGAACCTCCACGAATTATTTTTCGCTTATTTTTTCTATCTTCTACATTAGGGTTCATTGTTGAAGCCATATAATAAGAAGATAAATTATAAGCAGTGCTTGTCCATTCAGATACGTTACCAGCCATGTTGTATAATCCGTAATCATTTGCATTAAAAGATTTCGCTTCCATAGTATATAGTGCTCCATCTACCGCGTAATCACCTCTTACAGGTTTAAAGTTTGCTAAGAAACAACCTCTATCACTAGTTGTACCTCCGGTTCCCCAAGGATAAGTAGCAAATTCTAATCCACCACGTGCAGCGTATTCCCACTCTGCTTCTGTAGGCAATCTAAAATCAGGAACCGCCGTAGCATTTTTCTTACTTTTTAGGTAATCATTCTTTTTCTTAGTTCTCCAATTACAAAAAGCATTTGCTTGTCTCCAATTTACCCCAACTACAGGATAGTCTCCATAAGATTGATGATAAAAATAATCTTGATGCATTGGATCGTTATAAGAATAATTAAAATCTTTAACCCATACCGTAGTATCTGGATAAATATTTAATGTTTCTGTCTTTACAAAGTCTCTTCTATTACCACCTTTTCTAGCAGCATTATCTCTATCAAACCAAGTATATTTATATTTTAAAAACTTTACATTAAAAGAACGAACACCATCAACAGCTTCTTCTCTAGGGACAAACAAAGAATCCATTACTTCTACATAATCCACATCTGGAAACTCATCTTTTTTCCAAATAATTTCTGGTTCCCAATTTAAAGGTCTTATGGAATCTGAATCAAACTCTAAACTAGTATAGTTATCAAACATATATCTTTCATAAGCATTTGCACCTGTTGTATCTTTTACTACGGCAAAAGCGTAATCGTTGATACCTCCAGAAGGACCTTCAGATCCAGGTTCTGGAGACCCCATCATTGCAGAAAATTCTTGTTGGTAACCTAACCTAGTTCTTACTACAGAATCTCTAACCCAAAACACAAACTCTTTGTATTCATTGTTTGTAATTTCTGTTTCGTCCATGTAATAAGGTCTAACAGTAACTGTTTTAGTTGGCGAATTCATCGTTCCAATGATATCTTGATCCTGTTTACCCATTGTAAAGGCACCTCCAGGAATCAAAGCCATACCAAATGGTTTTTCTGAAAACCATTTTTTCTTAGATTTAACTCCTACCAACTCTCCTCTATCATTAGAGCCACAACTGTAAAAAACTACTATTAAAAGTGCAAATATTGCTGCTTTCTTCATATTTTAAAATGTCTTTACTATAAAGTCCGTAAACCTATTATTTTTTTTGTTAAAAAACAATAAGCAAATTGCTTTTTAACGTTCTATTATTCTAATCTCTTTTTTATTACACTAATTTCCGCATCGCTTTATACCATTTTTCAGGAATAATTTGCTTGGTTGCATCTATATAATCATTGTATGTACATGGTATTAACGCATGTCTTTTGTATTTATTATCTGATAAAATTTTTATCTCTATCCACCATCTTCCAGATTTATTACTTTTATAAAAAGTTAAAGGATCATCATCTTCTAATAAAACGGTAAATTTCTGATAATTCTCTTTCCCTGAAAAAGGATAATCTTTTACTCTAAAATTAACCCCTTCAACAAAATACCAGATCATTTGCGCGATTAAATGTGCTGTTTGATGATTGTTATCTAGCTTAGAATTGTACTCATAAATTCCGAATGAAGATACTTTATCACTTAAACCAGCATACCTAGAAATAGCGCAAATTTCTTCTCCATAAAACCCATTTGGAGAAGCGTTATTGTTTGCAGGTGCCTCACTTTGTCTTACAGAACCCAAATCTATAGAAACAATATCTGCATTTCTAAAAACAGGCTCAATATTTTCTAATTGTTTTGCATTTCCTAATCTGCAAGCATCAAAAAATAAGTTATCTAATAATTGAATTTCTTCTTGAGAGTTAAAATAAGTTTGATAACCTACATTACTGTAATTAAACAAGTTGTTGGGTTCTTGCATAATTATTTTACTCAAATAAGACTGCGAAGTTAACTCATCATCTAAATTACCTAAATCGAAACGACTATCTACAGCGGCAATATTTACAGTTTGCTCTAAAGAATCGTAGGCTCTATAATTTACGTAGGTAAGATCTTGACCGCCACCTATAATAACCGGAATAATATTTTTTTTAAGTAAGTCTGTTATAATTTTTGAAACCGCAAAATAAGTATCAGATACGGAGTTTCCTTTTAAAACATTTCCTAAATCGGCTATTTGAGTATTCCAATTCCCTGGAAATAATTCATATAATTTTCTTCGGATAAAGTGTAAATCTTCTCCACATCCAAAATTATTTTCAGAATTTCGATCCTCTTGCACTCCTAAAATTGCAATCTGAACGCTCTCCAAATCCGGAAAACCTTCTTCTTCTGTGTGAATTCTAATTTTTTTCCCCAGGCATGCAGGAGATTGCAACGCTAAATGCGCTACAACCGAATCTTTTACGGGGGTTAAAAAGTCTTGGTTCATCAATTTTTTTTAATACGAAAGGCAAGGTAATAAATCCTTACTTCTTTTTTGTTGTTTTTCTTACCGTAGTTTTCTTTTTTGCTGCAGGCTTCTTTTTAGCTACCTTTTTCTTTGGGGTTTTGGCTTCAATCATTTTTACAGCCTCTTCCTTAGAAAGTTTTTCTATTTCTGTAGTTTTGGGTAATTCTATTTTAATCTTTCCTTTAATTACATTAAAACGCCCCCAACGTGCTTTTTCTACACGAATGGCAACATCTTCCCAATTATGAATTACTTTATCTATTTCTTTTTGTTTTTTAACTTCAATTAATTCAATAATATCGTCATCAGTAAGGTTATCAAAATCGTATTTTTTACTTACGTTGATAAAAATAGAATTCCATTTTAAGAAAGGTCCAAATCGCCCAACTCCCTTTTGTACAGGTAAATCTTCATAGAAATAAATTGGCGCATCTGCTTTTTGCTTTGCAACAATTAGTTCTATTGCTCTTGCCAAATCAACTTCCATTGGGTTTTCCCCCTTATCCAAAGAAACAAACATAGTTCCGAAACGAATATAAGGCCCAAAACGTCCGTTAGAAACAATAACTTCTTCATCTTCATACGCACCTAACGTTTTAGGAAGCAGAAACAATTCTAATGCTTCTTCCATGGTGATGGTTCCTAAGTTTTGATCTTTATTTAGGCTTGCAAATACTTTTTCTTCATCTTCTGGTGCTCCTATTTGTGCAATCGGTCCAAATTTACCTAAACGAACTAAAACCGTTTTCCCCGTTTCTGGATGTTTTCCTAAAATACGTTCTCCACTCTCTCTCTCTGCATTTTCTTTAACATCCTCTACATTATCATGAAATTTAGTATAGAAACCTTTAATCATCTCTATCCAATCTTCATTTCCTTCAGAAATATCGTCAAATGAACTTTCTACTCTTGCTGTAAATCCAAAATCTAAAATATTAGAAAAGTTAGCAACTAAAAAGTCGTTTACAATGTTTCCAATATCCGTAGGGATTAATTTATTTTTATTTGAACCTGTTTTTTCTGTTAAGGCTAAACTTTTTACAGTTCCTTCAGATAAAACCATTTGTTCATAATTTCTTTCTACTCCTTCATCATCTCCCTTTTCTACATAACCTCTTCTTTGTACTGTAGAAATTGTTGGCGCATATGTAGAGGGTCTACCAATACCTAATTCTTCTAATTGTTTTACCAAAGATGCTTCTGTAAATCGGTAAGGCGGACTCGTAAAGCGTTGTGTTGCATTTATAAAAGAGTACGTTAATTCTTCACCTACTTTTAAGTTAGGTAGCATTCCTGCTTGCTCCTCCTCTTCATTGTCATTTCCTTCTAAGTATACTTTTAAAAACCCATCAAATTTTATCATCTCTCCATTAGCTGTAAAGATTTTTGCGTTTTCTGAATTTGATATCTTAAAATTAGTTCGCTCTAATTGAGCATCACTCATTTGAGAAGCTAGTGTTCTTTTCCATATTAAATCATACAATCTTGTTTGATCGTACTCAGTAGCTATAGAGTGCATTTTCATGTTGGTAGGTCTAATTGCCTCATGCGCTTCTTGTGCACCTTTGGCTTTCGTCTTAAAAACACGTTGCTTACTATATTCTTTTCCGTAATAATTGGTAATTTCTTCCTCAGCTGCATTTCTTGCATCAACAGATAAATTTAAACTATCTGTTCTCATATAAGTTATTAAACCGGCTTCATATAAACGCTGTGCAACTTGCATTGTCTTTGCCACAGGAAAACCTAATTTTCTAGAAGCTTCTTGCTGTAAAGTAGACGTTGTAAATGGAGCTGCTGGAGATTTTTTTGCTGGTTTTTTTGTTAACTCTGCAATAGAAAAATCTGCATTGGCACACGATTTTAGGAAATTTTCGGCTCCTTTTTTAGACTCGAAATTCTTTGGTATGGTTGCTTTAAAAGTTTTTCCTTCTACATTAGAAAACTCTGCAACAACCTTATAATGTGTTTCAGCATTAAATTCTTGAATACTTCTTTCTTTTTCTACAATTAAACGAACTGCTACAGATTGTACTCTACCGGCAGATAAACCTCCTTTAACCTTACGCCATAAAACTGGCGATAACTCATACCCAACAAGCCTGTCTAAAACTCTACGTGCTTGCTGTGCATTTACCATATTATAGTCTATATCTCTTGGATTTTCGACCGCTTTTAAAATGGCATTTTTTGTTATTTCATGAAAAACAATACGTTTTGTATTTTCTTCTTTTAAGTTTAATTGTTCTTTTAAGTGCCACGCAATTGCTTCTCCCTCTCGATCCTCATCACTCGCTAACCAAACAGTATCTGCTTTCTTTACTAACGCCTTTAACTTTTTTACTACTGGTTTTTTATCATCAGAAATAATATATTTTGGACTAAAATCTCCTTCTACATCAATACCCAATTCTTTGGATGGTAAGTCTGCAATATGACCATAACTCGATTCTACTTGAAAATCTTTTCCAAGGAATTTTTCGATGGTTTTTGCTTTTGCTGGTGACTCTACAATTACTAAATTCTTTGCCATTTATCTTTCTTTTGTCGCTAAAACGCTTTAAAAACGTACTTTTTTCAGTTGCAAAAGTAGTTAGTTTTTTGTAAAAAAAAATTATTTCATCAATTTTCAATAAATTATTATTAAAACAAGACCCATAATTTTTCTGCCAATTTGTCACAACAAATCAAATTTGGTTGTATCTTTGCACACCTTCAAATGATAAATTGATAGATGGAACACGTAGAAAAAATCATAGACGACAAAATACAAGGAAAAGCACTTGTAACAGAAAATAAAAAACATAACACTAAAAAATTATTCATAGAAAGCTATGGCTGTCAAATGAATATGAATGATAGTGAAATTGTTGCGGCCATTTTAGACAAAGAAGGCTACAATACAACTCAAATTCTTGAAGAAGCAGATTTAGTATTGGTAAATACTTGCTCTATTAGAGAAAAAGCAGAAACAACGGTACGTAAAAGATTACAGAAATACAACGCTGTAAAACAAGTAAACAAAAACATGAAAGTTGGTGTTTTAGGTTGTATGGCCGAACGTTTAAAAGAAAAATTTTTAGAAGAAGAAAAAATAGTAGACTTAGTTGTTGGTCCTGATGCTTACAAAGATTTACCAAATTTATTAGCAGAAGTTAATGAGGGTAGAGATGCGGTTAACGTTATTTTATCTAAAGAAGAAACTTACGGAGATATTTCTCCTGTAAGGTTAAATTCTAACGGAGTTACAGCATTTGTTTCTATAACAAGAGGTTGTGACAATATGTGTACTTTTTGTGTAGTTCCGTTTACTCGTGGTAGAGAAAGAAGTCGAGACCCTAAGAGTATTTTAGAAGAAATTCAGACTATGGTCGATAGAAATTTTAAAGAAATTACACTTTTAGGTCAAAATGTAGATAGTTTCTTATGGTTTGGAGGCGGTTTAAAAAAAGATTTTAATAAAGCTACAGAAATAGCACAAGCAACTGCCGTAAATTTTGCACAGTTGTTAGATATGTGTGCAACACAATTTCCAAAAACACGTTTTCGTTTTGCTACTTCTAATCCTCAGGATATTAGTTTAGACGTAATACACACCATGGCAAAACACAAAAACATCTGTAAATATCTTCACTTACCAGTTCAGAGCGGAAGTAACAATATGTTAAAAGCCATGAACAGACAACACACACGTGAAGAATATATAGAACTAGTTGATAATATTTTTAGAATCGTTCCAGAAATGTCTTTATCACAAGATATGATTGTTGGTTTTTGTGGAGAAACAGAACAAGATCATCAAGATACTTTAGAGCTAATGAAATATGTAAAATACGACTTTGGTTTTATGTTTGCATATTCTGAAAGACCGGGAACTTTAGCCGCTAAAAAAATGAAAGATGACGTTCCTTTCGAAACAAAAAAACGAAGATTACAAGAAATAATAGACCTACAACAAGAACACGCATTATATAGAACCCAACAACATTTAGGTAAAGTAGAAGAATTTTTAATTGAAGGTACTTCTAAGAAAAACCCAAATGAATGGAAAGGTAGAAATACACAAAACACAGTTGCCGTTTTTGAAAAAGGTAATTACAAATTAGGAGACTTTGTAATGGTAAAAGTAGAAGATTGTACGTCTGCAACCCTAAAAGGAACCGTTATTGGGTATTCTGACAATAATTAGAAGCTATTTCCTGCTTGGAGTTCATCTTGAGCGTAGCCGAAAGGTTATATCTTTTTATGAAAAATAAAAAGGATGTCACTTCAATCAGGGCTAAGCATATTTATAAAAAACACAGCATTAAAAAATTGAATTGCATTTTTGGTATCAATTAACAAAAAAAGCAACATTATAATCCTGTTTCAAAAAAGAGAAAATGGAAAACTTACAAGCATTAAAACAACGTTTTGGAATTATCGGTAACGATATTCACTTAAACCGAGCTTTAGAAAAAGCACTTAGAGTTGCGCCTACAGATATTTCTGTTTTAGTTACCGGAGAAAGTGGTGTTGGTAAAGAAAGTATTCCTAGAATAGTACATCAATTATCACACAGAAAACACGCAAAATACATTGCTGTAAACTGTGGTGCAATTCCAGAAGGAACTATTGATAGTGAATTATTCGGTCACGAAAAAGGTTCTTTTACAGGTGCAACACAAGACAGAAAAGGGTATTTTGAAGTTGCAGATGGTGGTACTATTTTTTTAGATGAAGTTGGCGAATTACCTTTAACAACACAAGTACGTTTATTACGTGTTTTAGAAAACGGAGAATTTATAAAAGTTGGTTCTTCTAAAGTAATTAAAACAAACGTTAGAATAGTTGCTGCCACCAACGTAAACATGTTGTCTGCCATACAAAAAGAAAAATTTAGAGAAGACCTATATTATAGACTAAGTACAGTAGAAATTAATTTACCTGCTTTAAGAGAGCGTAATGAAGATATTCACTTATTATTTAGAAAATTTGCAGCAGATTTTGCTCAAAAATATAGAATGCCATCTATTCGCTTAGATGAAAATGCTGTAAAAGTTTTATTAAACTATCGTTTTCCAGGAAATATCCGTCAGTTAAAAAATTTAGCAGAACAAATTTCTGTTATAGAAGAAAGTAGAACCATTACAGCAGCAAAATTACAACAATACCTCCCAAATAATAATGGCAATTTACCTGCAATTATTGGAAGCAAAAAAGAAAATGATTTTTCTACCGAACGCGATATCATGTATAAAATTTTATTTGATATGCGTAATGACATCAACGACTTAAAAAAGTTAACGTTAGATTTAATGAAGAGTGGTAATGTAGAAGAAGTGCAAGAAGAACATCATCAATTAATAGAAAAGATGTACGAAAACAAAGACATGCACGATCATAACGTAGAAGTTATGAACATTCCTCAAAACACTGCCACAGAAAAAGATTATGATTTTATTGAGACTATTGAAGAGGATGAGTCTTTATCTTTACAAGACAAAGAAATAGAAATGATAAAAAAATCTCTAGAAAAAAACAGCAATAAACGTAAGTTAGCCGCCAAAGAACTAGGGATTTCTGAAAGAACATTATATAGAAAAATTAAACAATACGACTTATAAAACGCACACAATTGTTTAATTTTAAATCGTTTAAGTAAAAAAAACACCCCTCGAGTGCAGTCGGGAGGTTATAATAAGTAACTATTTTAGGTCTCGACTGCGCTCGACCAGACAAAATCGATGAAAAAAATATTTTACATAACGCTATTTACAATTAGCTCGTTACTATTAGTTGCTTGTGGCGCTTATTCTTTTACAGGAGGAAGCACAGGAGACGCAAAAACTTTGCAAATAGATTTTTTTCCTAACCAAGCACCTTTAGTAGAACCTAATTTAAGTCAGCGTTTTACTCAAGAAATGCTCGATTTATTTACCAGACAAACCAACTTAACTACAGTAACTTCTAATGGAGATTTATACTTTAGTGGAGAAATTACAGGATATAGAATTACACCAATGAGTGCAACGTCTGACCAAACAGCAGCGCAAAACAGACTTACCATTACAGTTAACGTTCGTTTTGTAAATAAGCTTGTAGAAAAAGACGACTTTGAAAAACAATTTTCTTTCTACTCAGATTTCGCTGCTGATGCACAACTTACTGGTAGTGTTTTAGAAGCCGCTTTTGATGAAATTTTAGAAAGAATTACACAAGATATCTTTAACGCTTCTGTTGCCAAATGGTAAACAAAGCAAGGTTTAACCTTCAACATTGAAAAAAAAGAAAAATACAATTTGAAAACAGCCACTTTTATAAATCTAATAGAAAACAAGACTAAAATTCAGGAAGTAGAAACTGCTGAATTAAAAGCTGTTGTTGAAAAATATCCGTATTTTCAAACAGCCAGAGCCCTGTATTTAAAAGGATTAAAAAACCAAGATAGCTTTAAATATAATAACGAATTAAAAATTACCGCTTCATACACCACAGACAGAACGGTTTTATTCAACTACATTACTTCTAACGACTTTAACAATCAAAAAGAAGATATTCATCAACAGATTGTTGAAAAAATATCAGAAGAAAAAATAAATAAAATAAGTTCCATAACAACAGAACCTGCTATAAAAAAGCCTATTGAAGCTTCAGAAAAAACAAATGAAATAAAAGTAGAAGAAATAAAATCTGAATTAGAAATCGGAAAACCAATTCCTTTTTCATCAACAGAAAATCACTCCTTTAGAGAATGGCTTCAGATTTCTACCAGAAAACCAATTGTAAGAGAAGTAAAAGAAACCATTAAAAAGGTTGAAAAACCTAACAAGAAAGAAGAATTAATCAATAATTTCATAGAAAACAACCCTAAAATAACCCCTTTAGCTAAAGATAAAATAGTAACAGTACCCGTTGCAAAAAACAGTCAAGATTCTTCTTTAATGACCCAAACTTTGGCAAAAGTTTATTTAGAACAAAAAAAGTATGAAAACGCAATGCAAGCTTATAGAATTTTAAGTTTGAAATATCCAGAAAAAAGTGGTTTCTTTGCAGACCAAATTAAAAGAATACAAATTTTACAAAAAAATAAATCATGAGTTACACAGCATTTTTAATTCTAATTTTGATTGTAGCCATTGCATTAATCTTAATAGTGATGGTTCAAAATCCTAAAGGTGGAGGGTTATCTTCTTCTTTTGGAGGTGGTGGAGCACAATCTTTAGGTGGTGTACAAAACACTAACAATTTTTTAGACAGAACAACTTGGACTTTAGCAATTGCTATGTTTGCATTAATTTTATTAGCAAATTTTGCAATTCCAAGAGATGGAGACAACAATTTTGAGTTAAAGAATACTTTAGATGGTATTGAAACTACAACTCCAGTAGAAAACACAACTCCTGCAACGAACGATAGTTTAAAATAATTATCTGTTAAAACAACTTTAAAATGCCAACGAAAATGACACGTTGGCATTTTTTTATGCTTAAAATTTAGCAATAAAATCAATCAAAGAAAAATTGTCAGTTTTAACGTAATGGCACAATTTCTGACCATTTAACAAACGTAAAACATATTTTAATTAATCAAAATTTATAAAAATGGGATTAAACATTAAACCTTTAGCAGACAGAGTTCTTGTAGAACCTGCTCCAGCAGAAACAAAAACAGCGTCGGGATTAATTATACCAGATAACGCAAAGGAAAAACCACAACAAGGAACTGTTGTTGCCATTGGTAATGGTAAAGTAGACGAACCTTTAACCGTTAAAATTGGTGACACTGTTTTATATAGCAAGTATGGTGGAACTGATTTAAAGTTAGAAGGTAAAGATTATTTAATGATGCGTGAAAGCGACATTTTAGCAATTATTTAATTCGCTTTAAGCCTTATGCAATAAGCTTTAAGCTATGAAAGATTTTAAAAAACATGATATTTGGAAACTAAGTCATCTATTTACATTAAAAATATATGACGCCACAAAGTCTTATCCTAAAGATGAAATATATGGTCTTGTTTCTTAAATAAGAAGAGCCTCATCTTCAATACCAACCAACATTAGTGAAGGTTGTGGTAGAGATAGTGACGCTGAATTCAATCGTTTTTTAACAATAGCTTTAGGTTCTGCATCAGAAGTTGAATATCAATTAATTCTTTCAAAAGATTTAAATTATATTAATGAAACATCATTTATTAATTTAACTGAAGAAATTAATATAATAAAAAGGAAAATTTATTCCTTAAAACAAAAATTAAAATAATAAACTAGCTTTCGGTTTTTGCTAACAGCATATAGCCTAAAGCATAAAGCATATTTAAAAAATGGCAAAACATATAAAATTTGATATTGAAGCAAGAGACGGATTAAAACGTGGAGTTGATGCTTTAGCAAATGCAGTAAAAGTAACTTTAGGTCCAAAAGGAAGAAATGTAATTATTTCTAAATCTTTTGGCGCTCCAACCGTTACTAAAGATGGAGTTTCTGTAGCAAAAGAAATTGAGCTAGAGAATGAGTTAGAAAATATGGGTGCGCAAATGGTAAAAGAAGTAGCTTCTAAAACCAACGATTTAGCTGGTGATGGTACAACTACTGCTACTGTTCTTGCTCAAGCAATTGTAAAAGAAGGTTTAAAAAATGTTGCTGCAGGCGCAAATCCTATGGATTTAAAACGCGGAATAGACAAAGCTGTAGCTGCAATTATTGCTGATTTAGAAAAACAAACTAAAAAAGTTGGTAATTCTTCAGACAAAATAAAACAAGTTGCTGCTATTTCTGCAAATAACGATAACACTATTGGCGAGTTAATTGCTACTGCTTTTTCTAAAGTAGGTAAAGAAGGTGTTATTACTGTTGAAGAAGCAAAAGGAATGGAAACTTATGTTGATGTTGTAGAAGGTATGCAATTTGACAGAGGTTATCTATCTCCTTACTTTGTTACAGATGCAGATAAAATGATTGCTGATTTAGAAAATCCTTATATCTTATTATTTGATAAAAAGATTTCTAACTTACAAGAAATTCTTCCAATTCTAGAACCAGTTTCTCAATCTGGAAGACCATTATTAATTATTGCTGAAGATGTAGACGGACAAGCATTGGCTACTTTAGTGGTAAATAAATTACGTGGTGGTTTAAAAATTGCTGCTGTAAAAGCTCCTGGTTTTGGAGACAGAAGAAAAGCAATGTTAGAAGACATCGCAATCTTAACAGGTGGAACTGTAATTTCTGAAGAAAGAGGTTTCTCTTTAGAAAACGCAACTTTAGACTTATTAGGTACAGCAGAAACAATTACTGTTGATAAAGACAATACGACTATTGTAAATGGTTCTGGTAATGCAGAAGCTATTAAAACAAGAGTAAACCAAATTAAAGCACAAATAGAAACTACAACTTCTGATTACGACAAAGAAAAACTACAAGAACGCTTAGCTAAATTAGCTGGTGGTGTTGCTGTTTTATATGTTGGTGCTGCTTCTGAAGTAGAGATGAAAGAGAAAAAAGACAGAGTTGATGACGCTTTACATGCTACAAGAGCAGCCGTTGAAGAAGGTATTGTTGCTGGTGGTGGTGTTGCTTTAGTACGTGCTAAAAAAGTTTTAGAAAAAATTACCACAGATAACTTAGACGAAACTACAGGTGTACAAATTGTAAATAGAGCAATTGAAGCTCCTTTAAGAACAATTGTAGAAAATGCAGGTGGTGAAGGTTCTGTAGTAATTAATAAAGTTTTAGAAGGTAAAAAAGACTTTGGTTACGATGCTAAAAACGATGTTTATGTTGATATGCTTGAAGCAGGAATTATAGACCCTAAAAAAGTAACTCGTGTTGCATTAGAAAACGCTGCATCTGTTGCAGGTATGATTCTTACAACCGAATGTGCTTTAGTAGAAATTAAAGAAGATACTCCTGCTGCAGGTATGCCTCCAATGGGTGGTGGAATGCCAGGAATGATGTAGTAACAAAGAACTACAGATTAGTTTTTTACTATTTTTAAAAAAATGAGAATAAAAAAATCCGATAGAACTATTTCTATCGGATTTTTTATTTAAATAAATTTAATTACTGTTTCTTTTGTTTTTTCAAATCTCCATTATGATCTAAGATAATTTCTTCATCCCTGTATTTACAACAAGGATGTACAGAATTATACGCTTCTGTGGTTGCCACAACTTTTTGATTATCAGCATCAAAAACATCATGACCAACTGCTAAAATATTTTGTTGCACAGTTGCTACATCTGTTTTACGCTCATCTAAAATTAAATTTAACTGATGTGTTTCTACACTCCAAATTGCAAATTTTACGCCTTTAGTTTTTAAAGCAGCAGTTTCTATTCTTTTTTTACACATACCACAAATACCATCTACCTCAAAGGTGATTTTTGCACTTTTTTTCTTTTTTACTTCTTGTGATTGAACAGAAAACCCGATCAAAAACAAACTGAATACTAAAATTATTTTTTTCATTTTTTTTGATTTTATTTGTCATTTATAAGAACTACAACTCAACATTCTGTGTATTTTATTACGTGAATGAAGTTGCTTTGTTCCTCTTAATTATATTTAATTATTACTTAATTTTAAATCGTAAACCAGCATACATTGCCCTTCCAAAAATTGGCGAGTACACAATGGTACTATCAAAATAATCTCCAAAAGGATCATCACTTGCTAAAATAGGATTTTCTTGTTGAACGTTGGTCAAATTCTCTACACCTGCATACATTTCAAATTTGTTTGAAAACACTTTGGTTATTTGAGCATTTAACAACTGATACGGATTTGAATGTGACGGCAATTGATATTGTGCAGGATTTGAAACTGTATTTGGCAAGCGTTGTTTTCCTATATTATTAAAGGTAACGTCAAATTTCCATTGAGCACCAGTTTCTTTAGCCGGAGTTTCATAAGAAAGATTGGCAAAAAATCTGTTTTTAGGTTGTATTGGTTTTTGCAAATTACCAGAAGTATACTCCGTAGAAATATCGAAATATTTATACGCGGTTCTAAAATTAAAATACGGTGCAATGTTGTAATTTACTTCTACTTGAAAACTATTGGCAATACTTTTACCTTTTAAATTATAAAATGATATTTCTTGCGGATTTTCCCAATCTACCACTACTTGATTTGTAAAATCTGTTTGATAAAAATCAAAAGTAATATCTCCTTTTTTATCAAAAAAAATAAATTTCTGCATGTAAGAAACACCATAATTCCAGGCAACTTCCGGATTTAACCCATAGACATTACCACCAACATCATCAACCTTTATTTGTCTAGAACTTGCAAAAAACTGTTGATTTTCCGCAAAAATATTTGCGCTTCTTTTCCCTCGTCCAGCTGAAGCCCTAAAAACACTATTTTCCCAAGGCACATATCTTGCATGAATTCTTGGCGTTACAAAAGTTCCTAATAAATTATGAGTATCTATACGCAAACCTGCCGTTAAACTAAAATCGTTTAGATTATCAAAGGCATATTCAAAAAAGGCACCTGCAGATGTTTCTTTTCTATCATAACTAGTAATACTTACCAATTCTTCATAATTATCATGCGTAAAACTAATACCTGTTTTAAACTTGTTTCTGGTATCTCCTATGATTGAGTTAAAAATAATATTAGAAAAAATACTTTCATGTTCTATTTCATAAGTTCTAAGTCCAAAATAAGAATCTTGTTGATGATTGCTATAGGCAAACTGAAGACTTATACTTTGAAAAGGCAACTCCGGAAAAACATAGCCTAATTTTGCAGAAGTTTCAAAACGCTTTGTATCTATTTCACTTCCCCAAGCATTTACTGTCCCTTTATCTAATGTAGGGTTAAAATTAAGCTCGCCAGTTTGTTTTTCATCATTTAAAAAACGAACATTTATAAAACTAACCCAACCTTTTTCTGCATCAATATATTGCCATCTATTCATAACATTAATCTGATTAGCCAAAGGACTGTCTAGAAAATTATCGTTGTTTTTATCAAATTTTTCTCCCCTATAGTTTCCATGAATATAAACACCTGTAGCCCATTTATCTGATACTTTTTGATTAAAATGTGTGTTTAGTTCTAACCTACCATTTAAAGAAGAATAGGCATTTAAAAAGAATTTATTATCAGAAAAAGGCTTTACCAATTCTGCATTTATTTGTCCGGATATACTCTCATAACCATTTACTACAGAACCCGCTCCTTTTGTAATTTGAATACTTTCTCCCCATGTACCAGGTGTAAATGTCATTCCAAAAACCTGACTCGCACCTCTTACCGAAGGAATATTTTCTTGTGTAATTGACAAATACGGACTTGTTAAACCTAACATTTGTATTTGCTTTGTACCCGTTAAAGCATCAGAAAAACTAACATCTATAGACGGGTTGGTTTCAAAACTTTCTGCCAAATTACAGCAAGCAGCTTTTAATAATTCGCCTGAATTAACAGTAAACATATTAGTCGTTGACAAGAACGATTTATAAGTTGCCTTCTTTTTAGCTTTAACAACTACCTCTTTTAACTCACTTTGTTCCGTTAAAAAATGATGAATAGCTTTTAGGCTTGTTATTGAAATTGTATCGGTTTTATAGCCTAAATAATTTACAACTAATTTCTTATATTCTTCTTTGTAAGGAATAGAAAACCATCCTTTTTTATTTGTAATAGCACTAACATTTGTATGCAACCAATGCACACTTGCTCCTTCTACCCCTAAATTATCTTTTGGGTTATTTTTATCCATAATCATCCCTTTAAAAGTTGTTTGAGAGAAAATTATGAATGGAAAAAGTAGAAAGAAACTACTTAATATCTTTTTTATCATTATTTAAATTTTATTAATCACACTTCTAAGTTTCCTTTAAAAAAAGAAATCTATCTGAAATAATAATTTAAAAATCAAATTAAAAAAGATTGATACAAAACCTGATAATCGCTGTGAATATTTGGCGGACAAAGGTCTTTATAGTGAGTTTTCTGAGATTCTTTTTCTACAAATAGATTGCTATAAGCTACGCCTAAAGCAACTAAAAACTGTTGTTTAGAAAAATCAAAATCATCTATTTGAGATTGTCTTAACTGATCTTGACCTTTAATATGATGAACTTCATCTTTGCAACAATTTTTCTTTACATTAATTGCTTCCATTTCAGCTCCACAACTATCTGCTTTCCCTACAAAAGAAACATCCATTAAAGAATCTCCACAATAATGTTTTTCTACCGTAAAAGAAAAGGTAGAAAACAACACTAAAAGTGCTAATAAAAAAGACGCTATTTTAGAAAAAAACTGTTTCATTGCTTTTGCAAATTTACAACAACATAATTTAATTATCTATTACTTAATTTTTGATAATAAAATGCAGGTAATAATATTAACAAAAATATTGGATGAATGATAAATCTACGAATATAAAAAGGGAGTAAATAACCGCTTTGAAAATTATCACGAATTAAAAATACAAAAACCACAATAAGAATCATAAAGGCAATCATCAAGAAAAAACTAGAAAATTTAAGATAATCTTTTCTTTCAAAAAGCACCCAAATTAAACTTAATGATATTATCGAATTTAACAAATATCTATAAAACATATTTACAGTTAAACGCCAGATATCTACATTATAAACACTTTTATATAAATAATCATTTTTAAAATACACTACTAAAGGATCATAAAATAATTCTGAACTAACTGATCTTACCACAAATAGTAATAGAAAAAGAATTAAAACGAGTGCTATTTTAATGTATTTATTCATTTTTTGAAATTAGAAAATTTATTAACCCACACTACCCAAAGTAAAAAAATAGCACCATAAATAATTGCAGGAAAAACTAAATCATGTAAAACCCCAACTTTATGTGGATATTTATAAATCATAACCGTAAGAAATGCAATTCTTAACACATTAACAATATAAATAAAAACGCTACCAAAAACAGCAAACAGAAGAGTAGCTTTAAAAGATCCGGTGAAAGCTATAATAAATGAAATAAATAGAATAATTAAACTAATAGAATTACACCCCTCAATAACCCTTGCTGTATACCGCCCTTCTATAATTAATTTAACAGATACTTCTTTATCATGCTGAATAGCCGCTACCTGATAACCAAAAAGAGAAAGCACCTTAACAGTTTGATCTGCTACCACTTTTGTTATTGATGAAGTTTTAAAAACATCACCTTTTTGCTGAGACTTTTGTAAGTAACTATTATAAAAAGTTACTAATAAAAAATAAGTAACAAAAAACTTAATCAGAAAAATGATGATACTTTTATTTTTTTTCACAATAATTTTTAATTTAATTTAGCCATTTATATCTAGAACGAATATACAAAATGAATATAGAAATTTTACAAGAACAAATAGACAAAATTATTTTATCTAATAAAACAAAAGATGAAAAGCTACAAGCTATCTGTGATTATTTAGAAAAAGAAATCTCTTACTATGATTGGGTTGGTTTCTATTTTAAAAACGGAGATAAAAACGAATTAAAACTAGCGCAGTACACCGGAGAAGAAACTGAACACACCATTATTCCTTTTGGCAAAGGTATTTGTGGTCAGGTTGCTGTAAGTAATGAAAACTTTGTAGTACAAGACGTTTCTGCACAAGACAATTATATTTCTTGCGGATGGAAAGTGAAATCTGAAATTGTAATACCTATTTTTGTGAACGGAGAAAATATTGGTCAAATAGACATAGATTCTCATACTGCAAATACATTTTCCGCAAAAGACGAAGCTTTTTTAGAGTACATTTGCAAAGAATTACCAAAGATTCTTTGATTTTATTGATTTTTATTTAAATTATTCTTAGATTTGATGAATATAATATAATTTTTAATTATCAAGTCTTAAAACAATGAGAAAACACGAATCTTCTGCCACATTTCTTTCAAAAAACTCAGAATCTAATCCTGATATTAAAAACGACTCTATTTTAGATCATTTTATTGTTTGGTTTCGAGATTTTTTAGACAATGCTGAGTAGCATTTTTCTGTTTTCTCATCATAAAAATATCATTAATCGTTTGTTGTTAATTACTTGCTTGTTTTGTTACTATCTTTTATTGTCTTAGAAGATTGGTTTTCCTAAATTTGCACGCTTAACAACACAACACTAAATGAGCACTTCAAAAACAATTAAATCCGCATTAATTTCGGTATTTCACAAAGATGGTCTAGAACCAGTTGTAAAAAAATTAAATGAATTGAATGTAACCATCTATTCTACAGGTGGAACAGAGAAATTTATTAAAGATTTAGGAATCAACGTAATTCCGGTAGACGAGGTTACCTCTTACCCATCTATACTTGGTGGTAGAGTTAAAACATTGCATCCAAAAGTTTTTGGAGGAATTCTTAACAGACAAGACAACGAAAGCGATGTTGCAGAGTTAGCAGAATATAATATTCCACAAATAGATTTAGTAATTGTAGATTTATATCCATTTGAAAAAACAGTTGCTTCTGGAGCATCTGAACAAGATATTGTTGAAAAAATTGATATTGGAGGAATCTCTTTAATAAGAGCAGCTGCAAAGAATTTTAAAGATACTTTTATTGTTTCTTCTATGGATCAATATGATGGCTTTTTAAATATTATTTCAGAAAACAACGGAGAAACAACAATTTCTCAAAGAAAGAAATTTGCTGCAAAAGCATTTAATATTTCTTCTCATTATGACACTGCTATTTTTAACTATTTTAACGAAGATGAGATCGTTTATAAAACAAGTGAACAAAACTCTAATGTTTTACGTTACGGAGAAAACCCTCATCAAAAAGGATATTTCTTTGGAGATTTAGATGCTATGTTTGACAAACTACATGGTAAAGAATTAAGTTACAACAATTTATTAGATGTTGATGCTGCCGTAAATTTAATTGGAGAATTTAAAGGAGAAGCACCAACTTTTGCAATTTTAAAACACAATAATGCTTGTGGTTTTGCACAAAGAGAAACCTTAAAACAAGCTTACGTAGATGCTTTAGCAGGAGACCCTGTTTCTGCTTTTGGTGGTGTTTTAATTGCAAATACAGAAATAGATAAAGAAACAGCAGAAGAAATTCATTCTTTATTTTGCGAAGTTGTAATTGCACCTTCTTTTTCTGAAGAAGCATTAACAATTTTAAAAGGAAAGAAAAATAGAATTATTTTAATTCAAAAAGACACTGCATTACCTACTACAACTGTAAGAACTTGTTTAAACGGTTCTTTAGTTCAGGATAAAGATAGTATTACAGACAAATTAGCAGATTTAAAGTACGTTACTAACAATAAACCAACTCAAAATGAGTTAGATGATTTGTTATTTGCTTCTAAATTGTGTAAAAACACAAAATCGAACACTATAATACTTGTAAAAAACAAGCAATTACTAGCAGGAGGAACAGGACAAACAAGTAGAGTTGATGCTTTAAACCAAGCTATTGAAAAAGCAAATTCTTTTAAATTAGATTTAAACGGATCTGTAATGGCAAGTGATGCTTTTTTCCCTTTTCCTGATTGTGTAGAAATTGCAGATAAAGCAGGTATAAAAAGTGTTATTCAACCTGGTGGATCTATCAAAGACCAATTAAGTATCGATTATTGTAATGAGCATAATTTATCTATGGTTATGACAGGAACAAGACATTTTAAACATTAATGATTAATATGTAATTTACACTCAGAATTTTAGTAAGTTTGTAAGGTTACATCAAAAATAAAACACAAAGATATTTTATGGGTTTTTTCGATTTTATGACTGAAGATATTGCGATTGATTTAGGAACCGCAAATACTTTAATAATTCACAATGGAAAGGTGGTTATTGATAGCCCTTCTATTGTTGCAAGAAATAGGATTACTGGAGAAATTATTGCAATTGGAAAGGAAGCCAATTTAATGCAAGGAAAAACCCATGAAAATATTAAAACAATCCGTCCTTTAAAAGACGGAGTTATTGCAGATTTTGAAGCTTCTGAGCAAATGATTAAAGAATTTGTAAAACAAATTCCATCTATCAAAAAGAAGTTATTTCCACCAGCATTAAGAATGGTTATTTGTATTCCATCAGGAATTACAGAGGTAGAAAAACGAGCTGTTCGTGACTCTGCTAAACACATGAATGCCAAAGAAATCTATTTAATTTACGAACCAATGGCTGCTGCTATTGGTGTAGGTATAGATATTATGGAACCTAAAGGAAACATGATTATTGATATAGGTGGTGGTACAACAGAAATAGCTGTTATTGCTTTAGGAGGTATTGTTTGTGATCAATCTGTAAAAGTTGCAGGAGACTTGTTTACAAATGATATTATGTATTATATGCGTACGCAACACAATTTACATGTTGGAGAAACAACTGCAGAAAAAATAAAAATTACCATTGGTGCCGCTACAGAAGATTTAGAAACTCCACCAGATGAAATGTTGGTTCAAGGTAGAGATTTATTAAGCGGAAAACCAAAACAAGTACAAGTTTCTTATAGAGAAATTGCCAAAGCATTAGACAAATCTATTTTAAGAATTGAAGATGCCGTTATGGAAACTTTATCTAAAACGCCACCAGAATTAGCGGCAGATATTTACAACACTGGTATCTATTTAGCAGGAGGAGGTTCTATGCTAAGAGGTTTAGATAAACGTTTATCTAGAAAAACAGATTTACCTGTATATGTAGCTGAAGACCCGTTAAGAGCTGTAGTTCGTGGAACAGGTATTGCTTTAAAAGAATTAAAAAAATACAAAAACGTATTAATGAAATAGTGTTTTTTAAGTTCTAACAATGCAACAGATTATCTATTTTTTTCAGAAGTTTAAGTATTTTCTGTTTTTTTTATTGTTAGAGCTCATTGCGCTAACATTTACTTTTAACAACCTTAATTTTCATAAGAGTAAATTTGTAAATTCTGCAAATAATATTACAGGTGGGCTTTACACTACTCTAGCTAACTCTACAGAATACCTAGGGTTAAAGACTGAAAATGAATTTTTATCGATAGAAAATACAAAGCTTAAAAATCAATTAGAAAAAAATAATTTGTTTTTTTCTAAGGATTCTATGATTGTAGATTCTTCTAAATACCATCAAAAATACACTTATACCCAAGCAAAAATCATCAATAACAACTATTCGAAATCTTTTAATTTTTTAACCATTAATAAAGGTAAAAATCAAAAAATAGACAAAGAAATGGCTGTAATAAATAGCAGAGGTGTTATTGGTATAACAGAAAATACTTCTAATAATTACACAAGAATTCAATCTATTTTAAATAAGAATAGTAAAATTAATGCCCGCTTAAAAAATAGTAATTACTTTGGAACCTTAGGTTGGAATGGAATCGATTATAAAACAGTGCAACTTTCTGACATTCCTAGACAAGCTCCATTAAAAATAGGAGACACCATAGAAACCGATGGTAAATCTACAATATTCCCAGAAGGAATCCCTATTGGAACCATTTCTAAAATAAACCACGGTAATACCGCAGACAACAAAGTAGACGTACTACTTTTTAACGACATGAGTAATCTTGGTTATGTTTATATCATTAGAAATTTAGATAAAGAAGAGATACAATCTTTAGAAAACATAAGTAATGAATAAAAGTATTAATCAAATTTTATTTTTTTTATTCTTGCTGTTTTTGCAAGTTTTAGTCTTAAATAACATTAATTTTTTAGGCTACATAAATCCATATCTATATATAGCGTTTGTATTTTTATTCCCTGTAAAAGAAAATAGATTTACCTTCTTATTTGTTGCTTTTCTTCTTGGATTATTTGTTGATTTTTTCTCAGATTCAGGAGGTATCCATGCGTTTGCAACCTTATTTATAGCCTACATTAGACTGTTTTTTATAAGAGTCTATTTTAGAAAAATGCCTGCAGACTACCCTTTCTTTACCTTAAAATCAGAATCTTTTGGTAAAGTTTTTAACTATGTAGTAACTTTAACAATAATTCATCACCTTATCTATTTTTCTTTTGCTAATTTTAGCTTTCTAAATTTATCAATGGTATTTTTTAATACATTATACTCTAGTGTATTTACGTTGATATTATTTTTTCTAGGAACCTATATTTTCACCAAAGACGAATAATGAAGAGAAGTTTTTTACTCTATTTTTTAATTACACTTATTGGTATCATTTTTATTGGAAGGCTTTTTCAACTTCAAATAATTAGAGGAGATAGTTATGACCCAATACACAATTCTGCGGTAAAAATCGAGTACGATTACCCAGAAAGAGGTTACGTATATGACAGAAACGGAAAACTTTTAGTAGCCAACCAACTCTCTTACGATGTTATGGTTCAGCCTAACCAAGTTAAACCTTTAGACACTATAGAATTTTGTAATCTATTAAAAATAGACAAAGATGATTTCTTAAAAAGGTTTCATAAAGCAAATAATTACGCCCCTTATTTGCCTTCTGTTTTTTTAAAACAATTAGCAAAAGAAGATTTTGCTTTTCTTCAAGAGAAACTACATAAATACACCGGCTTCTTTATTCAAAAAAGAATTATTAGAAAATACCCAATAAATGCAGCTGCAAATGTACTAGGATATATTGGTGAAGTAAATGAAACGTTAGCCAAAGAAAATCCTTATTATCAACCAGGAGAATTAATTGGAAAAGACGGAATTGAAAGACAGTATGAAGATTACCTAAGAGGCAATAAAGGAACAAAATATCTACAAAGAAATAATTTAAATAAAGTCACAGGCTCTTATTTAAACGGAAAACTTGATACTTTACCAGAAAACGGAAAAGACCTTACCTTAACTTTAGACATAGAATTACAACGCTATGCTCAAAAATTAATGAAAGGTAAAAGAGGTGGTATAGTTGCTATAGAACCTGCTACCGGAGAAATATTAGCACTCGTAACCGCACCTTCTTACGACCCCAATATGTTGGTTGGTAGAAAACGATCTAAAAACTCAATACTACTTTTTAACGACACCATTAGCAAACCCTCATACGATAGAGGCTTATTGGCTACCTATGCCCCAGGTTCTCCTTTTAAAATGATGAATGCCTTAATAGGTCTTCAAGAAGGTGTTATTACAGAAGAAACGGGTTTTAAATGCTATCATGGTTTTAAATACGGAAACAGAGCAGGTGCTTTTATGGGATGTCATTGCGGAATTGTAGGAAGACCCATAAAACTAAAAACAGCTATTGCAAAATCTTGTAACACCTACTTTTCTAACACGTATAAAAGAATTGTAGAAAAAGACAACACCCCATCAGAAGGATTAGATACCTGGAAAAAACACATTAGCAGTTTTGGTTTGGGTAATTATTTAGGATACGACTTACCGGCAGGAAGCCCAGGTTTAATACCGAGTGGGAAATATTATGATGGTGTCTATAAATACCATTGGAATGGCTCTACAACAATATCAAATGCAATAGGACAAGGTGAAGTACTAACAACTCCTATTCAATTAGCTAATTTTACCGCTGCAATTGCCAACAAAGGCTATTTTTACACACCACACGTATTAAAAGAAGTGAATAAGAAACCTATAAAAGATTCTACATATACCGTTGCAAAACACACAACCATAGACAAAAAATATTTTACTCCGGTTATTGAAGCAATGCATGAAGTTTTTAAAACAGGTACAGGAAAATACAACCAAGTAGAAGGTATTGAAATTTGTGGAAAAACAGGTACTGCAGAAAACTTTATAAGAATTGATGGTCAAAAAATTCAACTTCCAGATCATTCTATATTAGTAGCTTTTGCCCCAAAAGAAAACCCTAAAATTGCTTTAGCTATTTTTGTCGAAAACGGAGGTTATGGTTCTACCATTGCCGCTCCTATCACCAGCCTACTCATTGAAAAATATTTAACTGGTAAAATTTCTAAAGCAGATAAACATAGAGAGCAACGCATGTTAAACTTAAGTTTAGAAGATATTTACGCCAAAATAAATCAAAAACCAAAAGACATTGCGACAGGAACGAAATAACATATTTGCAGAAATCGATTGGATTTTAGTTTTTTTATTCACCATACTTGTTGGTTTTGGATGGATGAACATATATGCTGCATCAAAAACAGAAGAAAATCATCAGATATTAGATTTTTCAACAAAATACGGAAAACAAATTCTTTGGATAACCTTAAGCGCACCACTAATTGTTATCATCCTTTTTTTTAATTCAAAATTCTACGAAAAATATTCTAGTTTCCTCTACATTATCTCATTAATAATATTAATCCTTCTATTTCCACTAGGAAAAGAAATAAATGGTGCAAAATCTTGGTTTAGCTTTGGAGGCATGAGTTTACAGCCCTCTGAGTTTGTAAAAGCCTTTACCGCCCTTGCTGTTGCCAAACTATTAAGTGATAGACAATATAATTTAGGATTAATTAAAAATCAAATAAAGGCTTTTATAATTATTTTTACACCTGCACTTTTAATTACTTTACAACCAGATGCAGGTTCTGCTTTAATTTATCTAGCTTTCTTTTTTGTTTTAAATAGAGAAGGCTTAACACTTAACTACATCATTTTCGGATCGTTATTTATACTTCTTTTTATTTTAACAATTTTATATGGATATCTTTCTGTTTTATTGTTCTTGTTCATTATAATTACAATGGCATTTATTTATGCTATTTATAAAGGTGGTAAAAGATTTCTCCGTTTTAATTGGTACAAAGTTTTAGCCATATATGTAATTACAACTCTTTTTACATTTGGAACAGACTTTGCGTACAATAATATCTTTAAACAACACCATAGAGATCGTTTTGAAGTATTATTAGGTTTAAAAACAGACAAAACAAATATCGGTTATAATTCTTATCAATCTGAATTAACAATAAGTTCTGGAGGGTGGGCAGGTAAAGGTTTTTTAAAAGGAGATATTACCAAAGGAGATTTTGTGCCCGAACAACACACCGATTATATTTTTAGTACTGTTGGTGAAGAATGGGGTTTTTTAGGAAGCAGTCTTGTTATTATTTTATTTATGTTGATGATGTATCGAATCATATACTTATCAGAAACTCACAATAATAAATTTGGAAGAATATACGGCTACAGTGTTGCCTCCATTCTCTTTTTTCATGTTATAGTAAATATAGGAATGGTTATTGGCCTATTACCAACAGTTGGTATTCCGCTACCCTTTTTCAGCTACGGAGGTTCTTCTCTGTGGGGTTTTACAATCTTACTCTTTATCTTTATTAGATTGGATGCGCACAAAAACTACGATTGGTAAAAGATAGAAGTTAAATGAGCTTGTTTATATAAATACCTTTTAGTTTTGTTATCACCTCAAAATAGTAAGAATTAAAAACAAAGTTCTTATTTTTTATATACCCCATAACTTTTTGTATCGATCCTTAAAACCAATAAATTTAAGACTTGATTATTAATCACAAACCTGTTTCTTTATTTAAATTTATAACAAAAAAAAACTCTGAATATAAATTCAGAGTTTTAAATTTTAAACCAATAAAATCTTACATAGCAGCAACGTGCTTTGTTAATTTAGATTTTAAATTAGCTGCTTTGTTTTTATGGATAATGTTATTCTTAGCTAACTTATCTAACATAGAAATAACTTTACCTAATTTAGTTTCTGCATCCTTTTTATCTTCAGAAGAACGTAAATCTCTAACAGCATTACGAGTAGTTTTATGCTGATATTTGTTACGCAACCTTTTAGTTTCGTTACTTCTAATTCTCTTTAATGCTGACTGATGATTTGCCATAACTCTTAATTTATTTAGTTTTTTATATTAAAACTTTGTAGTCCGTACGGGAATCGAACCCGTGTTACATGGATGAAAACCATGCGTCCTAACCCCTAGACGAACGGACCATAACAACTAACATATCATTTAATTGCGGGTGCAAATATACAAAGTTTTTTAATTCCTGCAAGTAAACTTTAAAAAACATAACTATTTTATTTAAAATAATTAATTAAGAATTAAAAATTAGTGTTTAAAAAACAGTTTAACTTACCTTTAGTTAAATATCATGAAATATATTTAACTAAAAACCAATAGATTACCTATTGATGTAAAAATAACAATAGAATTACTAGTGAGTTTGATACTTTTAAAAAAAATAGTCAGTAAAAAGACTATTTGTATAGCTGTTGTTGCTAATTTCGATTTGGTATCCTAAGAAATCTACAAAAACAACACAAACATCAGGTAGGCAACTTTAGCAAAAGGAACAAAGTGGCTTACTTTTCTTAAAAATACAGAATTATCCGTTTTTATGGGTCAAGTCAAAAAGTTGTGGAGTAAATTAAAAAGCATGAACTTTGCTTTCTAATAAACCTCTATTTTGGATACTTCAATTGAACTAACAAAACTATTATTACCAGAAATTCTTGTTGACTATTTTAAATTAACGAAACACGAAGTTAAAAATGGAGAACTTCATTTCTATTTTACAGAATTAAATACAATTCCAGAAGAATTTAAACCCCTTAAATTAAGCTCTAAAGGCTTTTTCCCAGAGGCTACGGTGCAAGATTTTCCAATACGTGGTAAAAACGTTTTTCTACATGTTATTAGACGACGTTGGGTTGAAGAAAATTCTAAAAAAGTAGTTACAAGAAATTGGCAATTAGTAGCAAAAGGCACTAGAATAACTAGTGAATTTGCTGCTTTTTTAAAAGATATCAGTCAGTAATAACGCTACTAGCGCTAGTACTGTAGCTAATTTCTACGGGGTAAATCCCAGAAGTTTACAAAGACAGTATAAGGATTATTTAAGTGATTTTAAAGCTTGGGATCAACAGAAGCACGCAACAGATTGGTTATTGTTTGCAAAGAATTTAGGGACTCACTTATCACTTGATGAAACTGCCTTTTCTAACGGTGATTTATATACCATAATAACAAATAAATTAGCTAAAGGAAAGAAAGGCGCAATAGTAGCCATGATCAAAGGAACTAAAGCTGAAGTTGTCATAAAAATACTTCATAAAATTCCTTTAAAACACAGGAAGAAAGTTATGGAAGTAACCTTGGATATGGCGGGAAATATGGGGCTTATAGTCAAGAAATCCTTTCCAAACGCTGCCTTAGTAATAGACCGTTTTCATGTGCAAAAATTAGCCTTAGATGCACTGCAAGAAATAAGAATTAAACATCGATGGGAAGCGATTGATACTGAGAATGATGCCATTGAAAACGCCAGAAGTAAATCTTTAAAATACAACCCAAAACTATTACCTAATGGAGATACACTCAAACAACTATTAGCTAGAAGCAGATATCTATTATATAAATCAAGTCGTAAATGGACTAAAAATCAATCTATAAGAGCAGAAATACTGTTTGAAAAATATCCGGATTTAGAGAAAGCATACAAGTTATGCCAAAATCTATCTTGGATATTCAATAACACTAAAGATAAAACATCAGCACTTATAAGACTTGCTAAATGGGATGAAAAAGTAAGGCAAGCAGCGTTTAAAAGCTTCAATACTATAGCTAGAACAATGTCCATACATTACAAAAACATCTTAAACTATTTTGATAATCGAAGTACTAATGCTTCTGCAGAATCATTCAACGCTAAAATTAAAGCCTTTAGAGCACAGTTTAGAGGCGTCAGAAATGTGGATTTTTTCTTATTTAGACTTAGCACTATTTTTGCGTAATCCTTAAATCCCACAACTTTTTGACTTGATCCATTATCCGTTTTTATATCAACCAGAATATTTACATAAATACAACTGTTTGGTTCTGATCCTTGAATTGAAGCATACTAAAGTTAAAAAAAAAGAAAAACATGAAGATAAATTACAAAAAAAAAGTCTTATCAATTAAGATAAGACTTTTTTGGCTCCCCCTCTAGGACTCGAACCTAGGACCCTCTGATTAACAGTCAGATGCTCTAACCAACTGAGCTAAGGAGGAGTTTGCTTCGCAAGATTTGCGATTAGCGAGTGCAAATATACATCTTTTTTAAACTTTCGCAACAATTTTGAAAAAAAAATAAAAAAAATATTTTGTAGAATATTTAAGAAAAAAAAATAACCTTTTATTTCAAAAATTGTATTTTTGCTATTACGTATAGCTTATTTTACAAAAGCACAAACTACAATATGGATAAATTTTCGTTTTTAAACGCAGCACACACAGGCTTTATAGCTGATTTATATGATAAATATTTAATAAACCCAGATGCCGTAGAGCCAAGTTGGAGAAGCTTCTTTCAAGGTTATGATTTAGCAAATGAAAATTATTCTTTAAAAGAAGAAACAGTTTCTTCTGAAATACCGAATGAAGTACGTAAAGAATTTTTTGTTTTAGATTTAATCAATGGATACAGAACACGTGGTCATTTATTTACCAAAACAAATCCTGTAAGGGATAGAAGACAGTATCAACCTACATTAGATATCGAAAACTTTGGCTTGTCCGAAAACGATTTAGATACCGAATTTTCTGCAGGAGAAGTATTAGGTTTAGGTAAAACTACACTTAAAGAAATTATAAAAAACTTACAGCGCATTTATTGTGATTCTATTGGTGTAGAATACATGTACATGCGTAATCCTGAGAAATTAAAGTGGTGGCATGATCGTTTTAATAAAAATGACAACCACGCTAATTACTCTATAGAAGCTAAAAAATATATTTTAGGAAAACTAAATCAAGCTGTTACTTTTGAAAGTTTTTTACAAACTAAATATGTAGGTCAAAAACGTTTTTCTTTAGAAGGAGGAGAAACTTTAATTCCGGGTATAAGTGTTATTTTAAGAGATGCCGCAGAAATATACGGAGTTAAAGAATGTGTTTTAGGGATGGCACATAGAGGTCGTTTAAACACCTTAGTAAACATCTTTAAAAAACCTGTTAGAGATTTATTTAGTGAATTTGAAGGGAAAGATTTTGAAGATGAAGATATTGATGGTGATGTAAAATACCATTTAGGTTTAACACTAAGTAAAACCTATAGAGATGGTAACGAAATTAAAATGAATTTAGTTCCAAACCCATCTCACTTAGAAACAGTTGCCGCAGTTGCAGAAGGAATTACCAGAGCAAAAATTGATAGAAAATACGATGGAGACTCTAGTAAAATATTACCAATTATAATTCATGGTGATGCAGCTATTGCTGGCCAAGGTATTGCTTATGAGGTTACTCAAATGGCAAAACTAAATGGTTATAAAACGGGTGGTACCATTCATATTGTGGTAAATAACCAAATTGGTTTTACAACTAACTATTTAGATGCGCGTTCTAGTACATACTGTACAGATGTTGCAAAAGTAACTTTATCGCCTGTTTTACACGTTAATGCAGATGACACAGAAGCTGTTTGTCATGCAATGGAAATGGCTTTAGAGTTTAGAATGAAGTTTAAACAAGATATTTTTATCGATTTATTAGGCTATAGAAAATATGGTCATAATGAAGGTGATGAACCTCGTTTTACGCAACCTAAATTATACAAAGCAATTTCTAAACATAACAACCCTAAAGATATTTATGCTGCGCAATTACTTGCAGAAGGCTCTATAGATGATTCTTATGTAAACGAAATTACTACGGAATTCAAACAAATGCTTGAAAAAGAGTTTGAAGAAGCTAAGAAAGTAGAAAAATCTATTGTTAGAGAGTTTATGCAATCTACTTGGGAAGGATATGAGCGTGAAGATTTAGATGCCATGTTGCTTACCAACGACACAAAATATGATGAGGATAAATTAAAAAATATTGCAAAAGTAGTTTCTACAGTTCCTCAGAATGTAAAATTTGTTAGAAAAGCAGAACGTATTTTAGCGGGAAGAGCTAAAATGGTTTTTGAAACCAATAATTTAGATTGGGGAATGGCAGAAACTCTTGCCTACGGAAGTTTGATGGAAGAAGGATATAATGTTCGTATTTCTGGACAAGATGTAGAAAGAGGAACTTTTTCTCACAGACATGCTATTTTACGTGATGAAATTACAGAAGAACGTATTAACTTACTAAATACAAACCCTCATAACAAGGGACAAATGACGATTTATAACTCGTTATTGTCTGAATACGGTGTATTAGGTTTTGATTATGGTTACGCCATGGCAAACCCAAATACCTTAACTATTTGGGAAGCTCAGTTTGGAGATTTTTCTAACGGAGCTCAAATAATGTTCGACCAATATATTTCTGCAGCAGAAGATAAATGGAAGTTACAAAACGGAATTGTTGTCTTATTACCTCACGGTTATGAAGGTCAAGGATCTGAGCATTCATCTGCAAGAATAGAGCGTTATTTACAATTATGCGCCATAGATAATATGACCGTTGCTAACTGTACTACGCCAGCAAATTTCTATCATTTATTGCGTAGACACATGAAACGTACGTATAGAAAACCATTAATTGTATTTACGCCTAAAAGTTTATTACGTCACCCAAAAGCAGTAAATTCAATTCAAGATTTAGCTACTACTGAATTTCAAGAAGTTATAGACGATACACTAGCGCCTAAAAAAGTAAAGAAACTTGTTTTCTGTATGGGTAAATTCTATTATGATTTATTGGAAGAAAGAGAAAATTTAAAGAGAGATGATATTGCTTTAGTAAGAATAGAGCAATTATTTCCACTACATTTAGAGAAGATTCAGAAAGTAATCGATAGATACCCTAATGTAGAAGAATATATATGGGCACAAGAAGAACCAAGAAACATGGGAGCTTGGAGTTATATGTTAGAGCGTTTTGAGTTGGTTAAACTAACGGTTCGTTCTCGTAAATACTACGCAGTTCCTGCAGCTGGTTCTAGTACAAGATTTAAAAAACGTCATAAAGCTGTTATAGACAGTGTTTTTGACAACGAGTAAGCGCGTTAAGGATTGAAACGGCATCCTTTTTTCTGTCAGTTCGAGTGAATTTACTTTTTTGTAAATTTGTATCGAGAACAGAAGAAAAAAGATATAGTGGAAAGCCTGTTAAAACGCCCAAATAATAAAAGAAAAATTAAAATTAAAAGCTGAAAATAGTTCAGCATAAAGTAAAACAAGAACTGATGATTTTAGAAATGAAAGTTCCTTCTCCGGGAGAATCGATTACAGAAGTAGAAATTGCAACGTGGTTAGTCGAAGATGGAGATTACGTTGAAAAAGATCAACCTATTGCAGAAGTAGATTCTGACAAAGCAACCTTAGAATTGCCTGCTGAAGAAAGTGGAATTATCACTTTAAAAGCCGAAGAGGGTGATGCCGTTGCTGTTGGTGCAGTTGTTTGTTTAATAGACACAAGTGCTGCAAAACCAGAAGGAAGTTCAGCCAGCAGTGAGCAGTCGCAGTCAGCAGTAAAGGAAGAGCCAAAAGCTAAAAGCGAACAGCCTAAAACCGCAACATATGCAACCGGAACAGCATCTCCTGCGGCTAAAAAAGTTTTAGCAGAAAAAGGAATTACTGCATCTGCAGTAACAGGAACAGGTAAAGCGGGTAGAATTACCAAAGATGATGCTGTAAAAGCAGTACCTTCTATGGGAACGCAACCTGCTAGTGGTTCTAGAGGAACAGAACGCAAGAAAATGTCTATGTTACGTAGAAAAGTTGCAGAACGTTTAGTAGCTGTAAAAAGCGAAACGGCTATGTTAACTACTTTTAACGAAGTAAACATGCAACCAATTTTTGACTTACGTACAGAATATAAAGAAGCTTTTAAAGCAAAACACGGTGTAGGATTAGGCTTTATGTCTTTCTTTACGTTAGCGGTTGTTAGAGCTTTAAAATTATTTCCAGATGTAAACTCTATGATTGATGGAGATTACCAAATTAAGAACGATTTTCAGGATATTTCTATCGCCGTTTCTGGACCAAAAGGTTTAATGGTTCCTGTAATTAGAAATGCAGAAAACTTATCTTTTAGAGGTGTAGAATCTGAAGTGAAACGTTTAGCAATTAGAGCTAGAGACGGTCAGATTACTATTGATGAAATGACTGGTGGGACTTTTACAATCACTAACGGTGGTGTATTTGGTTCTATGTTGTCTACGCCTATTTTAAATCCTCCTCAGAGTGGAATTTTAGGGATGCACAACATTGTAAACAGACCAATGGCAGTAAATGGCGGAATTGTAATTCAGCCAATTATGTACGTTGCTTTGTCTTACGATCATAGAATTGTAGATGGTAGAGAATCTGTTGGTTTCTTAGTAGCTGTTAAAGAGGCTTTAGAAAACCCAGTAGAATTATTGATGGACAACAACCCAGCAAAAGCATTAGAAATGTAGTCAAACATTTTGACTTATAAATATTAAAATCCTGAGCTTTTGCTTGGGATTTTTTATTTGTAGCTATTTCCCGCTTTCGCTACTCGCTTTTTTTTCGTCTCTCAAAAAAGAGCTCAAACAAACCGCTCAATCAGGGCTAAAACTGTTTGGCGGCTTTATTTAAAGTACGTAAACGAGTGTTTTACCTACTGCTTATAGTTAAATAATTTTCTTATATTTGATAGAAAACAGAAAGTTATGAAAACAATTTCTTTTGACGAACCTATTAATATTTCTAAAAGTCATTTTAAAACTTTAGAAGATTTTCAGCTATATATTGTTAAAAAACTTCAGAAATCAGAATTAAGTGACGCTCATCAAGAAATTCTAGATGGTCGTATTTTAGAGGCAAATGAAAACCCTGAAAATTATATTTCTTTAAATGATTTAAAATCTAACATTAAAAGAAAATAGTGTTTCAACTTAGAATAAGGGGTTTAGCTCAAAATGATATTCAAGAAATAGTTGATTACTATGAAACTAAAACATCAAAACGAATAACCGACTGTTTTTTAGATAATTTGTATATTGAATTACAATTCATCAAAACCAAACCTACTTCTTTTCAATTAAAACATAAAGATACTCGTGTAAGATATATTAAAAGTTTTCCTTTTGGTATTCATTATAGAATTAAAAATAAAAACATTATTGAAATTTTGGCCGTTTTACACACAAGTAGAAATCCCAATATTTGGAAAAACAGGTAGTTTTTTGTTTTTAAAATTACTTAATTATTTACATTGCGCTAAAAAGTTAAAATGCCAAAAAATCCTGAACTAGAACTTGCCCTACAATTTATTGATAAGACAGATAGAAATATCTTTGTTACCGGAAAAGCAGGTACAGGAAAAACTACTTTTTTACATCAAATTAAAAAAGAATCGTTAAAAAGAATGGTTATTGTGGCACCAACAGGTGTTGCCGCAATTAATGCAAAAGGTGTTACTATACATTCCTTTTTTCAAATGCCATTTGGCCCTATTTTACCCAACCAAATTGCAAACACATCTAACACGCAACGTAAATTTAATAAGACAAAGATTGATATTATAAAATCGTTAGATTTAATAATTATAGATGAAATTTCTATGGTTAGAGCCGATTTATTAGACGGTATAGACCAAGTAATGCGTCGTTATAAAAACCGAAATAAAGTTTTTGGTGGTGCTCAAGTTTTAATGATTGGAGATTTACAACAATTAGCGCCTGTTGTTAGACCAAACGAATGGAGTTTATTACAACAACATTATAATACAGTTTACTTTTTTAGCTCTAAAGCGTATCAAGAAGCCAATGTTGTCTCTATAGAACTGAAACATATTTATCGTCAGAAAAACGAAGATTTTATTACCATTTTAAATGAAATTAGAACAGACACTTTATCAGAAAAATCTGCCGAAATTTTAAATAGAAACTACAACCCTACCTTCTCTCCTACTAAAGATGATGGTTATATTACTTTAACAACACATAATAACAGAGCCAATTTAATTAATAGCTCTGAACTGAATAAACTGAATACCAAAAGCTACTTTTTTAAAGCTGAAATTTCTGGTAAGTTTAATGAGAACTCGTATCCGAATGCAGAAAAGTTAGAATTAAAAATTGGTGCTCAAGTAATGTTTATCAAAAATGATTCTTCTGCCGAAAAAAGATATTACAACGGAAAAATAGGGATTATAACCGATATTTCTCTACAAAATGTAACCGTACAATGTCCTAATGAAATTGATGAGATTGTTACAGAAAAGGAAACTTGGGAAAACATTAATTATTCTATTAACGAAGAAACAAAAGAAATAAAAGAAGATATTTCTGGTTCTTTTTCTCAGATTCCTTTGCGATTGGCTTGGGCAATTACCATTCATAAAAGTCAGGGTTTAACCTTCGAAAAAGCTATTATAGATGCAGAAGCATCTTTTGCACACGGACAAACTTATGTTGCCCTAAGTAGATGTACTTCTTTAGAAGGTTTGGTTTTAAAAACGCCAATTACAAGCAACGCCATTATAAACGATAGAACCGTAAGTGTTTTTAATGAAAGTGTAGAAGAAAATCACCCAGATGAACATGTTTTAAACGAATCTGAGAAAAATTTTCAATTAAACTTAATTGCAGAATTGTTCGATTACCTTCCGTTTTTATACCCTATTTCTAGAATGATTGATATTTTCTATAAAAATCAAACCAGTATAAAAGGTGATGTTATAGATCATTTACAAACCATAAAAGACGATGGTGTTGTAGCTTTAATGAAAGTTTCTAACGGATTTAAAAACCAACTAGCACAATTTTCTGAAGACAACGTTTTACCAGAGAACAGCTCTCAAGTACAGGAACGTTTTACAAAAGCGCTAGCTTATTTTGTGACACAAACAAAAGGAAATATTTTAAAACCTTTAAATGCTATTCAGTTTTCTACCGATAATAAAGCCGTAAAAAAAGACTTTTCTACACAGTTTGATTCTTTACAAGAAAAATTAATGGAAAAACTTTTTGCGCTTCAAAAAATGAACAATGGTTTTAAAGTACAAGATTATTTAAAAATAAGAGCTAATGCTGTTTTACAAAAATCTGCTCCTATTAAAAAGAAAACGGTTGCCTCTAAACGCGACCCAATTTTAGCGTTGAAATTACGAGAGTTAAGAGACGAAATTTCTAAAGATTTAGGAATCCCTCATTTTCAAATTTTTACACAAGAAACGCTTTACGCAATGTGTGATACTTTACCAAGAAACGAAAGTGAATTGCTAAAAATTGTTGGAATGGGTAAAACTCGTGTTAAAAAATATGGAGAACAAATTTTAGAAGCCATCGAATATTATTGCAAAAAAAACGGAATTGACAAACAAAATCATCAAAAGAAAGAAGACAAAAAACCAACCAAACAGATTACTTTCGAGTTATTTAAGTCTGGTCTTTCTATAAAAGAAATCGTTAAAGAGAGAAGTTTAACCACCGGAACCATAGAAAGTCATTTGGCTAGTTATATTCCTTCTGGAGATGTTGATATTTTAGAGCTAATAGATGTTAAAAAGTATAAAAAAATTATAGATGCTATAGAAAATACTAAATTTAAAAGCTTAACAGAATTAAAAGAAAAAGTAGATAAATCATTTACTTTCATGGAGTTAAGAATGGTTTTACTTTCTATGGAAAATTAATTTGTTTTTTTGTAATAAAGTGAAAGTTTTATTAAAAACATACGTCTAAAGATATATGATAAGATACTTTCTTATCATTTTCTTTTTCATAGCAATTTTCCCACTTCTAATTTAGGAGTGGGTTTTTTATTAAAAAAACATTTAGCTTAATTTATTAAAATACAGCATATCATTCCGAACGAAGAATGAGGAAGAGTCTAAAATTGAATACGAGATTCCTCAATAGCCTAAAAAATGGGCATTTCGGAATGACATTTGGTATTTTATTTCAAATCTTTCAGCAACAATTGTATCGATGTATTACCATTCCATTCGTTTACATCTAAAGCGTACACAATATCAAAATCGTTTTGAACAAACTCCATTTTATCGCCTAAACCAAAACCTATTGAATTAAAAGTCTGTTTATTATCGCCTTGAAAAACATTTAATTTTAAATGTGTTTTATCTGCTCCAACTTGTTTTCCGTAACCATTATCTCTTACACAACTTGTTTTAAAAGTAGGTCGCATATTCATTGGTCCAAAAGGTGCCATTTGCTGAATAATTCTAAAAAACTTAGGTGTAATATCTAACAAATCTATTTCTGCATCTATAGAAATTTCTGGGGTTAGCAACTCTTTATCAATAGTTTCCCTAACAACTTCTTCGAACTTATTTTTAAAATTCTCGTAATTTTCTGGCAACAAAGTTAAACCTGCAGCATATTTATGACCACCAAATTGCTCTATAAACTCTTCACATGCATGCAACGCATTGTACACATCAAAACCTTTTACAGAACGCGCAGAAGCAGCTAATTTATCGCCACTCTTGGTAAAGACTAAAGTAGGTCTGTAATATTTTTCTATCAAACGAGAAGCTACGATACCAATAACACCTTTGTGCCAATCTTCTTGATAAACTACAGAAGTAAACCTATTTTCTTCATCATTATCAATAATTTGAATTAATGCTTGGTCTGTAATTTTCTTATCCAAATCTTTTCTATCAGCATTAAAAATTTCTATGGCAGCAGCAAATTCAACCGCAGCATCAAAATCCATTTCAGTTAGTAATTCTACCGCATAATTACCGTGTTTCATTCTACCTGCAGCATTTATTCTTGGTGCAATGGTAAACACAACATCAGTAATTGTTAATTCAGATTTCTTGGTTTGATGAATAATGGCTTTAATTCCGTTTCTAGGACTTTCATTAATTACTTGTAAACCATGATAAGCTAAAACTCTATTTTCTCCATTCATAGGTACAATATCCGCAGCAATTGCGGTAGCAACCAAATCTAAATACGGAATAAAATCTTCTATCGTTTGATTTCTAGAAACGCCCAATGCCTGAATTAATTTAAACCCTACTCCGCAACCACAAAGCTCATCAAAAGGATATGTACAATCCTCTCTTTTTGCATTTAAAACGGCAACTGCTTTAGGTATTTCATCACCAGGCTTATGGTGATCGCAGATAATAAAATCGACATTTTTTTTGGTTGCATACGCCACTTTATCAATTGCTTTTATTCCGCAATCTAGCGCAATAATTAAAGAAAAATCATTGTCGTGTGCAAAATCAATTCCCATATAAGAAACGCCATAACCTTCGGCGTATCGATCTGGAATGTAGGTTGCAATATTGGGGTAAATCGTTTTTAAATAAGACGCAACTAAAGACACAGCCGTGGTACCATCTACATCGTAATCGCCATAAACCAAAATGTTTTCATTACTAGCAATGGCTTTTTCAATTCTTGCAACAGCCAAATCCATATCCTTCATTAAAAAAGGGTCGTGAATTTCATCTAAACTTGGTCTAAAGTAATTTTTAGCATCATCAAATGTTTCAATATTTCTCTGACAAAGAATATCAGCTATGGTTTTATCAACCTGAAGCTCTTCTGCTAATTTTTCAACTTTTTCCTTATCTGGCTTTGGCTTTAACGTCCATCTCATAGCTCTTTTTTAATTAAAGCTCAATTTTATGCAAATGAATTTCAATATCTACCTCAGCAAATTGACGGAACATTTCCATAACACCACAGTATTTTGTAACAGATAAATTTACTGCTTTTTGTATTTTCTTAGGTTGTAATTCTGTATCACTAAAATGATAATCAACTTTTACTTTTTTATAAAACTTAGGATGTTCTTCTGTTAACTCGGCAGTAATATCTATTTTAAAGTCGGCCACTTCCGCATGCATTTTCTTTAACAAAGAAATTACATCTAAACCAGAACAACCTGCCAAAGAAGCCAACATTAAAGCTTTTGGTCTATACCCTTTTCCTTCTCCTCCACTTTCTTCTCCAGCATCCATCGTCAAATTTAACCCACTCGGATTATCAGATTCGAATTGCATAATTTCTTTCCAGGTAGTTGTTACAATATTTGTAGCCATATTAGTTGATATTATTATAGATTTTTAAAATTGAAATAGTAAATTGTGCTTCTTTCTTACAAAAATAAGAAAACACTTATAAGTTAAGTCTAAAATTAAATAAATCTATACAATCTAAAATAAAAATATGCCATTAGTAACTCCACTATCATCAGAACACGATTTAGAAACAAAAGAATTAGCCCTATTTTTTAATGAAACATTAGGCTTTTGCCCAAATTCTGTTTTAACAATGCAACGAAGACCTGCAATTTCTAAAGCTTTTATTAACTTAAACAAAGCTGTAATGGCCAATGAAGGTAAGGTTACCTCCGCTTTAAAAAGAATGATTGCTTGGGTATCTAGTAATGCTACAGGTTGTAGATACTGTCAGGCACACGCTATTAGAGCTGCAGAAAGATATGGAGCAGAACAAGAGCAATTAGATAATATTTGGGAATATAAGACACACCCTTCTTTTTCTGATGCAGAACGAGCTGCATTAGATTTTTCATTAGCTGCTTCTATGGTACCAAATGCTGTAGACTCTAAAATTAAAGACGAGTTATATAAATATTGGGATGAAGGAGAAATTGTAGAAATGTTGGGAGTTATCTCTCTTTTCGGATACTTAAATCGTTGGAATGACTCTATGGGAACCACACTAGAAGAAGATGCTATAGAAAGTGGAAATCAATATTTAGGAAAACACGGTTTTGAAGTTGGTAAACACAAATAAAAAATGTAACTTGTCTTATTATACAAAAAAATACCTTCTCATCTTTTAAAATGAGAAGGCTAAATAAATTATTAAGGTCCCCCAACCTCTTCAAATTTAACAATCAAAAATAATAAAATAAGATTGTTATACTATTGTAAATTATGCAAAATTTCATTTATAATTTTGTATAATTTCAGAACTAAAAAATTTATGATAAAAGTAGAAGAGAAATTATTTAATTTCATAAAACTAAGACTCCCTAAAAATGTGTCACTTATTGATGACATTTCTGATGTTTTAGACTTAAATTATGATGCTGCCTATAGAAGAATTAAAGGAAAAACCCCTTTAAACTTAACAGAAACTTTAAAACTATCTAATCATTACAATATAAATTTAAACACTTTATTAGTTGAAACAAAAGATGATGTTCAAAAAATTATTGTAGAAAAAACACACAATATAATTTCAGATAATTTTTTACATATTTTTTTTAAAAAATCGATAAAAGAAATTGAAAATATTTTAGATTCTAAAGGAGCACAAATTATTAATTCTCTTAAAGATTATCCTCTTTACCATGCTGGTAACGGTTATTTTTCTAAATTTAGAATCTATGCTCTAATGAATATGTCTAGTAGTGATGTTGACATAAAAAAACTTCCATTTTCTTCTTTTAATCCATCTGCAGAAGTACTGAAAAATTATACTACTTTTTTAAGTAAATACGACAAAGTTTCTCTAATAGAAATTTGGAGTGATTCTACCATAGACAATATTTTAAATCAAATTCAGTACTTTTTTGAAATAGGACTTACAACCAAAGACGAATCATTGCGTATTGCAGATAGCTTAATTGAATCTTTAACTTTAATTGAAAAACAAGCAGGAAATCAAAAAAGAAATAATAGCGAAAACAGTTATCATTTATACCATAATAATCTCGTTTCATTACTAAACACAGTACTTATGAAAACAGATACTCACAAAAAGGTATTTGTACCCTACACTAATTTAAGTTATTTTAAAGTAAGTGATGAAAACACTACAAACCAAATTGAACAACATTTAAAAATACAATTAGAGTTTTCTAATAATCTTTCTGGTGATGCAGCAGTTGAAAGAAAAAAATTCTTCAATATTTTATACCAAAAGGTTGAAAACCGAAAAATAAAAATATTAGTCTAATTTTCATTCAATAATTGCAGCAACTCTTTTCTGTAATTCAGGAATAACATTCAGCTCAAACCAAGGATTTTTAGTCAACCAAAAACGATTTCTTGGTGATGGATGCGGAAGTGTAAAATATTTAGGTAAATACACCGGATAATTATCTACTGTTTCTGTAAGCGTCCTTTTTATGGTATCTTTTAAGTAATAGTTCTGCGCATACATTCCTATTAAAATAATCAGTTTTAGTTTTGGCATTTTATCAAATAATTGCTGATGCCATTTTGGTGCACATTCTTTTCTGGGTGGCTTGTCTCCGCTTTTCCCTTTTCCAGGATAACAAAATCCCATAGGTACAATGGCAAAATTTTCTACATCGTAAAAAACCTCATCAGAAACATTTAGCCATTTTCTTAATTGCTTTCCACTTGCATCATCCCAAGGAATTCCAGAGGCATGCACTTTAGTACCTGGTGCTTGCCCAACAATAATAATTTTAGAATTTTGATGAGCACTAACCACAGGATTTGCGCCCAAATCTAAATAAGGTTCACAAATTGTACATTGTTTTATTTCTGATAAAAGGTTTTGCATTTTTTAAAACTTATCTTTCTTTGTTGTTCTGATAAAAATTTCAGCATTTGTGTAAAAAAATTAACATGAGATTTCTCAATCGCGAAAAGCTCTTTTCGAAATGACAAACAGATTCTAAAACAAGTTTATGCTTTCAATTCTAAAGCATCTCCATCAAAAGACAGACCATCAAAACCAAACTTCATAAAGTTTCTAATATTTTGATGGGAATCTCCATTTTCATCTTCTAAAACATTTTTATAATGTTCACCAAAACAAAATAACGTTTCTTCTTTTCTTAATTTTTGATGTTTTGCAAATGCAAATAACTTACAAGAACCAGAATTTTCGCCTTCGTTATTTTTAATATCTCCGTTTGTAAAAGTAGTTGGCGTAAAATTGTAATTATCATCAATTACTTGCATAGTTTCTGCAAAATTAATTGCTGTTGGATTTGATTTTAATTTGGTAAGGAATTGTTGGATTATCATTTTTTTTAGATATAAAGTTGTTTTTCAAAAGGTATTCTAAGTTTTATTTCATAAAACTTACCCTTTATTCACAATAAAAATAAGTAATAAAAACATATTTATTAGATGTGGAATTATGAATTTACATTTCATTTAAAATAAAAAGCATATATATAATATGAAGCTGAATCTCAATAGTCTTTTTCATGTCTTAAAAATTAATATTGAAAAAAATATTTTAGCAAAATAAAATTAAAAATTATGGAAACATATTTAATCATAACTGCCATTTGTAGTCTTTTGGGAGTTTTAAAATTCGGGAAACTTATAAGAATAATTTCTTTAAAGTTATTATTTCCTAAAGCAACAATTAAAGAAATTGAAAGCTTTGAAGAAAATACTAGCCCAAAATATTTTTGGAATCATAAAAAGACTAAAAATTCATAGTTATGAAGTCAATTTATATACTTTCAAATATAAATGGTAAGTACTTTTATAAATCAATTCGTTTGATAATCTTTAAAGTAATTCATCCAATCTTTTTTATTGCTATTTTATTTTTAGTTGTTTTTATTTTATTATTTATTTTCCAAAATGAAAAAACCATTAAATTCTTAGAAATAATCAACTTATGACTTCTTTTCAGGTTCAGGTGGTTTTCATTAAGTTCTCAACTCCCTCTTCCAGAAATCATTACATTTTAAAATTGATAAATTATTACATTAACCTACTTCTTCTCTTCTACAATTACAACAATTCTACCTTTTGGTGGTTCTACTCTATAACTCACTAAAACTTCGATTAAAGTTCCTCTAATTATTTTTAACTTCTTTTATTTACTTTTCGATTGTCATTTAACATCGAAATAAACTACCTTTTTTCGTATCTTGTTTCAAGTAATTTACTTCAAATTTAAAAAAAACGGACATTCTTTGTTATAAAATCATAAGTTTCCACGTTATATAAAAAGAATGAACAAGATAGATTTTAAACATAATGTATTTTCATTATCAGAACGTTTATTTCCAATGGTTGCTCGTATGCTTGGTAGTACTGCAAATGCAGAAGATGCTATTCAGGAAATAATGCTAAAACTTTGGGAAAAACGCAAACAAGTAGAAAAGCATCCTAACATTAATGGCTTTGTATTTTTAACTGCACGCAATTATTGTGTAGATGTTTTAAGGAAAAAACCTTTTGTATTAGATGATGCTACAGATTATTTTAAAATTTTAGAATCTAAAAACGAGCATACCAATATAGAATGGAAAGAGCTAAATACTATTATCAAAGAAATACTTAAAAAACTACCAGCGCAACAAACAGAAGTTTTTATGATGCGAGATATTGATGGCTATGAATTTGATGAAATAGCTGCTGCAGTAGAAATTAAAATAGAACATGTTAGGGTTTTACTTTCTAGAGCAAGAAAACAAATAGGTGTTGAGTTAGAAAAAACATATAGTTATGAAAGAGGAAAATATTAAAGATATAATAGCTAAATATAAATCGGGATCGAGTTCTTTAAAAGAAGAAGAGTTTTTATTTAATTACGTAGATGATTCTGAAACTGCCATTAAAACAGTGGCTACTTATGTAAAAAAGAATAAAAAAATTGCTCCAGATAATTTTAATACAGATTTATGGAACTCTTTTGATAAAAAAACTACTCAACAAAATAGATTTAAAATTGGACTAATTTCTGCCGCAGCATCTATTTTATTAATCTGTACACTTTATATAAATACTATAAGTGATAAAGGTTTGAGTTATGGAGAAAAAGAAGCTTTGCTAAACGAGGCTAAAAATATGTTTACAAAACAAGAAGTACAGCCAATAAGAGTACTTATTGAAAGTGATTTAATAATTGTCTACACTAAAACAAAATAAACCCAGTAAAAATAATTATTAATATTAAATTATAAAAAATGAAAAAAATATTATTTATCGCTATTATAGCGTTGTTATCGTCAACAGTAATTACAGCTCAGGAAGAGCAAAAAGAAGGAAAAGAAAATATTTATGTAAAGTTAAAAGAAGGTGCTAAGCCCACTATTTATATTGATGGTAAAGTATTCGATTTTCCTATGGATTTAATTGATCAAAATAAAATAGCGTCTGTATCTGTTGTAAAAGGAGAACAAGCGCTAAAAAAATACAATGCACCAAATGGTGTTATTTTAATAAAAACAAAAAAGTTAGAAGCAACTGGAATTTCGAACCTTAAAATAGAGAAAAAGAATAATCCTATTAGCGATAAAAACGCACCAATGGTTATTGTTGATGGTAAAGTTACAGATAGAAAAACATTAGATACTATAAGTCCTAATACTATTGAAAAAATGGAAGTTATAAAAGGTGAAAAAGCAGTAAAAAAATACAACTCGCCAAATGGTGTAATTATAATTACAACCAAAAAGATATAATCAATCAGTTGTTTTTGTGTAAAACCCCAATAAATAGAAATTCTATTTATTGGGGTTTTATGTAATCAATAATTTATTTAGAAGACTTCCCTTCTACAATCACAACAATTTCACCTTTTGGGGGTTTTGCTGTGTAATGTGCTAAAACTTCGGTTGCAGTTCCTCTAATAGTTTCTTCAAACATTTTTGTTAATTCTCTAGAAACAGAAACTTGTCTATCTGCTCCAAAATATTCTACAAAATGCCCCAATGTTTTTATTAATTTATGTGGAGATTCGTAAATAATCATCGTTCTTGTTTCTTCCGCTAATAATAAAAACCGAGTTTGTCTTCCTTTTTTTACAGGTAAAAAACCTTCAAAAACAAACTTATCATTAGGTAAACCAGAATTTACCAAGGCTGGGACAAAAGCCGTAGCACCAGGCAAACAATCTACCTCTATATTATTTTCTACACAGGCTCTTGTTAGTAAAAATCCAGGATCTGAAATTGCAGGTGTACCAGCATCTGAAATTAAGGCACAAGTTTCTCCGTTTTGTATTCTTTGCACAATTCCTTTTACAGACTTATGCTCATTGTGCATATGGTGACTGTGCATTTGAGTAGCAATTTCAAAATGTTTTAAGAGTTTACCGCTTGTACGCGTGTCTTCTGCCAAAATAAAATCTACTTCTTTTAGAATTCGTACAGCTCTAAAAGTCATGTCTTCTAAATTACCTATGGGTGTTGGCACTAAATATAATTTACTCATTTTATTTCAGTTATCAGTTATCAATTATCAGCTTGCTGAAATATTGATACTTAATTATTGTTAAATTGATGGATAGGTTTCTACAGTAATATCTGCAATAACATCACCTGTATGTTTTATGCTTAAAGGTTCGAACAATACAATATGAACTTCTTCTTCTGCTATTGGTTTATGCTCTACTCCTTTTGGTACAATGTAAAATTCACCTTCTTTTAAAGTGACTGTTTTGTTGCGTAACTCAATATCTAAAGAGCCTTTTATAACCATAAAAAGTTCATCTTCATAATCATGTTTATGAAAAACAAACTCACCTTTTAGTTTTGCTAATAAAATTTGTTGACCATTTAATTCGCCTACTTTTTTAGGTGACCAATGATCTGAAAATAATGTTAATTTATCTTGAAGATTAATTACGCTCATAAATACAAACTTACAAAAGAATTGTGTAAAACTCTTTTGTAAGTTTAGTAAATGAATTGATAAAAAATAGGATTCTTTTTTAAAAAATACGGTAGCTCCTTTTTGCTGTTATTTTATTTCTTCTAATTCGGTTACCGAATACTTTTTATGATTAAAAATATCTAAATCTTCACGAATTATTTTAGCATACACACCTGGCTTATCAATTACCATCCAAAATTTAAGTTTGCTTTCACCATCAAAGCCTTCCACAACCTTACATTCAAATTCTCCTGCTGGTACTTTAATCGTTTCTTTTTTTACAATTCTAAACGGCCCTGGTTCTTTTTGTGGAAAAAAGTTGTTATGCATATTTAATAAGCCTCCTTTATAACTCTCTGAGTATTGTGTAGTATCTTTACTAGAAACACTAAGGTTAGTAAGATTGATACTCTTCCTTTCTAAATCTACATCTACTTTAGATAATAAAATATTGTCTTGAAAACTTTTTGTATTTGGTATTAATTTACGTTCTCTATATTTTAAATAAGTTACATTTTCTAGTCCTTTTAATAAAGCCTCAAAATCTGTCCAAGGAGAAATATCGCTTTGCCTATTAGGAAAACTGGCAACATTAAAAGTTAAATGCGCCACCTCTGTTGGTCCTTTTTCTTTATTAGCAACAAATTTTACGCCCTCTTTTTCGAAAATAAATTTATCTTCCGAAAGCTCTTTTATCATGCTTTTTCCGTTTAATAATTTTGACCTCCCTATAAATAAAACATGTTTTTCTTTAGCATTATAAACCCAAGTACCTTTAGAAGTTAAGGTTGATCTACCTCCTGAGGAAATTTTGATGAATGTAAAAGCATCCGGAAGTTCTACTTTTAACAATTGCACTTCATCTAACTCATTTTCTATTTTCCACTCTCCCATTAAGTTTGATGCTGCATTTTCTTTGGCTATTCTATCAAAATCTAGTTTTAAGTAGGTTACTTTTACCTCTTCTTTTTCTAACACCAGCTCTTTATCTGTAAGTTTTAAAACTTTATTGACTCCATTAAAATCTTTTTCCATATCAGATTTTAACAAAATTTCATTCTTTTTCTTACTATAAGACCAAGTAGCAAGCTCCTTTCCCTTCATCAATATTTCACCACGTTTAGCAAACTCTATCAACATATATGGATTTTGCATTTTATTTGGTGTTTCTACTTTTGTGATTACCCAACTTCCGATAATTTTAGACTTTTGAGCGTTTATCGAAAAACTATAAACAAAAACTATAAATAAGATTATTATTTTTTTCATAATTAATTTTTTTTTAATGATTAAACTTAGAACTTACTCAGTTTTACACACCAATTTAAATCTATAATATATTTAAAAACAAAACTTTAAAGCTCTTTAAAACCATCTATTTCCATTTCCTTTACAAGGTAGCCTTTTTATCCTAAAACACAAATAACCAGCAGATTAAAAGCAAAAAAAACTATTTAATATATATTTACTTTTCTTGTTGCATTTTTATTACTTTTTGCATCATATTGTAAGTCTGACGGAGTTCTTGATTACTCATTTGTTGTATGTCTTCATTCTCTTTATCTGCCAAAGCCATTTTTTTCCATTCTTCAAAAGACATTTTACTAAGTTGTATCATTTTTGCATCCATATTTTCCACCTCATCTTCATATTCTTCATTATCCATAAACCCCTCTTCTTTTATAATCGGAAAATTTGGCAATTTAAAATGACTATCGTCAATAGTTTAGCCCCTTAATAGTTCGGAGTGATATTTTAAATTTCAAAACTAATATATTTGAGATATGAAATACAAGAAATGGACATTAGAACAGAAGTTAGAAATTCTATCAGTTTCAGAAGAAATAGGTATTGTAGAAGCCTGCCGAAAATACAGTGTAAGCACTGGAACATTTTACAGTTGGCGAAAGAAGTTTGAGCACAAAGGAGAAGCAGGTTTGAAGGTAACTTATGATACCAAGAGTAAAGAACTTAAAGAGGCAGAAGAAGAGAATCGAGTTTTAAGAAAATTATTAAGTGATAGAGAAATTGAGCTTGAAGTACAACGAGAACTTTTAAAAAAAAAGTTTGGAACGTCCGATCCAAGAAAGATTTAGTCAATGCAATTTATAAAAAATATAAGTGTAGCAAAACAAAAATCCTAAAAATGGTAGGTATTGTAGAGAGTAGTTACTACAGAGAACCTAGTGGTGGTAAAAAAGGAAATAAGCCAACTAAAGAAACTTTTCATAAGACCAAAGGCTTTGTATTACAAAACGATGTAGTTGCAGCTATAAAAGAAATTTTACAGCATGAGTTTATAGATTGTGGTTATCGATTAATGACCAGCTATTTAAAAAGAGAGGGGTACACTATAAATCATAAAAAACTATATAGAATTATGAAAGAAGAAGGCTTACTCAAACTAGATAATAGGATAGATAGAAGTGGTTCAGGACGCAAGTTTGTAAAGTTCAGAAAAGTTCACACTTCTAAGCCCTTAGAATGCCTGGAAATGGATATAAAAATGGTTTGGATACCAAGTGTAGGAAAGAATGCTTATTTACTCTCGGTCATAGACGTTCATACTCGTAGAATACTAAAAGACTATTTTTCTTTTACCATTAAACAGCATCACGTTATTACATTACTATCTGAGTTGTTTCAAGATTATGATTACCCCAATAATGTAGTTATTAGAAGTGATAATGGAAGCCAATTTATAGCTAAAAGAGTACGTGAATACTTAGGTTTAATCGGAGTACAACAAGAATTTACACACATTGCAACACCTGAGGAAAATGCACATATAGAAGCGTATCACGGAATATTAAAAAAAGAAGTTTTTAAAAGGTTCGACTATCAATATTTTGGTGAAATAGAGCAAATATTAAAACGATACGTGAAATTTTATAACAATAGAAGACTTCACGGATTGTTGGGACGTATAACCCCAATGGAAAAATGGAATACAGATAAACATCTAATTATGATGAAAAATTTAACAGCTTAATTAATAATCGAAATTTAAAAGATTACTCTTGTTTTATAGGGGTCAAAACAGTCAACACGGGTATTAATTTGAATATTAGTGGCTTCTTTAACCGTTTTAACTCCCATCATGGTCATCTCTAATCTTAATACAACACCTTTATACATCAACTGTTTAGCACCGTGTATATCCCAAGCTTCACAGTCATATCCTAAAAACTTCTCGTTACCTATTAATTTTCCCCCAATGCCTTCTAACATTTTCACTCCAACTTTGTTAACGTCTCCGTTTACAAATTTTTTATGAAGTTCCATGGCCATATCACGTTTTAAAAAAATTTGTTTTCTATTAAAATCTACAGAATAACTCTCGCCATTATTTAATTTAGACATGGTATGTGTTGCCACTATATCTGTATTTTTTTTATGAAAAACAGTTGTATTTGTTGTTCTGGTAGATTCCTCTTCTACAAGCTCTAAATTTCCCCAATCTTTAAAATATAAAGACGCTATTCCGCTTCCCAAAATTTCACTCCCCAAAACACTTCCGTTTATAGTTATTTTGTATTTAATAATTCCCGATTCTACTTCATATCGTTTTAATTTTAGGGCTTGTTGCTCTGTTTTAATTGATAAATTATCAGCAGATTTAGTACTGTTTCTATTGCAAGATATGGTTACAGTTAATAATGCGATTAAAATGCTTAAATTTTTCATAGTAACTATATTTTTGTTTATTAAACTCGCTTAAACATTTTATTTAAGCGAGTTTTAACTTAAAATTACTCTTCAGTTAGCAATATTTTTGACATATTGTTTTTGAATTTTTTATTAACCCTAGCGGCATACGTTTTTCCATTGGTACTGTTCTTAACCTCTACCCATTCACAAACCCACGCATCTTTTTTTTCTGTATGATAAAGCTCTATGTATTTTAATTCTCCCAAGTCCTCGTGTTTATGAATAAGATGTTCATCTGTATGTCCTCTTTCTCTATCATCTTTAACGGTGTCTAAATTTTCCCACATACCAACACGTCTTACTCCTAATCTATCTATACCTGTTAAACGAGCTAAAACTTTTGCATCTGTATCATCGTATTTAGAGTTCCCGGTTTTTATTTTAATAACATAATTAACTAGTTTTTTAGCTCCTAATGGGCTGTATCCATATTTTTTTTCCATTTGTTTTCCATATTCGTAGGCTTTTTGATGAAGAAAAGACCTTCTGTTATAAGAACTAGCTAATTCCCAAATTCCTGTTAAGCCTCGATTATTAGGAAAATCTATAAGCGTAATTTCTTCATCTGTAACCGAGTTTCTCCAATTTAAATATGATTGACGGTTTGAAATACTATCACCTCCAATTAAATTATCACCTCCAACAGTTTCTATTTCAATTTCAGAACTAGATTCGTATTTATTTTGTGTGGTAGAACTAGAAATACTTGCAGATGCACTAACAAATGAAAGATAGCTAGCTTTAATTGCTAAATTCATTTCATCTTTTGAAGCCCACTCATACGTATCAATAGCAGAAGTATAACTAAATCGCCCTCCTAAAATAACGCCATCGGTAAAATAGAGTCCGTATTTTTCAAAAAGTTTAATTGGATCCCAATTGTTTATAGCATTTGCAACATCCGTATAAAGGTATTGTCGTATTCGAGTAGGTGTATCTATGGTTAGTTGCCATTTTTGTATTACTGATAACTTTCTAAACCACTCATGGTAGTAACTTTTAGAAACAGATTTAAAAGTATCTAAATTTACTGAACCTTGAAAACCACAATAAGAGCCAGACAATCCTGCTTTTTTTGTTATTTCTTTACACATACTATCTAAAGTTTTACCGCTAAAAGTTTCAGAAAGCGCTTTAGATTTCTTCATAAATTTTACAAAAGGCCAATGTGCATAAGTAATACTTCCTTGTGGTGTTGTACCCCATTGTTTTACTTTGTTAGGATCAATTAAACGTTCTAAAATTGCGCTTTCATCTGCGTATGAACCAAAAATGTTGTAACCACACCCTAAAAAATGTAGCCCAGGTAGCAAATGAGTATTCTCTGGTTGCGGCTGAGAACTCTCTACCTCATTTAAGAAACTTATTTGTTTTTTAGTTAAATTCCCAAAATTTTTCGTCAATTTTGGAGCAACTTTTGTTTTTAATGACGGTGATTTACTTTTTAATTTTAGTTGTTTTGGTCTCATTTTTGAGACTTTATACATCTTATTTACCGGTTTGTGTTTTATAGTAAGTGCCATAATAATAAAGGTTTTAAATTAATAATTATTTTAGTTTTTGCGTAATAACTTCATAACTCTAGAAGCTGTTTATATCTTTTCATCTGATACTACTTGTTTCATTATTTTTCATTTTTTTATGTATTCTTATTCGTATAAGGATTTTGAATTAACCTCACAATTTCAATTTTAGTTAAATGTTGATTTTTTAGAAGATTTGGAAGTATGATAATTTCCTTTTTTGTATAGTTTTTTTATGTTATTAAGTGCCTAAACAATAGTTTTACTAAAGCGGGTTTGCTATAATATTTAGTTCGGCAATAACTTCTACTTTAAAGTCTGTAACCTTAACACTGCTATAATCTCCTATGAATCTTACGGTTAAGTTTTTATTGTTTTTAGAAGATTTGCTATTTGATTTATTTTAGCTACATCTACAATTTTAAAAGTCCTTTTTTAATTCTCTTCACAAGACTCTGTTAATGTTTCTTTTAAGTCTGCTATCAACTCATTAACACTCTCTTTTTCTGAAGCAGGAATGCATTCTTTTAATTTTTCTAGAAAATTAATAACATTTTGCGCTTCCTTTTTTACATTGTTGCAGTTTACTGTTGATGGATTTTCATATTGCAACTTATAAGCATCACTATACTTTTTTAAAGTAGTTTGAAATTCGGCACTGTATTCTTCACAAATACCATCTACTCCATCATTATTGTCGCTTGAACAAGAAACATTAAACAACAAAACGGTTAACAATAATACGAGTACTCTTTTTACATTTTTCATTTTCATTTAGTTTTAAATTATACCCCAAATTTAGGGGTAGAAATGAAAAAAAAGACCATCAAAAAAGGTGATTTCTATCACCCAAAAGGGTGATTTATGAAAAAAAAAGTAAAAAAATTAGTTAGAAATTTTTTGAATAGCCTGTACTCTATTTTTTACATCTAATTTAGTGTAAATATGAGAGATATGTGTTTTTATGGTATTACTAGAAACATACATTTTTTCAGCAATTTGAGCATTACTTAGTCCGTTTGAAATATGTTTTAGCACCTCCACCTCTCTTTTAGATAATTCAAATTCTTTTAGCTCCTTTTTAGAGAAAGAAGTCTCTTGTTGATGGCTTGTTTTAAGCTTTTTAATTTGAAGTAAATAATTTTTAATCTCTGTATTTTTTTGCTCTAACTCTAATATTTTATTTCTTCTTAATAAAAATAAAACAAGAATACTAATTAGCCCAATAATTGCAGTTGCTATAAAAAGCCAAAAGTTAGAATTTGCTTTATCATCACTTTCGTTTTTTGCTTTTGCTAAAGACTGTATTTTAGTATCTTTCTTAGAAGACTCGTAACTTATTTGAGTACTTATAAAGCTTTTCTGCGATGCTTCATTTAAAATACTATCTCTAACAGCCAATACTTGCTTTTGTGCATTTAACGCTTTTTTAAATTGATTGGTTTTAGAATAATAATCCGTTAATGTTTCATACCCCAATAAAATATTTTCTTTAGAGTTTATTTGTTTTGCTTTAAATAATCCTTTATCAATATATATTTTTGCTTCTTTAAACTCATTTAAATAAAGGTTATTAACTCCAATATTTAAACAACTCTTACTTAAATACCGGGTATTTTTAAACGTGGTTAATTGCGGTATGGATTTAAAATAATATTCGTTAGATTTTTTATAATCTCCTTTTCTTTGATACAATTTTCCGAACAAAGTGTATTTAATAGCAACACCTTCTTTTCTTGGGTATTTAATTGCTAAATCTAAAGCTTTGTCAATATAAAAATAAGCAGAATCGTAGCGTTGTTTTTCTATAAAAATCTCTCCTAAATTGGCATACCCATATTCTTGTCCTTTATTATTATTTCTTTCTTTTTCGAGTTGAATTCCTTTTCTTAAATAATAAAGCGCTTTATCATATTGATGTGTATCAATAAAAACATTTCCTATACCGTTTAAAGCAATTGATTCACTTCTTTTATCTTTAAATTTTTCAGAAAGTTTTAAAGCTTCAAAATAATAATTAAAGGCCTCTTTTTCTAAATTCACTTTTCTGTAAGTAACTCCCAAATTATTTAAACAGATTAATATTAATAATGTATCTGTAGTTTGAGTTAAGTAAGACAACGCTCTTTTGTGATTGGTTATAGAACTGCTATAATCTTGCTCGTAACGAGCATTAATTCCCTTTCTATCATAGCAAACACCTATTCCTTTAATGTAAAATATATTTTTAGAAATAGTTAAAGCATCTTCTAAAATAGTTTTGTTTATTTCTTTTTGACGTATAGATTGTTTGTATAAATCTATTAAATCATCTACTTTTTTAATAGAACTAGGTGTATTTTTTAGTACTTGATAAGCGCTATCAATTTTAATGTTCTTTTTTTGAGAAAACAGTGAGAAAAAAGGCAATAAAACACACAAAAAAACATAGAAGAGTCTCATACTGAGTTGTTTTTTCAAAGATAAAACTAAAAAGCTATATTCTTTTATTTCTTGCACTTTTTTACTTAGGTTTTATAGAAATTTCTTTTGCAAAAGTTGTACTTAGAACTTGAATCTAACAAACATGATAGCTATCCTGTCAAAAAAATACCTTTTTATTTTAGAATCTAGAGCTTGGTTAAGTCTATTAGAAACTTTTTTTAACACCTCAACGTCTGTTTTAGATTACTATTTTTTTTTCAGGGAAAAATTAAAGCCTTCTTTTTTGTAAACTTCTATTTATTTTTCTGAGAACAAATAATAGCTATACTCAAATATTTAAAGGTATTAAACGGATTTTGCGTTACCGATTGTAGCATTTGTTTGAGCTCTTTTTTGTTAAAAAAAAGCGAGTGCGAAAAGCGGGGCATTTCTCTTTAGAAATGAACGCCCAAAAACATCATATTAAATAGAAAATGATTAATTTTGCAGCTTCGATTCCGAAACAAGTTCGGGATAACAATTTTTAAGGATTTCCGCTTTGCGGAAGCAAATTTACAAAGAGAAATGTATAGAAGTCATTCTTGCGGCGAGTTAAGAGCATCGCACATAAACACAGAAGTAACCTTAGCAGGTTGGGTACAAAAATCTCGTGATAAAGGTTTTATGGTTTGGGTAGATTTACGTGATAGATACGGAATTACGCAACTAATTTTTGATGAAGAGCGTACACCAAAAGAAATGATGGAAAAAGCAAAATCTTTAGGTAGAGAGTTTGTAATACAGGTTACAGGTACTGTAATTGACAGAGAAGCTAAAAACTCTAAAATGCCTACTGGAGATGTAGAAGTGTTGGTTTCTAAATTAGAAATCTTAAACGCATCTGTTACGCCTCCTTTTACTATTGAAGACAAAACCGATGGTGGAGAAGATATCCGTATGAAATACAGATATTTAGACATTAGAAGAAATCCGGTTAAAGACAGTTTAATTTTCCGTCATAAAGTGGCAATGGAAGTTAGAAAATATCTTTCTGACCAAGAATTTATAGAAGTAGAAACGCCTTATTTAATTAAATCTACACCAGAAGGCGCAAGAGATTTTGTGGTGCCTAGTAGAATGAATGAAGGTCAGTTTTATGCGTTACCTCAATCTCCACAAACCTTTAAACAACTGTTGATGGTTGGTGGAATGGATAAATATTTTCAGATTGTAAAATGTTTTAGAGATGAAGATTTACGTGCAGACAGACAGCCAGAATTTACACAAATAGACTGTGAAATGGCGTTTGTGGAGCAAGAAGATATTTTAAATGTTTTTGAAGGCTTAACGCGTCACTTACTAAAAGAAGTAAATAATGTTGAAGTGGAGAAATTCCCTAGAATGTTATATGACGATGCCATGCGTTTGTATGGAAATGACAAACCAGATATCCGTTTTGGAATGGAGTTTGGTGAGTTAAACGCAGTGACACAACATAAAGATTTTGGTGTTTTTAATAGCGCAGAATTGGTGGTTGGTATTGCTGTTCCTGGAGGAAACGCTTATACAAGAAAAGAAATAGACAATATTATTAAGTGGGTAAAGCGTCCGCAAGTTGGAGCTTTAGGGATGATTTATGCGCGTGTAAACGAAGATGGAACCTTCAAATCTTCTGTAGATAAATTCTACGATCAAGAAGATTTAGCGAAGTGGGCAGAAATAACAGGTGCAAAACCTGGTGATTTAGTGTGTGTTTTATCTGGAGAAACCAACAAAGTAAGAGCTCAATTATCTGCTTTACGTATGGAATTAGCAGAACGTTTAGGCTTGAGAGATCCTAAAGTTTTTGCACCTCTTTGGGTAATTGATTTCCCATTATTAGAGTTAGATGAAGAAACAGGGCATTATCATGCAATGCATCACCCATTTACTTCGCCTAAACCTGGGCAAATGGAATTGTTAGATACAGATCCTGGTGCTGTAAAAGCAAATGCGTACGATTTGGTTTTAAATGGTAACGAAATTGGTGGTGGTTCTATTCGTATTCACGATAAACAAATGCAAGCAACCATGTTAAAACATTTAGGTTTTTCTGAAGAAGATGCCAAAGCTCAATTTGGTTTCTTAATGGATGCTTTTGAATATGGTGCGCCTCCTCACGGTGGTTTGGCATTTGGGTTAGATAGATTGGTTGCTATTTTAGGCGGACAAGAAACTATTAGAGATTTTATTGCATTCCCTAAAAATAATTCTGGTAGAGATGTAATGATAGATGCACCTGCATTTATAGACGATGATCAATTAAAAGAATTAAGCTTACGCTTAGATATACAAGCATAAAAATTTTAAATCCCGCAAATGCGGGATTTTTTATTAAATTTAGAAAATGAAAAACGCAATGATACTTTTATTGCTTTTGGTTTCTTTTATTTCTTATTCACAGGAACTTACAGGAAATGATTTGTTAGAAAAAGCAATTCAATTTCATGATCCAAACGGAAATTGGGAGAAATTTAAAGGCGAGCTTTTTGTAATAATGGAAACTCCAAAACGATCTCCTAGAAAAAGTAAAATCTATATCAATTTGCCAGAAGAGTACTTTTCTGTAAAAGCAATTAGAGACACCATTACAACCGAATATACTGTAAATAAAGGTATTTCTAGTTTTATTTTTAATGAAGATAAAAATCCGTCAGAAGAAATTAAAAAGAATTTTAATCTGAATACTGAACGTGCAAACATGTATAAAAATTATTATACTTATTTGTACGGTTTGCCTATGAAATTAAAAGATCAAGGAACCATCATTCATCAAAAAGTAGAAAAGAAAAAATTTAAAGGAAAAGAATATTTGGTTTTAAAAGTTACCTATGCTAAAAAAATAGGCAAAGATACTTGGTACTTTTATTTTAATCCAAAAACGTATGCCATGGAAGTATACCAATTTTTTAAAGAGAAAAAAGATAGCGGAGAGTATATTTTGCTTTCTGGTTTAGAAACCATTAATGCTATTAAAATGCCCAAAAATAGAGCTTGGTACTATAATAAAAACAATACATATTTAGGAACCGATATTTTGATTACAAAGTAAAATGCCAACAACAAAAGATATTTACAGAAAAATCCTAAAGTGGAAATATAGAAATATTTCTAACAAACAATTTACCAACATAGCAAGTGCTGTTATTGGATTATTAGCCGGTTTAGGAGCCGTTACACTAAAAAATGCAACCCACTTAATTCAACATTTATTAGAGGGGGAATTTATAGCAGAAATTCATAGTGCTTTTTATTTTATTTTTCCAATCATTGGGCTACTCATAGTTCTCTTTTTAGTAAAGTTTATTATAAAGAAAAGAGTTGGACACGGAATTCCATCTACCTTATATGCCATCTCAAAACAAAAAGGGATTATGCCCAAACATCAAATGTGGGCTTCTATTCTTACCGCACCAATTACGGTTGGTTTTGGTGGTTCTGTTGGTTTAGAGGGACCAACAGTGGCAACAGGTGCCGCATTAGGTTCTAACTTTGCTCAACTTTTTAGATTAAACCAAACAACCAAAACCTTATTAATAGGTGCGGCTGCAGCCGGAGCAATGTCTTCTATTTTTAAAGCGCCAATTGCCGCAATTGTTTTTGCTGTAGAAATTTTTAGCCTAGAGCTAACCTTGGCCTCTATGATTCCGTTATTATTGGCATCTATTACAGCTGTATTAACTTCTTATTTCTTTTTAGGAGATGATGTACTACTACACTTTAACATACAAGACAAGTTTGAGCTTAATGATGTACTATTTTATATTTCTCTAGGTGTTTTTACGGCTTTAATATCAGTTTATTTTAGTAAAGTCTATTTTGCCATTGCAAATATTTTTAAAAAATTAGACAATCCTTATAAAAAACTATTAGTAGGAGGTGTTACTTTAGGTGTACTGGTTTTTTTAATTCCGCCATTATTTGGAGAAGGGTACGAAACCATCAATAATGTATTAAAAGGAAATATCTTGGCAGTAGTAGAAAATAATATTTTTAATTCTATTTCTGATAATATTTACCTAGTTATTTTATTTTTATTAGGGTTAATTCTCTTTAAAATAGTAGCAACCTCTTTAACTTTTGGTGCTGGAGGAATTGGTGGTATTTTTGCACCAACACTATTTACAGGTAGTTTAACTGGTTATGTTTTTGCCCTTTTTGTAAACTATACAAACTTTTTTGGACACAAATTATCGTTAATCAATTTTGCCATGGTTGGTATGGCAGGTCTTATGGCAGGTGTTTTATTGGCACCTTTAACCGCTATCTTTTTAATTGCAGAAATTACTGGTGGTTACGAGTTGTTTATTCCGCTAATGATTGTTAGTTCTATCTCATTTATCATCACTAAACGCTACATACCTCATAATATTTATGCGGCACAATTAGCTAAAAAAGGCGAATTGGTAACCCATAATAAAGATAAAAATGTATTAATGTTTTTAGATATTGATACGCTTATTGAAAAAGATTTTATAGCTACAAAACCTAAAAAAACATTAGGAGAATTACTAAAAGAAAACGTTGCTAAATCTAGCAGAAATATTTACCCTGTTTTAGATGATAAACAACATTTTATGGGAATTGTTTTATTAGATGATGTAAGACCTGTAATGTTTGATCAAACGATGTATGATAAAATGAGAGTTTCTGATATTATGACTAGTGCACCAGAAGTAATATTAAGTGCCGATAGCACTGCTAAAGTTATGCAAAAATTTAAAGAAAGTGGTGCTTGGAACTTGCCTGTTGTTAAAGGCGGAAAATATGTTGGTTTTATATCTAAATCTAAACTATTAACAGCTTATAGAAATAAATTGATAGAAGTTACTGCATAAATTTACTAAAAAAGAATGAGAACAAATAGTTTCACAAAAAATATGTCAAAAAAATCTAACAAAGAGTTAGAGACTATTTTTAATGAAAAAGAAAATTATACCGCAGAAGCTATACAAGCAGTAATATGGGAATTAGAAAACAGAAACTTAATTGAAAAAACAGCGATTTCTGTTGATGAAACTTTAAAAGAAAGTGATGCAGTTAACGCTGTCATTTCTACAGAAAAAAAAGAAAATAACGAAAGCCCTTTTGAAGAATTAGAGCTACCTTTTTTGTATTCTAAAAAAGCCATACAAGGTTTTACCATCTTCTTTTCCACCATTTTCGGGGCATTTCTATTAATGCAGAATTTAAAAGAAATGAACAAACCAAAAGCAAGAATTCAAACTCTTACTTTTGGAATTGTGTACACCATTTTATCTGCTATTATTTTAAACTATCTACCTAAAACCTTTTTTATTACGCTATTGTTCAACCTTATTGGATATGTAATTTTAACAGAGTATTTTTGGAATAAGCATATAGAAAAAGACTTAGCCTTCCAAAAAAAACAAATATGGCAACCATTAGCTACCTCTATATTTATTGTACTTGCTCTTATTCTATTACTGCTTCTACCTCAACTTTTAAGTAAATAATTATTTAATCAGGCAAAAAAGTAGAAGCTCTAACTATTAAATTGGTTTTAATTTCTACCGTTTTACTACTAAGATAATTTTGAGGTTCTTGAATTTCTCTAATTAAATACTCTACAGCAATCTCTCCTATTCTTTTACCCGGTTGGTCTGTAGTAGTTAAATTAGGTTCTATAATGGTAGAATTTAAAGAGTTACTGAAACCTACTACCGCAATTTCCTCAGGTATTTTAATCTTAAATTTATTTAGAGTTTGTATTACTCCTACTGCAGCCGTATCAGTAATAGAAAATATGGCATCTGGTCTTTCTTTTAAACTAATTAATTGACTTGTTAATCGTCTTCCTTTTTTTAACGAAATATCATCAGTACTTAAAATTAGTTTTTCATCAACAGGAATATTGTACGTTTTTAGTGCTCTTAAGTATCCTTGAAATCGTCTTTCTGAATTATAAGAATGCTCAAATTCTTTAATAATTGCAATTCTTTTTTTACCAATATTTATCAAGTGTTCTACAGAGTTAAAAGCAGCTTGTTCTCCATTAATAATTATTTGAGTGCACGGAACTTTATTAGACACTTTATCAAATAACACTAATGGTTTTTGATTTAACGCATATAAAATAGGGTCTACTTCTATCGTATTCTTAGATAAAGACATTAAAATGCCATCCACACCAAACTGTAACATCGTTAATAACATTTCTTTTTCTCGATGTATATCATTATTAGATTCAGAAATAATAACTCTATATCCTTTCATTTCCGATTGCAATAAAATTTCCTTTAAAATTGTAGAAGTAAAATAAGATGTAATATCAGGAACAATAACTCCAATAATATTTGTTTTATGTAATCGAAACCCTTTTGCAAAGATATTAGGCATGTAATTTAACTTTTTTGCCAAATCCTTTACCCTCTTTGTAGTAGTAGGACTAATATCTGGATGATCATTTAAAGCTCTAGAAATAGTTGATGTAGATAAATTCAACATCTGAGCTAGTTGTTTTAGTGTAGTAACCTCTTTTTTCAAAATACATCGTTTTCGTAAAAATAGTAAAAACAAACGTTCCCGCAAACGTTTGCGTGGTATTATCGCAAATAATTGCATTATAAATAGTGTATATATCAATAATTTTGGAATATAATTAACTAATTCTTAAAAATCATGAAACATTTATTACTTACGTTATTATGTGTCTTTAGTTTTTCTGTGATAGCAGCACAGACAACTATAAAAGGAACAATTAAAGATAATACGGGCCAAGGGATTCCTGGAGCTAGTATTATTCTAAAAGGATCTACTTCTGGTGGAACATCTGATTTTGATGGAAACTACAGCTTTACATCTTCTGCAAGTGGAGAACAAACAATTCAGGTATCCTACATTGGGTTTACAACTTTTGAAAAGAAAGTGAATTTAAATGGAACCGCCGTTACAGTAAATGCTGTTTTAGAAGAAAGTTTAGGGCAATTAGATGAAATTCTTTTAACTGCATCTGCAACTTTTAGGTCTAAAAAAGAAACCCCAATGTCTATTAGCTCTATACAGCAAAAAGAAATTACAAAACTTTCTGCAAATAGTCAAGCAGATATTCTTAGAAGTGTGCCTGGTATTACCGCAGAAGGTGGTGGTGGAGAAACAGCAACCAACGTCTTTGTAAGAGGTTTGCCTTCTGGAGGGCAGTATGTATTTAACCCATTACAATATGATGGTATGCCGTTAATGAGTACGTTTGGTTTAAACTCATCTGCACATGATGTATATGCAAGACCAGATATCGGTTTTAAAGGAGTAGAATTTGTAAGAGGTGGAGCAGCTGTTTTATATGGTGCTGGCTCTGTTGCAGGTATCATTAACTATTCTAGTAAAACGGGAGATACAAATGCCGAAAACGTTGTTAATGTAGAATGGGCAGACAAAGGCCGTTTAAAAACAGACTTTTATACTGGAGGTAAATTAGGAGGAGAAGATTCTAATACATATTATGCTCTTACTGGTTTTGTTAGAAAAGATGACGGACCAATAGAAACAGGAATGCCAACTAAAGGGGTTCAGTTTAGAGGAAACATTAAAAAGAAATTCGACAAAGGATCTTTTACATTACACGGTCAGTTTATAAATGATAGAGCACAATTCTTTTTACCACTTCCGTTAGATGGAGACAGAAATAGAATTGATGGAAATGATGGAAAACCAGTTTCTCAATTACTATCAAGCGAATTAGCGCATACTTCATTTTTAACTGCAGGTGGCGCGTACACAAGTCCTATAGAAGATGGTGTTTACACCGCTGGTGGATATTTAATGGGAGATTTTGATTATAAATTTGCAGATGACTTAAGATTTAAATCAAAAATAAAATACGCAAATTACAAGCATAATTTTGCATTATATGTAGGTGGTAGCGGTGATAACGGAAACCCAATTTCTTTAAGTGATTATGTTTCTAATGTAGCACCAGGAAACCAAGGGTATACAGCACAATATCAAGGAAGTGCTGCTGGCTCATCTGTCAACAATTCAGATTTAGTAGTAGATAATTTACATGTAGATAGATTAAGACCTATGACAGATTATTCTGGTGAAGCTTCTTTAACTAAGACAATAGAAACCGATAAAGGAACTCATAATATTACTGCTGGTGTGTATTTAGCATTAACAGAAGCAGAAGATGTAAACTATCAATACAGAGTTTTATCAGAATTTAACAACAACCCACGCTTAGTAAACCTAAGCTATGTAGATGCAAGCGGTAATGATGTTACTTTTTCTGAAGGAGGATTATACAATAGAATTGGTATGACATCAAACAAATTCTTAACTCAAAATAAAACAGCATTTTACTTAACAGATGAAATGGTTTTTGATAAATGGCGTTTTGATGCTGGTATTAGAATAGAAAACACAAATGGTACTTTTAGTAACGGAAATATTGTAAAAAGCAACGTTTATGATGATGCTACTCTAACTGCAGAACTAGCAAATGTAAAGTATGCAGACGGAAGTTTTACAAGAGGAAATATCGACGCTACAGATTGGGCATTATCTTTAGCTGCATTACACAATTTAACAGACGAGGTTAACTTATATGCAAACTTTTCTAAAGGATTTTTCTTTCCACAAATTAGAAGTTTTACTCCGGTACCTGGTATTAAAGACACTAAATATGACTCAGAAAAAATTATTCAATTTGAGGCTGGTGTAAAATTAGGTAAAGAAAAACTATCGGGTTCTTTAGCAGCGTATTATGTTGGTTTAAGCGACCGTATTAAAATAACACAAGGATTTAATGCTGCAGGAACTTTAATTGATAAAACAAGATCAGAGCAAGCTACAAAAACATTAGGTTTAGAAGCAAACTGGACATATAAATTAACTGATTATTTAGACTTTAGAGGTACAGCCACATACCAAGAACACGAAATTACTAAAAACATCGATGAAGATTTAGAAAACGGTGGTTCTGCAGAAATAAATATTGGTAATAAACTAGCAAGACAACCTAACTTTTTAACAAGTTTAAGTTTAAACTATGACAATAATAGCTTTGACGCATTATTCTCTTTAAACCATACAGGAAAAAAGTTTGCAGCAGATAATAACAATGTAGAGTTAGATGCTATAAACATTATTAGATTAGGTGCTGGTTATACTTTTGGTTTAAATGATACAGAAAATAGCAAAGAAAACTTAAGACTAGGAGTTTCTGTCTTTAACTTATTTGACAGTTCTGGTATTACAGAAGGAGATCCAAGAAATGTAAACCAATCCGGTGATGCAGAATTTTTTAATGGAAGACCAATTTTACCAAGAAGAGTTTTTATCACAGCAACATTAAATTTTTAATAAATCAAATTTGAATTAAAGTTTTCTCACTACTCAAAAGAGATTTTGGGTAGTGAGTTTTAAAATTAAGAAATACCAATTCTATAATGAACAAATTACAAGAACAAGCAATCGAAGTACTTAATAATAACTGGACAGGCAGTTTTAGCATACCTTGTGCCAATTTATATCCTTTTCAATGGAAATGGGACTCTGGTTTTATAGCCATTGGTTTTGCTCATTTTGATATGCCTAAGGCAGAAAAAGAAATTGAAACTTTACTAGACGCACAATGGGAAAACGGATTTATTCCTCACATTATATTTCATACAGAAAATGATAGTTATTTTCCTGGTGCTAATTTTCATCGTTCAGATTTACATCCTTTATCATCTAAAAAATACAAATCAACAGGGATGACACAACCGCCCGTTATTGGTTTTGTATTAGAAGAAATGTATAAAATTAGCAATCAAAAAGAGGCTTCTTTAAAATACATTGAATCTGTAATTGATAAAGTATATTTTAATCACGAATATTTTTACGAAAATAGAGACCCACAAAATGAAGGTTTAGTTTATATTTATCATAATTGGGAATCTGGTACAGACAACTCTCCTATTTGGGATGATATTTGGGATACAATGAATCCGCCAGAATATACTTTTGAAAGAAGAGACACTACTCATGTAGATGCAGCACAACGTCCATCTAAAAGAGAATACGATCATTATTTACACATTATAGAAATTGCAAAAGAGCATAATTATAGTGATGAAAAAATAGCAGAATTATCGCCTTTCTTAGTTCAAGATCCTTTATTTAATGCCATGTTAATCAAATCAAACGAAAGTTTAATAGCTTTATACAAATTGATTGGCGGCAATAATGATAAAATTGAGCAATTAAAAAAATGGCAAGAAAAAAGTATCTCATCTTTTAATAATAAATTATTTGATGAAGAAATAGGTGCTTATGTTCATTATGATTTAAGAAATGAAAAACCTTTAAGGTATTTATCTTCATCTTCTTTTTCTCCATTATTTGCAGGTATTCCATCAAAAGAAAGAGCAGAAAGAATGGTAAACATAATGATGGACAAATTTGGGAATGAAAATCAATATTTATGTGCTTCTTTTGACCCAACAAGTGATCGTTTTAACCCAAAGAAATATTGGAGAGGCCCCGTTTGGATTAACCTAAATTGGATGTTATATAGAGGATTAAGAGATTATAAGTTCAATGACATTTCAGAACGTGTAAAACAAGATTCTATAGAAATGATTGAAAAAAATGGCTTTTACGAATATTTCGATTCTAGAAAAGAAGAGCATAAAGAAGGAAAAGCAGGTTACGGAGGAAATCATTTTTCTTGGAGTGCAGCTTTATTAATTGATATGCTTAAAAATTAATTCTACTTAAAACAAACTGACTATGAATTGGCTAGACTATAGTATTGTACTATTTTATATTATTTTCTTTTTAGGAATGGGTTTTTTCTTTAAAGAAAATAAAGACTCAAAAGATTACTTTTTAGGAGGTAAAAGTATGGGGTGGTTTCCACTGAGTTTATCCACCATGGCTACTCAATTATCTGCCATCAGTTTTATTTCTGCACCCGCTTTTGTTGGTTTAAAATTAGGTGGAGGTATGAAATGGTTAACCTTTGAGTTTGCCGTTCCATTAGCAATGATTTTTATTATGATTGTTATCATTCCGCCACTATTTAAATCTGGTGTAGTTAGTATTTACGAGTTTGTAGAAAAACGTTTTAGTACTTCTACTCGATTAATCCTAAGTATTGTTTTTCAAATTAGTCGTGCCTTAGGTACAGGTGTTATGGTGTATACCATTGCCATTATTTTACAAGCAGTTTTAGATATCGATTTTGTGTATACCATTTTAATTATAAGTGTAATTACCATCATTTATTCTTGGCAAGGTGGTATGAAAGCTGTTGTTTGGGGAGATGCTATACAAATGATTATTTTATTTGCAGGTTTAATTATTTGCTTGTATTTCGGTTGGAGTATTTTACAAGAAAATGGTGGTTTGGCAAATGGTTTTGATCCTGAAAGATTAAAAGTAATCGACTATAATTTAGGTATTGGAGAAGGAAACGAATATGGCTTGTTACCAATGATTATTGGAGGTTTCTTTTTATATGCTTCTTATTACGGATGCGATCAAACACAAGCGCAAAGAATGTTATCTGCCAAAGATGAAAAAACGATTAAACAATTATTATTAGCCAACGGACTTTTAAGGTTTCCGGTAGTTTTAATCTATTGCATTATGGGTTTAGTAATTGGTGGTTTAATAACACAAGCTCCTGGTTTTCTAGAAGAAATAGCAATGACTACTCAAAAATATTTTCCAGAAGAATACGCCTCTCATGGTGTAAAAGCAGATTTAATGATTCCAGTTTTTATCATGAAATATTTACCACATGGTTTAATCGGTATTTTAATGGTAGGTATTTTATCGGCAGCAATGTCTTCTTTAAGTTCTACAGTTAATTCATTATCAGCAGTTACGGTTGAAGATTTTTTTAACAGAGGAAAAGTAAAACTAACCAACAAAAAATACATGCTAATTTCTAAAGGTTCAGTTGTATTTTGGGGTGTTATTTGTATTGCAGCAGCCTTTCTTTTTGGAGGAAGTAAAAGCGCAGTAATAGAAATTATAAATGCAATAGGTTCTGTATTTTACGGCCCTGTTTTAGTAACGTTCTTTTTAGCTTTTTTCTCAAAAAAAGTAAATCATATTGGTATGAATGCTGCCATAATTTCTGCAGTACTTATTAACTTAATATTTTCTAAAACAATACAAGAACTATTTCACATAGATCTAGGTTTTAATATTTTCTGGATTTGGTTAAACTTTACCGGAGTTATCATAGCACTGGTAGTTGCCTATACAGTAAGTGCATTTACACGTGGTACCGCTGTAAAACAAATTTCTAACTTTAATGTGAGTATTAAAAAAGAAGACTTTATGATAAAAGAGGTATACATTCTTGTTGGCTTTTTTGTTTTTATAGTTGCATTTAGTTATTTCCTACCAAGTATCCTAAATTAAAAATTAAGCAAATGAAAATAGTACTAGCACCCGACAAGTTTAAAAATTCTTTAACAGGTTTAGAATTTTGTGATATTGTTGAAAAAGGAATTTTAGAAGAGTCCCCTAACACCAAAATTCTTAAATTACCATTAGCAGATGGTGGTGATGGTACTATTGATGTTGTAAAATATTACTTAAAAGGAAGTACAATACACCTAAAAGTAAACAACCCTTTTTTTAAAACTATAGATGCATCCTATATCTATTCAGAAAAAACACATACTGCTTTTATAGAAATGGCAGAGGCTTCTGGTGTTAAGTTACTACAACAAGCACAATTCGACTGTAAAAATGCAACCACCTTAGGAACAGGAGAAATGATTATTGATGCCTTAAAAAAAGGCGCAAAAACTATTATTATAGGTATTGGAGGAAGCGCCACCAACGATTGTGGAATTGGCATGGCAACCGCTTTGGGATATCATTTTTTAGATAAAAACCATAAAATAGTGCAACCCATTGGCGCTAATTTATCTGCTATAAAAGCGATAGATACTAGCAAGGTTCATCCCTTATTAAGCAACGTACGTTTTAAAATTGCTTGTGATGTTACCAATCCTTTATATGGAGAAAATGGTGCTGCTTATGTTTATGGAGCTCAAAAAGGAGCTACTAAAGAAGATATTATAATGCTAGACAAAGGACTTCAAGATTTCTCTAAGGTTTTAAACAATGTTTTTACTATTGATGTCCAATCCGTAAAAGGTGCTGGGGCCGCAGGCGGTATGGGAATTGCGTCTAAACTATTCTTAAACGGAACTTTAGAACCTGGTATTCAAATGATAAAAGACATCGCTAATTTTGATGCTCAAATTGAAGGTGCAGATTGGATTATTACCGGTGAAGGTAAATTAGACACCCAAACCATGTCTGGAAAAACAATTAAAGGTGTATTAACATCCGCAATAGCTAAAAAAATAAAAGTGGCTGCTTTTTGTGGTGCTACAGATTTAAATGATAAACATTTAGAAGAGTTTGGAATTTTATATACAGATACCGTTATCAATTATGCAAAAGATTTAGACGACTCCATGCAAAACAGTAAAAAGTACTTACACTTATTAGCTAAAAAATTCGCCTTAAAATACCTTTAAAATTAGCTCCAAGGTTCCTCATTCGGTTCTAATTGTTTCTGGCTTGTAATTATCGTTTTCGCCTTTTGATCTACTTCACCTATTTTTAAACAGGAAAATAATAAAAAAGAAATTTTTAAATCTTTCTCTTCTAAAAGTTGAAGTTTAATAAAATCATTAAAACCCGTATCTAAAAAAGATTCATCTATCTCTGCTATTTTAGTACCATTTTTATAAATTGATTTTTTCTTATGATGATGTATTTTTAGTTGATACGTAAGATCATTGAAATTAATAGAATATATTGTTTTTTTAGCATTCTCAGAAATTAATTCTGTAACAACTCCATGATCATCTTTTATAGTAAATACCATTTTCCATTTCCAAAATTTAAATTTTTTAGAAATGTAAAAAATGATTTTATCTTGAGAATTAAAAAGCTCAGAACCAAATTTACCAAACTCCATAAACCATTTAGAACTGTATAATTTTTTATCTGCTTTAAAAAGATCTAAAGTATTATTATCGTGTTTTATAGAATAAACTTCTGTGCTCATAAATTATAAATTAAAAAATAAAAATACTGCAACTAAATAGAATTTCAATTTATTTATGCCACTTTTTAATGTAATTTTTACTTTTTTAAGAATGCCGAAACTTTGTCTGGAAAATCTGTAAAAGCGCCATCAATATTTGCATCAATTAAAAGGGTTTTCATCATTTCATCAAAACTAGTAAATTCATCTAAAGCATCTGCTCTAAAAGTGTAAGGATGTACCTTTAAACCAAATTTATGTGCCTCAGAAACTAAACTAGTAAACTGCCATTTACCAGCTACTTTTTTATCCAAAATCTGTTTGTACCAAGGTCCTACTCCATCTGCATAGGTTGCAAAATATTCTAATTGCTTTGCTTCTTCGGGAAATTCTATTAACTGAACTAAAAATAATGCTGATTTTAATTCTTTCCGAATCCTTTCTAATTCTTTGGCGTCAAAACATTGTAAAATACAATTGTCTGCTTTTGTTGTGTAACCATAATCAGAAAGTGTTTTTAAAACAATTGCCGTTAAATTTTTTCCTTCTTTTTGATGAAAAGCAGGATCTTTAATTTCTGGATAAATTCCAATATTTTTTCCTGTCGATTTATTTAACCCTTGTATCAGTGCTATTTCTTCTTGAAAAGAATGCAGTTTAAAATTTCCTTTTCCTTTCGGAAAACGATTTGCATACACTTGCTTACCCGTTTCTGGATTAAAACGTTCCGACACTTTTAAGGTTTGTAACTCATTAAAAGTAAAATCAATTACATAAAAACGATTGTCTTCTCTTTTTTTATCAGGAAACTTTGTAGCAACATCCGTTACATCATCCAAATAAATATCATGAATAACAATAGGAACATCATCTTTACTTAACACCAAATCTTGCTCTATAAAATCTGGATTCATTGCACACGCCATTGCCTTTGCTTCTATGGTATGTTCTGGTAAATAACCTGAAGCACCTCTATGTGCAATCACAATTTTTGTATTCATAGGAGTTTCTGTTTTAGGTGGATTGCAAGAAATGAGTAGCAATCCAATCAAAAATAACAAAATTGATTTCATTTGGTTATAAATTAGAAATTAAAGATATAACTTTTGTAATTTTGCTGCATGAAGTTAACGTTAAAAATAATGTTTGTTGTCTTTTTAATTTGGATGGCAATTGGTATCTATTTGGTAAATACAGAACATGAAAAAGCACAAATTGTTATGGGCTTAGGTGTTTTTTACTTTTCTTTTCTGTTTATGCCTTTCTTTATTTATTACAGATACAGAGATGGTAAGTACAAAAAATACATCTTAAATGATGAAAAACTAAAAAATGCTTTTAAAGATTTTGGTAAAGAGTAATTATTCTTTTTTTCTAAATAATTTTATTCCAATAACATAAACTAAACTGGGTATTCCAATCCATTTTAATTCGCTTATCAGCACATTTACACCTCTTTGAGAGAAAAATTTCGAAATTCCGATAGGCGATACTTTAATCACTTTCCAAGGAAAAAAGTAACGTGTATTATCAAAAGGACTAAATAATGCAACGCCTTTCCCTCCTGTAGTTAATGCATCTAAAAGACTATGAGAAACGGTACATAAAAAGAAACAAAGAATCAATAAAATAACTTTTTTGTAATCCGCCTTAAAAAGCGGATAATAAAAAATTAGTGAAAAGAAAATTCCTAGTAGAAGTGCAAAAACGATGGAGTGAGAAAAACCTCGATGCCCCCAAAAAGAACTGTAAGAAATACCAAAGTTAAAACCTATAACATCTAAATCTGGTACAACTGCACAACCAACACAAATTAACCAAAATTTTATTGATTTAAAAGGTTTTGAAAACGAAGAACCTATTGCTATGGCGGCAACTGCATGACCAAATATAGAAGCCATTACTTAGCTTTTTTAAAAAAAGTATATACAGGAAAATGGTCTGAAAAACCTCCTTGATACCAAGGACCAATATAGGTTCTAAACGGACTTCCTTTTAGTTTTCCTTTAAATATTTTTAGCCATTTTTTGTTAAAAACAGCAGCATGTTTAAAAACCAATTTACCTTCTTTTTTTTCCAAGAAATTTTTAGAAATAATAATTTGATCAAATAAATTCCATTTACGCTCATAAGTTAAAGAACCAACTGCTTCTCTGTCTAAAATACTTGCCATTGGGTTGTAAAAATCTTCTGTTACTAAATATTCTTTTACACTTTTACTGGTTGGATCGTCATTAAAATCGCCCATAATTAAAATCTTCGCATCAAAATTTCTAGCCTGAATAACCTCTACAATAGTACTTGCTAATTTTGCTGCTTCCACACGTTTGTATTCAGATTCTTCTACCCCTTCTCTTCTAGAAGGCCAATGATTTACCAAAATATGAACCAATTCTCCGTTTAAGTTTCCGTACACAACTAAAACATCTCGTGTATAATCCCTTTTCCCCTCATCATCCTCTAAATATAACGGAAAATGCTCTGACCCTAATAATTCAAACAATTGCTTATTGTACAAAAGGGCAACATCAATACCTCTATCATCCGGAGAATCATAGTGTACAAAGCCGTAATGATGTTTTCTTAAATCTTTAGAATTCACCAAATCCCTTACAACCTTGGCATTTTCTACCTCTACCAACCCAACAATTGCTGGTGTATAATAAGATTGCTCTTTACCCAATTGAGAAATTACAGAGCCTAGTTTTTTAATTTTATCTCGATAGCGTTTGTGGTTCCAATTATTTTTTCCGTTTGCTGTAAAATCATCATCAAACGTTTTGGGGTCATTTACAGTGTCAAATAAATTTTCTACGTTATAAAAACCTACCGTAAAAATATCTTTACTTTTTTTTGATGATAAAAAAAATGAACCCATTTATATATTTTTTTGTGAACCGTAAAAATAAGTAAATAAACCATTGCTATTCGTAACTTAAATTATATGTTTTGTTAACATAAACCTGTATTATCTTACCTTTTTCTAATATAAATTTGCCATGATTAAAATCTGAATGAATATTAAACTTAAAAACCAATTGCTATAAGAAAGAAAATTATTGAATTTGAATTTGAATTAATTATTAAAATCCTTAATCTTTATTGAGGATTTTTTTGTGCCTTTACAAATCAAATCTTTGTATTTTTGTAATCTATGATAGACGAACGCGAAGTTATTTCTGAAAAAGCAGTTTTAATTGGTATTATTTCTCAGCAACAAGATGAAATTCAATCTACAGAATATTTAGATGAATTAGAATTTTTAACGTTGACTGCAGGTGGAGTTGCCGTAAAACGTTTTGTTCAAAAAATGGAAAAACCAAACCCTAAAACGTTTTTAGGTATTGGTAAATTAGAAGAAGTTAGCAATTATATAGAAGCCAATAATATTGGTACTGCTATTTTTGATGACGAATTATCTCCTGCTCAAATACGTAATATTGAGAAGGTTTTAGATTGTAAAATTTTAGATAGAACCAATCTTATACTTGATATTTTTGCACAAAGAGCGCAAACAAGTTCTGCTAAAACACAAGTAGAATTGGCACAATGTCAATATTTATTACCACGTTTAACCAGACTTTGGACTCACCTAGACAAGCAAAAAGGGGGTATTGGAATGCGTGGACCTGGTGAAACCGAAATTGAAACGGATAGACGTATTATTCGTGATAAAATAGTACTCTTAAAAAAGAAGCTACAAACCATTGATAAACAAATGGGTGTGCAACGTAAAAACCGTGGTAAAATGGTTAGAGTTGCTTTAGTTGGATACACCAATGTTGGTAAATCTACCTTAATGAACGTAATTAGTAAAAGTGAAGTTTTTGCTGAAAACAAATTATTTGCAACCTTAGATACTACGGTTAGAAAAGTGGTGATTAAAAATATCCCTTTCTTATTAACAGATACTGTTGGTTTTATAAGAAAGCTACCAACGCAATTGGTAGAATCTTTTAAATCTACTTTAGATGAAGTACGTGAAGCAGATTTATTATTACATGTTGTAGATATTTCTCATCCTAATTTTGAAGATCATATTGCCTCTGTAAATACTATTTTGGCAGATATTAAATGCGCAGATAAACCAACTTTAATGGTTTTTAATAAGATTGATGCCTATTCTCATGAAACCATTGATGAAGATGATCTCGTTACAGAAAGAGAGAAAAAACATTATACATTACAAGATTGGGAAAAAACTTGGATGAATGATTATGAAGTAGAATCTATCTTTATTTCGGCTTTAAACAAAGACAATTTAGAAGATTTTAAAGAAAAAGCATACGAAGAAATAAAGAAAATTCATATTCAACGTTTTCCTTATAATGACTTTTTGTATTATGAATACAAAGAAGAAGAGTAAAATTTGAATATAATTTTAGTAAACTTCAAATAAAATGGATGATAAACCTGCTGAATTAGATGAATATTTAGACAATCATTATATACACAGAAGTAATTGGTTAAGAGCAGCTGTACTTGGTGCAAATGACGGAATTTTATCTACCGCAAGTTTAGCGATAGGTGTAGCAGCTGCTTCTGACATAAGAGAGCCCATTATTTTAGCAACTTTAGCAGGTTTGGTTGCCGGTGCTTTATCTATGGCGGCAGGAGAATATGTTTCTGTAAGTTCTCAAACAGATATTGAAACTGCCGATATTGAAAGAGAAAGAATAGAATTAGAAGAAATGCCAGAGTTAGAACTACAAATGCTGGCAGATATATATGAACAAAGAGGGCTTAAAAAAGAAACTGCGTTCATTGTAGCTAAAGAACTAACCGAAAAAGATGCATTAGCAGCACATGTTAGAGACGAGTTAGGTATAAACGAGGTAAGCAAAGCAAATCCTATTCAGGCCGCAATAGCCTCTGGAGCAGCTTTTACAGTTGGCGGATTACTACCTTTTTTAGTAACAATCTTTCTTCCTTTAAAAAGTATGGAGTATGCTATTTATGGCTCTGCAATTATCTTTTTAATAATTTTAGGAGCATTAGCTGCTAAAGCTGGAGGTTCTAATATTACAAAAGCAGTGCTAAGAATTACTTTTTGGGGAACCATCGCCATGGGTATAACTGCTTTGGTTGGGTATTTATTTAATGTAAATATTGCATAGGCGCCACATATCCTGTTACTAATACTCATTTTTAACAAGTCTAATACAACTTATTTTTTAATCTTTATGACAGTTATTATTTACAGAAATCCAACAATTTAGTCAATACACATTTTCTTTACAAACGCTGCTGAAGTGTATAATTTTTTATAGAAAATTGTTCTTCAAATCCCAATTTCAAATACAACCCTTTTCCCATATCAGATGATTGTAAGGTAATATAATCACTATTCATATGAATTGATTTATTTATTAGAAGTTTCATTATTTGTTCTGCATAACCTTTTCTTCTTTGCTCTGGTATAATACCAACGGAGTGAATACCTGTAACATTATTTGTTGTATGCAAAACACCTGTTCCAACAGCTTCATTTTTATGATAAGCAATATAATAATCAGTATTTTTTTGAGGTTTGATTAGCAATACTGGATTGATGTAATATCCAAAAGATTTATAAAATAGCTTAGTCCACAAATTAGCTTCCTTTTCGGTAGACACTATTTTAAAATTTTTAATTCATCAAATAAGTGCTTCACCTTTAAAGACATTCCCGTTTGTTCAAACTTTTTAACAAATCCATTTTGCTCTAATATTTCAAAAGAATTACTATTGTAAATATCCCAATATGGAATAATTAGGTTGGTAGAAGTGGACAACAATCTTTCTTTAGCCAATGCAATTGTGTTTTTACTAATTTCTTGATTAAACCATAATCTATTTGGCCATTCAGAATATTCTATTAAGCTATAATCAAACTTTGGTTCCTTAAAATAGGCATTGATTGATTCGCTTGCTGTTTGCCAAAGAGAAGTTAAGTTCTTTATATTAGCATTTGTTAAGTTTGTAGTTTCTTTCATTTTATATTGATTAAAATAATTCCTGACATCATTATAATAAGGCCTAAGCCTCTTTTAAAAGTTACGGGTTCTATTGGTAGATTTAACCAACCGAAATGACCAGCAATTATAGAGAACCCTATTTGCCCAAATAACCCTAAAGATATCATTGTTGATATTCCTAATTTAGGAATGGTATAATAGTATAAACTAATACCCAATACACTAAATAATCCTCCCGTAAACCATAAATAAAAAGGTATCTGCTTTAAATCCATCCAATTAGGAGCGCTTTTAATGCTAATTAACACAAAAGCTATTGCAAAAACAGTACTACTAAAAAAGGCTACAGCCGAAGCTAACAATGGGTTTTTTAATAGAACACCTAAATTAGAGTTTAACCCACCTTGTACTGCTAAAAAGACTCCTCCTAATATTGCTAATACCGATAATGAAGCTTGATTCATAATAATTCATTTAAAGGCTTTCTTACTTTCGGACGATTTTGGGAGAGGTCTTTATAAGAACGATAACCGATAGTTGCAATTACTGCTGCATTTAGCCCTTGTTCTGTAAGCCCCAATATATCATTATATCTTTCCGATTCAAACCCCTCCATTGGACATGAATCAATTTTTAATTCTGCACACGCACTAAGTAAATTCCCAAGAGCCAAATATGTTTGTCGAGAAGTCCAATTAAATAATTCAGATGTTGACATCTCCTTAATTTTACCTTTTATAAAATTACCATATTCTATAAGGTTTTTCACTTCTATTCCCTGTGATTTAGCAGTCATATATAGAAAATCATCTACATGCTTAGTTTTAACATTCGTAAAATTACAAAAGACGACTAAATGAGATGCTTCCGTTACCTGATTTTGCCCCCAAGAGACAGCTTTTAATTTTTCTCGTAAAAAAGTATTTTCTACAATAATTACTTTATACAATTGCAATCCATAAGATGATACAGATAATTGAATAGCTTCCTTTAATTTTTCTAAATCTTCTGATGAAATCTTTTTTGATGAATCAAATTTTTTAGTTGCGTATCTCCATTTTAAGTTTTCTAGATAGTTCATAATACTCCTGTTTTAAATTTATAAGACAAAAATATTTGAAAGAAAAGCTTCTGACATTTACATATGTTGATTCAATGCTTTTTTTTTAATTCTTTACGAATTCGACTTAACTGAGTTGGAGTGATCCCTAGATGTGATGCAAGATGTAATTGTTGTATTCTCTGGTCAATATTCGGATATTTTAAGAGTAATTCCAAATACCTTTCAGTTGCATTCTCCATAACAAGAGAAACCTCTTTTTGTTCTTTTTCAATAACCCAATTATTTTCCAAATAAGCGATATAGAAATTTTTTAAGTCGATATTCTCCTCAATAAACTGTCTATATTTTTTATAATCAAGACTGATAAGAATAGTGTTTTCAAGAGTTTCCAATGTAAAATTTGAAGGGGTACTTAGAAGATAGGAAACTGTCGAACCCGCAAAATCAGTTTCTAGAAAAATGTTTTTATTATAAATGTTTCCGTTATTATCTGTTACATATGCTCTTAAAGCTCCTTTACAAACAAAATGGATGTTTTTTGCAATCTGTCCATTTCTTAGTAAGATTTCACCTTTTTTTAACTCTTGAAACTTAATTATTGATTCTATTAACAACCAAGAGTCAACAGATATTTTAGAGTAACTCTCTATTTTTTTTTTAAATTCTGAAATGTATTTTTCTCTTTTCAAACGTATTTTTTTATGACTTGAAACTTTGCTATATATTAAAAGTTCTGTTTAAAATGAACTTCTATTATCCGCAAGTAAATAGAAGCTTTCAGAAATGCAACTGATTTTAATTAAGTACTAATTTAAGAATTTTTATTATATGATGTAAGCTGTAGTTATTATTATACAATATATAACACAAAAAAGTTACTGTTATTTTTATCTTAATTGCATAAAAACCTCTCTGTTGTTAAAACAGTTGAATAATAATAGTTTAGCGCACCTAAAAATGCTTTTTGAACCTCTTCCGCTTTAACAATTTCATTATTAATTTCTATGTCTTTTGTAGCACAAGCATCACTAATTACAATACATTCAAATCCAAAGTCCTTTGCAGCTCTCGTTGTAGCATCCACGCACATATGAGTCATCATTCCGCATATTACTAATTTTTTAATTCCAATTTCTCTTAAAGAATACAAAAGTTCAGTTTCTCTAAAGCTATTAGGATAGTTTTTGGTAATTATTTTCTCATTTTTAATAGGTTTAACACTCTCGTGTATTTCATTACCAAAAGTATTAGGTATAAAGAAAGTTGAATTTGGTCTAGTTGAAAAATGTTGTATATGGATTACAGGCATTTTTTTGCTTCTAAAATTTTTCAAAATTAACTGTGCATTTTGTCCTGCTTTTAGAGGTTTATTGAGTTCCATTTTCCCTCCTTTGAAATAATCATTTTGAATATCAATTAATACTAAAGCTGTTTTCATATTTTTTACTTGAGCTTTTAATGTAAATATCCAAACGATGAAGAATACGAATGTTGTTGCCTTTTTCATTCTGTTTAATTTTAATCATTACTATTTAGTTTAGACCAAAATTAATTGATTGCTATACAATAACACGTTGACTTAAATCAAGACTTTTTAATCTTGATAATGTTTCTGGCCTCATCTTAAGATAGGAAGCAATAATGCGTTGAGGGAATAATTGTTCAACAAAGCCACGCTGTTTTATTAAAACTTGATACCTTTTTTTTGCCGAAAAGTTAATTAAAGTAGTTTCTTTTAGGCATTTTCTAACAAAAAGGGCATCACTAAAAGCTTTGAAAAAAATCAACCAATCTAAGTCTTTTTGTAAAATTACGTATTCCTTATAAGTAATTACATATACTTCAGTAACTGCATTGGCTTTAAAGTTTGCTGGTGAAGGTGATTGTGTTAGAAAACTTCTGTATGATGAAATTAAAGATAAGGGAGAATACAATTCATTTACACTTATATCATTATTATCATCTTCAAAAAAAGAAAATAAACTTCCAGATTTAACAATTCCTATATACGAAGAGATATCTCCTTCTTTTACAAAGAAATCGTTTTTCTTTACGGTTATTATTTTAGCCTTTTTCAGAAAATCATCTGCAAATTGAGCTGGGAGTTTTAATTCTTCAAACAGTTGTCTTAATTCTTGAATTGATGTCATTATTTTTTAAATTATGCACAACCTTATATCAGAATAAAACTACTCCTCTTTTTTATCTTCAATAATCCCCATTCTTTTTGCGCGGTCTTTCCATGATTTTCTAGCATGTGCTTGCAAGTCTGCAACAGAATCACTTTCATCTATAATTTCTAAACCAAGTAGGGTTTCAATTACATCTTCTTGAGAAACAAGTCCACTAACAGAACCATATTCATCTACCACTAAGGCAATATGTTCTTTTTCTTTAATTAATTTTTCAAATAAATTAGGAATTGACAAATCTCTATTTGTAACTATAATATCTCTTTTTATAGAAGCCAAAGTAGCATCTCCTTTTCCGTTAATTAGTGCTTCTAGTAAATTGTCTTTTAAAAAATACCCGGTAATTTCATCAGGATTTTCAGCAAAAACAGGAATCCTAGAAAAACGTAAATTTTTATGATCATTATAAAAAGATTGTATGGTCTGACTTTCATCAGCAATTTCTAAAACAGACCTTGGCGTCATTACATCATTTACCTTTATATCATTAAAACCTAATAAATTTCTTATAACCTTACTTTCATTTTCATGAAAAACACCATCTTTTTCAGCCATTTCAGTCATTACCAAAAACCCCTCTCTACTTAACACGCCACCGTGCCCTTTTCCTCCTATTAATTTTGTTGTTAATTGCAAAACCCATAAAAAACCAGTCCATTTTAATGGAAAAATCATAATTTTTAAAGCTTTAGAAGTAAAATTAGCTAACTGTTTCCAATACGTTGCTCCGATTGTTTTAGGTATAATTTCTGAAGCTACTAGAATTAAAATTGTCATTATTGTAGAAACTACACCTACCATAACGTCTTCCGTTAATTTAATTCCAAAAACTGTTTTAACAGAAGTACCATACATTTCTGCATAGGCTACTTTTGCTTGTACACCAACCAAAATTGCTCCAACTGTGTGTGCTATTGTATTAATTGTTAAAATTGCAATTAAAGGTTTGTCTACGTCTTTTTTAAGAATTTCTAATTCAGTAGCAAACGCATGCCCTTCATTTTTTTTAAGGTTGATAAAAGTTGGTGTAATACTAAGCAATACCGCTTCTAAAATAGAACACAAGAATGAAAAGAAAATAGAGATTGTAGCGAAAATTATTAATAATGTCATCAATAAAGGTTTAGAATGTAAAAGTAAGGAAAATAAAAAACCTTAAGAATTTCTTCTTAAGGTTTAATAAAATATATTTTGATGCTAATTAAAAAGCATAGCTCATACCAAATAGCCAGTAAGTTTGTAACTTATTATCTACAGTGTCAAAAGTTGCCGAAGGAATCGGATTTATATCTCTTGTTTGTAAATAGTTTAAAGCTTCTTGTTTATTATCACGTAAACCAACTTCTAAACCTACACCAATTCCTTTCCAGATTGTGTAACCAAAAGAGTTTGTCCAAGTCCAGTTAGATAAATCTGCATCTTCATAGCTTTGAAAGATAGATAAGTTAGATTTTACACTTAATTTACCATATTTTTTAGTGTAATCTGCAACAATTTTTGCACCTAAAGAAGATTCAAAAACACTTTCTCCATTACTAAAAACGAAATTGTAGTTTCCTGGGTGCATTACAACAACTAAGTTGTCTGTAGGCGTCCAAGTAGCACCAACACCAAAGTCTAAATAACCTGGGTCATTAAAGTTTTCTATAATAGTAGTTCTGTATTCTGCTAAACCAGAAAGTGCCCACTTTTTGTTTAATCTTTTACCATATAAAGAGCTAATAGTAAATACATCTGTAGCAGCTTCAAAAGATCCATTATCACTTGGGTCATCTTTATCATCTAACTTTACCCAACCTAAGTTAATAGATCCAGAGTTTCTCCAGAAAAAATCTTCTTCAATTAAATTAGCAAAACCATTTACAGTAATACCAATGTTACCTGCAGATGAGTTTGCAGCAGATTTAGAATACCAGTTATTAAAACCAGAAAGACTACCACCAACGGTACCAAAAGCACCTTTTCTCCATCCTGGAAGTGCATCAATTTTTGCTTGTAAAGCATTTACTTCTCCTTGTAATTTAGCAATTTGTGCTTTTTTAGGAGCTTGTTCTTTTTTTAATTCTTCTGCAGTTTGTCCATTCACAGAAAAACTGACAAATACCAATAAAAGTAAGATTGATAATTTTTTCATTTTTAAATTTTTTAATATTTAATTTTAAGCGTGCAAAAATACGCTTTTATTGTTTAGACAATAAAAAAATTAATAAGTCACTTTTTCATGAAAACTATAGTTTAAACCTAAACCAAATAATTGTCTAAACTGTATTCTGCTAGAAGCATTATCATCCATTACGCCGTGAAAAGTCATGTTCATTTTCATATGTTTATTCACTTTAAAACGAATATTCATTTGGTTTTCAATGTCTATATTTTCTGGCTGGTCTAAATAATCAGAATAAACGGTTAAAACATTTTCTACTTCTACATTTTCCATCACCGAAAATTTAAAATAACTAGCTAAGTTAAAACCTAAACTAAAAGCTGTATTATCTCCTTCATCTACCCCAAATTTTCCTGAAAAAAAATCGCTAACCATTGTTAACCTTGCAGTAGCAGGCGCTATATTTATATTTGAGTTATCCGATTTTTTCCATAACATACCAGGACCTAGACTTAAATAGGCCGGTGATAAAAAATCTGAAACCGGTAATGGCGGTGTTTTTTTGTAATTGTACCCTCTTGTATACTGTGTTTTAAAGTTTAGAAATTGAGAAAGGAACCAATTTTTACCTGATTTAACCCCCAACAAAGAGTTTAATTCAAATCTATCATTTGTTTTTCGATATCCTTTACCATTTAAATGACTTAAACCATAACCTGTTAATATTCTTGTATCCCAGTTAATGTTCTTTTTTTTGTAATTAAAATCATAGTGAATGTTTATATCTCCTGCTACAGTATTTTCTCCACCAGAAACCCAATTAGTAAATGAAGATTGGTTAAAAACAAACGAAAACCTTCCTAAAATTTTCCATTTTGGTATAGGTAACGTGTCTTTTTTCTTTTTTTGTGCATAAAAAGAAGTTGAAAGAATAAGTAGTAAAAGAAGTGATAGTCTTCTCATGGTTATAAGCTATTATAAAAATAATAGTAACTGTAAAAACGTTAAAATTATTTTTTAGTTTTATATAAAGGTACTGTTGAGCAAGCTTCTCCAAACATGATAGACCTTGCTACAGGTTGTAATTTTTCAATTAAAAATATATAAGCAGAATCTGGGATGGGCTTATTTGCACATCCTTTTATAATAACAGGTGCATCTGTAAATTCTTTAAAATCTAAAAAACCTATTAATTCTTGATACAGAACGGTTTCTAACAACTCTAAATCACCTATCACTACTTTGTTTGCAAACGGAATTAATTCTGAAGCAACCAACATAAAGGCCCATGAAGGAATTATAGCATCTGCAGAACAAGAAATAGCAACAAAAGAGTTTTTGTACTGAGACCAATCATGGTTTTTTACAGATTCTCTAAAGTCTTTCTCTTTTAAAATTAACTCTTGAAACAACCAATCTTTTACATCAAATAAAACCCGTTTTCCTTCTGGATAGATTTCTTCTAAATCAAAAGTTTTTAGTTTACTATTTGCAACTCTATTTATAATTTCTTCTGCCATTTTTCAAAGTTTCAAAGTTTTAAAGTTTTAAAGTTTTAAAGTTTGCACTTTTAACTAATCATTCAAAACTTAACATTAATAACTACTTACAACATACCAAGCTCTAGCTTTGCTTCTTCACTCATCATATCTTGTGTCCAAGTAGGATCGAACGTAATTTCCACTTCGCAATTTTCAATTTCTTTTAACGATTTTACTTTTTCCTCTACATCCGCAGGTAAACTCTCTGCAACAGGGCAATTTGGTGAAGTTAAGGTCATTAATATTTTTGCATTGTTTTCTTCAGATACAAAAACATCATAAATTAAACCTAACTCGTATATATCTACTGGTATTTCTGGATCATAAATTGTTTTTAAAACATTTACAATTTTATCACCTATTACTTCTAATTCTTTATCTGTCATTCTTTAAAATCTTAATTTGATAATTTAGTTTGTTGCGCAATTGCATACATTTTTATATACTTAATCATAGAAACTAAACCATTTGCTCTTGTGGGTGATAAATGTTCTTTTAAACCAATTTCATCAATAAAATCTGTATCCGCTGCTAAAATAGCTGCTGGTTTTTGATTTGAATAAACCCTCAATAATAATGCCACAATTCCTTTGGTTAAAATAGCATCACTATCTGCAGAAAACTTAATAGTATCATTCTCTAATTCTGAATATAACCATACTTTAGACTGACAACCTTTTATTAAATTTTCATCTAATTTATGTGCATCATCAATCATTGGTAACGATTTCCCTAACTCTATAATGTACTCATAGCGTTCCATCCAATCATCAAACATAGAAAACTCATCAATAATTTCTTCTTGTATTTCTTTGATAGTCATTTTTAAAACTTATTTTTGCACTTTTAAAAAAGCATTCTTATTAGAATGCAAAATTACGTATAAAATCTAAGAAATGAGTAAATTATTAGCAGTTGGTACAGTAGCTTTTGATGCTATTGAAACTCCTTTTGGGAAAACTGACAAAATATTAGGTGGTTCTGGAACTTATGTAGGTTTAGCTGCAAGTCAATTTGGAGTAAAAACAGGCGTTGTTTCTGTTGTTGGTGGAGATTTCCCTGCCTCATATCTAGAAATGATGAATTCTAAAGGAATTAATACCGATGGAATTGAAGTTGACAAAGAAGGTAAAACTTTTTTCTGGAGTGGTAAATATCATAATGATATGAACTCTAGAGATACTTTAATTACAGAATTAAATGTTTTAGAAACATTTGCCCCTGTGGTTCCAGAAAGTTTTAAAGATGCAGGTATTGTAATGTTAGGTAATTTACACCCTTTAACACAAGCATCTGTTTTAGACCAAATGACAGAAAGACCAAAATTAGTAGTTTTAGATACGATGAACTTTTGGATGGATATTGCTTTGGCAGATTTACATACCGTTTTAAAAAGAGTAGATGTAATTACCATTAATGATGAAGAAGCTCGTCAATTATCCGGAGAATATTCTTTGGTAAATGCGGCTAAAAAGATTCATGAAATGGGACCAAAATATGTGGTCATCAAAAAAGGAGAACATGGTGCTTTGTTATTTAATGAAGGAAATATGTTTTATGCTCCGGCATTACCGTTAGCAGAAGTTTTTGATCCAACGGGAGCAGGAGATACTTTTGCAGGTGGTTTTTGTGGGTTTTTAGCAAAAACAGAAGACATCTCTTTTAACAACATGAAAAATGCTGTTATATATGGTTCTAACTTGGCTTCTTTCTGTGTAGAGAAATTTGGTACCGATAGAATGCAAGAACTTACAGCTGCCGAAGTAAAATCTCGCTTACAAGATTTTAAAGATTTAACACAGTTTGATATAAAAATATCTTAATTTTAATCCGCAGGTTTTGCTGCGGATTTTTTATTTATAACAACCCCTACAAAAACGATAACTACCAATGAGTGACGCTATTAAACACGAATGTGGAATTGCACTTGTTAGATTAAAGAAGCCTTTACAATTTTATAAAGACAAATACGGTTCTGCTTTTTACGGAATCAATAAAATGTATTTATTAATGGAAAAACAGCACAATCGTGGTCAAGATGGTGCAGGTTTTGCTAGCATAAAATTTAATGTAGCCCCAGGCACAAGGTATATTAGTAGAGTGCGCTCTAACCAATCGCAACCTATACAAGATATTTTTGCTCAAATTAACGAACGTTTAAATGGAGTTTTAGAACAAAATCCAGATAAAAAAGACGATGTTGCATGGCAAGAAGAAAACATGCCTTATGTTGGTAATTTGTTTTTAGGACACGTGCGTTATGGTACTTTTGGTAAAAATAGTATAGAAAGTGTACACCCTTTTTTACGCCAAAGTAATTGGAGACACAAAAACTTAATAGTTGCTGGTAACTTTAATATGACAAACTCTAAACAAATGTTAGAGGAGTTAATTGAGTTAGGTCAGCACCCAAAAGAGTCTACCGATACGGTAACTGTAATGGAAAAAATTGGTCATTTTTTAGAAGATGAAGTTGGTAAATTATATCAACAAGCTAAAAAAGAAGGTTTTAATAAAAGAAACGCCTCTCCATTTATCGAAGAAAATTTAAGTCTTAAAAAGGTATTAAAAAGATCTTCTAAAAACTGGGATGGTGGATATGCAATGGCAGGTTTAGTTGGACATGGAGATGCTTTTGTTTTAAGAGATCCAAACGGAATTAGACCTACCTACTTTTATGAAGATGAAGAAGTAGTTGTTGTTGCATCAGAAAGACCTGTTATACAAACTGTTTTTAATGTTAAGATTGATGATGTTCAAGAATTAAAAAGAGGACATGCTTTAATTATTAAAAAGAGCGGAAAAACTTCTATAAAAAAGGTATTAGAACCAAGAGAAAACAAGGCATGTTCTTTTGAACGTATTTATTTTTCTAGAGGAAGTGATGCTTCTATTTACGAAGAACGTAAAAATTTAGGAAAATATGTGTTTCCTAAAGTACTAGACTCTATTAACAGTGATATTTCTAATACGGTATTTTCTTTTATCCCAAATACAGCGGAAACCTCTTTTTACGGAATGACAGAAGCTGCTGAAGATATTTTAAATCAACAAAAAACAGCTAAAATATTAGCAGGTGGCACAAAATTATCTGCGCAAAGAGTTACAGAAATTTTATCTGAAAGACCTCGTTTTGAAAAAATTGCAATTAAAGATGCAAAATTAAGAACTTTTATTGCTGATGATAGCAGTAGAGATGATTTGGTAGAGCATGTATATGATATTACTTACGGTGTTGTAAAACCTACCGACAACCTTGTTATTATTGATGATAGTATTGTTCGTGGAACAACCTTAAAGAAAAGTATTATTAGAATTTTAGACAGATTAAGTCCTAAAAAAATAGTTGTAGTTTCTTCTGCGCCACAAATTCGTTACCCAGATTGTTACGGAATTGACATGGCTAGAATTGATGATTTTATTGCTTTTAAGGCAGCTTTAGAATTGTTAAAAGACACCAATCAATATCATATTGTAGATGATGTTTACAAAAAGTGTAAAGAACAACAAGCCAAAGCAGATACAGAAATTATAAATCACGTTAAAGAAATTTACAATCCTTTTAAACCCGAAGAAATTTCTGCTAAAATTGCAGAAATGTTAAAAACAGAAGATATTAAGGCTGGTGTAGAAGTTATTTATCAATCTATAGAAGGTTTACACAAAGCGTGTCCTGATAATCTTGGTGATTGGTATTTTACAGGCAATTATCCTACTCCGGGAGGGATGAGAGTTGTAAACCAAGCTTATATTAACTTTTACGAAGGAAATGATAAAAGAGCTTATTAAGACAAACTCTTTTTACTATTTATAAAAAGAAAAACTCATATACAATTAATTGTATATGAGTTTTTCTTTTTAATATTTTTAGCTAAAAACTAAAGTTATCACACTTACTTTTAAATAATTTATAGCTTAATATTGTTAGCTAAAGCATCCTTAAACACCTAAAATAATTTAAAAAAAAATTCTTACACTTTAGTCTATTTTTTATTTAAACAAGAGGTTTTCCTTTAACATTTCTTTAAGCTTTCTTTAAGATTCCTTTTTTATAGTTTCCCTAAATTGTGTCTTAATTCAAATATAACTTTAATGATAACAAAAAGACTTTTTACTAAATTACTTTTAGTAGCTTTTGTACTTGGTTTTTCTACAGAAATGGATGCCCAATTTTGGAAGAAAAAAGAAAAAGAGACAGCAAAGAAAACTAAAAAACCAACCCCTAAAAAAGGAGACATTCAACCTTACGGTAAAGTAGTTACCAAAGACTACACAACTGATGAAGGTTTATTTAAAGTACACAAAAAAGATGACGAGTATCTTTTTGAGATTCCAGATTCTCTTATAAAAAGAGAAATGTTAATGGTTACAAGAATTGCTAAAACTGCCAATGGTATTGGTTTTGGTGGCGGAAAAACCAATACACAAGTACTACGTTGGGAAAAGAAAAAGAAACAAATTCTGTTAAGAATTGTTTCTTACGATGTAGTTGCTGATACTATTTTACCCGTACATGAGGCTGTTGTAAACTCTAATTTAGAGCCTATTTTATTTTCTTTTCCAATAAAAGCAATCAGTAAAGATTCTACGGCAACCGTTATAGATGCTACCGCTTTATTTGCTACAGATATAAAACCCTTAGGTTTTCCAGATTTTTATAGAAAAGCTTATGGTGCAACAAGAATGGATAAAGATCGTTCTTATATAGACCGCGTAAGCAGTTACCCACAGAACATAGAAATTAGACATGTAAAAACTTATTTTGCAAGTAAAGCTCCATCAAACAAGGCACTAGGTTCTATTACTTTAGAGATGAGTAACTCTATGATACTACTACCTAAAGTACCTATGAAAAGACGTTATTTTGATGAACGTGTAGGATGGTTTGCACGCGGACAAGTAGATTATGGCTTAGAAGCTCAAAAAAGTAAAACCGTAACTTATTTAGATAGATATCGTTTAGAGGTAAAAGATGAAGATATCGAAAAATTTAAAAGAGGAGAATTAGTAGAACCTAAAAAACAAATTGTTTATTATGTAGATAGAGCTACCCCTAAAGAATGGGTTCCTTATATTATTCAAGGTGTAAACGATTGGCAAGTTGCTTTTGAAGCTGCAGGTTTTAAAAATGCAATTGTTGGTAAAATGGCACCAACTAAAGAAGAAGATCCAGAGTATAGCCCAGAAGATGTTCGTTATTCTGTAATTCGTTATTTAGCTTCTCCTATTCCAAATGCAAACGGTCCTCATGTTAGCGACCCAAGATCAGGAGAAATTTTAGAATCGGATATCAACTGGTATCATAATGTAATGACTTTATTACACAATTGGTACTTTATACAAACTGCAGCAATAAATCCTGATGCAAGAGGTAACAATTTTAAAACAGAAACTATGGGACGTTTAATTCGTTTTGTTTCTTCTCATGAGCTTGGTCACACTTTAGGATTACCTCATAATATGGGGAGTTCTACTGCTTACCCCGTAGATTCTTTACGCTCTGCTTCTTTTACTAAAAAGTACGGAACAGCACCTTCTATTATGGATTATGCTCGTTTTAATTACGTTGCACAACCAGAAGATAAAGGTGTTGCATTAATGCCAAATATTGGTACGTATGATAAATATGCCATTTCTTGGGGATACAGACCTATTTTAGATAAAAGTGCTATTGATGAAAAACCAATTTTAGACTCTTGGATTTTAAAGCATGCAGGAGACCCAATGTACAGGTTTGGACATCAACAAGCAAGTGGAGTTGTAGATCCTAGTTCTCAAACAGAAGATTTAGGAGACAACGCCATGAAAGCTTCTATGTATGGTATTAAAAATTTACAAAGAATTTTACCTAGATTAGAGGAATGGACATCTGAAAAAGGTAAAAATTATGACGAATTATCTACCATGTACGGACAAGTTTTAAGTCAGTTTAATAGATATATGGGGCATGTAACAGCAAATGTTGGTGGGGTTTACGAAAATTATAAAACCACAGACCAAGAAGGTGCTGTTTATACTCCTGTAGATAAAGCTACTCAAAAAGAAGCATTGCAATTTGTTATTGATGAGTTATTTAAAACACCTACTTGGATGTTAGATCAAAACATTTTTAGCAAAACTGAATTTTCTGGTTCTGTAGAAAGAGTTAGAGGTTTACAAGCAAGAACTTTAAATAACATATTAGATGCTGGTAGAATGGCACGTATGATAGAAAATGAAACCTCTAATGGTTCTAAAGCTTACTCTTTAATTAACATGATGAGCGATTTAAGAAAAGGAGTTTGGAGTGAAATTTATACAGGAAAGTCTATTGACACCTACAGAAGAAACTTACAAAGAGCTTATTTAGACAGGTTAGATTATCTATTAAATAAAGCATCAGACCAAAGAGGTAGTAATAGCGGTTATAGAAAAACAACTGGTATTACAATAAATCAATCTGATGTAAAATCTGTAGCAAGAGGCGAGTTAAAACGTTTACAACGTGATGCAAAATCTGCATCTAATAGAGGCAATACGTTAACACGCTATCACCTACAAGATGTTGTAGATAGAATTGATACAATTTTAGATCCTAAATAATAAAAACATTATTTTACAAATATTTAAAACCTCATCTTAATTGATGAGGTTTTTTCTTTTTAGACCATTACAAGCCTTATATTTTTAAAAAATAATTTACTTTTTTTTTAACTAACCAAAAAACCTTAAACAACTACAAAACATTATACCCCTAAATAACAGTTCCTTAGATGAACTGCAACGTTGCTTAAATGAACCTTTACAACTAATTGATTGAATGATATATTTGAACTGTTAATAGGTAAAATATTTTCAACTATTACATTCATAAATTAATTTTTGCTAAAACCATAGACGTATGAAAACGAAACTATTAGTGATTTTAACTTTTATCATTTCTATTAATTCCTTTGCGCAGATTAGAGCTGTAAAAAAGAGTGCTACAATGAAAAAAGTAACCAAGCCCATGGTTTTAGCTAAAGATAAAGGAATTGTAAAAAAAACAATGATTTCTCCAGCAAATGAAGCAATTGTTTATACAAACTCCCCTAGTTTTAAATACACATTAAACAAAGAAGTTCCTCGTTTACAAGCAGCACAAACCAAAAGTGCTAGCTCTAAAACAATTGTACTTACAGTTGTAAAAATTACAAATGATCCTAATTGGGCTGCTCAAAATCATATTGTTTTACAAGAAGAAATACTTTCTAATATAAATACAGGAGTTAGTAAAACCTTTAGCAACCTTTCTCTAGCTTTAAACCATGCTTACGCTTGGAATATTGAATTTAAAGGAGAAACACCCAATGAAGAAGATACAAATTGGAACATATTTTATTATTTTGATAAAGAAACTGTGGTTGACAATACAGATCCGCATGCTTGTAATACCAAATATATTTTTGACCCAAGCTTTAGAGATAAAGTATATTGGAAAACAACAAACACCTCTTTTAATTCTTATACTAATGTAAACACTGTTTCTAACGGACATGATGATCCTGGTGCAGGACTTCTAGCAAGTCCGAATACTATTATTTATCAAAAATTACAAACTCCAATTAGAAAAGATAAAAACTATCAATTAAAATTTTCTATAAAGCATGTAAAAGAAAAATCATCTTTTAAAATAAAAGCAATTGCTTTTAACGGGACTTTAAACACCTTAACACCAAGCTCTAACATTGCTATAATGACTGTAAGCGGTAACATCCCTTATTATGATGATTGGAATAAAATAACCCTTTCTACTTGGAAAGCACATAAAGATTTTGAAAACATTGCTTTGGTTTTTATTCCTGAAAATAACAGAGCAAGATTAAACTTACTGATAGACCGAGTTTGTTTAGACGAAGCAAAATCAACTTGTGAAGAAAACAATTTGACCTATGATGTAGGAAATGCTAGTGGAAATGAAAACATTACCATAACCAATGAAGAATATTTGGTAGGAACAGTACAAGACCTATACCCTAACCAAGATACCTCTACTTTAGACTGGTATGCAAATATAGCCGATGATTGCTTATCTATTGGAGGTGATGATGCAGAGGAAGATGCCATACAGCCCAATGCACATGATGCCATTGAAATAGAAAAAGCTGAAAAAGAATTAGAGGAAATAGAAAACAAATTGATAAAAGAAGCACCCGAATATTTTAAGCCTAAGAATGGAATACAACCTATTGTTTATAATGGTAAAGCAAAATGTTCTGATAAAAAACCTGCTTTAGACCCTACAAAACCATTTGGAGGTAGGGACGTTGTTTATATACATGGTTTGCAATTAAATGCAATTATGGGTAACTTAAAACCTTCGCCAACATTTCAAGGAAAATGGCCAGATGATAAAAACGAATTTTATAAGGGAGGTGAGTTTTATAATGAAGCCAAAGACTATTGGGAAAATCATATAAAAAGAGGTTTAGGAAGTGCTATAGCTCCGTCTAATTCTTATCTTATTGTTTCTTATTCTGCAAACCAAAGATTAGAGGTTGCAATTCATGCCGTATTAACTCAGATTAGAGATGCCATGGCAGGAGAAAATATTGGTGTTGTAAAATCTAACGAACAATATAAAAATAAAAGATGTTTTGGAAGTAATGGTATTGTTGTAGTTACACATTCTACCGGAGGATTGGTAGCAAGTACCATGTTTAGTATTGCAGAAAAGTCTGGTACTAACCAAACTTATAAAGATTATTATGGAGATGTTAGGTTTATAACAAATAAAATAGATGCCCAAATAGGATTTGATGCTGCTTACGGTGGTAGCCCATTAGCTACAACAGGAATTGCCGTTTTAGCAGGACTTACTATAAATCCTGTATTAAAAACTGCTGCTAAGGTGTTTTTTCAGAATAACAACTTACAACAACATGCTAATTTTAATCCTACCAATACTATTTTGTTTGATTTAACACCTATGGTGTCTAAATATAAATGGAGACCTTTAATGAGTAGTAGCATTCCTACCTTAATAATGACAGGAAGTACTACAGGAAAATCTGCCGAAGGACTGTTAACGTTTCCTGGTAATTTATTAATTAGAGGTTTTGATGATGGGGTGTTAAGCAATGGAAGCCAATCTAGTCATATAAAAAGAAGGCCGGGTTTTATGGTAAAAAACAGAGGGAAGTTAGTTGACAAAGGAACCCCTTTGATGAAGCGTAAAGCTATTGTACAAATGAGTAAATCTGGTAAAAACTTTCAAAGAGGAGAAAGAAACTACTATATAAGTCCGTTTTTATCTCCTACCGGAATGTTACAAGGTAATAGCGTAAGAGGTATTGTAGACAGACCAGGACAATTTATACACAACCATTTTACCATACTTCAAACTACAGGAGACCATTTTGACAATGTAGATGAAGTGGCAAGAGGACATGATAATAACTATGGATATACCGATGGAGATGGACTATTAAATCGTACTAATTTAGGAACCCCTTTTAGAGCTCCTAGAAATAAAATAAAAAACAATGAAGAAACACCAGTTGTATCTAGCGCTTCTTTGTATTCTTCTGGATTATTGAATTCTGATTTTGCAAGTCTAAATCAAGAGTGGATAAAAAAAGAAACTTGGGGTTTTCATGCTCCTAAAATTATAATGGTACGCAAATGTATTCGTTTGTTTAGAAAAGAACGATGTATAAAAGTACCAAAAGTTATTTGGCATTATTACGAATTTATTAAATGGCAGCGTAAATATCATCTATTAAAAGACTACGAAACCAAAATGGGAATGGATTATATGTATGAATATATTTTAAGGTAATAATGATTTATACTCACAAAGTAAATTTCATAAAAAAATAGATTCTCTTAAATGTAGATACATTTACCTCAAAAACATTTCTAAAGCAGACCCTTTATTTTGCTATTTTTTTAGATGTTAGTAAGCAAAATTATCAACCTAAAAAGAAAAAAATTACCGTTACAATTTTAATAATAACATTTTCTACACGTAACGGTAATTTTCTAATAATGTTTTTAAAAATATTGATATCTCTTTAAAAACAAACTCAAAAAGAAGTCCTTCTACTTTTAATCAATACTATTCTAATAACTTATTTCTGTTTTTCTCACTTAAAAGATGCTCTAATTAAATAAAAAAAAGCAAAAATAAAGCAAAACTCATTTATTGGGTCTACACTTATTTGGTTGTAAAATACTTTAAAAAGTATCCTATATTTGCACAACATTATTTTTTTATGAGTCAAGCACTTTCTCTTCTCCTTTACAAAAATTTAGAAATGTATTCAATCATTTTTTTGAAGGGATTGATACTATTTAAATAATTACAGACCTTATATGTTGAAACAAAAAACATACTTTTTCACCTTTTTTTTTAACCTATTTATTACCGCATTGTTTGCTCAAGAAAAAATTTCTTGTAAAGTTTTAGATGCATTTTCTAAACAACCTATAACTTATGCTACAGTAATGCTTAAAAAAATAGAAAGAGGCACACACGCAGACTTAAACGGAGGTTTTCAAATACCTGCTAAATATAAAAGTAACGGTGTTATTAAAATATCTTCCATCGGGTATATATCTAAAGAAATACAACTATCTAAACTAAATAACAAGGATATAAATATCATTTATTTAGCTCCCTCAAATAACAAATTAGATGAAGTTATTATCAAAACTACTAAAAAGAAAAAAAGGAAATTATTAGGCATCCAAATTGTTAAAAGGGCCATTGACAACATATTGGATAATTATCCAACAGAAGCACATTCTTATATTGGTTATTATAGAGATTACCAGCAACCCGTTGGAGATTCTTATCAAAAAAACAGGCAATCTAAAATAGCCATTAAATACTTAAATGTACACGAAGCTATTATAGAATCTTTTGATGCTGGTTTTGATAGTGATAAATTAACAGATCCTAAAAATCAATCTCTTTTATATAATTATAAAATCAACCAAGAATTTATTAGAGACTCTACCCTTACAATTCCGTATGATAATAAAAGAAAAAAGTATTCTGAAAGTGTATACATTTCTCCTTTAGGAGGCAATGAATTAAATCTTTTAAACCTTACAAATGCTATTAGAAATTATAATAAAATGTCTTTTTCTTATAGCAATGTTTTTCAAAAAGACTTTGTAAAAAACCATAAATTCAGATTAAAAAACATCGTGTTTGCAGATAGTATCCCTTTATATGAAGTAACTTTTTCTTCTATTTTAGAAAAAACAAGTTTTGAATACTCTGCTTATGGCAGTATTTATATTTCTAAACAAGATTTTTCTATTTATAAATTGAACTACAATCTTTACTACAGAAACAAGAAAAACCCACAATATGCTGTTACCATAGAATACACTCCAAAAAAAGATAAAATGTATTTGAACTACATCACTTTTAATAATTTCTTTGAAGCAACCAATGGAAATTATTTTAAAATTGATAAAACCTTTTTCAATAGCAAACAAAAAACTTTTAAAATCTATTTTAACAGAAGTGTAGCACTTACAAGTATTGATAAAAGAAATTTTAAAATCTATTACAAAAATAAAAGATTAAAAGTAACTGCTATTAGTCCTTTTGAAGGTAGTCTAAGAATTTTTAATGTTTTTATTGATGACAAATCTATTGCCGAAATAGATTTTGAAAACGAAAAAAACACCCCTAGATATACTTCTTTTTTTCAGTTTGATATTACCAAGTTAAAAGATCTAAGTGGTCATAAAATTGATGAAAGAGCGAGTATAAAGATGAATCAATATCGTGAATTCTTTGTACAAGAAACCTTTGAAAATAAAACAGCAACTCAACAAAATAAATTTATAGATAAAAACGCTCCATTATCTAGAGCCAAAATAACCAAGTTACAACTAGAACATGATTACTGGTTAAACACTCCTTTAAAATCTAGTAAAAATTAATTTTTGATTACATACGAGCTTTTAAAAAAAACTAAAACCTCGTCTTAATTGATGAAGCTTTTTTGTACCTAGTAATTTGGGTTGCTTCTAAACCTAAAAAACACTAATTTCGTTATCGTCTGATATATCAAATTAAAATTCACCATATCAATAAAGTTAGTGAGCATATAAATGGAAACAATAAAGACAATAACAGCAATATTAACAGGAGGTGTTTTATGGGAAGGTTTTAAATTTCTATATCCAGATTTAAAAAGAATAATAGAATCAAGAATTAATGCGAAGAATATTCTTAACAAAAACATAGATCCCTTACTTAAATCTGCAAGTGAATTATATGGGAAAATTGAATCATTGGCAAAGGAAGATTTTGCGTCATTCATTAACCCTGAAAAATCTAACTCAGTAAATCCTGAGCATAACAAGAAATACGTAATGTTTCTCTTTTCTCAATTTTGGGGTAATTTAGAATATTTACGTTTAGAAAATCAATATACTTCTTTAGCAAAACTTGATAAAGGTAAAAACCTTCTTAGATTTATAGAAACAATTGAATCTAGAAAATTTAGAATTTTAGATCGTTCAATTCAACGTATAATTGGAGAAGGTATGATTTCCGAACCAAACGCTAAATTTAATATTTTAACACTAAAAGAATTTATTGAAAAAAATAATAGTGATGAGAACTTTTCAATTTGGATAGATAAATTAGATGAAGCACTAACTGAAACTAAAGAAAAGAATCAACGACAAAAAATTCTTGTTTTTGGAATAATAACAGCATTAATAATAGATTATTTTGACCCTGATTACAAGGTTGCTCGAAGAAGAGGTATTTATTCAAATAAACTTTCAAAGAGAAGTAAGAAACTTATTCAAAATGATTTAAGTAAGCATTATCTACCATTTATTAAAACAAAATTGAAATATTTTTAAAAAACGAGAGCCCGCAGATTTTGTTCACTATAAATAGTTACTTAAATCGTTGGACTCTTCCGTTGCCTTAAATATTTTTAACTAAAGAATTTCTAATATTAATATACAAATATACTAAAAAGAACATATAATTTGTAATTAAAAGAATAAAACATGAATAAAACGATTTGCCAGAAATACATATAAAAAAACAACTAATTAATTGTAAATATGATATTTAGAACACTAAAATACATTAATTTTAAACATCTGAAAAGTACCTTTTCAAACACGCCACTAATCATACACAATCACGATAACAAAACCATAACCCTACCTCAACCTAAAACAAGAAACTCGATAAACAATTTGTAAGTATTTATTATAATATCTACAATTATGTTTATCAAACGCATTAAAAAGTATTCTATATTTGCAACAGAATATTTTTTATGAGTCAGACACTTTTATCTTCTCCTTTACAAGGATTTACAGATTACAAATTTAGAAATGCTTTCAATCATTTTTTTGGAGGAATAGACACATTCTATTCACCATATATCCGTTTGAATGGTAAAATGGTGATTAAAAATTCTTACAAAAAAGATATTCTTTTAGAGAATAATACAGAGTTAGAGGTAATTCCGCAAATTATTACCAACGATGTAGAAGAGTTTCTTTTTGTATCTAAATACGTAAGAGAATTAGGTTACAAAGAATTAAACTGGAATTTAGGTTGCCCCTACCCGATGGTTACCAAACGCGGAATGGGTTCTGGACTAATTGCAGATCCTGAAAAAATAAATAGTATTCTTCATAAAATTCATAATGAATCGGATATTCTTGTTTCTATGAAAATGAGAATGGGCTATGAAACTCCCGAAGAAATTCTAGATGTGTTACCTATTTTAGACACTTATCCTTTAAAAAATATTGCTATTCACGCAAGAATTGGAAAACAACTATACAAAGGCGGAACTAATTTAGAGGCATTTCAAAAATGCTTAGACAATAGCAAACATAAAATGTATTATAATGGTGATATCACTTCTGTTGCAGCATTTAAAAAACTACAAGAACGATTTACATCAATAGATCATTGGATGATTGGACGCGGCTTAATTGCAGATCCTTTTTTACCAAGTATGATTAAAAACGATACCACAGAATATCCAAAAAATAGATTTGATATTTTTAATGAATTTCATGATCGTATTTTTACAGAATATGACGCCGCACTTTCTGGGCCAACTCCAATAAAAATGAAAATGCTTGGTTTTTGGGAGTATTTTTCAAAGAGTTTTACAAATCCTCAAAAAACGTATAAAAAAATTAAAAAGGCAAGCAACGTAAAAAACTACCAAATTGCCGTAAAAGAAATTTTTAAAGAAGCAAAAAACGGTTAAATAAGTTCGTCATTGCGATGTACAAAGCAATCTCATTAATCTATAAGCAGATTGCTTTGTAAACTCGCAATGATATTCTATTTTAAATTAAAGTACTTTATGAACTAGTTTCCGAAGGATTCTCTTTATTAAAATCGCTTAAAACCGTTGCAATTACAGTATCAATTCTTTCTTTATCTGTATTATACTTAGGATTTAAGCCTTTTTTATCAGGAAACTGTTCAATAGTAACCGTGGTAGAAGGAAAAGCAAAATCCACACCTAATTCTTTTGCTAATTTTACAATAGCAATATGCAATCTATGTTTTGATGATTGCTCTACACCCCAAGCTAAACTTTTAAAATACACATTTACCATAATCAATAATGCAGAATCACCAAAACCGGTAAACTCTACATTATAAGAATCAGATCGTGTTTCTGGATGCGCAATAATAATTTCTCGTACTCCTTTTACAAAGGCTTCAATTAATTCTGGAGGTGTATCATAACGCAAACCTAAATTGGTATTGTAACGTCTAAATAATCGCAAACCTTTGTTATTAATCACCAATTCAGACAATTTACTATTTGGTATTTGGTAGATTGATGTATCTGCAGCACGAACCTGTGTAGATCTAAAACCAACTCTTTCTACAGTACCTACCACTTCTCCTGCTTCTATCCAATCTTCTATATGGAAAGGTTTGTCAAGAAAAATCATGATAGTACCAATTAAGTTTTTTACTGTGTCTTGAGACGCTAATGCAAAAGCCAAACCTCCAATAGTTGCTCCCGCCAACATGGTAGTGGTATCTACACCAAAAAGGACTAGCAGCTTAAAAATACCCACTACAATTACCAAACCAGTAAGAAAACTGTGCAAAATAGGTACTAATTGATCATCTAACCTGCCATGTGTTCTTTCTGTAAACTCAGCATAAATGCGCATTACAACTTGTACTAGTTTTAAGAAAACGTAAATCCAGAATACTGTTTCTGCAATGTTTAAAATCAAAAACACCCATGTATTTGTTGTTAAACCAAATTGTAATGATGGAAAAACTTTGTCTACAAAAGTTAAAGTAACTAATAAACTTATAGGGTGTGCCAATTTCTTTATTACTTTGTTAACTTCTAAATTGGTGTTTTTGGTAATTTGATGCTGTAGTTTTAATAAAATAAAAAAGGCTAATCTTTTTACAATTAAAAAAATAAGATACCCTAAAGCTAGCATTATTAACAAACCTACAATTTGCCACAATTCTAAATTTAGTATTTTTTTTCTCCCAGAAACTGGTACTAATTTCTGTAACTTTTGCACATACCAAGGATAAACCTCCTTATATAAACTATCTATTTTTGCAATTGTTTCTGTTGAGTAATACCAATTATCCCCTATTTTTTCTACATAAATCTGAGGCATCCTTAAAGGAAACAACACATATCTATAGTAAGAAGAATACCCAATAGTATCTTTATAATTTGGGTTGGTAGGAATCTTATTTACATCGACATACAAACCTTTACCATCTAAAACTTGTTTTATTTTAATGGCCTTTTCAATAGCTTTCTCTTCAGAAAGTCCTAAAATAGTTTTTGCTGCTTTTTTAGGTTCAAAAGAGTCAGATTGTAAAAAATATAAATGTGTATACACAGTAGCATGAGGGTTACTCATATCTACACGAATACTATCTTGAGCAACCGTAAACATTGGCAAGAAAACAAGAAACCACAAAAAATTCTTCATCTGTACTTTATTAAAATGATTTAAATAAAAAGCAAATTTAAACCTTTTCATTTTTTTAGTGTCAAAGATGTGTAATTAATAAATAACAATACAAAAAATGAAAAAAATAGTAACCATATTAGTTGTCATTTTCGCTTTTACATTTACTGCACAAGCGCAAAAAAAAGGAGGTGCACCTTCTGCTGAAAAAATACTTAAAAGAATGACCAAAGATTTAAGTTTAACAGAAGAGCAACAAAGTAAAATTAAACCTTTATTAACGGCACAATTAGCAGAAAGAAAAGCTGCTATGGAAAAAAGAAAAGCAATTAAAGAATCCGGACAAAAACCATCTAAAGAAGAGCGTCAACTAGAAAGAAAAGACAAAATAGCTAAAGAAGCTGCCTTTAACACAGAAATGTCTAATATTCTTAACAAAGAGCAACTTATTAAGTTTGAAGCAATAGCTAAAGAGAGAAAAACTCAAACCAAAAACAAAGGAAATAAGAAAGCACATTAAAAGTATATGTAACTAGTTTTGGGTTGATTAGTTTATTAAAAAACTCGGTTTCTTTTAGAAACCGAGTTTTTGTTTTTACAATATTTACTTTATGTTAAATACTTGTTAAACACAAAACCACATTAAACCTTTCTCTTTTTAAACTGTCAAAGAAGTATACACATTAACATAAAAAACAATATAGATATGAAAAATTTAGTAAGCATTTTAGTATTAGTATTTGCCATTACATTTACTACACAAGCACAGCAAAAAAGAGGAGGAAATAGAGATAAAGGTTCTAGTTTAACAGCAGAGCAACACGCTACTTTAGCTGTTAAAAAAATGACATTGGCTTTAGATTTATCTGACAGACAACAAAATGAAATTAAACCTCTAGTAATGGCACAAATAGCAGAAAGAAAAGCTGCTATGGAACAAAGAAAGGCTAACAAAGCTGATAAAAAAAGACCTACTGCAGATGAAATGTTTGCCATGCAAAACAAACAGTTAGACAATAAGATCTACATGAAAAACAAAATGAAAGACATTTTAAACAAAGATCAGTTTGAAAAGTTTGAAAAAATGCAAAAAGGTAGAAACAAAATGGCCATGCATAAAATGAAAGGAAAAAAAGGTTCTAAAAATAACAAAGGAAGTCAAAGAGGCAGTAGAACTCAACAAGGAAAGTAAACTAGTTTTGGTTGATTAGTTGATTGAAAAAACCCGATTTCTTAATTGAAATCGGGTTTTTGTTTTTATAACGAATTGGTATTTTGCGTTAGATATTGAATCTTTCGACTCCGCTCAAGACAGGCTATCTGTTTGAGCTCCTTTTTTTAGTGTCAGTTCGAGTAGTTTTTCTGACAAGGAAGAAAATTTGTATCGAGAACAAACTAAAAAAAGCGAGTAGTGAAAGCCCGACCTTGTGTAACGCCCAAAACCTACTCTTTAAACCAACTTGAATATTTTACATAATTATTGGCTATTCTATCGATTTCTCCTGAAATTAATTCTTGCGAAATATCTTTTACTTTTTTAGCAGGAACTCCAGCATAAATACTTCCACTTTCTATTCTTGTATTCTTGGTAACTACCGCTCCTGCTGCAATAATAGAATTAGATTCTACCACACAATCGTCCATAATAATAGACCCCATACCTACCAAAACATTATCGTGAATTGTACAACCATGCACCATTGCATTATGTCCAATAGACACATTATTACCAATGGTTGTTGGCGATTTTTGATACGTTGCATGGATAATAGCACCGTCTTGAATATTAACTTTATTACCAATTTTTATATAATGCACATCGCCTCTTAGCACTGCATTAAACCAAATGCTACACTCTTTTCCTAGAGAAACTTCGCCAACAATGGTTGCATTTTCTGCTACGTAACAATCTTCTGGTATTTGCGGATAATTCCCTCTTACTTCTTTTATAATTGCCATAATTTAAGTTCTAAAAATAAACTATAAATTTACTTAAAATATGATAATAAATTCGCTTTTTGAGAAGCAGAAACCAAAATTTCTTTTCCGTTAGAAACAAGTACGCTCCCTCCTTTTCCCTTTTTATATTTGGTTATGGCATTTACATTTACCAAGTACGATTTATGAATTCGGGCAAACGTATATTCGGTTAAAGCTTCTTCAAAATACTTTAAGGTTTTGCTCACTAATTTCTTAGAATTTGCCAAGTGAATTTCGGTATAATTATCATCTGCTTTACAAAAAACAATATCATTTATATCTAAAACTTCAAAACCATCTTGTTGCGGAATGGTAATTTTACCGGTTGCCGAATTTGTTTTTGGCGCTAATATTTGATGCTGTAATTGGGTTTCTTTTTCTTTAATTTCTGTAACAATATTTACAGCCTTTATGAGCTCATCTATAGAAATTGGTTTTAATAAATAATAACTTGCATGACTATTTAAGGCTTCTATTGCATAATGATCGTAGGCAGTTACAAAAACGGTTTCAAAGGTTCTATTTTCTACCTTTTCTAATAAATCGAACGCATTACCAAAAGGCATTTCTACATCTAAAAACACCAAATCTAACTCGTGTTCTTGTATTAATTTGTAGCCATCATCAATATTACTTGCCTCGCCTAACAACAAAACATTAGGGCAATATTTACCAATATAATTTCGCAGAATATCTCTACTAATTTGCTCGTCTTCTACAATGATTGCTTTTAATTTCATCCTTTTTTTTGTTATTCCTCAGAGATACACAAAGCTTCTTCGCAGAGATTCACTGAGTTTTTACTGTTTTATTTGGGTTATTTCGCAGAGGTTTTTTTATTAGAATTTTTCATCAAAGATATCACGGGCTTTCACGAATGGGGATGTTTTTTTTTAATAATCCTCAGTGAAACTCTGCGCCTTCTCTGTGTATCTCTGTGTTACAACTACTTTTTCTTCAACAACAATGCTACTTTTGTTCCTTCACCGTTTTCTGAAACGTTAGAAACTTCAACGAAAATTCGGTCTTTGTACATATTATTTAGAATTGTAATTCTGTTTTTAATTGTACTCATTCCTTTTGATTTCTGCTTTAACTGATTTTTCGTTTTTAATTCTTGAGATTTTTCTCTTCCAATTCCGTCATCAATAATTGAAATTAAAATAGTTTCAGAATCTTTATTTTTGATAGAAATTTCTAAATTCCCTTTGGTTGTTCTGTATCTTAATCCGTGCCAAATAGCGTTTTCTATATAAGGTTGCAACAACATTGGTGGAATAAAAAATTGTTTTAAATCGATGTTTTCATCCACAGAAATTACATAATCAAACTTCTCTTTAAATCTGTTATGCTCTAACTTTACATACAATTCTAGCAATTCAATTTCTTTTGTTAAAGGAATAAAATCTTCATCAGAATTTTCTAAAACAGCGCGCATTAATGCAGAAAATTCAGATAAATATCGGTTGGCATTACGTTCATCATTTACAGCAATAAAGCTGTTTACAGAGTTTAAAGCATTAAAAATAAAATGCGGATTCATTTGAGAACGCATCGATTTTAATGCCAACAAATTATTGGCTAACTTTTGTTGTTTAATGTTTCTAAACATAAAATACGCCAACAAACTCATCAATAGAAACCCACCCACTAAACTATAAATTATTAAGCGTTGTCTTTGATTACTTTCTTCAGATAATTTTTGATCTATGTACGCCAAACTAATTTTACTTTCTGCCAATTCTTTGTCTTTTTCTAAACTAGCAATTCTATTTTGATTGTCTGATATTTTCTTAGAAAACCGTTTTACTTGCTGAATTTCTTGTTCTTTTTGTATGTAAGCTGCATCTACCAACTTTACATAATCTTGGTAACTTTTTAAGGCCTTATCATACTCTCCCACCGTTGCATAAACTTCAGATAATTTTCTGGTAGCATCTTTTTCTATGGTAATGTCTTTCTTTTCGTCAGCATCTTTTTTACTTTTTTCTAAAAACGGAATGGCATTTTTATAGTCTTCTTTTAAAATATAAGCATTACCAATTTTGTAATTTATTTTTTGAGAAGTAATCGAATCTGATTCTAAATTAAATTTCTTTTGAAATGTTTTATTGCTCTCAGCTTTAATTAAACTTTCTTTTCTTAGTTTAATTTCATCATCAAACAGACGATTAGAATTGTAAAAATCAGCTACTTTTTCTTCTTCTTCTAAAGCTCTATTTATATTTTCTTTAGCCGCTAAGTTCAATGAATTTTTAAACTGAATATTTGCTTTGGCAACATTTCCTTCAGAAGCAAAAACAGTTGCCAACTTAGAGTTTAAATCTGTAATTTTAGCAGTAACCAAGCTCTCTTTGGCGAGTTTTAAAGATTCCTTATAATACGTTTTAGCGGTGTTGTATTTTTTTGATGAAAAATCTACATCTCCCAAACCTTCTAAAACAAGAATACGCTCATAATTACTTAGTTTCTGATTTAATAAATTGGTATACGTATGCTTACTTTCTTTTAAATCATTTAATAAAAACTGTGCATTTGCCAAAGCAATTTTTGTGGCTGTATTGTCTTTTATTTGAATAGAAAGTTTATAATTATTTACAGCTAAATCGTACTGTTTCCAATACAAATAAACATCTGCTAAGGTTTTATAGGAAACCGAATTTCGTTGTTTAGACTGGTTATCTTGCAACGCTTTTTCTACAAAAGACAAACTTAAATCGATATCTTTTTTCTTGTAAAAATTTGCCGAATCTAAATATTGATGATAAAGATCTGGTTTGCGAATCGATTTCATTTTTCGAGAGCTTTTACTAACAGTAAACTCTCTTTCTGAAGCAAACCCTTCTACCAAAATTTTTATTTCTTCATCCGATTTTATCGTGTAATACACCGTTTCAAAATCTGGGTGAGAAACCCTTAACTGATCGCCTACTCTTGCCTTTATTAAGTAATAACTATAAATCTCATTATAATCAAAATACTTACCACTTACAAAAACCTCTGCATTTTTTATAGGGACATTGGTATTCTTATTTAAAACCTTCACTTTTACATCAAACATTTTTGTTTGAATATCTGTACTTATTTCTTGAGCAGAAACTGCCACAAATAGACATATAAAAAGGCTGGTTATGTATTTTCTTAAAATCATTTTGCTATTTAATACTGTAAACATACACACAAAAAAGCATCAAAAAAAATGACTTTTCTTTTAATATTTCCATTTTACTTATTAAAATTAAGGTTTACTCATTTTGTATTCCTTTTCACTCAACCAAAAGGAGGTTTTACTCATTGGCTGTTTTTTAAGAATTAAGTTGGTCTTAATATTGACTTATTAAACTCAATAAAATAGACGCAAATGAAATTCTCAAAATTAATTATCCTTTTATTTTTCACCTCAACGGTATTTAGCCAAATAAATTACAGCACAGCAACAAAACCTTTTATAGAAGTTACAGGTACCGCAGAAACAGAAATTATTCCTGATGAAATATATGTAACCATTTCACTAAAAGAACGCTTAGAAAAAGGGAATAAACTAACCATACAAATCTTAGAAGACGAATTAAAAAAGCTTTTAGTAAAAATTAGAATTCCAGAAAAGAACTTATCTATTTCTGATGTAAATGCCGTTTTAGCAAAAACTGGTTGGTGGACAGAAGAAGTTTTTTCTGTTGCAAATTATTCTTTAAAAGTAAATGGTGCCGATAAATTAAAATTACTTTTTGAAGGTTTTAAAAAACTAAAAATTGCTGATGTACATATTACAAAAGCCACACATTCTAACATTCTTGCATTAAGAAAAATGAACCGAATTAAAGCGATAAAAGCAGCTAAAGCAAAAGCAGATTATTTGTTAACTGCTATTGGAGAGCATACAGGGAAACCAATAAAGATTAACGAAATAGCGACTAACAACCAACCTAATTATTCTTATGCAAACCAAGTAAATGTTACCGGATATAGTGTTAGTAAAGTAAGAAGTCTAGAAAAAAATAAAGCTGTTCAGTTCGAAAAAATAAAAATAGCATCTTCCATCTATGTAAAGTTTAGCATCAAATAAAACCAAACTTTTAATCATTTATAAAACCTTAAAACAATCTATCATGAAAAAAGTCTCATTAAAAGTCGTATCCGTATTACTCTTATTTGTCTCCATTAACAACTTTGCAGTAAACGAGCCATCATCAGAAAAAACAAAAAAACAAACTATTAAAGTCGCTTTACTACTAGACACTAGTAGCAGTATGGATGGACTGATAAACCAAGCAAAAGCACAACTTTGGGAAATTGTAAACGAACTTTCGTATGCTAAGTATGGTGTTCAAAAACCCAATTTAGAAATTGCATTATATGAATATGGCAACTCTAGATTATCTTCTAAAGAAGGATATATAAAACAGGTTTTACAGTTTAGTAATGACTTAGATGAAATCTCCGAAAAACTATTTTCTTTAACTACAAGTGGCGGAAATGAGTTTTGCGGACAAGTTATAAAAACATCTTTAAACGAACTTTCTTGGGGAGAAAATAAAAACGATTTAAAACTAATTTTTATTGCTGGTAACGAGCCTTTTACACAAGGTAAAATCAATTATAAAGATGCTATTACAGACGCAAAAGAAAAAGATGTAATTATCAATACGATATTTTGTGGTAACTATTCTACCGGAATTTCTGGAATGTGGAAAGATGGTGCAGATTTGGGTGGTGGCGATTATATGACCATAAATCAAGATAAAAAAATTGTACACGTGGTTACTCCTTATGATGATGACATTATCATTCTAAATAAAAGATTAAACAAGACTTATATTTATTACGGAAATAAAGGATATTCTAAATTTTCTTCTCAGAAAGAACAAGATATAAATGCAGAATCTTTAGATGAAGTAGTTATTGTTAAACGTGCCGTAAGTAAAAGTTCTCGTTTGTACGACAACTCTTCTTGGGATTTGGTAGATGCTGAAAAAAAGCAAAAAGTAGATTACAATAAAATTGAAAAAGAAAAACTACCTAAAGAATTACAAAATAAATCGGAAACTGAAATTAAAAGCTATGTAAAAATAAAAGCCAAAGAACGAACAGAAATTCAGCAAAAAATTAAAGAATTAGATGCAAAAAGAAGAAGTTTTATTGCTAAAAAACAAAAAGAAGGCAGCAAAAAAGACGAATTAAATAACGTCATGCTAAACGCTATTAAAAGACAAGCTAAATTAAAAAACTATGCTTGGTAAAAGGTAATACTATAGCTATTTCACAGAGTTACTTAGAGCATTTCACAGAGATTCACGGAGAAGAAAATTAGACCTTCTCTATGAATCTCTGTTATTTTACTCTGTGAATCTTTGTGTTATAATTACACTAACTTTACACCTCAATTGAGACCACCAAACCTTCGTTACTTCTTACATTAAATACGGTTTCGTCTTCAAAAATTAAATATTGTCCTTTTATTCCAACTAAAGTTCCTGTATAAGTCGGCGTTTTAATTAAATTTAAACTTTTAGGTTTTAAAGGATATTTTACAACCGGAAAATTAAGATGTGTTTCCGAATTATTTTCAATAAAATATTCTAAAGCTTCATCCGGTATGTATTGCTTCAATTTATCTCGCCATGCTACCAAATCTACATCTTCAATATCATTCTTTAGCATTTTTCTCCAATTGGTTTTATCAGCAACATGATCTTTTAAAGCAACTTCGGTAATACCTGCTAAATATCGATTAGGAGTTTCTACTATTTCTATAGCTTCATGCGCTCCTTGATCTATCCAACGTGTAGGCACTTGCTGCTTTCTGGTAACTCCTACTTTTACATTGCTAGAATTTGCTAAATACACAATATGCGGTTTTAATTGCACGGATTGTTCATAGGCTAAATCTCTATCTTCTATCCCTAAATGTGCCTTACTTAATTCTGGATGCATAATCCAATCGCCTGCATTTGGAGTGTCGAAAAAACAAGATTTACAAAAACCTTGTCTATAAATTTTCTTTTCTAAATGACAGTTTAAACATTCATAAGTAACAAAATTGATGGTTAAATCTTTATTTAACAACTGATTCATGTTTATAAAATCAGTTTTCATGTCTAAATAATACTGAATTTGTTCTGCATTTTCAGTCATCATTTTTTTTAAAACTCCTTGGTAAATCATCGCACAAATTTTAGTATTTTTAAACTTCGGTTTTAAAACGATAATTGTTCTAAAATCGTTCAAAACAAACTTACGAATTTCTATGGCTTTTCAAATTATCAATTCTATAATTTCTTGGTTTTTAAAGAAACGAAAACATCAAATAGAGCTGTTTTTAAAATACCCTATTGATGTTCAGAACGAATTACTTTTAAAACTGGTAAACACAGCTAAAAATACAGAAGTTGGTAAAGAATACAACTTTGCTAGCATAAAAAACCATACAGATTTTACAAAAAATGTTCCTATTCAAAAATATGAAACTTTTGAACCTTTAATAGAACGATGTAGAAAAGGTGAACAAAATTTATTTTGGCCAACAGATATTAAATGGTTTGCAAAAAGTAGCGGAACCACTAATGCAAAAAGTAAATTTATACCTGTTTCTGATGAGGCTTTAGAGTATTGCCACATGAAAGCAGGTAAAGATATGTTGTGTTTGTACATTAATAATAATGAAGACACTCAGCTTTTTACAGGTAAAGGATTGCGTTTGGGCGGAAGTTCTGATGTATACCAAGACAACAATTCTTATTTTGGAGATTTATCTGCAATTATTATAGAAAACATGCCTTTTTGGGCAGATTTTAGCTCTGCTCCTAGCCAAGAAGTAGCTTTAATGAGCGATTGGGAAACAAAAATGGATGCCATTATTGATGAAACTATCGATGAAGATATTACAAGTTTAGCAGGTGTACCAAGTTGGATGTTGGTATTGCTTAATCGTATTTTAGAAAGAACCGGAAAAGAACATATTTTAGAAGTTTGGCCTAATTTAGAAGTCTATTTTCATGGAGGCGTAAACTTTAATCCTTATAGAGAACAGTACAAAAAAATTATTCCGAAAAAGAGTTTTAAGTATTACGAAATTTACAATGCTTCAGAAGGTTTCTTTGCCATTCAGGATAGAAACAACTCTAAAGAATTATTGTTGATGTTAGATTACGGAATTTTCTATGAATTTATTCCGATGAGTGAATACAAAGGCGAAAATTCTGAAACGATTACACTTGCTGATGTAAAAAAAGACATCGATTACGCTTTAATTATTACTACAAACGGTGGTTTATGGCGTTATTTAATTGGTGATACCATTCGTTTTACATCATTAGAACCGTACAGAATTAAAATTACAGGACGCACAAAACACTATATAAACGTCTTTGGAGAAGAACTTAACATAGAAAATGTAGAAGATGCTTTAAAATTAGCTTGCGAAAAAACAGCAGCTACCATTTCTGATTATACTGTGGGACCTATTTTTATGGAAGGCAAAGAAAAAGGTGGTCATGAGTGGATTTTAGAGTTTAGCAAAAAACCAGAATGTATCGGTTATTTTTCTGAAGTTTTAGACAATGCTTTAAAATCAATAAATTCAGATTACGAAGCAAAACGCTATTTAAATATGACTTTAATGGCCCCAAAAGTACATCAAGTAGAGCAAGGTCTATTCTACACTTGGTTAAAGAAAAAAAATAAATTAGGGGGGCAACACAAAGTACCAAGACTTTCTAATTCTAGAGATTTTGTAGAAGAATTATTAATCTTAAAAAACTCTTAAAATTATTTTTATTTTCATTGAATAGGCATGATTATTGATAAATAATCTTAGATTTTATCTTTGTAAAAACCTAACTATGATTAAAAAAGTTACTCTAATTTTTTTCCTTTTTTTTTTAAACTTTACTTCGAGCGCTCAAATACTTACCGTAATTAACAAAGAAACAAAAGAGCCTTTAGACCAAGTTACCATCTTTAATTTACAAACCAACGATTACGTTACAACCAACGGAAAAGGGCAAGTAGATATTAGTAGTTTTAAAAAAAATGAACTTTTAAAAATTAGATTTCTTGGTTTTAAAACACAAACTAAAACTTATCAAACTCTAAAACAAAGCAATTTTTTACTGCAACTAACTCCAACTATTTTAAAAATAGATGAGATTGTTATTTCTGCTACCAAATGGAAACAAAAAACGTCTGATTTAGCTTCAAAAATTAGCACTATTTCACCTAAAGCTATTGAATTGATGAATACACAAACAGCAGCTGATTTATTAACGGTTTCTGGCAAAGTATTTATTCAAAAAAGTCAACAAGGAGGCGGAAGCCCAATGATAAGAGGTTTTGCAACCAATAGATTGTTGTATACCATTGATGGTGTTAGAATGAATAATGCCATTTTTAGAGCCGGTAATATTCAGAATGTAATTTCTTTAGATCCTTTTGCCATCGAAGAAACAGAAATTATTTTTGGCCCCGGTTCTGTAATTTACGGAAGTGATGCCATTGGAGCTGTAATGAGTTTTAAAACATTATCTGCAAACTTATCTTTAGATAATGAAACCTTAATAACAGGAAAAGCTTTTACAAGATTCTCTTCTGCAAATGAAGAAAAAACATACCATGCCGATTTTAATTTAGGCTATAAAAAATGGGCATTTGTTACCAGCTTAAGCTACAATGATTATGGCGATTTAAAAATGGGAAGTAACGGACCTGATGAATACCTAAGAAACTTTTATGTAGAAAGACAAAACAACCAAGATGTTGTAATTACCAATAAAAACCCTAAAATACAAACTCCATCTGGCTATACACAAACCAACTTAATGCAAAAAGTTAGGTTTAAACCTAATGAAACTTGGAATTTTGAATATGGATTTCATCTCTCTGAAACTTCTAGCTACTCTAGATACGATAGACACTTAAGAACAAAAAACGGAGACCCTCGTTATGGAGAATGGAGCTATGGTCCACAAAAGTGGATGATGAATAATTTTGAAATCAATAAAAAAGGAACGAGTTCTTTTTATGATGATGTTACTTTAAGAGTAACCTATCAAAAATTTGACGAAAGTAGAATTAGCCGAGATTTTAATGATAACGGAAGAGAAACAAGAACAGAAAATGTAGACGCATACTCTTCTAACTTAGATTTCTCTAAAAGCTTAAGTAGAAAAAGCAAATTATTTTACGGAGCAGAATATGTTTATAATGATGTAAAATCTACAGGTATAAATACAAATATTGACACCAATATTTCTGAAAAAGGAGCCAGTAGATACCCTAATTCTAATTGGTCTTCTTTAGGTATTTATACTTCTAATCAATACGATTTTTCTAAAAAATGGGTATTACAATCTGGTTTACGTTATAATTTTTACAGTTTAAACGCTACGTTTGATACTACATTTTATCCTTTACCATTTACGCAAGCAAAAATAAATGATGGCGCTTTAACTGGTAGTTTGGGCTTAATTTTTAGACCTCAAGAAGATTGGTTATTAAGCACTAACTTTTCTACTGCTTTTAGATCACCTAATGTAGATGATGTTGGTAAAATTTTCGATTCAGAACCTGGTTCTGTAGTGGTTCCTAATCCAGATTTAAAAGCAGAATACGCATACAACACCGATGTTTCTATTGCTAAAACTTTTGGCGATTATTTAAAAATAGAAGTAACTGGTTTTTACACCAATTTAAAAGACGCTATGGTATTAAGAGATTTTACATTAAATGGCGAAACTGAAATGATGTATGACGGAGAATTAAGTACAATACAAGCAATACAAAATGCTGCCGTTGCTAATGTATACGGGTTTCAAACAGGTTTTGAAGCGGAATTAGGAAACGGAATTGGATTTTCATCAACAGTGAGTTATCAAAAAGGAGAAGAAGAGTTAGACAACGGAGATACGAGCCCTTCTAGACACGCAGCTCCTTGGTTTGGTACAACACGCCTTACGTATAATGCAAGTAAATTAAAAGCACAATTGTATGCTAATTACAGCGGTTCTGTTGCTTATGATGATTTACCTGATAGTGAAAAAGCCAAAGATTATATCTACGCAATTGATGATAATGGAAACCCATATTCACCATCTTATGTAACCTTAAATTTAAAAACTTCTTATAGGTTTACAGATAATTTATTAATCTCAACAGGTTTAGAAAACATTACAGACAAACGTTACAGACCTTATAGCTCTGGAATTGTTTCTCCTGGTAGAAATTTTGTAATTTCTTTAAAAGCAAATATTTAAACTAAATTTTACGTTCTACAACGTAATCTATCATTGTTAATAAAGAATCTTTATATGGAGATGTAGGAAAGTCTTCTAATATGGCTAAAGCTTTATTTTTGTAATCATTCATTTTGGTGGTTGTATACTCTATACCTCCTTTTTCTTTTACAAAAGCAATAACTTCTTTAACTCTCTCTTTATTTTTATTGTGTTTCTTAACAGAGTTAATCAACCAAGATTTCTCCTTTTTAGAACAATTATTTAGCGTGTAAATTAATGGCAAGGTCATTTTTTGCTCTTTAATATCAATCCCTGTAGGTTTACCAATATTGGCTTCTGTATAATCAAACAAATCATCTTTAATTTGAAAAGCAATACCAATATACTCACCAAACTTTCGCATTTTACGCACACAATCTTGATTTGCACCAACAGAAGCAGCTCCAATACCACAACAAGCAGCAATTAATGTAGCCGTCTTTTTTCTTATTATATCAAAATAAACGGCTTCTGTAATGTCTAACTTTCTGGCCTTTTCTATTTGCAGTAATTCACCTTCGCTCATTTCTCTTACCGCAATAGAAATTAGTTTTAGCAAATCAAAATCTTCATTATCTATAGATAATAACAATCCTTTAGACAATAAGAAATCACCTACTAAAACCGCTATTTTATTTTTCCAAAGTGCATTTACAGAGAAAAAACCTCTACGTCTGTTACTATCATCTACCACATCATCATGTACCAAAGTGGCAGTATGAATTAATTCTACCACAGAAGCTCCTCGATAGGTTCTTTCATCGAAACCTCCATTAGAAACCATTTTAGCCACCAAAAAAACAAACATTGGTCGCATTTGTTTTCCTTTTCTACGAACAATATAATAGGTAATTCTGTTTAACAGCGGAACTTTAGACAACATAGATTCTTTGAACTTTTCTTCAAAGAGTTCCATTTCGTTTTTAATGGGAAGTTTTATAAGTTCTACTGGTTTCATTAACGACTGTTTATCCTGATAAAAAACCAAAAGTAAAGAAATAAATTAAGATGCTTTTGCTTGAAACCTTAATCTTTTTAAACAGCCATTTATTATTGATTTTTTAACTAAAAAAATTATCTGTGATTTCTAAAAAAAAGTCTCATTCAGAAATAATAAAATGATTAAAATTAGCACCAAATTAAATTTTTCTATTACCTTTCTAACCTTTAAAAAAACAAATTTACAAACTAAATTACTATGCAAGAAATTCATTTTCCCGTTACTTTTCAATTTAAAATATCTACGTTAGCAAACGACTTTACAGCAAAAGATAGTAGCGGAAAACCTATTGCCTATGTGCGTCAGAAAATGTTTAAGTTAAAAGAAGATATTAGTATTTATGAAAATGATACCAAATCTAAATTAAACTATAAAATTAAAGCTGATAAATGGTTAGACTTTTCTACGGCTTATTCTTTTTTTGATGAGAAGGATAAAGAGTTTGGAAAAGTGGCTAGAAAAGGATGGAAATCTCTTTGGAATGCGCATTACGAAATTATTGATCAGTATGAAAAACAACAATATGTAATTAACGAGAAAAACCCTTGGGTAAAAGTTTTAGACTCTTTACTTGGTGAAATTCCTGTTTTAAGTTTCTTTACAGGATATCTTTTTAACCCAACTTACCTAGTTAAAAATAACGAAGGTAAAACGGTTGTTGAACTTAAAAAATTAAAATCTTTTTTTGGTAGAAACTTCGAGGTTTCTAAAATTGGAGAATTAGATAGCGATGATGACGATAGAGTGATGCTTTCTTTAATGATGTTTGTTTTATTAGAAAGAAGAAGAGGTTAAACCAACGTCTTAAAACATAAAAAAAGCGATCAAGAGATTTTAAAATCTATTGAGCGCTTTTTATTTTGTGTATAATTTTCTAAATAGAACTATTAAGATTTATTTGCTAATTGTCCGCAAGCAGCATCAATATCTTTACCTCTACTTCTTCTTACATTTACAGTAATATCATTCATTTCTAAATTAGAAATATAATTATTTATTGCAGAAGAACTTGCTTGCTGAAACTCGCCATCATCAATAGGGTTGTATTCTATTAAGTTGACTTTACAAGGCACTGCTTTACAAAATGCTACTAGCGCCTTTATATCTTCTTTTTTATCGTTAATACCATCCCAAACAATGTATTCGTAGGTAATTTCTCTACCTGTTTTTTCGTACCAATATTCTAAAGATTCTTTTAAATCTTTTAAAGGAAAATTCGTATTAAAAGGCATAATTGTAGTTCTAACCTCATCGATTGCAGAGTGTAAAGAAACTGCTAAATTAAATTTAGCTTCTTCATCTGCCATCATTTTTATCATTTTTGGCACTCCAGATGTAGAAACTGTAATTCTTTTAGACGACATACCTAAACCTTCTGGAGATGTAATCATCTCTATAGATTTCATCATGTTTTTATAGTTCATTAAGGGTTCTCCCATTCCCATAAAAACAATGTTGGTTAATTTTCTATCATAATACAATCTACTTTGTCTGTCTATAACAACAACTTGATCGTAAATTTCATCTGGGTTTAGGTTACGCATTCTTTTTAAACGCGAAGTTGCACAGAACAAACAATCTAAACTACAACCCACTTGACTAGAAACACAAGCTGTTGTTCTTTTTTCTGTAGGTATTAAAACAGACTCTACAATTAAACCATCGTGTAATTTAATTCCGTTTTTTATGGTTCCATCTTTACTTTTTTGCATAGAATCTACTTTGATATGATTAATAACAAAGTTTGCTTCTAACATTTCTCTTGTTTCTTTAGAAATGTTTGTCATTGCATCAAAAGTATGTAAAGACTTGCTCCAAAGCCATTCATACACCTGGTTTCCTCTAAAAGCTTTATCGCCATTTTCTACAAAAAAATCGCGTAATTGTTCTTTAGTTAAGGCTCTTATGTCTTTCTTTTTATCCAAAATAATTATTATTTAAAAAAATCAAAGTTTAATGATTAAAAATTGACCGCTGCAAAAATACGTATATAATTTGAGGTTATACCTTTTGTTAGCAAGTAGGTTGCGTTAGCGATTGAAATGGCATCTTTTTTAAATGTTTTTAGAAATGTGTCATTGCGAGGAACGAAGCAATCTGTTTATCTAAAAGAGATTGCCACATAAAGCAGAAAAGCTTTATTCGCAATGACAAATTTAAAAAGATATAGCCTTTCGACTCTGCTCAAGATAAATTCCAAGCGCGACCTTTTTAGGGAACGCCCAATAAAAAAAAAGGCTGATAATTAAATAATTATCAGCCTTTAAGTTTTAAATTCTTAAAAGAATTATATAATTAACATAGCGTCTCCGTAAGTAGAAAATCTATATTTTTCTTTAATTGCTTCTTTGTATGCTTCCATTACAAAATCGTAACCACCAAAAGCGGCTGCTTGCATTAATAATGTAGATTTTGGTGTGTGAAAGTTTGTAATCATTGCGGTAGCGATACTGAAATCGTGAGGAGGAAAAATGAATTTATTGGTCCAACCTGTAAATCCGTTTAGCTCACCTTTAGATGAAACTGAAGATTCTATCGTTCTCATTACTGTTGTACCTACTGCACAAACTCTTCTTTTTTCTTTTTTAGCTTTATTGATTTTTTCTGCAGTTGCCTCTGAGATATCAATCTGCTCAGAATCCATTTTATGCTTAGATAAATCTTCTACTTCTACTGGGCTAAATGTACCTAAACCAACGTGTAATGTAGTTTCTGCAAATTCTACTCCTTTAATTTCTAAACGTTTCATTAAATGTTTAGAAAAGTGTAAACCTGCTGTTGGCACTGCTACTGCTCCTTCGTGCTTTGCATAAATAGTTTGGTAACGCTCATCATCTATAGGTTCTACATCTCTACCAATTGCTTTTGGTAATGGTGTTTGACCAAGTTCTAATAATTTTGCTCTAAACTCTTCGTAAGAACCATCAAATAAGAAACGTAAAGTTCTTCCTCTAGATGTTGTGTTGTCTATAACCTCTGCTACTAAACTATCATCGTCTCCGAAAAATAATTTATTACCAATTCTAATTTTTCTTGCCGGATCTACTAAAACATCCCACAATCTATTTTCTGAGTTTAATTCTCTTAATAAGAAAACCTCTATTCTTGCGCCTGTTTTTTCTTTGTTACCAAACATTCTTGCAGGAAAAACCTTGGTATTATTCAACATCATAACATCTCCTTCATCGAAGTAATCTATAACATCTTTAAAAACTTTGTGTTCTATGGTACCGTCTTTTCTGTTAAGAACCATTAAACGAGATTCGTCTCTATGTTCTGCAGGATATTGAGCTAAAAGCTCATCTGGTAAATCAAATTCAAAATGCGATAATTTCATATGTCTATTTGCTTATAAAGTGCGCAAATATACGATATCGGAATAGGCGTTGTCAAGTGTTTGACCGTTTATTTATAGTTTATCTATTTTAATACCAATTTGTTGCATGTCGTCCCAAAATTTTTGATACGATTTTGTAACCACTTCTGCATTTAAAATTTTAATAGGAACTCTTAATGCCAAAGGCGCAAATGCCATTGCCATTCTATGATCGTTATAGGTTTTTATAGAAATATTAGAGTTTATGGTAGCAGAAATTTCTAAATGTAAACTTTTGTCTGTTACAGAAATAATGGCTCCTAAATTAGTTAACTCGTCATTTAAAGCAACCAATCTGTCTGTTTCTTTAATTTTTAACGTGTGTAAACCACTTAAATTACAGGCAATATTTTCTGCAAAACAAGTTACTGCAATGGTCTGTGCAATATCTGGCGCATTTTTTAAGTCGATTTCTAAGGTTTCTTTCTTCGTTTCTTTTACTTTTTTAAGGGTGATAAAATTCTCACCAAAAATAGTTTCTACTCCAAAATGCTGATAAATTTCTGCCAAACAAGAATCTCCTTGTAAGCTTTCTTTTTTATATGCTGATAAAGAAATTTCTGACCCAATTTCTGCCAAAGCAATAATTGAATAAAAATAACTAGCAGAAGACCAGTCTGATTCTACAACAACAAGTTGTTTTTCTATTGATTTTTTAGGATTCACTTTTATGAAGTTTCCTTCAAAATTAGTTTCAATCCCTAATTGATTCAGCAAACTCAACGTCATGTTTATATAAGGAACCGAAGTAATTTTACCCAATAACTCTATTTCTAATCCGTTTTCTAATTTAGCTGCAATTAGCAACATCGAAGAAATATACTGGCTACTTACGTTTCCGTTAATCTGAACTTTATCTGTTGTAATTTTAGAACCTTTAATTCTAATTGGCGGATACCCAACTTTATCTTCATAAGAAATCGTTGCTCCTAAATCTTTTAAAGCATTTACTAAAATTTCAATCGGTCTGTTTTGCATTCTTTCAGAACCTGTTAAAACCACTTCTCTACCCTCTTTTACGGCAAAGTATGACGTTAAAAAACGCATTGCAGTACCTGCATGACCAATATCTACCGTTTCTTTATCTGTAGAAAGTGCATGTTGCATGTGCACAGAATCGTCTGAGTCTGATAAGTTTTCTATAGAAATTTCTGGAAATAAATTCTGAAGAATTAACAATCTATTCGATTCACTCTTAGAACCTGAGATTGTTATTTTCTCATTAATCTTTTTATTACCTGCAACATTTAATAATATATCCATTTCCTAAAATTCTATAAATTAGTTTTTCACTAAGCGTCAAAGTTACCATTCAAAAGAAATATAACAAAGTTTATTTCCTTTAAATAAGTGTAAAAATTCACCGTTTTTATTAAGAATTAATAGAGATATCGCTCTTTAAATCCAATTCAATTGCATTTTCTAAATCTAATAAATGCTGTTTTCTAACTTTTAACTTTGTTTCGGCGTGTGCTTTCTTATTTAGTTTGGCAAACATACCCGCTACTTTTATAGCTGTTGGCAATAAGTGAGTATCCGGAACAATCATATCTAAAAAACCTGCTTTTACCGCATCTTTAGGATTATAAATTTCAGCGTTATTTACACTTCTATTTAAATACACTTCAGACAATCTAGATTTTGCAATCGCAATTCCGGCATTGTGCATCGTCATACCAATCATTACTTCATTTAAACCTATTTTAAAATCGCCTTCTGTACCAATTCTATAATCTACAGAAAGTAATAAAAAAGCTCCTTTTGCAATGGCATGCCCAGAACACGCAATAATAATTGGTTGCGAAAAAGACAACATTTTTAATGATAGTTGAGACCCTTTTGTAACCAATTCTTTAGCTGCTTCTGAAGATTTTGTCATCACTTTTAAATCGAATCCGCCAGATAATATTCCTTTTTGACCTGTAAGAATTACTACTTTATTTTCTGCCGCTGCTTTATCTAAACCTGCATTTAAACCCGCTACAACTTCATGCGAAATAGCATTTGCTTTTCCATTATTAATCGTAAGTAAAGCGTAATTTTCTTCTGATGTATACGTAACAAATTCGTTCATTCTATATCTATTTTTTATCGACTTACAATATAATTTAAAAATACAACACCAACAATTCATGGTACATAATTCATTTTATTTGGGCGTTCCTTACAGGTCGGGCTTTGCGCTACAATCTTTTTAAATTTGTCCTTGCCAATAAAGCTTTTTCTGCTTTATGTGGCAATCTCTTTTAGATAAACAGATTGCTTCGTTCCTCGCAATGACGCATTTCTAAAAACATTTAAAAAGGATTTCCACTGCAATCCCTAACGCAACCTACCTGCCAACAAACCTAAATTGAGTACTTATTAGTTATTATTTGTTTATTTTTGCCAGTGAAAGCAAAAAAACATGTGGTTTCGAATACCATAAAATCTAACAATTTCTTTTTTAAGTGGAAGTAACCTCTATGAATACAATTAAAAAATTATTTCTTTCATTTGAACAAAGTTTATCTTTACTATTTTTATTAAAATGGGCTTTTATATGCCTATTTATTGGAGCATTAACGGGTAGTACTTCTGCTGTTTTTTTATGGTCTTTAGAATGGGCAACCAATTACAGAGAAGCAAACCTTTGGATTGTTGCTTTGCTACCAATTGCAGGTCTTATAATTGGTTTGTCTTATCATTATTACGGTGAGAGTGTTGTTAAAGGAAATAATTTATTGCTAGAAGAATTTCATTCTCCAAAAAAAATAATTCCTTTTAAAATGGCTCCCTTAGTTTTTTTAGGAACCGTACTTACGCATTTATTTGGAGGTTCTGCTGGTAGAGAGGGAACTGCCGTACAAGTTGGTGGTGCCATTGCAGATCAATTTACCAAAATTTTTAAGCTTTCTGATGCCGATAGAAAAATTGTTTTAATAACAGGTATTAGTGCAGGTTTTGCTTCCGTTTTTGGAACGCCTTTGGCAGGTGCCATTTTTGCTCTAGAAGTAATGGTTATTGGTCGTATAAAATTTGATGCCATTTTACCTAGTTTTTTAGCCGCTATTTTTGCCAACTATTTTTGTGATGTTTGGCATATTTCTCATCATACACATTACACAATTTCTACAGTTGCAGCACTTACACCTGCAACTATTTTATGGGCTGTATTAGCAGGAATTATTTTTGGTTTGGTAAGTATGCTGTTTTCTAAGTCTACACATTTTTGGGGAATTACATTTAAAAAATTTATTAAATACCCTCCACTTCGTCCTGTAATTGGTGGTATTATTTTAGCAGTTACCTGGTACTTTATTGGAACAACAAAATACATGGGATTAGGTGTACCAACCATTGTAGATGCTTTTAATATCGACTTAAATTCGTACGATTTTATTCTAAAACTATTATTCACCTCTTTTACCTTAGGTGCTGGTTTTAAAGGAGGAGAAGTAACACCTTTATTTTTTATTGGCGCAACATTAGGTAACGTTTTAATTTGGTTTATTCCTTTGCCAATGCCTTTGTTAGCAGGTATGGGGTTTGTGGCTGTTTTTGCAGGTGCAACAAACACACCAATTGCTTGTACTATTATGGGTATTGAATTATTTGGTATTGAATCTGGAATTTTTATCGCCTTGGCGTGTACAACTTCTTATTTATTTTCTGGACATTCTGGTATTTACAGTGCTCAAATTATTGGAAGCCCTAAAAATGTATTTTTTAACAATGAAAAAGGACTAACTCTTACCGACGTAGATAACAAACGTAGTAAAAATTAGTCCCTAAAAACTTTCTAAAAGGTAAATAAGTTACAATTCTAACTCGTAAACATCAATCCAATTTTTCTTTTGCACCACTGTTCCTTTATCTAAGATGATAACTCCAGGATTTGCTCTAATCATTGTTTTTAAAGTTGTTTCATCACAGAATAAAAAATCGAACGGTAAATCATACTTTTCTTTTGTAAGAATTAAATCGTCTGTAAAAGACGCTGAAACTCCGTAAACTGTATACCCTTTTTCTTTCGCTTTAGCAGCAACTCTTTTAATTGCAGGAAATCCGTTTTTATCAACTTTATCTAAATTATAGACGATAACCAACATTACTTTTTCTTTCTTTAATAATTCTGGAGCTAAATCTGCTTGTTCATCTTCTAGCATAAAATCATGTACAGGCGGTATTTCACCATCTTCTTTATATTGCATTCCTTCCGGAATACTTTTACCAACTGCATAGGCTCTAAAATCTATAATTGGCAAATGTGTTAAAACATGCTGTACAATAAATAAGAAAGCTGCTAAAGATAAAAAAGTAATCACTTTTGGAATTTTACCTGTAAAAATGGGTTTAATATGTTTTAATCCTACTACTAAAATAAGAACTAATGCAATTAAAACTACATTCTTGTAAAAAGTTCCCCAAGTAGATAATTTTACTGCATCACCAAAACAACCACAGTCGGTTACCTTATTATAATACGCAGAATACCATGTTAAAAATAGAAAAACAAGCATTAAAGCTAACAAACTAAAAACAGTAAACTTTGGTTTGTAGCCAATTAAAATCATGACACCTAATAATATTTCTGCAACAATTAATAAAATTGCAAAAGGCAATGCATACGGAATTAAAAACTCCATATTTAAAACGTCGGCAGAGAAATATTCTTGAAACTTATATTGAGACCCAATAGGATCTACTAATTTTACAAAGCCAGAAAAAATAAATAAAGCTCCGACTAATATTCTTGAAATTTGGGTAATCAATTTTTGTATCATGATTTTCTATTTATATAATTATGCATTTTATCATTTACTGTTAAATAATAAACGGCAAAAAACATTCTTCTTTTTATTCCTTTAAATTCTTTCATTTTAAAATGATAAAATACTGATGATTGCACACCAAAAGAAATCTCATTAGTCAGACTAAACATCTTATAAAAGTCTCTAAATAAAACATCTTCATTATTTAAACTCTTCAGAAACAAAATATATTTTCCAAATAAATTTAAATCATAAGCTTTATCAACAATTGCTGTTTTACTATCTAATCCCTCATAAAAAGTTTTATGCACCCAAATTTCTTTAAAAAAAGCAGTGTCAATTTTCGAATACACTTCCTCTTGAAGTTTGTAATTTAAAGGAATTTTAAACCCTTTTATTTCTTTAAGGCATTCTTCAATGATATTTTTATTGAATTCAAAATAAGCTTCATCTTTAGACTTACTTTTATCTAAACAAATTTCACTTTCAAAAAAATCAACAATTTTAGCTAAATCTTGTAATTCAGAATCGGTAAAAAATTCTGACAAAGATTCATCAGACTTCATTTCTTTATAAGTTGTAGCTTCTTCCTTAGCACAACCCACAAAAAGCAAAACAGCTATTAAATAAACTAGTTTTTTCATAAATTTATTATAAAAACCTCTCGATACAATTAAACAGATTGCTTCGTTCCTCGCAATGACTAAATCATTTTACTTTGCAACTTACTCAGCCAAATGAATCATTGCAAAAACGGCATAATTAATCATGTCTTGGTAATTGGCATCAATGCCTTCAGACACCAACGTTTTTCCTTTATTATCTTCTATTTGTTTAACACGTAATAATTTCTGCAAAATTAAATCGGTTAAACTAGAAACACGCATATCTCTCCACGCCTCACCATAATCATGATTTTTATTCATCATTAATTCTTTAGTAATTTTAGCATGTTTATCGTATAAAATAGTTGCTTCTTCTATGTTTAAATCGGGGTTTGCTACAACACCATTCTCTAACTGAATTAACGCCATTATAGAATAATTGATGATTCCAATAAACTCAGATTTTTCTCCTTCATCAACCTTTCTAACTTCATTTTCTTGCAACTGACGTATTCTTTGTGCTTTAATAAAAATCTGATCTGTTAATGATGGTAAACGTAAAATTCGCCACGCAGAACCGTAATCACTCATTTTTTTTATAAATAAACTTCTGCATTCTTCTATTACAGCATCGTATTGTTTCGAGGTATCTTGCATTTTCTCTTGTTAAAAAGTATTTGTTCAAAAATACTAAATACTAGATGCTTTTCATTTATTTTTACAAAAGAATTTTAAAACCCCATACTTTGAAAAAAATTGCTGTTTTTTGCGGATCAAGCTTAGGCTTTAACCCTATTTATAAAGAACTTGCCATAACATTAGGAAATCATTTTGCAGCGCATAATATTGGCTTGGTTTATGGTGGCGGAAAAATAGGAATGATGGGCGCGCTTGCCGATGCCGTTTTAGCTCATAATGGCGAAGTTATTGGTGTAATTCCTCAATTATTAGAAAAAGAAGAAGTTGTTCATTCTGAAGTAGAAGAAATGATTGTTTGTAAAAAAATGAGCGAACGCAAAGTAATCATCAGCAAATTAGTAGATGGTTATATTACGCTTCCTGGTGGTTTTGGAACCCTAGATGAACTTTTTGAAGCCCTTACTTTAGAGCAATTACACATAGAACAAAAACCAGTAGGTATTTTAAATATAAATGGATTTTTTGATGCTGTTTTACTTCAATTAGATAAAATGGTTGCAGAAGGTTTCTTAAAACAAACCAATAGAGATATGTTAATTGTTGGTACTTCTGTAGAAGATTTAATGCAAAAAATGAACGCTTACCAAGCGCCAAAAATTAGCCACGTAATTAATAAAGTAGTAAGTTAACATGACTATAAATTGCAAAGGTACTTTAGTAGATTTAGCATCTCCAAAAGTAATGGGAATTTTAAATGTAACACCAGATTCTTTCTTTGACGGTGGTAAGTATAAAAACGAAGCAGACATTCTTTCTCAAGTAGAAAAAATGCTTTTAGATGGCGCCACTTTTATAGATGTTGGCGCGTATTCTTCTAGACCTGGCGCAATACATATTTCCGAAGAAGAAGAATTACAAAGAATTGTACCTGTTATCAATTTATTGGTACAAAATTTCCCTGAAATTATTATTTCTGTAGATACTTTTAGAAGCAAAATAGCACAAGAAACCATAAATGCAGGTGCGGCAATTGTAAACGATATTTCTGGCGGAAAAATGGATGAAAATATGTTTGCAACCGTTGCCAACTTGCAAGTTCCTTATATTTTAATGCACATGTTAGGTACTCCACAAAACATGCAGAAAAACCCTGTTTATAAAGACGTAACCAAAGAAATTATCTCCTTTTTTGCAGCACAAATACACAAATTACATCAACTTAAATTAAATGACATTATTATAGATATTGGTTTCGGATTTGGAAAAACCAACGCTCATAATTTTGAAATCTTAAAGAATTTAGAACTTTTTAAAAGTTTAGACGCACCCATTTTAGCAGGAATTTCTCGTAAATCTATGTTGTACAAAACCTTAGATATTTCTGCCCAAGAAGCCCTAAATGCTACTACTTCTGCAAACACCATTGCGTTGTTAAATGGCGCAAATATTTTACGTGTTCACGATGTAAAAGAAGCTGTAGAAGCTGTAAAAATTGTAAATCAGATTCGTTAATCCTCATTGCGAGAAACTAAAAAATCTTTCATTAAACTAACTCTTAATAATTTTTAGAAGCTATTTCCTGCTTTCCATTATATCTTTTTTCTTCTGTCATTGCGAAGTTTACTTTTTTGTAAACTGTGGCAATCTCATTATTAATTAACAGATTGCTTCGTTCCTCGCAATGACGCAGTTTTAAAAAAAAGGATGCCATTTCAATCAGGGCTAAAACTTGTCAATTAACTTTAATGCTGTCATTTCGAAATGAGCGCTTTTTAGCGATTGAGAAATCTCAGATTCTTCCTCATTCTTCCTTCGCAATGACAACTCTTACTTTTTTATGGCATTCTTTTTGTTAAAGAAATGTTAACACCAAAACTCAACTAGTCAAACTTTAATAAATCAATTCGAAATAATTCGGACTGAAACCCATTTATTAACTTTTAAAAACTAGAAATTATGAGCAGAAAAGAATCGCCAGAAATTAACGCTGGCTCTATGGCAGACATCGCATTTTTATTATTAATCTTTTTCTTAGTAACCACCACAATGAGTGTTGATGCAGGTATATCAAGAAAAATTCCGCAGAAACAAGAAAACCCCACAGATTTAGATATCAATGAAAGGAATATCTTAGAAGTAAACATCAACAAAAACAACCAGTTATTTGTAGACGGAAAAATAATTCAATTAAAAGAATTAAAACAAATTGCCATCAACTTTATAGATAATGGCGGCGGACTAGACATCAACAAAAACAACTGCGATTGGTGTAACGGTAAGAGAGATAAATCATCATCAGACCATCCATCAAAGGCAATTATATCCATAAAAACAGATCGGTTAACAAATTACGAAACTTATATTTCTACCCTAGATATTCTAAATTCTGCATACACACATTTAAGAAATAAATTGGCTGTTAAATTATACAACAGAAATTATGAAAGCTTGTTAAACGACTTAAGCAAATCTAACAACAACGATAAAAATATTCTAGAAAAAATAAAATTGATTCGAGAGAAATATCCACTATTATTATCGGACGCAGAAATTAATATCTGATATTGAATTCTGCTAATTTATTAGTACTTTAGCCTAAAATCAGTCAATATTCATGTTCGATTTTATTGAATTTTCTTTATTAGATGTGTTAGACATTTTATTAGTTGCAACACTACTCTATTACATATATAAATTATTAAAAGGTACCGTTGCCATTAACATTGTTATTGGTATTGCGTTTATTTTCTTAATCTGGAAAATTACGCAAGCCTTAAAAATGGAAATGTTAAGTGGTATTTTAGGCTATTTACTTTCTGGTGGAGTTATTGCCTTAATTATTGTATTTCAACAAGAAATACGTAAATTTTTATTAATGATTGGTACCACAAATTTTACCAATAAACGTAGTTTTTTAAAACAACTAAAATTTTTACAAACAGAAATTAGTTCTGATGTGGATACCGAAATTATATTAGAATCTTGTAAAAATTTATCTAAAACCAAAACAGGTGTTTTAATTGTTATAGAACGCACCAATAGTTTAGATTTTTTAATAAACACCGGAGACAGAATGAATGCTGTTGTAAATGATGCTATTTTACAAAGTATTTTTTACAAGAATAGTCCACTACACGATGGAGCCTTAATTATTAGAGATAATTATATTGTAGCAACCAGAGTTATTTTACCTGTTTCAGACAGTACTAAAATTCCTTCGAGATTTGGTTTAAGACATAGAGCAGCTATAGGTGTTTCTGAAAAAACGGACGCTGTTTGTTTGTTAGTTTCTGAAGAAACAGGAGAAATATCCTATATAAAAGACGGAGGTTTTGTACTCTATGTAGATTATAATGATCTTAATGAAAAACTTAAAAAAGATTTAATGTAGTACTGCATTTTTTTAAATAACATACAAAAAAAAAAGGTTCTCTAAATAGAGAACCTTTTTAATTTTTAAAAACAACTTTCCTTATTTAGAAGGAGCCATTTTAGATTGAATAGCAGATAATACACTTTTGTATTTAGCCATTTCTTTAGCATCTAACTTAGAAGCTAATTCTTTACCTTTTGCTAATAAAGCAGCACCTTTAGGCGCTAATGCAGAAATCTTAGCTAAATTACCATTTGCAGCGATGTAATCTTTTGCATAAGCAGCATATTCAGTTAAGTTTTTTGTTACAGCCTCGTTAGAGAAACTTGGAATTGTAATTCCTGCTAAAGCAGAATCTTTTGCGTCAGAAACAGCATCTTTTACTCCTTCAACAGCGTTTTCAGCACCTTCTACAACTGCATTTGCAGCATCAGTTGCTCCTTCTGCAACAGTACCTGCCGCTTCTTTTGCTCCTTCAGCAACTGCACCAGCAGCTTCCGTTGTTGCGTCTGCAGCTTTACCAGCTGTTTCTACTGTTGCATCTTTTAAGTCAGTTGCTCCTTTTTTTGCTTCTTTACAAGACGTTGCTAATAAAGAACCTGCAACTAATACAGATAATACGATTTTTTTCATTTTTTTTGATTTGTTTGTTTGAACTACAAATGTATATCAAAAAAAATGATTTTAAGAAGCTTTTTCTAAACTAAATTGTTTATCGTACAAATTTTTATAGTATCCTTCTTCCCTGTCTAACAACTCATTATGAGTTCCCTCTTCTACAATAAGGCCTTTATCCATTACAATAATTTTATCTGCTTGTTTTATAGTTGCTAAACGATGCGCAATTACAATAGAAGTTCTTCCTTTTGTGATGGTTTCTGTTGCAAACTGAATCATTTGCTCTGCATGAGAATCTACAGAAGAGGTAGCTTCATCTAAAATTAAAATACTTGGTTTACTTACATAAGCTCTTAAAAAAGCAATTAATTGTCGTTGGCCAGAAGACAACATAGCACCACGTTCTTTCACATTGTATTGATATCCTCTTGGAAGTGTCATTATAAAATCATGAATACCTATTTGTTTTGCAGCTTTTTCTACTTCATCAAAAGAAATATTATTATTCTTTAACGTAATGTTATTTAAAATTGAATCAGAAAACAAGAAAACATCCTGTAAAACCACTGCAACTTGATTTCTTAAACTTTCTAAATTATATTCATCAATAGAAATATCATCAACACAAATAGTACCACTATCAATTTCGTAAAAACGATTTATTAAGTTGATAATTGTAGATTTCCCTGCTCCTGTTGCCCCAACAATGGCTACTGTTTGTCCACTTTTTACATCTAAAGAAATTCCTTTTAAAACCTCTTCTCCCTTAACATAACTAAACCGAACATCCTTTAAATTAATATTCCCTTTTAATTTTGCTGCTTTAATTGTTCCGTTTTTAACAATACTACTTTGGGTATCTAATACTTTAAAAACACGTTCTCCAGATACAATACCCATTTGCAATTGGTTAAATTTATCTGCAATTTGTCTTAAAGGTCTAAATAACATTTGTGCCATTTGTACAAAAGCCATTACGGTTCCAGGACCAGCAACTGCTCCTCCAATAATTTGTTTGCTACCAAACCAAACTATTAAACCAATACCAATTGATGATAATATTTCTGCAATAGGAAAGAAAATTGAAAAATACCAAATGGTTTTTACATAAGCTTCTTTGTGCTTATTATTAATGTTCATAAAATTCTTATACTCAATCTTCTCTCTATTAAAGAGCTGTACAATTTTCATTCCGGTAACTCTTTCTTGTACAAAACCATTTAGGTTTGCAACTTGGTTTCTAACTTCTTGAAACGTAGCTTTTATAGCTTGTTGAAAGACTCTTGTGGCATAAATTAAAATAGGTAAAACGGCTAATGCAATTAAAGCCAACTTCCAGTTTAAGAAAAACATTAAAGCAGCCACCGCAAACATTTGTAAAATATCACTAACAATGGTAAAGACTCCTGAAGCAAAAAAAGCGGCAATGGTTTCTATATCAGAAACTACTCTTGTTACCAATTTACCTACCGAATTGGTATCAAAATAAGACATTTTAAATTGTAAAATATGTCTAAACGTTTTTGCTCTAATATCTCTAATAATATGCTGACCAACCCAATTTGCAAAATAAATAAATGTAAAACGCAATAACACCTCTACAAGTATTACAGCAAACATTAATAAAATATTATTAATAAGACCTTGCGTATCTTTTTCTGTAATATATTTATCTACAGTTTCTTTTATTAAAAAAGGGTTAAGCAGAGCTACAAAGGCTAATAAAATAGTAGAAGAAACTGCTATAAAAAAATTTAATTTATAGCGTTTTGCATAAGACATTAACCTTAAAAAGATTTGTAAATCAAAAGCTTTACCTGTTTTATTTGCCAAAATTTAATATTTTATTTGTGTTAAAAATAATCCTTTTGCAGGAACTGATAAGCCTGCATTACCTCTATTTTTACTCTCTATAATTTTTCTGAAATCGTCTTTTGTTATTTTGCCCAAACCAACATCAACCAAAGTACCTACAATGGCTCTGACCATATTTCTTAAAAAACGGTTTGCAGTAATATAAAAAACCAATTCTTTTCCGTCTTGTTTCCACAAAGCTTCTGTAATATCACAATTGTAAGTATATACATCCGTCTTTACCTTAGAAAACGTTTGAAAATCTGTATATTCTAATAATAATTTTGCGGCTTCATTCATTAAATCTACATTTAAATCTTGAGAATGAATTTGCCAAGAAAAATCTAACAAAAAAGGATTTCTACCCAACCATATTTTATATTCGTAACTTCTGCTAAGTGCTCCAAAACGGGCGTGTTTTTCAACATCAACCTCAAATACATTGTACACGACGATATCTAAAGGCAAAAGTGAGTTTAATTTATGAGGAATATCTCCTTTTAATGATTTTTCTATATCAAAATGTGCAAACATTTGCGATGCATGTACTCCTGTATCTGTTCTTCCTGCTCCAACAACTTCTATTTTTTCTTGAAAAATAGTACTCACTGCCTTGTTTAATTTTTCTTGTACAGAAATAACATCTGGTTGAATTTGCCAACCATGATAATTTTTTCCGTTATAAGAAAGTTCTATAAAATACCTCAAAAAAATATGCTTTTTGTAGTCATCAAAATTACGGAATTTATTTTGTTATGATTACATTTGAAACAAATAGAGACGTTAAACTTTTCTTACTATTTGTTTCCATGAAAAAAATATTATTATTATCCGATACTCATAGTTTTATGGATGCTCAAATTTTAAAGTTTGTAAAACAGGCAGATGAAGTTTGGCATGCAGGTGATATTGGTAATTTGGAGGTTACAGATACTATTAAAAAACTAAAACCATTACGAGCTGTTTTTGGTAATATTGATGGTGCAGATGCAAGATCTGAATTTCCTTTAGACGCTAAATTTGAGGTTGAGAAAGTAACTGTTTGGATGACACATATTGGTGGTTACCCTAATAGATACGACTTAAGAATTCGTGAAGCAATAAAAGAAAATCCGCCTAAAATATTTATTTCGGGGCATTCTCATATTTTAAAAGTACAATATGACAAAAAACTAAACTTACTACACTTAAACCCCGGAGCTGCAGGAAATCATGGTTTCCATAAAGTAAGAACCATGTTGCGTTTTGAGCTAGAAAATGGAGAGATAAAGAATATGGAGATTATAGAGCTTGCTAAACGAGGTTAATTGATTCTTTTTCTAATACAGGCAAAACAACTTTAATAACAGTTCCATTTTTTTTACTAGAATCTATATGAAACTCTCCTTCCATCATTTGTATTCTTGCATCAATTTGATTTAAACCAAGTCCATCTTTATTTATAATCTTGTTTTTATCAAAACCAATTCCGTCATCTGAAATTATTAAATACAATAACCCTCCTTGTTCGTCTAATTTAATCATAGCTTTTTCTGCTTTGCTATGTTTTAAAATATTATTGACAAATTCTTGGACAATATTATGAACTTTTATTTCAAAACTTTGCTCATACCTACCAATTTCACCTATGCTTGTATCAATGTTTATTTGTGAATTAGAATATTTATCTGCCATATCTTTTATGGCATATTTCAATCCAAACTTTAACAAAACAGAAGAAACTAATGTATGAGATAAATCTCTAATAGTCTGAGAAGCTTCTTTTATAATATTTTGAGTTTTATTTATTTCAATTGGTGTTTGCCCATTAAACAAACCTCTTGTAGCTTGTAAATGCAGATTTGCAGACGACAACAGCGCACTTACACTATCATGTAAAGTCTCTGCTATTTGCTTTCTCTCTGACTCTTTACCATCTATAGTTGCATTCAAAATCCTAACCTGAGACTCAGATTTAATTTTCTCTAAATTCTGATTTTGCACCAATTGAGTCTGAGTTAATTGTAGACGAAGGTTCTTTTGACGAAGTTTATAATAATTCAACCCATATAATAAAGTAACAATTACAATAAAACTACCAATACCAAATAACCAAAAAGTCCGTTGATTTTTAAGCTGTTTATTTTCGGCTTCTTTAAGTAATAAATTCTTTTTTACATCAAAATTATATTTTTCTGTTATTTCAGAAATCATAGCTCTAAATTCATTATCACGTAAACTATCTTTAATTTTGTAAGATAATTCTTGGAAATTATAAGCCTCATAATCTTTTAACTTATACAAATTATAAGCTAGATTATAGTATAAATCTTCTTTAACTTTTACAGCTTTCGTAGTTTTTAAATTTCTAATTAAATCTAATGCTTCAAAATAAATTTTCTTAGCTTCATTAAAATTATTTTCTAACAGATAAATACTAGACAAATTACCCAATGCAGCAGCTTCGTTAACTTTATTGTTAAGTTTTTTATGAATAATAATTGATTTATAAGCAAACTCTTTTGCCTTATCATATAAACTATCATTCATATAAATACCAGAAATATTATTATATGCTTTCGATTTAACGTCTAAAACACTGTTTTGAGATGACTTAACTAAGTCCACTTTAAAATAATAATACAGAGCACTGTCTTTAAAACTCTCAACATTTTCTTTAATATTTAACCTAAAAAAACAATTACCGTAATTAAGTAATGTTTCAGAGGTTATATAATCTTTATCAAAATAAATTTTATTTCCTTTATTAAAATCAACTTTTAGAATAGAGTCATTATATTTTTCAAGGCAGATTAAGGTAGCTTTATAATAGTTTAATGCATTTTTGTTGTTATGAGTCGCATAATATATACTAGCTATAAGATAGTTTGTTAATAAATTTTCAATGCTACTATTTAAGTTGTCCTTATTAATTATTTGTAAAGCTAGTTTTAAAGACCTTGCATATTTATGATCATCATATAAAGCTTTAGCTTTTTTATAATTTTCTGAGAAAATTTCATTTTCATCAATAAACAAAGAAGCTATAGGAAATATAGCTTCTTTGTTTGTTTTATTCACACAATAACTTGTTGATAAATAAAATATTATCAGTAAAAATTTTATTTTCAAAATATTAAAAAATTATAGTATTATAACTCTTGGTTTTCTTTCATATGAAGCAGCTTCACTTTTTGCTTGAGAATTAATAATATGATTCACAAAATCAAACTTTAAAGGTTTTCCTTCTTCTTTATCTAAAATTCTAGAAAAACTGGTCTTACCTTCTTTCCCATCTTCCAAATGAATTTCATAAGTTTCAATATCCTCATTAAACACAAAATCTACACTAACATTTTTAAATACAGAAAAATCTAAACTGTATGTACCGTCTTCGTTACTCTTAATACTATATTCTTGTAATTTATCATTAGAACTTTTTGCTAATCTTATATTGGTATCTTTAATGGTTATTTTAGGAGACTTGTCTGAACTTGTATCTACAAAACCTACAATTAATTCTGAATTATCAATAACTAAATTTTGCGTAGTTTTTCTACTTGTTTCACTATCCGACGAATATAAAAAAATATTATTAATACTTTTTTCAACTACCATTTCTGTATTGGCGTTATCATTTAAATCGAAATAAACAGAATATGCTCCACTAGCATCTCTTTTTATGGTGTATGTTTTTAATAAATCTAAAGATTGTTCTTCTGGCAACTGTGTTTCATTATTTGAACAAGAAGAAAAAATAAGTGCTGCTGACGCTAATAATGCAAATAAGTTAAAATTTTTCATAGGTAATTGAGTAATAATTAATTTAATTAGAAATAAGGGCTATTTTAATATTTAAATAGTAAGGCTAGAATGTATGCGCAAATAATATGTCTTAGATAACTATAAAACCTTTTAGGGGACGTTTTATTTATAAAATCAAAGTTTATAAATAGTTATTTTAGGGGGAATAAGAATTATACTATATTGTTTTTTACCGCATACATTGCTAAGCCTACTGCATTTTTTACTTTTAATTTTTTTAACAAACTTTTTCTATAAGTTTCCACTGTATTTGTACTAAGATTTAAAATATCAGCCATTTCAATGGTACTATGTTCTTTTGTAATCAATTTTAAAACATCCAATTCTCTTTCCGTTAAACTGTTTAACAAAAATTGATCTGGTAAATCTCCTTTTGGTACTATTTGACCTGATAAAGATTGTAATAAAATCTTTTGAATATCATTACTAAAATATTGCTCACCTCTAGCAACTGCTTTTATAGCATCTATAATATGCTCACCTGCATTGTTTTTAGAAATGTAACCTTTACAACCAAGTGATAAAACTTCTTGTACTATTTTAAGATCATCATAACTAGACAATATTATTACTTTTTGGTCTATCTTTTTTTTTCTAAAATACTTTAAAACTTGAAAACCATCTAAAACAGGCATGGTAATGTCTAGTATTAAAACATCTGCAGAATTTTCTTTTTGATGAAACCAATCAATAACTTCTTGACCAGTTAAAGAATAACCTTTAATTTCAATATCTTTATCAGTATTTATAACAGCTATGATACCTTCTATTAATATTTTATGATCATCAGCTACGTGAACGTATATCTTTTCTTTCATTATTATATTACAAATTTAGGATACAAAATAGAACTGCACAATACCCATTTTCAGTGAAATATTTACCTCACTGAAAACAGTGAGAAGCCTCACCGAAAACAGTGAGACAACAAACACAACAAACTAACTATCAACCACTTAAATAAAGGTGCTGTTCTATTATTTTTATTGCTTAAAAATACAATTTAAATAATGAAATAACATTTAAACACCATAAGATATAAAAACAAAAAACCGAGAAATAAATTCTCGGTTTTTTTTTCGCACTAAATATACTAATATGTTAGGTTTATCGCAATCTATCTACAGATTTTACAAGATCTTCATCCTTTTTAATAGCTCTATTTGCCAAAACAATAAGCAAAACAACCAAAATTGGTAAGAACATCCCAATACCATTCTCAGAAATCGAAATTTCTCCAGGTAAAGTTAGAGATACATAAATCAATAATCCTAGTAAAAAGAGATTGATCAAAATAACTAAACGCCCAACTACAAATTGTAATTTTCTGTTTTTAAATAAAAAGATATCTAAAAAAGAAACAACAGCAGAAAGCAAAAACAACAAAGGGATAATTTTTAAAAGAACAGTGTCTTTAGAAAACAAATCCAATGCATAGACTTCTTCTTTAAGATTATTCCAAAGATCAAATACAAAAATTAAACCACCAGAAACGGCAGTTGCTATTAATAAATATATACTTTGTATTCTTTGAATCATCTTAAAAACTAACAATACAAAAGTAAGACTTTCTTTTTTAAAAAGAAAACCTAAATCTTAAAAAAAAAGTATATATTTGTAATATAATAACTACTCATTGAATATTGTATAGTACTATATACAATACATAAACTCAAAAAAAATATTATAATCAATCTTACATACATAAGATTTACATTTTAACTTAACACATAACGAATGTTCGAAATCTCAGAACTAAAAGCAAAAACGCTTGCTGATTTACAGGTAATTGCAAAATCTATTGGTCTATCAAAGACGAGTCAACTTAAAAAATTAGATTTAGTATATCAAATTTTAGACACACAAGCTGCAAACCCTGTAGATACTTCAATTTCAACTTCTACAAAAACTGAAGTAAAGCAAAAGACTGAAAAACCTAAAAGAAAACGAGTTTCTAAAGTAACTACCCCTGCCAAAACTACTAACGTAGACGAAATTACAGAAAAAGATTCAAAAATAACGACAGAAACTACTACTGAAAAAATAGTAGAAAAACCAAAACAAGAAAAACTACCTTTACGCAAACCAACTCCTAGAAAAGCTGCACCCAAAAAAGTTCTTGAAAAAACAGAGACTAAAACGGAAGCACCTAAAGAAAGAGTTGTTAAGAAGGTAGAAAAACAGGAACAAAAACCTGCTAACAATCAGAATAAACCACAAGCAAACAAACCACTTCCTAAGAAAAATCCAAACCAAAATAGAGATAAAAATAACTCTAATAGAAGTAATGGAAACAAATCTGGAAATCGTTATAAAGATCCTGATTTTGAATTTGATGGAATTATAGAAAGCGAGGGTGTTTTAGAAATGATGCCAGACGGATATGGTTTTTTACGTTCTTCTGATTATAATTATTTATCATCACCAGATGATATTTATGTTTCTCAATCTCAAATTAAATTATTTGGCTTAAAAACAGGTGATACTGTAAGAGGAAATGTTCGCCCACCAAAAGAAGGTGAAAAATATTTTCCATTAATTAGAGTCTCTAAAATAAACGGATTAAACCCTAACTTAGTTAGAGATCGTGTTTCTTTTGAACATTTAACACCATTGTTTCCACAAGAAAAATTTAATTTAGCAGAAAGAGGTAGCTCTTTATCAACTAGAATTATCGATTTATTTTCTCCTTTAGGAAAAGGACAACGTGGTATGATTGTAGCGCAACCTAAAACTGGTAAAACCATGTTATTAAAGGATGTAGCCAATGCCATTGCAGCCAATCACCCAGAAGTTTATCAAATTGTTTTATTGATTGATGAGCGTCCGGAAGAAGTTACAGACATGAAACGTAATGTTAGAGGAGAAGTTGTTGCTTCTACCTTTGATGAACCAGCAGACAAACATGTAAAAGTAGCAAACATTGTTTTAGAAAAAGCAAAACGTTTGGTAGAATGCGGACACGATGTTGTTATCCTTTTAGATTCAATTACACGTTTGGCAAGAGCATACAATACCGTAGCACCTGCGTCTGGAAAAATACTTTCTGGAGGTATCGATGCTAACGCATTGCACAAACCAAAACGTTTCTTTGGTGCCGCTAGAAACATAGAAAACGGTGGTTCTTTAACCATTATTGCTACAGCACTTACAGAAACAGGTTCTAAAATGGACGAAGTAATCTTCGAAGAATTTAAAGGAACAGGTAATATGGAACTTCAGTTAGATAGAAATATTTCTAACAGAAGAATTTACCCAGCTATCGATTTAATTAAATCTTCTACAAGACGAGATGATTTATTATTAGATGCCAAAACAGTACAAAGAATGTGGGTTTTACGTAAGTATCTTGCAGATATGAACCCTATAGAAGCTATGGAATTCATCAATGATAAAATTAAGTTTTCGAAAAATAATGACGAATTTTTAATCTCAATGAATGGCTAGATGTAACCTTTTTATTTAATATATAAAAAACCTTTTTGAGCAATCAAGAAGGTTTTTTTTTATTAGAAGCTATTTCCTGCTTTCCACTATATCTTTTTATATTATTATTGTAAAGTTCACTTATTGTAAATTAAGGTAATCTCATAATTAGAAACAGATTGCTTCGTGCCTCGCAATAACGCTTATTTATAAACGCTATAAAAAGGATGCCGTTTCAATCAGGGCTACACACACTTGCCTTTTTTAGTTAATATTATATAGCAAGCATTACAATCTTAATAAATAAGTACCAGATACTAAATCTAATGCATAAAAAAACCGTTCAAAAAAATTGAACGGTTTAAATATTTTAGTAAAACTTAACCTAGTTTCCTACGTATAAATTAGATCTATTATCTTCTACGTCAGAAGCTTTTTTAATGGCTTCGTAAATTGCAAAAGTTTTTCTTTTTCTTGCTTCTGCAATACTTTTTCTTGTAGTTTCGTAATTAGGTAACGCAGTTGGTAACTCTTTATTAGTTACAGCAAAAGCATACACACCTCTATTACCTTCTATATTTTTATATACTTTGTTTAATTCTGCATTAAACATTGCACCTACTACTTTAGGCTCAGAACCTGCACCAGACAATGTTGGACTTTTTAAGTTAACACCACTTGCATTTCTAACATTAGTACTATTATCTTTTGCAATATCAGCTAAAGTGCTTCCGTTAAACTTTTCTGCAATTAATTTTGCTTTCTTTTGATTCACTAAAATAGGTTTTACTCTATTTGTAGCTTTAGCAGCAGACATTAATCCTTTTTTAGTTTTAGCCGTTACAAAAGCAACTACATGGCTTCCTTCTAAATCAAAACGTTTAAAATCTCCAGGTTTTGTTTCTTTACCAAAAGCCCAAGTAATAATTTGTCTTTGATTTCCTAAACCAGGTACATTTTCATCTAAAACTTTTAAACCAATAGCAGGTCTAGTTGTATATTTATTTTCTTTAGCAATTTCAAAAAACTTTTTATCTTTTGATGTTGCCAAAGCAAATTGTTCTGACTTTTGAAAAACAGCATTTTCTGTTGCTTCAGAAGCTATTATTTGTCTACCAAATGTAGCTAATTTTAAAGCTGTTTGCTTGTTCTTTTGTCCATCAATTTTAATAACATGGTAACCAAATGGCGTTTCTACAACACCAATATCACCAGTACTTCCATCAAAAACAAAATCTCTAAAAGCAGGTGTCATTCTATTATAAGTAAACCAATCTAAATCTCCTCCTTTTGCTCCAGAACCTTTATCAGAAGAAAGTTCTTTTGCTAAGTCTGCAAATTTATTTTTGTTTCTTTTTACTACTGTTAAAATACTATCGGCTAAAACCTTTGCTTCCTCTTCTGTTCTTGTAACTTCTGGAGATACTCTTTGAGCACCAAGAAAAGGAATTAAAATATGACTAGCTCTGGCTGAATCTGGCATTTGAGTTACGTCAGTAATTTTTGATATTTTAAAATACCCTTGGTCTTTATATGGTCCAAAAACATCTCCTTTAGCTCCTTTAAAAATTTCTGAAGCTACACTAACATTTACTTCTCTTTCAAATTTAAAGCTATCATCGATACTTGTATCAGAATCATTTTCACTTAAAAATTCTCTTTCATTTGTGCTCGTTTTAAAATCTTCAATTAATTCGGCAACACTAGCTTTAATATTATTTTCATCTTCAGGAGTTGCTTTGATATCAAATTTTACATAAGAAATATCTCTAGACGCTTCTACTTTAAAGTCATTCTCATGAGCTTTAATATAAGATTCAATTTCTCCTTTAGAAACCTTAACTAAACTATCTGAAATAGAAGTATAAGGTACAAAAACAAATTGAGTGGTTAACTTTGTATTATCTGTAAAATATTGAGCCTCTCCTTCTTTTAAAGAAGCGCCAAGACCAGCAGTAACAAGGTTGTTATATGTATTTCTCTCACCATTATCTCTAATCTGAGTCATATAATTAGACCAAGCTCTCCACATATCTGGATTGTTCTCTTTTGTGTCTGCTAAAAATTGCTTGAATTTTGCTTCATCAAATAAACCAGCTTCGTTTAGAAACTGAGGATTATCTTTTACTGAAGGTGCATTTATAACTTCATTCCAAACATCTGCTTCACCCACAGTAATTCCTGCTTCTGATAATTGATTTTGGTAGATTTTTTTTCTAACAATATTATCCCATACATTTTTAGATGCTTGCATTTCAGAAACTCCGTTTCCTGCTTGTTGTTTGTAGGCTTCTAATTCTGCAGAAAATTCTTGTCTTGAGATAGACTCACCATTTATTTCACCTACTTGATTTACTTTACTTGAATTGAAAAAATCACCTAATGTAGATGGATCTAATACAAAAGCAAAAAGTGCTAAACCAATTATAATGATTAAGAACATTGAACGTTCTCTAATTTTTGATAAAATTGCCATAAGTAATTTATTTTATTTCAGTTGGCGAATATACGATTTGGCTTTTAATATTGCAACCGATTTTATACTTATTAGTAGCAAGTATATAGGCTGCTAGGTAGTTATAAATAATTTAGATGATTTTAGGCATCTTCATCCACTATTTTTAGGCGGACTTCTTCTATTTTTGCACTACTCATTTTTAAGATTTTAATTTCAAAATCCTCAATATCAACCACTTCATTTTCTTCCGGAATATTTTCTGTATGTTCTATAATAAAACCTCCTAAAGTTTCGTATGCTTCTGCCTTTGGTATGTTTAAATTATACTCTTCATTTAAATAATCTACTTCTAATCTTGCAGAAAAATTAAACTCTGTTTCAGATATTTTCTTTTCTAAAAACTCTTGATTATCGTGTTCATCTTCTATTTCTCCAAATAATTCTTCTACAATATCTTCTACAGTAATCATCCCAGAAGTACCACCATATTCATCAACAACAACAGCAACGCTTTTACGTTTTTTCATTAAACTATTTAAAATATGATTTATCATCATAGATTCTGGTACAATCTCTACTGGTAATAAAATAGATTTTATAGTTTTAGGTTTCTTAAATAATTCGAATGCATTTATATAACCAATTACATCATCTAAAGAAGATTTATAAACCAGTATTTTAGACAAACCAGAGTCTATAAATATATTTTTTAGGTTGGTTACTTTTTCATGAAGTTCTACAGCAACAATTTCGGTTCGAGGAACCATTACTTCTCTAGCCTTTACATTATGAAAATCTAGTGCATTTTGAAATATTTGAATTTCAGAATCTATCTCATCATCATTATTACCTGTTTCTAATTGCTCTGTAATATAGTAGCCTAATTCTTCTTTACTAAACTCTGTTTGTTGTTCCTCTGCATTGGTTTTAAAAAAAACACGCAGAAAAAAATCTGAGATATACGTGATAAATTCAGAAAAGAAATGAAACAAAACATAAAAAACATAAGCAGGTACCGCAAATAATTTTAAAACCTCATTTGCATAAATTCTAAAAATAGCTTTTGGCAAAAACTCTGCAGTAATTAAAATTACTATGGTAGAAACAATGGTTTGTAAAAGAAGAATAGAAAAATCATTAAAAGCATTTATGGGAAGTACCCTTAATAAAAAGCGTCCCATATAATAACTATAAATTACCAAAGCTATGTTGTTACCAACTAACATTGTGGTAATAAATTTTGATGATTTCTGGGTAATTTTATTAAGAATATTAGGAATAAAACCTTCCCTTTTTTTCTCTAATTCTATATGAAGTTTATTTGCCGAAACAAATGCAATTTCCATTCCCGAAAAAAATGCGGAAAGGATAATTGAGATTAGAATAATTATGACTTCAATTTCCATTAAGAAATTTATAATCTATTGATTTTGATTGTTACGTTTTTCAACTTTTTTTCTAAAATGTCTTTTAAAGAAAAACACTAAGGTAATAAAAATAGAAGCTCCAAGAAACATATAGGCCTTTTCTCTCTCTTCACTCCACCTAACAATACCTTCTACTAAACAGATTAAAGCGACTACCAAATAGCCATACTGAAAAAATTTCCAAACTGTATTCATATTATTATTCTTCTGATGTTAGTAACTTTCCTGTTGTTTTCTTTGCTAAATGCTTACTTAAGTCTTCTTTACACTCAAAACCAACACCATAAATAGTATCCTTTAAAGTTGTTAAAGTAAATGGTTTTTCTGAGAAAAAATATTTGGTATTTTGATCCCAAAATAATTGTTCTGTTTCTAACTTAGAGTTTTCTTTAGGATTAACTACAATTACATTTCCTTTAATTTCAGAAATTAGCGTATTAGAATAAGACAATGCATAATTACCTGTAATGGTTACAGAATCTTTTCCATCAAAATTAATAATTTTAATTCCTTTAGGAAACTCATTATAAGGTTGTTGTTTTCTATTGCTAAAATCATACATAACAGGTGCAAATAATTTTGATGTTATTCTACCTGAATCTTTGTATACATGAAAAGCATCTTTAGCAACCGCAATTGGTAAATTTTTAGAAGCCAAAAAATCTCTAACTTCTTTTGTATTGTTAGAGCAAGAAAAAAGCATTACTGTAACAGAAAGTACAGCAATGCTTTTATGTAATATTTTTTTATAGTTATTCACAAAATATTAATTAGGAACACTTACTGTTTCTCCTATCCAACATTTTATAGTATAACTACTACCAGGATTTACACCTGCAGTAAAAACAACTTTTTTACTTGGTACATTTCCTCTATAACTTCTAATATATTTTCCTGCTGCCGAAGAAATACTTGGGTCTACAGCTGCTGCTCTTTGTGCTTGTCTTAAAGCTGCAACATATACCATTCTCTTTTCGAACTCGTTTTCTCCACAATTATTTACACTAGATGCATATAAACTTCCAATAAATAAATAAGCTTTACCAAAGTTAGGGTTATAACTTAATGCCTCTCTTGCTAAACTTCTTGCCTTACTAAATTGACCTCTAACTTTAGCTGTGTGAGCAAATTTTAATTTATATTTTGCTTTCTTTAATGGGTCTGTTTCTAAATCAAAAGATTTTTGTCTCATTGAATTTGCTCCTGCAGTATCTCCATTATCTTCTAAAACACTAGCTAAGAAAGAATATGCTTCTGGTGAAGGAGAAGCCTCTGCATAAGCTCTTACTAATTTTTGATATAAAGGATCTTCTTGACAATCTTTATTAAACATTCTAGAAACTGATCTTTTTAACCAAATTGCATTGTTTTTATTTTCTTCAAAATCTCTTTTGTAAATTGGTATTAATCTTTCACAAGTTGCTATTTCAGAAATAATATTATCTAAACCTCCTTCTACAGTACCTAAAGCTCTAGAGTTTGTAGAATATGCATGTATCAATTTTTTATTAGCTACAGAATCTTTAGAAAGCTCTTTAAGTTTAGCCGCATAGCCTTCTAATTTAGAGCTTACAGACTCTAAAACATCATCATAAGTATCAAAAACTTTTTGAGGATTAGTATCTTTATTTCTATCCGTAACTCCTTGAAAATAAATATATAAGTTTTTTACCCCCATTTTAGTTGGATCTATATTATATCCTTTTTCTAAAATTGAAAAAACTTCATCATCAGAAGCTAATTTATTAGCTAACAAATAAGTAGCGTAATCACTATGTAATTTTGCAGGGTTTTGGTTTGGATAATATTGTAATCTTTGTTCGTAAACTCTTTTTGCTAAAACAGGGTCTTTTCTAACATCTTCTGCTAGTGTAGAACCTAATTTATAAATGTTTACAGATAAATCTTTACAATTGTCCATTAAAAAAATCCAATTTTTATATGCTTCTTCATATTTTTTGGATTGATAATCTCCTTTAAAAAGATTATATTTAATGGTACATTCTCTTTTTGCATCATCTTGCGCATTTGTTTTTGCTGAGGCTAATAATAACATTGCAGCTAGTAAAAACGTAATTTTCTTCATTTTGTTAGTTTTTTTTGTTAATCTATCTTTCTTTTTTGAAACCAATTTGTATCTGTCAAAGATAAACTTAATCTAAAATTAAAATAATTTTCTTTAATTAAATTATTAGAAGTTGTTCCTCTTTTACCAAATTCAAACCCCATATTTACAGAGGATAATTGTTTCAATGGTAAACCTAAACCAAAAGATATGCCAAAGTCGTCTACTGAAGAAAAATTGTTATAAGGAGCAGAACCATCCACTAACAATCCAGTCTTCTCTAAACGAACACCAGCTCTATAAGTAACCCTTTGCCAATAACTAGAAATTGAATTAATTTTAGGAAGATAATACCCTCCTAAAGAAACTCTATTTGATTTACCATATCTATATGCATTATTCGATGTATTTAAAAAGCCAGAAGTTTCTATTGCTTCTTGGTTTTCGTATTCTAAACCGACATACCATTTATCAACTTTTCCTAGACCTGCACCTAAAATTGTTTTTAAAGGTAATTTATATTTTCCATTAATTTCAGATTGAGAAATTGTATCTCTCCCAAACTCCGAACCAGAACTTGTAAAACTAAGAGAATAAAGATAATCATCTCCTGTTACATCTAAATCGTTACCCATCTTTAAAGTAGCTCCACCACTTAAGATAAGTTTATTTTTAAGTGTTTTTTTATACTGAGCTCCAAGTTTTACAGACCCTCCTCTAACAATCGTAGCTTCCTTATACTTTGTTGCTAAAGACACACCTACTCTTTGAGAAGTAATACTATTATCAATAGTACCAAATTTATAATCAGCCTCAATACCTATAGATAATTCTTTATATACTTTTATACCAAAACTACCATAAACTCTACTTACACCTCCATCTCCAGAAAAAAGAGTTAGTTCAGAAACTTCTCCGCTAGTATCTAATCTAGAATTAGACAGTGAGTACCCCACAGATGATACAGGTTGTACCCCAAAGCCCATACCTGCTTTAGAACCTATAGGAAATGCCAACGTAAAATAACTTAAACTAGTAGAGTTAGAAATCTGCTTCTCACCTTCATTGTCTATGGTTAATCTGTTATTTAACATTCCAAAAGAATACGTAGTATACCTTAAGTTAGCATAAGCTGCAGGATTTGTAAAGTTTAAATATTTATAGTGGCTATATGCAACGCCAATACCTCCCATTGCACTTTGTTCTACAGTAACAGGCTTAAATTCATCTCCAATACCAAAAAAAGAGTAAGGTGAAGAATTTGTTCTTTGAGCTGTTAAAGCTAAAGAAGTTATAAGTAGAAAAACTAATAAGATGTTTCTAATCATTTGTCTATATTAAATATCAATATTTCATTTAATCCTTGAAGAAGAAAATTTTGATTGGCAAATATGCTACTTTTTAATTTCTTTGACAAGAAATTTGTGTCTCCACCTGTTAAAACCACTGTTAAATCGATGTATTTTGTTTTATATTGATTGATTACACCATCAATTTCTTGAATTACACCATTTACAACACCAGAATTCATACTTTCTTTTGTGTTTCCTCCAATAAAAGAAGTTACTTCTTCTTTTTCCAATAAGGGTAGGTTTGCTGTAAAGTGATTTAAGGAATTAAACCTCATTTGTATTCCTGGAGATATTGCTCCTCCCAAATACTGGGCCTTGTCATTAACAAAATCGAAAGTAATACAAGTTCCAGCATCAATAACTAATACATTTTTATTCGGAAATTGTTTTACTGCTCCAGTTACTAAAGCAATTCTATCTACTCCTAAAGTTTTTGGAGTTTTATATAAATTGATAAACGGAACTTTAGAAAAGCTAGAAACAACCTGAAAACTAATAATTGCTTTCAACTCTTCTATTATTTTATCTGACACTGATCCTACGTTAGAAATTATCCCATTAGAAATTATATTTTTTTTTAAAATTTTTTTTATTTCTGAAATAATTTTACTCTTATCAAAAATATACAAATCAATCAGTTTATCTCCCTCAAAAACAGCAGATTTAACCCTAGTATTACCTATATCAATTGTTATGTTCATTATTCAAATTTAAATATTTTTTAAAAAAAAATGCATTTTTTTTTGTTTTTTGTTTGGAGAAGTCAAAAAAGGTTGTATATTTGCAGCCGCTAAGGCACGGTACCTTAGCTCAGTTGGTAGAGCAAAGGACTGAAAATCCTTGTGTCCCTGGTTCGATTCCTGGAGGTACCACTTAAAAACCCTTTAAACGTAACGTTTATAGGGTTTTTTCTTTTTGAACGAATAAAATCCCAAATATTAAAACACAGAGGTAATAACAAATAACTTTACTTATAAAATAAACCTGTATTAAATAATATTTTGAGATATAAAAATAAATCTAAAAGACTTTATCCACTAAATTATATTAATTGATGAACCAATAGATTAATTTACAAAAAAGAAGACTAAAGCAGATTTAATCTTCTCATTAGCTCGCTTTTATTAGATCGACTAATAGGAATAACACTTTTTTGAATAAGAACACTATTATCTTCAATATCTACAATCTCAGAAACATTAATCACAAAAGATCTGTGTATCCTAAGAAATAACGAAGAAGGTAACTTATCCTCTATTTTCTTTAATGTAGAATGTACTATATAATTTTTACTTGCAGTTTTTATACTAATATAATCACCTTTTGCTTCAACAAAATAAATATCCGGAATATTAATTTTAACTAATCTTCTATCTACACTTACGTATATAAAATCAGAATTATCATTTAATATATTTGATCTCTCAGAAGCAATTCTAGCTTGTTTTAAACCAGATAATTTAAGTAATGCCTTATCAAATCTTTCTTTTGCAATTGGCTTCACTAGATAATCTACTACACATTCAAACTCAAATGCTTGTAAAGCAAAATCCTTATCCGAAGTAGTTAAAATTACTTTCGGTGGAGATTTTAAGGTTTCCATAAAGTCAAAACCCGAAAATGTAGGCATATGTATATCTAAAAAAATTAAATCTACATTATTAGAGTTAAGATATTTCATTGCCTCTATAGCAGAACTAAACTCCTCAATTACAGAAACTTCATTAGAACTACCACATAATTTTTTAATTATTAGTCTCGCTGCAGAATCATCATCTATCACTATACAAATCATACTATTTCTAAAAATTATTAGACCAATAAATATACATGAATTTTGTTTAAAATCTTTATAAAATCTCCATATAGTTTTGTATCTCCTACTTTTAAATCTTTTTCAAATCTCGAAGCAAATTCTAAGCCTTCTTTTAAACCTAAAATACTAATTTTGTGCTTTATTTTGTGCACATTATTTGCTGCTTCTAAATAATTTCTTTGCTCAAAATTTTTATTAAAAAGTAAATGCTCTTCAGGGAATTCCTTCTTCAAAACTTTCAGCATACTTTCTTCAAATTCTAGATCTCCTCCAGAAAGCTCTTTTACATAATTTAAATTTGGAGTTTCCATATATTAATATCGTTTTATAAAATAGAATTACTAATCAATAAGTTCGTTGCGTTTCCAATAGTTTAACAATGATTTTACTTTTTTAAAATATTTAGTATAATCTACAGGCTTTGTAAAATAACCAGAAACACCAAAATCATAACATTTTTTTAGTTCAGTATCATCTTCTGAATTAGACATGATAATAACAGGAATATGCTTAAACACAATGGTTGTCTTTAGCACCTTTAAAAGCTCTAAACCACACATTTTAGGCATATGTAAATCTAAAATAATAATATTAAATGTGTTTTCTGAACTATTCAAAATATTTAAAGCTTGCTCCCCATTTATTGCCTCTATAATAGAACAAGGAAAATGAATATCTTTACATACTTTTTTAAATTTCATTCTTTCTAATTCATCATCATCAATAAGTAAAATGGAAAGGGATTTCATATATTTTTTTTAATTGACACAAAAGTGGTGTAAAAAAATACTAAAAAAAAAATTGTTAGTTTATCTGTTTCAAAAACTCGTTAAATGGTAAATTTTTAATGTTCGGCTTACTTTCTAAACGTGTACTTGCCTATCTATTTGTTTATTTAAAGATGTAAATGTATCAAACCTAACAACTCCTTTTATTTCTTTTATTTTAGTTTCTAAAACCCTCATTAAATCTTCATTATCTTTACATATTACTTTAATAAAAATTGTAAAATCACCTGTTGTATAATGGCATTCTACTACCTCAGAAACTTCTTTAAGTCTTTTTATTATTGATGATAAAACAGCAGTGTTTTCTAAAAATAAACCTACAAAAGCAATGGTATTATATCCCAATGTTTTGGGGTTTATCATCATTTGATAACCATCTATTAATTCTGATTTCTCTAATTTTCTCAATCTTTGATGAATTGCAGCACCAGAAATACCAACATCTCTTGCAATACTTAAAATAGGGGTTCTAGCATCTCTTATTAAGCTTCTAATAATTTTTTTATCTATTCCGTCTATTTTCATCTTTCAATCTTTAACGATAAAGATAAAAAAAAATAGAGAACACAAATTGCGTTCTCTATTTTTCTATTAAATTTAATCTAAATTTTTATTTTTTATTTCATTTCGAAATCTTCCATAAACTTAGTTGTATAATTTCCTGCAACATAATCTGGATGATCCATTAATTGTCTATGGAAAGGAATTGTTGTTTTAACCCCCTCTATCACAAACTCATCTAATGCACGCTTCATTTTATTAATTGCCTCTTCTCTTGTTTGAGCTGTAGTAATTAATTTAGCAATCATAGAATCGTAATTTGGCGGAATCATATAACCGGCATACACATGGGTATCAATTCTTACTCCGTGACCTCCTGGTGCATGAAAGGTTGAAATCTTTCCTGGTGCAGGTCTAAAATTATTATAAGGATCTTCTGCATTAATTCTACATTCTATAGAGTGCATTTGAGGAAAATAATTTTTTCCTGAAATCGGTACACCTGCAGCCACTAAAATCTGTTCTCTAATTAAATCGTAGTTTACTACTTCCTCAGTAATAGGATGTTCTACTTGTATACGAGTATTCATTTCCATAAAAAAGAAATTTCTATGCTTGTCTACTAAGAACTCTACAGTTCCAGCACCTTCGTACTTTATAAATTCTGCTGCTTTAACAGCTGCAGTTCCCATCTTTTTTCTTAAAGCATCAGTCATAAAAGGAGAAGGAGTTTCCTCCGTTAATTTTTGATGACGACGTTGTACAGAACAATCTCTTTCTGATAAATGACAGGCTTTCCCGTAAGAATCTCCAACAATCTGAATTTCTATATGTCTTGGCTCTTCAATAAGCTTTTCCATATACATATCATCATTACCAAAAGCAGCTTTAGATTCATGTCTAGCAGAATCCCAAGCATCTCTTAAATCTTCTGCTTTCCAAACAGCACGCATTCCTTTACCTCCACCTCCGGCAGAAGCTTTTAACATTACTGGATACCCTGTTTCAATTGCAATTTTTTCACAATCTTCAAAGTCTACAATAACACCTTCGCTTCCTGGTACACAAGGTACACCAGCAGCTATCATAGTAGATTTAGCATTCGCCTTGTCTCCCATTTGATCGATCATATCTCCTGTTGCTCCAATAAATTTAATATTATGCTCTTCACATAATCTTGAAAATTTAGCGTTTTCTGATAAAAATCCATAACCTGGATGAATTGCATCTGCATTGGTAATTTCTGCAGCAGCAATAATGTTAGACATTTTTAAATATGATTCTGAACTTGAAGGAGGACCAATACAAACTGCTTCATCTGCAAATCTAACGTGCAAACTTTCTGCATCTGCAGTAGAATATACTGCAACAGTTTTAATGCCCATTTCTTTACAGGTTCTTATAACACGTAGTGCTATCTCACCTCTATTGGCAATTAATATTTTTTTAAACATAAAGTCTTAAATTTTCAATATTCAAAAAACAAATTCTAAAATATTTTTTTTCTATAGAACCTGTAAATTAAAAATTATGATTTATACTATGATGGATCTACTAAAAATAATGGTTGATCAAATTCTACAGGAGAAGAATCATCAACTAATATTTTAACGATTTTACCTGAAATTTCAGATTCTATCTCATTAAATAATTTCATTGCTTCAATAACACAAACCGTATCACCAACAGAAATTTCAGCTCCTACTTCTACAAAATTAGGTTTATCAGGAGATGGTTTTCTATAAAAGGTACCAATAATAGGAGACTTTACAGTAATATATTTAGAGTTTTCAGTTTCTGCTTGTGGTGCCGCCGCTTCTGTAGATACAACAGGTTGAGCAGCAACAGGAGCTGCAACTTGAGGCACACCAGCCATAGGAGCTGCTTGCACAATTGTTGTTTCTGTTTTACCAGAACCAGTTCTAATTGTAATTTTTACATCTTCCATCTCTAACTTTACCTCGCTAGCGCCAGATTTAGCTACAAATTTTATAAGATTTTGAATTTCTTTAATATCCATACTCATAATTATTTAGTTGTTGTATTTATGAATTATATGCCCATTTTACGTAAGCTGCTCCCCAAGTGAAACCGCCACCAAATGCCGCAAAAATTAAGTTATCTCCTTTTTTTAATTGACTTTCATAATCTGCCAATAAAAGTGGTAAGGTTGCAGATGTAGTGTTTCCGTAATTCTGAATATTCATCATCACTTTTTCTGATGGTACACCTACTCTTTTGGCAGTTGCTTCAATAATTCTTTTATTAGCTTGATGTGCAGCTAACCATTGGATATCTTTTTCTGTAAGATTATTTCTGGTTAACATGCGTTCTGCAACATCTGCCATACTAGAAACTGCATATTTAAAAACCGTTTTTCCTTCTTGATATACAAAATGTTTATTTTGTGCTACCGTTTCTGGGGTTGTTGGCATTAAAGACCCGCCTGCCTCTATTCTTAAAAAGTCTCTACCAATACCATCACTTCTTAAATATTCATCTTGCAAACCTAAGCCTTCATAATTTGGTTCAAATAAAGCAGCACCCGCTCCATCACCAAAAATAATACAAGTTGCTCTGTCATTATAATCTATAATTGAAGACATTTTATCGGCTCCAATTAATAATACTTTTTTATATCTACCAGATTCTATATAAGCTGCTGCCGTAGACATACCAAATAAAAAGCTAGAACACGCTGCTTGTAAATCGTAACCAAAAGCATTGGTTGCTCCTATTTCTGATGCAACATAGGCTGCTGTTGAAGCAATTGGTAAATCTGGTGTGGCTGTACCTACTATTATTAAATCTATTTCTTCAGGGCTAATGTTTGATTTTTGTAACAATTCTTCTGCGGCTTTTATAGCCATATATGAAGTACCTAAACCTTCTCCTTTTAAAACTCTTCTTTCTTTGATGCCTGTTCTAGTGGTTATCCATTCATCATTAGTTTCTACCATGGTTTCTAACTCTTTATTAGTCAGAACATATTCAGGAACATACTTCCCTACTGCTGTAATTGCTGCAGTGATTTTTGTCATATTTTTAGTTGTTTTCCATGTGGTTAGGAAAATCAAAAGTAGTGAAATTTATTTCACTTTTTCAAGTAATAATTGTCAAAAGAGACAATTTCTACTTGAAAAACGCAAAAAAACCCTCAATTAATGAGGGTTTTTAGAAAAACTTTTGATTTTTTTATGCTTCTATTGCAGATGCAGATTCTAATACTACTTGTCCTCTGTAGTATAATTTACCTTCGTGCCAATGAGCTCTGTGATATAAATGCGACTCTCCTGTTGTTGGATCTGTTGCTATTTGCTGAGAAGCTGCTTTATAATGCGTTCTCCTTTTGTCTCTTCTGGTTTTAGATATCTTTCTTTTAGGATGTGCCATTTTATGTCTTTTTTTCTGTTATTAAATTCTTTAATTTATCCCACCTTGGGTCTGTTTCTTCAACAGTCTTTACTTCTTTTATTTCTAATTCTCTTAACTTATCTAATGCTTCAGAATCCATGGTTCCGTCTAACACTTTTGGATGAACTCTTTTATTAGGAACTGATAATACTATTAGTTCATATATATATTGAGCAACATTAAATTCATACGCTTCGTGAGGCAAAATTAAAATCTCCTCATTATCATCATTAAATTCTGGCCCAAAATTTACCACTAAAGGTAAAACAGCTTTAACGTCTTGTTTATAAAGTTCATTAGAAACATCGCAAGGCACCTCTACATATCCATTTGCAGTAAATGTTAACTCGAACAATGTACTTTTCTTTATAAAATTTAATGTTATTTTAACAGACGAACTTTCAAATTCATCATAATTAAAAACTTTAAAGAACGTGTTATCAATTTCGTATTCAAACAAATGAATTCCTTCTTTTAATCCTACAAACGGTATGTTGAATTCCTTTAAGTATTTCATTTCCAAATATCAATTGAGCGTGCAAAGATATAAAAATTTATTATTTTACACTCTTTTCTGTCAAAAGTTTTTTACTTTACTAAAAGAGGGTTTTTTGAAAGCTCTTTATATTCTTTTCTTGTCTTATAAATTTGAATTCCAGTAAACAAAGCTTCTTTAAAAGAAGAAGGGTTTGCTACGTTTTTTCCAGCAATATCAAAGCCTGTACCATGATCGGGAGAAGTTCTAACTTCACTTAATCCTGCAGTAAAATTAACACCATTACCAAAAGACAATGCTTTAAAAGGCGCTAACCCTTGATCGTGATAAGTTGCTAAAACACCATCAAATTGCTTATAAGTTTCAGATCCAAAAAATCCATCGGCAGCATAAGGGCCAAAAACTAACTTACCAGATGCCTTAATTTCATCTATAGTAGGTTTTATTATTTCATCATCTTCTACACCAATAACTCCTTTATCTCCACAATGAGGATTTAAAGACAATACAGCAATTTTAGGTTTATTAATTCCAAAATCTTGCACTAAAGAAGTATACATTGTAGCTACTTTTTCTTTAATTAACGCTGGTGTAACAGCTTCTGCTACTTTTGAAATAGGAATATGACCTGTTATTAAACCAATCCTTAAGGCATCAGTCATTAAAATCATTAAACTTTTACCATCAAGCTTATCTTCTAAATATTCTGTATGTCCAGGAAAATTAAAAGTATCCGATTGTATGGTTTCCTTATTAATAGGTGCAGTTAATAAAACATCTATTGTTTTATCTTTCAAATGAGCAACGGCTATTTCTAATGATTTGGCCGCATATTCACCAGATTCTTTTGTAGCTTTTCCTAATTCTACAGCTACATCCTCTTTCCAAATATTTAAAACATTAATTTTATTATGATTCAACTGACTTAATGAAGTTATTCCGTGAACTGGAGTTTCAGATTTTAAAACTTTTTTATGATAAGAAACTACTTTTGTGCTTCCAAAAAGAACTGGAGTGCAAAAATCTAACATCCTTTTATCTTGAAAAGTTTTTAGAATTACCTCTAAACCTATTCCATTTAAATCCCCTATTGAAATACCAACTATAATTTTATCAGATTTATTCATAGTAACTCTTCTATTATTCCTATTTTTGAATACTACAAAAGTAACTAAATTTTACAAATATGTTTACCGGAATAATAGAAACACTTGGCACAATTACAAACATCACCAAAGAACAAGATAATATTCATTTAACTATAAGTAGTAATTTTACAAATGAATTAAAAATAGATCAAAGCGTTGCGCACAATGGCGTTTGTTTAACCGTTGTTGCAATAGACAACAACACTTACACTGTTACCGCTATTAAAGAAACTTTAAATAAAACTAGTATTGGCAATTTAGTTGAAAAAGATCTAGTGAATTTAGAACGCGGAATGAAATTAGGAGACCGTTTAGATGGTCATATTGTACAAGGTCATGTAGACCAAACAGCTACTTGCACAGCTATTAAAAATGAAAACGGAAGCACGGTTTACACTTTCGAGTATGACTCATCAAACAAAAACATTACAATAGAAAAAGGCTCTATTACTGTAAACGGAGTAAGTTTAACAGTTGTAAATTCTAAGCAAAATGAGTTTAGCGTTGCGATTATTCCGTATACAAAAGAAAACACAAACTTTAAATTTCTTAAACTTAATGATTGTGTTAATTTAGAATTTGATGTTATTGGAAAATACGTTAGTAGATTAACTAATTCTTAATCTTCTTTTTCACCCCGTACAAAACACCAGAAACGATTAAAAAAACTAGACCTCCATCAATAGGAAACCCAGGTGGATACGGCACTGGAGGTTCCGAAGGTGCAGGTGCAGCTCCCTGTCCAACAATTATACCCGTAATTACTAGCATTATAAATAACGCAAAATATCTTTTGTTTTTCATTCTATATCCCCCCAGATTAAAATTTTATTATTAATAGTCTTATCATTTAACAAATATAAAAAACTTTTAATAACAAAAGCAATAAAAAAAACTAAAGTGGTCCCACTTGGGCTCGAACCAAGGACCCTCTGATTATGAGTCAGATGCTCTAACCAACTGAGCTATGGGACCGACTAATTTGGCTGCAAATGTAATACTTATTTTGAATAATTTATATTTTTTTTGAAAAAAATTTACACAGATCTATTCATTAGCCAAAGTCCGAAATTTTTTAGCCCTTTTTTGCTTTCTTCTGAGACATTCATAGCCGCTAAAGTTTTAAAAGATTTCTCTGTATAAACTTTAATTTGTTCCTTTATCAAAGCTGGAATATTACTTTGTTCAAAAATTTGAGTTACTTCACTAATTTTAACCGAATTATCTTTTGATTTTTGATTATAAAGTAGATGCAATTTACCTCTATCTTCTTCCTCCGCAACCTCTAATGATTTTAAATACAAATACGTTTTCTTATTCTCTATAATATCTCCACCTATTTGCTTTCCAAAAGTTTTGGGATCTCCAAAAGTATCTAAATAATCATCTTGTAATTGAAACGCAATCCCTAAATTTAAACCAAATTCATAAATTAAATTTGCATTTTCATCACTAGTTTCTGCCACAATTGCCCCCATCTTTAATGCAGCAGCAACCAATACAGATGTTTTTAACCGAATCATATTAATATATTCATCTATAGTTACATCATTTCTAGTTTCAAAATCTACATCTAATTGCTGCCCATCACAGACCTCTAAAGCCGTTTTACTAAATAACTTTGCCAATTTCTGAAAAACAACAGGTTCGTAGTTTTCAAAATATTGATATGCTAAAATTAACATTGCGTCTCCCGAAAGAATACCCGTATTAATATCCCATTTTTCATGAACAGTAACTTTACCCCTTCTAAGAGGAGCATCATCCATAATATCATCATGAATTAAAGTGAAATTATGAAAAACCTCAACTGCCAAAGCCGCTGGCATTGCTTTCTCGTAAGTTCCAGAAAAAATATCTGCGGCCATAAGTGTTAAAACAGGTCGCATTCTCTTACCCCCTAATTTTATAATATAATCTATAGGTTCGTATAGATTTTTAGGTTCATTAACCCACTTTTTAGATTCTAAATAGTTAATAAAATCTTTCTGATAATGTAAAATGTCCAAATCTGTAATTTTTTGTAAAAATAACGTAAAGAAATTTTACTTTATAATTCCAATGTTAAAAAATAATTAAAACTTTGGAAACTTATTTGGTTTCTAAAGTTTCCGTTCGTACATTTGCACTCGAATTATGAGAGACAAAATATTAGAAAAATCGAACGAACTCTTCTTAAACCTAGGCTTTAAGAGTGTTACTATGGATGAAATTGCCAGTTCTTTAGGTGTATCAAAAAAAACCATTTACAAGTACTTTAAGAATAAAACAGAACTTATAGACGCTGTTGCTTTGCATATATTTAATAGTATTTGTTGTGGTATTGATGGTATTTGCGAGTTAAACCTAAACCCTATTAACGAACTTTTTTCTATAAAAAGATTAATTTTAGAGAATTTAAAGGACGAAAAATCTTCACCTCAGTATCAACTTCAAAAGTATTACCCTAAAATATACGCTTCCTTAAAACAGAAACAGTTTCACGTGATGCAAGATTGCGTAATAGAAAACTTAAAAAAAGGGATTGAAAATAAACTATATAGAGATACTATAGATTTAGAGTTTATTTCTAGAATTTACTTTAACGGAATGATAGGTATAAAAGATAAAGATTTGTTTCCATTAACAAAATACTCTATGAATACATTAATGAACTACTATTTAGAATACCATTTACGAGGAATTTGTACAGAAAAAGGAATACAACAATTAGAAAACCAATTAAAACTGAAATAATAACCACATGAAAAACTTAATTCTAGCATGTATAAGCACTTGCTTTTTCTTGATAACCAACGCTCAAGAAAAAACAATGGAATTATCGCTAAATGAAGCGATAAACTTTGCTCTTAAAAATAGCTACAACACAAAAGCATCTAAAAATGATATTACATCTGCAAGCAAAAAAGTTTGGGAAACAACCGCAACTGGTTTACCTCAAATTAGCGGAACCATCGATTATACCAATTGGTTAAAACAACAAGTTTCTTTGTTGCCGGCAGAATTAGTTGGCGGAACTCCAGGTACTTTTGAACCAGTAACTTTTAGCCCTAAACAAAACACAAGCGCCTCTGTAACATTAAAACAGTTATTATTTGACGGCTCTTATTTAGTTGGGTTACAAGCCTCTAAAACCTATTTAAAAATTTCTAAACAAGCAAATGAAAAAACAGAACTCTTAACCAGAGAAGCTGTTATTAACGCCTACGGAAATGTATTAGTGGCAGAAAATAGTATCTTAATTTTTAATGGAAATATTAAAATTTTAGAAAAGAACCTACACGATGCTAAAAAAATCTATGAAAATGGATTTAACGAAGAGGAAGATGTTGAACAGTTAGAAATTACATTAGGAAATCTAAAAAGTCAACTAAATAGCGTTATAAGAATGAAAGACATTGCTTATAAAATGTTAAATCTTTCTTTGGGTAGCCCTATTGAAACAAAACTTATACTAACAGACAACTTAGATTCTTTAGCGGAGAAAAACATTAACTTAGGCTTAATTGCTGATGAATTTAATGTAAATGACCATATAGACTTTAAAATTGCAGAAAACGACAGAGAGTCTAAACGATTACTTGTAAAGTTAGAAAAAAGCAAAGCGTTACCAACTTTATCCGCTTATGTAAACTACGGAGCACAAGCCTACTCAAGTGATTTTTCATTCTTTAAAAAAGAACAAAACTGGTTTAATTCTTCTTTACTTGGTGTTAGTTTAAACATCCCTATTTTTAGTAGTTTACAAAGAAGTTCTAGAACAGCACAAGCAAAAATAGCTTTAGAAACAGCAGATATTAGATTAGAAGAAACCAAACAACGTTTAAATTTATTGGCTGAAACAGCAAAAAGCGACTACCAATTAACTATAGAAAACTATGCAACAGCAAAGAAAAACGTTGGTTTAGCAGAAAGAATAGAAAAAAAACAACGTATTAAGTTCTTTGAAGGAATTTCTTCTAGTTTCGATTTACTACAAGCTCAGAACCAATTATACACGCAACAACAAAACTACATTCAATCTATGTTAGATGTTATTGCTAAAAAAGCAACATTAGAAAACGCATTAAACCTACCAATTAAATAATAACCAAACGATGAGAAAAATATATTCATTATTAGTAATAACACTTGTTTTAATTTCTTGTGGAGAGGAAAAAACAACTTCCGTGGCAGATTTAGTTGCTACAGGCAATTTAAAAGAATTAACCGCTAAAAAGAAAGAAATTACAGCAGAAATAGAAGCTATAAATACAGATTTAGAAGCTATAAACGAGGCTATTTCTAAAAAAGACACCATAAAAAAACTTCCTTTAATTACTACAATAAAGGTAAAAGAAGAAATTTTTAACCATTATTTAGAAATTCAAGGAAATGTAAAAACAAAACAAAACATTTTAATTTACCCAGAAATGGCAGGTATTTTAAAAACAGTTTATGTTAAAGAAGGACAAAAAGTTTCTAAAGGACAATTATTAGCAACAATAGATGATGGAGGTTTAGGCAATCAAGTAGCACAATTAGAAGCAACTACACAATTGGCAAAAACTACTTTTGAGCGTCAAAAAAGTTTGTGGGAGCAGAAAATAGGTTCAGAAATTCAGTTTCTTCAAGCAAAAACAAATTACGAAGCTCAAAGAAACTCTTTAAAACAACTTAAAAGTCAACAATCTAAATCATCTATTAGAGCGCCATTTTCTGGCGTTATAGATGATGTCATAAAAGAAACAGGAACTGTTATTGCTCCTGGTCAAGGATCTGAAGTTTTTAGAATCGTAAACCTCAACAACATGTATGTAGAGGCAGAAGTACCAGAAAGATACATTACAAGTATTCAAAAAAATAAAGAAGTAAAAATAGAATTCCCAGTACTTGGCACAAGCTTAAATAGCTCTATTAGACAAGTTGGTAGTTTTATCAACCCTAATAATAGATCTTTTAAAATTGAAGTTCCGGTTGCTAATAAAAGCGGAAATGTAAAACCAAATTTAACCGCTAAACTTCAAATTAATGATTATACAGATGCTAAAGCTATTTTAATACCGCAAAGTATTATTTCTGAAAACGCTAATGGAGAACAATTTGTGTATGCAATCAAAGATAAAAATTCTGATAACGAAGCAATCGCAGAAAGAGTAGTTATTAAGACAGGAAAAACACAAGGAAATTTTATTGAAGTATTAGAAAACTTAACCGTTGGTTCAGAAATTATTAAAGAAGGTGCACGTAGTGTAAACAACGGACAGACTGTAAAAGTTATCAATAAATAAAAACACTAGAGATGACAAAACAAAAAAAACAAGTAGATAAAGAATTTAAGTTATCTGCTTGGGCAATTCATAATAAAACAACCATTTACGTATTAATGGCTGTGCTATTTTTCTACGGAATTACAGCTTATTTAAGCATGGCCCGAGAAAATTTTCCGGAGGTTAAGGAAACTAAAATATACATTAGTACTATTTACCCAGGAAACACCGCAGAAGATATAGAAAAATTAATTACAGACCCTCTAGAGGATGAAGTGAAAACTATAAGTAATGTTGTAGAAGTTACTTCAACGTCTCAAGAAGACTACTCGATGGTGGTTGTTGAGTTTGATGAAAACATTTCAGTAGAACTTGCTAAACAAAAAATTAAAGACGAAATAGCTACAGAAACAGCTAGTGAAGATTGGCCTACTTTTAACGGAGCTAAAATAGAACCTAATGTTTTTGATTTAAGTTTATCGGAAGAAATTGCCATTTTAAACATTAATATTTCTGGTGATTATCCTGTGTATAAACTAAAGGAATTTGGTGAATATTTACAAGATGAAATAGAAGATTTAGCCGAAATTAAAAAAGTTGATATTCGTGGTGCTCAAGAAAAAGAAGTTGAAGTTGCCGTAGATATCTATAAAATGATGGCTGCAAAAGTTAGTTTTAATGATATTACTTCTGCCATTAGCAACGGAAACGTAACCATGTCTGCCGGTAATTTTATTACAAGCGGACAAAGAAGAACGGTTAGAATTATTGGTGAAATTGAAAAACCTGCTGCTTTAGAAGATTTTGTAATAAAATCTGAATTTAACAATCCTATTTATTTAAAAGACGTAGCCACTGTTGCTTTTAAAGACAAAGACAAAACTACTTTTGCCAGAGAAAGAGGTAAAGAGGTTGTTATGCTCGATGTTAAAAAAAGAGCGGGTAAAAACATGGTAGCGGCATCAGAACAAATTCAAGTAATTGTTGCCGAAGCTATTGAAAATTATTTTCCAAAAGATTTAAAAGTAACAATTACCAACGATCAATCTTCTAAAACCATTGGACAAGTAGATGATTTAGTAAACAATATTATTTTTGGAGTAATCTTAGTAGTTACTGTCTTAATGTTTTTCTTAGGATTTAAAAACGCTGTATTTGTTGGGTTTGCAATACCAATGTCTATGTTTATGTCTTTAATGATCTTAAACTTATTAGGCTACACCATGAATACCATGATTCTTTTTGGGTTAATTATGGGACTAGGAATGCTGGTAGACAACGGAATTGTAGTGGTAGAAAACGTATATCGTTTAATGGATGAAGAAGGAATGGGCAGAATTGAAGCTGCCAAAAAAGGGATTAGCGAAATTGCATATCCTATTATTATTTCTACCGCAACCACTGTTGCTGCTTTTATTCCGCTTGGTCTTTGGCCTGGGGTTATGGGAGATTTTATGGTGTTATTACCAATTACTTTATCTACCGTTTTAGGTTCATCATTATTAGTAGCAATATTCTTTAACTCTGTATTGGTTTCTCAATTTATGAGTGTAGAAGATGTAGATATGCCAATTAAAAAAATAGCCATTCTTACAGGTATAATGACTTTTGTAGGAATTATAGTTTTACTAATAGGAGGCACATACAGTGCGCTTGGTTCTTTAATGATTTTTACCGCAATTATGCTTTGGGTATATCGTTTATTTTTAAGAGGATGGGCTAATAGTTTTCAAAACAAAGTATTACCAATATTAGAAGGTTGGTACGAAAACAGTTTAAGAAAAGCCTTAACAGGTAAAAGACCTTACTTTTTAGTAATTGGAACCACCATTTTATTATTCGCTTCTTTTATGGCCTTCGGATGGTCTTTAAAAACACAAAGAACCAAAGTAGAATTTTTCCCGGATAATAAACCAAATCAAATTATTGTTTATATAGAATATCCTGAAGGAACAGATATTCAAAAAACAAATGAGATTACCAAACTAATTGAAGCAAAAGTAGAAACCGTTTTATATAGTGATGAATATATGGATGGCGACTATAACTTTATGGTAGAAAGTTTAGTTTCTCAGGTTGGTGAAGGCGCAGGAAACCCTCAAACAGATGGAGGTTCTGCGGCAGAAATGCCACACAAAGGAAAAGTAACGGCTTCTATGAGAGAATACAAATATAGAAGAGGTTTAGATAGTGAATTAATGCGTCAGAAATTACAAACTGCTTTGGTTGGTATTTATCCTGGAGTTTTAATTTCTGTAGAAAAAGATGCAAATGGACCACCTGTTGGATCTCCTATAAATATTGAAATTGAAGGTGATGATTACGCAGAGTTAATTCATACAGCTCAAAGAATGCGAGATTTTATCAACACAAAAAGTATTGCTGGTATAGATGAATTAAAGATTGATGTAAACAGAGACAAACCAGGAATGGAAGTTTTAGTGGATAGAAAAAAAGCCGGTGAGTTAGGCGTTTCTACAGGTCAAGTTGGCTCTCAATTAAGAGCTTCTATTTTTGGAAACAAAGCAGGTGTTTATAAAGAAGATGGAGACGATTATGATATTTATGTTCGTTTTAATAAAGCAGACAGATATAACACAAGCGCATTATTTAATCAGAACATTATCTTTAGAGACATGGCTTCTGGTAAAATAAAAGAAATTCCGGTTTCTACCGTAGCAACACAAAAAAACAATTCTGGATTTAGTGCTATTAAACACAAAGACATTAAAAGAGTAGTTACTGTTTATTCTGCATTAGCTCCAGGAGAAACAGATGCTGCAGCCGTAGTTGGTAAAATTCAAAATGAGATGAAAGATTTTAAGAATTTACCAAAAGGAATTAAAATTGATTATACAGGTCAAATTGAAGAACAAAACAAACAAATGTTATTCTTAGTGGGTGCATTTTTTACAGGTTTGGCATTAATTTTCTTTATTTTAATTTTTCAATTTAATTCGGTTTCTAAACCCGGAATTATAATGATTGCTATTTTCTTAAGCTTTATTGGGGTTTTTGGAGGAATTGTTATTTCTGGAAGTTCTTTTGTGATTATGATGACCATGATGGGAATTATTTCGCTGGCAGGAATTGTGGTAAACAACGGAGTTGTACTTTTAGATTATGCACAATTATTAATTGACAGAAAAAAAGGAGAATTAGGTTTAGATCATGAAGATTATTTAGACAAAGAAACCTTGTTCGAAGCCATAGTAAGAGCTGGTGGAGCACGTTTAAGACCCGTTTTATTAACTGCAATTACCACTATTTTAGGTTTAATTCCGTTAGCTATTGGTTTAAACATAAACTTCTTTAGTTTATTTACAGAATACAACCCTCATATTTATTTTGGAGGAGACAATGTTGCTTTCTGGGGGCCCTTAGCATGGACCGTTATTTACGGTTTATTAATAGCTACCTTTTTAACCTTAATTGTAGTACCTGTTTTATTTTACTTAATTACATTATTTAAAATGTGGCTAAAGAGTAAAATATCTCCTAAAAAACTAATTACAGAAGAGGTGTTTAATAACGATCAAAGAATCGATGAGAAAAACCAAATCTAAGTTTTAAACCTATATTTTTATAATAAAAGAGATGAAATTTATATAATTTCATCTCTTTTTGTATTTTTAAACCAATGATAAAAAAGAAGTCTTTTACGGTTGATGAAATAAAACGTAAGTTAGAAAACTACTGCGTTTACCAAGATAGAAGCCACAAAGAAGTGGAGCAAAAAATGTATGAATACAATTTAATTCCGGAGGCTAAAGAAATGATTCTTTTAAGCTTAATGAAAGATAATTTTTTAAATGAAGAACGTTTTGCTAAAAGTTTTGCCCGTGGAAAATTTAGAATTAAATCTTGGGGAAAACAACGTATTGTTAGAGAATTAAAGTTTAGAGACATTTCTGCATACAACATAAAAACAGCTTTAAAAGAAATTGACGAAGATGAGTATTTAAAAACTATTTATAGAATTACAGAGAATAGAAATGAGGTAATTTCTGAAACTGATAACTACAAGAGAAAGAAAAAGCTAATTGATTTTTTAATGCGAAAAGGATTTGAAAATGAGTTGATTTTTAAAGTAGTTGCCGAAGTAGTTTCTTAATATTCTATTGGTTTAAAGTAATTTCTAAAAGCCAGCAAACAAATCTAGCCCTGATAGAGCGGCATGTTTGAGCTCTTTTTTAGGTTATTTCGAGTGAATTTTGAAGAATGAAAAATTTGTATCGAGAATAAACTAAAAAAAGCGAGTAGCGAAAGCAGGAAATAGCTTCTAATACTACTTATTAAACCTAGTTAAAAATATAGAATCACTTTTTTTCTTTGCTTTAATCACCGCCTGAACATTATTATTAGGTATTTCTACAGATAAAACATAGTGTTTAATTTTCCAAGTATTCTGCTTCTTCTCTAAAACACCAGAACCTCTGCAAGTTCCCATCCAAGTATCTAACAATTCATCAAACCATACAAAATTTCTTTGCTCACTTACGTAAACATTTCTTTCTAGAGGTTTAAAAGACCAAGCTTTACCTTTGTCAAAAAAAGGTTTACTAAAACTTGCAAATTGCATTTTATTCCAATTTTCTGTAGCATCTGTCCCTATAAAAACAGAAACACTATCCATTGCACCAAAATAACCTTTGTAATCTGCATCCGAAGCTGCCTTATGCCAATTATCTAATAAGGTTTTTACATCCGTTTTTATGGCTGATATGCTTTGAGTTGTTGTAATTTGTTTTGTTTGACTACAGCCAAAAAAAGAAATAATCACCACTAAAAGGAAGAAGATATTTTTCATTTCTACTCTCTTGTTATTGGTTTAATTTCATGAAGTAAATCGCTATTTAGTTCACTCTTTTTTAAGTTGTTCTCTTTCCTTTTTAGATTGATAGATTTCTTAGAAATGCTATCTATTTTTGTAGAATCTATTCCAATATAATCGATTTCGATATCTATGGCATCTTCAAAAGACTTTTTAGCTAGTATGCTGTTTATTTTTTCATTTACTGATGAAAAAGCAGCTATTGTTTTATCTATTTGCAAATTAACTTCCTCTGATGTAATAGCAGGTATAAAAGTTAAATCAGCCAAACGAAGTACTTCATTATGTAAAACATTTATTCTTGTTTCAAAAGGCTTATTGTTAAAAAGTGCAGGTTTTACACTATCTTTTAAGCTTACAACCAAATCTCTTAATTCTAAAGCATTACTTAAAGCCTCATTAGGTGAAACTTTTTCGAATTTTTTTATAAACGAGTTTACCGATTTTAATTCTTGCCAATTTTCTACTTCTTTTTTATAAGTAGGTTTTACATTTACCAAAGCAACATGTTGTTTTGCAATACTGAGCTTAGGTATTTCTTGAACTGTTTTAATCGTTTCTTTCTTATCATTTCCGCAAGAAAATAAAAACACAAACAGTAATAAGTATATTAATTGTTTCACGACCATATATAATAAGTTGTAAAAATACACATTTTAAGAGCATCTATTGTCTATTTAAGAAAATTGTAACAACAGGGCTATTTATGGAGTTTAAATTATTAAATAATTATTTTAAGTAATTTATTTTACGAATAACAAAATTAAGTACCTTTGTTATTATTAAAATCACATTTATAGGTATGAGTGAAATAATTTTGGTTTTAGGAGCTAGTGGTCAAATAGGAAATGAATTGACACAGAAACTCCGCCTTTTATATGGCAACAATAATGTAATTGCTTCTGACATTAGAGAAGGCAATAAAAAAATGATGACTTCTGGTCCATTTGAAATTATTGATGCTACTGACAAAGAAACAATACTTGCAACCATAAAACAACACAAAGTTACCCAGGTTTATTTATTAGCTGCCATGTTATCTGCAACTGCAGAACAAAACCCACAAAAAGCATGGGACTTAAATATGAACTCATTATTAGCTGTTTTAGATTTAGCTAAAGAAAAACATATTAAACAAGTATATTGGCCAAGTTCTATTGCCGTTTTTGGACCGAATACACCAAAAATCAACACACCACAAAATACAGTAATGCAGCCTTCTACAGTTTACGGAATTAGTAAAGTTAGTGGCGAATTTTGGTGTAATTATTACCACGAAAAATTTGGTGTAGATGTTAGAAGTTTACGTTATCCGGGTATTATTTCTTGGAACTCTAAACCTGGTGGAGGAACAACAGATTATGCAGTAGACATTTATTTTAACGCTATAGAAAAAGGATCTTACCAATGTTTTTTAGCTAAAAACACACGCCTACCAATGATGTATATGGAGGATGCTGTTAATGCAACCATACAATTAATGCAAACGGATGCTAAAAATATAAAAAATAGAACGGGTTATAATTTAGCGGCTATGAGTTTTACACCAGAAGAAATTGCATCAGAAATAAAAAAACACATTCCTGAATTTAAAATTTCTTATCAACCAGATTTTAGACAGCAAATTGCAGATAGTTGGCCAGCATCTATAGATGATTCTGAAGCAAGAGCCGATTGGAATTGGCAGCACAAATTTAATTTATCTACAATGACAAAAGATATTCTTACCAACTTACAAAAAGAACTACTTTAAAATAATTTGTAAGGTGCCTCTATTTTTTCGTCTATATAAATGATTAAAAAGTCACGTACTTTGTAACAAAGGTTGCAGTATAATTTAATCAATACAAATACCTTTGCATAAAATATTAGGAGATGAAAAATATTATTAAAAAAAGTTTAGAAAACGCATTATCATATCAAGAATTTAGAGCTTTAGTAAGCAATTTATTAGCAGAAGGAAAAGCTACAGGTCATAATCAATCTGAAGATTTAACAAATTATAGTATGTTAAACGACAGAAGAATGAAACGACTAGATAAAACCATAAAAATTTCTGAGAACACAATTGCAGAAATACAAGAAGTAAAAGAACCACAAACATGGTTGGTTATTGCTGAAGGATGGTGTGGAGATGCTGCACAAAACCTACCTGTAATTGCTAAAATTGCAGAAGCAAACAAACTAATTGATTTAAAATTGGTTTTAAGAGATGATAACGAAGATTTAATGAACTTATTTTTAACCAATGGCGGTAAAGCAATTCCTAAATTAATTGCTTTAGATAAAGAGCATAACGTAATTGATACTTGGGGGCCAAGACCAACTGTTGCCACACAAATGGTGGCCGATTACAAAGCAAAACACGGTGCATTAGACGCTGATTTTAAACAAGATCTACAAGTTTGGTATAATAAAAACAAAGGACAAAGCGTACAAGATGACTTTATAAAACTTTTTAAAAAGTCTTTTGCAACAGAACTCTAATTAAAAATCAAAAATAGTTTTAAAACCGCAAATTAATAAATTGATTTGCGGTTTTTCTTTTCTGTATATTTGCATCGAAAATTATATAAAAATGTTTGTAGATTATTCCATAATTACTGAAGATGCTAAAGTTTGGGTGTACCCTTCTAGCAGAAAATTTTATCCTAATGAAATTGAAGGAATAGAAAATAAAGTAAAAACCTTTATTGAAAGCTGGAAATCTGATGACGAAAATTTTAAAGCGTCCTACAAATTTCTATACAACAGATTTATTGTTCTTTTTGCTGATGATGAAAATTCTACTTTATCAAATGCAGATATTGACGCATCTGTTTCTTTTATTTTAGGGCTACAACAAGAATACGAAGTAGAATTATTAGACAAAATGAATGCTTGTTTTAAACAAGGAGAATTTGTACAATATAAAGAACTAAAAGACTTTAAAAAGCTACTTAAAAACAAAGCTGTAACAGCAAAAAGCATCATTTTTGATAATTTAATTACCACAAAAGTAGACTTTGAAAACAATTGGGAAATCCCTATTGAAGAAAGCTGGTACAACAGATACTTATAAAATTTTACTTTTCTAAAATTTCTGCAATATTAGGTTTAAAATAATTAGGTCCCTTTAATACTTTGCCATCTTCTCTGTAAATAGGTTTACCATCTTCACCTAATTTACTCATATTACTGCGTTGTATTTCATTAAAGACTTCTTCTATTTTATCTTGCATACCGTGCTCTATAATAGTACCACATAAAATATACAACATATCACCTAAGGCATCTGCCACCTCCACCAAATCGTTATTTTCTGCAGCTTCTAAATATTCTTCATTTTCTTCTTTCATTAAATCAAAGCGAAGTTTTTTTCTATCTTTTCCAATATTAACAATTGGTTCTTGATTCATGTTTAATTTAAAAGCGGTGTGAAATTCAGTTACTGCTGCTATTTTATTCTTCATTATTTATAGAGGTGTTTGTATTTATTTGTTTTTTAACTAAAGATTTATAATTTACCAATACTAGAAGTTAGTGCAAAAACGATGTTGTTCTTCTTTTAATTTGTAATTTTGTCAAATAAAAATTAAGTTATTTTAGTTAGACAATATATAGAAACTTTCTGATAAAATAAAAGCTTCTTTTCTGCTATTAAATCAAAACTTATAAAAAATTTAAAGGATGTTTTTAGGTGCATATTTTACAACAGGAAGAATTATTTTTATGATTTTCTTTATCATTTCTTTTATTGCTTTAATGGTTTACAGCTACAGAAAAGATATTAAAAATCATGAACGTTATTATAAAGGTGCAGGCAAAAAAGTACTACTTTATGGAGGTCTTATAATTGCTATCTTTATCGCTATTAGAATCTTATTTGGTCAATAAAACACCACCTTACAGTTGTATAATTTAATTGCTTTTTAAAAAAAAATTAACATTTTAAAAAAAATAATCCGAATTTAAAATATTTTTATTTACTTTTATAAATATATAAATAATCATTTAACCCCCACAAGAATGATGTCCCCCAATAAAAGTAAATACAAAACACTTGTATTATATTCCGTATCTCTTCTATTATTATTTCTCCTATTTTATTTATTATTCAATAAATTTGCAATAGCAGATCCAGAAAAACAAAAAGGTAATTCTATTACCCAAAACAACACTCCACACAAAAATCTTGACCTAGATCTACTTGTTTACAACTCAAATTTAGTTGTAAACAATTTTCAGTTTACTAGATTTTCGTGGCAGTGCTCGAACTATTCTATATTACAAACTTCTAATTCACCCAGATATATTTAACATATATTCACGTCTTTTCATATTTTCTTATTAAAATCATTTAGCCCCTAAAAAAATGATAACCCCTAAAAAAAATAAATATAAAATATTTATATTCTTTCTATTATTCTATCAATTTATAGCTGCGCAAACAGCTCCAACGGCAGAACCAGATAGTTACGCTACCAGAACAAACACAGCACTAAAAATTGATTCTCTTGGTGTATTAGCTAATGACAAAGATCTCGATGGAGATTTGCTAAAGGTTACGGGCTTTTCTGCAAACGATAAAACATTTTCCCCAGGAGACACTGCTAATTTATCCGAAGGAACTATTTCTATAAAAGAAAATGGTGGGTTTAACTTTACTCCGGCTACAGATTATAACGACATTACTCTTATCGTTACCTATATTATTTCTGATGGCACATATACTGATTCTGCAGAATTAACCCTTAGTATTATTAATGTAAATACGCCAGAGGCAAAAAATGATAATTACACAACAGAAACAAATGCAGCTCTAAATATTTATGCTCCAGGTTTATTAAATAACGATTCGGATAAAGATGGAAACACTTTATTTATTACAGCATTTAAAATAGATACAGTAAGTTATACTGCTGATGAAAAGGCTGTTTTTCCGGAAGGATCTATTTCTATAAAAGCAGATGGTAGTTTTTATTTTACGCCTGCTACAGATTATAATAATGAGATTCCTACAATTAACTATACCGTTTCAGACGGAACTTTTACGGATTCTGCTAATTTAAATATTAAAATCATTAATTTATATCCGCCAGAGGCGAAAGATGATTATGACACAGCAGAGATAAATACGCCTCTAAAAGTGGATGGACCAGGTGTTTTAATAAATGATACAGACCAAGACAACAACGCTTTATCTGTTATCCAATTTATTGTAAACGGAAAAACATACACCATTGGGCAAACAGCTACCTTTTTAGAAGGAAGCATTACTTTTAAAGCAGATGGTAGTTATACTTTCATTCCTACTAAAGACTATACAGGTAATGTTCCTGTAATTAAATATGTAGTTTCTGATGGAACTTTTACTGATACGGCCAATTTATTTTTAACCGTAGAACACATTACAAATCTAATAGAAATTAAGTCGTTATCTAGTTGCAACCAAGGATATACTGTAGACGGAATGTACAAAATTAAATACAGTACAACCCTAACAAACACAAGTACCGCAAGAGATTACCACGCTACAAACCTTATTAAAAAAATAGATTTAACAAATGATTTAAACGCTATTTATGGAAATGGATGTGTTACTCAAATAGAAGGTGTTACTATTAATACAACAACTGTTAAAGATTACGTTGGCAGCCCGTATCCTTTAGAGTTTAATAATGATGCCATCAATGATGATTTTTTAAACGCTACATCAAATTCTATTTTTAATCAAAATGCCATAAATAATTTTACACTATACCCAAGACAATCTATTAATATTGAGTTTTGTGTTATTGTAAACCCTTTTTGTAATGGTAGACCAACCCCTACTCCTTCTGGTTCTGGCATAGATTTTAACCATGCATTAGAAGTTACATCAACAATAGGAAGTCATTCTATAGATCTTTTACTTAAAGATTTTCATACTACAGAGGCTATTTTGGCAGGTGGGTTATATATACCTGTACCAAAACCAATTGTAAATCCAGACGGAACTTTCGATTACACCAACAGAGTTATTTTAACAAATGAAGGAACTGCTACTGCCCAAAATATTAATTACAACATGGGGTTAGGAAATTTCTTAGATAAAAGAATTGTTTTTAATGAACTTAAAGTTACACAAATTGCAGGACCTCCTGTTACCGTTAACAACGCTTATAACGGAAACACAAATACACAATTATTAATGCCTAATAATTCGCTTGAAGCAGGAGAAACTATCATTTTAGAAATCTTTTATCTAACAGCTCCTTTTTCTTCTTCGCAAATTAATCATTTTAAGCAATTAGAACTTTCTCAAACACAAGGTGGCTTGGATGGATTTGATGAAACAACTTCATCAAATAATAAAAACTACTCTTTTGTAAATTGGTCAGATAGTTTAGGTAAACATTTAGACAGATATTATCCTACTAGTTCTCCTGTAGACCCAGTATCTTCTTCATTACAATGTAGCTGTTCTTCATCTAGTATGGTCTTTTTATTTAGTTCTTTAACAAGCAACCAAAAAACAATTTCTAAGGTAGAGAAAATTCCTAATGGAATTTTAGAACACCAAGAAATTACGTTTCAACTTACCATAAAAAATACTAGTAATATTGTACAATTAGAGAACCTAAAATTACAAGACAACTTAAAGAACATTTGTTCTGGAAACATTGTTTCTGTGAGCACTCCTTTTATAGAAAGTTCTACCGCAACAACAGATCCAATATTAAACCCAGGGTATAACGGTACTTCTGATATTGAATTTTTTAATGGAACATCTGGTATATTAATGAAAGGAGAATCAATTACAGTTCAGTTTTCTGTAATTTTAAATGAAGATTGTTTAGGCACCAATACTTCGGTATTTTCTGCAACAGATCCTTTAAACAGAGTAATAAGTTCTTCTGGTTCTGTTGGTATAAACGCATCTACAGATACTGATAATGACGGAATTACAAATGTTACTGATATTGACGATGATAATGATACCATACGAGATATTGATGAATATAACGGATTAAATCCTTTAGATGATCATGATGGCGATTTAACACCCAACTACAGAGATACCGATTATGGTGTTGATGCCAATAATGATGGTATTGTAGATCTTTTTGATTTTGATAATGATGGTGTCCCAAATCATTTTGATTTAGATAGTGATAATGATGGTATTTTAGATATTGTAGAGGCCGGTAATAAAGCCTCAGACACCAATCGTACTGGTAGAACAAATAAAAGTGTTGGTACAAACGGACTTGACAACACTGTTGAAAATAACGATTCTCTTACAACCTCAACGAATTATACAATTCCGAATACAGACAGAAGCAACACTCCTAATTTTATAGATATTGATGCTGATGGAGACGGAATTGTTGATAATATAGAGGGACAAACAACAACCAACTACAAAGCACCAAACGGAATTATAACCGATTTAGGTATAGACACAGCCTATCCAAACGGAATTACACCAACAGATACAGATCGGGATGCTACACCAGATTATATTGATATCAATTCTGATAACGACATCCGTAATGATGCCATTGAGGGTTGGGATTTTAACAATGATGGAATTGCAGAAACAATAGCTTTAAATTTAGACAGCGATAATGACGGTTTAGATAATGCTTTTGACACAAACAACACCATTTTAAACCCAACAAATGGTCAAGTGCCTACAGATTTTCCAAATATAGACACTCCTGATGGTGATGCCGATGACGTTGACAGAGATTGGAGAGAAATTATAGCCATTGTTGTACGTATTGATAATATTACGGTAAATGAAAGTGAAGATGCTATTTTTACCATTTCGTTGCTTAAAAAAAATGATCCTTCCAAATTAATTCAGAGTGCATCACCAATTCAAATTAGTTTTACAACAGAAGATGGTACAACTACCACAGACAAATACAATATAGCAATTGCCCCTTTTGATTATGATAAGAAAACATCTATTACTTTTACCATCCCTCCTCTTACAGAGATAGATCATTTTACAGTTGCTACTTTACACGATCTTATTAATGAATTAGATGAATTGTTTACTTTAAACGGAAAAATAACCTCTAACAACACCATTAACACAGAAATAAGTGGGTTAGCTACTATTTTAGATGATGATGATGTTCCTTCAATTACAATGAACAACGCAATAAGTAATGAAGGAGAAGATTTAGAACACACCGTTACAATCAGCAATCCATCATCAAGACCAATTTACATAGACATTAACACCACAAATGGATCGGCAATAAGCCCTGATGATTACAATTCTTTTTATACAACCTTAACTATAGAAGAAACTACAAATCCTAGTAATCCAAATACAGAAACCTCATTTAACATTCCTACCAAAATTGATGATTTAAATGAACCAAATGAGTTTTTAAATGTTTTAGGCGTAGCAGCATCAACAAATGTAGGTGCACAAGACTTAACAAAAACAGGAACCATTATAGATATCAACCCAGAACCTAAAGTTGTTATAAACGATGTAACGGTTATAGAAGGTACCACATTAGTTTTTACAATTTCACTTGTAAACCCTAATTCGGAAGAATTGATGAAAAACTCACTCCCTATCAATTTTAAGTTAAAATCAGTTAATGAAACAGCAAGTGATTTGGAAGATTATAAAAACTTAACAACCATTTCTTCAATTCCGGCATACACATCATCTATTACACAACCCATACTAACTATAGATGACATATTAAATGAAGATACAGAAACAATGCTATTACAAGCCACAATAACATCTACAGATATTTCTAACCTTTCACCAGTATTGTATGGTATTGGAACAATACAAGACAATGATTATCCCAACCTATTTTCGCCAAATGGCGACGGAAAAAGTGATGTTTTTGAGATAGACGGAATGTCTAAGTTTCCTAACTTTAAAATTACCATAATGGATCGTTGGGGAAGTAAAGTATATAGTTACAATAATAATGGTAATACAAATCCACAATGGTGGGATGGCACAAATAATGGAACACCAGTTACCGAAGGAGTGTATTATTACACTTTAGATTTTAATGATGGTATTACAAACCCAAAAAGAAGTTTTATTCAATTAATAAGATGATATACAAAAATCCCCTAAGTAATTTAAAAATTGAATACCTGCATAGGCAGCATTTTATTGTTGTACTATTGGTTATTTTATTTAACACAATTACATACGCTCAACAAGCTCCGCATTACACACAATATATGTATAATATGCAGATTTTAAACCCTGCTTTTGTAGGTTCTAGATCAGATTTAAATATCTCTTTTCTATCTCGTCAACAATGGGTAGGTTATGAAGGAGCGCCAGAAACTCAAACTTTTTCTATAAATGCTAGATCTATAGATGGTTTTGGTTTTGGAGCAACAGTTATAAACGACAAATTAGGCTTAACAAATAGCACAAACATAAATATAGATGCTTCTTACACGCTCCCTACTTCTAGATACGGACGCTTGTCTTTTGGATTAAAAGGAGGTTTAACCTTTTTTAATAATAACTTAGCAAATGCAATAACACCAGATAACGAATCTTATGCCTCTACCAAAGGTAGATTTCCAAATATAGGTTTTGGAGGATTGTATTATGATGATACCTTTTTTATAGGATTATCAATACCTAACTTATTAAAATCAACTCAATTTAAAACAGTAGATAATGTTGATAATAATTACGGTATAAATAATCATAATTACTTTTTAGCGACAGGAATGATTTTCGATTTAACTCAAGATTATAAGTTTAAGCCATCAACAATTATAAAATACACACCCAGTTTACCTGTTTCTATAGACATCAATTCTAATTTAATTTATAAAGATAAGTTTGAAGCAGGTGTATCTTATCGTTATGAAAACTCTGTAAGCGCATTATTTGCTATTATCTTCAATAAAAAATATAGAGTTGGTTATTCTTATGATTATAAGTTGGCTAATTACGGTAGTAATTTAAGTTCTCATGAAATTATACTAACCTTTGATTTCGACTTAAAAAGAAACTCACATTGGTTATACCATAATCGTTGTTATTTTTAAAATACAATTTTACAAACCGATATCTTAAACATAAAAAAAACCGACTCTTATTAGAATCGGTTTTTTATTTTTATAGAAAGAATATTTTAAAAATTAATTTTCTGTTCCTAAAAAGTTATAATTTTTAGAGTAAAATAACATTTGCTCTTCAAAACTTTTAGGTTGCGTTACCTTAACATCTATAATCTTTTTATTTTCATCTAATGCAGGCACTAAAACAGGGTTTACAAAACCACTATAAGGTGCAGATGTAAATTGTTTATTTCTTTCAATAACCTCTTTATGTATTTGCTGATCTACTTTTACACCATACCCCTCTACTAAATTTTTGGCTGCTTCAAAATCTCCTTCAGATTTTATACGTTGTGCTTCTTTTAAAAGTCTTCCAAAAATTTCTCTTAATTTACCATAATCATTTATATTAAAATATGTTTTACCATCTCTTACAATCTTCTCTATTACATTGTCTTTTTTACCTTGCTCAAATGCCCAAGCAGAAACCCATTGTCTGTTAACCATGTGGTCTTCTTCAATATCATTTCCTAAATCAATTCTAACCAATTGCGTCATTAATCCGTTTCTAATATAACCATCGTAAGCAGCCATTCCTGTTTCTTTCCAATTATCCGTTAAACCTAATTCTTCAATTTTAGGATCCATTAAATAATACAACCCAACTAAATCTGCACGTCCTTCCTCCATGGTAGAAGCATAATTTTGAAGCGTTTCTTTAGGTTGACCAATGCCTTCGTTTATTTTACCAGAAGCATGACCAACAACTTCATGCAAAGCAGTATGTAATTTATCTGCAATTTGCCCGTATTTTTCTTCTAACTTAATTTCTTCTTCATCATTTGCAAATTCTTTTAAACGTCCTGTTCCGCCCGCATTATTATAAGCTCCAATAATGTTTCCTAAAGAAACAGACTTAGAACCATGTTGTTGACGAATCCAGTTATTATTAGGTAAATTTACTCCAATTGGTGTACTAGGTGATGCATCTCCTGCTTCTCCTGCCACATTTACTGTTTTGTAAGAAACTCCAACCACATTTTCTTTTTTATGCGTTGGATCTAAAGGCGCGTTATCTTCAAACCATTGTGCGTTTTCAGACAAAACTTTCATTTTACGAGACATGTCAAAATCTTTTATTTGAACCACCGTTTCATACGAACCTCTATACCCTTTTGGATCGTTATACACTTCTATAAAACCATTAATCCAATCGATATTTCCTTCTGTTGATGTTGCCCAAGCAATACAATATTGATCCCAAACATCTAAACTACCCGTTTTATAATACTCAATTAACAAACCTAAAGCATTTGCTTGCTTGTTGTTTTCTGCTACAGCTTTTGCTTTTTCTAACCAACCAATAACATGGTCAATGGCAGTACCATACATTCCGCCAGATTTCCATACTTTTTCTACTAATTTTCCGTTTTCACGAACTAATTTAGAATTTAAACCTGCTTCAATTGGCTGACCTTTTGGCCCTTTGTATGCTGTTTTATAAAAATCTGCTACTTCTTTATCTGTAATATCAGATTGATAAAAGTTAATTGCAGAAGATAAAATATTATCAATTCCTGCTTTTTTAGTCACCTTTTTATCATCAACATCATTAAATAAAATAGCAATAATTTCTGATGACAATTCTGTATTTGAGTTTTTTAATAAATCGTTTGTAAAATAGGCTTCTGTAAACTCTGGTTTAATTTTATCATTAGAATAATGATGATGAATTCCATTAGAAAACCAAACTCTTTTTAAATAGGTTTTAAAAGATTTAAAATCTTTACTTTCTCTATCGCCCTTATAGTTTTTATTGATACTTTCTAAAGCCTTTCTAATACTTAAATTGTAGCGGTAGTTTTGATCCCACATTATATCTCTACCAGACAAACCTGCTTGTGTTAAATAATACACAAGTTCTTTTTCTTTTAAGGTAAGTTCTTCGAAACCGGGTATTTTGTAACGTAATACTTTAATATCTGCAAATTGCTCTACAAAATAATTAAATTCACCCGCTACTTTTACGGTTTCACCTTTTGTTTCTTTTTTCGATTCTACCGTACAAGAAACTAGTAGTACAGCTGCCGAAAAAGCATAAATTATCTGTTTTATATTCATTATATTTAATTTGTAATTGAAGTATAAATGTACAAATTTTAAGTGTGAATTTTGCAGATATTTTACAGTACTAACACTAATTATTTCCTTTATTTCGGATACCTAAAACAATCTGTAGTATGATCATTTACCATACCAACTGCTTGCATATATGCATATACTACCGTGGAACCCACAAACTTAAATCCTATCTTTTTTAAATCTTTAGAAATCTTATCGGATAAGTCTGTTGTAGCAGGTACGTCTGCTCTTTTTTCAAACTTATTAAGAATCGGTTTCTCATTAACATACCCCCAAATAAACTTAGAAAATGAACCAAATTCTTTTTGAATCTCCATAAATAATTTGGCATTGTTAATGGCACTTCTTATTTTAAGCTTATTACGTATAATACCAGCATCTAGTAATAAAGACTCGTATTTACTTTCGGAATAAGTTGCAATTTTCTTATAATCGAAATTATCAAAAGCTTTTCTAAAGTTTTCTCTTTTATTTAAAATTGTTATCCAACTTAAACCCGCCTGAAAGGTTTCTAAAATTAAAAACTCAAACAAAGTTTCATCATCGTAAACTGGTGTTCCCCACTCGCAATCGTGGTATTTTTTATACAACTCACTGTCTGTTACCCAAAAGCATCTTTGTTTCATGTTTTTATTTTAAGATTGAAAAATAAGCTTATTCAAATTGATAATCAATACTTATTAAAATAAGTTTGCATGTACCATACTCGTTTACTCAACAAATGATTGCATTCCCTCATTTTAGTTTTTTAAAGTGTGTTAACTAAACTAAATTTGAACAACAGCATTAGCAAATGAATAAATATTCATTTACAAACAAGGAAAACTTATATAAATTTAATACCTTTAAATATTATGAAACTTTTTAAACAAATACTTTTATTATTTTCTCTAGCAATCTTTTTTTGGGCTTGTGGTTCATCAAACTTAAAAAACAACAGTACACAAAAAGAAAAACCTGTAATTATTGCAAATGATAGCTTAGAATACGAGGTAATCATAATTGACCCTGGTTTTAATTTATTCTTAAACACTGTAGCGCAACCAGAAGGATATTATTCTCAGCAATACCTAGAGATTAGAAATAGAGCTTGGGTTATTTCTTGGAACAACAGAGCTAGAAACCCCAATCAATTTAATGCTAGTATTTACGAAAACATTATTGACTACCAACCTACCATAGATTATGGTTACGAAGTAAATTACAAACTATTTAATTACTTTTTATTTGCTCAACAAAAATATAAAATGAATTTAGGTGGTGGATTTAGGTCTGGTAGAATTAGATAGTTTTCTTTTGAAAACTGACAAAACTATAATCAAATTTATTTTTTTCATCGGCCTTAAAATCTTGTCTATTGGTTTCTTGCCAAATATTTACATCTATTTCAGGAAAAAAAGCATCTGCTTCAAAATGATGATGAACTTGAGTTATGTCTAATTGATCTACTAAATTCTTTTTTATAGCCTCTTTATAAATTTGTGCGCCCCCAATTATAAAAATAGAATTATCGTTTTCTACCAAAGCTATTGCTTCTTCTATACTATGCGCTATTAAACATCCCTCTTTAAAATAATTTTTATTTCTAGTGATAATAATAGTGGTTCTATTTGGCAAAGGTTTCCCTATAGATTCAAAAGTATTTCTACCCATTAATATATGGTGACCAGAAGTAACCTTCTTAAATCTTTTTAAATCTGCAGGTAAATGCCAAATTAAATCATTGTCTTTACCTAATGCATTATCCTTTGCAATTGCCGCTATTATTGTAATCATAGAATCCTTTTTATTTTAACAAAAATAAGTAATTCCCTTAAGTTTTTACGTTTTAACAAGATTTTAAGATAATTATAAAAGCTCTCAAATAGGTTATAACCCTAAAACACCTGAAAATCAAGCCTAAAGAAAGCTACCTCGTTTTCAATTAAACTCAATTTAGATTCCCTTTTATTTGGAATTATCAATAATTCATATATTCATTTTACAAAACTCATAATTCTTTAATATTCTTACTATATATTGTTTGTTATAACATTGTACTTATTTACATTTACTTAAAATTTTGAATCAAAGAATTATGGCAATTAAAAAACAATTTTTAAAAAGTAAACCAGTTTGTAAAGTAACTTTTACAGTACCTGCTGCTGAAGCTAATAAAGTAGTAGTTGTAGGAAGCTTTAATGAGTGGAATGAAGAGGCTGCTCCTTTAAAGAAATTGAAAAACGGATCATTTAAAGGTACGTTAGACCTAGAATCTGGAAAATCTTATGAGTTTAAATACTTAATAGATGGAGCTTATTTAAACGAAGAAGAAGCTGACGGATTTGCTTGGAGTGATTTTGCAAATGCAGAAAATAGCTTATTAAACTTATAAAATAATGTAATAAAAAGATAAAAAAAGAGCTTTCTAAATTAATTGAAAGCTCTTTTTTGTTTTTTATTTGCGACATTCTTTAGTTTTTATATCTCTAAATTTATTTTAGGGTATAATCTTATGGATGTAATTGAAGGTAATATTTAAACAGCAACCTTTCCTTTAATATGAGGATGAGGATTGTAGTTTAACAACTCAAAATCTTCGAAAGTAAAATCTTCGATATCTTTAATCGCTGTATTTATTTTCATTTTTGGTAGCGGTCTAATATCTCTAGACAATTGCAACTCTAATTGCTCTTTATGATTGTTATAAATATGAGCATCTCCAAAAGTATGTATAAACTCCCCTGCTTCATAACCACAAACTTGCGCTATCATCATGGTAAACAAGGCATAAGATGCTATATTAAAAGGAACTCCTAAAAAGATATCTGCACTGCGTTGATATAACTGACAAGATAATTTACCGTCTGCAACATAAAATTGAAAAAAAGCATGACAAGGTGGTAACGCTGCTTTTCCGTTGGCTACATTTTCTGAAAATGAAACTGAAGTATCTGGAAGAACCGAAGGATTCCAAGCAGAAACCAACATTCTTCTTGAGTTAGGATTGTTTTTTAAAGAAGTAATCACCTCCTTTAATTGATCTACCTCATCACTATTCCAATTACGCCATTGATGTCCATAAACCGGACCTAAATCTCCATTTTCATCTGCCCAATCATTCCAAATTCTTACGCCATTTTCTTGTAAATACTTAATATTTGTATCTCCCTTTATAAACCATAACAATTCATAAATAATAGATTTTAAGTGCAATTTTTTGGTTGTTACCATTGGGAAACCCTCACTTAAATCAAAACGCATTTGATAGCCAAAAACACTTTTTGTTCCTGTACCTGTTCTGTCTCCTTTTTCGTTTCCGTTTTCTAAAACGTGTTGTACTAAGTCGTGATATTGTTTCATTATAATGTGTAAGCGTTTTATTGTTTATTTGTGTAAGCGTCAATAATAAACTTCTGTAAAAATAGAAAAAGCATCAATAATTTTTCTTGATGCTTTTTAAATATTGTATAAAAGTTATTAACGGATTGAAGATAACATTTTATAATTATCTGTGGTGATTCGCCACTACCCTATAATCATACCTGCAATTGTTGCAGACATTAAAGAAGCAATAGTACCTCCTATTAAAGCTTTTATACCAAATTCTGACAAGACTTTACGTTGCCCAGGAGCTAAAGAACCAATACCTCCAATTTGAATACCTATAGAAGCAAAATTTGCAAAACCACACAACATATAAGTTGCCATAATTACAGATTTATTATAGGTTAAATGCGTTGCACTTGCTACATTTTTTAATTCGGCTAATTGTATATATCCTACAAACTCACTTGCAGCTAATTTAATTCCAAGTAATTGTCCCATTAGTGCCATATCTTCTTTAGCAACTCCAATAAGCCACATTAGAGGAGCAAATATATATCCTAAAATAAACTCTAAAGAAAGCCCATCATAAAGCGTGTTTTCTGCTATTAATTGGTTAACAGAAGTAAAACGCCATTCTAAATTTAAATACTCTATTGTAAAACCATCAAAAGAAGCAACTGCACCTAAAATACCATTTAACATTGCAATAATAGCTACAAAAACTAAAAGCATAGCTCCTACATTTACTGCTAAACGTAAACCCTCTGTAGTACCGTTTGCAATAGCATCTAAAATATTGGCCCCTATTTTTTCTTGAGAAACAGCTACATCTGTATTTACTTCCTCCGTTTGCGGGTATAATATTTTAGAAATCACAATAGCTCCTGGAGCTGCCATTACAGAAGCTGCTAATAAATGTTTAGCAAATACTAACTCTAATGCTTTGTCTCCACCACCTAAAAAACCAATATATGCTGCCAAAACTGCACCTGCAACAGTGGCCATACCACCAATCATTACCAGTAACATTTCTGACTTATTCATTTTTTCTAAATAAGCTTTTATTAAAAGTGGAGCTTCTGTTTGTCCTAAAAAGATATTACCTGCTACAGAAAGGCTTTCCATACCAGAAATACCTAAAAATTTTGATAAAACAATAGCTAAAACTTTTACTACTTTTTGAATAATACCTAAATAGAATAATAAAGATGTTAAGGCAGAAAAGAATATAATTGTTGGTAATACCTGAAAAGCAAATATGTAACCAAACTTATTCATATCTCCTACAATACCTGCAAATAGAAACTCACTACCTGCTTTTGTGTAGGCTAATATTTCTATAAAAATTCCTCCAACAAATTCGAAAATAGATTGAATAAATTCTACTTTTAAAACACCTATAGCTATTAATAATTGTAATGCTAAACCAATAGCAACCTTTTTCCAGTCGATTGCTTTTTTGTTGGCACTAAATAAAAAAGCAATGGTAATTAAGGCAAACATTCCTAAAACTCCTCTCCACAAACTACCTATTGAAAAACCTTGACTGGGTATTATTTCTGTAACAGCAGAAACGGTTTCTGTATTTTGAGAAAACATTGAAATTGAGCACAAACAAAAAACGACAATGAATATTTTTTTCATAATGTATACTTATTATAATATTAAGAGCGTTTGCTAATTTCGTCTCTAATTTTTGCTGCTAATTCGTAATTTTCATCACTAACAGCATTATTTAATTGATTGTGTAGTTCTTCTAAAGATACTCCAGAAAAAGGGGTGTCTTTTTTAACAACCAAATCTTCTAGCTCTAATGAAACTTCATCTGATTCTGAAGTTTCATCTTCTATACCAAATTCTTCTTCTATTTTAAGAAAAATACCTGCTTTTTCTAGGATATTTTCATAGGTATAAATTGGGGCTTGAAAACGAACTGCAATTGCAATTGCGTCTGAAGTTCTAGCATCTATTGTTTCTTCTATCCCATCTCTTTCACAAATTAAACTAGAAAAGAAGACTCCGTCTACTAATTTATGAATAATTACTTCTTTTACCGTGATAGAAAAACGGTCTGAAAATGATTTAAACAAATCGTGTGTAAGTGGTCTTGGTGGCTTAATTTCTGCCTCTAAAGCAATGGCGATAGATTGTGCTTCGAAAGCTCCTATAATAATAGGTAAGGTTCTTGTTCCTTCCATTTCACTTAAAACCAGCGCATAAGCACCGCTTTGAGTTTGACTGTAAGAAATACCTTTTATAGTTAGTTGTATTAAACTCATAAATTTATTTACGTAAATCTAAAAAATGGTTTGTAAAATTTTAGAGTTGATTTCTACAACCTTTTTAGAGGGCACAATTTAATAAAAATAATAGCTTAAAAACTGATATTTCTTTAAAAAGTGAAGATTGCTCTTGCGTGAAGGATTGAAGCAACTGTTTGAGCTCTTTTTATTTTTTTTTCTAAATAAAAAAGCGAGTGCGAAAAGCCTGACGAAATTATTTGATTTAAATCTTATAAATATAGATACATAAAAACCTATCAAATTTTATAGTTGATAGGTTTTTTAAATATGATGTTGTCAAATAATTTGGGCACGCCCAAAAGATCTTAAGAAGCTTTAAATGCTTTTAATTTTTCGATTAATTTTGGCACAACTTCAAAAGCATCGCCAACAATTCCGTAATCTGCCGCCTTAAAGAAAGGTGCTTCTGGATCTGTGTTGATAACTACTTTTACTTTAGAGGCATTGATACCTGCTAAATGCTGAATTGCACCAGAAATTCCGATGGCAATATATAGGTTTGCAGCTACAGGCTTACCTGTTTGCCCTACGTGTTCTGAATGTGGACGCCATCCTAAATCTGAAACGGGTTTAGAACAAGCACTTGCAGCACCTAAAACGTCTGCCAATTCTTCTATCATACCCCAATTTTCTGGTCCTTTTAAACCTCTACCTGCAGAAACTACAATGTCTGCATCTGCAATGGTAACTTTACCGGTAACTCTTTCTACTTTTTCTGATGTTACTCCAGATGCTGCAATGGCAGGTTCAAAAGCTTCTGTAGATCCGGCAACAGGATTCTCATGAACTCCGTAAGAGTTTTTAGCGACTCCGATTACTTTATGATCTGTAGAGATTACAGTGTTAGAAAATGCTTTGTTAGAAAATGTTTTTCTTTTTACTGTAAACGGGCTTGTACTTGATGGTGCAGCTACTACGTTAGATACACAACCTGCTTCTAAATCTACAGCTACTAGTGGTGCTAAATACAAACCATCTATACTAGAGTCTACAACAACAACCGTTGCACTTTGGGCTTTTGCTACTTCTGTAACTATAGCGGCATATTGTTTTGCATTAAAAGTATTTAAAGCATCGTTAGATACTGTTACTACTTTTTCAGCTCCGTATGTATATAATTCTGATGAATCGTTAGCGTTTATTGTTAATGCAACAACATTAGTACCTAATTGTTCTGCAACTTTTTTTCCATATGAAACTACTTCAAAAGCAGTTTTCTTAAATTTTCCTTCCGATGATTCGGCAAAAACTAAAACAGACATAATAAATAAGTTTTTAGTTGTTAGTAGATAGTTTTTAGAATCACTATACTAACATAATTATTTTAAATTTTGAATTGTGTAATCGTGTGTTTGTTTACAACTAAAAAGTTACACTTTTAAACACTTTTAAATTACTTTTGCTTCGTTATGTAATAAGCTAATTAACTCATCTACATTGTCTGCATCTACTAATTTTACGGCTCCTTTTGGTGCTGGTTTTTCAAAAGACTGAACACTGGTAGCCGCTGTTGCACCTACTCCTTCTATAACTTGTAAAGGTTTTTTACGTGCCATCATAATACCACGCATATTTGGTATGCGTAAGTCTTTTTCTTCTACAACTCCTTTTTGCCCTCCAATAACTAAAGGTAGGCTTGATGATAAGGTTTCATTACCTCCATCAATTTCTCTTGTTGCAGAAACGCTTGTACCGTCTATTTCTATGCCCACACAACCATTTATAAAATTAAAATCTGTTAAAGAGGCTAACATTCCAGGAACCATTTGTCCGTTATAATCTGCAGATTCTTTTCCTGCCAATACTAAATCGTATCCACCATTTTTAACAACTGCAGCTAATTCTTTTGCTACTTGTACCCCATCTGTTGGGTTTACATTTACACGAATTGCATCATCTGCACCAATAGCTAAAGCTTTACGTAATGTTGGTTCTGTTTCTGCTCCACCAACATTTACAATGGTTACAGTTGCTCCTTGTTTTTCTTTAAACCACATTGCTCTTGTTAAGCAAAACTCATCGTAAGGATTAATTACAAACTGAACTCCGTTGGTATCAAACTTTGTATCATTTTCTGTAAAATTAATCTTAGACGTGGTATCAGGAACGTGACTAATACAAACTAATATTTTCATAAATTATAATTTTATATTCTTTTCTTGTTGACGAAATTACGTATTTATTTTTAAATTTACTATGCATGCATAGTAAATTTTTTAATTATTTATTATTTTCAAGGAAACTGTTATTTTGATTTTTAAACTTTTCTAAAAAATAAAACACGATAAAAGGCAACACCATAGACAAGTATGAAATATCGAACAAGTTACCGTAAATATTCTCGTAAAACCCTTCTTCTAAGCAATTTAAAACAAACGTAACAAACATTAAACTAGCTAATACATAGATCGTATACAAAAAAACATCACTACTTACTTTTACTTTAAATGAAAATAGAAATGGTAATAATAAGGATACAATTATTAAAATTTTAGGAGCATATCTTGTCTGGTGATTAAAGGGATTGTGTTCTTTTATAAACTCTGTACTTGGTAAATCTATAAAAACAGGCAATGAAACTAACCCTATAAAAAGCAAAAAATAACCTGATAACACTAATTTCTTTTTTAAAGTGATCTTTAGAAAATCTGTGAATAAAAAAATAGTTAACGGAATTACAACAATACCTCTTGTTAATACAAAAAGAGCTAAAAGGAAAGCAAGTAAACTTTCATTCTTAAAAAGATCGTTTTTATATTTTTGCTGCCAAAAAGAAATAAAAATAAGTAATAATATACAATTACTCATTAAATCGCTTTTAGCTATTATTTCCCAAAAATAAGAAGGTGCCATTAAAATTAATAAGAATATAAAAACCTTTTCATCATTTTTAATTTTAGAATATATAACAAATAGGGAGAGAAACAAAAACATAAACGGCTGTAATAGATCAACGCCTCCAAGCAAATAAAAGGGTAAACCAATAAAAAATAACCCTGGTAAATTAGAGGTTGTATTATCTAAATGATCTAAAACGGCATAAGGATACTTACCTTCTAAAATACTTTTTATTAAAACCTCTAAGGCAGACCATCTATCTATATTTAGACTTAATCCATCAATCTTAAAATTAATAAATAGAAACAAACAAAAGAAAATAAGAGAGCCTCCTAAAAGAAATATATTTAGATTTCTAATTGAATTTAAAAAAGACGACAATCTCTTATATAGCATAAAAACCGAGAGTACCATAACATTATATAATAGTACAAACATAAAGCTTGGTAATAGCTTTATTCTTTCTGAATACTTTAAAACAAAAAGTGAATTTATAACTAAATATAACGTTAAAAATACTTTTTGATTACTAACAAAATAAGGAAACTTGCTCAAAATATAAACTTCTTCTATTTTTGAGATAAAAGTACAGTTTTTTTACTCATAAATTCCTTACTTTTGCGTATCGAAAACAAACAATAATTTAGATTCAATGAAAACAGTTCAGTTCAGAGAGGCAATTTGTGAAGCCATGAGTGAAGAAATGCGCAGAGATGAAAGCATTTATTTAATGGGAGAAGAAGTTGCAGAATATAATGGTGCTTATAAAGCATCTAAAGGTATGTTAGATGAGTTTGGTGCTAAACGTGTTATAGACACACCAATTGCTGAACTTGGTTTTGCAGGAGTTGCAGTAGGTTCTGCAATGAATGGTCTTAGGCCAATTGTAGAGTATATGACTTTTAATTTCTCTTTAGTTGGAATTGATCAAATTATAAATAATGCTGCAAAAATTAGACAAATGTCTGGTGGACAATTTAATTGCCCAATTGTTTTTAGAGGACCAACAGGTTCTGCGGGTCAATTAGGTGCAACACACTCACAAGCATTCGAAAACTGGTTTGCAAACACACCAGGTTTAAAGGTTATAGTACCTTCTAACCCATATGATGCAAAAGGGTTGTTAAAAGCGGCAATTAGAGATGATGATCCGGTAATTTTTATGGAGTCTGAACAAATGTATGGAGACAAAATGGAAATCCCAGAAGGAGAATACATTATCCCTATTGGAGTTGCAGACATTAAAAGAGCAGGAACAGATGTAACTATTGTTTCTTTTGGAAAAATTATTAAGGAAGCATACACAGCTGCAGATGAGTTAGCAAAAGAAAATATCTCTGTTGAAATTATTGATTTAAGAACAGTACGTCCTATGGATCATGCTGCCATTATCACATCAGTAAAAAAGACTAATAGATTAGTAATTTTAGAAGAATCTTGGCCATTTGCTAGTATTTCTACAGAAATTACATATAGAGTTCAACAAGAAGCATTTGACTTTTTAGATGCACCTATTAAAAGAATTACAACGGCAGATACTCCTGCTCCTTATTCTCCTGTATTATTAGAGAAATGGATACCAAATTATAAAGATGTAATTGCTGCTGTTAAAGAAGTAATGTATTTAAAATAAATACAACAACATATCTAAAACAAAAAAGGCTTTTAAATCTCAATTTAAAAGCCTTTTTGTTGTTTAAAAGATTTTAAACTTCATTACATTTTTTTCTATTCATTTTTTATCGTGTAATAAAATAAATAAAACTTCGACTTAAGAATAATACATTAACTAATTCGTTATCTAATTCCTTAGAAACATAACAAGGATTATTTTTAATCATGAAAATAAAATTAACTCTAATTAGCATCCTTTTTTGTACCCTCTCTTTAGCAGCACAAACCAAAGTAAAAGGTATTATCACAGACATAGATAACATACCAATACCTTATTGTAGCATACAGTTTAATGGATCTAAAGAAGGAACAACAAGCAATGAAAACGGTGGCTTTTATTTAGAATCTAAAGAAGATTGGAAAGAACTAAAAGTCTCTTTCATTGGTTTTAAAACTTTAATTATTCCTTTAACAGCAAAAATTAACTACAATCTAAAATTTACGTTAGAAGAAGAAACAGATGCGCTAAAAGAAATAATAATAGTAACAGGTAAACAACCTAAAAAAAATAATCCTGCCATTGATATTCTTAGAAAAATTTGGGCACAGAAACGTAAAAATGGATTAAGTCATTTTAATCAATATCAATATAAGAAATATACAAAAGTAGAATTCGATTTAAATACAATCGATAAGAAACTACAACAGAAAAAAATATTTAAAGGATTAGAGTTTGTTTTTAAAGATATTGATACTTCTAGCGTAACAGGAAAAACTTTTTTACCTGTATTTTTAAACGAAGGACTCTCTGAAGTGTATGGTGATAATATTTTAAAAAAAGAAAAAGAAGTTTTAATAGCCAATCAAAACTCTGGTTTTAACAAAGACCAACAACTTATAAATTATATTGATGATTTATATTCTGAATACAATATCTATGATAATTATTTAAAAATTTTTGATAAAAGCTTTGTTAGCCCATTGTCTAAAACTGGTATTAATAATTACAATTATGTTTTAGCAGACAGCACCTATATTGGTAAAAAATGGTGTTATAATATTATTTATTACCCTAGAAGAAAAAACGAACTTACTTTTAAAGGAAACTTTTGGGTAAACGATTCTACCTTTGCCGTAAAAGAAATTAACTTACAAGTAGTAAAAAACGCCAATATAAACTGGGTTAAAGATGTATATATAGAACAAGAGTTTGAGTTACTTAACGACTCTATTTTTGTACTAAAACGAGATTATTTATTATCTGATTTCGCTCTTAGTAAAAAAGACAAATCTAGAGGAGTGTACGGTAAAAAAACAACCATCTATAAAGATTATGTTTTTAATAAACCTTTAAAAGATGAACGTTTTTACGATAAAAAAGTTTTTACGGCCAATGAAGACTCCTACAGCAAACCTAAAGAATTTTGGGAGCAGAACAGATTAGAGGAATTAAATAAAAACGAAAAAGGGATTTATAAACTAATAGACACCTTAAAAACCGTTAAAAAGTTTAAAAACATTAACAAAGCAGTTCAAACAGCCTATTCTGGATATTTTGAAATCGATGCTTTAAATATAGATTATGGCCCCATCTTTTCTACTTTTGGTTTTAACGACGTAGAAGGATTGCGTGTAAGAGTTGGAGGAAGAACTTATAAATCTACAAATGATTTATTTAGATTAGAAGCTTATACCGCTTATGGTTTTAAAGATAAAAACCTAAAATATGGTTTTCAGGCAAAATGGCTTCTAAACAAAAAAAACAGATTTATAATTACGGGCGGTAAAAAGAATGATATAGAACAAATTGGAGCAACTTTAACTGCTAATACAGACGTATTAGGTAGAAGCGACGGATCTTCTTCTTTAATAGGAACTGGTACAAATGATAAACTAACTAAAATTAATATTACCACACTTACAGGAGAAATTGAACCAACACCTAACTTAATATTAAAACTTTCTGCAAATTACAAAACACTTAGTTCTGCTTCAGACACTTTTAGTTTAGATTATAATGATGCTGACGCTACAACAGGTATTTCATCAAAAATAAGACAATTAGAAACTGTTTTTTCTGCAGGCTATTATCCTAAAAGAAAAATGTCTGGTTTTGGAGTTCAAAGAGATGCCGCAAACACAGATTTTACACAATACTTTACACAAATAACTCGAGGTAGTAAAAATATTTTTGATAGCGACTTTAATTATACAAAAGTTCAATTTTCATTTTTTAAATTATGGGAAATTGGAGGGTTAGGCAGATTAAAAACATCCCTAGAAACAGGTAAAACATTTGGTGAAGTACCTTTAGGTTTGTTAAGTGTTGCACCCGGAAACCAAACCTATTTTATATTTAACAACACATTTAACCTGTTAAATTTTTACGAATTTACAACAGATAAATACGCTTCTTTTCATTTAGAGCATAATTTTAATGGAAGAATATTTTCTAGGATACCTTTGTTAAAAAAGACAAAATTAAGAACAGTAATAGGATTTAAGACTTTTATAGGAAATATTTCAGACAAAAATATAGCACTTAATACAACAGGCAATAGTAATGAAATACTTTTAAGAGCTCCTTCTAAAGAACCCTATTATGAATACAGCGTGGGAGTTGCTAACATTTTTAAAATATTACGAGTAGACTTTAATTTTAGAGGGAACTACTTAGATAATCCAGAAGCAAGAAAATTTGGTATAACCGCAGGTTTAAGATTTAATTTTTAAAATAATAAAAGTGATGGTTTTTTTATTCTGATATTTAACCTATTCGAAAACCTTTGCGTAAATTTACGCCCTAAAAGCTAAAATAAAATTTAATTTATAACTATTTTTGTGTAAATCCAAATAATGAAAGAACCAAAACCAATGAGTAAAGAAGAGAAAAAACAAGTAACTTTTGATGTACTTATAGAGATACCTAAAGGAAGTAGAAATAAATATGAATATGATTTTACATTACACAAAATTAGATTCGACAGAATGTTATTTTCATCTATGATGTACCCTGGTGATTACGGGTTTATTCCAGAAACTTTAGCATTAGATGCAGATCCATTAGATGTATTAGTTTTAGGACATCAACCAACCTACCCAATGGTAGTTATGGAAGTTAGACCTATTGGAGTTTTCTATATGACAGATGAAAAAGGTCCGGATGAAAAAATAATTTGTGTACCTGTTTCTGATCCAATTTGGAGTAAAAAAGAAGATATAGCAGATTTAAATCCTCACAGACTAAAAGAAATTGAACACTTTTTTCAAGTTTACAAAGACTTAGAAAAGAAAAAAGTTGATACTGGTGGTTGGGGAGATGCAGCTGCTGCAATTAAAATATATGATGAATGTGTTAAACGTTATGACGATAGCGAACACAAGAAAAAAAGAACGTTTACTATATAATAGCAAACTACAGCGTAAAACAAAAACCATCTTAATTTTAAGATGGTTTTTTTGTTTTATTATCGATTATAGTTATCCGTTATTTGTTTGTAATATCAAAATTCAATTAGATATCTAAACAAAACTGACATAAGTCATAGTATGGATAATATAATTTTCGATACCCTAAAATGCGATATCTTTAATTTACATCGGTTTTTTTTGTGAGATATATTTTCTTACTTTAGCTTATTAAGAAAAAATAAATCAAACTACAAATTAATAAATATGGAAGTAATCGTAAAATTTCTCCCCCTTTTTGGTGTGGTAGCATTAATCTTCGTTTTTCTAAAAAGCGGTTGGGTTTCTAAACAAGCAGTTGGTGACGAAAAAATGTCTCGAATAGCAAAAAACATTGCAGATGGCGCAATGGCTTTCTTAAAAGCAGAATACAAAGTTTTAGCAATTTTTGTAATTGCTGTAGCCATTCTACTATTCTTTAAGGGTACAAATGAAGTAGGCTCTAACGGAATGGTAGCAGTATCTTTTATTATAGGAGCAATTTGCTCTGCACTCGCAGGTTTTATTGGTATGAAGGTTGCAACAAAAGCAAATGTTAGAACTACAGAAGCTGCAAGAACATCATTAGGCCGCGCGTTAGAAGTTGCTTTTGCAGGTGGCGCTGTAATGGGCTTAGGCGTTGTAGGTTTAGGTATCTTAGGTTTAAGTGGCCTCTTTATGCTTTACCAAAATATGTGGCCTGGAGCAGAAAATTTAGCAATGGTATTAAATATTCTTTCTGGTTTCTCATTAGGAGCTTCATCTATAGCTTTATTTGCACGTGTTGGTGGTGGTATTTATACAAAAGCAGCTGATGTTGGTGCCGATTTAGTTGGTAAAGTAGAAGCTGGTATTCCAGAAGATCACCCCTTAAATCCTGCTACAATTGCAGATAATGTAGGTGATAATGTTGGTGATGTTGCTGGTATGGGTGCCGATTTATTTGAATCATATGTAGGTTCTATAATTGGTACCATGGTTTTAGGAGCTTTTATTATAACACCTAGTTTTGATGGCTTAGGTGCCGTTTATTTGCCTTTAGTTTTGGGTGCTGTAGGTATATTAATGTCTATTTTAGGTACTTTCTTTGTAAAAGTAAAAGACGGTGGAAACCCACAAACGGCTTTAAATATTGGTGAATTTGGTTCTGCTGGCTTAATGGTTGTAGCATCTTACTTTATTATTAACGCTTTAATTCCGGAATCTATAGAAGGTTTACCTTCTGGAGCAATGGGTGTGTTTTGGGCAACAATTGCTGGTTTAGTTGCTGGTTTAGGTGTAGGTAAAATAACCGAATATTATACAGCTACAGGTAAAAAACCAGTAATGTCTATTGTAAAACAATCAGAAACAGGAGCCGCTACAAATATTATTGCTGGTTTAGGTGTTGGTATGATGTCTACAATGATTCCTATTCTTTTAATTGCAGCAGCAATTATAGTATCTCATCATTTTGCAGGTTTATACGGTATTGCTATTGCAGCAGTAGGTATGTTAGCAAATACAGGTATTCAATTAGCAGTAGATGCTTACGGACCAATATGCGATAACGCAGGTGGTATTGCTGAAATGGCAGAATTACCAAGTGAAGTTAGAGAACGTACAGATAAGTTAGATGCAGTGGGTAATACAACGGCAGCAGTTGGTAAAGGATTTGCTATTGCCTCTGCAGCTTTAACTGCTTTAGCGTTATTTGCTGCTTTTATGAAAACTGCAAATGTAATTGCTATTGATGTTTCTCAGCCTAAAATTATGGCAGGTTTATTAATTGGTGGTATGTTACCTTTTGTATTTTCTGCATTATCTATGAATGCCGTAGGTAGAGCTGCAATGGCTATGATAGAAGAAGTTAGACGACAGTTTAGAGATATTCCTAAATTAAAAGCTGCCTTAGAAGTAATGCGTAAGTATGATTCTGATATGACAAAAGCTTCTAAAGAAGACAGAGCTATTTTTGACGACGCAGATGGTGTTGCAGATTATGGAAAATGTATTGATATTTCTACAAAAGCATCTATTAGAGAAATGGTATTACCAGGTTTACTAGCAATTGCTGTACCTGTAGCTGTTGGTTTTATTGGTGGCGCAGAAATGTTAGGTGGTGTATTAGCGGGTGTAACTACTTGTGGTGTTTTAATGGCTATTTTTCAATCTAACGCAGGTGGTGCTTGGGATAATGCTAAAAAAACAATTGAAGAGCAAGGTAAAAAAGGAACAGATGCTCACAAAGCTGCTGTTGTAGGCGATACTGTGGGAGACCCTTTTAAAGATACTTCTGGACCTTCTTTAAACATTCTTTTAAAATTAATGTCTGTTGTTGCACTTGTAATTGCACCGAGTATTGCTTTAAATAGTAATGCCGTTTCTGATTACAACAATTCTAAAAAAGATGTTAGAGTAGAAATTACACAAACTACTGGAGATTTAGCAGCAGCAACTATTACAACTACAAAAATTATGAACGGTGTTGTAACTGAAGAGGTTCTAAAAATAGAAGGAACCATAGAAGAAATTGAACAAAAAGCTAAAGAAACAGGAAACATTGTTTCTGTAAATGTGATAAAAAAACAAAAAAAAATCGCTAAAAACATCGAAGTTATTGCAGAAAAAACAAACTAGTACTTTTTTAGCTAATACATAAAAAAGCATCCAAATTTGGATGCTTTTTTTATTTTATGAATTATCTAAAATCTAATCTAAATAAAATTATAGTGTAATTCATTATACTTTTTTTCTACCGGTAATTAGAGATAATAAAAAAAGAATAATAAAGATTATAAAAATTATTTTAGCAATTCCGGCTGCAGCTCCTGCAATTCCCCCAAATCCTAAAACACCTGCAATTAATGCTATTATTATAAAAGTGACTGTCCAACGTAACATATTTTTAAGTTTTAATGGTTAATAAATTAAATAATTTGGTTAATTATTTCCTACACTACAAATGTAAAACACTTATCAACTAGCAGTTAACTCTTATACATTACATTTGAACTCAAACAAAATCATTATAAAAAAAAAGGTTGCCTTTTCAGACAACCTACAACCAATTAACTAAACTAAAACTAATAACTTATATCTTCTAAAGTTTTAATACTATATAACCCATTTTCAATTTTATTTTTTTGTGACACTAATAAAGATTTTGTGCTAGAAGGCAATTGGGTTTCATTAATTACATCTTCGTATTCCTTTACCGCTGTTTTTTCTCCTCTAATTGCTTCTTCTAACATCGATTCTTCATCATCTAAAGAAAAAAGAGTTTTTATATCCATCCAAGCCCTATGAGCAGCACCTGCAACACTACCACCTTTATCTATTTCTTGATTAAAGCTTTTAATTTCTTCTTTTAATTCGTGCCCAAAAATATTTCTTTCTTGAGATTTTGCTTTAAAATAATTTTTTAGCGCCTTGTTTTCTATGTTTTCAGCGGCTTTATTAAATCCTTTTTCAGCATCAAAGGTTTTTTCTAAAATTACATTTAGTTTTTCTCCTACTTGTTCTGTATACGTCATAATGATAAGTATTTTATATGAACGTTTGTTTCCTTTATAGATGTCAAACGATGTACATCTTTAACAAAAAAATTGTAATTAATTATTAGGTAACAACTTTCTGTTACACAAAAATATGGCTGTTTTAAGATTCTAATGAATGCATATAATCTAATGTTTAACTCATTTAAATTTCTTGTTAGACAAAGATTATCAGCACAATAATAAGCCTCCTTTATTTTTATGATTCTATTCGTATAATTATTAACCTATTTATAAAAAATTTAAACTATTTTTAATTTTTTATTCGGAGCGCATATTAACAGTTTGTTTAAATGATTTTATCACTATGATTGAAATAGAAATAATTGCGGATAGTGACAAAGACTTACTTGAGCAGATTGCTGAAAAAATAGGAGGTTCTGTTACAAGTAATTGGAGCGAAAGTATACTTACCATTAATAATGAAAATGGTATTGGAAAAATTAGGTTTATCCCTTTTGATTGGGGCGTAAATTTGTTAGATTTTGATATTAAACTACACAAAGAATTTATTTTTAAAATTCAGGCAGTTCCAGAATTTAATCCGTTACGCTTTATTTATCCATCAATTGGTTCTTTTAAACATCGATTTGGTGTTGATAACAAAGAAAGTAAAATAGAACAATTTCAATCGTTAATTTTCACCAATAAAACAGGGGGTTATAATTACCTCCATTTTCCTAAAAATGAAACTCTAGAAATTAATCTTATAGAAATTGTTAGAAAGAAATTTTTAAAGAAAAGAACCACTAACGTTTCTACTTTAAATGAAAAACTATACGAAGTTTTTGTAGATACAGATCATGATTATCGTTTTGCAAATTATGGAACGCTGAATTTAAAAATGGCAGACATCATATCGCAAATAAAGAATGTAAAAGGAAAAGGAATGTTACGTATTCTTAAAATTGAGGCTCGTGTTTACGAAATCTTATCCTTACACATACAGCAACATAATCGTCTTTTAGAAGGTGTACCATTGCCAACATCTCTTGTTAAAGAGGAATTAAAAATAGTACGTAAATTAGGAAAACAAATTGTAAAAAATCCTGCTAAAAATTATACGCTAGAAGAGCTTTCTTTAGACACTGGATTAACCCAAGCTAAATTACAAGATGGCTTTAAGTTTTTATACAATAGAACTGTTACAGAATATATAAGACATATTCGTTTAGAGTCTGCAAGAGATCTATTAAAAAATACAGATTTAAATATCTCTCAGATTGTGTACACAATTGGGTTTAGTAGCAGAAGCTACTTTTCTAAAATTTTTAGGGAAAAGTATGGCATTACCCCAAACGGATTTAAGAAAAAATTATTAACTGTTGTTTAAATAAAATATTATTTAAACATTTTCTTAATAAACATAAAAGTCCCAAACTTACCAAAAGCACTAAGCGCGTTGCTTACAAGACTCATTGGCTTTAGAATTTCTTGAAAATCGTTTTTAACCATTTTCAGTTCTTCTAAAGCAATTTGTTTTTCTAGGGATAATCTCTTTAAATCCCTATCAATTTCTTCAAAACTTTGATATCTTTTCATTTTGTTTTTTTAAGTTACAATTACTAATCAAAAAATATTTTAGATATTTTATAAATTACTTTTTTATCAAAATATTTTCTAAAAAGATAAATTATTATAGCAATAACTAAAAAAAATAATCCTACAAATAAATAGCCCAATGCTATATTTTCTAGATAGTCTCCCAGTGCAATTGCACTAGAAACTGCCAAAAAAACAAACCCTAAAACAGCCAAACTTCCTATAAAAAAAAGTTTAACAATCATGCTTAGGGTTAAGGCTGTAACCTGAAAAGCTTTTAATTTTGTATGCTCTAAAGTTTTAGAAGCATACTCTTTACCAATGTTGGTGCCTTTATCTGCAGAATTTTGTAAATTATCGAATATGCTCATTTATTAGGCAGATTTTTGTAATTTCTTATTTTGCTCTTTCAACTCTTTTAATTTTTTTTCTAGTGTAGAAATAACATCTTCTGCTTTATGACTAACATTAGAGACTACTTCTTCTATTTGCTCATCTAAGGTTTCTTTTTTTGTAGAAACTGTTGATGAAACTTTTTCTGTTAAATCACTTGCTGTTTCTACTAACTTTTCTTTTGCCGCCAAAGCTTCATCAGATATTCTTTTTCTAGTTTTTTTACCTTTTGCAGGTGCAAATAAAATTCCTAAAGTGGCACCTATTACTGTTCCTGCTAATAAACCTACTACTGTATTGCTACTATTGCTCATGTTTTTATATTTTTTAATGTTAAACTAATTATGTGTGTTTCACTAGTTCAAAATTACACTATTAATAACTCTAACTTTAACTCTATAAGTTCTATTATTAACGCAAACAAAAAAAACACCTCAAAATGAGGTGTTTTCCTAAAAAACAAAAAATCACTAAAGTGCATACCGTTGAGGTCCTCCCCTACGGATATCTTCATTGGCAACTTGTTCAAATTGCTTAAAATTATTTCTAAAAGCATTAGACAATTTAAAAGCGGTTTTGTAATAAGCTTCATCATTGTTCCAAGTTGCTCTAGGGCTTAACAATTCTGTTGGTACTCCTGGGCAAGATCTTGGTTGTGCAACGCCAAAAACAGAATGAATATGATAATCTTCATAAGTATAACTACCTAAATCACCATTTAAAACTGCATTAATCATTGCTCTAGTATATTTTAAAGGCATTCTTCTACCTACTCCATACTGACCACCAGACCAACCGGTATTAATCAACCAAACATTTACTCCTGCATCTTTCATCTTTTTACTTAGTATTTCTGCATATCTTGCTGGATGCAAAGGCATAAACGGAGCACCAAAACAAGCAGAAAAACTTGGTGTTGGCTCTGTAACTCCTGCTTCTGTTCCTGCAACTTTTGCGGTATAACCAGATATAAAATGATAAGCCGCTTGGTTAGGCGTTAATTTAGATATTGGAGGCAAAACACCAAAAGCATCTGCTGTTAAAAAGAAAATATTCTTAGGATTTTTACCTATGGATGGTTTTTGTATATTATCTATATGATAAATAGGATAACTAACTCTTGTATTTTGGGTAATAGAAGTATCTGCAAAATCTACAGCACCTTTATCGTCTAAAACTACATTTTCTAAAATTGCACCTTTTTTAATCGCTGCAAAAATTTCTGGTTCTTGTTCTTTTGATAAATTAATCACTTTTGCATAACAACCGCCTTCAAAATTAAATATGGTATTTTCTGCGGTCCAACCGTGCTCGTCATCACCTATTAAGCTTCTTTCTGGGTCTGTAGATAAGGTTGTCTTACCGGTACCAGATAATCCAAAGAAAATTGCAGTATCGCCATTTTTACCCACATTTGCAGAACAATGCATTGGTAAAGTATTTTTGTACACTGGTAAAATAAAATTTAAGGCAGAGAAAATTCCTTTTTTAATTTCTCCTGTATAACCTGTTCCTCCTATCAATGCTATTTTTTTGCTAAAATTTAAAATAGCAAAATTATGTTGACGTGTACCATCTACTGCTGCATCTGCCATAAAACCAGGCGCATTAATGATGGTCCATTCCGGAGAAAAAGTTTCTAACTCATTTTCTGTAGGACGTAAAAACATATTATATGCAAACATATTAGTCCACGGATGCTCATTAATAACTCTAATATTTAATCTGTAATTTTGGTCGGCACACGCATAACTATCTCTTACAAAAATTTCTTTTTCTGATAAATAATTAACTACTTTATCATACAAAGCATCAAATTTTTCAGATTCAAAAGGAATGTTTATATCACTCCACCAAACCTCATCTTTGGTAACTTCATCTTTTACAATAAATCGATCTTTTGGAGACCTTCCTGTAAACTCGCCTGTATTTACAGCAATTGCTCCTAAAGAAGAGACAATACCTTGTCCTTTTTTAACAGTTAAATCATGTAACTCATCCGAAGTTAATTGATAACGAACTGTTGCATTCTTGATTCCTAGATTATTTAACGAAATCGATTTCGTATTTGTATCTACCATATCAATATTTTTAATTATTTATAGATTAATTAACCACAAAATTACACATTATTTTTAAATGACATTGTTTTTTAAACTAAAATTAGCTATTTGTTATTATTTAAGCTCTTTTTTACGAATATGGTAATCATAGAAATCCAGCCAATAATTAAGGTCAATCCGCCTAAAGGAGTAACAAACCAAATAGATTTTGCAGTAATTGATGTTAAATGAATCGCGTAAATAGAACCTGAAAAAAGTAGAATTCCTAAGAAAAAGAGATAACTAATCTTATTTTTTTGAGAAACACTAAACCCTTCGTAAATATTTACAAATAACAATACAATTACATGAAACATTTGATAGCGTACACCTGTTTCAAAACTAGATAATTCTATAGCTGATAAAATATCTTTTAAAGCATGTGCACCAAAAGCGCCTAAAATAATCGCTAACATTCCTAAAACAGAAGTAATAATTAAATTTTTAAACATATTTATTTGTTTTTGTTAAATTTTAAACAAAATTAGTATCTTCGTAAGAACACAAAAATAGGTTTTATTCATGAAAAACATTCTAATTATTGGTGCAGGAAAATCAAGTTCTTTTCTAATAAAATATTTACTAGAAAAATCTGATGAAGAAAACTTACGAATAATTATTGGAGATATTACTACCAAAAATGCCGAAAAGCTGATTAACAATCATAAAAATGCCAAAAGTGTTGTTTTAGACATCTTTAAGACTAAACAACGCCAAGAACTTATTAAAAAAAATGACCTTGTTATTTCTATGTTACCCGCAAGGTTTCATATAGAAGTTGCAAAAGATTGTATTCTTTTTAGCAAACACCTAGTTACAGCTTCTTACATATCCGAAGAAATAAAAGCTTTAGATGAAGCTGCAAAAGCTAAAAACCTAGTGTTTATGAATGAGATTGGCTTAGACCCAGGAATAGACCACATGAGTGCCATGCAAGTACTAGATAATATAAGAAACAAAGGTGCAAAAATGTTATTATTCGAATCTTTTTGTGGAGGATTGGTGGCTCCTGAAAGTGACAACAACTTATGGAATTATAAGTTTACTTGGAACCCTAGAAACGTGGTTTTATCAGGTCAAGGAGGCGCTGCAATGTTTATTCAAGAACATACTTACAAGTACATTCCGTATCATAAATTATTTAGACGAACAGAATTTTTAAAGATTAATAATTCTAAATACGAAGCCTACGCAAATAGAGATTCTTTAAAATACAGAAGTATTTACGGCTTAGACAATATACCAACTATGTACAGAGGAACCATTAGAAAAGTAGGCTTTTCTAGAGCTTGGAATATTTTTGTGCAATTAGGTATGACAGATGATACGTACACCATTGAAGATTCTGAAAACATGAGTTATAGAGATTTTGTAAACTTATTTTTAGCCTATTCTCCTTCTGATTCTGTAGAATTAAAGTTACGTTCTTATTTAAAAATTGATCAGGATGATGTAATGTGGGAAAAATTAATTGAGTTGGGTATTTTTAACGCCAAGAAAAAAATTGGACTTAAAAACGCTACTCCTGCTCAAATACTTCAAAAAATATTAGAAGATTCTTGGACTTTGAAAGAGCATGATAAAGACATGATAGTAATGCAACATCTTTTTGGGTATGAAATAAACGGAGAAAAACATCAAATAGAAAGTAGTTTAACCGTTACTGGAGAAAACCAAACCTATACAGCAATGGCTAAAACAGTAGGTTTACCGGTAGGTATTGCTGCATTAAAAATTTTAAAAGGAGCAATTAAAACTCCTGGAGTACAACGCCCAATAACCAAAGAAGTGTATAAACCTATTTTAAAAGAATTAGAAAATTACGGAATAAAATTTTTAGAAAAAGAAGTCCCTTATTTAGGGTATAATCCTAATCATGTATTTGGATAAAATAATAGTATCATGAGAGAGAATGACGAAGTAGCTTATTTATTTAAAGGTTGCTTCGTTTCTCTCAATGATATAAAACACATTACATTTTTAAATAAAAATCCTTTGTTAGATTCATATACGCTTCTGTATATTGATGGCGCTTTAGTTCTATAATTAGGCTTTCTTCTTGCACTTCGGTTACATCAAAAGAAAACTCCATTAAACATCTTTTAATTTCTGAAGTTTCATTTCCTTTTACCCTACAAACTCTATGTAAAAACAAATTATTCTCTTCCGCTAAAGCGATAAAAGCTTCCTCCTCTTTAAAAGGGATAACCACAGCAAACTTTCCTTTTTTTGATAAAATTTTAGAAACCCCAACAAGTAATTCTTCAAAAGAAAGTGAAGACGTAAAACGTGCTTTGTTTCTAGCCTTATCATCAGACTCAAACGCATCTGTATAAAATGGTGGATTAGAAACAACTAAATCATAGGTTTCTTCTTCCTCTGCAATTTCATCTGCAAATTCAGTAAAAGTAGCATTGTAACAATACAACCGATCTCCCCAATCAGATTCTTCAAAATTGACAACTGTTTGCTCGTATGCATTTTCATCAACCTCAACAGCATCTATTGTCATGGCGTCAGAACGTTGTGCAATCATTAAAGAAATTACGCCTGTGCCAGCACCAATATCTAAAATTGTATCCGGATAGTCAGCAACAGAACACCAAGCACCTAATAAGACACCATCTGTACCCACTTTCATGGCAGTTTTATCTTGATGGATTGTAAACTCTTTAAATTTAAATGGTTTATTCATTTCTAATATTAAAATTTCTTCAAAATTAGAGAATATAATTTTAATAATCTTTAATATATACTCTATAAAAAAACACTCATAAAATAGTTTTTATGAGTGCTTTAAATAATAGTAGAAATAATTTTATTTTTTAATAAAACTTTTTACAGTTATAAGACCATTTGCATCTCTTAACTTTATAAAATAATTTCCAGCATTAAAATTGCTAACATCAATATTTTTTTCAGATTGATAATCTTTTATCATTTTAACCATTTTACCTGTTGTATCAAAAATTAAAACAGCTTCAGTTTGTTCTGAATTTAGTTTTAGCTTTAATGTTTCGTTTACTGGGTTTGGATAAAGTAATATTGATTTTTTTTCAAAAATATTGTTTTTTGCACCTAAAGTTGAAGTATTTATTTCCTGAGATTTGCTTATCGCAGCATTAAAATTATTATTTCCTAACTGGTTGGCTGTTATTATAGCAACACCATTACCAACTAAAAAAACTAAATCCCCAGAAACAATTGCAACATTTGTATTAGAACTAACATACGTAATTTGTAATCCAGAACTAGAAGAAGCCTCTAAATTAAACTCATTTTTGTCTGATGGAATTATTATTTTATTAAAGGTAATTGTTTGTTCTGCTTTTGAAATTATTAAGTTTGCTTTTAATATTAAATTCTCATAATTAGCGCTAGAAATGATTGCTGTAACTTCATAAGAACCGGCTTCTGTAAAAGCATTATTTGTATAAGAAACGGAAACTCCTGTTGGTAAATCGCCTACAATCTTTAAAGATTTTGGAGCACCATTGTAGACAAAACTTTCATCATTAAAAGTTAAACCACTTAATGTTGCTTTTGCAATTGTTAGTGTTGCCTTTAAAACTTGATCTTCGTAATTAGCTCCAGAAATGGTTGCTTCAACTTCATAAACACCTGCTTCTGTAAATGCATTATTTGTATAAGAAACGGAAACTCCCATTGGTAAATCACCAGAAATTTTCAATGATTTTGGTGTACCATTGTAGACAAAACTTTCATCATTAAAAGTTAAACCGCTTAATGTTGCTTTTGTTATTGTTAAGTTTGCTTTTAATACTAAATCTTCATAATTATCTCCAAAAATGGTTGCTGTAACTTCATAAACACCTGCTTCTGTAAATGCATTATTTGTATAAGAAACGGAAACTCCCATTGGTAAATCACCAGAAATTTTCAATGATTTTGGGGTACCACTATATACAAAACTTTCATCATTAAAAGTTAAACCACTTAATGTTGCTTTTGTTATTGTTAAGTTCGATTTTAATACTAATTCTTCATAATTATCTCCAAAAATGGTTGCTGTAACTTCATAAACACCTGTTTCTGTAAAAGAATTATTTGTATAAGAAACGGAAACCCCTGTTGGTAAATCTCCTACAATCTTCAATGATTTTGGAGCACCATTGTAGACAAAACTTTGGCTTGCCAAACTAAATCCACTTAATGTTGCTTTTGCAATTGTTAGTGTTGCCTTTAAAACTTGATCTTCGTAATTAGCTCCAGAAATGGTTGCTTCAACTTCATAAACACCTGCTTCTGTAAATGCATTATTTGTATAAGAAACGGAAACGCCTGTTGGTAAATCTCCTACAATCTTTAAAGATTTTGGAGTACCATTGTAGACAAAACTGTCATCATTAAAAGTTAAACCACTTAATGTTGCTTTTGCAATTGTTAAGTTTGCTTTTAATACTAAATCTTCATAATTAGCTCCAGAAATGGTTGCTGTAACTTGATAAGAACCTGCTTCTGTAAATGCATTATTTGTATAAGAAACGGAAACTCCCATTGGTAAATCACCTACAATTTTTAAAGATTTTGGAGCACCATTGTAGACAAAACTTTGGCTTGCCAAACTAAATCCACTTAATGTTGCTTTTGCAATTGTTAGTGTTGCCTTTAAAACTTGATCTTCGTAATTAGCTCCAGAAATGGTTGCTTCAACTTCATAAACACCTGCTTCTGTAAATGCATTATTTGTATAAGAAACGGAAACTCCAATTGGTAAATCACCAGAAATTTTCAATGATTTTGGAGTACCATTGTAGACAAAACTTTCATCATTAAAAGTTAAACCGCTTAATGTTGCTTTTGTTATTGTTAAGTTTGCTTTTAATACTAAATCTTCATAATTATCTCCAAAAATGGTTGCTGTAACTTCATAAACACCTGCTTCTGTAAATGCATTATTTGTATAAGAAACGGAAACTCCCGTAGGTAAATCTCCAGAAATTTTCAATGATTTTGGGGTACCACTATATACAAAACTTTCATCATTAAAAGTTAAACCACTTAATGTTGCTTTTGTTATTGTTAAGTTCGATTTTAATACTAATTCTTCATAATTATCTCCAAAAATGGTTGCTGTAACTTCATAAACACCTGTTTCTGTAAAAGAATTATTTGTATAAGAAACGGAAACCCTTGTTGGTAAATCTCCTACAATCTTCAATGATTTTGGAGCACCATTGTAGACAAAACTTTGGCTTGCCAAACTAAATCCACTTAATGTTGCTTTTGCAATTGTTAGTGTTGCCTTTAAAACTTGATCTTCGTAATTAGCTCCAGAAATGGTTGCTTCAACTTCATAAACACCTGCTTCTGTAAATGCATTATTTGTATAAGAAACGGAAACGCCTGTTGGTAAATCTCCTACAATCTTTAAAGATTTTGGAGTACCATTGTAGACAAAACTGTCATCATTAAAAGTTAAACCACTTAATGTTGCTTTTGCAATTGTTAAGTTTGCTTTTAATACTAAATCTTCATAATTAGCTCCAGAAATGGTTGCTGTAACTTGATAAGAACCTGCTTCTGTAAAAGAATTATTTGTATAAGAAACGGAAACGCCTGTTGGTAAATCTCCTACAATCTTTAAAGATTTTGGAGCACCATTGTAGACAAAACTTTGGCTTTCCAAACTAAATCCACTTAATGTTGCTTTTGAAATTGTTAGTGTTGCCTTTAAAACTTGATCTTCGTAATTAGCTCCAGAAATAGTTGCTTCAACTTCGTAAACACCTGCTTCTGTAAATGCATTATTTGTATAAGAAACGGAAACGCCTGTTGGTAAATCTCCTACAATATTTAAAGATTTTGGAGTACCATTGAAGACAAAACTTTCATCATTAAAAGTTAAACCGCTTAATGCTACTTTTGTTATTGTTAAATTTGCTTTTAATACTAAATCTTCATAATTATCTCCAAAAATAGTTGCTGTAACTTGATAAGAACCTGCTTCTGTAAAAGAATTATTTGTATAAGAAACGGAAACTCCTGTTGGTAAATCTCCTACAATCTTTAAAGATTTTGGAGCACCATTGTAGACAAAACTTTCATCATTAAAAGTTAAACCGCTTAATGCTACTTTTGTTATTGTTAAATTTGCTTTTAATACTAAATCTTCATAATTATCTCCAAAAATAGTTGCTGTAACTTGATAAGAACCTGCTTCTGTAAAAGAATTATTTGTATAAGAAACGGAAACGCCTGTTGGTAAATCTCCTACAATCTTTAAAGATTTTGGAGCACCATTGTAGACAAAACTTTGGCTTTCCAAACTAAATCCACTTAATGTTGCTTTTGAAATTGTTAGTGTTGCCTTTAAAACTTGATCTTCGTAATTAGCTCCAGAAATGGTTGCTTCAACTTCATAAACACCCACATTACTTAAATTATTATTTGTGTAAGTAACTGAAGTGCCTGATGGCAAACATTCTGTTATTTTAATTGATTTTGGAACCCCATCATACACAAAATTTTCATCTTTAAAAGTAAAACTTTTTAATGTCGCTTTTGAAATTGTTAGTGTTTCTTTTAAAACTTTACTAATATAATTAGCCCCAGAAATAGTTGCTGTAACTTCATAAGAGCCTACATCTGTATGATTATTATTTGTATATGAAACGGAAACCCCTGTTGGTAAATCACCTACAATCTTTAAAGATTTTATTGTTCCATCATAAACAAAACTTTCATCTTTAAAAGAAAAATCGTTTAATGTTGCTTTGATTATTGTTAGGTTTGCTTTTAATATTAAATCTTCATAATTACCTCCAGAAATGGTTGCTTCAACTTCATAAACACCTGCTTCTGTAAATGCATTATTTGTATAGGAAACGGAAACTTCCGTTGGTAAATTACCTGATATTTTAAGCGATTTTGGCGTTTCATCATACACAAAAACCTCATCTTCAAAAGACAAATTATTAAGCGTTAACTTAGCTATTGTTAAAGTTGCTTTTAAAATTAAATCTTTATAATTCTCTTTTGAAATGGTAGCTACAACTTCATAAACACCTGCGTTGGTTTTATTATTATTTAGATAAGAAACTGAAGTACCAGTTGGTAAAACTTCCGAAATTAAAATAGATTTTGAAACCCCATCATAATCATAGTTTTTATCACTTAGAGTAAACCCGCCAAAGACTGCCTCATTAACGATTAAATTTGCTTTTAAAACTAAATTAACATAATTATCCCCTGTAATTAGCGCAAATGCTTCTTGTTTACCTGCATTTGTTCTTGTATTTAAAACATAATTAATAGACGTTCCATTTGGTACACTACCTACAATTGTTATTTTCTTTTCTGTTCCATCAAATGTGAAAATTGCATCAGAAAAAGAAACACCTGTAATTGTAGCTTGGGTTACTTTTAGATTAGCTGTTAAAACTACATCTTGAAAATTTGGTCCAGAAATAGTTGCTGTAACCTGTTTTGAGCCAACATTTGTTAAACCATTATTTGTATATGAGACACTTGTTCCACTTGGTAAGTTTCCTTCAATTTGCAACGTCTTTTCAGTTCCATCAAAAGTAAAAGTTGCATCAGAAAAAGTAATGTCATTACTCGCAGTATTTACTATTTTTTTAACCTTAACTGTATACTCTACTTTCTGAGATTCATCTTCAGACAAAAGCTCGTAAACTACATCATTAGAAAAATCTAACGTATTATTAGATGAAACTTGCAAAATTTTATCTATATAGATTTTCCCGTTATTTGTGGTTGTAAAAACAGGTGTTAAATTTGTTATATCTACGGTAGATAATACTTCTATATTAATTGTATTATTAGCTATTGAAGTGCTTTCTATAGAAACTCCTTGAAATGAAAAACTACTAATTTCTGCTTGTGAACTAAGTATTGGTGCAGCAATACTATAAGATTGAAATGCGCCTCCAATATTTTTATTTATTTCAAAAATTTCTGTTTTTGGAACATCAATAATTAAATCGTTTGTGCTATCATAAATTTTAAAGTTGATAGTTTCTGCTGCTGTATTTGCTAAAACTGTTAAGTAAGCAACATATTTTTTTGCGTTTGCATTATAAACAACTGTAGCTTCTCCTCTATTTTCTCCATTAACAAATGCCCCTACTTTATCATTTGTATTTGTTAATACCGTTCCATTTACATTTAAAAAGACTGTAAATGTCATGTTATATTGATATGAACTAGCATTTACAGACCAATCTGGTGATTGGCTGTAAACACTAGCTACTAAAAATAAGAATATAAATAATATACTATTTTTCATAAATTATTTATTTTTTAATTAGCTTTTTTACTATTTGCTGACCGTTTTTATCTATAACTTTTACAAAAAACACACCTGTTGATAAATCGCTCGTAGTAATTACTGTCTTTGGTTTAGAAACCTTAACTTCTTTTACTTTTACACCTAAAGTATTATAGAATATTAAATTGGTAACATTTGTATTTCCTATAACATTTAAAATTAATTCTTCGCTAAATGGATTTGGGTATATATTTATGGAGTTACTAAAACTCGCATCAACAGATAAAGATTTTAAACTTAATTCTATTGGCGTTTTTAATGTTCCCAATACCTCATTTGAAACGAAAAACAATTCTTTTGTTAATTCAATATCTTTTTTAGCATTTGATAAAACATAATTTAATTGTTCTGATTCATTACTGAAAATTGAAATAAAACTCATTTGTTTTCCATTAATTTCTTCAATTTTAGAGCTTCCTCTTAACGTTTTATTTTGATCGTATATTTTTACTTCATCAAAACTTTCGTCTGTTGTAATTTCTGCAATTACCCCCATATTAAATTGATATTTAGCAAAGCTATTAATCATGTCTATTGTATGCTCTTGCTCTTTTAACTGCCCTTTTGATGCAAAATTGATACTTGGGTAACTAAAGGACTGCTTTTTATCTGACTTTAACATATACCCTCTATTTGATTGTAAGTAACGTAAAGTTCCAGACCATTCTGCCGAATTTTCATCGTATACAGCAAAACTATATTGGTCTTTAATAACATCTCCATCTGTTGGTTCATAAAATGCTAATGCCTCTAACAAACTAATGTTTCTATGAATAGGAAACGCCAACCAGTTCCATCCTTGTTCTATAGGAATCGATAAATTACTTGGGTTTACCTCATCTCCTTTTAAACTAAGTTTATTTTCTTTAGCTAATTGAATTTTATAGGCTTTGCTATTTTCTATCGTTGTTAAACTACCAGACCAATAACCGTTTTCGTATCTTGTAAATTGAGTGCCGAACTTAACAATGTCTCCATCTGTAAGGTCTAAATCGTTAAAGGTTTCTGTAACATTGTTAAATCTATCATCTTCAACAAAGAAAGAACTCCAAGTCCAACCTTTATTTAAAGAAACCACTTGTTCAGAATATTTTCCTGCATCAAATATTGCAGGATTCGATTTAGTACCAATAATATTGTTTTCTAAGAAAATTGCAGATGCATTTCCATTAATAGTTGCCACTCTAGTTTTACCATTTAAGGCATCCCAAATTTTAAAAGTAACCACTTCGTTTGCGCTTACATTACTATACATTGTTAAAAATGCATAATAAGAATCGTAACCTCTGTCATACGCTAAATAAGCTTCTCCTCTTTTTTCACCATCTACAAAAGCACCAACTTTAGTATAGGTATCTCTAGAGAAATTATTGTAGATTTTTACCTGACTAATAATATTCATACTGTAAGCAAAATCAGCCGGATTTACAGACCAATCTGGAGCATCTTGTATTACTCTTAATTCAAAATCTAATCTATCTGTATATCCATTATCTAAATTTAAATAGACAGTAGCATTGTATGTCCCCATAGCTAATTCATTATCTATATTAAATTTTAATTGCTTTATAGAATTTGGTCCAACAGTACCAGAACTAGCAGAAACTGTCATATAGTTTGGCATCCCAGATATTGTAAAATCTTTATTGTTACCTCCTTTATTAACAACATCCATTACAAAATCATAGGTTTCATCAACTATTTTTTCTGATGCAATTGTTTTTGTACCATCTTGTGTAAACCAATTCACTTCTTGCCTGTTTACAAATGCAGAGAAACTTAAAGGTGACAATTGTTTGTTAAAATGATTATCGTACATATTTGCGACAGAAACGTCTAATATTTGTCCTTCAAACAAGCTCCATTCTTCTTCTGTTAATGTTGGCGAAATAATCATCTCATCACCATTAATAATAGTTGTATATGGTATGTTTGTGTATTTAAGAACTGGCTTAATTGCTGGTGAATCTTCTATAAACTTACGAGCATTACCATTTAATAAACTTACAAAACCTAATGTAGTTCCATCTCCTTTTCTAATATTATAACGAGGTCCTTTGTCTGCAACCGTTGCTTCTTCTTCATTAAAATTCACATACATTAATAAACCAGCAGTTTCTCTGTCTAATTCAAAATAACGATCTCTTTTAATTTGTTCGAAGCTTCTGGCAGAGTTCCAAACTCTAAATTCATCTAAATTACCTGTAAAATAATTTTCGATAGTTTCTGTTGGCAAACCTGTTACAATTCCATCATTATCTACAGGAATATGTCTATTAAAACGTGCGCCTAAATATAATTTAGCGCCCGCAATACCTCCAATATTCTGAGAAGAAACAGTAGTATTTTGTTTCCCATCTACAAAAGTATTTAAACTACCTCCTCTTTTAACAATCAATGCAATGTGATGCCAATTAGAATCTGTAATAGCATTTGTAGTTAATTTATAATCGACACCTTCTGTTTTTAAATTTAAAGTTCCGTTTTCTAGTAAGCTAATATCCCATTTATTTCTAAAACCGTTTGTTAATTTTGGTTCACCAATATTATCTGTTCCTGTTCCGTTTCCAAAAATTGTTCCAACATCACCAGCAGCTGCTTTTACCCAAAAAGAGATGGTAATATCTTCGTAATTTGTGGGTTGAACATAACCTACATTATCAAAAGTTAAGTAACTATTATTGCTAAACTCATATCCTTGTCCTTTTGGTTTAATGGTCCAACTTAAATTAACATTTGCACTTCTTGCACGTACTTTTTCTGTAGCCAAAGCTCCATAACCCTCGTTTAAAGGCCAATATCCTAAAAGCTTTAACTCTTTACCTGTTAATGTAAAATCTTTTTCTGCTGCTGCTTGTGCAGAAGTTGTTGCTTTGTTCCAAATACGAAGGTCATGAACGTTCCCTTTTATACCTGTTCCTCCAAAAAGAATTGGGTTGTTATTATTAAAAGATAATTCTTTCTCTAATGCTACCGTTTTTAAAACTTTTCCGTTTTCTAAAATTTCTAAATAAGGATTTGAACCATCTCCATAAATTAATGAATAGAAATTATATTGCGATGCATCAATTGTAGCTTCAATAGATTTACCATCTAACTCAAACAATAGGCTTGTTCCGTTTAAAGTAACTTTTGGACCTTCTTCTTGGCTTACCAGTACACCATTACTGGTTTCATCGAAATCTAACCAAAACTGAAAACTAAATGCTTTAGACAACAAGTTTTGTTTTGGAAGCTCTATTTGATTTATAGAACCATCTAAAGCAACACTTACACTATGGTCTATTTTTTGTTGATTTTGTAAACCTCTTAAGGTGATATTTGTAGAAATATGATTATTAATTTCTTCGTTAAAACGAACCTTAATATCTTCTCCAATATCTAAAATACCATCACTTGGTGAAGGTGTACCAAAAACAACTGGTGGTGTAAGATTAATTGTTCCTTTTACAATATCAGACTCAAAAGAAACGTCGTCTGTACAAAATGCAATGGCTCTTATTTCGTAAGTTCCATCTGCTATATTTGTACCTACAATATCCCAATCGAAAGTAAATTTAGTTTCAGAATCTATGACAACTCCTTTAGGATCTGAAGCATCATCTTTTAATTCTTGGCTACCATAATAAGTTTTAAACTTTGTCCAACTAGATGCATTTTCATTTCTATACTGTAACGTAATTTTTCTAAAACCAGCAAAATCTGTATTAAAATCTGTAAATGTTATAGGCAAAGCATTTGTGCCTAACAAATTACCTTCTGTATCATAATTAAAGGCTTCTGTTCTGTTATAAATCCAATTAGATTGTGGCGCAGAAAGACTAACATTACTACACGATTTTTTAAACTCTACAGTAACATCTACAAACGCATCCGAATCATTTAAATCATTACAAGGGTTTGCTAAATAAACTCTAATATTTTCATAATTATACACATCTGAAGATGAGTTTTTAGTAACTATAAAAGGTATTTCTACAGTTTCATTATAAGGTAAAAGTACAGAAAAACCATTTTGGTCTATGTTTGTATTTGCACCATTTAATGTCGTTTGATCTACATAAATTATGTGCTCTAAATCTGTACCTGTATCACTTAAATTTTTAAGTTGTAAAGTAAAAACGGCACCTACACTTTCTGCTAAATTTGTAATTAAAGTTTTGTTTACTTTTAATTCTGGTTTAAACACACTTGTTGTTCCTTCAGATAATTTCTCTCCACCTTCTCCAACAGTATTAACATCGTAACCTGCTTTTTTATAATAGTTAGAAAATGTTGGCCCTTCAAAAGGACAAGAAGTTGCCCCACCTTTTGTGATAAAAACGGGTCCAGAACCATCAAATGTACTTACAACATCTACACTTAAAACATTGGCTTGGTCGTTGTCTTTTAAAGTATAAGAAATAGTAGAGGTAAATTCTTTATCAAATTGTTCTGAATTTGTGCTTACACTAGAATGAGAACCAGCTATATTACCAACTGCTCCAGCATTATTTAATAAAAGTCCTAATTGAATTTTATAATCTTCCGAGAAATCAACCGTTTTTTCATAGGTTTTAGAAACAACCGATGATACTGTTACAGAAGAAGTAAACTCACCAACACCTGCATCAAAAGATTTGTTACTTTCAAAATTGGATGAAATTAAGTCCGTTAAACTATTTAAATAGTTGTTAAACTTTTCGGTTCTTATAGCACTTAAAGCTCCTTCAGGAGTAAAAAACGGTGAATTTTCTAATTCTAAATCTTTAATTCTTTGTTGCTCCTTATCTGTTTTAATTTTAGCAAGTATTTCTGTTTTTAAATCCGCTCTAGATTTTAACGCTCTATACTTATCTCTTTCGTTATCTTGAATTATTTTTTGCCATAATTCAATTTGTTTTTGATAAAAATTAGGCGATTGGTATTCTTTATCTGGATCTGGTTTTACACCAGTACTTAAATTATTCACTAAAGATTCTAAATCTGGAATCAACTTCTCTATAATATGTTTTTGAGAATAAGAAAAAAACGTATTTGTAGGCTGTTCTGCAATAAAATAATCTTTTCTAGAACTAATATAGACATTTACAGGAACACCTTCTTTGTCTTTAGCAGCAACAATAATATGAGGCACTATTGCACCATTTGCTAGCTTAGGAATAGTGTTTGTTACAAACATGTTATTAAATAATCCGTAAAATACATTTTTGGCATTACCTATATATAAATCTCCATCTGCACCTACATATTCTGGGTCATCGCTTGTAGAAATAGTTTCATTAAATTCATACGTTTCTGTTGTACTACCGTTTTTATTTATTTCTGTAGATTTAGAAAAATTAGCTTCAACATCTGCAACAACATTAACTTCATTAGCTATAGAAAAAAACGGTGACCCCGCAGAAGTCTCAAATGTTGGTCCAACACTTACATATAAACCACCTCCAAAGGTATTAGCACTAGTATTCCCATTAGAACTTTCAAAAGAAATAGAAGTACCTTTTTCTATACTTGCAAAACTGTTAGATCCTGGAGGATCTCTTAATATAATATCCGGAACTTCTGGTGCCACTGTAGAAAACGTTGTACCTTCTGCAGACCTACCTCCAATAACGATTCCTTCCGCCTTAAAATCTTCTGGATTGATAATTGAAATTGGATTTAATCCAGATACATTATACTCTATATTCATGGTACTTTTAAAGCCATCTGTTTGTGTTATATTTGGTAAACCTGCTCTAAAAGAATAAACATACTGCTCTTTATTCGACTTTTTAATTAACTGAACAGAGTTATCGTCTGGGTTTGTACTTGCTATATTATTCGTAATATTAAAAGCTCCCTCATTAAAGTATTCTTTTACAACAATTGCTTCTACTTCGTCTTTATTTACATAATCTTGTGTAACTTCAAAAGCAAGTCTGTATTCTTCTTTTTGCTTGTATAAAGGCACAGCAAGTTCAGATACATCAATAGTAATTTCACTATCATTCGTTAAAGGAAATTTTTCTTCATATTCTTGCGCTACCAAACGCACATTAATCTTAGAGTTGTATCTAAAACTTTTTTCATATTGATACGGTTCTGATGTAAACTCTGTACCATCTATTGCTGTATAACTAGAGGTTATATTTTCTTTAATTTCAGTTACATCAAACTCATCATCTGCATCTAAAAATTTATTATCTATCTCTGGATTACTTGCAACACTAATTCCTCCATTTGCTTTTACGGTATACTTATAAGGAATTAATTTTATTTTATATTCGCCAGTTGCTGCATTTGTTGTTGCAATATAATCTAGTTCATTCGTATTTAAATCTCCTTTAAAAGTAACAGTTGCTTGCCCAATATTATTTACAGCAGAATACGTTTCTTTATTTTCTGGTTCACCTTCACCAACTTCATTTGCATGTTCTTTAAGACCATTAAAACCAAAACCGATTTCTTTTTCTGATTGTATTCTACCTCCAACAACCTTACCAACAACAGTTACACGAGTTTCATCTAAAAACCAACGCTCTTGTATTTGATCTTCATAAAAATCGAATAAGCTAGCGCCCGTACTTGTTTTTTTCTCTGGAAATCTACCTTCATAGGCAAATTTATGCCCATCTTTAGTAATTTCTACTTTATGATTACCAATAGGAACATTAATAGCAAACTTACCATCTACATCTGTAACAACAGGTTGGTTATCTTCATCAAAAACCACTTGCCCATCAATATATAAGTTAGCACCCTCAATACCAATTACCGGGTATTGTTTTAACTCTCCGTTAATTAAATTACCACTTGCAGCATCTACTTCTCCACCTTCATAAAAATATTGTCCTTTATTAAGTGTAATGGTACCATTTACTAAATACGAATTATAACCTGTTTCTCTAATTTCGTTTATTGTTTCTAACGCTGGGTCAGAAATAGGAATCGTTGCAAATACATCTCGAGTGTCATAAACAATTCTACCATTAAATTTAAATGAAGAAACATCTTCATAATCTACTTTGTTTACTACAGATTCTTCTTTACCTAAAAATAAAGTTTGCGTTGCTGGTTTAAATTTATGAACTCCAAAACTTGGTGTTACTTTAAATTGCTCTCCAGAACCAGCATAAGAAATTGCAGAAATAGCATAATTACCATCCTTATCTGTAATACCAAAAACACCCAATTGCTCTTTAGTTGGTTTTACTGATGAAAAAACCGTGTTTGTAGAATTAATTTTAGATGTTATTAAATCGTTTTTATGAAAATTGAAACCAGATTTAGACAAATCATATGCGAAATTTCCATAAGCTTCATCCATTCTGGTGTACATTTCTAAACCAGTTTCACTACCATCTAAATAACGTTTGTAATCTCTTCTTATTTCTGCTGAAGACAATGCCTTACTCCAAATTCTAAATTCATCTACATAACCAACATATCCAGAACCAACTCTAACAAATCTTAATTCTGTTTCTTCACTATTATATGTGGTCTCTTCAGTATTACTATAACTTGGTACAGCTACTCCTTCTGGAACCGTTGCATTATCAAAATAACTTTGATTAATTTCTCTACCATTTAAGAAAACTGTAGGAACTGTTCCGTCTTTTAAAACAACCGCTAAATGCACAAAAGTTTCACTTGTAATAGTGCTTAAATTAGCAAATACATCTTTACCAGAAGCGTCTACTTCTCCAGTAGGATAAGACCCAGAAAGATTAAATCTACGTAAACTGCCAGAGGCTTCTTTTTCTTTAAAAGAAAAAATTAGTTCTTTATTTTCTCCAAAATAATGATACTCTAACTCCAATTCTCTACCATCTTGTAAAGAAATTGAATACGGTGTTAATAGTAAATTTTCTGCTCTTGGCGCAAACCATCCTTCTATCGTTACATTTTTAGCACTAATCAACTCAAAGTTTTCACTTAAATATAAATGCTCTCCTTCATCTTTAAACTCTATCGATGTTCCTTTACCAACTGCTCCTTCTGCGCCAATTGGTTCTGCTAAAACTTTAACATCTTTAACGGGGCTACCACCTTCAAAACTAATGGTACCAGACACAAATGCTGTTGGGTTTCTATACCCAATACCTTCTATAAAATTTACATATTTTTGCTCTATAGAGTTTATACCTTCTGCAAGTAATTTGTATTGGTATAAAACACCGCCTTCTACCTGAGTATCTTCGAACTCAAATACATCTTTACCCACTGTAGCTATTAAGTTATATTGAGCCTGTCCTTCTAATGGTTTTCTAAAAACTTTTACCTTAGTAATATTCTCTTCATTAGCACCAATAGACCAGCTTAATCTAATTTTATCTGGATAATAGCCTTTAGAAACCTCATACGTTTTATCACTAAAAGTATTTGGCACATATAAAATACCAAAAGGAAAACCTGCCTTGGTTTTAGTTTCTACTACCATTGGATACTGAAAAGTAGCACCAATCTGAAACTGAATTTGTAAATTATTACCTGTATTTTGTACTTTTCCCGCACCAGAAAGGAAAGATCCTTTATGGTCGCTTTGCTCTTGTGCTTGAGTTATACTCACCCAAAACAACAAGAAAATTAGTAATTTTCTCATAATATGTTGTTTATGTTTTAATTAGGGTTTGTATTAGTACTTTATGATATAACGTACACCATAACTATACGGGCGATTTTCTTTCTCAAGATTACCATCTCTTTGAGCATTACCTAAAATACCTCCATGACCTGTTGTTCTTTCAATGTTTACAGTATGGTTATGGTTACCTTTTGTTTCCTGCATTCTTTGAGCGTAATTATTATCATAATACCAAGTTGTGTTTCCCCCCTCATTTCTATCAGAACTCCTAAAAGAATTATGATTATTATTTGCTGGAAAACCTTGTGCACCTGGATCATTACCAGGATTATTTGCAAATCTTAAACCATGTACGTGATCTCCGGTTACATTTGTATCGAAATTACCTAACAATATATGAGTGTGAGTTTGTGTTGCTGGTTGTTGAAATTCACCTAAATTTATACTATGTGAATAGTTTGAATTATTAGGTGCACCAGCACCTTTTAAATACATACCACCAAGATTAGGTACATTTGTCAATCCTCCTAAGGCATTACGTAAGTCTGCAAACTTATCATCTGCAAGGCTTTGTCCATTACATTCTATCCAACCTTCTGGCACATCATTAGACAACGATGTAACAATAGTACCTACTGGCACACCATTATCTGCTGTATTTGCATGTCTTGCATAAGGGACGTATTCAAACTTTTGATCGTAAATTTGTGTATCTGTACCATCATTATTTACTACAATAATTGCTTTTAAGTTTCCTTGGCTAAAATTTACACCTCCAAAAGTTCCTGTAACGGCATTTCCGGTACCAATTACGTGTGAGAAAACACCAAAATTATCGGTTTTAATTTGTTGTGTTTCTTGGTATAAATCAGTTCCATCTTGTTGTGTAATTCTAAAAGTAAAAACCATTGTTTTATCTACAATAGCTGCACTGTTATTGTCTCTGGCAATTCCTTGGAAAACCATTCCAGATTGTGCAAAACTTGCTAAACTTATAAATAATAGAATAAATGTAATTTTTAGTGATTTCATAAGATATGGTTTTAAGATGTAAGTTAGTTTCGTTAAATTTTTGTTAACAAAAATATTACGGAAACATCATATTAAAAAAAAAATGTCGTGAGTGGTTACATATTCGGCGCGAACGGTAATTTTTAACTAAAAAACCCCATTATATTATTTATATAATGAGGTTCTTCAATAAAACAGCGTTAAATACGCCTTATCTTTTTTAAGAAATTTGTTCCATAACTTCTTTAACTATACTTCTAGAAATAGGTATTAATTGTTTATTTATTTCTATTTCTTTTCCATTAAAACCAACAATATGTTTTTTGTTAACAACATAAGAACGATGTACTTGTATAAAGGAGTCACAATCTACCGTTTCTATAAACTCTTTAATACTAGAACGTATTAACTTTGTAGAATCTTTTAAATAAATACCTACATATTTATCTTCTTTTTTAGCATATAAAATATCTTCTACTACTATTTTTACATTTTGTCCTCTATCTTTTATAAGAATTTGTTTCGTATTATTTATTTTACTTATTGCCAACTCTACTGCAATAAATAAATCTTTATCATTAAAAGGTTTTACTAAATAACTAACTGGTTTTGTTATAATTGCTTTTTTTATGGTGTCTATATCATTAAAAGCAGTTAAATATATAAAAGGTATTTCTATTTGATTTCCTAACCAAATACCAGTTTTTACTCCTTCAACTCTAATATCTAAAATAGCAATATCTGGTTTTAGCAAGGCTATTTCTTTTAACGCAGTTTCTGCATTTGTTGCTGTTCCACAAACCTTATATTTAAGCGTACCTAATGTTTCTCTTAGTAGTTCTTGAGTTATTATTTCGTCCTCTAAAATGTAAATTTTTAAATTATTGCTCATTATTAAAAACGTAAAGTTAATTTAAAGCCGTTAAACTCTTCTATTGTCATTTTTCCTTTTAATTGAATATTCATCATATCTACAATCCTCATTCCTAAAGATCCCTTTCTGTTTTTATCATTTTTAAAACTCCCATTATCAGAATATTCAAATAGAGACCCTCCGTTCTTTTTCTTAAAAATGATGTGTATTTCTGGAGTTCTAGTATTATTAAAAGCATGCTTATTAGAATTGTTTATTAATTCGTTTAACAACAGCACAAATGGAGTTGCTTTATCCATAGTTAAAATAGAATCGTCTACCGTTAAATTATAATCTACTTTTACAGAAAACAACTTCTTATAATAACTTATAATTTTTTTAACATGCTCGTTAACAGAAATAGCATCTAACCTTTGTGGCGTATATAAAACATCATGAATACCAGCAATAGATTCTATTCTACTCTGGCTTTCTTGTAGTTTAGATTTTAATTCTGCATTATTACTTTTAAGCATTTGCAAACCTAATAAGCCAGAAATAATTTGAAGATTGTTTTTAATACGATGATGAATTTCTAACATCATTTCACTTTTTACTTTGGCATCATTTAAAGCTATTTTACTTTCTGCAAACAGTTTTTGTTTTGTTATATATTGATATATCATATAACCAACAATTGTTAAAACCAATAAAATAAGTCCAGCTATAAACCACCAAGTTTTATAAAAAAAATTTTCTGAAATAATGTTTAAAACAATCGTTTCACCTATTTTTTCATTGACAATATTTAAACCTTCTATTTCTAGAACATATTTTCCTGCCGCTAAGTTTGCAAACAAAATTTCATTACCAAATTGGTTTAAAAACCATTCAGATCTGTCCTCTTCGTCTATTAAACGATACCTATATTTTACGTCACCTGGATTTACATTACCTGCTAAGGAAACAGTTGCAGAAAATCTTTGATACAAAGACGGCAACATAATTGTATGTACGTTTTCTAAAAAATTAGGCTCGCTATTTATTTTCCATCTACCAGTTTTTTCATTAAAATAAGAAATAGACGTTAGCCTTGGCTGTACCTGCTTATTATTTTTTATTAATTCTTTTGGATTAAAATAACTTAACCCTTTATAGCTTCCAACAAAGATATTACCCTTGCTGTCTTTGTACATGCTAAATCTATTGCCTTCTAGCTCATAAACACCGTCTTTTTGCGTGTACCTATTTACTACTTTTGTTTTTGAATCTATAGATACAATACCTGCATAAGTATTTAACCATAAATTATTGTTGTTATCTATGATCATACCAACAATAGACACCGTTAAATCGTCTTTATAAATAAGCTTTAGCTTTTTAGTGGCGGTATTAAATTCATAAATCTTTCCAAATTTAGTAGAAACTAAAACCCCATAAAACTTACTATAAGTTACAGAAAGTAAATTGTTAGCCTCTTCGTTTTCGAATTTGTAAATTTTATGTTTTCCATTTTTATATTCTAAAAATCCCTTATTAGTTGTGGCATATAACTTATTGCCATCTGTAGCAAATTCTTTAACTAATAAGTCTTTATCTACTTTAATATTTTTGTGTGTTTTTTTAGAATACGAATATTTGTGCATAAACCCATTCCTATACCCATTAAAAATAGTGTCGCCTATTTTTATAATTTCTTCTCTTTGAATCTTAAAACTTTTATCTCTTATAATATTGTAAGTGGAATCTAACGTAAATAAGTTTTCAGAGTCGTTTGTAATTATTGTGCCATTATCTTGCACAATAATATCTCTAGAATAATTGATAGAAATTTCTTTACCATCGTCTAAAATGGCTATTTTATCCTCGGTATTTTTATCAACATTAATTTCATAAAACCCTTCTGCATCCGTTGCTATAATGTATTTATTATTTTTTAACTTACTTATAGTTCTTACACTTTTTTCTTTTAAAAAAGTTTTAATCTTACTATCTGTAATATAATAAAGGTCTAATGTATTTCCGTTTAAAACAACTAAGTTTTCATCAACTTCATTATAAGAATATTTAGAAAAATTTTTAATTTTAATGCCTGCTATTAAATTAGCCTGTTTATCCTTAAAATGATAGATTGAAAGCTTCGTATAATCAGAAATAAGTTCAGTTCTGATACCTCTTTTAAAATCATTTTTAAAATCTAAGGCTTTAATTATTTGATTGCCTTTACTGGTTTTAGCTATTTCTTTAAATTTCTGCTCCTTTTTATCAAACCTAAAAACATTTTTGTAAGAATTAAAATACAAGTAATATTCATTATTATCTTTAAAAACATTATCAATATAATCTGGTAAAAAATGATTACCTTTTAAATCTACAAAGTCTTCTTTATGTAGCTTTTTTATAATTTTTCCATTATGATCTACCAAAAAATAATCTTTTTCTAATTGTAACTTTACAATAGAAAAATCTTCTAAAACGTTTGTAACTGCTAAAAAAGGGGAAGTTGTTTTTTTATTAATAGGAATAGAATCTAACAACTTAAACTTTAAACCATTTAATTCTCCACTGTAAAGTTTATCTGCAGATGTTACCATCAGCCGTGTTGCATCTTTTATATAATAGGGTGCTGCAAGTGTATACTTTTGGGGTAGAGAATTAAATTCTGTTACATTGGTAATTTCTAAAGTTGCTGTATCTATATAAAATAATTCTGCATTGGGGTAATTACTATAAAGTAACCTTAAATAAAACCCTTCTTTTTGGTGTTTAAAAAGGCTTCCTTCTTTTATTATTTTATCGCCAGTTTCTGGCATTTTTACCGAAAAGAAATGTATGCCATCAAAACGCTGCATAATTACTTTTTTATCTCCGAAGACATATTCGTTAGACAGCAAATCTTTACCTAAAACCCAAAGCCATCCATTACTATCGTAGGAAGAACTAAAGGGTTCAGAAATTAAATAACCTTCTCTAGATGAGAATGTTTTTTTAGTAATTGAAGAAGTCTCCTGCTGTGACCATAATATACTATGGGAAAGAAAAAAAATAAAAAGGAGTTTTTTCAAAACTTTACTACAATTTGGGGGCAATCAAATGTAGAAAAGTATTTTTATTTTTCCACCTTTTTATAAAAATTAATGATAAAAAAAACAATTCCATCAATAGAAAGCAATATTTTATAGTTTAATATCTATTGTTATCCAAATAAAAACACCCAATTCTATTAGAATTGGGTGTAATATTTATACTTAAATACTTTCTCGTAGAAAGGAAGGGATTCGAACCCTCGGTACCGTTGCCAGTACACTACCTTTCCAAGGTAGCTCTTTCGACCACTCAGACACCTTTCTATATGTCAAATTTTATAAAATATCTATTGATATTTAAATTCAACATGCCTTTTATTACAAGTACAATTCTATCAATCCTTCTGGAGTATCAACTTCTATTGTATTGTTTTCTCTATCTACTTTCTTAATAAAATCATCTACCATCGGAATAAAGATTTCTTTTCCGTCTCTATCAATTTCAAAAAGAGGTTGTGCTGCTTTGTCATTAATATGAACAATTTGCCCAACTTCTCCAAAATTAGCATCCACAACAGTAAAACCGATTACTTCATGATAGTAGAATTTATCGCCAGTTAATTCTGGCAACATCGTTGTTGGTAAATAAACACCACATTTTAAAATAGAATCTGCTTCTTCTTCAGAATACACGTCTTCAAACTGAACACGCAACTGATTTCCTTTATGTAGTGAACTTTTATCAATAAAAAATGGAACCAAGTTTGTGCCAAATTCGACATAAACTGATTCCATTTCTGTGTACAACTCAGGTTCGTCAGTATCTAATTTGATAATAACTTCACCTTTAAAACTATATTTTGTAACGATTTTGCCTAAATAAAAACAATCTTCTTTACGCATCTTCGTATAAATTTATAATTTATTCAGCTGCTTTTGCTTGTGCATCATCAATAGTTTCTGGAGCTTCTTCAGCCTCAGCTACTACTTCTTCTGCTACCTCTTCAACAACTGGTTTAGCTGCTTCAATTCTAGCTTCATTTACTGCTTTTTCTGCTGCAAATGCTGCTGCTTTAGCTTCAGATTCTGCTTTAGATAAACCAGCTTGTTTGTCAGAAATTTTAGCTTCTTTAGCTTCTACCCAAGCTGCAAATTTAGCATCTGCTTGTTCTTGTGTTAAAGCACCTTTTCTAACACCACCAAGTAAATGGTTTTTTAACATTGCACCTTTGTAAGATAAAATGTTTTTTGCAGTGTCAGTTGGTTGTGCACCATTTTGTAACCATTTTACTGCTCCATCAACATTTAAGTCAATAACTGCAGGGTTAACGTTTGGATTGTAAGTACCTATTTTTTCTAAGTATTTACCATCTCTTTTTGCACGAGCATCAGCGGCAACGATCCAATAGAATGGTTTCCCTTTTTTACCGTGTCTTTGTAATCTAATCTTTACAGACATAATTTGTTAATTTGTTAAGGTTCTCGACCTTGATTATTAAAAATCTTACCATCTCGTAGTAAGTGGGCGCAAAAATACAAAACCTTTTTTAAACTAAACCGCTAAATATCAATATTTTTTAGGGCGTTCGAGCGGGCTTTCACTACTCGCTTTTTTTCGTACCTCAAAAAGAGCTCAAACAAACCGTTTAATCCCTAACGCAAATAACGTTAGTAAGTAACCAAAACGATAAAAAAAACGAAGAAAAAAGTTTTAAAATCAAATGAGTTAAAATCAAAATCTTATGAACTAATAACAAAGCCTCTTCTTTTATAATTTTGTATCAGATGTGAAACAATACACATCTTAAAACAAGCTATTGGAATTTTAAAATGAAAATGACAACATGAAGTACACAGAAAAAATTTCGAACAAATTAAACGAATTATTAGAGAAAAATTATGATGCCGAAAAAGGGTATTTAAACGCTGCAGAAAATGTAGAGAGTCCAAAATTAAAAATCTTCTTTAAAAATAGAGCATCAGAAAGAAGTCAATTTGCAAAAGAACTTAGAACAGAGATTTTGTCTCACGGACAAATACCAGAAGATGATGGTACTTTTAAAGGAACAGTGCACAGAAATTGGATGACACTAAAATCTTTATTTAGCGCAAATGATGAAGAGGCTATTTTAGAAGAAGCGCTTAGAGGTGAAAAAACAAGTTTAGACGAATATGCCGAAATTCTAGAAAAAGATGATGAATTTGCTCCATCAACTAGAAAAATGATAGAAATGCAACATCAGAAAATTCAATCTGCCATTAATTTATTAATGGTAAAAGAAGAGTTAGCCTAATCATAAAATAGAAGTAGTCTTACATCTAATTACAGATCACAAAACACTTAAAAAAGTCAATCCTTAACAGGGTTGACTTTTTTTGTTGATTTTATTAAAGTCTAGAAACAACAAAAAACATTTTTAAACTTAACAAACAGTAAAACATCATAATTAAAAAAATGAGCTCAATTAAATTGTTAAATAATGATTGCTTAACATCAAACCTATTTCAATCAGCTACTTTTACTTATTAACCCCTTTCATCATGAAGAATACAATTCGACCTGTTAATAAAGACTTTGAAGAATTCGATCTTTTCTCACAGCTAAAGAGTTTAGGTATACAGTACGACAAAGAACATATTCTAGAAATAGATGTAAAAAAGAATGGATATATTTATTTACCACCAAATAAAGACAATTACATTTATGAAGTATTAACTGGAGCGGTAAAACTAGGTGGATATTCTGAGAATGGAGATAGTTATGTTTACGAAATTTTACCATCTACCGAATTTTTTGGTAACTTAAAATACCTAAATGGACAGTTTCAAGAATATGCAAAAGCCTTAGTAGATAGTAAAATTAGATTGTACAATTTAGATTTTTTTAAAACAATTATAGTAACAAACCCAATTATTACCAATTGGTTTATTTCTTACCTTGTAAAAAGGTGGTGTTCTGCAGAATTAAAGTTAAAAAACATTAAAGAAAAGCAAATTGAAGAAAGAATAACCGCTCTTCAAAAACAATTGAATATCGAAATCATAGATACAAAAGGAACTCCTTATCTTCTTTTTAATGTATTATCTAAAAAAGATATGGGCGACCTTATTGGGGTCACCCGTCAAACTGTTGCTTCTATACTAGAAAAACAATTAGTCTTTTAAAATCCCTGAACATAAAACCCTTTCTTTAGCCTTAAAATTAAGTTTAAGTAACACAATATATTTCGTGTTCTACATAAAAAAACTCTAATTTTAAGAGTTGTATGCAAAGGGCATATTACTTGTGAAACCTTTATAAATTATTATAAAGGATAAATTTGTTCTATTTTTTGTTGTAACGTGTCGTCTCCACGCATTTCCATCACAACCTTTTTTTTATCAAAATTAATTTTTAACACCCCAAAACTTTTTGTAGAAACAACGCTACCTACTCTTGCCGGATTATATTCTTTAGTAAAGTTCTCACTTGCATGTGTCATCCCACTCGATGTAAAATCAATTAAAGGGTAGCTTAAGCCATTTACTTCTTCTTTAGAAAACTCCGATATATGACGATCTCCAGACAATAAAATAACATTATTAGCTTTTGAAGATACAATTACATCAAGTAGTTTTTTACGTTCTAACGGAAAGTTTGCCCACTTTTCATAAGGATGTTTTTCTGCAATTACCTGTACACTACTTAAAATGATATTAAATTTTGCAGATGAATTAACCAACTCACTTTCTAACCAAGCCCATTGTTGTTCACCTAAAATAGTACGATTATCTTGAACACCATTTATACTCTTTTTGTTTATACTTGTTCTAAAATAACGAGTATCTAACAAAATAATTTTTACAGATCCTTTAGCTGTTTCTATAACTTCAGAATGATATACCCCTTCTCTTTTTCTTCTCGGAGAATTTTTATCAACTCCCAAAAAATTCAACAATAGTTCCTGACTTTTTTCTTTTTTAGGATATTCTATTCCTGCATCATTGGCTCCAAAATCATGATCATCCCAAGTTCCCAAAACCTTCGTTTCTTTTAAAAGGTTTGCATATCCTTTTTGCTTTTTTTGAAGATTATAATCTGCTTCCATTTTATCCATATCCTCTGTGTCCGCATAAATAATATCTCCTCCCCACAACCATACATCTGGATTTAATCCAACAATATCATCCCATAACAGATTTGTTTGATCAGGTTTATTACAAGAACCAAAAGCAAGTACAAAATCTGCTGTCATTTCTTTTGTTGACTGCTTCAAATAAGCTTTATTTTTACTTGATTTAGAAGTTGTTTTACAAGACAAAACTGTAAAAACAACAAGTACTATAATAATTTTTTTCATGTATTCTATTTTTTATTTAATGATAAATGTTGAAGTAACTGGTAAGTGGTCGCTAATTTCTCTCATTTTTTGTGGTGTAAAAAGTTGGGGAACATTCGCAGAATTCTCTTTATATTCTTTGTACATATTGGTATTTATCAACATATAATCTAATCTACGTTTAGGATCATCAGAAGTATGTGTCATTACCGTTTCTGGTAATGGATCTATAAATTTTTCTCTCTTTACTTTTTCATTTAGAAATAGATTAATTTCTTCACTACCTTGTACACTATTAAAATCTCCAACTACTAAAATATTCTTGTTTTTATCCTCTTTTAAAAAGCGCTTAAATTGTTGTTTTAAAAAATTAATCTGCCCCTTTCTCATAGCTATATTTCTTTCTCCTCTACCCGCTTTTAAATGGACGCCGGTAAGTAAAAAATTATAATCCGGATTAGGATACACCTCAACAGACCACATTCTAGTATTTAACGTATTTTGTGTTTCTGGTGCTCCTTCATCATTTCTATATTCAAGAACTGGCGTCGTTACATTTCCATAACCATAAATAATGCCTAAAGGAAATTTACTCATTACAACCACATTCATATACCAACCATGACTGGGTACATCTGCAAAGTATGTATACCCCATGTTTTGCAAATTATCATTGGCAATACTTCTTAAAAATTTGGCACTCTCAAATTCTTGTAAAACAACAACATCTGCATCTATTTCCTTTAAAGAGGCAACTAAATAAGCAACCTTATTTGCCATTAAAGAATCTGGTTTATTTTCTCTATTAGAATCTATATACGGATCATCAAAAGAATCTACAAAATGCTCTACATTCCAAGAAAGCACTTTAAAACTATCTTTTTTAGGATATTGATATCCAACAGGAATTACTTCTCCATGATGCTTGGCAATGTAATTTTCTTTAGAAAAAAAGGAATCTTTTTCTATTAAATTTTTAGACCCAACGCATCCTGTTAAAATTAAAAATACAATACTATAAATACTATTTTTCATAAGCTATAAATAAAAAGGGGCCTGATAGAGAAATACCAAACCCCATAAAAATGAAACAATTCTTATTTTAATTAAAGGAATATCTTACACCAAGTTGCAATCTCCAAGGAGTACCATTAATAGGCTCTATACCTGCACCCGTTTGCACATTATACTGATAACTACTTGTTGCTTGATCAAAACCATTGATATTCATAAAATCTCTATTTCCAAAATTATGACTACGCCCCCATTCTTTATTTAATAAATTCATAAAATTAAAAACATCTGCAGAAAGCTCTAAAGAATGTTTATCATTAGATAAATTAAACTTTTTTTGAAGTCGAAGGTCTACGGTTGCACTAAAAGGATTTTTCCCTCCATTTCTTTCTGCAAAACCACCAAAACTTTCTTTTAAATACTCTTTAAAACTTTCTGATGTTTCTGGATCGTTTAAAACCTCGTTATAACTATCTTTAATATAATCTGGTGTATTTGCATCACTTGGATCAAAAATATATGCAATTTCATTACTCAAATTAAAATCTCCGTTTGCGCTTCTACCTCCTCCAGATTTTAAAGAATACCTTGTACCACCAGTACCTACAATTGTTGCTCCTAAGGTAAACCCTTTCCAAGTTGGACTCGCACCATTTACTACAATTTTAGTATCAAAATGATTGTCTGAATATCCATAATTTAAATCTCTTGGATCTCCTGAAACAGGAAGAAATGTAGACGTATTTGCAACACAACAATTGTATGATGAGTTGTCTTTTGATTGATTTACCGTAAAACTTGCGTTTACATAACCATCTTCACCTATTTTAGCAGAACCCTCTATAACCAAGGCAAGGTTATCTAAAATACCATCAGAATTTAAAACCAACGTTCTACCCACTAAATCAGAAACTCTAGATTTTGTCCAATCTGCACGACCATTTTCTGCAATAGTATTTGCTGGTACAAAAACCTCTCTACCTTGTGGCGTTACAAAATAAGGTTCTGCCACTAAATTGGTTTCTTGATACACGTAGTTATTTTTAGTATGACTAAAAACAGCATTAACCCCCAAACTATATCTATCTCCAAAAAAGTGCGTGTAATTAATATTTGCTTTGTAGATGGTAGGCACTTCAAAATCTGGGCTCACAGCATTTATTGTAGAAAAAGGAGTAACTCCCGCTGGCACACCTGGTACAGTACTTGGATCATTTCTATAACCAATAAAATCTGGAGTAGGAACATTTGCCCCTGTAACATCAATAGCACCTATTAAAGTTCCGCTATTTTGAATGTTATTTACTTGTGCATAATAATGTGGTTGTGATGTAAATACACCTCCACCAATTTTTAAAATATCAGTATCATTTCCTTTGATATTCCACGTTAATTGAAATCTAGGTTGAATATTATCAAAATCTTCTGGTTTTTCATCTGTACGAATTCCTAATTCTTGATACACCAAAGGATTAAATTCTGCTGCATCTACAAATGCAGTTGCATCATAACGTATACCACCTACAAAGTTTAAATTTGGATTTATATCAAACTCTACCTGACCGAAAACTGATAAATCTAAAACAGTTTGTTTTACTAAAGTAGATCCCTGTAAAGGCACTTCACGAGCATATCTAGATGGGTTTAAATTATCAAAATCATCTAAAGAATCAAAGAAAAAACGACCATTTTGTTCATTAGACAATTGTGTTTCTAAAGAAGTTATTAAGTTATCTGTACCAAAAGTAAAATTAAACTTACCTGAACTAACATAGGTAGTATTAGAAATTTGTACCTGATTTTCTAAATTGGTTTCTGGTGTAAAACGCTGCCCTCCTAACTGTACACTTCTAGTACTATTATTACCATTTGGTAATACAGAGGTTACTTGTACAATTGCTCTTGGAATATTTTGTGACGGCAATTCTGAATTTGGACTAAAAATACGTTCTGCTCTTTGATATTGCACTTTAAGCTCATTAGTTACGCTAGATGAAAAATTAGAACGTAAAGAAAGAAACATACTATTTTCATGAGACACAAAATCTGAATAAGATTCTGCTACTTCTATATTAGAATTATCACTTACACTAAAAGGGTTGTCCCATTTATTATAAAGATTTCTAAATGTTAACCTATGTTTGTCATTAATTTGCCAATCTAATCTTAAAAACAAATTATTAGCCTCAGTAACTCTATCAAATTGACCTACTTGCTTAGAATTGCTTAAACCATATTTGTCTCTACCAATTTGTAAAAAACGATTTAAACTATTTTCTGAAATTCGTAAACGATTGGCATCATCATCATTTTGAATATTTGCAATAAACTGTGGATCTCCTGCATCTTGTCTTTCGTACACTAAGAAAAAATGTAATTTATCTTTAATTAAAGGTCCTCCAATACTTAATCCTGATTGAGAGTTATAAAAATCTGCATCTCTTTCTTGACCTTGAATAGTATATTGACTCTGAAGATTGTCTGCTCTATGATAAAAAAAAGCACTTCCTTCAAATTCATTTGTTCCAGATTTTGTTACCGAAGTAATAGATCCCCCTCCTTGGCGTCCTTGTGTTACATCATAATCATTTGTAGACACCTCAAACTCTCTAATCGCTTCTTGAGAAATTGTGTAAGGACCTCTACCAATTTCTCCTGCTGTAAGTGTATTTCTAAAATTAACACCATCAATAGTTACATTTGTAGAAGTTCTTCTTTGTCCTCCTAAATTAAGACTTCCGGCTCCTTGTAAGGGCGATAAACTTGTAAGTCTGGTAAAATTTCTTCCTTCTGATGGTAAATTTTTAATTTGTCCAGCACCTATTTTTGTAGAAGCCCCCATTTGTTGAATACGTTTTACAATACTATTAGAAGAAACAACAATTTCATCTAAAGAAGTAGCAGATTCTTGTAACAAAAAATCTATTGTAATTACATCACTTAAGTTTAAAGTAAAGCCTTTTTTAACCACATCTTGAAACCCAAGGTATTTGGCTGTTACATTATAAGGCCCACCTAAAGGTAATTGCTGAATTTTATAACTTCCAGATTCATTTGTTATTGTACCTGAGCTAAACCCTGTTGAAATATTTTTAACAATAATAGTAGCCCCCATTAGTGGCTCTCCGCTACTATCTTTTATAATACCTCTTATTGAAGCATTGGTTGCTTGCCCAAAAGACTCATGAGCATTTAAAAAAAATAAACCAAAAGCCATCATTAAACAAATGGTTGTACGAATTTTTACTACTGATAATTTCATAAGATATGTTAGTTTTAATAAGTACCAAAACTAGACTTGGAGACTCAGCTACCTATGTTAAATATTAACATTGATACAGATTTAATCTTAATTTAAACCTTTGTTAATATTCAAAAAGGCAATCCTCATCACTTTTATTTAAATTGTAAAACCCTTAAAACAAAGAATAACAACAACTAACAATCTAATTCCTTTCTATTCAATTAATTTTATATGTTGATAAAAAGATCTCCGTATTTCATTATTTTTAAATAACAAACCTTTAATTTTACAGTCCGTAAATCACCAATAACTCATTATACAAAAAATCATTTATGTACTTAATTTTTGATACAGAAACCACCGGTTTACCTAAAAGTTGGAATGCTCCAATTACCGATACAGACAACTGGCCAAGGTGTATTCAAATTGCATGGCAATTGCATGATGAAATGGGTAATGTTTTAGAACACAACGATTTTCTAATAAAACCAGACAACTTTAACATTCCTTACGATGCCGAAAGAATTCACGGTATTTCTACAGAATTAGCTGCAGAACAAGGTATTTCTTTAAGCGAAGGTTTGGCTTTATTTAATGAAGCTCTAGAAAAAACAAAATTTATTGTTGGTCAGAATGTAAATTTCGACCTTAATATTATGGGTTGTGAATTCCATAGATTAGGTGTAGAAAACAAAATGCTTTCCCTACCTGTTTTAGATACTTGTACAGAAAAAACAGCTACCATGTGTCAAATCCCTGGTGGTCGTGGAGGAAAATTTAAATTACCAACCTTAACCGAATTACACAATCATTTATTTGGTGTTGGTTTTGGTGAAGCACACAACGCAACTGCCGATGTTGAGGCAACCACACGTTGTTTTTTAGAGTTAATTCGTTTAAGAGAATATACTAAAGAACAATTAGATGTTGATGATGATTATTTTACCAATTTCTCTGAAGCAAACCCAAAACCTATTCAGGTAATTGGTTTAAAACACATCAACCTTAAAAAAGAAAGCGATCTAATTCGCCAACGTTTAGATAAATTAAAAAATACTGCCGAAACAAAATCTACTTCAGATGGTTTAGCAGAATTAGAAAATGTTCAATTTTCGCATTTACACAATCATACACAATATTCTGTTTTACAATCTACCATGCAATTGGGTAATATTGTAAAAGCTGCCGCAAAAGACAATATGCCGGCAGTTGCCATGACAGATACTGCAAATATGATGGGGGCCTTTCACTTTGTAAACGCCGTTTTAAGTCATAATAAAACAGCAGAAACTCCTATGAAACCAATTATTGGTTGTGAGTTTAATATCTGTGAAGATCATAAAAATAAATCGCAAAAAGACAATGGGTATCAGGTTGTTTTATTAGCAAAAAATAAAAATGGATACCACAACTTAGCAAAAATGTCTTCTGCTGCCTTTGTAGATGGTTTTTACTATGTACCAAGAATAGATAGAGCACTTGTAGAAAAATACAAAGAAGACATTATAGTTTTAACCGGTAACTTATACGGAGAAGTACCGAGTAAAATTTTAAACCTTGGTGAAAAACAAGCTGAGGAAGCCTTAATTTGGTGGAAAGAGCAATTTAAAGACGATTTATATATTGAGTTGATGCGTCACAATCAACAAGATGAAAATATTGTAAATGAAACTTTATTAAAGTTTTCTAAAAAGCACGATGTTAAAATTGTTGCCACCAACAACACCTTTTATTTAGAAAAAAAAGACGCCAACGCACATGATATTTTATTATGTGTAAAAGATGGTGAAAAACAAGCTACCCCAATTGGTAAAGGTCGTGGTTACAGATATGGCTTACCAAACGACGAGTATTATTTTAAGTCTACAGACGAAATGAAAACGTTGTTTGCAGACATTCCAGAAGCCATAAGTAACATACAAGAAATTGTAGATAAGGTAGAAATATTTACCCTTGCAAGAGATGTACTTTTGCCCGCTTTTAATATTGGTGATGAATTTAAAGATCCGGAAGATGAAAAAGATAACGGAAAACGTGGAGAGAATAACTTTCTAAAACACTTAACTTTTGAAGGTGCTAAAAAACGATATGGAGAAATTACAGAATCGATTAAAGAACGTTTAGATTTTGAATTAGAAGTTATTGAAAAAACAGGATATCCTGGGTATTTCTTAATTGTAGAAGATTTTATTAGAGCTGCAAGAAAAATGGACGTTGCCGTAGGTCCTGGGCGTGGTTCTGCTGCAGGTTCTGTAGTTGCCTATTGTCTTTGGATTACGAATATAGACCCCATTAAATACGATTTACTTTTTGAGCGTTTCTTAAATCCAGAACGTGTATCCATGCCCGATATTGATATTGATTTTGATGATGAAGGTCGTGGTCGTGTTATGGATTATGTAATTGATAAATATGGTGCAAACCAAGTAGCACAAATTATTACTTATGGTACCATGGCAGCTAAATCTTCGATTAGAGATACTGCCAGAGTTTTAGACTTACCACTTTTTGAGGCCGATAGAATTGCAAAATTAATTCCAGGAATTAAACTAAAAAATATTTTTGGTGATGATGCTAAAAGTAAAGGTAAAGTTGATGGTTTACGTGCAGAAGAAAAACAACTAGTAGAAGAACTAAAACAAATGTCTTACGGAAACGATTTGGTTTCCGAAACAATAAACAAAGCCACTATTTTAGAAGGCTCTGTTAGAAATACCGGTATTCATGCCTGTGGGGTTATTATTACGCCTGGTGATATTACCAATTATGTACCTGTGGCTCTAGCTAAAGATTCTGACATGTATGTTACCCAATTTGATAACTCTGTTGTAGAAACTGCAGGTTTATTAAAAATGGACTTCTTAGGTTTAAAAACGCTGACTTTAATTAAAGACACCGTTAAAATTGTAAAAGCAAGACATGGTATCACTTTAGATCCAGAAAATTTTTCTTTAGAAGATGAAAAAACATACGAACTTTTCCAAAAAGGAGAAACCGTAGGTGTTTTTCAATATGAATCTCCAGGAATGCAAAAACACATGCGTTCTTTAAAACCAACGGTTTTTGCAGATTTAATTGCCATGAATGCCTTGTACAGACCTGGACCAATGGAATATATTCCGTCTTTTATTAATAGAAAACACGGTACGGAAGATATTGAGTACGATTTACCTGCCATGGAAGAGTATTTGGCAGAAACCTACGGAATTACAGTATACCAAGAGCAAGTAATGCTTTTATCGCAAAAGTTAGCAGACTTTACCAAAGGTGAAGCCGATGTTTTACGTAAAGCAATGGGTAAAAAACAAATTGCGGTACTAGATAAAATGAAGCCGAAATTTGTAGAACAAGCAGCTGCAAAAGGTCATGATCCAGAAAAATTAGAAAAAATATGGAAAGACTGGGAGGCCTTTGCTAGTTACGCCTTTAACAAATCTCACTCTACTTGTTATGCGTGGATCGCCTATCAAACAGCCTACTTAAAAGCGCATTATCCGGCAGAATATATGGCGTCTGTTCTTTCTAATAATATGAATGATATTAAATCGGTTTCGTTCTTTATGGAAGAATGTAAACGAATGGAATTACAAGTTCTTGGACCAGATTTAAATGAATCGTATTTAAAATTCTCTGTAAATAATGAAGGTGCTGTTCGTTTTGGTATGGCTGCTGTTAAAGGTGTAGGTGCCAGTGCAGTTAGAGCCATTATTAAAGAAAGAGAAGAAAACGGAAATTACAGTTCTATTTTTGACCTTGCCAAACGTGTAGATTTAAGAGCTGCCAACAAAAAATCTTTTGACAGTTTAATTAAAGCGGGCGCTTTCGATTCTTTTACAGACACGCACAGAGCGCAATACTTTGATACCGATGAAAAAGGAATGACCTTTTTAGAACGCGCCATGAAATTTGGTAGTAAATATCAAGAAAACGAAAATTCTGCACAAGTTTCTATGTTTGGAGAAGCTTCTAACGTTCAGTTTCCGGAGCCAGACATTCCGCAATGTGAAACTTGGGGAACTATGGAGTTACTACAACAAGAAAAAGAGGTTATCGGAATTTATATTTCTGCGCATCCACTAGATGATTTTAAAAATGAATTAAAATTTTGTAACGCTGCTTTAAAACACTTTAAAGGCGATTTAGCAAGATTTGTAAATATGAATTTAGCCTTTGCAGGTATCGTTACAGATGTACAGCACCGAGTTTCTAAAGCGGGAAAAGGTTGGGCTATGTTTACAGTAGAAGATTATGGAGATAGCCATGAATTTAGAATTTTTGGGGAAGATTACCTAAGAATGCAACACTTCTTGGTGCCTAATCAATTTCTATTTATAAGATCTACGGTTCAGCCAGGTTGGACTAATAAAGAAACAGGTGTTGCTGGAGAACCAAGACTAAAGTTTACAGAAATGAAATTGTTGCATGATATTATGGATGAACTCTGTAAAAAAGTAACCATTCAAATTCCTTTAAACGAAATTAAAGAAGATACAATCTTAAATTTAGAATCTATTTTAAAAAACACTCCAGGTAAACAAGGTTTAAATTTTACAATCTGGGATGAAAAAGAAAAATTAGAAATTAGTTTACCAAGTAGAAATACCAAGGTTCATATTAGCAATGAATTATTGGCAACTTTAGATAAGCAACAAATTGCTTATAAGTTAAATTAATTCTAATTAACAGAATAAAACAAAAAAGAGGCGTCATAAAGAAATATTATTGCTTAATTTTGTTTAATCTTTTTGAAAATAAATGAAACAAAATAAAAACGGAGTCTGGGTAAGCTGGAACGAAAACATAAGTTATAACTACAAATCTCTTTATAAAATTTCTTCCGAAGAGGAATTACAAGAAGTTGTAAAAAAATCTGAAAAAATAAGAATTTTTGGTAATAAACAATCTTCGTCTAATATTGCTTCTGGTACAGAAACTTTAATTGATATTAAAGAGTATAACAAAATTTTATCTTACAATGATTCAGAGCAAACAATTACGGTTCAGTCTGGTATTATTTTAGGAGATTTAATAGAAGCGGTAGAAGCAAAAGGCTGGTGTATACCTTGTTTGCCAGATATCAACACCATTACTATTGGTGGCGCTTTAGCAACAGGAACACACGGTACAAGCGGAAAATTATTATCAGAGTACATTACAAAATGTAATCTTATTTTAGCCGATGGTTCCGTTAAAGTAATAACAGAAAAAGACGATTTAATTGATGCCGTAAGAGTTTCTTTGGGTGTTCTTGGTGTTTTTTCTGAAATTACGTTTAAATGTGAACCTATTTATACTTTACATGTAAAAGAAGGTCCTGAAGACGATAGCGTTTGGTTACCTAAAATTAAAGAACGTTTACAAAAACACGATTTTCTAAGAATTTTATGGCTTCCTCATACAGATAAAGGCTATGTAATTACGGGAGATAAAATAGATCCCAATACAGAAATCACTGAAGATTTAGGCCCAAAATATTTAAAACATAGAAGAACTGCTTCTAAAATATTGTATAAATACTCTCATGTTTTCCCTTGGATAACGGCCATTGCTAACAAACTTTTATACCGAGGTTTTTTTAGCTCTACCAAAGAACACAAAGGGTCTTTGTACCAAGCAACCGTTACAAAATCTAGAGGTTCTACTTTAGAATTAGCAGAATGGACGATTGGTTTAGATGTGTTTCCAACAGTTTTTGAAGAATTAAAAGCAGAAATAAATAAATGGAGCAACAAATCGTTTATTCATATTCCTATGGATGTTCGCTTTGTGTATAAAGATAAAACTTGGTTAAGCTATGCTTATGGTAAAGATACCGTAACCATGGGATGCGTTTCTAGAAATGCCGCTACTGCAGATACCTATGAAGCTTTTAAAAGTATTGAAAAAATATTTTTAAAATACGGAGGAAAACCTCATTGGGCAAAACGCTTTATAGCAAAAGATGAAGCGCTTTCTAAGGTCTATACTAAATGGGAAGATTTTAAATTTTTAAGAAGAGAATTAGATCCTACCAATAAATTTTTAAATCCGTATTTAACGGAAATATTCAACGAAAAAACAACCAAATAATGGTAAACCCTAAAGGATTTTTATTTGATTTTGATGGTGTAATTGTAAATAGTTTTGAAAGTCATTACTCTGCTTGGACCTCTGCATTTAAAGAATTGTTTAATGAAGAAATAGCTCCTTTCCCAAAATTTAATGCCGGAAAATCTCCCATGATTATTGCCGAATATTTCTGCAGTGTTATTGGCAAAGAAAAACAAACCGAAGAGCTATACTTCTTAAAAGATGAACATATAAAAACACAATTTAAGGTTCCAAAATTATTACCAGGAGTTAGAGAGTTTACAGCTCTTTTAACCAAAGAAAAAATACCCTACGGAATTGCAAGTAACGCTACAAAACAGTTTTTAAAAAATAGCATTCATCACTTAAACTTAGATTTTACCACTGTTTTTGGAGTGCAAGATTACGTGAAACCAAAACCAGCACCTGAAGCCTATATTTTATTAGCTGAAACTCTAGGTTTTAAAGAAATTGATTTTAAAGATATTTGGGTTTTTGAAGATAGTTTAACAGGAACAAAAGCAGCAAAAGCAGCAGGTATGGTTCCGATTGGAATTACCACACAATATACTGATGAAGAACTAAAGGAAGCAGGAAGCATTTTAGTTTTTCCAACTTTGTTGGAAGCTTATGAGTATTTAACAAAATACTCTTTTTAGAATTAGGTAACTTTCAAAAAAGCAACAAGTTTAAAAGTTCTAAGTACAGTTTGTCATTTTGACCGGAGAGAGAAATCTCATAAAACACTAAGTTTTGTACGATTACTGTTATGTGACTCCTCATAACTTCGAAGTGACAAATTTTATACTTTATCAATATATAGCACTTAAAAACCTAAGCCGTTACCTCTCTAAAAAGCGTTTCTAAATTTTTATTCTGTGTATTTAAGCTTAAGATTTTTAGACCATTTTCTTGCGCAAAATCAAAAACTTTAGGGCGCATATCTTCTTCACTTTCAAAAGTGATGAACCAAGTATTGTCGTAATTATTTTTATAAGAAACTACCTTTTCTAATCGTTTAATAAACTGCTCTTCAATCTTATAATCAAAAGTAACTTCTATTACTTGTTGATTGTTTTCTTTTAGATCTGCTAGTTTTTTATCAATTAGAATTTCTCCTTTTTTAATGATAATTACACGATCGCAGACCGCTTCTACCTCCTGCATAATATGTGTAGAAAACAGCACCGTTTTTTCTTTTCCTAATTCTTTAATGAGCTCTCTAATTTCTACCAATTGATTAGGATCTAAACCTGTTGTAGGTTCATCTAAAATTAACACTTTTGGATTGTGTAAAATAGCTGCTGCCAAACCAACTCTTTGCTGATATCCTTTAGATAATTGATTGATTTTTTTATGTGCCTCAGAAGTTAAGCCTACTTTTTCTATGCAATTTTCTATTTGGCTTTTATCAACCTTAAAAATTGCTGCTTGAAACTGTAAATATTCTAGCACATACATTTCTGTATACAGAGGGTTGTGTTCTGGCAAATAACCAATAATTTTTTGTGCTTCTATTGCATTTTGTAACACATCTATTTCATCCACTAAAACCGCACCTTCATTTGGCTGAATAAAACCGGTTAAGATTTTCATCATCGTAGATTTCCCTGCTCCATTTGGACCTAAAAACCCAATTATTTGGCCTTTATCCGCAGAAAAAGAAACATTGTTTAATGCTTTTTGCGTTTTATAAATTTTAGAAACGGATGTTACTTTTATAGACATCTTACAAATGTAATTTGATTTAAGTTAAAAACGAAAAAATTCGTTTTTTAGTTTGCTACAACACCTTTAATTTGTCTAATTTTCCTAACATTTTTCATTCGAGACCATGCTATTTTATGTCGCTTTTTATAAAAATACAAACAACCTAAATCTAAGCCAAAATAGAAAAAACTAATGCCACTTGGCGGATTTGCACTTGGTAAAAATGATATTTTATTCCAAGCTGTTGTTGGCCACCACCAACATTCATAACTAGTACCTATAATTTCTAAATAAGCAACAGCTAAAAACATGGTCAAATAAAACAACCGTTCTCTTGGTCTTTTTCTTAAAAAATATAACATTAAAGCAGATAGTACAAAACCAAAAACATCATTTTTTAAAATTAAAAAGGCAGTTGTATATACAATTACAAGAACAGTAAAAACCTTTTCTAATAATTTTACATTATTTTTTGCATACGCTGTTTTTGTAAAATACAATACCCCAGCATACACTAGAGCATGTCCCATAGGAATATAATGTGGTATGTTTTCTAAGCGATACGTGTACATGCCCATCCCTAAAGAAAAACCGTACTCGCCGGCAATAGCTATAAGTACCGCATATACCATTTGCTCCCTAATTCTTGGGTTTACTTTAAAAAGTGTAATTGAAAAAATGACAAGCATAATTAAATTAGCCAACCATTGTAAGTCTTGATAGCTTTCTGCTACATTAACACTATCTAAAAATAATCCTAGAAAGATATAGAGAAATAAAATTCCTAAAGTTTTTAAAAATGCAGGCAAAAAAGTTTTTGTAGTTGATACACTCATACTTCTATGAAAAAATAGCGTTTTTTAGTTTCCTTTTTATCGTTTTCATAATATCAGTTGGATAGGTACTTTCTCCCATCATAATCTGAATCATTTTTTCACAGATTCTTTCTCCATATTTTTTAATCAAAAGGTTTCTCATGGTACCGTTTTCATAAAACAACTTAGATAATTTAAAGGCAGATCTTAGTGCTGGCAAAAGATGCTCTTCTAACTTTTCATTGTATAAATTTTTGGCTAATTCACCTTTCAATTTACTTTCAATGATTGATTCTGCTGCCATATTACCAGAAAGAATAGCATTTGTAATTCCTTCTGCTGATAACGGGTCTGCAAAACCAGCAGCATCTCCCACTAAAAAAACATTATTTCTTACAAAACCATCTTTTCTTAAAGAAACTGGTACTTGAAAACCATGCATTTCTTCACTAATGATTTCCGTTACCTTTAGAGTATTCACTAAATAATCTCTGTAACACTGTTTAAAATCTACTTTTACTTTTCGTAAAGCCCCAACTCCTATAGATAAGTGGTTTTTCTTTGGAAAACACCAACCATATCCCATAGGAATGGCATCAAAATCTAAACGAACGGTTTTTGATAATCTTTTAAAATCATCCTCATTTACCTCAACTTCATATTCTAATGCAGGTATTAACAAACGTGTTTCTTTCCATCCTGCAAATTTTGCAGTTTTACCTAAAGCACCATCGGCAGCAATTACAAATTTGGTTTTTATTTCTCCTTTAGAAGTATGTAAAATGATATCATCTTTAAAAGTAATATCTGTAAGTTTATGATTTTCTAATAATGTAACTCCTAATTCTTGTGCTTTTTTAACAATAAAATTATCGAAATCTGCTCGCATCACCATAGTAATGATAGGCTCGTCTTTTTGAATGGTAAATTTTTTATCAATTTTATCAAAAAAAACATCAATATTAAAACATTCTTTTTCTACAACTTCTGTAATATCAAAAGGCATTATTTTTCTTCCGGCCAAACCAAAAGCACCTCCACAAGTTTTGTATCTTGGTAGGGTTTCTTTTTCTATTATAACGGTTGAAATTCCTTTTTCTGCTAATTTAAAAGCTGCTGAAGCCCCTGCTGGCCCTGAACCTATTATAGCTACATCAAAAATCATAGAATGTTATTTTTTTACAAATATATTGTTTCTTATTTTAAATTTAGAACATAAAAAAAGGCGCAATGAATTGCACCTTTTTTTTAATGAAAATGTCTCTAAATTTATAGTTGATATTTTACCCTAAGACTTATAAACCTTGGCAAAATAAACGTTTCATTTACTGTAAATGCAATATTACTTGTTCTTACTGTAGATCTAGAACCAGAAGCTAAAAGATTGCTACCTACTAATTCATATTCCCATTTTGCGTCTTTATCCTTTCTGTAAGAAAAAGAAGCGTCTAAAATTTTAAAAGAATTCGCTACAACTCCGTCTTGTTTTACCTCGCTATAAGAAAAATCAGAACGTACTGTTAATGAGTTCCAAATATAAGCATCAAACCCTAAAGAAGGTGCGTTGGTAACTCCTTTTACAACTGCATCTCTAGAGCTGTTATCTTGATCTGATAAACTTAAATTATATCCTAATGTTACATTGGGTGCTTTTGTAAAATTAGTACTTACACTCGCTCTATAACTTTGAGCAAATAATTTATTTGTGTTTTCATCATCACCCAAAAATTGATATGTTTTGCTATAATTATAATTAGCACTTAAAGAAGTTTTAATTTTATTAAATGTTTTACCAACTCTACCAGAAGCAGTAAAACTTTCATTATCATAAGGTGAGTTTAAAGATGTACTACTAGAAACTACAGAATTGTTTTCGAAATTTACAATAGAGTTAATTTGATCTATTGTTTTCTTATAATTAATTCTGGCAAACACATTGGTATAATTAAATAAATTAAAACTAGAATAATTTAAATTTACATTGTGTAAATGTGCATTATTTAATTCTTCATAACCATAATAAAAAGAGTTATAACTATTAGCTACAATACCTCTTGCAAGCTTATTAACATCGGTAAAATTAACTTCTTGTTTGTAAGAAAATCGTAAAGATTCGCTTTGTTTAAATTGTGCAATGATAGAAAGTTCTGGAAATATCTTTTGAAATTGATCTTTAAATATTTCTGTTTGATATTGCGTGTTTTTTACATTGTAAGCATGTAAAGTAACACCTGGAGTAAAGGTAAAAATACCCGCTTTTAACCGATATCTTAATCCTGCATAAATGTCAGAAAAACCATATTCTGTATCATTTGTTGTTTGCGGATCTAAGTTTCCTGGGATTGTAGGTGTTGGGGTAAATGCAGTACCATTGTCTAGTATCTGAAAAAACTTAGAATCAAAATTTTGTACACTTTGTATGGTTCCCACCACAAAGTTTAAATTACTTTTATCATTTAAAATATTGTAATAATCTAATTTTACATCTAACTGGTTAGATTTTACGCGTCTGTCTTGCTCTAATGTATAAAATAGATTACTGGTATCTAAGCCTAATGTTTTTGCTGCATCATCAAAACCATCATTATTTACATCGTTATTGTTAGAAGGATCATTTTCTAAAGAAGCTACATAAAAAGGATCTTCATCTTGTATTAAATGTTGTGCTTCTAATGCAAAAATATTTTTTTCATCTGCCGTATAAAAATAACTGAAATTTTGGTTAATTTTATAAGGTGTAGATCTTTCGTTTTCTGAAATATCGCTTAAAACCAACGAGTTTACATCATCTGTTCTAAACTCGTTAGAAAAACGACCAATAACATCATAATTAAATTGTTTTCTTTCGTTTTGCTTGTAGTTACCGCTAAACTTAAACAACCCTGTGTTACTTGTTTGGTCTGTTAAACTTTGGGTATAATCATCTGGTGTTGCAGGATCTACATAATCGCTTGTTACATTATTTTGTTGTCCGTTGCTATTACTAGAAAAGATTAAAAACCCACTTAAATCTAATTTCTTATTCGGTGAATAACTAAAATTTAAGGCCGTAAGTTTTGTTTCTATTCTGTTGGCATTTCTTGCATTTGCTGTTAAAAAACCTATACCAGCACTTGCCAAACTTAAGTTGGTTCCGTTAGATGGACTTTGACTTCTAAAACCTCCACTAAAGTTTCTAATATCTCCTCTATCTAAAACAACCTCTCCCATATTATTTACATCACCAATAACGTTAATGGTATATTTTGGTGAGTAATAGAAGAGTTTAGGTTGTAAAAGGTAAAGCGTTTCATCTGGGGCATCTCCACCACCAGCAGTAATGTCTCCAAACCAAAAATTCTTTTTTCCTTCTTTTAGTTTAATATTTATGGCAACTCTATCTTGGTTGTTTTGCACACCACTTAATTGACTAACATCTGCATAATTTCTTAAAACCTCTATTTTATCTAAAGCATTAGAAGGTATATTTTTGGTAGCAAGTTTTGTATCTCCATCAAAAAAATCTTTACCATCAACCATTATTTTTTCTACCGTTTTTCCTTCAACTTCAATTTCTCCATCATCATTAATTTCTACACCGGGTAATTTTTTTAAAACATCTTCTAGTTTTCTTTCCGATCCATTTTGAAAAGAATCTGCATTATATACAATGGTATCTCCTTTTACAGTAACAGGCATTTTAGACACAATATTAATTCCGTCTAAAGCATTATCATAAGCAAGCAGCACATTTGTTACAATATCCGCAGTTTTTGTTTCTATTGTAAAGTCGGCAGATTTCATACCAACATAACTTATTTTTAGTAAAATAGTGGTGTTTTTTTCTACATTTAACTTATAATAACCTGTAGGATCTGTAAAACCGTAAGATGCTATTTTATTAGTAACCTTATCTATAGCTAACACATTTGCCATTTCTAAAGGTTCACCAATACTGTCTTTAACAACACCCGTTAATTTTACTTGAGCATTTACACAAAGTGTAACCATAAAAATGGCGAGTAGTACTATTTTTTTCATTTGTTATAATTAAGATACAGTTAGTTTTTTATTTAGAAACGTCCTCCTCCACGATTACCACCTCTACCTCTATTTTGAAAATTCTGTCTTAATTCTTCCATTTTCTTAGTTACGGTTTTAGTATATTTTTCTCTCGTAATTTTTTTACCTTTAGACGGCGCTTCTATAGCTGCTTTTTCTGAAGGATTTAATACAATTTCTGTACATAAAACAGTAGTAGTTCCTTCATTTATTTCTAAAATTAAGCCAGGTAACCCCCAATATTCTCCAGGTCCGTTACTAACAGGTATTTGTGGTGTATACCAAGCAGTTACTAAAACTTGTTTTACTTCTTTTTTCTTTTCTGTATCTTCTTGCTCTTTTTTATCGTCCTCTTTTCTAGGTCTTCTAAAGTTAGAAAAGTCTAAAGGATTTGCATCTTTAAGTAAGGTTGCTTTATAACAAAGGTAATTACCAATTTGCTTTGTTTCTGCAGCCAATTCCCATTGTGGTTGTTCCATCTCATCAGATACTAAAAACTTTTTTCCAAAAAACTCAGTAGCTTCTAAAGCAACTTTATCTTTTGTGTTTTTATATTTTGTTCCTCCGCTAGAAAAACCACCAAACCTTGGTCCTCTATCACCTCCGGTAGTTGGTGCTGCTAATTTTGCATCTTCTTTGTAAAGAGATGAACTTTTATCAAAACTTAAAATAAATGTTTTCTCTAGCTGAGATTTCATTCTGTCTTGAATCTGTTTTTTTCGTGCTTCAGTAAGTTGTTGTCCACCTCTAGCAAAGTTGTTTAAATCTATAGATGTTTTAGACATATAAATTGCTTTTCCTTGAAAATCTTGCTGCCCAAAAGTAATTATTGAAACAAGTGTTAGAATAAATGTAAATAGTGTTTTCATGTATTTATGTTTAGTTTTCTGTAAATAAATCTGTTTTATACCTATTTATGACTAAAAAAAAACCTGAAAGTTTAATTTCGAAAAAAAATAAAAAATATTTACAGACAATATAAAGTGTTAAGATGCTTTTTTTTGATTTTAAATTAGAGTCTTAGATACATTCTATTTATTATTTTCACTATTTTAGCACCACTTTTAATCTTATTAGAATTTAATTTATGCACGTTGCAATTGCAGGAAACATTGGTGCTGGTAAAACCACACTAACCAAATTATTAGCCAAACATTTTAAATGGAAACCTCACTTTGAGTCTGTTGATGAAAATCCGTATTTAGATGATTTTTACACAGAAATGGAACGTTGGTCTTTTAATTTACAAGTCTATTTTTTAAATAGTCGTTTTCGTCAGATTTTAGAACTGAGAGAATCTGGTAAAAATATTATTCAGGATAGAACGATTTATGAAGACGCCCATATTTTTGCTCCGAATTTGCACGCCATGGGATTAATGACCAATAGAGACTATGGCAATTATAGTTCTTTATTTGAATTAATGGAAAATTTGGTAACACCACCAGACTTATTAATTTACTTACGTGCAGACATTTCTACCTTGGTAGGTCAAATTCATAAACGCGGTAGAGATTATGAAAACTCTATTAGCATCGATTATTTAAGTAGATTAAATGAGCGTTATGAAGCTTGGATATCTACATATACAAAAGGTAAATTATTAGTAATTGATGTTGATAATCTTGATTTTGTAGACAATCAAGAAGACTTAGGATACATTATAGATAGAATAGATGCTCAAATAAATGGGTTATTTTAAAAGTATCATTTTTTATAAAAAATAAAAGAGACCGTTTTCACGGTCTCTTTCTTTTTGTGATAAATCACAGATGATAGATTGTCCCCCAACATTCTATCAAGGTTTTAAAAAAATCAATTAACAATCTCTATTTGATTGTCAACTATATCTTTTATTGGTAATATTACTTTTCCTTTTTTTGTAATTAGTATAACACAAATATTGTCTATTACCGCAACAACACCTTCTATACCATTTACAATAACCTTATCTCCTTCTTGTATATTTTTTCTTGTATAATAACCAAATAATAATCTTTTTATAACATCTCTAGACCCTAGACCAAAAGCAATAGTAAACGATGCTAAAATGGCTCCCAAAATTATAGATAAATTACTTGTAATTAAATCTGTATTAACACCAGCTTGGTTTAAAGCCGTTACAGTAACTACAATTGCAATTAGATAAAAGGCAATATTACCCACCAAATTTCCTCCTGTTAACTCTAACGATTTAAACATAGAAAATAGGGCTTTCTTTACCAAGTTAGCAACATAAATACCTATTGCAAAAATGATAAGTGCACTAATTAGTTTTGGTAAATATGCTATTAAACCACTTAATTGTTCAGAAACCATTCTTAAACCTAATAACTCTGATCCAACAATTATAAAAACGAGGATTAAAACCCACTTAATAGCAGTTATAATTATTTTTGTAGGTTGAATTTTTAATGAAGATTCTCCAAAAATTTCATCAACATTTAATTTTTCTGGTAAGCTATCTATTTTAGTAAAACCTAATGCTTTTTTAATAATATACAGTAGAAATTTTATCAATAACCAACCAATTATTAAAAAACCAATTCCTTTTAATAATTGTGGTAAAAAATCTAAAAAGTTATTCCAAAGTTTTTCTAAAAAACTAAGATCTATGTCAGATTGCAGTGCTAGTAGTAGTTTATTTGTCATTTATTTTAGCTTTTATTATTCGAGTTATTGTTACCGTTGTTCAACAAGTCTCCAATTGTATTCGGATATTTGACTAAAAATAAATCTGCAATATCTAAGGTAAGTTTAATCATACCAATATCACTTAAAACTTTTTCTTTAAGAACTTCAGGCACACTATGGTGGTGTATAATTCTTTTAAAAGGATTGTTCATAACTATAACTCTTCATAGGTTCTTACAAGTTTTTGTTTCGCTCTTTTAATTCTCATTTTAACAGCGCTTTCACCAATATTTAAAGATTCTTTAATTTCTTTAATGGTCATATCATCTTGATATTTCATTAAAAGAATCATCTTTTCTGTTGGATCAATTAAAGCCAATGCTTTTGCCAATTTTTCTGATTTTAACTCAAATAGAGTTGCATCATCAATTTCTTGCAAACCATCATCTTCTTTTATATTATCTGTAACAACCGTAACTTTTTCTTTCTTCTTAAAATCGTTTCTTTGTACATAATTTACACAGAAATTATACGTAAAAGAATACAACCAAGTAGAAAACTTAGAGTTACCTTTAAAGGTCTTTATTTTTACAAATAACCTGATAAAAACGTCATGTGTTAAATCTTCTGCTTCTTCCTTATTTTTAGAAAAACCATAACACTTATTATAAACAACTTTAGAAAACCTATCATATAAAACAGCAAACAAATGTGTATTGTTTGTTTCTACTATTTTAAAGACTAGCTCCTCGTCACTTAAATTTTTTACATCTATCGTTTTCAACTCAGTTATTTTTATGACACAAAGAAACCCGATAAGTCACAATTAAAATAAATAAAAAGTTGACCCGCTCTTTTATATCGGTGAACGGTAAGAAACCTTCTTTAAAAAAAATAGCCCTAATTAGAGTTATCCTCAGACTATAAAACAGGTGTAAAACTTAGTCTGCCTATGTAAGTAAATACTTATTAAAGAAGGAAACTAATCGTTTTTAAAATTTATAATTCCAAATTCTCTCTTATCTATTTACCTTTTAACGAGACTAATAATTATAGATTTAAAATTTATAAACACTAAAAAAATTAAAATGATAAAAAAAACAATTCTTTTTGTAACATTTTATAATGTTCTTACGTATAATAAATTGTAGCAATACATTAATCCTTTAAAAAGTCATAGAGAATTAGATGAGACAACTTAAAATTACCAAGCAGGTTACTAATAGAGAAACTGCATCATTAGATAAATATTTACAAGAAATAGGTAAGGTAGATTTAATTACCGCTGATGAAGAAGTAGAATTGGCACAACTTATTAAAGCTGGAGACCAAAGAGCTTTAGAAAAATTAACAAAAGCCAATTTAAGATTTGTTGTATCTGTTGCAAAACAATACCAAAATCAAGGATTAACATTACCAGATTTAATAAACGAAGGAAACTTAGGTTTAATTAAAGCTGCAAAACGTTTTGATGAAACTCGTGGTTTTAAATTTATCTCTTATGCCGTTTGGTGGATTCGTCAATCAATCTTACAAGCCTTAGCAGAACAATCTAGAATTGTACGTTTACCGTTAAATAAAATTGGTTCTATCAATAAAATTAACAAAATGTACGCTTTCTTAGAGCAAGAAAATGAGCGCCCACCAAGTGCCGAAGAAATTGCTAAGAAATTAGACATGACTGTTAATGACGTAAAAGAATCTATGAAAAATTCTGGACGTCACGTATCTATGGACGCTCCTTTAATTGAAGGTGAAGATTCTAACTTATACGATGTATTAAACTCAGGAGAATCTCCAAACCCAGATAGAAAATTATTACACGAATCTTTACGTATCGAGATAAACAGAGCCTTAGAAACGCTAACGCCACGTGAAGCAGATGTTGTAAAATTATACTTTGGTTTAGGTGAACACCAACCAATGACTTTAGAAGAAATTGGTGAAACTTTCGATTTAACTCGTGAGCGTGTTCGTCAAATTAAAGAAAAAGCAATTAGAAGATTAAAACACACTTCTAGATCTAAAATTTTAATGACATACTTAGGTTAATGGTCACAAACCATTTTAAGTATCTTACTCAGGCTGAATTCAAAGCCTAAATATTTTCACAAAAACTCTCAAATTTATTTTTGGGAGTTTTTTTATACACGTCATTACAAGGCACAATCTTGTCTTTTCGACGAAGGAGAAATCACATAAAGCTTCTTCATTTTTTTTGAAGCTATTTCCCGCTTTCCGTTATATCTTTTTATAGCTGTCATTGCAAAGTTTACTTTTTTGTAAACTGTGGCAATAAAAAGGATGCCACTTCAATCGGGGCTAACCTTGTTTGCCTAATTTATGACTTTAAATAAGTCTAGATTTTTATTGAAGCTTGTACTGAACTAGATTCAGTATTCATCAATGGAAAAGAAAAAGAGATAAAACAAACAGACAGATTATTTTATCCTCAATAATTTATACAAATCAACTACTAGAAAAATATCAAATATCACTATCGACCTACTTTTAATTTTTTGTAGAAATTCAAATTGTAAGGAACGGCAAGCATCCAAAGAACGCAGTGGTCTGGATGCGATAGTGGAATACAATGTAGAATTCTAAAAAATTAAAATCAGTCTAGATTTTTGTTGAAGCTTGTGCTGAACTTGATTCAGTATTCATCAATGGAAAAGAAAATGAGATAAAACAGACAGAAAGATTATTTTATTTATCGTAATCATCAATTAAATTTAACACAAAAAAGGATGCCGTTTAATAAGGGCTAAACCTATTTATATGCTTTTCTTTTTACCACAAATTCTATATTTTCTATGTAACTATGTGGTCGAATTTTATAATAAATTATTGTTATATTTTTAAGAGATTGCTTCGTTCGTCGCAATGACAATTTAATTACCTTTGCAAAATTAAATAACAACACAACAACAAATAAATGAGTAATTTACTTGCACCTTCAATTTTAGCAGCAGATTTTGCTAACTTACAAAGAGACGTAGAAATGGTAAACAATAGTGAAGCAGATTGGTTTCATATTGATATTATGGACGGCGTTTTTGTACCTAACATTTCTTTTGGAATGCCTGTTTTAAAAGCGATTACTAAACACGCTAAAAAAACGATTGATGTACATTTAATGATTGTAAACCCAGACCAATACATACAAACATTTGCAGATTTAGGCGCAGATATTTTAACTGTACATTATGAAGCTTGTACACACTTACACAGAACAATTCAAGCAATTAAAGCAGCAGGAATGAAGGCCGGAGTTGCTTTAAACCCACATACACCAATTGCTGTTTTAGAAGATATTATAGAAGATTTAGACGTAGTATGTATCATGAGTGTAAACCCTGGTTTTGGCGGGCAATCTTTTATAGAAAATACGTACAAAAAAGTAAGTCAATTAAAACATTTAATAGAGTTTACAGAATCTGAATGTCTAATTGAAATTGACGGAGGAGTTACTTCTTACAATGCAAATGCATTAATAGAAGCCGGAGCAAATGTTTTAGTGGCAGGTAGCTTTGTTTTTGGAGCTGATAATCCTACACAAACTATTGCGGACTTAAAAAAGACGATTGAATAATTGTTATATACAGTTGTAGACATAGAAACCACAGGAAATGGATATAAAGGTTCTAAAATAACCGAAATATCCATTTTTCTTTTTGATGGAAAAGTAATTGTAGATGAGTTTACTACTTTGGTAAACCCAGAACAAAATATTCCTGCATTTATAACCAATCTTACAGGTATTACAAATGCCATGGTAAGAAACGCACCTAAGTTTTACGAAATTGCAAAAAAAGTAGCAGAAATAACCAAAGACACTATTTTTGTTGCGCATAATGTAAACTTCGATTACAACATTATTCAAGAAGAATTTAAAAACTTAGGATTCAATTTTAAAAGAAAAAAGCTCTGTACCGTACGTTTATCAAGAAAAATTATTCCCGGTTTAAGTTCTTATAGCTTAGGAAACATTTGTACCATAGAAAACATACCTATAAACGGAAGACACCGAGCTAAAGGTGATGCAGAAGCTACCACAGAATTGTTTAGAAGATTAATAGAAAGAGATGATAATTTTACCATCAATTCTTTTTTAAATCCGAAATCTAGACAAGCAACCTTACCGCCTCTTTTAGACAAAAAAACAGTAGATAATTTACCCGAAACTTTTGGCGTTTATTATTTTAAAAACATAGAAAAAGAAATTATCTATGTGGGTAAAGCTAATAATATAAAGCAACGTGTCATCAGTCATTTTTATGACAAAAAGAAAAAAGAGCAAACCATGTGTATGGAAACTTCCGACATTTCTTTTACAAAAACCGGCAGCGAATTGCTAGCTCTTTTACATGAATCGGCAGAAATAAAACATCTATATCCAAAATTTAATAGAGCACAAAGACGATCTAGCGAAGCAATTGGCTTGTTTTCTTACGAAGATCAAAAAGGAATAATACATCTGGCTTATAATCGTTTAAAATTGGCACCAAACCCAATAATGAAATATTATTCTGTTGCAGAAGTAAGAAATCACTTAGAAATTCTTTGTAAAGAGTTTGAATTATGCCCTAAATATTGTCATTTACAAACCAACGTTTCTAGTTGTTTTCATTATCAATTAAAAGAATGTAAAGGTGTTTGTTCTGGCAAAGAAGCGGTACAAGATTATAATGTTCGTGTAAAAGAAGCTATTAAATCTGTAGGAATTGGTGCAGAAAATTTAGTTATCAAAGAAAAAGGAAGAACTAAAGATGAAATTGGTTTTGCGCTAATTTTAGATGGTATTTATCAAGGTTTTGGGTATGTAGACTTTCATCAATCTAAACAATTAGAAAACCCAGAAGATTACCAATTTTTTGTAGCTCCTAAAAAAGATAATCGAGATATTCAACGGATAATATCTAGTTACTTAAATAAAAAAGAGGCCTAAAAAAAAGCCTCTTTCTTACTAACCAACCAATATAAAAACCACTATAATTTCGCTACCAAATACTTTACTAAATCCCTTGTAGTAACTATTCCTACTAACTCAGAATCTTCAACTACTGGTAATGCGTGAAATCCTTTATTTGTAAGCAATTCTGCGGCATCTTTTATAGATGTATATGGCGGAATTGCTGTAATATTTTTATCCATAACCTGATTGATCGTAAATGTATTATGTACAAAACTATCAACAGACGTTTTATCTTCGTTTAAACTAGAATCACTAACCTTTTGTATATCAGAATAGCTTAGCATTCCTATAATTTCTCTACCACGAACTACAGGAATATGTTTTATTTTATTTTCAATAAACATTTTTTCCGCAGTTACTAAATCACCATCAACACTTAAAGTTACTAAATTAGTTGCCATAATTGTTGATATCGGTTCGTCTCTTCTCATAATATGGAGTTTTATAATCGTAGTACAAATTTCTAAATAAAACACACTCTAAAAGATGACTTATGTCAGTTTTACAAAAATTTAACTTATCTTTAAGGAAAAGCAAAAAAATATGCGAAATACAAAAATAAAAACAGCTAATGGTTTGGTATATCTACCAAACAGAAAGTAAACTTAATTTATTGATTAACATTAAATAAATCTCTTTCAAATTAAATTGTACTATTTTTGTATCTTAAAAGACTAGCGTACAACACTAATATTCTTAGCATACTATTATAAATTTATAAACAATATTAATGAAGACACTTATTAGATAAAAATAAATATCAGTAAATTATGAAACCCCTTACCCCCTTATTTAAATTAAAATTATTTTTTAGTTTATCATGCTCTGCTATCTCAAAAAAAAACAAACCTCGTTTTAAATTTACCTCTTTTGTTTTAATTGCTTTTTTTTCATTGTCAATATCTACTTTTGGGCAAGCAACAGAATCGATAACCAACTCTAGTTCTCAATCAATTATTGATAATACAAATTTTGACAAAACCTTTGTTTTATCAAACAGTGGTTCTATAGAAAAGGTAACAATAACTTTAAGACTAGACCATAGCTATAGAGGTGATTTAGAAATTACGTTAACCTCTCCTAGCGGAACAACAATCAATTTAACTTTTGATAATGGGGGCACAAGAAACAACCTCTACGCAACTTTTGATGATGCAGCAACTAACACCATTGGAAATGACAATACTAATCATATAAGTTCTAGTATTGTGCTACGTAAACCAGATCAAGCCTTAAGTGCTTTTATTGGAGAAAATGCTGCAGGTACTTGGACTTTAAATATTGCAGATGATGCAGGCGTAGACGAAGGTACTTTTAATTCAGCCACTATAAATGTAACTACAGTAGATACAGATAATGATGGTATTGCTGATCTTATTGATTTAGATGATGATAATGATGGTATTTTAGATGCAGAAGAAAACATAGAATGTACCGGTAGTTTAAATTACGAATTTTATAATGCTGCTCCTAGCGGTAATACTGTAGATAACATTCCTACAACAGGAGCTACTGGCGTGGGTACAGTTTCAAATTTTAATGTAACAGCCCTACAGACAATTGTTACACCAAGTGATGCCAATACCTACAGTATAAGATATACAGGTTTTATAAAAATTCCCACAACAGACACCTACACTTTTTACTTAAATTCAGACGATGGGGCTAAAGTATATATTGATGGAAATGAAGCCGTAAGTTACGATGGTTTACACGCTGCAAGCGGCCCTAAAGTAGGGACTCCTATTTTACTAAATGCCGGAGGTCATACCATTGAAGTACTCTTTTTTGAATATTATGGACAACACTCATTAAATGTTGAATACGCAAGCACTTCTTCACCAACAAGTGTACCCATTCCGTTTAGCAATTTATCTCCAGGTAATTGCGATAGTGACGGAGATAGCATACCTAACTCATTAGATTTAGACTCAGACAACGACGGAATCCCTGATAACATTGAAGGACAAACTACAAGAGATTACAAAGAACCTTCTGGAAACGATGCTGATAATGATGGTTTAGATGATGCTTACGACGCTAATTTAAGCGGCAGTGCAAATTCTTTTGGAATAACACCTGTAAATACAGATGCTACTGCAACAACCGGAGCGGATACTGTACCAGATTATTTAGATTTAGATTCGGATGGTGACACTATTTTTGACATTGCAGAATCTGGTTCTGGTCTTACAAACACCGCAGGTAGAACAAATGGAATTGTAGGCACAAACGGACTAGACAATACTTTAGATACTGCCGATGACTACACCGATATAAATGGTAGTTTTGACAACACACAAACAGACAATTTTACAGATGTAGATACAGATGTATTAACTTTTGGAGATGTAGATTATAGAGATATTACAGAAGACTGAATCGCAATGATTACTCAAGTATATCAATCTGGTTCAGATAAATGGATAGAAATAACCAATATCCATAACACAAATAATATCGCTGCAAACAGCATAAAAGTACAATTATACAATTCAAAATCAGGAGATCAAACGGGAACAAATCCAGATGCAACTTATACTGTTAATACTATTTTAACCCCAGGACAATCTGTTTTACTAGGTAATTTAAATAATGTAATTACAAACATCAACAGTAGTGCACTTCGTTTAAATGATACAAACATCACCAATTTTGCTGGTGCAGACGATATTATTACATTATCATCTAGCAATGATGCTAATTCATATAAACATAGATATGACATTATTGAAGCATTTACAGACAACACTTCTTATGTTAGAATTGATGAAACAACAGCACCCAATACCACTTACACCACTAATGAATGGGTTGCATTTATAGACGATAACATCGATGCTTATCAAGCTGGATATGGAGGAGATATTTCTAGCACTAAAAGACACCCTCAAGACCCGTTAATTTCTGAAATAGAAGATTCAAATACGCAAGCAAATACTTTGTTAGGTTTACATCAAATTGAAGAAACAACTACAAATGCAAATAATACTTGGGACAATGGTTTCCCAGACAGATCGCGTTACGTTGTAATTGATGAAAACTACAATCATGCTACCAGCGTGTTAAGCGCTCGAAAATTAGCGGTAAATACGGGTACCGAATTAACAATAACAGATACATTATTAGTAGTTACAAATGATATTGTATTAAACGGAGACATTCGTTTATCGGGAGCTAGTGCTCAATTAGTACAAACACATGCTAATTCGAGTACAGTAACAGGAAGAGGTAAATTATTTATAGACCAAGATTCTAAAGTAACAAGTTTTTATCGCTACAACTATATGAGCTCACCAGTTACTAATACTCCTGATGCTACAACTCCTATTATTTACAACGACTATTACACGCTAGAAGAAGTACTTAAAGATGGTACTACGATTAACGATCCTAAAGAAATTACTTTTGTTTCTGGATATGATGGTTCATATGTTGGCGGAGTTCTTAAACTAGCAGATTACTGGGTGTACACCTACGCTACAGCTAGTAACGGAAGATCTAATTGGGAACATAAATACAAGAACGGAACCATCAAAAGAGGAGATGGTTTTATCTTTAAAGGTCCCGGACAAGAGCAAAACTATACTTTTGTTGGTACACCTAACGATGGTCTTTTCCAATCAGAAAATCAAATTGACACAGGAGAAGCTTATTTAATAGGAAATCCTTTTCCGTCTGCAATAAATGCTAGAAAATTTATAGACGATAATATAAACGCAACCACCGGAACGCTATACTTTTGGCAACATGTAGGTGAAGATAACGGAACGGGAACAACCGGACATAACTTTGGGGGCTATATTGGGGGCTACGCTTCTCTAAATAAAGCCGCAGCCACTAATGCATATATTGCAAACCCAACAGGTGCTGTATTATATACACTTCAAGCAGAAGATGCAGCATACACAGGAACCTCTATTACAAATGGACCTACAACCGGAATCTCATTAAATGAAACGGATTATCTTAATTTTTCTAATATCTCTAGCGGTGTAGATACCTTAAAAATAACCTACGCCTCTGTAGCTACTAAAAATTTAAAAATCAAAGTTAATAATGTAGAAAAAGGTGAAATTACCTTTACAGGCACTAGTAATAATTATACCGAAAAAGAAATTGCATTATGTATAGAAGCTGGTAGCTCACTTACACTAACATCTACCAATGATGGAAATAGTATTAAAATAGACCAAATAGTATTTAAAGATAATGATGGCCAATTAGCATGTATCCCTAACACCGGAGGCAGCACATATGAAAACGATTATAAAGATCCAGAACCTTATATTGCTGTTGGTCAAGGATTCTTTGTTGTAGGCGGAACCACTAAAAAAGAAATTGTATTTAACAACAGCCAAAGGGCATACGTTACAGAAAAGTCTGGACAATCTGTCTTTTTTAAGAGTAAAAAGAAAACACTTAAAAAATCGCCAACGAATGAATTGCCTATTTTAAAACTAGGTATGAACTACGCCAATGCCGTTGGAAGTAATTTTCATCGTCAAATTGCCATCTCTTTTGATAAAGCAAACTCGTTTGCATACGAAAATGGATTTGATTCTAAAATGTACGATGTTAATGCTACGGACTTCTATTGGAAATTTAATGGCGATACTAACAAATACGTAATTGCCGGAGTACAAGAAATTTCTGATGCTTTAGAAGTACCATTAGAAGTTGTAGTAAGTAAAAACAGTGTTATTACCATGGTTATTGATGATGTAACAAACATTAGCCGAAACATATACATCAAAGACAAGCTTACAGGTAAAACGCAGCAAATAAACAACAACAGTGCTAGTTATCAATTAAAAACAGGTACCTACACAGACAGATTTGTATTAGCTTTTACACCCTCAGACACTTCTCTTAGCTTAGAAAATGATATTTTAGCGAGACAAACAACTATATTTGCCGACAATAAAAATCATAACATTGTAATTTCTAAAAATCAAGAAATACACATCAACAAAGTAATGTTATTTGATCTGCTTGGTAAAGAAATAAGTATTTGGAATCTTAAAGAACAAAAAGAAACCTACCAATTAAACATCAAAAAACAAATACCAACGGGTATTTACATTGTAAAAATGAAGACCGACAAAGGAACTATCAATAAAAAAGTTGTTATCGAATAATACACACCTGCGTTATTGCAAACGCTCAGGCTACTAAATTAAAAACAATTTTAAACCCCAATTAAAAGAAATAAACCTCTTTTAACTGGGGTTTTACTTTGCTGCAATACTTAAAACCTGTTTATTTTTAGTTTCTAAAAAAAAACGACAACGTAAATGATAACATAAAATTGTTGTTGTTCTTTTCTAAAGACAGCAATCCTTAAAAATTTACAAAACGCAAACCCAGTACTTTTTATATTTTTTTCAAAAGAAGAAACAACAAACCAAATACAAAAACCACCCAAAAACACTAACTACCAACACATTAACAAATCCAAAAAGCAAACTAAAACCATTACTTACAAAAATAATTTCGAGAAGTATAGAAACATCAAAAAAGTATGAAAAATCATTTTTTTTTTGTAAATTAGTCAAAAAAAAGCTATATTATTCATTTACAAGCATCTAACTATTAGTGTTTTGTAAATAATAATTACTACTTTTGCATTCTTAAAAATTTCTTACATGATGAAACATCTAAAAGAAACGAAATTATTTGGGGAAATAATTCGTTTCAAATTAGTAGGCCTTGGCTTTTACTTGCTATTTTGTAAAATAGCATCAATATTAAAATTAAAAAAAGTTTCGCGCCTTTTACTACCCATTCTCTTACTTCTAGCATTTCAAAATGCGCTAGGACAACAATCATCTTCTGTAACCTATACTAGTGGAGATATACCAACGTCTCGTTTAAGCGTTACAGATTGTGCTAGTTATAGTTATCTACAGTTATTTATACCTGCAGGAGCAACTGTAACAAGTACAAATGTTTCCTACAACATGACATCTCTAAATGGAAGTACTAAAGCGCAACAGTATTCTTATATCTATCATCAAGAAACAAACACATCAGAACCTTTTTACGCATTAGGACAAGGCATTACAGGAGGTACTCAAAACTACAACAGAACAATAAATATTGCTAACGGAGTGAGCAGTACAGGAGTATTAACCTTTTTAATTGTTCCTCGTAGAAATTCTAACATTGGTGGGTGTGATACTACATATGCTAAAGTAGATAACAACACATGGAAAATAACTGTTAATTATATAGAAGCTTTTGATCAGTGTGATGCACCAAACTCTGGAAATGTAGATACAGATGAAGATAACATTTCAGATATATGTGATGAAGATGATGATAACGATGGTATTTCTGATGAAGAAGAACGCAATCAAGTAGATTGTACTACTAAAGTTTCACCTTCATTTGGAGTAATTAATGGACCATTTTCTTACAACGGATCTAATGTTGCGACTCCAACAGTTGGAGATCAATTTATATATAATGATGTTTATACTGGAGTAGATGCTATTGTAACAATTGTTTCATCTACAGATACATCAATAGTAATGTTAGATGTACCAGGAACTACAGCAGGTGTAGATAATAATTTTCAACCACAAATTCAGCATGCTAGTCCCACTAGCTTTACAGAGTTTAAAATAGATTTTGTTGTTGCAGACACTAATATTCCTGCACCCGAAACAACATATATAGTAACAACTATAGATAATGATTTAAATGAATTTGTAACCTATAAAGATGGCTATTCTGATAATTTACAAACAGACACACCAAATAAACTAAATACTTATACTGGTCAACCAGCTAATGTAGGAGGTTTTAGTAAAGGATATATAAGTGATGGTACTCTTGGAGCAGATATAGCAGCAGATAAACCAGAATATCAAATAACAAGTATCTATGCACTTAGTTCATCTGTAAGCATCAGATTTGGAGACGCTAGATCTAACACCTCTTACCATTCAGTATCGATGAGCCCATGTTTACCTACTATTAATTGGTCTACAACTCCTCTATTCTACGAAAACATAGATACAGATAGAGACGGCATCCCTAATCACCTAGATTCAGACTCAGATAACGATGGTTGTTCTGATGCAGATGAAGCATATTATGAACCACTTAATAACCCTGGCGCAGACACAGACAACAACGGATATTACGGATCAGGAACACCTGCTGTAGACCCTTCTACTGGTAGAGTAAGTGCAGCTGCTTACGGCACACCAAATGCATATTACATAAATAATAGAGTTAATACCTGTGAAGACAATGACAATGATGGCGTTACAGATTATGACGATTTAGACGATGATAATGACGGTATTTTAGATACCGATGAAGGTTATTCAATAACTCCCGGACAACCAGTTTGTACAGATTCAACTCAATTAAATTTTAATCAAGCATTTACAGAAGAATCTGGAGACGGAAACATTGCTACTTTTTTACAAGGAGAAGTATTTAGATTTCCAAATGTAACTACAGGTATCGATGCTTTAGTAACTATTATAGAGTTAAATAATACAACGATACCTATATTAGATGACAATAGTGTTGGAAACAACCTTGCTTTTCAACCAAAATCATCATTTAGCTTAACCAATACAGGAGACCAAGCATGGACAGAATATAAGTTTGAATTTGTAAATACCGGAACAACAACACCTACAAATGTTACTAAGTTTTTTGCTAATTTTAACGATGTAGATGGTGGTGCTAATTACGGAGAACAAAACTGGTCTCAATTACCTGTAGACTATTCTGTAAATAACCCAACAGAATTAACCATAACACATCCAGGTTCTTGGATTGTAGCTACATCAGGTTATACAGAATACCCATCTGTAACCCACGATTACCCACAAGTAAACTATTCTACAGAACATAGCGGCTCTTCTTATATTATAAGATTAGGTGCTGTAGCTAGAGTAGACGGGGCCACAGCAACAGGCAGACAACATCAGGTAGAATTTAAATGTACTAGCAATTACGTAAATCCAGACACAATTACAATTCTAGATACAGATGGAGACGGTATACCAAACCACTATGATTTAGATAGTGATAATGATGGTTGTCCGGATGCTATAGAAGGTGCAGGAAGTTATGATTATGACGATATTGATGCTCGTTACACTCGTTTAAAAGCAGGTGTAAATGTACAAGGTATTCCTAATAACGGAACTTCACAAACCGTAGGAACTTCTACAAATAAAGATGTACAATCAGATATTTGTAGCCCTTGTAATTCAGGAAATCCTAAATTTCAAGATTTTGACGGAGATGGTATTGGTAATATTTGCGATAATGATGATGATAACGACGGGATTCCTGATGGTGGAAAAGACTTTGAATATGAAAAAACAATTATTATTCCGGGTGAGTGTACAGAAACGCAAGTAGAATGGTTGCATAATAATGATACCAATGACACAGGTTATGACAAACAAAGTGATTATGCTACTTTTGATAATACAGGAAGTTGGAGACCAGGGTATTCACTATTAAGCAGCCCTAACTTCACAAATGCAGATGATATTGTTTTTGGAGGTGGATTAGATGAGGCGTCTTATAATACCTCTTCTACTTACATAATAGGAGGAGTTGATAAAACTACTTTCGAGGAAGCAAAAACAAATAATGATTATGTACAATTGGCTTACACACCTGCTGTAGATATGAACTTAGGTTTTGTACGTCTTGGTTTTTCAACACCAGATAATGGTAATTCTTTATTAAACTTAGGCAAATTCTTTGTTACTTTAGAAATGTCTACAGACGCTAACTTTGCCACTTCTGATGTTTTGTATTATGATGGTCATGTAGGTAAAATAGAACTTGACCAATACCTAACTTTAGGTCATCAATATGATATCGACTTAGAGGCAGGTACAAAATACTATTATCGTTTTTACATCTATAACGAAAACAACACTTATAAAGATAACAACGTTGTTCGTTTTGATGATGTTAAATTTCAACACCGTATTAATTGTCAATCAGATAATGATACAATGCCTAATTATCGTGATGTAGATTCTGATAACGATGGTTGTCCGGATGCATTAGAAGGAAGCGGAACTTATAGTCATACAGATATTGATACAGACCCAAGTAGCGCAACTTTTGGAATGCTTAAAACAACTGTAGATACAACAGATAAAGAAAGTGATACTTACGGAGTTCCAGGTGGAATAACACAAACTATAGGTACTTCTCAAAACGCAGCAATACAAAGTCCTGCATGTTATATAGCAGCTTATAATGATATCAATCAAACGCCACAAGACATTCCTGTTAATGGAGCCTTATTAACGAATGATGAAAATATAGCAAGTGTAACAACTGTAAAAATAGGTACCACTGATTATACAGTTCCTCCAGAAACAGGTGGAACCCCAGGAAGTGTAACTATTACAAATGTACCTGGTGTAGATAAAGACAATAATACTGTTGCAAATGCAGGTACAATTATTATAAGATCAGACGGAACGTACACCTTTACCCCTGCTGCAGGTTTTACAGGAATTATTAACCCAATTACCTATACAGGAGAAGGTACAAATGGTGCTACAGACACCGCCTCTTTAACTATTAAAGTAATACCTACATTGCTACCAGGTAATAATCCGCCAACGGCGCAAAACGATGTAAGTACAACAGAGGTAAACACCACTATAAATTCTACAATTCTTACTAACGATTCTGACCCTGATGGAGACACCCTTACAGTTACAGAAGGAACTATTGGTGGTACTACATTATCAATAGGAACAGCTACTCCTGTTTCTGGTAAAGATAAAGATGGTAATACCGTTACAAATGCGGGTACTGTTACATTAAATGCTAATGGAACTTATATTTTTGTTCCTACTACTGACTTTACTGGAACTGTTGACGATATAACGTACACAATAACAGATCCTGACGGAGCAACAGATACTGCTATTCTTAGTATAGATGTTATTAACAACTACGGTACTAGTGCCAATGAGGTTAATACTACAGAGAAAGATACAACTTTAAGCTCTTCAGTTACTCTTAGCTCTGATCCTGATGAAATTACAGAAGCGACTATTGGTGGTAGTTCTTTTACTTTAGGAACTCCTAAACAAGTTTCTGGTACAGATAAAGATGGTAATACCGTTACAAATGCGGGTACCGTTACAATAAATGAAGATGGAACTTATGTTTTTGATCCTGAACCAACTTTTGTAGGTACAATAGATGATATTACGTACACCTATTCTGATCCAGCTTTTGACAATCCAAGTAACACTGATTATGACCCAGATGTAAATGCTATTCTTAGCTTAAAAGTTATAGACAAAGTAGGTAACAATACCTTTGCAAATGATGATGCCAATGCTGCTCCGCAAGCAACATCTATGACAGGAAACATCATCACCAATGATTTTGATCCTGAATTAGATACTCAAACATTTTCTTCTGCTTCGGTTTCTATTATAATTGGTGGTACGCCAACAACAATTACAATTAATCCTGGTACTTCAACAACCATTCCAGGTGTGGGAGAATTGACAATAAATGCAGACGGTTCTTATACTTTCAATCCACTATCTAACTTTGTAGGAACACTACCTGTTACTTACATAATTAATGATAACGGAACAACAGTTGCTAGTGATGAGGCTACCTTGTACTTAACAACTTTAGACAGTAATAATATAGAGACAGAAAACGACATTAATCAAACACCTATAGACACTCCAGCAATTGGTAATGTTTTAACAAATGACAGTGATCCTGATGGTGGAGATATTGATGTTTCTCAAATAGATACAGATGGAGATGGTACACCTGATACAACACCAGTAGCAGGTACTCCAATCAATACTCCAAATGGTAGTATAACAATAGACCCAGAAACTGGTGCATATACCTTTACACCAACTACAGGTTTTACTGGCACAGAAACAATTACCTACCAAGTCTGTGATGATGATACTCCACAGGTTTGTGGAACTGCCGTATTAACAATTGTTGTTATTCCAACTATAATCGTTGATGGTACTAACAATCCACCAATTGCTCAGAATGACACCAATGGTGTTGAAGCAGGGGAAACAGTTACTTCAACTATTTTAAGCAATGATTCAGATACTGATGGTGATACCTTAACCGTAAGCGGAGCAACAGGTTTAACGGCAACGGCTACCACTGTTACATTAACAACAACTCCACAAGATGTTTATGATGCTAATGGAAATTTAACTGGACAAGCAAGTTTAGTTGCCGGACAAGTTGTATTTACTGCAAACAGTACTTTTATAGGGCAAGTTCCTATAGAATACACAATTAGTGATGGTAATAGTGGTACAGATACTGCTACATTAATAATTACAGTAGACCCTGCCAGTGCAACAGACAATGATGTATATGCAAATGATGACGCTAGTACAGGCGTGCAAAACATAGTACAAACAGATAATGTATTAACAAATGATACCAACCCAGACGCAATTGGAACACCAGTAGTTACTGCTGCTGCAACTACCACTGGTCCATTAACTGTAGATGGTACTACTCTAAATACACTTACAAGTGGAGGAACATTGGTGATTGCTAATGATGGTACCTATACTTATACTCCTGCAAATGGGTTTGTGGGTACAGAAGTAGTTACTTACCAAGTTTGTGATAATGGAACGCCTCAAGCTTGTGATGACGCTACCTTGTACTTAACAACTTTAGACAGTAACAATATAGAGACAGAAAACGACATTAATCAAACACCTATAGACACTCCAGCAATTGGTAATGTTTTAACAAATGATAGTGATCCTGATGGTGGAGATATTGATGTTTCTCAAATAGATACAAATGGAGATGGTATACCAGATGCAACACCAGTAGCAGGTAATCCAATCAATACTCCAAATGGTAGTATTACAATAGACCCAGAAACTGGTGCATATACCTTTACGCCAACTACAGGTTTTACAGGGACAGAAACAATTACTTATATAGCTTGTGATGACGATACTCCTAACACTTGTGAAACAGCAACATTAACAATTGTTGTTATTCCAACTCCATTAGTAAGTAGTAACAATCCACCAATTGCTCAGAATGACACCAATGGTGTTGAAGCAGGGGAAACAGTTACTTCAACTATTTTAAGCAATGATTCAGATACTGATGGTGATACCTTAACCGTAAGCGGAGCAACAGGTTTAACGGCAACGGCTACCACTGTTACATTAACAACAACTCCACAAGATGTTTATGATGCTAATGGAAATTTAACTGGACAAGCAAGTTTAGTTGCCGGACAAGTTGTATTTACTGCAAACAGTACTTTTATAGGGCAAGTTCCTATAGAATACACAATTAGTGATGGTAATAGTGGTACAGATACTGCTACATTAATAATTACAGTAGACCCTGCCAGTGCAACAGACAATGATGTATATGCAAATGATGACGCTAGTACAGGCGTGCAAAACATAGTACAAACAGATAATGTATTAACAAATGATACCAACCCAGACGCAATTGGAACACCAGTAGTTACTGCTGCTGCAACTACCACTGGTCCATTAACTGTAGATGGTACTACTCTAAATACACTTACAAGTGGAGGAACATTGGTGATTGCTAATGATGGTACCTATACTTATACTCCTGCAAATGGGTTTGTGGGTACAGAAGTAGTTACTTACCAAGTTTGTGATAATGGAACGCCTCAAGCTTGTGATGACGCTACCTTGTACTTAACAACTTTAGACAGTAACAATATAGAGACAGAAAACGACATTAATCAAACACCTATAGACACTCCAGCAATTGGTAATGTTTTAACAAATGATAGTGATCCTGATGGTGGAGATATTGATGTTTCTCAAATAGATACAAATGGAGATGGTATACCAGATGCAACACCAGTAGCAGGTAATCCAATCAATACTCCAAATGGTAGTATTACAATAGACCCAGAAACTGGTGCATATACCTTTACGCCAACTACAGGTTTTACAGGGACAGAAACAATTACTTATATAGCTTGTGATGACGATACTCCTAACACTTGTGAAACAGCAACATTAACAATTGTTGTTATTCCAACTCCATTAGTAAGTAGTAACAATCCACCAATTGCTCAGAATGACACCAATGGTGTTGAAGCAGGGGAAACAGTTACTTCAACTATTTTAAGCAATGATTCAGATACTGATGGTGATACCTTAACCGTAAGCGGAGCAACAGGTTTAACGGCAACGGCTACCACTGTTACATTAACAACAACTCCACAAGATGTTTATGATGCTAATGGAAATTTAACTGGACAAGCAAGTTTAGTTGCCGGACAAGTTGTATTTACTGCAAACAGTACTTTTATAGGGCAAGTTCCTATAGAATACACAATTAGTGATGGTAATAGTGGTACAGATACTGCTACATTAATAATTACAGTAGACCCTGCCAGTGCAACAGACAATGATGTATATGCAAATGATGACGCTAGTACAGGCGTGCAAAACATAGTACAAACAGATAATGTATTAACAAATGATACCAACCCAGACGCAATTGGAACACCAGTAGTTACTGCTGCTGCAACTACCACTGGTCCATTAACTGTAGATGGTACTACTCTAAATACACTTACAAGTGGAGGAACATTAGTGATTGCTAATGATGGTACCTATACTTATACTCCTGCAAATGGGTTTGTGGGTACAGAAGTAGTTACTTACCAAGTTTGTGATAATGGAACGCCTCAAGCTTGTGACAATGCAACACTGTACTTAACAACTATTCCTAATATTATTCCGGCAGACGCTATGATTACCCAAGTATATCTGTTCGGTGATGAAAAATGGATAGAAATTACCAATATTGGAACAACAATTATACCTGCCAATACAATTTTAGTACAGTTGTACAAAAATAAAACAGGAAGTCAAACTGGTATCGTACCAGATGTTAATAGTATGGTAGAAACATCATTGAATGCAGGTGAATCTGTGTTGTTTAAAACTACTTCAATTTCCACTATAACAAATCTAGGAACTACAAATATTCAAGAAGATGATGCACTAACAGATATTAAGGATGGTAATGATATTATTACCCTTTCTAATACCACTGGACTTTCTTCTTGGGCTAATAGATACGATGTAGCTTCTAATATAGTTGATAATACTTCAGTGGTAAGAATTGATGAAAGGCTAACACCTAATAAAGATTATACAGCCTCTGAATGGGTTGTTTTTATAGATGATGCTATAGCACCTTATCAATCTGGAACAGGAGGAGATGTTGGCGGTATTGAAAGACACCCTCAAGACCCATTAATTTCTGAAATAAAGAATTCTGACCAACAAGCCAATACGCTATTAGGTTTACATCGAATTAATAAAACAATTAGAGAAAATGATGATTGGAATAATGGTTTTCCAGACAGGTCTCGTTATGTTGTTATAGACCAATACTACAATCATACAGGCAGCAGACTAAGCGCTAGAAAATTAGAAGTTAACTCAGGTAAAGAATTAAGAGTAACAGATAATTTATTAGTGGTTACAAATAGCATTGTCTTAGACGGAAACATTCGATTATCAGGACCTACTAGTCAATTAGTACAAACACATACTAATTCGACTACAGTTACAGGTGGAGGAAAATTATTTATAGACCAAAAACCTCATGTAAACAGTAAATATCGTTACAATTATATGAGCTCACCGGTTACTAACACCCTTGACACACCACCAACTCCTACGTCTAGTACTCTCGACTACTACACGCTAGAAAAAGTACTTAAAGACGGTACTACCCCTAACGATCCCAAAGAAATTACTTTTGCTCCTGGATATGATGGTTCTTACATTGGTGGAGTTCTTAAACTAGCAGATTACTGGGTGTATACCTATGCTCCAGGTAGTAATGGAAGATCTAATTGGGAACACAAATATAAAGCTGGAGAAATAGATAGAGGTGATGGTTTTATTTTTAAAGGACCTGATAAGATACAAAACTACACATTTGCAGGTACGCCTAATGATGGTCTTTTTTATTCAAAAAACGAAATTGATAATGAAGAATCCTATTTAATTGGTAATCCTTTTCCTTCTGCAATGAATGCTAGAAAGTTTATAAACGATAATATAAGCACAACCTCTGGAACCCTATATTTTTGGCAACATGTTGGAGAAAATAATGGAAATGGAACAGCCGGACATAATTATGGTGGCTATATTGGTGGCTACGCTTCTCTAAATAAAACAACATCTGTAAGTGCATATAGTGCAGGTACTACAGGCCCTGTAACCATCACCTTACAAGCTGAAGATGCTGAATACACAGGAGAGCTAACCTCTATTACCCCAACAACGGGAGTCTCATTAGATGCAACAGATTATCTTAAATTTTCTAATATTTCTAGTGGAATTGATATCTTAGAAATAACTTATGCTGCTGTTGCTGATAAAACCTTAAAAATTAAGGTGAATGGTGCAGATAGAGGAGAAATAAACTTTACATCTAATAGCAATAGTTATACTATAAAAACAATTGATTTATGCCTAGAAGCAGGTAGTGACATAACACTAACATCTACCAATGATGGCAATAGTATTAAAATTGACCAAATAGTATTTAAAGATGAAGATGGACAATTATCATGTAGTCCTAATACTGGAGGCAGCGCTTATGAAGAAGATTACAAAGATCCACAACCTTATATTGCAGTTGGTCAAGGGTTCTTTGTTGTAGGAGAAGGTATTAAAAAGGAAATTAAATTCAATAACAGCCAAAGAGCATACGTTACAGAAGAGTCTGGGCAATCTTACCTTTTCAAAAGTAAAAAGAAGACACTTAAGAAATCGCCTTCTAACGACTTACCTATTTTAAAACTAGGTATGAATTATGCCAATTCTGTAGGGAGCAATTTTCATCGTCAAATTGCCATCTCTTTTGACAAAGCAAACTCTTTTGCTTACGAGAATGGATTTGATTCTAAAATGTACGACGTAAATCCTACGGACTTTTATTGGAAATTTGCTAACGACGTTAACAAATACGTAATTGCAGGAGTACAAGAAATCTCTGATGATTTAGAGGTACCATTAGAAGTTGTGGTAAGTAAAAATAGTGTTATTACCATTGTTATTGATGATATTACAAATATCAGCCAAGATATATACATCAAAGACAAGTATACAGGTAAAACGCAGCAGATAAACAACACTAGTGCTAGTTATCAATTAAAAACAGGTACCTACACAGATAGGTTTGTATTAGCTTTTGTACCATCAGACACTTCTCTTAGCTTAGAAGATGATATTTTAGCTAAACAAACAAGTATATTTGCTGACAATAAAAATCATAATATTGTGATTTCTAAAAATCAAGAAATACACATTAATAATGTAACGTTATTTGATTTACTAGGTAAAGAAATAAGTCTTTGGAATATTAAAGAACAAAAAGAAACTTACCAGTTAAACATCAAAAAACAAATACCAACAGGTATTTACATTGTAAAAATGAAAACTGACAAAGGAACCATCAATAAAAAAATTGTTATTGAATAAATAGCACTTTTTATTTTGGTTGATTCAAAATAGAAAAATAATTATTAGATTAAAACCAGTGAATTAATTTTCACTGGTTTTTTTTATGAATTTAAACGAACAATCTGTTGGAGGAATTCGCTTTAGTAAAACAGACAGTATTCAATATTACACTTCTTTCTCCTCTTAACGTATAAGATTAGAAACATTTATATTTTAATAAAAATGAAACTGTTGGTATTACTTCTAATTTAAAAACTGCTATCAAACACCTCCTAAGAACCTATTCCTGTAAACTTGCAAAGCACGCCAAACTTAAATACTTAGTTCATATACTAACAAGTTATTTCATAAGAATACCTCTAATAATAAAAGAATATAACATTGTGAATTCTTTTTAATCTGTAGGTCAAAAAGGCATAGATATAAGCATATAGAAACTTTAATATTGTTTGCGTAGTATTTGCGTAGTTTTATTCACTTCACCATAACCGTTTGATATTAAGATATTAAAAAAAACATAATACTTTTGTAATCTCCCCCAATTTAATAAACACAAAATTACCCCTCCCCTAAAAAATCGTTAAAAAACGATTTATAAATAATCAAGTTAACCACAACTATATTCTTAATGAATTTAGTTATGGTTAATTGAATAAATGTAAAAAATGTTCATAGTTATGAAGTATGAACATTATAGTTGTGAGTAAGAAAAAAAGATAAAAATGAAAAAAAATTACTTTAAGCAAAAAAATAGCTATTTTAAGCTAATAACTAAATTTACGCTAAATACATTTTTGGTTTTTACATTGTTTGTTTATCAAAATGTAGCTTCACAAACAATAAGTTCAACAGGTAGTGTAAGGCTAAAACATTTACATCACTTAAAGACAAAAATTAAACCAACTAGAAATATCATAAATGTAAGCACAGACACAAATATTTCCGAAGAAAACAACAACGTAACCACTTCTTCAAAAAAAGAACATACTCCTCTTATTTACAGAACTGAAATATCTACAGAAACATACAGTTTTACCCCAACTATAGACTTTTTGGGTAATAAAACGATGTACGCAAAAGCATCAATTTCCGCACAAACCACAGCTGTAAAACAACTTTATCTAACAAGCACAAATGCATTAGACAAGATAGACCCCGTGGCTACAAATGATGCTACAACCGCTACTTCTAGTAGTATTTCGTACACTTTACCTGCTGTTTCTATAGCCAATAAAACAACGTATACTAATACAACTGTCAATAAAAACAACCATTCATTTACTCACAACACAACAGCTGCCAATCAATATTTAATTGTTGCAGTATCTTATGAAAGTGATGGATTTAATTCTTATATCACATCAATGACCTACAACGGCATCCAGATGGAGTTTTTAGAATGGGAATATACAGACAATGAAAATTATAAGGTTGAAATGTGGGGAATAGCAAACCCGGTAATAGGTACTCATACCGTAGCCTTCAATATCGCAGATATAGGAAGTAAACTTGCAGCTGCTGGTGCCATAAGTTTTAATAATGTAAACTTAAGCAACCCTACAAGGTCAATAAATAGAAACTACGGTGATACTAGTTCTTTTTCTTTACCTGTTACCGTTCCAACTAACGGGATGGTAATGGATGCAATTGTTTGGGAAAACAAATATAACGCCCACTCACACTCTGCAGGAAATGGCCAAACAACTCAATGGGACTTAGGCCCAGATAATAACAACCTAATTGGTGCAGCAAGTACCGCTACGGCACCTGCCAATGGTACCATGTCTTGGTCTGGTGGTACGGACGAATATGCTCAAGTTTTAGTTGCTTTAAACCCCTTATCTACTTCAAATTCAAAAACAGTATCTTTTACACAAACCCCTGCACTATGCAGTCCTTTAGTCATAGATGCAGGTTCGCCAATAGGAGTCTCAACATATGTAAATATAGATACTGGAACAATGCCAACAAACCCTAACATAACTGCGGTTTTAAAGTATGGTACAACTAATATTGTAACCTTAACAAACCCTAGTTATAGTGGTGATGTATTAAATTGGAGTGGCACTTTAAGTACCAGTGCAACCATACCCGCAGGACAAGCAATAACTTTAGAAATAACAACAGCCCAATCTAATGTTACCTTTAGTATAGCTTACGATAGTAAAACAAAACCTTCAAAAATAAGTTTACCTCTTTCTACGTATATAGATATAATATCTTACGCAGTTTATGACGCACCTTACCCTGATGGTAATATCATAACAGGAGCTACTGCAGGTACTACAACTTATCTAAGAGCAACAGTAACAAGTCCGTTTGGATACAATGACATTACAGGTTTAAAAATTAATATTTTAGGAGCTCCAGTAACAGCAAATTCGGTAGCGACAATAGATTGTACAAGAACGTATGAATACGTGTGGAATACTACAGGATTAGGAGGCACATACTCAATCCCTGCAACCACAGAAGAAGGGTTCGAAGGTACAGGAACAGCCACAAAACCGCTTAGTTTTGATATCTGCTCACCTCTTATTGAAGCTCCAGTATTTAATTTAGGTGCAACCTCTACACGTTGTCAAGCTACTGAAAATATCACTTATACAGCTACAGCTGCGAATGCAACAAACATTAGTTATAGTCTTGACACAGCAAGTATAACAGGTGGTAATTCTATAAACACCACTAATGGGATAGTTACTTATGTTGCGGGATGGTCAGGTACATCAACAATAACTGCTAACGCGACAGGTTGTGGAGGGCCAACAACTTCTACACATACAGTTACAACAAACCCATCTGTAGAAATACCAGTTTTTGCGGCTGCCATTTCTACGAGTAGATGTAAAGGTGCTGCAACAACAACTTATGCAGCTACAGCAGATCATACAACAGGTATTACTTACTCATTAAGTCCGCTTCTTGCAGGATCAATTAATTCTGCAACAGGAGTAGTTACTTGGAGTGCCCTTTTTAATGGAGACGCAACAATTACCGCTACAGCAGCTGGATGTAATGGTCCTAAATCCGAAACTTTAATCATTACAAGTACTGCCATCATTGCAAATGCAGATGCTGTAACAGGGCTTCAAGGAAGACCTATTCCGGTTAATGTATTAGCCAATGATGAATGTGATATAGATATTACTACCGTATCCATAACCGTTCCACCTGTAAATGGTAACGTACAAGTAGATGATAACGGAAAAGTTTTATACTTGCCTAATGGTAACTTCGCTGGCACCGAAACCTTTACCTACCAAATCTGTAGTAATGGTCCAATTGTAGTTTGTGCTACAGCTGTGGTAACTGTTACAGTAGAAGCAGTAACTGGAGATCCATGTTTGGAAGCGACCAATAATAAAACATTTTATTTACCATTTCCGGAAGATTCAAACATGTTAAGAGAATCGCTTATTAGTGCTTCTGATTATGATTTTTTAGGTAATACAGTTAGGTCAATATTGAGTATTAAATTTCCTTACCCTAATACAACTTTAGTCTACGATCATTGGGAAGATGGATATGAAGGAAATATTAATATACCTAGTCAATCTACAACCCAAACATGGGGAGATGGGGATCTAACTAATGGTGTGGCTCCAGGATATCCAACGGATATTATTCCAGCAGGAGGATACATACTTCTAGATGAACAATTTGCTTATAACCCAAGAAACTCGGCAGAAATTAAATACGATGGAAAAGACAAACTCTTAACATCATCTGACGTTGCCATTTCTAAAGTATCTGGAGACACCAATCCACAAGGCTCTAATTCACAAATATTTGATGTTCAAAACGTAAAAACGAATGTATTTGATACAAGTCGTTTTGGTGAACTTTTTGTAATTCCTTTTGGAGAAAACATTACATTAGGTGGTACATCAGCATTTAAATACACGGCTTTATTTATTAGAGCAGCAACCGATGGTACTGTAGTAAGTTTAGATTACGATGGTGACAATACAGTAGACTTAACACACACCCTAAATGAAGGAGAAGTTTGGTTTTATGATGGAACTGCCTCTACACCTGGAAAATCTAGTGACACAAACAATGCTAACGATATTAAATCTGGAGCCATCGTTACCGCAACCCACCCTGTAGGGATTGATTTACTATTTGGTGGTATTGACCATTATGGAACACGTAACCTAGCACTTTTACCTGGTGAATATTATAGTGACACCTACTACACACCAGTATATACAACATTAGATTCTGCACCTGTCTATATCTTTTTTACAAATACCTTAGATGTCCCTATAACTGTAAACTATACTTCTGGAACAAATGCATCTGGTAGCGTTGTGTTACCTGCTAATGGTTCAAATTATTTAGCGTTACCAAATGTAGCAACTGGTTATAAATTTAAAAGCGCAAGTGGTAAAGCTTTTACTGCTATTTCTGTAACCGATGCTGACTCTTCAGGATCTGCCTACGATTGGTCTTATAACCTTATTGCAAGCAATCGATTAACAACTTTCGCAAGTGTTGCTTGGGCACCCGGATCTAATGATTTATCAGCAAATTATAATCCAATTTGGATTACACCAACAGCAAATACCACCATCTACATAAAATACAATGGAAACGTAACAACTTCTCCAAATGCTCCCGCAAATGGTTGTAATCTGCCTTATGATTTGGCAGTTCCGTTAAACGCACTCCAATCCTATCAAATTTTTGATAACTCAGATAATGATCAATCTGGAATAGCAATATATACCTGTGACGATGTACCTTTTGCCGCAGTATGGGGGCAAGACCCTAAGGCTAATGGTAATACCACAAAAGAAGGATCACCTTCGCAAGATGTGGGATATGTGATGGAACCAAGATGTTTACAACAAATTTTATTCGCAAATGATGATTTAAAAGGAACTTTAATAAACACACCAGTAACTATTGATCTTGATAATAATGATGTAGGTTTTTTATGTACTATAGATCCCTCTTCAGTTTCAACATTAGGCGTATTACAACCTACAAACGGAACCGTAGTTACCAATGGAGACGGTACAGTTACCTATACTCCAAACCCTGGTTTTTCTGGTGTTGATGAATTTGAATATAGAATTTGTTCTAGCGATTTCCCTGATATCTGTGACGTTGCCAAAGTTAGAGTACCTGTAGGATGCTCTATTGCAAGTCCTGGAAAAAACAAAATAAATGGTACCGTATTTATGGATGATTCCTTAAATGCTAATTTTGATACTGGTGAAGCTGGTAAAAAAGATATCACTGTAAATTTATATGAAGACAGTAATAAAAATGGTTTAGTTGATGCTGGCGAACCTCTAAAAGATACAAGCGTAACAGATGCTAATGGAAATTATTCCGTAGAATTTACGATACCAACAGGTACTGTTACCGCTGTTTCTAAAAGGGTTTCACAGAGTTCTGATGATGTTGAGGAAGATTCAGCTGGAGGAACACCACTTCTTACAAGTACCAGTCTAGATTTAGGAACCTTTAGTGAAACTGCACGAACTGTAGGTATGAGATTTACAAACATGGATATCCCTAAAGGTGCAATTATAACCAATGCTTATATAGAATTTACAGCAGAAGCATCTAATAGTGGATCTACGAACCTTGTTTTTTCTGCAGATGCTGTAGATAACGCTCCTACATTTACTACTGCAACAAATAACACTACGTCACGTACTAAAACGACGGTTACTGTACCTTGGACTTCCGTACCAGCTTGGACTGATAATTCAACTTATAATTCACCTAATATTAAAGACGTTATCAAAAAAATAGTAGATAGACCTAATTGGAGTCCAAATAATGCTATTGCAATTTTAGTGGTAGGTGACGGAACTAGAGTAGCTCAATCGTTTGATGGTAGCTCAAGCAAAGCACCACGTCTTGTAGTAAATTATCGATTACCAATTACAACAAATTATCTTGTAAAAGTTGATGCAACGACCTTACCAGCAAATTATTCTATAACAACATCAGATACCAAAAACGCTATTTTTAGCGACTCCGATGTTTCTGATTGTGAAAATAATTTTGGAATCGCAAACTATTGTACCAATCCTAATTTACCAGATACTGATAATGATGGTATAAATGATATTTGTGATAATGATGATGATAACGATGGAATTTTAGATACCGTTGAAGGCCAATGTTTAGAGTACCTATCTAATGATTGGACTAGAACTCCAATTGGAACTAGCTCTCCAACAACTGTATCAGCAACTACAAACCCTCACCCATTTGGAAGCACTACTTTTAATGCATCTATATCATCTGCATCTACAATAGCAGACGATACACATACTGCAAATGGAACAAGTGGTACTGCACCTAATTTTTCTGGATGGCGTATAAGACATAATGGTCAGACCGCTGGAGTACCAGTTATTGCAACCATCGATTTTGCAGAAAACGTAAATAATCTTGCCTTTCAAATAGGTGATATAGATGAAGGTACGTCAGGTTCAGGAAAAAGTGAACAAGTTACCATAGATATTATATTATCAGATGCTTCAACTTATATTTTAAAAGCTTCGGATTTTACAATTCCAGAAGGTTATATCTACTTAGGAAATAATGTTTTTAAAGCCAACGGAAGCGGAACACCTCCAGACTATAATGTTACCATGAGTATTCATACCCAGGTTAATGACATAGATAAATTAAATATCTCATACACTTTTGCAGACAGTACACAAAACGATGGATATATAATAATTGGTAATTTAAGCGCTTGTATGCATCAAGATACAGATGGAGACAACATTCCAGATTATTTAGATACAGACAGTGACAGCGATGGCTGTCCAGATGCTATAGAAGGAGATAGTAATTATAACTTCTCTGACTTGGATTCAAACAACAGACTTAAAGAAGCAATTGACAACAATGGGCAACCCGGAGGCGCGTCGCAAGCAATTGGTACTTCTACAAATAAACATATTCAAAGTACCGAGTGTAATACTGCTGTAAATACTGTAAACGACATCAATCAAACACCTAAAAATATACCCGTTGATGGTGCATTATTAACAAATGATGAAAACGTAACAAGTGTAACGATTGTAACGATTAATAACATTGACCATAATGTTCCTGCCGGAACTATAGGAGCCCCAGGAAGTGTAACAATTACAAATGTACCAGGTGTTGATGAAAATGGAGATCCAGTAACCAATGCTGGTACCCTACTTCTTTATTCTGACGGTACGTACACCTTTACACCGTCATTAGGTTTTACAGGTACAATTAACCCGATAACTTACACAGGTTCTGGTGCAGATGACGTTACAGATACCGCAATATTATCTATAGAAGTAATTCCAAATATTACACCAGGAAATAATCCGCCAACGGCGCAGAATGACGTAAATACAACAGAATTAAATATACCAATTACCAATGGAACAATACTATCTAACGATAGTGATCCTGATGGTGATACGTTAAAATTAATTAGTATTACCACCGATCTAACCGATAATTCTGGCGGTACTACTATTACTACTCCAACTACAGTAACAACATTCCCAATTCCTGGAGCAGGACAAACACTTTCTGGAAAGGACTTAAACGGAACCCTTGTAGATGTAGCTGGTACAATTACTTTTGATGAAAATGGTATATATACTTTTACACCTGCAATAGGTTTTACAGGTACTGTAAATGATATTACATACACTATTAGTGATGGTAATGAAGGAAAAGATACTGCTATTCTTAGCTTATCTGTAAAACCAGATTTCGAAAACACAACCTTTGCTAATGATGATGCAAATTCTGCTCCGCAAGGAGATACTATGAATGGAAATGTATTAGATAATGATTTTGACCCGGAAGGAGATTTACACAAGGTAACTGGTGCTACTATAGACGGAATAAATATTAATCCTAATATATTAACAAATATTCCAGATGTAGGCGACCTAACATTAAATGAAAATGGAACTTATACTTTTACTCCTATAACAGGTTTTGTAGGCACAATTCCTATAACATATACCAAATGTGATACGGGTGTAACCCCACAAGCATGTGATGAGGCTACTTTGTACCTTACATCATTACCTATTACTATTATAGCTAAAGATGATATCAATCAAACACCACAAAACACATCTGTTTCAGGTCAATTAATTACCAATGATGAAGGTGTAGTAAGTGTAACTGTTTCTCACTTTGATTTAGGAACTGCCAAACAAGTTTCTGGTATTGACAAAAACGGAGATCCAGTTACAAATGCAGGTATGTTAACTATTAACGGTGATGGGACTTATACTTTTATGCCTGCTACAGATTTTACAGGTACCATAAATCCTATAACCTATATAGGAACTGGTATTCAAGGAACTACAGATACCGCAATATTATCTATTGAGGTAATTCCGAATATTCTGCCAGGTAATAATCCGCCAACGGCACAAAATGATGTAAATACTACAGAATTAAATATACCAATTACCAATGGAAAAATACTTTCTAACGATAGTGATCCTGATGGTGATACCTTAACAGTAACTAGTATTACTACCGATGTAACCATTAATTCTGGCGGTACTACTATTACTAATGAAACTACAGTAACAACATTCCCAATTTCTGGAGCAGGACAAACAGTTTCTGGAAAGGACTTAAACGGAAACCCTGTTCATGTAGCAGGAACCCTAAAAATGACTAACGACGGAACGTATACTTTTACTCCTGAAGATGGTTTTACAGGTACGGTAAATGACATCAACTATACCATTAGTGATGCAAATGGTGGTACAGATACAGCAATACTTAGCATAGATGTTATTCCTAATTATGGAAACACAACCGTTGCGAATGATGATGCTAATTCTGCTCCGCAAGGAGAAGCTATGGGTGGAAATGTATTAGACAATGATTTTGATCCTGAAGAGAATCCAACAACGATTACTGACGCTTCTTTAAATGGAACACCAATTATGCCTGGAACTGCTATAAATATTGCAGGTATAGGAAATATTAAAATAGATACTGATGGCGTTTATACTTTTATGCCAGAACCAAATTTTACAGGAACAGTCCCTGTAATATATGAGGTTTGTGATAATGGTGATCCACAAGCATGCGACAAAGCTACTTTGTACCTTACTTCTATTCCAACTGCAGTTATTGCTGAAGATGATATCAATCAAACTCCACAAGACATAGAGGTTGATGGACAATTAACAACCAACGATAAAGGTGTACTAAGCGTAACCTCTGTAGATTTTGTTTTAGGAACACCTAAACAAGTTGCGGGTAAAGATAAAAACGGAAATGTAGTAGCTAATGCAGGTATGTTAACCATTAACGGTAATGGAACTTATACCTTTAAACCTGCTGCAGGTTTTACAGGAACTATGGATCCTGTAACTTATACAGGAACTGGTGCAGGTAATGTTTCTGATACGGCAATATTGACTATTGAAGTTATTCCAAACATTATATCAGGTAATAATCCGCCAACAGCACAAAATGATGTAAATACTACAGAATTAAATTTACCAATTATCAACGGAAAAATACTATCTAACGATAGTGATCCTGATGGAGATACCTTAACAGTAACTAGTATTACCACCGATGTAACCACCAATTCTGGCGGTACTACTATTACTACTGAAACTACAGTAACAACATTCCCAATTTTTGGAGCAGGACAAACAGTTTCTGGAAAGGACTTAAACGGAAACCCTGTTGATGTAGCGGGAACCCTAGAAATGACCAACGATGGAACGTATACTTTTACTCCTGAAAATGGTTTTACAGGTACGGTAAATGACATCAATTATACCATTAGTGATGGTAATGGAGGTACAGATACAGCAATACTTAGCATAGATGTTATTCCTAATTATGGAAACACAACATTTGCTAATGATGATGCTAATTCTGCTCCGCAAGGAGATAACATAACTGGTAATGTACTAGACAATGATTCGGATCCTGAAGGAAACGACCAAGACATTACAAGTATCTTAGTAGATACAAATGGTGACGGAATTGCGACACCAATAACACCCGTTAATGGAACTCTAATTAATATTTATGAAGATGCAAATGGTGATGGAACACCTGAGTTAATAGGTACAATTGTTGTAAACCCTGAAACAGGTTCGTATACTTTTACCCCAGAAGCTACTTTTGCAGGTACTGCTGATATTCCTTACACAGTATGTGATGATGGTACTCAGCCTGCATGTAATACGGCTACTTTGTACCTTACTTCTATTCCAACTGCAGTTATTGCTGAAGATGATATCAATCAAACTCCACAAGACATAGAGGTAGATGGACAATTAACAACCAACGATAAAGGTGTACTAAGCGTAACCGCTGCAGGTTTTGTTTTAGGAACTCCTAAGCAAGTTACGGGTAAAGATAAAAACGGAAATAACGTTGCAAATGCAGGTATGTTAACTATTAATGGTAATGGTACTTATACCTTTAAACCTGCTGTAGGTTTTACAGGAACTATGGATCCTGTAACCTATACGGGGATTGGTGTAAATGGTATAAGTGGTGCAAAAGATACGGCAATATTGTCTATTAAAGTGATTCCGAATGTTCTGCCAGGTAATAATCCGCCAACGGCACAAAATGATGTGAATACTACAGAGTTAGATAAAACGTTAAACTCTACCGTACTTTCTAACGATAGTGATCCTGATGGAGATACATTAACTGTAACAGCTGCAACAGGCTTAGTAATTAATACCACAACTACTGTTAATGGTATAGATGAAAACGGAAACAATGTTACTGCTGGTACCGTGAAATTAAATACTAATGGAACCTATACTTTTGATCCAGAACCAACATTTGTGGGTACTGTAAATGACATCATTTACACTATTAGCGATGGTAATGGTGGTACAGATACAGCGATACTTAGTTTAAATGTGATAGACAATTATGGAAACACAACATTTGCTAATGATGATGCTGATTCTGCTCCACAAGGAGATACCATGACTGGAAATGTATTAGACAATGATTTTGACCCCGAAGGTGATCATCCAACAATTACTGGTGCTTCTGTAAATGGAACACCAATTACACCTAGAACTGCTATAGATATTGCTGGTATAGGAAATATTAAAATAGATACTGATGGAGTCTATACGTTTGTACCAGAACCTGATTTTACAGGAACAATTCCTATTATATATGACATTTGTGATAATGGCACTCCAGAAGCATGCGACAAAGCTACTTTATACCTTACTTCTATTCCGGTTATTACTCTGGCAGATGCAATGATTACACAAGTATATCTATTTGATACTACTATTCCTAATCATAAAGAAAGATGGATAGAAATCACCAATATAGGAACAACTGACATTCCTGCAAACACAATTAAAGTACAATTGTACAAGGATAAAACGGGGGATCAAACAGGTGTTAAACCAACCGCTGATGGTATAGTAAATTTAGAATTAAAAGTAGGTAAGTCTGTTTTATTTAAAAACAATGGAATTTCTAATATTACAAATCTAGGAACTGCAGACATTATAGTGAATGATGCACTAACGGATATTAATGATGCAAGTAATGATATCATTACCCTTTCAGGGACTACCGGTATTACCTCATGGACAAATAGATATGATGCTGTTTCAAATATTACTAACAAAACTTCAGTGGTAAGAATTGATGAAAGGCTAACACCTAACAAAGATTATGATGCCAATGAATGGGTTGTTTTTATAGATGATGCTATAGCACCTTATCAATCTGGTTATGGTAATAATGTTACCAGTACAGAAAGACATCCTCAAGACCCATTAATTTCTGAAATAAAAAATTCTGATAAAAATGCCAATACTTTACTTGGTTTACATAAGATTGATAAAACAACGACAAAAGCAGATGGCACTTGGGATAATGGGTATCCAGACAGATCTCGTTACGTGGTAGTTGACGAAGATTACAATCACACTAACAGCAGATTAAGTGCAAGGAAATTAGATGTAAATTCCGGAAAAGAATTAAGGATAACAGACAATTTATTAGTGGTTACAGATGGTATTGTATTAGATGGAGACATTCGATTGTCGGGTGCTGATGCTCAATTAGTGCAAACACATTCAAGCACTAGTGCTATTTCAAGTACTGTTTTGGGAACTACGGGTACATTATTTGTAGACCAAAAATCTGAAGTAGACAGTAAATATCGTTACAATTACATGAGTTCTCCGGTTACTAATCCAGGAACAATTACCAAGCCTAAACCAGATACCTATGCTCTTAAAACCGTTCTTAAAGACGGAACAATTCCTAATAATCCTAAAGAAATTACCTTCGGCCCTGGTTATGATGGATCTGTTGGTGCAAGCGGAATTTCGTTAGCAGAATATTGGATATATACTTATGCTGCTGGTAGTAACGGTAGATCTAACTGGGTACATAAGTATGCAGAAGGTAATATAAAAAGAGGTGATGGTTTTATCTTTAAAGGACCAGGAAGAAAGCAAAATTACACCTTTGCAGGGACTCCTAATGATGGTAAATTTACTACAGAAAATGAAATTAATACTGGAGAATCTTATTTAATAGGAAACCCTTTCCCGTCGGCTATGAATGCTAGAAAGTTTATAGATGACAATCCTGCTATTACGGGGACTCTTTATTTTTGGCAACATGTAGCCGAAAAAGAGAAATTAGGAACTGCGGGGCATAACTTTGCTGGGTATATTGGTGGATATGCTACTCAAAATAAAGATATGGCTACAACTGCTTACGCTGCAAATCTACTAAGCTCAGGAGTAATGCTACTTGAAGCTGAAGATGCTATAAATACAGGCTTAGAATCTATAGCTGGTACTACAACAGCAATTTCATTAAACAACACAGACTACATTAAATTCTCAAATATTTCTAACGGTATAGATACCTTAAGAATTACCTATGCTGCTAATACTGATAAAACTTTAAAAATTAAAGTCAATAATGTAGATCGGGGAGAAATTAAATTTTCAAATTCTAATAATTTTTATACAGAAAAATTAATTGATTTATGTCTAGAAGCTGGTAGTGACATTACATTAACCAATGTTAATAATGGACAAAGTATTAAAATTGATAAAATGATACTTGAAAATAACGATGGACAAACCCCTTGTACTCCTAGTACTGGAGATAAAGATTATAAAAAGTTTTATAAGGCTCCAGAACCTTATATTGCCGTTGGACAAGGATTTTTTGTACAAGGAGAAACGAAAGGAAAAATTAATTTTCACAATAGACAAAGAGCCTACGTTACAAAAGGAATTGGAAACTCGGTATTTTTTAGAAGTGATAAGAAAACATCAGAAAAAACAGCTGCTTCTACATTGCCTATTTTAAAACTAGGAATGAATTATGCTACCGCAGTTGGAAGTACTTTTCATAGACAAATTGGGATCTCTTTTAATCCTAAAAATTCGTTTTCTTATGAAAAAGGATCTGATTCTCAATTGTATGATATTAACCCAACAGATTTCTATTGGAAATTTCCAAACGATACCCAAAGCTATGTAATTACAGGGGTACAAGAAATATCTGATGCATTAGAAGTACCGTTAGAAATTGTAGTAAGTAAAAATAGTATCATTTCTATCAACATCGATGAAATCAATAATATCAATCAAAAAGTATATATTAAGGATAAATTTACCGGTAAAACTCAACAAATTAATAATACTAGTGCTACTTATCAATTAAAAGAAGGGACTTACTCAGACAGATTTGTGTTGGCTTTTGTTGCTGCAGATAATACACTTAGTTTAGAAAATGAGCTATTGGCAAAACAAACAAGTGTTTATGCTGATAACAAAAATCATAACATTGTCATTTCTAAAAATCAAGAAATACATATAAATAAAGTTACATTATTTGATCTACTTGGTAAAGAAGTAACTCTTTGGAGCATCAAAGAACAAAAAGAAGTTTACCAATTAGAAATCAAAAAACAAATTCCAACAGATATCTATATCGTAAAAATAAATACTGATAAAGGAATCATCAATAAGAAAATTGTTATTGAGTAATACAAAAACGTACACCTTAACTTTAAACAACTGAGGTGTACGTTATATAAAAAACTATACAGAAAAGGTTATTAAGAGTTTTTTTAGAAAAATTTTAGCTCTTTTATAATTTTTTAATTATCCCAACGGTTAAATCCCTTTTCTTTATAGTTCTTCTTATCTAAATTAAATTAAAAAATAATCTTAAAATCACCAAACAAACATCACTCTATAAAAAAAGAGAAAACAAATAAAACCGAAATAATTTGGTATACCTACTAAACTTATTTTGAAAAATTGGGAGAAAAAAGGAACAAAACCTACTACCCTTTAAATCTTAAGCAGTTAAAAATAAAGAAATTAAACCAACAAAAGCCCCCTTAAAAAGGGCGTTAAGATAAATAAACCTAAAATATATCAAAAAAAAGTGATTTTTACAACATAGAAGAGTCTAAATAATGGCACGAATAAATAATAAGCAGTACTTTTGTGCCTTAAAATTTTTTTTATATGTTTAAATATCTAAAAAAAACGAAAATATTTGGGGGAATATTTCGTTTTAATGTATTTAACCCTTCCAATTGTGCTTTGCTAAATTTTAAAATAGCATCAACACTAAAATTAAATAAGGCTCATTACCTTATACTACCAACTCTTTTATTCTTAGCTTCTTTAAATGTTTCTGCACAAGAAAATGCAGAAAGCATACAAACTGGAGCTAGTTTTCAATGGGAAGAAAGTAGTCAAGACACTAAAAATGACCCTGCTACAATAAAAAGTATTACTATTGATGGTAAAATATACAGTTTATTTGTAGCACCTACAGGTTATCAATTAACAGAAGTAGGTCCTAATGGTCATAGTCCAAACCACATTAAGAAAAACGGGGGTATACCAATATCTGATAGTGGACCTAGTCCAGCTTCTTCAATAAATGGTTTGGGAAGCACAGTTTGGAACACAGAAGCACTATCTGCTTTTCAAGATAAAAATTTAAACCACTATTTTGCAGCTTCACAAAACGGAGCAAATATTTGTGACGATTTTGACGCTATAAAAACCACACCTACGCAAAGACAAACATTATTATATAACCCTGCAATCCCTTCAAACACGGGAGGTATTGTAGCAATTACAGAACGAAATGCTAATAACTGTTACTATATTGAAGTTTTTGGTATACCAGTGGGTGGCACTGTAGAACAATCTTTAGGTAAAACTTTTGTGAACCCAAATACGGCTACTAAATATGGTCCAGGAGGTTCAACAGGAGGAACAGGTGCTACAAACCCACCGCAAACAGATTCTGATTATTGGTTATCAGACCGCGTTGTAGACAATAATGGAACCATAGGAATTGCTTTATTTTATTTAAATGATATAGCTCCTACTGGGTCAAAAATAACAAGTGTACAAATAGCAGCATCTACCAAAGATCATGGTGATGGTAAGTTTTTTATAATTCAATCTTATGCAGCTGATGATAGAGCAGAAAATATATGGAACAAACCTTTAGATATTAATGTTGTAGATAATGACCAAGTACCTAATGGATCTACTTATAGTGCTGTTGCAGGTTCTGGCCCTAGTAATGGAACTTTAATTGATAATGGTGATGGTACTTTTAAATACACTCCAAACCCAGGTTTCTCAGGTACAGATAGTTTTCAGTATCAAGTGTGTTTACCTGCTCCAAATGGCTCAACTTGCGACTTTGCAAGAGTTACAATTTCTGTAATTGCAGATACTGATGGAGATGGAATTGAAGACTCAAAAGATTTAGATGATGATAATGATGGAATTTTAGATACTGATGAACTTGGAGATTGTGGCTCTGCAACAAGTGCTACAAGTTTTACCGGTTTTAAAGGAATTTTGTATGATATTTCAGACACAAACTCTTGGGACCTTTTAAATGGATCAACATCTTTTCCGGCAAATTCTTATACAAATATTGCAACCTTTGATTATAATGAGTTTGCAGCTACTACTAATGGGTTTTCTATAGATTATCAAGGAGATGGAATTAATTTTTCAAGTAACCCTGAAATAGACAATTTTGTAGGCTCAAATATACCTAATGATGGAGGACATGATTTCGCTGTTTATTTTGAAAAAGTAATAACAGAACACGAAGCTGGTATTTATCAATTTGATCTTAATTATGGAGACGACCACCTTTTTATATACTTAAATAATGTAAAACAATATGGAGTTCGAGATGCTTATGGATCTTCTTTTAATGATAATTCTGCAAGTATATCAAATGTAGCAACACTTACATTAAATGCCGGAGATATTTTAACCTATGTAGTTGCTGAAGAAAACTTAGGGAATACTGCCATAAAATTTCTTACAACAAAAATAAGTCAAGTAGATGGTTCTTCTGCAAAATGTATGATTGATACAGACGAAGATGGCATTCCGAATCACTTAGATACAGATTCTGACGGAGATGGTTGTGGAGATGCAGATGAAGCTTATTACGGTACCGTTGTAAATGCAGATGCAGATAACAATGGTACTTATGGAACAGGAACACCAAGTGTAAACAGTATAACTGGTATAGTAAATGATGCTAGTTACACTACACCAAACCCTTACTATCTAGATGCAAATGTAAACACTTGTAATGATAATGATAATGACGGCGTACCAGATAGTGTAGATTTAGATGATGACAATGATGGTATTTTAGATACTGATGAAGGTTATGCTATAACTCCTGGAAAACCAGCTTGCGATGGTGAAACTATTTTAAATTTCAATAACAATTATACTGAAGAGTCAGGAGATGGAGAGATTAATACCTTTTTACAAGGTGACGTTTTTAGATTTCCAGGCGTAACTACAGGAATTGATGCTTTAGTTACAATTGTAGCTTTACATAACGTAACTTCTTTACCTCAATTAGATGATAATAGTACAGGAAATATCAATGCTTTTCAACCACAATCATCATTTAGTTTACCAAATACAGGAGACCAAGCATGGGCTGAATATAAGTTTGACTTTGTTTTGGCCGGTACAACTACTCCAGCAATCGTAAATAAATTTTTTGTTAATTTTAATGATGTAGATGGTAATTATAGTTATGGTGAACAAAACTGGTCGCAAATACCTATAAATTATGTCGTAAATAATCCTACAGAATTAACAATAAGCCAACCAACTTCATGGATTGTTGGAACAGCTGGTTATAATGAATACACCTCTGTTACAAATAATTACCCACAAGTTAACTACTCTACAGAACATAGTGGTTCTTCTTATACGATAAGATTAGGTGCTGTCGCTAGAATAGATGGAGCTACCGCAGTAGGAAGACAACATCAAGTAGAATTTAAGTGTATTAGTAATTTCGTAAATCCAGATAGTATTTCAATTTTAGATTCAGACGGTGACGGTATTCCAAATCATTTCGATTTAGACTCTGACAATGATGGTATCCCTGATGTTTTAGAATCTGGAGGTATAGACAATGATAAAGACGGAAAAGCTGACGGAAATGTGGGTAGTACACCAACAACCTCAGGAATTCCTAGTTCTGCTAACGAAGGTAATACACCAACGAACAAAGACGGAGATAGTTTACCTGATTATTTAGATATTGATGCAGACAATGATGGTATTCCAGATAATATTGAAGCACAAACAACAAGCGGCTATATCGCTCCAAGTGGTGTTGGAAATGGAATCGCAGATACTAACAATAACGGTATTGATGATGTTTATGAAAACACTACTACCGGTTTAATCCCTGAAGATACAGATAACGATAATATTCCAGATTATTTAGACTCAGATACAGATAATGATGGTATTCCAGATATTATTGAAAACGGAGATTCAGATAATGAAATTGCAGACATCAATGCAGACAAAGACAACGATGGTTTAAATGATGTTTTTGACGATAATGACGATTCTGGTACTTCAGGTGCTACCGTAAATGATGGTTCTAGTAGTCAACAAATAGTAACAAACTCAGGCGAAATAGATACTGCTTTTGGTGATGAGGACAATAACTTCCCAGGAACTGGAGATGTAGATTATAGAGATTTTAGCGATAATGATAATGATGGTATTGCAGACTATTTTGATTTAGATGATGATAATGATGGTATTTTAGATACCGATGAAGGTTGTGGAAATTTAATAACAAACGGTAACTTCGAACTTCAAGACTTTTCAAGCCCTACAGAATTTCCAAACAGTGATACAAATCCTTCTGGTACTTTTATAGGAACTACATTCAATACAAACACATTAAAAGGATGGAACTACACTCAAAACCTAGATGGATGGGTTGGTGGAGAATCTCCTACTTGGTCAACTAGTACTTTTGCAGATGCATATAGTGGTGCACAATACCTAGACGTACTTGGCAACAATGATAAAAGTGCAGGAGGTGTTAGTAACGTCCTTTCTCAAACAATTTCCACAGTTCCTGGAACAACTTACACCCTTAGTTTTTATTGGGGAGAAGATATTGGACATTTAACTGGACAAGGAGTTACTTTAAATTTAAATATTAAAAATACATCTAACTCAAGTATTTTTAACGAAACCCTAAATGCCATTGCAGAAGGAAATATAAACGGAATTGTTGGTCCAAAAAAATGGTATCGCTTCAGTACCGTTTTTGTTGCTATAGACTCACAAACAACCATAGAATTTAAAGCAACCCCTCCTAGTGGCGGATCTTTAGGTGCAGGTGCTGCATTAGACCTTGTAAGTGTTTTTGCTAATAATTGTGCAGATACAGATGGAGATGGTATTCCTAATGCTTTCGATTTAGATTCAGATAATGATGGTATTCCAGATTTAGTAGAAGCTGGTGGAGTTGATACTGATGGTAATGGTAAAGTAGATGCTATCAATGCTGATGGTACTTTAATAAATGACACTAACGGTGATGGTTTAGACGATCATTACGATGTAGATAATGGTGGAACCGCTATTACAAACCCAGATTCTGATGGTGACGGTATACCAAATACGCAAGATTTAGATTCAGATAATGATGGTATTCCAGATGTTATAGAGGCAGGTGGTACAGATGCAAACGGAAACGGTATTGCAGATAACTTTGTAGATACTGACAACGATGGTTTTAACGATGTTGTTGATGGTGATGTTGGACAAAATGGTACTTCAGAAAACACTGCAAACGCTTTAGTTGTAACAGGTAGCGATACTGATAATGATGGTAAACCAAACTCATATCCTAACGGAGACATAGATAAAGATGGCCTTCCTAATTATGTAGATTTAGATGCAGACAACGATGGTATCCCAGATGTTATAGAAGCCGGTGGTGTAGACACCAATGGAGATGGTAAAGCAGATGGTTTTACAGACAATGATAATGATGGTTTTAATGATGTTGTAGATGGAGATCCAACAAATTCTTTAGCCATCGCAGATGATTCTTTAGTTACAAACACAAATCCGTTACTAGTAACAGGAATAGACAATGACAGTAATGGTACTCCAGACACAATACCAACAGGTGATACAGATGGAGACGGAATAAGAGATTTCTTAGATTTAGATGCAGATAACGATGGTATTCCAGATGTTATAGAAGCTGGTGGTACGGATGCAAATGGAGATGGTTTTGCAGATAACTTTGTAGACGCTGATAAGGATGGTTTTAATGATGTTGTAGATGGAGACCCAACAAACTCTTTAGCTATTGCAGACGATTCTTTAGTAGCAAACACAAATCCGTTACTAGTTACTGCTACAGATAAAGATCCAGCAAATTCTTCAGACGTTGCAGATGGTAAACCTTATACAATTACAACTGGTGATACGGATGGAGACGGAATAAGAGATTATTTAGACTTAGATTCAGACAACGATGGTATTACAGATGTTCTAGAAGCAGGTGGTACCGACGGTGATAAAGATGGTAAACAAGATACTACAACCGATGCTGACAATGATGGTTTTGATGATGCAGTAGATGGAGACACCAACAATAATGGTACTTCTAATAATATTGCAAATGTTTTAGTACTTACAGGGCCAGATTCAGATGCTACAAACACCACTTTAGATGGAAAACCAAATTCTTATGTAAAAGGTGATGCTGATAGTGATGGAAAACTAAATTTTATTGACATTGATGCAGATAATGATGGTATTCCTGATAATATAGAAGCACAAACTACTAGTGGCTATATTGCTCCAAGTGGTGTTGCTACTGGAATCACAGACACTAACAACAATGGTGTAGATGATGTTTACGAAAATTTATCTACAGGAGTAATAACAATAACTCCAGAAAACACTGATATTTCTAATGATGCAATACCAGATTATTTAGATACAGATTCAGACAATGATGGTATTTTAGATATTGCAGAAAATGGACATACAGCAAATGTTGCATTAGGAACGGATACAGACAACGATGGTTTAGATGATGCTTTTGATGATAATAACGATTCAACAATAGCAGGTGCTACTGTAAATGATGGTGTAAACACTAATAATAAAGTAACAGACCTTACCTCTTTAGAAAATTCTTTTGGAGATGAAGATAATGACTTTAATCCTGGTACAGGTGATCTTGATTATAGAGACATTAAAGATAACGACAATGACGGTATTGCAGATAGCATCGATTTAGATGATGATAATGATGGTATTCCTGATACTATAGAAAATGGTGGTAACAATGCAGAGGGTGATGAAGATGGTGATGGTATCCCTAATTATTTAGATACTACAGACAATAATGGTACTGGAGACGGTAGCACAACAAACTACACAGACAGTGATAATAATGGTATTCCTGATGTATATGATACAGATGGTGATGGCATTCCTAATCATTTCGATTTAGACTCAGACAACGATGGTATTCCAGATATCGTAGAAGCTGGTGGTGTAGATACAAATGGTGATGGTAAAGTAGATGATATAAATGCTGATGGTACTTTGGTAAATGATGTAGATAACGATGGTTTAGATGATCGTTATGATACTGATGTTACAGGGGGTACTAATGGTAATGCAATTGCAAACCCAGATTCAGATGGTGATGGTATACCAAATGCTCAAGATTTAGATGCAGATAATGATGGTATTCCAGATGTTGTAGAAGCAGGTGGTACAGATGCTAACGGTGATGGTTTAGCAGATGGTTTTGTAGATGCTGACAACGATGGTCTTAATGACCTTGTAGATGGTGATGTAGCAGGTACTTCTAATGACCAAGACAACGCTTTAATACTAACAGGTACTGATACTAATAATGATGGTAAACCAGATTCTTACGTAAATGGTGATAGAGATAATGATGGTATTCCTAATTTTGTAGATTTAGATTCAGACAACGATGGTATTCCAGATATCGTAGAAGCTGGCGGAGTAGATACAAATGGAGATGGTGTTGTAGATTACCCAATTTCTGGAGACCCAACTTCTATGGTCGATTTAGATAATGACGGATTGGATGATAATTATGACAGTACAGACACATCAGGAAGTACTCCTAGTTTTACGGCAGGAACTCCAATTACAAACCCAGATACTGACGGAGACGGAATTAAAGATGCTCTAGATTTAGACTCAGACAATGATGGTATTCCAGATTTAATAGAAGCTGGTGGTGTAGATACTGACGGTAATGGTAAAGTTGATACTATTGATGCAAATGGTAAACTTCTAAACGATACTGATAACGATGGATTTGATGATGCTGTAGATGGTGATGTTGGTCAACTTGGTACAGACAACAATAAAAACAATGCTTTAGTACTTACCGGAACGGATACAAACAACGATGGTACACCAAATTCTTACCTTACTGGTGATACAGATGGAGATGGTATTCCTAATCATTTAGATTTAGATTCAGACAACGATGGTATTACAGACATTATAGAAGCAGGTGGTACAGATACCAATAAAGATGGTAAAGTAGATGCTATCGCTACAGATGGTACATTAACAACAGACATCAATAATGATGGGTTTGATGATAATGTTCAGAACGCACCTTTAGTTACTACAGGATCAGATACGGATAATGATGGTAACCCTAACTCTTACACAAAAGGAGATGCAGATAGCGATGGTATACCTAACTTTTTAGACATCGATGCAGATAATGATGGTATTCCTGATAATATAGAAGCACAAACTACTAGTGGCTATATTGCTCCAAGTGGCGTTGCTACAGGTATTACAGACACTAACAACAATGGTGTAGATGATGTCTACGAAAATTTATCTACAGGAGTAATAACAATAACTCCAGAAAACACTGATATTTCTAATGATGCAATACCAGATTATTTAGATACAGATTCAGACAATGATGGTATTTTAGATATTGCAGAAAACGGACATACAGCAAATGTTGCATTAGGAACGGATACAGACAACGATGGTTTAGATGATGCTTTTGATGATAATAACGATTCAACAATAGCAGGTGCTACTGTAAATGATGGTGTAAACACTAATAATAAAGTAACAGACCTTACCTCTTTAGAAAATTCTTTTGGAGATGAAGATAATGACTTTGATCCTGCAAGTCCAAGTACTGGTGATCTTGATTATAGAGATGCACCAGAAGCTGCAGATGCCATGATTACACAAGTATATCAATTTGGTACAGAAAGATGGATAGAAATTACCAATATAGGTACAACGGATATCCCTGCAAATACAATTAGAGTTCAATTGTACAAAAATAAAACAGGAGATCAAACTGGTGTAGAACCAGACGCTGATGGTATTGTAAATTTAGAATTAAAAGTAGGTAAATCTGTTTTATTCAAAAACAGTGGTGCTTCTTCTATTACAAATTTAGGGACTACAAACATCATTATTAATGAAGATTTAACAAATATTGATGGTGGTGTTGATATGATTACGCTTTCACCTCTTAGCAATGTAAATTCATGGGCAAATAGATACGATGTTGCTTCTAATATTGATAACAAAACATCTGTTGTAAGAATTGATGAAACGTTAGTTCCTAATGCTACTTATACAGAAAGTGAATGGGTTGTTTTTATAGACGATGCAATAGCTACTTATCAATCTGGATATGGTTTAGGTGATACGAGTACTAAAAGACATCCTCAAGATCCGTTAATCTCAGAAATAAACAATTCTAATTCAGAAGCAAATACCTTATTAGGTTTGCATAGAATTAGAAAAACAGTTAGAGAAAATGGTAATTGGAGTAATGGTTACCCAGACAGGTCTCGTTATGTTGTAATTGATCAATATTACAATCATGAAAACAGCAGACTAAGTGCTAGAAAATTAGAGGTAAACGCAGATAAAGAATTAAGAGTAACAGATAATTTATTAGTGGTTACAAATAGTATTGTCTTAAATGGAAACATTCGTTTAGCCGGAACATCTCAATTAGTACAAACACACATCAATGAAAGTAAAGTTACCGGAAACGGTCTATTATTTGTAGATCAAAAATCAGAAGTAGACAGTAAATACCGTTACAATTATATGAGTTCACCTGTTACTTCAGTAGACAAACTTACCAATGTAACTAAAGATACGTACTCGCTTGAAACGGTGCTTAAAGACGGAACAACACCTAATACCCCTAAAGACATAACATTTATTTCAGGATATGATGGTTCTTTTAATTCAAGCGGTATTTCTATTGCAGATTATTGGGTTTACACCTATTCAGCAGGTAGTAATGGAAGATCTAATTGGGAACATAAATATAGAGATGGTACTATAAAGAGAGGTGATGGATACATCTTCAAAGGTCCTGGACAAAAGCAAAATTACACCTTTGCTGGGACACCTAATGATGGTGAGTTTACAACAGAAAATGAAATTAATCCAGGAGAATCTTATTTAATAGGAAACCCCTTCCCTTCTGCTATAAATGCTAGAAAGTTTATAGATGACAATCCTGCTATTACGGGTACTCTCTATTTTTGGCAACATGTTGGAGAAAATAATGGAAAAGGAACAGCTGGACATAATTTTGCAGGATATATTGGTGGATACGCTACTCAAAATAAAGATATGGCTACAGCAGCAAATCAAACAAACCAAAATGGTCCTGTTAACTTTACACTTCAAGCTGAAAATGCATTTGAAATAAGTGGAGCAATATTACCTATTGTTGGCTCAGGTAATTCTGTAGTGTCTTTAAACAATGATAATTACATTAAGTTTTCTAATATTTCTAGAGGTGTAGATTCTTTAAGAATTGTATATAGATCACCATTAGATAAAAATATAAATATCAAAATAGAAAATGTTGATAGAGGTAATTTTACCCTTCCTGCTAGTGTAGATTACACAGAAATTAAGTTTGCTATTTGTATAGAATCTGGAAGTAACATTCAACTTACCTCTAGCTCTAACACTGTAAATGACCCATTTTTTATAGATAAAATAATTATAAAGGATGAAGATGGAGTAGTTAATTGTTCTCCTAACACAGGTGGTGATGCATATAAAAATTCATATAAAAAACCCGAACCTTATATTGCAGTTGGACAAGGATTTTTTGTACAAGGGGAAACGAAAGGGAAAATTAATTTTTACAATAGTCAAAGAGACTACGTTACAAAAGGATCTGGGAATTCTGTATTTTTAAGAAGCGAAAAGAAAACATCAGAAAAAACAGCAAACGTTGGATCTCCTATTTTAAAACTAGGTATGAATTATGCTACTTCAGTTGGAAGCAGTTTCCATAGACAAATTGGAATCTCTTTTAATCAAGGAAATTCTTTTGCTTATGAACAAGGATCGGATTCTCAAATGTACGATGTGAACCCTACTGATTTCTACTGGAAATTTCCAAACGACATCAATAGTTATGTAATTGCAGGAGTACAAGAAATATCAAATGCATTAGAAGTACCATTAGAAATTGTGGTAAGTAAAAACAGTATAATTACCATCAACATTGATGAAATTAACAACATCAACCAAGAGGTATTTATAAAAGATAAACTTACAGGTAAAACGCAGCAAATTAATAATGCGAGTGCTACGTATCAATTAAAAGAAGGTACGTATACAGATCGATTTGTTTTGGCATTTACACCTGCAGCGGCTGATACAACACTTGGTTTAGAAAATGATATATTAGCTAAACAAACAACTATTTTTGCTGATAATAAAAACCACAACATTGTAATTTCTAAAAATCAAGAAATAAATATCAATAAAGTAGAATTATTTGATATCCTTGGTAAAAAAGTAACTCTTTGGACTATTAAAGAACAAAAAGAAGTGTATCAATTAGAAATTAAAAATCAAATACCAACAGGTATTTACATTGTAAAAGTAAATACAAATAAAGGTACAATGAATAAAAAAGTTGTAATTGAGTAAGTAATACATAGTGTATCCATCAATTTAAAATATTGAGGGATACACTAACATTTTAAACAAATTAAAAAGCCACAATTAAAAGGAAATGATTTCTTTTTAATTGTGGCTTTACTTTTACTTACTATAACTCTCGTTAACTTAAAACCAAAGCATATACTTCTAAGAAAGAAAGCACTAGCTTAAAAAACAAATGATTTACAAAAAAAATAGCTAATTTAGCATCTAAGAATCAAAAGTATGGTGATAAAATAAATAAAAAAGTATTTTTACATTTTTAAAACCTTTCTTACCTCATGAAAAATCTAAAAGAAACCAAATTATTCGGAAAAATAGTTCGTTTCAAATTAGTGCCCTCTGGCTTTCATATACAAACTTTTAAGAGTATTTATTCAATAATAATTACAAATTTATGTTCTAAAAAAAGTACTTGTAATAGTCTATTTAATAAAAATATTTATCTTTTTACTATTGTATTATTATTAAACCTTACTTCATTATCTGCACAAAACATTACACTTTTAGGTAGTACATCTACGTCTGCTAAAGGAAGTGGCACAACAGGTAAACCCACACTTACCTGGAATATTCCTGCAGGTAATTCTCGATTAATGATTGTTACTTTTTTCTTTGAAAGAGTAATGCCATCACCAAACGAAGGTAACAACTGGCCTTCCTCTAATTACGGAGAAGATTTCTTTTCTGTAAATGCAGGTGGTGTACCAATGATTGGAAGAAGTACTTTACGAACAAACTACAATTATGGAGGAGGTAGTGCATGGATAAATACTGATTTTGGTACAGAGGCATATATTTATTCATTAAGAGATTCTGGTGGCTTGCCAACGGGTAACACAACATTTGATTTTTCAAGCATGTTATCTCCTAAATATTCAAGTGATGAGGTATTAGTTTCCATAGAAGTATATGGAAATGTGGGGGCTACTATTTTATCTGGAACGAATAGTTTAACTTATGCAGGGTTTGCAAATACAGTTCCATACTCTAATAGCTCATCAACTGTGGCAGTTTCTAATAGTGGTTTTACACTACCAATAGGAAGAACTGCAAGTGATTTGCTTTACTCTTCTTATGGTATGACCAGTAAAGATCAAACCCAAACGGTAAACTCTGGGTGGACCGTAATCAACAATTTTAAAATTACTAATAATGATAATACAGGTATTGCTGGCTGGCCTTCTTCTAATAAACCAAGTAATGAAGGAGATGGGATTAACTTTGTAAGTGCTTACCAAACTAATGTTGCCAATCCTTCTAATTTTACGATTAGCAGAGTTCCAAGTAATGATACAGAAAGAATCCATACCATTCGTTTGCAATCTTTTGCACTCGCACCACTGGCAAAACCATCCATAACGGGTACTATTTATAATGACACAGATGGTTCTACAAATATTAATGGAATAGGTACCAATGGAGACGGACTATATGTGAATCTAGTAAATTCTGCAGGTATATTAATATATTCGGCTACTGTAAATTCTGCAGGAGTATTTACAATTCCTACAGGATATGCAACAGAAGGTATAAGTTATACCTTACAGTTAAGCAAAAACACAGGAACTCTGGGTACTACTGCCCCTGCAAAAGAACTTAACTCAACATGGATTAACGTAGGTGAAGCGACTACTTCTACAGGAAATGACGGATTAGTAGATGGTTCTCTAACTGTAACACCAGGGATATCTAATATTTCGGGATATCGCTATGGAACAAGAGTAAACCCATGTTTGTCAGGAGCAAGTACAGATGGAATTCCCACAGCATCAGATTCAGATGGAGATGGTATAAATGACATTTGTGATATAGATGATGACAATGATGGTATTTTAGATATCAATGAGTCTACTTGTAATTCAGTTTTTGAATCTGACAATTTATTGGCATCTTATATAGGATCCACCATTTCCAATGAATTGGCAACCAATATTGGTATGATTTTCTCTTCTAGCCTAACAACAGTTAATGCATTAGGTACAGGTACTGTTTGTTCAACACAAGGTAGATCTGTATATGGTGCAGGCTATGGAAGTTTTTTCATACATATTGTAGACCCAAATGATGGCACTACTCCAATTCCTTTAGTTAAGTTAGTTTTAGCTACAGATTGTGTTGCAAATAATGAAATACCAACCATTAAAGGTTATGACGAAAACGATAATTTAGTAGACACTTATTCAGTACCTCCAACAGGTTCATTTAGCACTATTAATTACCAACCATCAGTCCCCGTTTATAAAGTGCATATAACAGCAACAGCAAGTGCAACTATTATAAAAGGAATTACCATAAAGTGTAATGGCGTTGATTTTGATGGTGATGGTATTGTTAATTCTTTAGATTTAGATGTAGATAATGATGGCATACCAGACAATATAGAAGGGCAATCTACAACAGGTTATGTAAAACCTTCTGGCACAGATTCTGACAATGATGGTTTAGACAATGCTTACGATGCTACGCCAAATGGTACTTCAGATGGAGCAGGTTCTATTGGTATTGTTCCTCAAAATACGGATAATGCTGACGTGCCAGATTATTTCGATTTAGATTCAGATAATGATGGTTTCTTCGATGTTGCAGAATCTGGTAGTGGCTTACCAAATGATGGTAATGGTGTATCTACAGGTACCTTTGGCATAAATGGTTTAAACAATCTTATAGAAACTGGCGATGTAGATTTAGGCTATACAGACGTTAATGGTGAATATGATGATACACAAACAGATAATTTTACAGATATAGATAATGATGTATTAACAGGAGGCGATGTAGATTATAGAGACAATGATTTTGATAATGATAGTGTAAATGATAATGTAGATCTAGATGATGATAATGATGGTATTTTAGATGTAATAGAATGTGGTTCTGTAGGTACAACCCCTTTTATTGGAGGTACAGCAACACAAAGCTCAAATTTTGGAGGCACTGCTGTAGCTAGTAGAGCAAGAGATGGCAACACCAATGGAAATTATAACAGTGGTTCTGTTTCCCTTACCACGAAACAATCAAACCCATGGTGGTTGTTAGAAATGGGTGTAAGTAGAACTATAGACAATATTGTAATTTATAGCAGAACAGATTGTTGTACTTATTTGATGGATAATTTTATTTTAGAGATTTTAGATGACAATGACAATGTACTCTACACACATAACAATGGTGTGGCTACCACAATAATTACAGTTAGCAACATAGATACTTATGGTAGCAAAGTAAGAGTTAGATTAGAAGGCGCTAATAAATATGTACAAATGGCAGAATTAATTGTAAATGTGGTAAGCAGTTGTACAGATGTAGATACAGATGGAGATGGCATACCAAACCGTTTAGATTTAGATTCAGACAATGATGGTATTACAGATGCTATAGAAGCTGGTGGTGTAGATGTAAATAGAGATGGATTAGCAGATGATGATGATGACAATGCAGATAATACCGCTACAAACGGTATTCCTACTTCTTCTGGCACAGGTGTTCGTTTACCTACAAACACAGACCTTTCAGGAACTCCAGATTATACAGACATAGATGCAGATAACGATGGTATTCCCGATAATATAGAAGCACAACCAACTAGCACCTATATTGTTCCTAGTGGAATGGGTACCGGAATAACAGATCTCAACAAAAATGGTGTAGATGATAATTATGAAGTAGGTGGTATTGGTTTAGTACCTACAAATACAGACACATTAGACAATGCAGATTATATAGACACAGATGCTGACAATGATGGTATTTTAGATATTGCAGAAAACGGTGATACCGATAATGTAATATTAGGTGTAGATACAGATAGTGATGGATTAGATGATAATTTTGAAGGTACAAACAATAATGATGGTGTAGATGTTAATGATGATATAAACACACCAAATGCAACCAATTTAGGCGATGAGGATAATGATTTTGGTACTGGTGGCGATGTAGATTATAGAGATATTCTAGATAAAGATAAAGATGGCATACCTGATGCTACAGATTTAGATGATGACAATGATGGTATTTTAGACATTGTAGAATGTCCAAATGCAATAGGTAATCTTTCTTTTGAATCACCTAATATTCAGGGATATTCAGGGCCATTATTAACAGGAACTGGTTCAGATGGAGAAACAGATTGGGTTAATGGATTTACAAACATAAATGGCTGGACAGTTGTTAGTGGTTCAGTAGATATTTTACGAGACTTTAACAATGCTTCAGAAGGCAAACAATCTATAGATTTGTTTGGCGTTAGCCATGGAGTTATTGAATATGCCATTAATGTAGGAGCTCCAGGTACTGCTTTTAATTTTAGCATCGATTATACAAGTATTAATATTAGTGATAGAGCTACAGTAAGTGTAAACGGTACTGTTATTACTACTTTAGCAAATTCTAATGCAAGCATAAGCAATGGAGACGTTGTAGGACAAACTTCTAATACCGTAGTATGGAATACCTATTACTATTCTGGTGTTTCTACAACAGCAACAGTTACCTTAAGTTTTGCTAGCACGGTAGCAGCTTCTACAGGTATCTTTATAGATAATCTTACTTTTTCTCCTTTATTATGTGACACAGATGGAGATAGTATTCCAAATCATTTAGATTTAGATAGTGATGGTGATGGTTGTCCAGATGCTTTAGAAGCAGCAACACCAACTGTATTAAAAACAGCGGATATTGTAAATGGAGATGGTACTATCAACACAAATACAAGTACACCCAATGCAGTAATAGATATTGTAGAAGACCCTGTAGGCACCAATGGTTTTGCAGGCACTTTAGAAAGTGCTGATACAAATTTAGGTACAGCACTTAATCCTTTTGTGGCAACAAATTACAACACCTATGCTTCAGACAATGCTAAAAACGGTTGTGGTAATCCAATGATAACACAAGTATATTGGAAAAGTGGAGAAAAATTGGTAGAAGTTACCAATAATGATGCTTCTAAAATTGTAGTACCCAATGCTGCCAATATCAATTTATTTAATGCAGGTGTAACCACTAGTAGGATAGCCACAGGAGCAAATACCACAGAAATTACTCCAGGTAATTCCATTTTATTTTCAGCTTCTGGTTCTGTAACAGCACAAATAAAAGCAGGTGTTACACCAATTACCAATGCAGGTGTTACTGGTTTTGACAACACTAATGATATTATTACAATTTCAAGAAGTGGTAAAGATGGTAGCGAAATTGCCTATAATTCTAGAATAGATGTAATACAAGGTTTAACAGACAATACTGCTTTTGTGCGTATAGATGAAACATTAGTACCAAACGCTACGTATACAGCTAGTGAATGGGTTGCTTTTATAGATGATGCAATACCAACTTATGAAAAAGTAGGTGAACCAGCAACAGCAACAACTAAAAGACATCCTCAAGATCCGCTAATCTCCGAAATTATAACTACTAATACAGAGGCCAATACTTTATTGGGGCTACATAGGGTAGATAAAACTATTTCAAATTCTAGCAGTAATACTTGGACTAATGGTTTTCCAGACAGATCTCGTTCTGTAGTAATTGATCAAAATTTTGAACACACCGGGAATAGATTAAGTGCTAGAAAACTAAAAGTAGACGCAACTAAAAAATTAACAGTAACAGATCAATTATTAGTAGTTACGAATGATATTACTTTAGATGGAGATATTCGTTTAGCTGGTACATCTCAATTAGTACAAACACATACAGGTACAAGTGCAATTACAGGCACTCCTGGTAAATTGTTAGTAGATCAAAACTCAGAGATAGATAGTAAGTTTAGATATGGGTATATGAGTTCTCCAGTATACTCAACAGAATTTACTTATACAATAAAAGAGGTACTAAAAGATGGTACAGATCCAAATAACCCAAAAGAAATTAAATTTATATCTGGTTATGATGGTACTTACGATTCAACTAATACAGACGCTATTTCACTAGCTGATTATTGGATTTACACCTATGCTCCTGCTTCTAATGGTAGAGCTAACTGGACACATAAATATGGAACATTACCTATAAACAGAGGTGATGGATTTATTTTTAAAGGCCCTGGAAAAGCACAAAACTATACCTTTATAGGCACACCCAATGATGGTGATTTTAAAACTTTTAATGATATAGCCGCAGGACAAGATTATTTAATTGGTAACCCTTTCCCTTCTGCAATGAATGCTAGAAAGTTTATGGCAGATAACGCAGGTTCCATCAACCAAACCTTATATTTCTGGGAACACCACAAAAGTGCTATCGGTGAAGTAAATGGAATAGATGGTCATATATTTAGTGGCTACGTAGGTGGCTATGCAACGCTAAACTTATCTATGGGACTAGCAGCAGATGCCACTATAAATCAAACTAGTAACAACAATAACGGAACTGCTGGCTTAGGTAACGATGATTACAACGAACCACAAGCATTTATCCCTATAGGGCAAGGTTTCTTTGTAGTGGGAGATATTGGTGGTGAAATTAACTTTTACAATAGTCAGAGAGCCTTTGTAAAGGAAAGTGAAACGGAATCTATTTTCTTTAAAGGAAACCATAAAAGTAGTAAAACTGTAGCAGACACAAAGCCATTACCACTTATTAAACTAGGTTTTAATTACAAAAACACAGAAAACCTATTACTACATCATCAAATAGGAATCTCATTTCAAGAAACCAATTCTTTTGATTTTGATAAGGGGTATGATTCTGAAGTTTATAGTGTAGGTATTACAGATATGTATTGGAAATTTCCTAACAACGACCATAAATATGCGATTGCGGGTGTACAAGAAATCTCAGACGTACTAGAAGTTCCTTTAGAAATAACAATGGGCTATTCTGGCGAAATAGATATAATGGTAGACGAATTGCAAAATGTTACTAGAAACATCTATATTACAGATAAACTTACCAGCGAATCCTATAATATTACCAATAACAAGATTACGTTAACCTTAGAAAAAGGGACTTATACAGATCGTTTTGTACTTGCTTTTAGAGAAAGTAGTACCCTTAATTTAGAAGATCATGTTCTTCCCAACTTTACAAAAATATATGCAGATAATAACACTCATAAAATTGTAGTTTCCAAAAATGAAACAGTAGAAATCTACAAAGTAAAGTTATTTGATATCCTTGGTAAAAAAGTAACTCTTTGGACTATTAAAGAACAAAAAGAAGTGTATCAATTAGAAATTAAAAATCAAATACCAACAGGTATTTACATTGTAAAAGTAAATACAAATAAAGGTACAATGAATAAAAAAGTTGTAATTGAGTAAGTAATACATAGTGTATCCATCAATTTAAAATATTGAGGGATACACTAACATTTTAAACAAATTAAAAAGCCACAATTAAAAGGAAATGATTTCTTTTTAATTGTGGCTTTTTTTTATGGTGACTCCAGCAGGATTCAAACCTGCAACCCTCAGAGCCGAAATCTGATATTCTATTCAGTTGAACTATGGAGCCATAAAAAATATTCTTATCAAAATAAGAATACTTTTATTTTATTACATTAAATTCTTTTTTACTAAAGTAGATATTACTTTCCCATCAGCTTGTCCTGCTAATTCTTTAGAAACAACTCCCATTACTTTCCCCATATCTTTCATGCCAGATGCACCTAATTTTTGAATCGCTGCAATAACAACTTCTTCTATTTTGTCTTCTGATAGGGCCTCAGGTAAAAACTGTTCTAAAACCGCCAATTCTGCTAATTCAGGTGCAGCCAAATCTTCTCGACCCTGTTCTACAAAAATAGCAGCACTATCTTTTCTTTGCTTAACTTGTTTCTGAATAATTTTCAACTCTTGCTCTTCTGTAATATCTGCCTGAACACCTGTTTCTGTTTTTGCTAATAAAAAGGCAGATTTAACCGCTCTTAAAGCTTGTAAAGCAACAGTATCTTTTGCTTTCATTGCTTCTTTCATTTTATCCATTACTTGTTTTTGCAAACTCATTTTATCTTATTTTAAAATTAATTATTTCTTAGTTTTTTTTAGGTATAAAACCTTATTATTATAATCTATAAAAGCTTTTCCTTTGTGTAGAACATCCGCACCAATAATTCCGTGTACTTCTTTAGCATTGTGTTGTGTTAAAGCTGTATTTACATGCGATAAATCAAATAACACCAAATGGCATTTCTTTGTTTTCCAATCACCTATTTTTAAAGAGTTATTGTCAGATTGCTGAGTTTCCATACCCGTTGCTCCTGCTCCAGCAGCTTTTGTTTCACTTTCTTGAGCATCCAAATTAAAATGAGTTATCAAATCTAATCCAACACACGAGTTTGAAGCGCCAGTATCTAAAATAAAACGTCCTTTTACACCATTAATTGTTCCTTTCAATTCTAAATGATTGGTAGCAATTTTCTTTAGCTTTATTTTGATATACTTCCGCTTCTTTAAAATTTTATTGATACTACCCATTTTTATTATTCTTTCGAGTTATCAAAAATACAATTTAAAAATTTTAAGAAGTGCTATCGTTCTAAAATTTCTTTTAGAATCGAATTATAAATAGCAAATTCTTTTAAATTATGATGCGTTCCACCATCAATTTCTACGTATTTATTTCTGCTAGATGTATTTTGTTCTAATAACCTTTTAGATTGCTTAAAACTGGTTGTTTTATCCTTATTACCATGAAATATGGTAACCGGTGAGGTTACCTTAGCAATATCCTTATCAGACTTAAATTTATACTTCAATAAAAATGTTGGTGACCATCTAAATTTAAATTTAGCTGCTTTTTTAAAGTTGTAAAAAGGTGCTTCTAACACTAATTCTTTTGGAGTGTTTTCGGCTGCTATCCTTGTAGCAAAAGTACCACCTAATGAAAAGCCATAAACAACAATATTTTCTTCTTTAAAATCCTTTTTTAAGTGATTGTAAACAGATAAAGCATCACAATACATACTATTCTCATTGTAGTTGCCAGTGCTCTTACCGTAGTTTCTATAATCAAAAACTAAGACTTCATAATTATATTCTAATAAATAAGAAATCCGCTCTCCCCATTTTGTTAAATTCCCTTTATTACCATGGCAAAATAAAACAACACCTTTGGGTTTTGGTAGTTTAAAGTGAAGGGCATTAATGTAGTTATTATTATCAGTATTAATAAAAACTTCATCAAACGTATTTGAAAAATGAAACGAATACTTTTTATCTAAAGAATCATCATTCAGAAATATAAATTTTTCTTGAAAACAGTAAAGTAATAGACCCAGTATAACAAGAAAGCTACTAAAAATTAAAAGGAAAATCAAAAAACTCATTAGCATAAATTCTAATCACGAAATTACTCCTTTTAAAGCAATAAAAAAACCGACACAAAATGTGTCGGTTTAAAATTTATATCTATTTGAAGCTTATCCTCCAAAATCATCAAAACGGATATTTTCGTCAGAAAGACCAAAATCTTCACCCATTTTTTGAACTGCTTTATTCATTAATGGTGGTCCACAGAAATATAATTCTAAATCTTCTGGAGCCTCATGTAAACTTAAATAGTTTTCAATTACACAATTGTGAATAAACCCAACAAAACCATCTCCAGCTTCATCATGAATATCTTTTTTCACTTTCCAGTTATCAGATTCTAATGGATCTGATAATGCAATAAAGAATTTAAAATTAGGGAAATCTTTTTCTAAAGCTCTAAAGTGTTCTATATAGAATAACTCTGCTTTAGAACGTCCACCGTACCAGTAAGATACTTTTCTACCAGTTTTTAAAGTTCTGAATAAATGATATAAATGAGAACGCATTGGTGCCATACCTGCTCCACCACCTACATATAACATTTCTGCATCAGACTCGTTGATAAAGAATTCACCATAAGGACCAGAAATTACACATTTATCACCTTTCTTTAAGTTAAAAATGTAGGAAGATGCTACTCCAGGATTTACATCCATCCATCCACCTTTAGCTCTATCAAAAGGAGGTGTAGCAATACGTACATTTAACATAATTTCTCTACCTTCTGCAGGGTAAGAAGCCATAGAATAAGCTCTTTCTACAGTTTCAGTATTTTTCATTACTAAAGGTCTCAATTTAAATTTGTTCCATTCGGCTTCAAATTTATCTGGAGTTTCATGTTCTTCTGGGTGCGCTGTAATATCCATATCAGCATATTTTACTTCACAAGGAGGAATTTCAATTTGAATATACCCACCTGCTCTATAGCCCATATCTTCTGGAATCTCTACAACAAACTCTTTAATAAATGATGCTACGTTATAATTTCTTACAACCACGGCATCCCATTTCTTAATTCCAAAAACTTCTTCTGGAATGGTAATGTTCATGTCTTGTTTTACTTTTACTTGACATGCTAAACGAATACCTTCTTTTAGTTCTTTCTTTGTAAAGTGAGGTACTTCAGTAGGTAATGCTTCTCCACCACCTTCTAAAACATGACACTCACATTGAATACAAGAACCTCCACCACCACATGCTGATGGTAAAAATATTTTTTCGTTTCCTAATGTTGTTAATAATGAACTACCAGAATTAACTTCAATTTTCTTTTCTCCGTTAATGGTAATCGTTACCGGACCAGAAGGAGATAATTTTTGCTTTACAAATAATAATAATGCTACTAATAACAATGTTATTATTAAAAAAGCTGTTACCGTCGCAATAATGGTTCCTGTTGTACCTGCTGCTAATATCATCTTACTACTTATTTATTTTAGTATTTTCTGCTATAATTTCTTTAGCATCTTCTTTCTTTAAAGGGTCTTTTTTATCAGCTTTAGCTTCTACTTTCGGAGCCTCTTCTGTTTTTTCATCACCCCCAGTTAACATACCTCCAAAACTCATAAAACCAATAGCCATTAAACCAGTAATAATAAAGGTAATTCCTAATCCTCTTAATGCTGGTGGTACGCTAGAGTATCTAATTTTTTCACGAATAGCTGCAATTGCTAAAATAGCTAAAAACCATCCAATACCAGAACCTACTCCGTAAGTTAAAGCCAAGCCTAATGAAGGTATTTCTCTTGATTGCATAAATAAACTTCCTCCTAAAATTGCACAGTTAACAGCAATTAATGGTAAGAAAATACCTAGCGAGTTGTATAATGATGGTGAAAATTTTTCTACAATAATTTCTACCAATTGTACCATCGTTGCAATCGTTGCAATAAACATGATAAATGATAAGAAACTTAAATCTAATGTTTCTGCACCATCAACGCCATATTTAGCATCTAACCAAACTAAAGCACCTTCTTTTAAGATATACTGATCTAATAACCAGTTTAAAGGTACAGTAACTGCTAATACAAAAATTACAGCAGCTCCTAACCCAACGGCAGTAGATACTTTTTTAGATACAGCAAGGTAAGAACACATCCCTAAAAAGGTTGCAAATACCATGTTGTCTATAAATATCGATTTGAAAAATAATTCTATATGTTCCATATTTTTAAGTATTCAGTTTGCAGTTTGCAGTGATCAGTAGTAGCATTAACTGCCAACTGAGTACTGATTTTACTGCTTACTTTTTAGTTCTCTTCAATTAATGATTTATTTCTACTACGTTGAATCCAGATAATAATACCCAAAACAATCAATGCCATTGGTGATAATAACATAAATCCGTTATTTTCATATCCGATAGCATACAATCCTGTTTTTTCTATTGGATCTCCTAAAACTTTAAGACCTAATAAAGTTCCAGAACCTAAAAGTTCTCTAAAGAAACCTACAATGATTAAGATTAAACCATACCCTGCTGCATTACCTATTCCGTCTAAGAAAGATTTCCAAGGTCCGTTTGCCAAAGCAAAAGCTTCAAAACGTCCCATAATAATACAGTTTGTAATAATTAAACCTACAAAAACAGAAAGTGTTTTACTCAGTTCGTATGCAAATGCTTTTAACACTAAATCTACAATAATTACTAAAGCAGCAACTACAACTAGTTGTACAATAATTCTAATTTTAGACGGTATAATGTTACGCATTAAAGAAATTACCACGTTACCAATAGCCAAAACTGCCATTACTGATAATGCCATTACAATAGAAGCTTTTAATTCTGCTGTAATTGCCAATGCAGAACAAATACCTAATACTTGAATAGTAATTGGGTTATTATCTGCTAATGGATCTGTTATTAATGCTGCGTCTTTTTTTGATAAAAGTCCCATAAATTATTTTTTTAAAGTTTTAAAATAAGGTACATAAAGCTTTAAATCAGTTTTAATCATTGCAGATACTCCATTACCTGTAATGGTTGCTCCTGCAATTGCATCTACCTCATTATCTGTCTTATCTTCGTTCTTTGGATCGTTGTTCCCTTTGGCTACAGTAATTCCTGCAAAGCTTTCATTAGCATCTAATAAATGCTCACCAATAAAATCATCCATAAAAAAACGTTGTTTGATGTTTGCTCCTAAACCTGGTGTTTCTCCTTTATGATCAAAATATGCGCCTTGTACAACCATATTTTCATCCATAGAAACATATCCCCAAATGGCATCCCATAAACCTTTACCTCTAATAGGAGCTACGTAAAATGTTTTTCCGTCTTTCTCTCCAATAAAAAGTGGCAAACGTCTTGTTTGTCCTTCTTTTGCTTTAGATTGTTCTTTTTTAACATCAATTAAATACGCTTTGTCATTTTCGGTAATTTTATCACCTTCTATAACTAATTGTTTTTTGATGTATTTAGAAAATTCTGTTTGAGCAACTTTTGTTGAAACAAAGTTTGCACTTGTTTCATCATTATCATTAACACCCATTGCATATAGAATGTTTTGTTGCTTCTCTATCTTTTGGTTGGTGGTAATTGTTGGTTTGGTTAGCGAAAAAACGGTAGCTAACAAAGACCCCACAATTAATACCATTACAATAGCAAAAACTATTGTATATACATTACTATCTGTTCTCTTACTCATAATTAGGCAGTTTTAACTTTAGTACGTTTTAATCTTTTCTTAATGTTTCCTTGAACTACGTAATGATCTATTGTTGGTGCAAAAACATTCATCAATAAAATTGCTAACATTACTCCTTCTGGATATGCAGGATTAAATACACGAATCATAATAGCTAAAAAACCTGCTAAGAAACCGTAAATCCATTTTCCTTTAGTTGTTTGTGCTGCTGTTACAGGATCTGTTGCCATAAATACAGCTCCAAATGCCAAACCACCTATTAATAATTGCTCGTACCATACAGTGTTCATCAATCCGTAAAACTTACTAGATTCTGTAATAATATCTGCCGCTACAACTTGATTAAAGATGAACCCCATTACTGCGGCTCCTAAAAATGTTGAAAGAATAATACGCCAACTTCCTATTTTTGTAAAAATTAAAAAGGCAGCTCCTAAAAGGATTAAAAACGTTGATGTTTCTCCGATAGAACCTGGTATAAACCCAAAGAATTTATCCCAAATAGTATAAACAACTTCGTGGTTTTGAGCGTAAGCTCCTAAAATAGTTTCTCCAGATATTGCATCTGCAGTTCCTGCTTTATTAACCGCATCGTATACCCAAACTTTATCTCCAGACATCCAAGTAGGATATGCAAAGAATAAGAAAGCTCTAATAGTTAATGCAGGGTTTAAGATATTCATCCCAGTTCCTCCAAAAACTTCTTTTCCAATTACTACTCCAAAAATTACAGCAATAGATAACATCCATAATGGTGTATCAATTGGTACAATTAATGGCACTAACATACCTGTTACTAAGTATCCTTCTTCTACTTCATGACCTTTTATAATAGCAAAAATAAATTCTACTCCTAGACCAATTGCATAAGAAACAATTACTAATGGTAATACTTTTATAATTCCAATCCAAAGATTATCCAACGTAAAAAAGTTAGCTAAAACATCCGTTCTTAAAGAACCATCTATAGCTGCATAGTGTTGAAAACCTGCATTAAACATTCCAAAAATCAAACAAGGAATTAAAGCCATAATTACCGTATTCATGGTACGCTTTAAATCGTCTGCTGCTTTTATATGAGTTCCTCCGTGAGTAACATCATTTGGTAAATATAAAAAGGTATGGATTGCGTTAAACGCAGGAGCCATTTTAGTTCCTTTATATTTCTCTTTTAAATTATGTAAATTTTGTTTTAAGCCCATAATCTTATCCTAATTCTTCTCTCATTAAATCTAACCCTTCACGTATAATATTTTGGTGAGGTTGTTTAGATACACAAATAAATTCTGTTAGTGCAAAATCTTCCGGAGCTATTTCATAACCTCCTAAAGCTTCCATTTCATCTAAATCTTTATACATAAATGCTTTTAACAATTGCATTGGATAAATATCTAAAGGAAAAACATCTTCGTAAGAACCTGTAACAACAAATGCTCTATGCTCTCCGTTGGTATTGGTATTTAAATCGTATTTTTTCTTTGGGTTTAACCAAGAAAAAGTTAACGCTCTTGAAGTTGATATTTTATTAAAAACAGGTTTTGTCCAACCAAAGAACTCATAATCGTCTCCTTCTGGGATTGCTGTAATTTGATTATCATAATACCCTAAGAATTCATCTTCTTTTACTTGCTTTCCAGAAAGTACGTTTCCACTAATGATTCTTGTATTATCATTTTCTAAATTTTTAGCAGTTACATCTGCAATTGTAGCACCTGCAATGGCAGTTACGTATTGCGGCTTGCTAAATTTAGAACCTGTTAAAGCTACTGTTCTTGTAGCATTAAATTTACCTGTTAAAAGTAACTCACCAATAATAACTAAATCTTGTGGTGTAATTACCCAAACAACTTCTCCTTTATTAATAGGATCTATTTTTGCAATTTGAGTACTCACATTCCCAGAAGGGTGTGGTCCTGAAACTTTATGCAACTCTACTCCCGTTAATGATGATAAAGGTGAATTAGAATTTGCACCTACAGATACATGAACTTTACCTTCTGTAAGTTTAGAAACCGCTGTAATTGCAGCTTGCAATTCGGCTTCTTTACCTGCTAAAGTATAATCTAAATCTGCTGCTAATGGCGCACTTGCATACCCAGAAACAAAAATAGCTTTTGGCGCTTGGTTTGGATTTGCAACTACATCATACGGACGTTGTTTTACAAATGGCCAACAACCAGAAGCAAACAAATGATTCTTAACTTCTTCTGCAGACATTTTTGCTGCATCCTTGGTTCCGAATTCTTTGTATTCTTGGTTTGAATCTGCTGCAATTTTCATTGCTAACACCTTTCTTCTTGCTCCACGAATTATCTCTACAACTTTACCAGAAACCGGACTTGGAAATAAAATACGTTCGTCACCTTTTGAATAAAAAAGTGCCTCTCCCGCTTTTACTTCTGCTCCTTCTTTGGCAATAAGTTTAGGTATAATTCCATGAAAATCTTCTGGCTTTACTGCATAAATACTACTTAAAGTACTACTTTTAGTTGTTTTTTCTGCACCGCCAACAAGCTTAATATCTAAGCCTTTTTTAATACGAATGTCTCTTGACATAGTAATTTGGAATTGTTAGTTATCTTAAAAAATCAAGCAAATTTAGGCTTTTTGCTATTTATGATGGAAACATTTTAACTTTTATCTTTGTTAAATATTCTTATTTATAACAAATCTAAATAACAAAAATTAAATGAAAACGTTATAGTGATAAGTTTTGGCTTTAATTTTGATAAATAAACGAAATGAACACTATTTTTGTAATATGCATATGAAGTTTCTAAATCTCTTTTTATTCTTTTTCTGCTTAAATTTATTTTCGCAAAATATAAAATCTATTCAGTTAAGACCCTTGCAAGAAAACAACTTCGCTGCAATCGTGCCTTTAGGCACTGTTTTAGAATTATCTTTTGACGATTTAGAGGCAGATAGCAAAGATTATCAATACAAAATAGAACACATGACGCATGATTGGCAATCTAGCAGATTATCATCAAGCCAATACATAGATGGTTTTGATCAAAACACCATCATAGATGTTACCAATTCATTTAACACCTTACAAAGTTACTCTCATTACACGGTTCAAATACCTAATATAAACACGGTAATTACCAAAAGCGGAAATTATCTTTTATCCGTTTTAAACAGTTATGACGAGCTTATTTTTACAAGACGTTTTGTGTTATATGAAAACGCAACCACAGTTGGTGTATCTGTAGAAAGAAGCAGAAATACAAAAACATTAAACACACAACAAACGGTTCAATTTTCGGTAAATCACCCTAACATTACCATTAATAACCCTAGTCAAGAAATAAATGTTGTCATCTTAAAAAACAACAATTGGAACGAAAAAATAACCAACATACAACCTACCTTCTTTAAACCGAATCAATTATTATACACTTATACAAACAAAACCAACTTTTGGGGCGGAAATGAATATTTTTATTTTGACAATAAATTTATTAGAAACAGTAGTTTAAATGTTGTAAAAGTGGTTAAAGAAGACATTTATCATCATTATTTATATCCCTTTACCTACAATCAAAACAGAGAATATAAATACAACCCAGACATTAACGGTCAATTTGTTGTTAGAACACTAGAGGCCGACGATTCTAAAACAGAAGCCGATTATGCCCTAATGCACTTTTCTATTTTGGTTGATGAACCTTTTACTGATAAAGATCTTTTTGTTTACGGTGCTTTTAACGACTTTTCGATTACACAAGAAAACAAAATGCAGTACCATCCTAAAGAAAAAATGTATACCGGAGAAATTCTTTTAAAACAAGGTTTTTACAATTATACATTTGCTACTTTAGACACCAATGATCATTTAAATACCAATGATGTAAATGGTACTTTTTATCAGACTGAAAATGAATACACCGTAATTATTTATTACAAACCATTTGGTAGTTTTTATGAACGCGTAATTGGTATTGGCAGCGGATATTTTAATCAGAATGATTAAAAAACATTCTAATTAGCTATAAAATTAACAATACACTTCTATTATGCAATCATTTAAAAAGAGAATTACTTTTAAGGTTTTAATAGGATACATAATACTGGGGCTTTTAGCTACAATTTCTGGGTTTTTAATACTTTCTGAAGTAAAAACTTTTACGCAATTACAAAAGCAAGATATCTCTGACAGAAATATAATTATTAAAACAGGAACTTTAATTGCAGACATCTATAAAAACGAAAGTTTAGCCAGAGCAGCATTACAGTTTAACTCTAGAACTAAGTTTAATGAATACCTTGATGAAAATAAAAAATTAGTATCAAAAATAGATTCGTTAAGTCTTATTGTTGCTAATAATCCGCAAGAATTTATTTTAGATAGTATAAAATTAATTATTGATAAAAAACTAAAAAACATTATTGGTTTAAAAAACTTAAACCAAAATTACGATTCTGATGAATCTATTAACAAAGCCATTAATAAATTAAGTTCTATAGACTCTCTTTTAGGTAAAATTACCATAAATGAATTTATTAAAAACCCTTTATTTTTTGGTAATGGAACGCGCTCTAAATTAGAAAACTTTGCGATTGCACTTAATGAATATGTTCCGAAAGATTCTATTAACAATATTGAGCAAGAAAAAATAGACTCGCTTGTAACCGTTTCTAGAAAAATATTAAAACAAGCTCAAAACAAAACAAATAAGCATCGTAAATATCTAAAAAGAAAACAAAATGAGCTTATTAAAAACGATTTAACAATTTCTAGAAAACTACAAGAACTTTTAGGAAACCTAGAAAAGGATATTATTCTCTACACTAACAACATGAATATACAGAGAGAAGAAACCCTAAATCATAGTAGAACTATTATTTTGTTTGCAGCAGGTATTAGTTTTATTATCATTATTATTTTTTCTATTATTATTTTAGGTGATTTTTGGAAAACGCAACGATATCGTATCCAGTTAGAAAAAGCCAACACCACAACAAAATCGCTTTTAAAAAGTAGAGAACAACTTATTTCTATGGTTAGCCATGATTTAAGAACACCACTAAGCACCATTACTGGATTTAGTGAACTGCTTCAAAAATCTACACAAAACACAAAAGATAAAAACTATATAGATCATATTCGCAGTGCATCTAGCTACATGGGACAATTAGTAGATGATCTATTAGAATTTTCGAAATTAGAAAACGGAGATATCTCTATTAAAGCGATTCCTTTTAACTTAGAAAATCATGTTGATGAAATTATTCAGAATGCAAAAAGTAGTATTCAAGATAAACCCATCGATTTTGTAATTAAGCAAGACGATTCTGTTAACAACCTTCTTATTAGCGACCCGTTTCGAATAAAACAAATTTTATCGAATTTAATTATAAACGCTTGTAAATTTACAAACGAAGGAACAATAACCATTGAAAGTTTTATTAAGAAAAACGGAGATAAAAATAGCTTAGAAGTTTTAGTAAGCGATACTGGAATTGGTATTAGTAAAGATCAAAAAGCTACAATTTTTAAAGCTTTTAATCAAGTTGATAACACAAATGATCATACCATAAAAGGATTTGGATTGGGCTTAACCATCTCTAAAAAACTGGCAGAACTACTAGGCGGAAGCTTAACCTTAAAAAGTGAATTAAACCTAGGTAGTACTTTTACTTTAAAAATACCGATAAAATTATCAAAAAAACCAATTATTAAACTTGATAAAACAAAAACCACAACTAGCGTTTTTAACTTAACTGCTGTGGTTGTTGAAGATGATTCTTCTATGCAACAATTACTAAGCGATTTTTTACACCAATTTCATATTAAAACACATACGTTTGATAATGCACAAAATGCCATTGAGGCAATTGATAAAATTCCGTACGATTTTGTTTTAACCGACATTCAACTCCCAAAAATGAATGGCATCCATTTTATGGAAATTCTTAAAAAGAATAAATCTTACAAAAACCAACCTATTATTGCCATGACTGGGCGTGCAAATATTTCTAAAGAAGAGTATCTAAAAATTGGCTTTTCTGAAGTATTGATAAAACCATTTGACTCACACAAGCTTCAATCTGTTTTAAAGCAATTTTTTAAAGCTAGTTCTAAAGAAATCAATATAAAACCAACTCCTATAAAAGAGAAAAAAACTGTAGATTTTAGTACTGAATCTATGAGCATTTTTTTGAATAATGACACAATTGCAATAAACAAAACACTACAAATTTTCTTAGCAGATACGGAGAATAATTATGAGGTTCTAAAAAAAGCAAAGCAGCAAAAGGACATTCATTTACTAAATGAGGTAAGCCATAAAATGCTGAGTATGTTTAAACAATTAGAGGTAAAATCGATTATCCCTTACTTAGAAACATTTGAAACCACTAAAACTATTGACAACAAGTCTTTTATAGATTTTGAAGAGCTTTTAAAAAACTTTATAAACTCTTTAAAAAACTACCTTAACTAAGGTTGTATTCTTTTAGTTTATTATAAAGTGTTTTTCTAGTAATGTTTAATAATTTTGCGGCCTGTGTTTTATTGTTACCCACTTCTTCTAGGGCACTTATTATCAATGCTTTTTCATTTTCTTTGGTAGAAAATTTGTTTAAAGAACTCTTACTTTCTTTAACCTTTGTTAGCTCTATTGGTAAAACCTCAACATCAATAATTTCAGATTTTGTTAACAAAGTAGCTCTTTTTATTACATTAGATAGTTCTCTTAAATTACCTGGCCATTGATAATTTTGAAAAATAGTTAATACATCTTTAGAAAAACCAATCACCGATTTATTTAACTGCTGGTTTGCCTTATTTAAAAAGAAATCTGCATATAAAATTAAATCATCTTTTCGGTCTTTTAAATTAGGTACTTTAATAGAAAACTCATTTAATCGATGGTATAAATCTTCTCTAAAATCTCCTTTTTCAACAGCCGCAAGCAAATCTTCATTTGTTGCCGTTATTAAACGGATATCAACCTTAATTTCTTTGCTACTTCCAATTGGTTTAATTTTTCGCTCTTGCAAAGCACGTAACAATTGTATTTGGTTTTCGTAAGTTAAATTACCTACTTCATCTAAAAAAAGTGTTCCGCCATTGGCAGATTCAAAATGACCTATTTTATCTTCATTTGCTCCTGTAAAAGATCCTTTTTTATGACCAAAAAACTCACTAGAAGCTATTTCTCTAGGTATTGCACCACAATCTACAGCTATAAATGGCTTATTATGTCTAGGACTTTTTAAATGAATTGTTTTTGCTACAACTTCTTTTCCGGTACCACTTTCTCCTGTTATAAGAACAGACATGTTAATGGGAGCAACTAATAAAATATATTCGTCAAGTGTTTTTGAAGAACTACTAATCCCTTTTACAAAATCGGTAGAGAGCTTAGTACTTTCTTTTTTTTCTTGAACCGGAACAACACTTGTTGTCTTTTCTTCTAAGGCATTGCTAATAACTTCTAAGACCTCACTTGGATTAAAAGGTTTAGAAATATAATCGAAAGCCCCTTGTTTCATGGCCTGTACAGCGGTAGACACCTCTGCATAACTTGTCATTAAAACAACAGGAACAGCATGTTTACTTTTTTTAATTTGCTTTAACAACGCAATTCCATCACCATCTGGAAGACGTAAATCTGTAAAAATTAAGTCGTAATTTTTCTTTTCTAATTGTTGTAAAGCATTTTTTATGTTGTAGCTCACATCAACAACATATTGATGTCGAACAAGAAATTGTTTCAACATTTCAGAAAATGCTACATCATCTTCAACTAATAAAATCCCTTTCATAAAGCTTACACATTTCTTACAAAAATATCAAGATAAATTGATTGTTATCAAAAAAAAGACATTTTAATTAAAAAATGTCTTTCCTTTTGAAAAATTGAGGCCCAAAATACTTAGATCTAAAACTACTCTACTCTTCTACACTTACTTCTTCTTCTTTTAACCATTTCCCCACTTTATCCGCATAAACAACACTTTCTGCCTCATCAACAGTCAATTCTATTTTGTATTGTTCACTTCCGTTTACATATACTTTAGTAACCGTCGCTGTTTTAAAATCTTTTAGAATTGCATTAACAACCGCTTCTGGTAATTCCTTAATAGAAATTTCTTTAAAGCCATCATTCATTATTACGTTAATGATTGGATTAGAATTGTTGTTCATATTCTCGTTTGCAAAAGCAGAAACTGAAACCCCAGTTGATAAGATTGCTACCGCTACTGTTAAAATTAATTTTCTCATAATTTTTTAAGTTTTAATATTAATTATTATTTACGACTTGGTATTTTCTGAATATTGAAATTAAAAATGCTTACATCTAAAAATTACTCAATCATATTTACTTCTTCCTCTTTTAACCATTTCCCCTCTTTATCTGCATAAACAACACTTTCTGTTTCATCAACTGTCAATTCTATTTTGTATTGCTCACTTCCGTTTACATATACTTTAGCTATTGTTGCTGTTTTAAAATCTTTTAAAATTGCATTAGAAACCGCTTCTGGCAATTCTTTTACTGTAATTTCTTTAAATCCATCATTAGTTACTACGGTAATAATTGGATTAGAATTGTTGTTTTCGTTTGCAAAAGCAGACATTGAAACTCCACCTGTTAAAATTGTTACTGCTACTGTTAAAATTAATTTTCTCATAGTTATTTAAGTTTTAATATTAATTATTATTTACGATTAGGTATATAGAAATAAATATGCCACAGAAAACCAACAATTCAAAAAACAACACAAACAACTAACTACCAGGTTATTAAATAATTTTTAATTTTACAACACCATACATCATCCGTATAAAACATGTGTAAATAACAAGTATATCGAGTAAATTTTACCCAACACTTAAAAAATAAGCTACTTTGTAAGTATAAAGAGATAATACCAATTAAAAGAGCATCAGAAAAAATAGAATAAGTATTTATAAACACAATCCAATAAGACACAACCTTATACCTTTTTATTTAAAGAAAAAAAACTATTTTTAGAAAAGTACATTTTAAATAGAAATGAGATAAAAAATCATTTGTCATTTATACATAAAAAAACTACATTTACTTTCAATGACAAACCAAATTACAAAAGGAATAAAAATTTCTGTTAGCACTAAATATAAAGGTACTAATTACAGAAATAATAGGCTGCACCACATTTTTGGGTATGTAATTACTATTGAAAATAAATCTACCGAAACCGTAAAGTTAACAGATCGATTTTGGACCATTTTTGACACACTTTATAATACAGAAATTGTAAGCGGAGAAGGAGTTGTAGGACAAACACCTACCTTAAAACCAAACGATACCTACACCTATAGTTCTGGTTGTTTCTTAGAATCTAATATGGGTGCAATGAAAGGTTTTTACACCATGATAAATTTAGATACTTTTGAACAATTCAAGGTAATAATACCCACTTTTCAACTAACAACATTAGCAACATTAAACTAACAAACACAAAAAAAGAAATTCAATTAAAAGATCCTGCATGTTTAAATTGTGGGCACCCTTTTAGCGGGCAAGAAAAATTTTGTCCAGATTGTGGGCAAGAAAATAAAGGCCACAGAATTACTTTTGCTAACTTTATGCACTATGTTTTTAATGGTTTATTTAATTTTGACGCTAAGTTTTGGACAACAATAATCCCTTTATTAATTAAACCCGGAGAAGTTTCTAAAAACTATATTGCAGGGAAAAGACAACGCTATTCTAATCCTTTTCAATTTTACTTAACAGTTTCCTTAATATTCTTTTTAATTATTGGTTCTACAAAGAGTTATAATGATTTTAATAATTTTAGAGAAGGAAAAAAATCAAGTAACAACAACTTTTTACCAGGTATTCATATCAATTTAGAAAAGGAGAAAGATTCTATAAATAATTCAAAAGAAGTAGACTCTTTACTAACTACACTTAAAGATAGTATTACAAAAAAGCCATTTCTTAAAGTTGCAGGAAAAGAGATAAAAATTATTAAAATGCTAAATTTCCATAAAAAAAACCCTCAGGTTTATGTGGATGATGCTTTAGATAGTTTAGCCATCAATAAAAGTTTTTCAAATAGATTCTGGTATTCTAGAACTAGAATAATAAACACTATTCTAACAGATAGTTCGGTTGCTAAAAAATTAAATAAGCAATTACTTTCTTATTCTTCAATTGCACTATTTATATTACTACCTTTATTTACACTGTTTTTACGTTTCATTTACATCCGAAGAAAATTTACATATGTAGAACATTTAATCTTTGTTTTTCATACACAAACTTTTTTCTTCTTACTGTTTTCTATTTTCTACCTCATAAACTTTTTTAAAGAAACAGTAAATTACATGTCCTTTTTTGCATTAGTATTTTTATTGTACCTGTATCTTGCTATGAAAAATTTTTATGGGCAAGGATATTTTAAAACACTTATAAAGTACATCTTTGCAAATATTCTATTTGTTATTTTTACTTCTTTAGGCGCCCTTTTTATATCATTTATTGCTTTTGCATTATTTTAGAGGCATTTACAAAATCTAAATAATCCATTTTAACTTCTAAAGACCTCTTTTCTACAGATGTAACACTTACTGTTTCTACAAACTCACGCTTCATTTTTGGTGCTATTTCTACGTTTCCTAAGTCTTCATTTTGATGAAATGCAACTATTTTAGCTTGATGAAACTCTTTATTTTCTGACAACCAATCTGCAAACCATTGCCTCCTCATTTCTTTTACTTCTTCTGTATACAAGGTAGATGAAGACCAAATCTTTGGTTCTTGAGGTAATTTATTAAAATGCTTTAGTTCTCCATCCCAAACCAACTCATAAGTTTCTAATTGATTTTTCCAATCTACCAGAATCAAAGTAAAAGGTTCTATCTCTGTAAAATCAAAATTATTGATATAAGAAACAGCATCATCTACAGATAAAATGTTTTTTACAATAATTCCTCTACTCATTTTATAAGAATTCTTTCTTACATGTTTTTTAAAACCACCGTTTAAAAGGCAAACCAATCGTTTTTTTTCACTCAAACCAATCCAAGTTCCTCCAGCCAATACATCTTTCGGATACGTTAACGCAACGCCATTTTCTATGTATTTCTGAGGAGAAATTGTATCCCTCAAAGGAGTTTCGTCTCTATTAGAGGTTAAAATAAAATCATTATTTCCTAAAGGAAGGTAACTTACAGTACACATATATCTTTTAACTATTTATGAAAAACTTTGAGTTTTGATCACATCTTTAAACTTTCCTTAACAAAAGACATCAAAAATCGGTTAAATTTATTGAAACAAAAATTGTAACTTTGAAACTCAAAATTAGTCGATTAAATTTAAAAAAACATACAAAATGGCAAGAGGATTTTTTAACGTTCCTAAAGCAGTAAACGAACCTGTAAAAGGATACGCTCCAGGTTCTGCAGAAAGAGAAGAATTATTAGCTACTTATAAAGCAATGTTTAACAGCAATATTGATGTGCCAATGCATATTAATGGTGAAGAAGTTAGAACAGGAAACACAAAAAACATTACACCTCCTCATGATCACAAACATGTTGTGGGGCAATATCACACTGCAGATAAAACACATGTTGATACTGCAATTTCTACAGCTTTGGCAGCTAGAGAAGCTTGGTCTAATGTTTCTTGGACAGAGCGTGCAACTATTTTCTTAAAAGCCGCTGAATTATTAGCAGGACCTTATAGAGCTAAAATGAATGCTGCAACCATGATTGCACAATCTAAAAACGTATATCAGGCAGAGATTGACGCTGCTTGTGAAATGATAGATTTTTTCCGTTTTAACGTAGAGTATATGACGGATATCTTTAAAGATCAACCTGCATCTGCACCAGGAATATGGAACCGAGTTGAGTATAGACCATTAGAAGGGTTTGTATATGCAATTACGCCATTTAACTTTACTTCTATTGCTGCAAACTTACCTGCTGCCGCTGCTTTAATGGGAAATGTTGTTGTTTGGAAACCTTCTGATCATCAAGCATATTCTGCACAAGTAATTGTAGATTTATTTAAAGAAGCTGGTTTGCCAGATGGTGTTATCAATGTAGTGTACGGTGACCCTGTAATGATTACAGATACTGTTTTAGCGTCTCCAGACTTTTCTGGACTACACTTTACAGGTTCTACTCATGTTTTCAAAAACTTATGGAAACAAATAGGAAACAACATACATACTTACAAAACATATCCAAGAATTGTTGGTGAAACAGGAGGAAAAGATTTTATTTGGGCGCACAGCACTTCAAACCCTTTACAAATTGCAACTGCAATAACTAGAGGTGCTTTTGAGTATCAAGGTCAAAAATGTTCTGCTGCTTCTAGAGCATACATTCCTGCATCATTATGGGAAGAAGTAAAAAAACATGTAATTGCACAAACAAACGAAATTAAAATGGGCTCTCCAGAAGATCCTTCTAACTTTGTAAATGCAGTTATTCACGAAGGTTCTTTTGATAAAATAGCTAGTTATATAGACGCTGCAAAAGCAGATAAAGATGCAGAAATTATTGTTGGTGGAAACCACGATAAATCTGTAGGTTATTTTATTGAACCTACTGTAATTTTAGCAAAAACACCAACTTATACAACAATGACCACTGAGTTATTTGGCCCAGTAATGACTATTTTTGTATACGAAGATGCAGCATGGGAAGCTTCTTTAAAACTAGTTGATGAATCTACAGAATACGCCTTAACAGGAGCTATTTTTTCTACAGATAGATATGTTGTAGAAAAAGCTTCTAAAGCTTTAGAAAATGCCGCTGGTAACTTCTATATTAATGACAAACCAACAGGAGCTGTTGTTGGACAACAACCATTTGGAGGAGCAAGAGCTTCTGGTACTAATGACAAAGCAGGTTCTGCACAAAACTTGTTACGTTGGACATCTGTTAGATTGATTAAAGAAACATTTGTAACGCCTACCGATTATAAATATCCTTTTTTAGGATAATCTTAAATTAAATATTTAGAGGTCAGTATTTAAATTCATATCTTAGAAGTCAATAAATATAGTAATTAAATGAATATTTTTAAGGGACAAAACCTTCTAGAGTTTGCTGACCGTTTTAAGACTGACCTAGATTGTAAGAAATATCTAGCAGATATTAAATGGAAAGATGGTTTTCAATGTGTAAAATGTAGCCATAAAAAAGCTCAGATAAGAAAAGATTTCTCACGTACTTGTAATATTTGTTCTCATCAAGAATCAGCAACATCAAACACACTTTTTCACAAAGTAAAATTTGGTATTAGAAAGGCATTTTTTATTGTTTTTGAAATGAGTACAAGCACTAAAAGTCTTTCAGCAAGCTATGTTTCAGTTCGTTTTAGTGTTACTGAAAAGACAGCTCGTTTATTTATGCTTAAAATTAGAGAAGCTATGGAAAGCAGTGGGAATAATCCCATGACAGGTACTGTTCATGTTGATGAATTTGTACTTGGCGGACGCGAAAAAGAGAAAGTTGGCAGAAGTTATAACGTAAAGAAAAAGAAGGCCATTACTGCTGTTGAGTTAACTGATGATGGAAAAGTAAAAAGAATGTATGCTATGAGAATCGAAGATTTTTCAGCAAGTTCGCTTCAATATATTTTTGTGAATCATATTAGCAGAGATGCTAAAGTGATAACCGATAAATGGAGAGGTTACAGACCAATTGCAAAAGTTTATGATATTACACAGATTGAAAGTAATAATGGTATGAATTTTAAAGCTCTTCACACTATGATTCATCAAGTAAAATCATGGATAAGAACAACGTATTCTTGGGTAAGTAATTCTAATATAAATAGATATTTTAATGAATTTTGTTTTAGAATTAACCGTTCACAAAGCAAAGCAACAATATTCAATAATCTTATAACTAAAATGGTCAAAAAAGAAAAAGTTAGCCACAAACAAATTATATGTAGCTAACTACTGACCTCTATAAATATTTTATTTTAAAAAAGCCGTATCGAAATTTGATACGGTTTTTTTTATTTCCTTATTTTAGACAAAAACTTCTTAAAATATATGGGATATAAATTTTTAATGCACTCGCATTTGTTAACAGTTATGCCTTGTGTTTTTATTGGTGCATACCTTTTATTAGTGAAAAAAGGAACTCCTTTTCATAGATTATTAGGTAAAATTTATATGTCTTTAATGATAATTACAGCCATCATTACACTTTTTATGCCCGCTCAAGTTGGTACTCAATTTTTAAATCATTTTGGTTGCATACATTTATTTAGTATTCTAACATTATACAGTGTTCCTACAGCTATAATTGCCGTGAAAAAAGGGCAAATTAAAAAACATAAACTAAAAATGATCTTTCTTTATTTTGGAGCAATAGTTATTGCTGGAGGTTTTACATTAACTCCAGGTCGGTTTTTACACACCTTCTTTTTTGGCTAATAACCATAAAAAAACCACATTATTTTATAATGTGGTTTTTTTAAAATTTTGTTTGTTTACTCTATAATAAGTTTTCTTGTTGTTTGTTTGTTTCCGTTTGTAACTTTCAATAAATACAATCCTCCAGAAAGGTTATTAAAAGATATTTTTTTAGAAAAACTTGTATCTTTATTTGTATTTAAAAATACTTTCTGCGCTACTAACCTTCCTCTAATATCAAATAATTGTACAGACACATTATCTGTATTTATCAGCTTAAGATTTAATGTAAATTCACCTTTCGTAGGATTTGGATACAAATTAAAATCTTCAAAAACAGCATCATAAATAGAAACACTTTTTACAAAAACAGTATAATCTTCTACTTCCCCATCAAAACCTAAATCACAGGAACCTGGAGCTGAAGGATCATCTGAATCTACATATTTAGTAGAAATTCTTAAAATAGTTTTGCCTAATCTAGCATTTTCAGGAACCGTAATTTTAAATGGACTTGCACTCGTAGCAATATCTTCCCCATCCTCTGTAGAACCTAAATCATACGCTTCTTCAATATCAAAAACACAGTTTTGATTCCAATCTATCCAAGCTTGCGTTAACACTCTATACTCACCATCCGTATTTGTATTTACTACTAATTCATAGGTACTATTAATAAATATTTCTGTTTCTATTTCTGTATAATCACTATATCCTAAACCACCTTCTTCTTTTTCAGATGCATTATTAATTGTATTAAATTCTACTAAGGTAGTTCCTGTTAAAAAATCAGCATCTCCTCTAGACTCACACACTTCACAGTCTTCTGTTGTAAAACTATTGGTTTTACTATAACTTCCTTCACCACAATCATTAACAGACTTTACCTTCCAGAAATATAGAGTTTCTTGAGACAAGTTAACTGGAATATAAGAATTGTTTGTCACATTCTCTGATGAAACAATTTCAGAAAAATTAGGGTCTTTTGCTATTTCAATTTGGTAAGATACCGCATTAGTATCTAACGCCCATTTTAACTCTTCAAATAGATCAATATTATCTGCCTCATCTTGAGGTGAAATTAATGTTAATTCATTAAAATCGGCTGTTTTTAAATCTAAAACCACAGCTACATTCTTATCTAAACTTGTAGAAACTCCTTTCACATTTATTTCATAATTCTGAGCTGCTTTACCCTCTAAATTAGAAATGGTCATTGTTACATTTCCATCAGAATTAATTACCGAAGGAGAAAAAACCACATTGGCACCAACTGGAAAACCTTCTGCAGATAACGTAACAGGATCAGAAAAACCATTTACAAAATCAAAATTAAACGTGTAGTTTACAGAGTCATTACCTGAATTACACCCTAATTGCATACCACTGGTATTTGACATTACAAAACTTGGTATAACAGAATTGATCGTGAAATTTGTACTATTAACGTTATAAAAAATATTATCTGCAGCTTCTACCATAATTCTTGAGGTTGTAGAAGGATTATTAGGAATTACAATATTTTCTACACCATCATTTGGTGTATTTTCTTTAATCATGATAGGAAAAGTAAGTCCACCATCAACAGATAATTTAATATTCACATGTAAACAATTAATAGGCATGAGATCTGTGGTTCCTTTTACCCAAGATACTGTTTGTGTTGAGCCAACATCCCAAGCAACATCAGAATTAGGAGCAGAAACAGTAAAAGCTTCTGCATCTTCTACAGATACGTTCATATCATCTCTAGCAGAACTTCCCCCACCTGCATGATTGTCTCTTACTAGAAAAGAAAAATTTAAATCGCGCGCTACAGAAGGCAAAACTTCCCAAGTAGAAGACGTACTACCTGAAACAATAGTTGCTAATGCAGGCATATATCTGTTAGGTGTAGAACTTGACTGTAAAGATCTAAAAACAGGCCCTTTAGTACTTGTTGAAGCAGGAGGCATTACTGCTATTTGATTATCTATTTGCTCCCAATTATAAGTTAAACTTGCAGTACCATCTGCATCTGTACCAACTCCTTTTAAAACAAATGGCGTTGATTTTGGAATACTAAAATCTGCTCCAGCATCTGCTACTGGTGCTGTATTATTGGTATCACTAACTACTGCACAACTTGCCGAAGTCTGAATAATACCCCACATTTCTGCAATACTAATTGCATGAAAATAATCATCACTTTGACCTTGTACATTTGGCGAACAAATACCTGCATACCCCATTATAGTAGAGGCACTTCCGGGTTCTACTGCTGTTGAATTATTTCGATTACAATCATTATTATTCTGTGTATGGTTTGCTCCAAATTGATGTCCCATTTCATGCGCTACATAATCAATATCATATGCATCTCCTATAGGCTGACTTCTACCAGTTACCCCTTCCGCTTTAAGTCCAGTTACACAAACAACACCACCACCAGCTAAACCATCTCCTGCAATGCTAAAAACATGCCCAATATCGTAATTAGCATTTCCTATTTTAGAATCACAAATAGTTTGTACTTCGTTAAGCATTGCATCAGGATCACCATCGGTAATATTATCTGTACCTGCATCTAAAAAAATAATCTTATCATTGTCTGCTACAATTACCATTCTTACCGCTAAATCTCTTTCGTAAACACCATTAACCCTAGTCATAGTAGTATTCATAGCAGATAAAACTGCTGCTTTTTTTACTTCATCTGTAGCCGCTGTAGATATATTTTGATTTGTTAAATGAAATTCTGCATACTCTCCACTGCAAGCTAAAGCTAACCGAAAAGTTCTTAGCTTTCCGTCATTGGCATTTTTAATACTATTTGTTTTTGCAACACTTGTTACCGTTTCCTCTACATGACAAGTAAAACCATCTTTATCTGGTGCTAAATCTGTTCTCTTATAAACCATTAATGTTTTACCGTCTTTAGAGTAAGGGTCTACATATAATGTTTTTTCAACGCCCGAAAATACTATAGCATGAAAACCATCTGTACCCATACTAATTTTTGCTACTGCCGTAGGATCATCTATTCCTTGAGCAGAATAAGACTTTATCATAGAATATTTTTCAGCCAATTTAGCCTCAAAATTTGATGTTTCTTTGATGATAAAATTAGAAAAACCACCTACTGCATTGGGTAGTTTTATAATACTTTGATCTTCTTTAGATTTTGATTTAGACTTTAAAAACGTCTTAAAATTATCAACATCTATAGAAAGAAGGCTATAATTAGAAGGGAAATTTTTCTTTTTTAGGATATTATTTTCTTGAATAATCACTTTATTTTTATCCATTTTTTTTAAAAACTCTTGAGCATATACTCCGCTGAAAGAGAAAAAAAATACGACAAGAATAAGTGATAGAGGAAATTTTGTTTTCATAAACAGTTTATATGTAAAATCGTCATCAAATATAATGAAATAATTATCTTTGTAGTCGAGATTATGAACAGAAACATACTACTACAAGACTTATCTGTAAAAGACTACAAAGAAGCCTGGGATTATCAAACTGAATTATTACAAGGAATTGTTGATGTTAAGATTGCTAATCGTAAGAATGAAGAAAAAATTTCTACAAAAAATTATTTTTTATTTGTAGAGCATCCACATGTATATACTTTAGGTAAAAGTGGACACATGAGCAATTTGTTACTTAATGAAAAGCAATTAGCAGAAAAAGGAGCTACTTTTTATAAAATTAATCGTGGTGGTGATATTACTTACCATGGTCCCGGACAAATTGTTGGCTACCCAATTTTAGATTTAGAAAACTTCTTTACAGATATTCATAAATACTTACGTTTTTTAGAAGAAGCAATTATTTTAACCATTGCCGAGTATGGAATAAAAGCAGAAAGAAGTCCTGGTGAAACAGGTGTTTGGTTAGATGTTGGCACTCCGTTTGCTCGTAAAATTTGCGCTATGGGAATCCGTTCTTCTAGATGGGTAACAATGCATGGTTTTGCATTAAATGCAAACGTAAATTTAGGCTATTTTGATAATATTATTCCCTGTGGAATTAAAGGAAAAGCCGTAACTTCTATGGAAGCCGAATTAAATAAAAAAGTAGACACTGAGGAAGTAAAAGCTAAAATTCTTAAACACTTTAAACTACTTTTTGAGGTTGAAGAATTTATAAAATAATTACTCATTGCGAGTTTACAAAGCAATCTGTAAATTTTAATTAACAGATTGCTTCACTATCGTTCGCAATGACAAGTAATTACTTCTCTTCGTTAAAATATACTTTATAAAATTTCATTTTCTTTTCTTCATCATACCCTCTTTCTAAATATTCTGATGCTGCTTCTGGTGCATCTACATCTAGTTTTATGTTGATGTTAGTGTCTAACTTAATTTCTGTTTTTAGCTTGTTTTTCTCTTTCTTTAAAACGACTCCAGAAACATCAAAATTATTTCTGATTAACACATCATTTAATTTTTCGAAATGCTCTTTGTATTCGTCAAACTTTTCTTTGTGTTTCTCTTCTTCAAAAACCTCATCTTTAAAAGTTGCATAATCTACAGCCTCATTTTCTTTAAAATAATCTACCGTATTTGCTAAGAAATTACCTTGTTGGTGCATTCCTAATTCGGGCTTAATTACTTCTTCAGAAAATTCTTTACACATTTCTAAATAGTTTTGTGTGTGCGAATTGTAATCGTCTGCTAATTTTACAGATAAAAAGTTTTTAGTCCAATATTGTGCATCGTAATTGTTGTTATCTACAGATAAAACAACCGTACCTTCTGCATCTGATGTATTTAAAACCAAACATCCTTTGTCTATTCTTTTGGTAGAAATTCCTTTTTGAACAACCACATCAAAACTCTCATTATCATCTAAATAAGTCTGAAAGAAATCTACTTTATTTTCTATTTTAAAAACACCAATGGCTTCTGTTAAAACGTCTTTATATTCTATACCTTCTATATAAACCACAAGTACATCTCCTGTTTTTATTTGTGCAGAATTAGACTGCTCAAACAAATGGTTTACAATACTTTTTGAGTATTCTACAAAACTTTCTTCGTCATTAAAAACTTCTGAAGCAAATTTATTTACCTCGTTTAAACGTACGTCTTCATGATTGGTAAAGCGGTAGCTTTGTGTTAAGTTTCCGAATGGTTTTAATAAAAAACCTTTCATTAAATCGTAACTTTCTTGATCGAAACGAATTAAGTCTTCAGAAAAAACATTTTGTCCGCTATTAAACTTATTGGCAACTTTATGTAAAATACATTTGGTAATTTCTGCTTTGGTTTTTCTTATCATCAGTTAAAATTTTGGAGCGTAAAAATAGTCGAAGTTTTTAAATAATTAGAACTTATTCTATAAAGTTTACAAACAAGTTTAGCCCTGATTGAACGGTTTGTTTGAGCTCTTTTTTGCCTTTTTAGGCAAAAAAAGCGAGTAGTGAAAGCAGGAAATAGCTTCTAAAAAATGTTTTATAACTTTAATTTGGTTTGTTCTGGCAACAGTTTAAAGGTTTTTCTGTGGTATTTAGTTGCACCAAATTCTCGTATTCCGTTTCGGTGTTCTTTTGTTGGGTATCCTTTATTTTTTGCCCAATTATAGACAGGAAATTCTACATGAATTTTTGCCATATACTCGTCTCTATACGTTTTTGCGAGGACAGAAGCTGCGGCAATACTTAGGTATTTGGCATCTCCTTTTACGATAGCTTTGTGCGGAATATCTTTATAATCTTTAAATTTATTACCGTCTACAATAATAAATTCTGGCTCAATTTTAAGCATTTCTATAGACCTGTGCATGCCGGTTATAGAGGCTTGCAAAACATTTATTTGATCTACTTCTTCTTGCCAAACAAAAGAAACGCCAAAGGCAAGAGCATTTTTTTCTATAAAAGGACGCAATTCTTCCCTCTTTTTTTCTGATAATTGCTTAGAATCATTTAAAAAAGGATGTGTAAAATCTTTTGGTAAAATTACGGCTGCTGCTACTACAGGGCCACATAAACAGCCTCTACCGGCTTCATCTGTACCGGCTTCTAAAGAAAAACCACTATAATTTGATGCTAACATTTTACAAAGAAAAGAAAAGTTTAAATAAACATGGCTTAATTAACAGATTTCATGATAATTATTAACAATTATTTTCGTTTAATTATTTTACATTTGCCATTGCAGAAACAATCTATGAACAAATTACGATTCTTCTTATCAATACTTGGTTTTCTAGTGGCTGGTTCTTTATTTTCACAAAGAACTCTAAACCCTATTCAAGAAAATAATGGTTTTAATACGATTCAGAATGACACCCTTAGAAATACGGGAGAAATTACGGTAAAATTATCTGGTAAAACAAAGTATACAGACTACAAAATATTTTCTCACGAAAGAGATACCACGTATATAGACACCACATTAACCATACAAAAAGATTATAAATTTAATTATTTAAGAACGGATAATTTTGAGTTATTAGCCTTTCATAACCAAGGGCAAACCTTTACCAATTTAGGGTATAATTTTAGCAATTTAAATTTCTTGCCAGACATTGGTTTTACTGCAAAACAGTTTAGCTATTTAGATATTGATGAAATTAAATATTACGAAGTACCTACACCAACAACCGAAATTACTTACAGAACAGGGTTGCAACAGGGGCAAGTTTTAGATGCTATCTTTACCGTAAATTTTTCACCAAGATTAAACGTATCGCTTTCTTACAAAGGAATTCGTTCTTTGGGAGCTTACAGAAGATCTTTAGCGAGTCATGGTAACTTTAGAGGTGCTTTTCACTACAGAACAGAAGAAAACCAATACGAAATTCGTGGTCATATAACCTCTCAAGATTTTTTTAATGAAGAAAGTGGTGGATTGCCACAAGATGAAATTGATAAATTTGAAAGTAACGATGACAACTATACCACAAGGGCTAGATTAGATGTAAATTTAGATGATGCCGAAAATGATTTTGAAGGTAGAAGGGTTTATTTTGATCATAGCTACAAACTGTTATCTAGTAAAGATAGCATCAACAAAAAGGATTTTAGCAACTTAAAAGTTGGACATGTTTTTACTACGGAAACAAAAGAGTATAGTTTTACACAACCTACAAGTACTACAACTATTTTTGGTGATGAAAACTCTGCTGGTGCTAGTAACAACCTAGCAAAAAACACCATTACAAATAACGAATTAAACCTAGAATTTAACTCTAAATACGTACTTGGTAAATTTAAAGCCAAAATAAATATTACCAATTATTCTTACGGATATGATACTATTTTAAACACAAATAGTAATATTTCTAAAGTTAAATTAGAGGGAAGTGCCATTTCTGTAGGTGCAGATTGGAACGCAAAAATTAAAAACTTTCATTTAAATGCTACCGGAAATCTATCTCCTGGAAGCGGCAGATTGTCTGGTACCTTTTTACAAGGAGAGGCATTGTATAAAAAAGACAGTCTTTTTGCAGTAAAAGGAAGTTTATTAATTAGCTCTAAATCGCCCAACTTTAATACGCTTTTACACCAAAGTAAATATGACGATTACAACTGGCAAAATGATAATTTTACGTCTGTTAATACAAGAGACCTAGGCTTCTCTTTTAGTTCTAAATGGCTAAATGCAGCTCTTAACTTTACAAATATTGACAACTACACTTATTTTGGTGAAGACAACAAACCGCATCAATTCGATAGCCAAATTACTTATTTAAAAGTAAAAGCGAACAAAGAAATTAAGTATTGGAAACTAGCTTTAGATAATACGGTAATGTACCAAAACGTTAGTAGTGGTAGCTCTGTTTTTAGAGTACCAGAATTGGTTACAAGAAACACATTATACTACCAAGACTACTGGTTTAAAGGAAAACCAATGTTAGTTAACATTGGGGCTACTTTTAATTATTTTACAAAGTATAAAATGAATGCCTACAACCCATTGTTAGCGGAGTTTACATTACAAGATACGCAAGAAATAGGTTTTCCTTCTGTAGATGTTTTCTTTAACGCACAAGTGCGAAGAACACGCTTGTATTTTAAAATTGAAAACGTAACTTCTAGTTTTACATCAAAAAACTATTACTCGGCTCCTAATTATCCATATAGAGATTTTACTATTCGTTTTGGATTGGTTTGGAACTGGTTTATTTAAACTTTAATGTGTTAAATCATTTATGAAAGACCAACTTAAAAACAACTGGAAATTATTTTTAATGGCTAGTTTAACTTTAGGACTTGCCCCTTTTAATCCGCCACATATTTTAGGTAAAGTTCAATGGATTTTAGGTGGAGGTGCTTTTATAGGAGCACACCCAATGCAAGCTAAAGATTGGTTTGATGTTTTACTACACGGAAGTCCTTGGGTACTTTTATTAATTTCTATTGTTTTAAATCTTTTTGCATTAAAGACAAAAAACGTCCCAAAATAGCACTCCCTATTTGCCCCTTTTCTACAAAACCTTGAGATTTATAAAAAGGAATAGCATTAGGGTCTGCAACTAACTCTATGGTTTTTGCATTAGAAATTGTTGCTTTTTCTAAGGCATGTGCTAATAATTTTTTACCGATACCTTTACCAATAAATTTAGGTAAAACAAACAGCATTTCTAATTTAACGAAATCTTCTTTCGGATTATTTAAAACGTAAAAACCTACAACTACATCTGCAACCATAAATTTAAACACGTTGCAAGTTTCTATGGTAGTAGATGTTACTGTTAAATCATTTCTCCAACCTTCTATCAACTCTTTAGAATACCCCCAAAAAGCTTTCGATTCTAATGCAACCTCAGTAAGTTGTTTTGCATCCGAAAGAACAGCAGCAACAATCATATTATTTTTTTACTAACTGTTTAATTTTAATATTAAAAGCAGCAAAAATTAAAGTCATAATAGGACTTAACCAGTTAAAAATAGCAAAGAAAAAGTACTCTGAAACACTTACACCTAAAACACCCGATTGATATGCTCCACAAGTATTCCATGGAATTAAAACCGATGTTACTGTACCAGAATCCTCTAAAGTTCTACTTAAATTTTCTGGTGCTAAGCCTTTATCTTCATAAGCTTTTTTAAACATTTTCCCGGGTACAACAATGGCTAAATACTGGTCTGAAGCCGTAACATTTAAAGCTAAACAACTGGCTACAGTACTTGCAAATAAACCAAAAACAGAAGATGCCATACTTAATAACGCCTTACTAATTCTTGCCAAAGCACCAATTGCATCCATAATCCCTCCAAAAACCATAGCACAAATTATCAACCAAATAGTACCTAACATACCACTCATACCACCTGCAGAAAACAAATCGTTTAATTCTACACTTGTAGTTTCCACTGCAGAATCTATTGTAATTGCATTCATAACGCCTCTATATGCAGAATTAAAAGTTAAAGAATCTGCGCCTGCAACATTCATCACTATTTCTGGTTGCGCAATAATAGCTACAACACCTGCAAATAAAGTACCCACTAACAACGCTACCAATGGTTCTGTTTTTTTTATAATTAGAAAAATTACCGTTATAGGAACCATAAATAACCAAGGAGAAATATTAAAGGCAGCATCTATAGCTGCTAATTTATCTGATACATCTGGCGTACCTGTTGTTTCTATAGAAAAACCAATAATTAAAAAAACTAATAGTGTAATTAAAATTGTTGGCACTGTTGTTAAAGACATGTATTTAATATGTGTAAACAGATCTCCACCGGCCATTGTAGGCGCCAAGTTTGTTGTATCTGATAAAGGAGACATTTTATCTCCAAAATAAGCACCAGATAACACTGCACCTGCCGTCATACCCGCAGAAATACCCAAAGTATTTCCAATACCTACCAAAGCAATACCAACGGTTGCAGAGGTGGTCCAAGAACTACCGGTTGCAATAGAAATAATGGCACAAATAACAACCGAAGCTGCCAAAAAGATAGTTGGGTTTAAAATTTGTAATCCGTAATAAATCATAGAAGGAATGATACCACTTATTAACCAAGTTCCGGCCAAAGCACCTACCATTAACAAAATTAAAAGAGCTCCAGAAGTAGATTTTATATTTTCAGAAACCTCTTCCATCATTTGTTTGTAAGAAACCTTGTTTCTAAAACCAACAATTGCAGCTACCGCTGCTCCCATTAACAAAATAAATTGATTACTACCACTTAAAGCATCATCACCATACACAAAAAAAACATTGTAAAACAACATACCAACCAACGCAAAAACCGGTATTAAGGCTTCCCAAATATTAAGTTCTTTATTTTCTATAATATTCTCGTCTTCCGGGTTTGTTGGTGTAATATTCTTGCTCTCCATATAGTTAAAATTTCGTTTTGTAATGTTACGATTTTACGGAGTTTTACGCAAATTGATTTCAGCAACTTATATTTACCCTTTCGGATTTGTCAACTCTATTTTTTTTAGTCTGTTTTTTTAAAGAATATTTTTTTTAGAATAGTAAAAAATAATAATTTGTTTTTTTATAAAACCCCTACACTAATCATACAAGATTTCATTGCCTGATAGGTTCTTTCAATATTATTATCTAAACCAATAGAAAAACGGATTAACCCCTCTGACAACCCCATTTCTACTTGTTCTTCTTTAGGTATTTCTGATGATGTTGAACTGCCAGAAGCAGAAAATAATGTTTTGTAAAAGCCTAAACTTACCGCTAAATACCCTAAATTTTTATGCTGCATTAACTCCATTAATTCATTGGCTTTCTCTAAAGAACCAACATCAATTGTTAAGATTCCTCCAAATCCATATTCCTTATTCATAATTTCTTTAAAAAGCATATGAGAAGGATGAGAAGCCAAACCAGGATAGACTGTTTTTAACCCATCCGCTTCAAATTTTTCTGCCAAAAAAGCAGCATTAAAACTGTGTTGTTTCATTCTAAGATGCAGCGTTCTCATATTTTTTAAAATCGATGAAGCCCTTAAACTATCCATCGTAGAACCCAATAACATACTAGCTCCGCTATTTACATTTCGTAAATCGTTGATAAATTCTTGTGTACCACAAACTACACCACCAACAGTATCTGAAGAACCATTAATAAATTTTGTTAAGCTATGTATTACAACGTCTGCCCCTAATTTTGCAGGAGAAATTGATAATGGAGAAAACGTATTATCTATCACCAATTTTAAATTATATTTTTTTGCTAACGCAGATAAACCTGCAATATCTGCTACTTCTAAAAGCGGATTACTTACAGATTCGCAATACAAAACTTTTGTTTTTTCTGTAATAGAAGCTTCTACAACTGCCAAATTTGTAATGTCTACAAAAGTGGTTTTAATATTAAATTTTGGGATGAAATTTTTTAAAAACGCATAGGTTCCTCCGTAAATAGTTCTACTAGAAACAATATGTTCTCCTGCATTTACCAATTGCAACAAAACAGGTGTAATGGCCCCCATACCAGATGCAGAAACGTTTGCTGTTTCTGTACCTTCCATTGCAGCTAAAGTTTCTCCTAAATATAAATTTGAGGGTGATGAATGTCTTGAATACAAATAACAGCCATCTGCATTACCTTCAAAAGTATCGAACATGGTTTTTGCTGATATAAATGTATAGGTAGAGGAATCTGAAATGGATGGATTTACGCCACCAAACTCTCCAAAATATTGTAAATCTTGAATTTTATCTGCGGGTTTAAATTTCATAATTATTTAGTTTTATTGATTACAAAAAAACGACTAACAAGAAATAAAATCAACATAAACTAAAAAATATAGTTTTATTATCTAAATTTATAAAATAAACTAGACTTAAAAACTAAAATAAGTTCTATTCCGATATCTTTTCAGAAAATTTAAAACCATGGCATTAGATTCTACCGATAAAAAACTCATTAATTTATTACAAGAAGACAGTAAACAAACCACAAAACAGTTATCACTTCAATTAAACTTGTCTGTTACGGCTGTTTATGAACGTATCAAAAAATTAGAAAACCAAAATGTGATTGAAAAGTACGTAGCCATCATCAACAAAAATAAAATTGATAAATCGTTCTTAGTTTTGTGTCATCTAAAACTGATTCAACATTCTAAAGAATATGTAACTACTTTTGAGCGAGAAATTTTAAAATTAGAAGAAGTATCAGAATGCTTTCATGTGAGTGGAGATTATGATTATATTCTAAAAATTTATGTAAAGGATATGGAAACTTATAGAAATTTTATGGTTACCAAATTAACTGCCATAAAATATATTGGCAGTACACATAGTATCTTTGCTATTGAACAAGTTAAAAACACAACCGCTATAAACTTATAAAACATGCAAACTACTCGTTGTAAATTTTTTGAACTTTTATTAATTTTTGTGCTAATTCCAATAAGTTTTGCATTTGATTATTCTCCTATTTTAAAATTGATTATAGGTCTTTTAGGTTTTACTTATATTACCTATGTACTTTTTAAAGTTGAAAAAATTAAATTCAGAATTGAGAAAAACATCAACTGGAAACATTTTTGGACAACTACATTGATAAAATTTTTAATTATTGCCCTTATTACCACTTCTTTTGTTTGGTTTACAGATAAAGAAAATATTTTTACCGTGATGTTAAATAAACCTAGCTTATGGATTTTAATCTTGCTTTTTTACACTTTCTTTTCGGTGTATCCCCAAGAGCTTTTGTATAGAACTTTCTTTTTTAAACGCTATCAAAATCTATTTAAAAACGAAAGCTTATTTATACTTGTAAACGCCCTTTTATTTTCTGCTGCGCATCTAATGTTTAGAAATACACTTGTATTATTTTTAACCTTTATTGGTGGAATTTTATTTGCTATAACGTACAATAAAACAAAGTCTACACTTTTAGTTTCTATTGAGCATAGTATTTATGGTTGTTGGTTATTTACGGTTGGCATGGGCAATATGCTTGGTTTTCCTTCTTAATAATAGCAATGCAATTGTACTCTTTTTCATTCAATTTATTTTTGTGTAATAGCAATTCTTAAATTTTCATATTTAGCAATACTTCTTCTAAAACTTCTGTAGTTTTTATATGCTTCTTTAGGGTAAACGCCTTCTTTAATAACCATTGTTTTATGATACTTAAAGGTTGTATCATCTACTTTTGTAAACGTAACTTTATAGGTTCCAAATTTTGATGAAATATTTTTTTCTGAAGGTAAAACCCCCAAAACATAGCCTTCAGGAATTATAATTTCATACTGATCTTCATCTTTATATCCTCTAGAAATTTTTAATGGCAACTTTCTACTTCTGTATCTTTTAGGTATAAAATTGTTTCTATTAAAAACATTAACTCTAAACAAATATTCTTTGTTATTTACAGAAGCATAGTTTTTAATGGTTACTTTTAAATCTTCTTTAAAAACTACCTTATCTTTATCATTTAACAAATCTACAGCATCAATTTCTAAATTGTTATTATAACTCCAATCGTTAGATTTGTATTTTTTTGTAAGTTCTTCTTTTGATAAAGTTTCATAAAAAGATTTATCATCATATTGAATTCCTTTAGAAACTCTATGTAAACTAGCTGTTAAACTTCCGTTTTTTTCTAATTGAATTTTTCCGTTTAACTCTTGTAAGTTTGTTTCATTCTTGTAGGCAGGAGTTCTTTTTATAACTCCGCCTTCTGGTGTTATTACCAACACATTTCTGTCATCTGTAAAATCTCCCAAAAACCCAAACGGAATTGTTTGACTGGTACACTCCAACCAAATATCATTACCATTATTAGGGATATTTAGAATAACATGGTTTCCTTGAGCTAAGGAAGCAAAATCTGTATCGAAAGAAACTTTATCATCTCTATTGGCCTCTACATGCACGTAATTAGATTGAACCCCTACAACATCTAACAATGCTTTTGTATAATTAGTTAACCCCTTACAATCCCCGTAACTAACCTTGTCTACCTCGTTTGCTGATATGGGCTGAATACCTCCAATACCAACTTGTACACTTATATAACGCGTTTTATTTTGCATAAAATTGTAAACAATTTTCGCTTTTTTAATAGGATCTTCTACTCCTTTTACTAAACTTAAAATTTTTTGTTTAGTTGTTTCCTCTAAATTAGACTTTCCTCTTAAAATACTTTCGTTCATCCAAACACCTAGCTCTTTCCAATTAGAATAACTTCCTTTTATATTGTCTGTTTGAAAATCTAGAGGAACCACCATTAATGTTGGTAAGATCTCATTGTAAGAAACACTATTTTCTTCATATTTAAGTGCCGGTTGATTTTTTAGAGTTGAGTGTAACTCATAATCTGTATGTTTGTTTTCTATATTATAACCCTCAAAGTTTTTTTCTTTCTTATTAAAATTTATTTTTAATGGATTTTTAAAAACATAACTACTTTTTTCAATAGAAACAAAATAGCCTTTAATAGGGTACCAATTAGGTATAAAACCTGTTGATGATGTTTTATATTCAGACTCAAAAACCACTGTATACGGATAAGAAACTGGCGTATAATCTAAATATTTTACTCTAGAGTCAGAATACAAAGTCCCTCCACTTACAGCACTTTCGTCTAAAAATTTATTTTTAGAAAACTTATTTATTTCCTTACCAAAAGCATTATAAATAACCGCAGATAGTTCTGTTATTTTAGTGGTATTATCATAATACTCATACATAGAAGCTTTACTGTCTCCTAATTTATTTAAGACAGTTACTACTTTTGTTTTATGCACAACCATATCATCTACATCATCTAGCGTAATATGTAAAGTATTATCTCTTATAACAGCATTTGCATTTTCTTTTAACTCTGTAGGAATTAATAGTGCAGCGTAATTTGGTTTTTGACTAAATGTGTTGGGTACAATTAACAATAAGGCGGCTAAAATAGCGCCGAAAATAAACTTTTTCATAGATTTTTTTGATAGCAACCAAAGTTAAAAAAAAAGCACAAAAAAGAGGCTAAAAACAAAAGTTTTTAGCCTCTAAAATTGAATTTGAATTAATCTAATTTACGCTTTCGTTTTTACAACAAAAGAGAATGTCATTATATCGTTTATAAATTTATCTTTTAATCCTTCAAAGAATTTTTTAGATCCGTATTTTACATTAAAATCTGCTCTGTCTACATTAAAAGCTTCACTTTTAAAAACTGTAACTCCGTTTTCTGTAGAAATTGTTGCAGGTATTGTAATACTTTTTGTTACATCTTTAATTTGTAAGTTTCCTGTAACAGCTAATTTACCAGCTACTTCTTCTACTTTTGTAATAACAAATTTTGCTGTTGGATATACTGCAACATCAAAAAAGTCTTCATTTTTTAAATGTCCTTCAATTTTACCTGCTCCTTCGCTACCTGCCATGTCTACGTTTTTAATAGTAGCCATATCAATTACAAACTCACCACTTGTAAGTTTACCATTTTCTATTAATAAACCACCACTTTTTAAAGCAACAGTTCCATTATGTGCTCCTCCTGGTTTTGTTCCTTCCCAATTTAATACAGAAACAGCAGTATCTACATTATTTAATTCAGCTACGTTAACGGCAACTTTAACAGCTTCCTTTACTTCTACTTTTTCTTTCTTTTCTCCTTTACATGCAGTTAAAACTGATGCTACTACTACTAATGATAAAATTATTTTTTTCATGTTATTTTAAATTTAATGGATATTATTTTATTTCCCATGGCAAATATACAATATTTATTTCCCTTGGAAACTATTTTTTTCTATTTATGATAAAATTAACTACAAAAGCTGCTGCTTGTAGACCAAAAAGTGCTGGCATATAGCTTATAGTACCATAATACGATTTCTTAAAATGGGTTCCGTCGGTTCTTTTTACACTTTTAGAAATTTGCATTTCTTCAGAATACACCGCTTTTACACCTTTATTTACCTTACGTTCTTTTAATCGCTTTCTTAACACACGTGCCATTGTACAATTTTTAGTATTAGCAATGTCTTTTATTTTTACTTTGGTAGCATCTAATTTACCACCTGCTCCCATAGAAGAAATTATTTTTACTTTTTTTCTTCTTGCCGCTACAATCAAATTTACTTTAGGTGTAATACTATCAATGCAATCTAAAACATAATCAAACTCTTTTGTTACAATTTCAAAGGCTCTTTCTGGTGATAAAAACTCTTCTAAAACTGTTAATTCAATTTCTGGATTTATATCTATTAACCTTGCTGCCAAAACCCTTGCTTTCGATTTTCCGATGGTAGAATCTAAAGCTGTTAATTGACGGTTTTTATTGGTTTCATCAAAAACATCACCATCTACAATCATCATTTTTTGTACTCCTGATCTTGCAATAAATTCTGCCGCATAAGACCCCACACCTCCTAAACCAACTACTAAAATATTGGCTTTTTTAAGTTTTTCTAACCCTTCTTTTTGCACTAATAATTCAGTACGTTCTAACCAACTCATATTACTTTTATATATTATTTATGTCTGGTCAAGCGCAGTGGAGACCTCATTAAAATTCTATAAATCATTAAAACCTCTCTGCGCTTGAGGTATCAAATTGATGAAATTTTGTGTTATTTTTTGTTGAAGCTTTTCAACCGAAATATTTTTTATTTCTGATGCTTTTTTATAAATTTCTGATATATCAATTTCATTATCATCTGTTTCTAATACTATTGATGACAACGGAAGTGCTAAAAAAGTTTCTTGTAATTTTTTGTTTTTGATAAAAGCTGCACCAAACGAAAGCATCAATCCGTTTTTTATACAGTTTTCTGCCAATTGTTTACTTTTATGAAAACCATGTAAAATCCAAACTTGATTGGGGTTTACCTCCTTTTTAATTGCTATAATTTCTTGATGTGCTCTTACACAATGAATTATTATAGGTTTTTGGTATTTCTCTGAAAGAGCCACCTGCTTTTTAAAGACATCTTTTTGAATGTCCAAATCAGTTTTTGATAGTTTGTCTAAACCACATTCGCCAACGGCAAAACAGTTATCTTTTTGCAGCTGATGTTCTACAAATAAAAGTTCTTCTTTTAAAGTTTCTTGGTTTATAAACCAAGGATGAATTCCGATTGAAAATGGTTGGGAAAAACTAGTGCTATTTGGGTATGTATTTACTATTGAAAACACATTCTCATTAGAATATATTTTATGTGTATGCACATCTAAAAAAAGCATAAAAGTTACTCTTTATTTTTAGAATCTATGATAATAGTAACGGGACCATCATTAACCAAAGCTACTTGCATATCTGCACCAAACTGACCGGTTTGTACTTTTTTACCAATTTCTTTTTCTAAAGTTTGTACAAAATTGGTATACAATGGTATGGCAATATCTGGTTTTGCGGCTTTAATATAACTTGGTCTATTTCCTTTTTTGGTAGCCGCTTGCAATGTAAACTGACTTACTACAATTGCTTCTCCTGCAATGTCTATAAGCGATTTATTCATTACTTCATTTTCATCGTTAAAGATGCGTAGGTTAGCTGTTTTTCTTACCAAGTAATTAATGTCTTCCTGATCATCATCTTCTACAATACCTAATAAAACTAAAAGTCCGCTTTGTATTTCTGCAACTTTATGGTTCTCTATGCTTACACTTGCTTCAGATACGCGTTGAATTACAATTCTCATGACTTATTCATTATCTTCTTCGTTCCAAACATCGGTTCTAAAATGCTCTTTATCTTCATCTCCACTTAAAATTTGAAGGTAACTTTTATAACGAGACCAAGAAATTTTTTCTTCTTCTAAGGCTTCTTTTACAGCACATTGAGGCTCTTTTGTATGTATGCAATTGTTAAATTTACAATGTTCTTTTAAGGCAAAAAACTCAGGAAAATAATCACCTAATTCGTATTTATCAATATCTACAACTCCAAAACCTTTAATACCTGGTGTATCTATTATTCTTGCATCGAAACTTAAATCGAACATTTCTGCAAAGGTAGTAGTATGTTTTCCTTGGTTGTGTTGATCTGAAATTTCTTTAGTTTTTAAATTTAAAGAAGGCTCTATAGCGTTTACTAAAGTAGATTTACCAACACCAGAATGCCCAACAAACATAGAGGTTTTACCAATCATCATATCTTTAATAGTATCTACATTTTTATGCTGAGTAGAGGAAACCTCAACGCATCTATATCCAATAGCTTCGTAAATATCTTTTAAATACAGAATCTCTGCACGTTCTTCTAACTCGTAAGAATCTATTTTATTAAAAACCAATATAGTATCTATTCTATACGCTCTTGTTGCAACTAAAAAACGATCTATAAAAGTGGTAAAAGTGGGTGGATTATTTATGGTAATTAGTAAAAAAACTTGATCTATATTGGCTGCAATAATATGTGTTTGCTTAGAAAGGTTTACAGATTTACGAACAATAAAATTATCTCTATCTAAAATCTTTTTAATGACGCCTGTTTCTTCATCATTCTTTTTCTCTAAATCGAACACCACTTTATCACCAACCGCAATTGGGTTGGTGCTTTTGATGTCTTTAATTCTGAATTTTCCTTTAATTCTACATTTGTAGAATTCTCCGTTTTCAGCTTTTACTTGATACCAACTTCCGGTAGATTTATAAACGATTCCTGTCATTAGTACAAAGATGCAGAATTAAAATTGATTTAAGAAAAATTGGGTTGAAATCAATAGTTATTTCGTGATACTCCTTTAAAAAATCGATTAAACTCTAAAAAAAACGTTAAAATTACCACTATATTCGCTTTTTAAAATTTTAAAAAAATATTATGAAAAAAATTATTACTCTATTTGCTATTGTAATTGGTATAACAGCAACAAATGCACAAACTAAATTATATGTACATGATGATGCTGAAACTTATGTTGAAAACACCAAAACAATAGCTATTCTTCCTTTACATGTTCAAGTAAAATTAAGACCAAAACAATTGAAGGATTTTAGTTCTGAACAAATTATTGAAATGGGTAAAAATGAGGCTTTAGACATACAAAAAGCGATGTATTCTTGGTTTTTAACTAGAAAAAAAAGAGGAACTCTATTGGTTGCTGTTCAAAACCCTACAAGAACTAATGCTTTATTAAAAAAGAAAGGAATAGATATTCATGCTTATGACGAATATTTACCAAGTGAATTAGGAGAAATTTTAGGAGTAGAAGCAGTTATTACAGGTACTTATGAAACTTCTAAACCAATGTCTAACGGAGCCGCAATAGGACTGGCTGTTTTAACTGGTGGAATGTTTGCTACAAATAGTGCAACTATGAATATGGATTTTACAAGTACTATAGATGATGAATTAGTGGTTAATTATCATAAAAAAATAAAAGGAAGTCTTGGATCTGATGCTCAAGATTTAATTAATGTATTAATGAGAAAAGTGTCTAGAAGGATTCCGTACACAAAATAACAAACGATTATTTATAAACTTTAAAAACCGCCAATTGGCGGTTTTTTTTTGTTAAACTCATGCTGTTTTATCGAATCAAAGTAAGTTGTTTGTCATTTCGACCTTTTGAAAGAAATCACATAAAATTTGATTGAGTTTGACTTATCACTGTTATGGGGTTTCTCCCATCGTCGAAATGACACGATTATAATGACAAGTTTTTTGTAATGAGAATGCTTTTTAAACTTTCACTATGCGTTAAGGATTGAGCAATTGTTTGAGCTCTTTTTTGTTTTTCTACAAAAAAAGCGAGTGCGAAAGCCTGACCATGCTTTTTTGCATGGTAACGCCAAAAAAAATACCTTCAAATTATAAAAACTTGAAGGTATTTTAAATAAATGTGTATGCTTAAGAAAATTATGCGTTGATAATTTTTTCTTGATGATTGATAGATTCTTGGTGAATTGCTTTAAACATTTTTAAAACAAACTCCTCACTTAAACCTTTGCTACTACCTTCTAAAACCATGTTTCCTAAAATCTCGTTCCAACGACGCGATTGTAAAACGGCAACGTTTTGATCTTTCTTTAATTGACCAATTTTATCGGCAACTTGCATTCTTTTACCTAATAAATCAATTAATTGATCATCTACCACGTTAATTTGTGCTCTTAAGTTTTCTAAAGGTTCTCTGTAACTAACTGCAGTTTCAGTTTCTTTTTTAACTTTTAAATCTACCATAATTTGCTTTAAAGCATCTGGCGTTACTTGTTGTGCAGCATCTGACCAAGCATTTTCTGGATCGAAATGAGTTTCTATCATTAAACCATCGAAGTTTAAATCTAAGGCTGTTTGACAAACATCAAAAATCATGTCTCTCTTACCTGTAATATGAGAAGGATCGTTGATTAAAGGTAAATCTGGAAATTTATTTTGAAACTCAATAGCTAATTGCCATTCTGGTGTGTTTCTATATTTTGATTTTTCGTATGTTGAAAATCCTCTGTGAATTGCTCCAAGATTTTTAATACCTGCAGTATATAATCTTTCGATACCACCTAACCATAAAGCTAAATCTGGATTTACTGGATTTTTTACTAATACAATTTTATCTGTACCTGCTAATGCGTCTGCAATTTCTTGCATAATAAAAGGTGATACTGTAGAACGTGCACCAATCCATAATAAATCAACATCGTTTTCAATTGCTAATTTAACGTGTGCAGCGTTTGCTACTTCTGTACAGGTTTTCATACCTGTTTCTTCTTTTACTTTCTTTAACCATCTTAAACCAATTTCTCCAACACCTTCAAACATTCCTGGTCTTGTTCTTGGTTTCCATATTCCAGCTCTAAAATAGCTTACATCAGAATCTTTTAGTTCGTGTGCAATTTTTAAAACCTGTTCTTCGGTTTCTGCACTACAAGGCCCTGCTATTACTAGTGGATGATTTAATTTCATATCGTCCAACCATGTTCTTAATTCTTTTGTATTCTCCATTTTTCTACTTGTTGTGGCTTATTATTTTATGCCGTTTAAAATTTGTTTTATATAATTTGTGTTCTCCATTTCGTTAAAAATTTCAGAGAAATCATCTTTTTGCATCAACTCTTTAAATTGTTGTAAATTGTTGATGTATTCTTCTAACGTTTCTATTACGTTTTCTTTATTTTGTTTAAAAATTGGTGTCCACATTGCTGGCGAACTTTTTGCCAAACGAACTGTGGATGCAAAACCAGAACCTGCCATATCGAAAATATCGCGTTCATTTTTTGCTTTATTAATAACCGTTTTACCTAACATAAATGAACTTATGTGAGATAGGTGCGAAACATACGCAATATGCTTGTCATGAGAAACCGGATCCATGTAACGAATACGCATTCCAATGTCCATAAAAAGCTTTAATGCTTTTTCTTGCAATTTAAAAGTTGTCTTTTCTACTTCGCAGATAATGTTCGTTTTTCCAACGTATAAGCCGGATATAGCTGCTGTTGGCCCAGAATTTTCTGTTCCTGCAATAGGATGACATGCTAAAAAATTTCTTCTTTTTGGATGATGTTCAACCACCTTACAAATTTCTTCTTTTGTGGATCCAGCATCAATTACCAAACCATCATCAGAAATTTTATCTAAAATTGTTGGTAATAATTTTACGGTAGCATCTACCGGAATAGACACAATTACCAAGTCTGCATTTTCTATATCATCTAAAGTTGCCTTCTTATCAATTAGGTTTAATTCTAATGCCTTGTTTAAGGTTTCGTCTTTTCTACTAATTCCGTGAATTACAACATTTGGATTGTTTTTTTTAATATCGATAGCAAAACTACCACCTATTAAACCAATACCAATCATGTATATATTTTTCATTTATTTTTGCTTTATGCCTTATGCTTTAGGCTTTATGCCTAGAGTTTAAAGCTTATTGCTTATAGCTTATAGCCTTGAAATTGCTTCTTTAATTATATCTGTTGTTACACATAATGAAAAACGAATGTATCCTTCTCCTTGAGAACCAAAAATGGTTCCTGGTGTAATAAAAATATCATAATCGTATAAAACTGAATCTGTTACTTCTTCTGATTTTTTACCTGCTGGTATTTTTGCCCAAACAAACAATCCTGTGGAGTTTTTATTATAAACAGCATCTAATTTGTCTGCCAATTGCCAAATTAAGTTTCTACGTTCTTGGTATATTTTATTTTGTGCTAAAAACCAATCGTCTGATAATTGTAATGCTTCTATGGCTCCTTTTTGAATTCCGTAAAACATACCAGAATCCATATTAGATTTTACTTTTAAGATCTCGTTGATGTAAGATTCTTTTCCGATTACCATTCCAACTCTCCAACCTGCCATATTAAAGGTCTTACTTAAAGAATTTAATTCTAAAGCAATGTCTTTTGCACCTTCTACTTGTAAAATACTAATAGGATTATCATTTAAAATAAAACTATACGGATTGTCATTAATAATTAAAATATGATGCTTTTTTCCAAAAGCTACCAACTTTTTAAATGTTTCTAAAGTTGCATTTGTACCTGTTGGCATGTGCGGATAATTTACCCACATAATTTTTACATTCGTTAAATCTTGTGCTTCTAATTCTTCAAAATTTGGTTGCCAATTAGTTGCATCACTTAAATTATAAAAAAGAGGTTCTGCGCCTACCAACTTCGTTACAGAAGTATAGGTTGGATACCCAGGATTCGGAATTAATACTTTATCGCCTTCGTTTAAAAAAGCCATAGATATATGCATAATCCCTTCTTTACTTCCCATTAAAGGCAATACTTCATTTTCTGGATTTGACTCTACAGAAAACTTGTTTTTGTAAAAAGTAGCAATCGCATTTCTTAATTCTGGCAATCCTTGATAAGATTGATATTTATGCGCACTCGCATCTCCTAAACTACCCTGAATTGCTTCTAAAACCGTAGTTGGTGGTTGCAAATCTGGAGACCCAATTCCCATATTGATAATTGGTTTTCCTGCTGCTGCTAACCCCCTTACTTCTCTTAATTTTTTAGAGAAATAGTATTCTTGAACTGTATCTAATCTTTTGGCTGGTTTAATCATAATAACTGTGTTATTTTCTACCGTTTTTATAAGTTCCTAAAATCTTGAACTCTTCTGCCATTATTTCTATAATAGCTTTTGCTTTTTCGTAATCTTTATATGCTTCAAAAGTTACATCTACAAAAAAGGAATATTTCCAAGGTGTTTCTATAACTGGTAAAGATTGTATTTTGGTTAAGTTTAGCTTGCAATCGCTCATTACATTTAAGATTGTGGCTAAACTTCCTCTTTTATGACTCAATTGAAATTTTAAGGATGCTTTATTAACTGCTTCATTAACTGCTGGCTCTTCTGTTTGTACTATTACAAAACGAGTAGAGTTGTCTTTAATGGTTTGAAGTTTATCTTCTATCACTTCTAAATTAAAAATTTCTGCCGCAATTTTTGGTGCAATTGCTGCAATACCTATTAAGTTTTCTTTAGATATTCTTTTGGCAACTTCTGCCGTATCTACATCTTCTACTAATTTAATATGCGGATGTTTTTTAAAAAACTCTTTGCATTGCAACAATGCCATTGGATGCGACCAAACTTCTTTTATATCTTCTATTCCCTGACCTTTTAAAGCCATTAAATGGTGATGAATATTTAAATATTCTTCTCCTATAATATGAAGATTATTTTGATCTATTAAAGCATAATTAGGTATAATAGAACCTGCAATTGTATTCTCTAAAGCCATAATACCCAAATCTGCAGAGTTGTCTAACAAACTATCTACCAAGACATCAAAAGACATGCATTCTTTTAAATCTATTGAGGTTCCATAAAAATCGCGTGCAACTTTATGGTGGTTTGAGCCTTCGGCTCCCTGTATGGCTATAATTTTATTCATTAATTTCAAATAATGTCAAAAAAAAAGCCTCGAATGAAATTCGAGACTTTATATGATATGAATGTTAGTTAACAACATGATACAAAGTCTCCTCTCTTACTAAAAAAGTAAAAGTAGAAATAGAAACGAGTATAATTGTTATTTAACATTTGTATTCTCTTTGTTTAAAGGAACAAATCTAAAGATTAAATTGAAACAAACAAATTAAATAGCATTTTTTATAACAATTTTGATAAATTATTAAAAACTACATAAAATGTAAGGGTTCTATTATGAAATTCTTTAACGAAAAAGGATTTAGAAACAATATTCTAAATCTGAAACCACTCTTTTACCAATTCTTTCTCTATTGGAGCAACTGTTTTATGGCTATAATCGTTTTTAATGGCTTCATATTGATAGTCTTTAGACCATTCTTTAATATTTACTGAAAGCTCTTTTAAAGATGTACAGATAAAATTTAATTCTTCTGTAGTAATAGTGGGATGCACAGATAAACGAACCCAACCTGGTTTTTGAGTATTGCAGCCGTGTAAAATTTCATCTTTAATTCTATTAGAAGTTTCATGATCTACATTTAATAAAAAATGTCCATAGGTTCCTGCGCAAGAGCAACCTCCTCTTGTTTGAATTCCGAATCTGTCATTTAAAAGCTTTACAACTAAATTAAAATGATATTTTTCAAAATAGAAAGAAAAGATACTCAATCGCTCTTTATGGTTTGGTGCTAGAATTTTAACTCCAGGTAGACTTTCTAGAGTATCAAAAATAACCTCGTTAATTTCTTCTTCTCTTTTTTTAATGTTTGCAACGCCCATTTTTTCTTTTAACTGAATAGAAAGTGCTATTCTAATGGTTTGTAAAAAACCGGGTGTTCCACCATCTTCTCTGGTCTCTACATCATCAAAATAATCATGTTGCCCCCAAGGGTTTGTATAACTTACGGTACCGCCACCTGGATTATCGGGAATGGTATTTTTGTATAATTTCTTATTAAAAATTAACACACCAGAACTTCCTGGTCCACCTAAAAATTTATGAGGAGAAAAAAATATGGCATCTAAATATTCTTCTTCATCTTCTGGATGCATATTAATATTAACATAAGGTGCACAACACGCAAAATCTACAAAACACAATCCGTTATAACTATGTATCAGTTTTGCAACTTCGTGATAAGGAGTTTCTATACCTGTTACATTAGAACAAGAGGTTATAGAAACTATTTTTATTTTTCTATCTTGATGTTTTTGAAAACACTTTTCAAACTCTTTTAAACACAACAAACCTTCATTATTACAAGGTACAACCTCAACATCGGCAATGGTTTCTAACCAAGAAGTCTGGTTAGAATGATGTTCCATGTGAGAAACAAAAACAATAGGTTTTAAATCTTCTGGAATCTCTGTATAATTCTTTAAATTTTCGGAAACCTTTAAACCTAGAATACGTTGAAACTTATTAACCGCTCCTGTCATTCCCGTACCTGTAGTAATTAAAACATCATTTTTTGTTGCATTTACATGTTGCTTAATAATATTTCTAGCTTCATGATACGCCAAAGTCATGGCTGCTCCAGAGGTAGATGTTTCTGTATGGGTATTTGCAACAAAAGGGCCAAATTGATGCAGCATTTTATCTTCAATTGGTGCATAGAGTCTACCACTTGCAGTCCAATCTGTATAAATCAACTGCTGCTCTCCATAAGGTGAAAGAAACGTCTGATTGATACCTACAATATTTTCTCTAAATTGATTAAAATACTGCTCTAAATCTAACTTCCCTATATTTTCTTTTGATGATATCATACCTTATAAAAGTTTCAATTTTATTCTTTATTACTCGTTTTAAAAACTTCTAACCCACATTCTAAAAACTGTGCATAATCCTCTTTATCTGGCGTATAACCAACTGCTTGATTTAATATTTTTGTTCCATCAGAATTTAATAAAACATAATAAGGTTGCGAATTTGTTTTAAAAAACTGCGTTTGAAAGTTAGCCCATTTATGACCGTAATTATCAAGCCTTCTAGTTCCGCCGTTAATACGGTTTACTAAAATTTGTTCTTCTTTTGGCAATGCCTTTTTATCATCTACATAAAGTGATATTAAAACATACTCATTTCTTAAATAGTTATCAATTTTCGTATCAGGCCAAACATGCTCTTCCATTTTTCTACAATTTACACAAGCATATCCTGTAAAATCTAAAATAATTGGTTTATTTACTTTTTTAGCAAATTCAATTCCTGTTTTTAAATCTTTAAAACAATCTAAATTATTAGGACAATCATTTGGATATAAAAAACTATACCCAACTGGTGGAGCCAAACCACTTAATAATGTTAAAGGTGTATAGGTTTTTGTTTCTTTATTCACCATAAAACCAGAGGCTAAATAAATTACAAAGGCTATCACTAAAACACCTCCTGCAATTCTAGGAAAAGATAATTTTTTAATAGGAGAATCATGTGGAAACTTTAGTTTCCCTAGTAAAAAGAGTGCCAAACCTGTAAAAATCACAATCCACAGTGCTAAAAAAGGTTCTATTTTTAAAAGATTCCAATGCGCTACTAAATCTGCATTCGATAAAAATTTAAAAGCTAAAGCCAACTCTAAAAATCCTAAAATTACTTTGGTTGTATTTAACCATCCGCCAGATTTTGGCAAGGCATTCATCATATTAGGAAACATTGCAAAAAGAGCAAAAGGCAATCCTAAAGAAACTCCAAAACCTGCCATACCTGCTGTTAATTGCCATGCACCACCATCTGCAGTTAAAGAACCCGCTAATAAAGATCCTAAAATAGGTCCTGTACAAGAAAAAGAAACAATAGCTAAGGTTAATGCCATAAAAAAGATTCCGATAATACCACCAGAACTTTCTCCTTGTGTGGTTTTATTTGTCCAACTTGCAGGAAGTGTTAACTCATAATATCCGAAGAAAGAAAAAGCAAAAAACACAAAAATGACAAAGAAAATAATGTTTAACCAGATGTTGGTAGAGATTTCATTTAAAATATCTGGATTTACAGAATCTAACAAATGAAAAGGAATGCTTAAAATAATGTAAACTGCAAAAATAAAGAAACCGTATAGCAATGCTTTAGAAACGCCACCGCTTTTATTTTGTCCGTTTTTCTTTGTAAAAAAACTAACGGTTAAAGGAATCATCGGAAAAACACAAGGCGTTAATAAAGCTAACAATCCACCTAAAAAACCGAGTCCAAAAATACTCCATAAAGTTTTACCTCCTTGTTGTATTTGGTTTGAACTACTACTTACTTCACTATCACATTTTATGGTTGAAAACGTTAAATCGTCTGTATTTATACCATAGAGAAGACTATTTGTAACCGCATTATCTATTTTTGATTTAGCTACCGAATTTACTTTCTCCCCATTTAAAGAAAACGTAAAATTCTCATCAATTTGTATGCACGCTTCTTTACAAACTTGTCCGGTTAAATTTAAAGTAACCGAAGACAATTCTTTATTTAATTTTATTCTTTGTTTTAAAACTCCTTTTTTCTCAAAAAAAGTTTCTTCTACTTTAAAAATTTCACTAAATTTTTTAACAGTAGCACTTTCTATTGCTTTACCTACTAATTGATAATCGTTATTTTTATCCGCTTTTGTAATGATAATTGGTAATGAACCTCCGTCTTCCGTATATTGAGAATACAAATGCCAATCTTCTAATAATTCGGCATTTATAATTAAGTCGTATTCATTTTTAGAAATTTTTTCTATAGATGTTTTCCATTTAACCGGACTTAATATTTCATTTTGATTACCGAACGTATTATTTACTTTTTCAGGTATATTAAATACCAAATCAATTTCTGTTGGTGCTAAACATTTAGAATCATCACACACCATAAATTCTACAACACCGTTAATTGTACTAGCATCAGAAGTTGTTTTAATTTTTTGTTTAAAAACAGCTGAATTTTCAAAGAACTTAATCCTCATACCAAAAATAGGATCGTCTATTGTATGACCTTCTTCTTCTATTGTATTTCCATCTAAAGAAAAACCTCCTTTGGACACATCATAGGTAAATGTTGTTGGTATTGGTCCATCATCCGGAACATCTTGTGAGTACAAATGCCATCCTTTTTCTATACTAGCTTCTGAAATTAAAATAAACTCTGTATCAGAAACTTTTTTTACAGACGTAGACCATTTTACAGGATCTTCTATTTGAGAGAATATTCCTAAACTAAATGTTAGAAATAAAAAAATAAATATATTCTTCATAAATTAAAATAATAATAAAAGGGCTGATTAAAAGGATACTAACCTACTTTAATTTCTTTCACTTATCAAAGATAAATAATTAGAGAATACTAAGTTTAACGAAAGTAGATTTTAACAAAAGAGTAGCATTTCTTACACCTATAATTCAAACAACAAATAAAAAAAAACACAGTTTAAAATTCACTAAAAATAAATGTGTTTTTTTTTCTTTTTTATTGTTTGATACAAATTATTTGTATATTTGCATCCGTTAAGAGGATTCATCTTAACACCCCCCTTAAACATTTATCGCTTCCCCCAAAAACATTTTCAAAAAAGAAACCATGGAAAAAACTACTTTTCAGGTATGTGAATTTGGGGAAATTCAACGCCTATTAAAAAACAAAACAAACAGAACCTTACTTCTTGTAACACTGCTATTTACATCCTCATTTATTACAAATGCACAAGTACCTGTAGACAATAATGACAACATTAGCTTCTACAAGAAATTCTCTGGCGCAAACCTAACCTATAAACAGATAGGAAATAGTGAAATTAAATATAATAGAAATAGTGGTGTAACATCTCAATGTTCTAAAAGTGATGGTGCCCCTACAAGCGCTAACTTAGTTTTACCTGCAGATGCTGAAATACAAGCAGTATATGTACAGTGGTTTGCACTTGTAAAACACGATAGAAATGGCATAACAAATTATGCTCCTTTAAAAACATCTATTCCTATCACTTTTCCTAATGGAGTTACAAAAACCATTTATAAAGACAAAGGCTATAGAGAAACTGTACCATTTAGCGGTCTCCTCCCAAAGTACGAAGGTTATATAGCAGACATCACAACAGAGGTTTTAGCACAACCAACCCCTACCGGAACCTACACCGCAGATGTACAATTAACAAATGACTATAGAGCTCTAAGAGAAGCCTGCGCGTATTCTCAGGAAAATGTAAGAGCATGGCAAATGCTTGTGGTATATAAATCTCCAACAGACGAAAGTGGTATCAATCAGGTATATGTATATGATGGTTTAAAAGGCTTTGTTTACGGAACTATCGATGTCCCTGTTACTGGCTATAAAGTATATTCGGGAGATGTGGCAGGAAGTATATCTGTAGCTACTTTACAAGGAGACGCTGCCATTTCTGGGGAAACTATTAGTGTTTCAGATAATGCTTTTGCTAACTTTCCTATTGATTTTGCAAATTCAGGTGGTGTTTCAAATCCAGCTCCTGGTAATAATGCCAACACAGGAGATCCTTATGGAGCTTGGGATATTGACGTTGTAAATAGTAATTTTACACCAAATACTGACAAGTTAACTTTAAAGGCAGGTTCTTGGCAAGACCTTATAATGTTAGATTTAATTGTACTAAAAATACCTACCGGAGGATTAGTAGTAACTAAAAAAACCACTACTCCTAATGTAAATATAGGTGAAAACGGTACCTATGAAATTACCTTAACAAATACAACTAATGTAGATTTAAAAGGAATTACGGCTCAAGATATATTACCTTCTGGCTTTACCTATGCAACTACAGCAAACTTAGTTTTAAATAAGGCAACACAAACATCCACAACAACTCCATCTAAAGGAGATACAACACTTAATTGGGGAACTTTTAATATTGATGGAAAAGGAAGTGTAACTATTATTTTTGATGTAACTGTTTCTGAAAATGAACCTTTAGGCACCTATCACAATGCAGCTACAGCTTCTGTTTCAACTCCAAACGATACTGTTATCACAAACTATGATGGTAGCTCACATGACGAAGACATTACTGTAGGTAACCGTTGTGATGCCATTTCTTCAGGTAATTTAGACACTGATGGAGATGGAATTAGTGATATTTGTGATTTAGATGATGACAATGATGGTATTTTAGATGTTGATGAAAACATTTGTGGTAATAGTGGTACTCCTTTACTTATAGAAGACTTTGGCATAGGTAACGCCACCACAAGTACCCCTTTACCTTCAGGTGTCTCTACAAATTACACCTATTTAGAGCAAAAAAATCCACGTAGCAACAATACTACTCGCGATTTACAAGATGACTTTTACGCTGTTTTTAACAACATACCTGCATCAGCAAGTTGGGCTAATGTAAAATGGCAAACTGTGGGAGACCACACTAGCGGTAGCCTTACTCCTACTAGAGATAATATGCTAATGGTAAATGCAGGTGAAACACTTGATATTATTTATCAAAAAACAATTACAGGAGTTACAGCAGGAGCTCTATTAGATGTGTCTTTTTGGGTACTAAATTTAGATGTAGATAATGCAATTAATGATGATCCTCAAAGAGTTTTACCTAACATACAAATAGAACTTTGGCAAAACGGAGCACTTTTAGGACCTCCGGTAAACACAGGAAATATTGTTCGTGAAAAAGCAGGTAGTAGTACCGCTTGGAAATATTATAAAACAATTGCTCCTTTAACCACCTTAAACAGCAGTAACATTACCGTTACTATTAGAAATAACACAAAAGCAGTATATGGTAATGATTTAGCTATAGATGACATTATAGTAAGACAATTATGTAATACCGATTCAGATGGTGATGGTATTCCTAACAGTTTAGATTTAGACTCAGATAACGATGGTATTCCAGACGTTATAGAAACTGGTGGTATAGATAATAATCATGATGGAATGGCTGACGGATCAGTAGGTAATACTCCATCTACAAACGGAATTCCAAATACTGCAGACACTGGTAGCTCACTAACATCTACAGATAATGATGGAATACCAGATTACATAGATATAGATGCAGATAATGACGGTATTCCAGACAACATAGAAGTACAAACTACGGCAGACTATATTGCTCCTAGTGGCGTTGGTACAGCAATGAAAGATGATAACAACAATGGTATAGATGACCGTTATGAAGCAGGTGGAAAAGTTTTTACTCCTGTAGATACTGATGGTGATAAAATACCAGATTACTTAGACCCAGACTCAGACAATGATGGCATTCTTGATATTACTGAAAATGGAGACCCACAAAATAGTCTTTCATCAACAGACACGGATGGTGATGGTTTAGATGATGCTTTTGACGACAACACAGACAACCCTAATACTGGATTTACAGTAAATGACGGTGTAAGTCCAGATAAGAGAGTTACAAACTTAACTACTTTAGAAAACTCTTTTGGAGATGAAGATAATGACTTCAACCCTAGCAACCCAGCTACAGGAAATCTTGATTATAGAGATATTAGAGACAATGATAAAGATGGTATTGCAGACAGCATCGATTTAGATGATGATAATGATGGTATACCAGATACTGTTGAAAACGGAGGAAACTTAGCAGAAGGAGATGAAGATGGTGATGGTATTCCTAACTATTTAGACACTCATGACGATGGAGATGGAGATGGCAGTACTACAAACTATACAGATGCTGATGGCAATGGTATTCCAGATGTATATGATAATGACGGTGATGGTGTTCCAAATCACTTCGATTTAGACTCAGACAACGATGGTATTCCAGATATTGTAGAAGCAGGTGGTATTGATAGTGATGGAAACGGAAAAGTAGATGACATCAACACCAATGGTACATTAGTAAACGACAAAGATAAAGACGGTTTAGATGATCGTTACGACACTAATGTATCAGGTGGTACTAATGGAAATGCCATTACAAACCCAGATTCAGACGGAGACGGCATTCCTGATACTCGAGATTTAGATTCAGACAATGATGGTATTCCAGATATCGTAGAAGCGGGTGGTACAGATACCAACGGAGACGGTAAAGTAGACAACATCAACCTTGATGGTTCTCTCAAAAACGATACAGATAATGATGGTTTTGACGATCTTGTTGATGGCGATGTTGGCCAACTTGGTACACCTAATAACAAAGACAATGCTTTAATTATTACTGGAAGTACGGACGAAAACAACGATGGTAAACCAGACTCATATACTACTGGAGACACAGACGGTGATAGCATTCCTAATCACATAGATCTAGATTCAGATAATGATGGTATTCCAGATTTAGTAGAAGCTGGTGGTATTGACACGGATGGAAATGGGTTAGTAGATACTATTAGAAATAATGGAAAACTAAGAAACGACGTAGATAAAGACGGTTTTGATGATGCGGTAGACGGTAATGTTAACGGCACAAATAATCAAGCAAAAGCCTTAATAATTACAGGATCTGATACAAACAATAATGGTAGACCAAACACCTACCTTAATGGAGATACAGACAATGATGGCATACTAGATAACCTAGACCTAGATGCAGACAACGATGGTATTCCTGATTTAATTGAAGCTGGCGGAATAGACACAGACGGAAACGGAATGGTAGATAACATTACAAGTAAAGGAAAATTATCTAACGATACCGATAACGACGGTTTTGATGACGCTGTAGACGGTACAGTTGCTGGTACCTCTAACAATAAGGACAATGCATTGGTAGTTACGGGTACAGATACTAATAACGATGGAAAACCAAACTCTTATGATACTGGAGATAGCGATAAAGACGGTATTCCTAATTATCTAGATTTAGATTCAGACAACGATGGTATTGTAGACATTATTGAAGCTGGAGGCGAAGATGCTAATAGAGATGGTAAAGTAGATGCTATCGCTACAAATGGTACATTAACAAAAGACATCAATTATGATGGGTTTGATGATAATGTTCAAAATACACCTTTAGTTACTACAGGACTAGATACGGATAATGATGGTAACCCTAACTCTTACACAAAAGGAGATACTGATAGCGATGGAAAACCTAACTTTTTAGACATTGATGCTGATGATGATGGTATTCCTGATAATATCGAAGGACAAACAACAGCTGGTTACAAAAAACCATCTGGTATAGGAAACGGAATCATAGATAACAACCATAATGGTGTAGATGATACTTACGAATCAGGTGCAATTATTGGCTTAATACCAGAGAACACCGATGGTGATACAGGAGCTAATTATCTACCAGACTATTTAGACACAGATGCTGACAATGATGGCATTCCTGATATTGCTGAAAATGGAGACCCACAAGATACTCTTCAAATGAATGCTGGTAAATTAAAAGATACTGACGGTGATGGTTTAAATGATGCTTTCGATGATAATCTTGATAATTCTAATAACGGTTTTACTGTAAATGATGGTTTAAACAGTAATAAAACAGTAGAAGATTTATTATCATTAAAAAACTCTTTTGGAGATACTGATAATGACTTCGATCCTGACAACCCTGCAACTGGTAATCTTGATTATAGAGATATACCTACCGCTGCAAACGCAATGATTACCCAAGTATATCAATTTGGCACAGAAAGATGGATAGAAATTACCAATATAGGAGATTCAACAATTCCTGCAAACACTATTAATGTAGAACTTTACAAAAATAAAACGATTGCTGAAATAGAAGCTCTAACAAATGTAAATCCAGATGCAGAAGGTCTTGTAGATTCTGAATTGAAAGCAGGTGAATCTATTTTATTTAAAAATAACAAAAATAAAATTACTCATTTAGGAACTGCAACAATTATAGAAGACAATCAGTTAACAGATTTCGATAATGTAAATAACGTTATTACACTATCATCTGTTACGGGAGTTTATGCTTGGCCTAACAGATACGATGTTGCTTCTAAAATTGCAAACAACACTTCTGTGGTTAGAATTGATGAGGCTACAACACCAAATAAAAACTTCGATGCAACCAAGTGGGTTACCTTTATAGATGATGCAATAGCAACTTATCAATCTGGATATGATATAAAAGATAGCAGCACTAAAAGACATTCTCAAGATCCATTAATTTCAGAAATAACAACTTCTGATATGCAAGCAAATACTTTGCTAGGGTTACACCGAATTAAAAAAACAACTACCAATACAGATGGTACTTGGGATAATGGTTTTCCAGATAGATCTCGTTATGTAGTAATTGATGAAAATTATACGCATACAGACAATAGATTAAGTGCTAGAAAACTAAAAGTAGCAACAACTAATAAATTAACTGTAACAGATCAATTATTAGTAGTTACCAACGGTATCGAATTAGATGGAGATATTCGTTTAAAAGGTGCTTTAGCTCAATTGATACAAACACATGCTAATACAAGTACAGTTACAGGAAACGGTCAATTATTGGTAGATCAAAACTCAGAAGTACCTAGCACATATCGTTACAACTATATGAGTTCACCAGTTACATCTGTTGGCAAGTCTACTTATTCACTCGAATCTGTTCTTAGAGATGGTACCGATTTAGACAACCCTAAAGCAATTAAATTTGTTTCTGGTTATGATGGTTCTTTTACAGGAACTAACATTTCAGTAGCCGACTACTGGATATACACATACGCTGCAGCAAGTAATGGAAGGTCTAACTGGTCACATAAATATAAAAATGGAGCTATCAATAGAGGTGATGGATATATATTTAAAGGACCTGGTAGAAACCAAAACTATACATTTGTAGGTACGCCTAATGATGGTAACTTTAGTACTAGCTACGAAATAAATGAAGGACAATCGTATTTAATTGGAAACCCTTTTCCATCTGCTTTAAATGCTAGAAAATTTATTGATGATAATGATAGCACTATTTCAACACTTTATTTTTGGCAACATGTAGCCGAAGTTAACGCTAATGGAACAGCTGGACACAATTATAATGGATATATTGGTGGTTATGCAACACAAAACACATCAATGGCCACTGCTGCAAATTATGGTAAAAACGAACCTGTAAACAGCACCCTAGAAGCCGAAAATGCGAGTGAAACAACGGGTATTACATTCCCAATAGGACTAGGTACTGGTAAATATGAAGTTTCTTTAAATCTAAATGACCACATAACGTATTCTAACGTTCCAAGTGGTGTAGATTCTTTAAGAATAATATATAGAGCCATTGGTAGTAAAAAACTAAAAGTTAAAATCAATAATATTGAAAGAGGTGAATTTACCTTTCCAAGTACACTCAACGGGATATTAACATCTTACCAAGAGATAAAATTTGCTATGTGTATAGAACCAGGAAGTGATATTACATTAACTTCTAGCTCTAATTCTTTAAACCCTATTTTTATAGATAAAATAATATTAAAAGATCAAGACGGTAAAATTGCTTGTGCACCAAACACTGGTAGCGATGAATATGCTGATAAATACAAAACTCCTGAACCTTATATTGCAATTGCACAAGGATTCTTTGTTGTAGGACACAACACGGGTAAAATTAATTTTAACAACAGTCAAAGAGAATACAAAACAGAAGGAGACGGCAAATCTATCTTTTTAAGAAGTAACAAGAAAGCCTCTGAGAAGAAATCATCTAATTCTGAACTACCTGTTTTAAAACTAGGCATGAACTACTCTAACACAATAGGGAGCAGTCTACATAGACAAATTGGAGTTTCTTTTAGTAAAACAAACTCTTTTGCTTATGAAAAAGGTTATGATTCTGAAATGTATGATGTAAATCCTACAGATTTCTATTGGAAATTTTCAAACGATGACAATAATTATGTTATTGCAGGTGTACAAGAAATCTCTGACGATTTAGAAGTTCCTTTAGAAATTGTGGTAAGTAAAAATAGTGTTGTCACTATTGTTATTGATGAAATTAGTAATATCAATCAAGACGTATTTATAAAAGACAAACTTACAGGAAGAACACAAAAAATTAATAATGCAAGTGCTAGTTATCAATTAAAAACAGGTACATATACAGACCGATTTGTTTTAGCTTTTGTAGCTGTTGATGATACAACACTTAGCTTAGAAGATGATATACTAACTAAACAAACAAGTATTTTTGCAGATAATAAAAACCACAACATTGTTATCTCTAAAAATCAAGAAGTAAACATAAACAATGTAGAATTATATGATATACTTGGTAAAGAAGTAATTCTTTGGAATATCAAAGAACAAAAAGAAACGTACCAATTAGAAATCAGAAAACAAATACCAACAGGTATCTACATTGTAAAAATGAATACAGACAAAGGAACCATGAATAAGAAAGTAGTAATTGAGTAACAGATAATGTACATCTCTTTTGTTTTACAAACCGAGGTGTACATTACATTAAAAACTATAAAGAAAAGGTTGTAAGAGTTTTTTTTTAAGAAAATTTTAGCTCTTGTATAATTTTCAATCATCCCAACGGTTGCACCCCTTTTCTTTGTAGTTATTTATATAAAAATACTTCTACCTTATTAAAATAATTACAAATATTATTCTTGTTCATTATCTAGTAGCCTTAACCAACATCAACAGTTTAAATAAAAGCACTCAACAACTATCTTACAGCATTTATAGGTCTAAATGATGTTCTTTAAATTATTAAAATTGATGTTTTTAAAAGAATCTTACTAAGATTCTAAATTTGATATTAAGTACTTAATTCTTTATGAAAGATTTGAGGTTTCTTTAAAAGTCTCAGTCAAATAATCTACCAATTTAACACCCTTTTCTTTGATTCCCAATTTATTGGTAATTCTATACCTTTTACTTTCTACAGACCTAACAGATGTATTAATAAAAGCACCTATTTCCTTGTTTTTAAAGCCCATAAAAAGGTAGTAACAAATAATCACTTCAGATGAATTTAACTCTGGATGAATTGTTAATATTTGATTAAAAAACTCTACATTAAGATTATTAATTAAATCTAAATGATCTTCACCTTTATCTAACAACACAGAAGAACTATGATGAATTTCTTTATGTAACTCTTTAATTCTACTTTTTTGATCATCAATATTTGTAATTGATGAAATATTCTTAATTTCTTTTTTTAACTCAACAATATAATTCTCTAACCCTATAACTTTTAGCTTTAATTTATCGTGGTTATTTTGAAGGAAAGAATACTCATTTGTACGTTTAGAAAAATCTTTAAAAATTTTTTTAACACTTTTATATTTCACAACCACAACAACAATAACACCAATCAATAAACAGGTTAAAAATATAATCCAATTTCTATTTAAATTTTTCTTAGCTGTTTCAACTTCTAAAATTTTTGTATTCTCAAGAAATGACTCATTAATACTAAAGCTAGCGTCTATATTTTCTTTGATAAGGTTTTCATGAAGAAACTTAAGAGAATCTAAATAATTATTTTTACTCTTTTCATCGTTCAATGCATCAAAATAGGCAACATAATTCTTAAAGTGATTTTCTTTATCCGAGTTATTCATAGCACTATGCATACGATCTACTTTATCTAAAAAAAAAGAAACTGAATCTAATTGTTTATTATTTAAACACATTTCGGTAAGACTAATATTTAACGAAACATCATGAATCTTATACAACAATTCTGAAATTGTAGTGTCTTTTTCTAATGCCTCAAAATCGTTATAATACTTTTTAACCTTCACCTCATTTTTTAAATAGATATAATTAGAAGTAATCATAAACAAAGCATACATATAATAAAAAGAGTCTTCTTTTATAGATTTATAATAGTCTAATTTAGGAAGAAGTAAAAGATTACTTTCTTCATATTTTTTATTATAAAATTTAATATATGCCTGCATTTGCATAACATCTACAAGGCCCAATTTATTATTGTCTATAGTATAATATTTCTCCGATTTTTTTAAATAATTTAAAGCAGTGGTGTCCTTTTTTACAATGTACATGTTATAAAACAACTCCAAACTTGCTGCCCCAGCAAGATCATAGTTTTTTTCTTTTTCAGCATATTTTAAACAAAGTATATTATAATGATAAATTTCTGCCTGACGACTTAAGTAACTACATAAAACAGCCTTTAGGTGATAATATTCTGCAATTCTGCCATTAATAGAATGTTCTAAAGGTTTAGGAATAGAATCTAAAAATTTCTCTGCTATTTTAGGTGAATTATCTACACTAGTGTTAGCAGCATCTAAAAATTTTAAATATTTTTCATTAGCTTCTTGTGCATAAAAAAAAACACTAAAAAAAAAGATAGACAACTTAAAAAAGAAAAGAAAAAATTTTGACACAAAAAATATATTGAAATTAATATTAGGCACTCTAAACAAAAATACAAAAGCTTAAATAAAACACAAGCTATAATTACAGATAACATTCCCGTTTAAAACAAACACAACTTTTTAATTTTACAAAAACCCCATAAAGACAGACAGGGAAAAGAAAAATATTATTTGAGTAGTTTATGAGTAGCACTATTTATTTATACCGTAGCATTTAAATTAAAAAAATAATACATTTGTATATAACACATTCTCAATATAAAAAGAACATGAAAAAATTATTACACATCGTTTATTTTACATTATTGTTTTTTGGTTGTGCACAATTAAATGCGCAAACAATAAATTATAAAAAAGAAGCTCTAAAGGAAAATAGTAATTTTTACGAAATAGTAAAAAAGACTAGGCAACAATTTATAAATAAAAAATTACATTCAAAAAGTGTAGAAACTATTTTAGACAAAAAAGAAAAGAAATTATTTGAACGTTGGGTTTGGATTTGGAAAGATAGAATAAACCCAGATGGAACTTTTCCACAAAAACAAGTTAATAAAGAAGAATACTTAAACTTATTAGAAAACAACACCAAAACGCAAGCTAGATCTTCTTCTACAACAAAACCTTGGACACAAATAGGTCCAACTGCCATTGTAAATAAAAACGGTAATTTTGATTACCCAGGCCCAGGTAGAGTTGATGTTGTGGTTGTAGACCCAGGAAATTCTGATATAATGTATATCGGTACAACTTCTGGTGGACTATGGAAAACTACAGATGCTGGTGCTACTTGGACTCCAAAAACAGATCATTTAGCAGGTTTGGGAGTTACAGATATCCTATTAGACCCAAATAATACAGATATTTTATATATGGCAACGGGAGATAGAGATAGTTCTTACATTAGTTCTATTGGTTTATTTAAATCTACAGATGCCGGTGAAACTTGGGCACCAACAGGCCTTACTTTTTCATTATCTCAAAACGAATACATTAGAGATATTTCTTTTGGAAGAACGCCTGCCGGAGCAATAGTTTCTACAACTATCTTTGCTTTAACAAATGAGGAAATTAAAAGATCTACAGATAGTGCAGCTAATTGGTCAAATATACCAGTCAGCTATACTTTTAGTCCATTTCAAGAAAAATTCCAATCAATGGTTTTTGACCCAAATGATGGAAATAAAATAGTTGTTTCAGATTATTATGGTGGTATTTATTACTCAACTAATGGTGGTAACAGTTTTAAACTACATGATGTTTATCAAGGTGGTAACAATCAAAAAATATTAAGAATTACTGCAACACCCGCAGATAATGATCATTTTTACGGAATAAATCAAGATGGTACTTTTCAAAAATATCGTTTTGCCTTTACGGAAGATGCTGCAGATTTAATTAAATCTACAGATGTAACAGCAGATATTAATGGCACACCTACCCCATTTAATTCTCAAGATGGATACATACAATGTATCGCTATTTCGCCTACAAACGCAAACAACTTAATGGTGGGTGGTGTACAAGGATGGAAATCTACAGATAACGGAGATAATTTTACTCCTATTTTAAATGCATATTCTAATCCACTACCTAGTGGTCAAATTCATGTACATGCAGATCATCACTTTTTATTATTTACCGATGATTCTCATATTATTAACGGAAATGATGCAGGTCTTAGAATGGGATCTTTTTCACCAACTTCTGATGAAGATTTTCCAGACATTTCTAGTGGGTTAATTATTACGCAAATCTATAATATTGCCATCACACATGGTTTAAATGGCGACGATTACATGATGGCAAACCAAGATAATGATGGTTTTTCTAAAGTATGGAAAGACGGAAAGCAGCAATGGGTTGCCGCTGTAGCAGGTGATGGAACAGGAACAGCTATAGATATTGTAGATCCTACTATTAGATATTTAGGAGGTACAAGTGGCCAATTAAATAGAACTAATAATGGATATGCAAATGGGTATGATTCTGCTATCAAAATTCTTAGGTCTGATGCAGCAAATGCAGAATTTATTTCACCTCTCGCTTTGCACCCAACAAATGCAAATATTGTTTATGTAGGTCATGGAGATGTAAAAAAATCTACAGATAAAGGAGGTAGTGTTGACCTTGAATATAATGCCGGAGTTTCTGATACTTTTACAGCGCTTAACTCGGGATTAACACAAACTTCTTTTTTAGATGTTTCTTTTAACAATTCGGTTATTAGAATCTTTGCAATTGGAAACATCTCTGATGAGTCTACACTTAGAAGAAGTATAGACGATGGTGTTAATTGGACTACAATAGCAAGTCCTGCTGGTGTAAAAATAAACAGTGTATATGCAGTACCAAATACAAACGTAGTTTACGCAACAGCCTCTAGTTACAGTGCTGGTAATAAAGTCTATAAAAGTACAAATAATGGTGATACTTGGACCAATATTAGTGGTGATATGGATAACATCATTATGAAAAAAATTATTTTAGATCCTAATAAAAATAATGAAACTATATACGTAGCTACAGAGTTAGGCTTATACTATACAGACAATAGTACAACAAGTTGGAAAAAACTAGGCACAGGTTTACCAAACGTTATAGTTACTGACATTAAAGTTAGCAAAAATAATGGAAACGTTTATATAGGTACTTTTGGTAGAGGAATGTGGGTATATGATGATCAAAAATACTTTGACAACACCACTCCTGAAAACGTATATTGGTCAGACGTAACTAGTTGGGAAGGTAAAACTTTACCTACAACTACAGATGATGTTTTTATAAAAGCAGGCGAAGAAGTAACATTAGATTTTAACGGTGCAGTTGCAAAATCTGTAGAAATTGCCGATAATGGTTTTTTATATATTGAAAAAAATGCCGATTTAACCATTGAAAATAATTTTGATTCTAATTCTGCAAATAGTGGTGTAAATATCTATTCTGATGCAACGGATAGTGGAACCTTAATTGTAAAAGGAAACAGTACAGGTAATATTACTTATGTTAGAGGTGGTTTATTAGCATCAAAATGGAGTCTTGTTACTCCTCCTGTTGCAGGACAAGCCATAAAAGATTTTGCTGTAAAAGTTGATAACGACATCAGAAAAAACACAAATACAGGTACTGATCCAAATAGATTTGCAATTGCTAAATATAATGACGCAAATGCAACTGGTGAGAAATGGGAATATTTTGACGTAAACGTTGCTACAGACGTAGAGTTTGAAAAAGGTGCTGGATACTCTATATCTAGAAATACCGATGGGGAAGTCAACTTTACAGGTACCATACAAACAAGCTCTTTAAATGTAAATGCTACGCATGATAAATGGGTGGCAGTAGGTAATCCTTTTACAGCCTATTACCCAGCAAACAAGGGAACTTCTGGAGATTTTGTAACAGAAAACACCTCTAAACTAGCGTCTGACGCACCTTCTGTGTATGTTTGGGACAATAACCAAGGTAAATATGTTTCATATTCAGATGAATCTATTGAAGCTAAAGTATTAGCTCCTGGTCAAGGATTTTTTATAAAAATGAAAGCTTCTGGTACTGATGAAATGGTTGCTTTTAATAATCAATATATAGGCGCCAAATCATCACTTACAGGGAACTCTATTTTTAATAAAAGTTCTGAAACAAAACCTTATGTTAAATTATTTATTTCAAATGGACAATTAAAGGTAAATACAGACATTATATTTTCTAAAGAAGCAACAATAGGTTTTGATGCTGGAAAAGATATTATCAATTTTAATTCTTCAGAATTTGATTTAACAACAAAATTATTAGACAACTCTTCTAATAAAGATTATACACTTCAATCTATACCAAGTGATGATTATGAAAACCAAGTGATTCCTTTAAATCTAAAAGGTAAAGCCAACGAAAAAATTACTTTTTCTGCATTAAATAGTAATTTACCTGATGGAATGAAAATCTTTTTAGAAGACAAAGAAACCGGTAATACTTACGAGTTAAGTGAAACTAAAAACTACACATTAACTTTAGCTAGTGATACAAGTGGTTTTGGTCGTTTTTACGCACACTTTTCTACAAAAGTATTAAGTGTTGCTACAAGTGATGTAACAAAAATTGAAATTTATAATACAAATAATTTATTACAAATTAACGGAACAACTGGTCATCTAAAAATTGATTTATTTGACATAAACGGTAAACGTATTTTTAATCAAAACCAAACTTCTAACAAATTTAGTCCCGTAGATTTAAATGGTTTTTCTAGAGGAGTATATCTTGTAAAAGTTACTTCTGAAGGAAAATCGGTTTCTAAAAAAATAATTATAAACTAACTATTAATCATCATCATGAATATTAAAGACAATAAAAAAATAGATAGAAAAGAAGCTTTAAAAGAAATAGGTAAATATGGTAAATACGCTGCTTTAACAGCTTTAGGTACTTATATGATCTTAAGTCCTCAAAAAGCACAAGCTTCCTCTGTTCCAGAATCTCCCGGAGCAAATTTCTAAAATAAATTTAAAACTCGATACTAAATTTAGTATCGAGTTTTTTTTACAACATACCATTCTAAAAAAAATATTGATAACAACTTACCTGTAAAAACTACAATAAAAGCATCCTATAAAATAAGATTACACGTATCTTTAGACCCTAAAACACCCAATAAAATTATTGGTTAGTGCTTATTTTTAGACCTAAAATAGTTAATGAAAACAAAACTTCTTATTTTTAAAACGGTTGCAAACCATCTAAGTTTTACAAAAGCTGCAGAACAATTATTTATCTCTCAGCCTGCCATTTCTAAATCTATTCGAAATTTAGAAGAAACCTATAAAACCACCTTATTTTTAAGAAAAAGAAACTCCATAGAATTAACAAATGAAGGAAAGGCTTTTTTAATTTACACTAATAAAATTTTAGCAATTTATGCCGAAATGGAAAATCAATTTTTGCATAAAAATGAAACCTATCCAGATTTAATAAACTTTGGTGTTAGCACAACGTTGGCAAATTATATAATGCCAAAAATAATTGCAAAATTTAGAGTGCAATTTCCAAAAACAAAATTCGAAATTACTGCCGGAAATTCTGATGATATTGAAGAACTTATCTTAAACCAAAAACTAAATTTCGGAATTATAGAAGGTAAAAACACCAACCGAAAACTACAATTTAATAAGTTTGTAAAGGATGAAATTGTTTTGGTTACCAATACTAAAAACAATACTTTTAAAAAAGGAATTATCAATCTAGAAACACTGCAAGAAGTGCCATTTATTATGCGAGAAATGGGCTCTGGAACAAGAGAAATTGTATTTGAGCATTTAGACAAACATCAAATTAAAAAACTAAATACCGTTGTAACTTTAAACAGCACAGAAGCCATTAAAAACTATCTTTTAAATTCTGACAACTTTGCTTTTATCTCCATTCATGCTATTTCAGATGATTTAATGAATAATAAACTTAAAATAATTGATGTAAAGGATTTATCTATAGAAAGATGGTTTTATTTTGTATCAAGAACAGGATATCAATCTAACTTAATGAATTACTTTGAAAAGTACACGTTAAACAACCATAACATTTAGTTATATCAAACAACAATTTAATTTGCTTAATAGTTATTCTTAGTACCTAGTTTTGTATCAACAAATAGTAATGATATGAAAACTACAGTACCTAAAACTATCTTCCTCTTAATTATTATAATCACTTTCTTTGGATCAATAAATAGCCCTACAGCTTTATTACTAGGTTTTGTATTTGCTATCATTTTTAAAAACCCCTTTAAAACAAAAAGTTATAAAGCAATTCACCTCCTTTTAAAAGTAGCGGTTATAGGTTTGGGCTTTGGAATGCTAATTAAAGAAACATTAACAACAAGTAAACAAGCCTTTAGCCTAACTTTTCTCTCAATTAGCTTAACAGTAAGTTTAGGGCTGTTATTAACTAAATTATTTAAAATTGATAAAAAACTAGGGCATTTAATTACTTCAGGAACTTCTATTTGCGGAGGAAGCGCCATTGCTGCCATTGCGCCAGTAATAAAAGCAGACAGTAAATCTATAAGTGTTGCTTTAGGCGTAGTTTTCTTATTAAATTCTGTAGCCTTATTTGTTTTTCCTGCAATAGGTCATTTTTTACATTTAAGTCAAGAACAATTCGGTTTATGGTGTGCCATAGCCATACACGATACGAGTTCTGTTGTTGGTGCTGCTTTAAGTTATGGTAATGATGCGCTAAGAATTGCCACCACCGTTAAACTATCTAGAACACTTTGGATTATCCCCTTGTCAATGTTATCAATGTTTTTGTTTAAAACAAAAGGAGAAAAAATTAAAATTCCGTATTTTATATTACTCTTTATACTCGCTATTTTTATAAATAGCTATCACATAATTCCTACTACTCTAACCAATGAAATTGTATTCTATTCTAAAAGAATATTAGTAGTAACCTTATTTTTAGTAGGTGCAACAATTTCTACACAAGATTTAAAATCAACAGGCATAAAACCCATACTACTTGCTTTAAGTCTGTGGATATTTATCTCTATTTTTTCACTTATATATATTACCTATTAGAAAATAATAGCATCAGCATACATTATTGTTTACTTATTTAATAATCTGTTGCACATTTTGACCTTCTTTAACTCAAAAATGTCAGTTCGAGTGATTTTTGAGGTACTAAAAATTGTATTAAGAATAATTTAATAACTTAAAATTCCTATTCTATATACAAATTTCACACATTGCAATCGTAAAACTTACTCGAATTGACAGAATTTCATCAAAATACACAATAGGTTTAATAATAATGTTTTAACAATTTAATAAATATAGAAATTCAAAGAACTTATCCTAAAAAAGTAACTTCACAACCATTAGTATCAATAAAAAACCAGAACATTTTGCAACAAATTATTTCTCAATTAATCAATTTATAAAGCCTATACCATAAACAAATAAAATCACTTTGTAAAGCACTGTTTAAGCAAGCAACAAAATTATTATAAACACGTACAAAACAACTGTATATGTATTTAAAAATAAAACACACAAAAGCTACTCTTAAAAAAAGGTTAATTCATAGATTTTACTATATTTGCTTTTTTTAAGAAATTAAAAAATAACCAAAATTGCAATCCCTCCCCATAATAGATTTTATCTATTTTTTTTATAGATTTTTATAGATTTTAATGTGTGAATTTAACCAAACAAGCATGAAAATTAAAAAACCATTGTCCTTTAGTCATAAAAGGAAAATTTACTACATTTCTTTTTTATTGATTTGTGGAGTACTGTTAAATACCTATGCAGATTTAAGCAATACTAAATTATTAGACTTATTGGTAAATGTGCCTGCTACAGTTGCTGGTAGTAATAACATAAACACCATTAAAACAAAAGTAGATCCAATTGCAGATTTTACTTTCATGAATGATGGAGCTTGCTCTGGTGAAGAAATACAATTTACAAGCGATGTAACTGGAACCACAGGAGACCTAACGTATAGTTGGGACTTTGGTGATGGTAGTGATCTTTCAATTGAAGAAAACCCAACCCATGCTTTTGAAGCGCTTGGTTGTGACAAAAAAGTATTTAATGTAAAACTAACCGTTACAGATGACACCGGTTCTGAATCTATAACAAAAATAATTACTGTCCTTGAAAAACCAGATGTAGAATTTGGAGACGCAGATGGAAAAGGTTTTAATAAATGCGACAACACATCCTCTTCAAGCGCAGATTACGAAATTACAGTTCAAAATTTTTCTGATGCTATCGGACTTAGTTGTGTTAATAATATTTCTATAGATTGGGGTGACGGTACTAGTAGTAATCCAAGCTCTACTTTTACTACTATTCCTCACACATATACATCTGTAGGTTCTTATCTAATGAAAATAACTGCAGAAAATAGTACTAATGGTTGTAAAAATGTAAAAACATATACAGTAAGTAACTCATCTAACCTTGTGGGTGGTTTTAATCTTTCAGATATAAATGGAGGTCCATGTGCTCCTGTAGATTATAAATTTGAAATATCAAGCTGGGGAGAAAACTCTGACGACACAAAATATATTGTAGCTTTTGGCGATGATGAAGAAAAGATACTTACACATGCTGATTTAAAAGCATCACGATTCTACAATGCTGCAGATCCTAAAAGTTCTGCGAACTTCCCTGTACTTCATACGTATACAAAAGGAAGTCTACGAACAGCAGATAAAGAATACACCGCCACACTAACAGTTACAAATGCATGCTATTCTAGAAGTTTCACTGTATCAAATATTACTATACTAGAAGCTTCTATACCTACTTTTGAAGCGGTAGAACTTGGTTGTATTAATGAATCTATTTTATTTAAAAATACGTCTCAAATTCTTGACAATCCTAGCGACTTAAATAAAGCTAATTTTACATGGAACTTTGGAGATGGAACAATCATAACAACAACAACTAAAACAAATATAAGCCATACTTATGACACCCCAGATACTTACACAGTTATTTTAGAAGTTACTGGTACCTGTGGTACTAATAAATATGAAAAGGAAATCTGTATCGAACCAAAAATGACTCCTCTTTTTTCTGTGGATAATGAAGAAGGTTGTATTCCTTTAGAGGTTTCTGCAACAAATGATACAGATGTTACAAAACTATGTAGCATACCAACCTATTTATGGACGGTAACTTATGCTGCCGACAATTGCGGTACTATTGCTGATTGGGAGTTTATAAATGGTACTGATGAAACCTATGAAAACCCACAATTTAATTTCAAAACTCCTGGGAAATATACACTTACACAAGAAATTACAACAGCCTGTGATAAAGCAACAACTACAAAAATTATTGATGTAAAAAAACCACCTACCGTAAGTATAAATGACATTGCTGATATTTGTGTAAATACAATGATAAGCCCAACGGCTACCATAGAAAACTGTACCAGCGATGCTAGTGAAATAACTTACAATTGGACTTTTACGGGAGGTTCTCCTGCCAATTCTACCAGCTTAATCCCTGGAGACATTACTTACGCAACTCCTGATACTTATACCGTAACTTTAGAAATAACTAGTGCTTGTGGAGTTGTCAAAGCAATTGATAAAACCTTTGAAGTTTATGAAGTACCTGTAATTACAAATACGGACTTAACACAAGAAATTTGTTCAACAGAAAGTACTTCAGAAATCACTTTAAACACTGATGACTCTAGAACCACATTTTCTTGGACAGCAACAGCAAGTAGTACAGATATTTCTGGTTTTACAGCTAATGGAAGCACTAATAAAATTCCTGCTCAAACATTAACTAACTCCGGAAACAGTGCAGGAACCGTTACTTATACCGCAGTTCCTCAATTAGGTGGATCTTGTGAAGGAGCTCCTGTAGATTTCGTTATAACTGTAAATCCATCTCCAGTAATTACAACACAACCAATTTCTTCTGAAGTGTGTTTAAATGGAACCGCTACACTCTTAGAGGTTGCTTATGAAAAAGGAACAGGAACACCTACTTATCAATGGTATTCTAATACCAGTGATGCTTATGGTGGATCACTAATAACTGATGCTAATAATGCTACCTTTATTCCACCAACCGATACTGTTGATAAAACTTTCTATTATGTAGAAGTTAACTTCCCTACCGGTGGTTGTTCGTTAATCAGATCTAATATAGCAAGTGTAAATGTTGTTCAACAAATTACTATTGACCCTGCTACAAGTCCGCAAATTATTTGTGAAGGTGGAGTTATTAATGAATTAGAAGTAAGCTATACTGGCGGAACAGGAACGGCAACCTATCAATGGTTTTCAAATACAACAAATACAAGTGTGGGCGGAAATCCTATTTCAGGAGCAACAAATTCTAAATTTACACCAAGTGGACTTTTTACCGCAGGAGATTACTATTATTATGCAGAAATTAATTTAACCGGAAACGGTTGTACTTATGCTGCAAGTGGTGTTTATGAAATTATTGTATCAACACCTCCTGTTATAGATGCACAACCACTTACTAACCAAGAAGTTTGTTTAAACCAAACCCCAACAGACTTATCTGTTACAGCTTCTAGCGGAACTACAACTACTAAAAACTACCAATGGTTTGTTAACACAAGTAACAGTGCTACAGGAGGAACTGCCATAACAGGTGCAAATTCAACAACATATACTCCAGATACATCAACTGCTGGCACCTTTTATTACTATGTAGAGGTTTCTCAAACCGAAGCAGGATGTTCTGTTACAAGTGATGTATCAACATTAATTGTAAAACCTGCTCCAGAAATTACTACACAACCAACTTCCTACGCAATTTGTTTAGGTGAAGCTGCTACTAATTTAGAAGTTGATTTTATCAACGGAACAGGAAACATACAATGGTATTCTAATATTAATAATGCAAATACCGGCGGAGATATAATAACTGGTGCAACTTCAAATTCTTATACACCAGCAGTTACCTCTACCGGAACAATCTACTATTACGCAGAAATCACTTTTACTTCTGGCGTTTGTTCTTCAATACTTATTTCTGAAGCAGCAAGTGTTACTGTAAATGAAACACCCGTAATTGCAAATGCAAATATTACAATTTCTAGTAAAGTACCCTTTATTTTTAACCCGAAGACCATTATAACAAACAAGGTTCCTACAGGCACAAAATATACTTGGTCTACTCCTACTTTTAGTCCTGCAGGTGCAATTTTAGGCTCTTCTGCCGAAACCACACCACAAGACGACATTAGGCAGACTTTAGAAAACACTGGTACATCCCCAGTAATAGTTACCTATACAATAACTCCTACAACAGGTACTTGTTCTGGTACTCCTTTTACCTTAGAGGTAACTGTAAATTCGGGTATTGCCAGTAATGCTGTAATCACCAATAATAGTTGTCACAGATCTAATGATGGTGCAATTGAGGTTACTATTTCTGGAGGAACTCCTTTTGCTACCGGTAATCCTTATATAATTTCTTGGACAGGTCCTAACGGATTTACTTCTTCTGCGACTACTATTACAAATTTAGAAGCTGGAGATTATATGTTAACAGTTAGAGATGATACTACTGTACCTTTTACTCAAACATATACAGTTACACAACCCGGTTTTTTAGAAATTACTACAGATCTAAAAACAAATATTTCTTGTTTTGCTGGAAATACTGGTAGAATTAATGTTAGTATTTCTGGAGGTACAGCGCCCTATACTTATAACTGGACAACTACAGACGGAAGTGGAATTGTTTTAAACGCAGAAGACCAAAATACATTAACTGCTGGAACCTATAACTTAGAAATCATTGATGTAAATAATTGTACTACCTCAACAAGTTTTACACTTTCTCAACCTATAAAAGGGGTAGAAATAACAGCTTCTAAACAAGATATTGCTTCTTGTTTTGGTGATTCAACAGGAGCTATAGACATTAATGTTACTGGAGGAACATCTCCATATTCTTATAACTGGACAACAACCGATGGAAGTGGATTGGTTGCAAATGCAGAAGACCAAAACAGTTTAACATCCGGAACGTATAACGTAACTGTTACGGATAACCTAGGTTGTTCTACAAACGAATCTTTTACCATTAATGAACTATCTACAGAAATAATGATAGCCGTTACAAAAAAAGACATTGACCCTTGTATGGGAGTAAATTATGGAGAAATTACAGTAACTCCAAGTGGAGGACAACCTCCATATTCAATATCATGGAATCATTTAGCCAACGGATTCTCACTCTCTAATTTAGATGCTGGCACTTATATAGCAACCATTACAGATGCCAATAATTGTACAAAAGAAGAAACCATAATTATAACACAACCAGATTTCTCTATAAATTCTACCACTATAACCCCCATTATTTGTAATGGAGATAAAGGTGCTATTTCTCTAGTTTTAAATGGTGGCATAGGGCCCATTACGGTAACATGGGATGATGATGCTACTGCTGGACTAGATCGAAATAATCTTTCTGGTGGCACCTATACCGTTCATATTACAGACAGCAACCCTGCTAATTGCCCAATACAAAGAACTTTTACCATTATAGACCCACCTGCAATTGCTATTTCTAGTACGGTTATAGACGATACAGATTGTAATCTAATTGGTATGGGAAGCATTGATTTAGATATTGCCGGAGGAGTTGCACCTTATACTTTTTTATGGAGTAACGGAGAAACTACTGAAGACGTAACAAACCTTTCTGCTGGAGATTATTCTGTAGAAATTACAGATGATAATGGCTGTAGTACTACAGAATACTTTAATATCTTTAGACAAGATCCATTAAGCATCAATTTTGAAGAAATAGTAACACCAGATTGTGATTTAAAAACGGTAAGTCAAACAACCACAGCTAAAGTAACCGGAGGATTTTTACCCTATACCTATACTTGGTCTGCTGGTACAGTATCTGACGTAGACAACAGTATTATGACTACTGATCAGAATGGAGCATATACCCTAACCATTACAGACGCTAAAGGTTGTACAGAAAGTCAATCAATTTTAATAGACTTACCATCAATAGGAGATATCGATTTTAATTACAACTCTTTTACATTAAACGAGTATAATTTACTCTCCATACAAGACCCCATACAATTTACCAATTTATCTACAGGAAATTACACAAATTTATCTTGGGATTTTGGAGATGGCACACCAATTGTAAGAGATGTAAACCCAACGCACACCTATGATAAAGTAGGTACTTTTACCGTTACCTTAAAAGCTGATTTTGAACCAGGTTGTACAGTAATTCAAGAAAGAGTTTTAAATATTACCAAAGGATATCTTTTAGTCAGTCCAACAGCATTTACACCTAATAACGATGGTTATAATGAAACTATTAGACCTTCTTATAGAGGCTTAATAGAAATAGAAATGACTATTTATAATACTTGGGGAATTGCAATTTATTATGAAAAAGACATCAACCTAGAACTAAAAGGATGGGATGGAACAATAAAAGGAAAGCTCGCAGAAAACGGAAACTACATAATGCTTGTTAAAGGACTTACTTTTTACAATACAGAAATAACATCATCAACACCTATAACACTTATAAAATAAGATGAAGAAAATTATACTCCTACTTTTTGTTTTAGTCAGTACACTAGCATATACACAAGATGTTATATTCTCTCAGGGGTTTATGGTTCCAGAAACCATAAACTCTTCGTTTACTGGAGCCATCAGAAGTACCAAAGCGGGTGCCGTATTTAGATCTCAATGGAGAAATAGTGCCTTTAAAACAAATTCTAATTATGCTTTTTTCGACACTTGGTTCGAAGGCTTTAAAACTGGTATTGGTGTAAGTTTCTTAAACCAAACAGAAAGTGCCTCTTCGTATACTTTTAATCAAGTAAATTTAAACTATGCTATGGCGTTTCAAATTAGTAATACTTGGTATTTTAGACCTAGTATTTCTACAGGTTTCGGAATGAAAAATTACGGATTTCAGAACCTATTACTAGAAGATCAAATTAATTTGAATAGCAATATTATAAATACTTCTACATTTGATCCTGCATTGTTAAAACAACAACGAAATTTTTTCGATTTTAGTTCTTCTATATTATTTAATAATGATGATTCTTGGTTTGGTTTAACCGTAAAACATTTAAACAAACCCAATATTTCTTTAACTGAACGAGGTAATGCTCCACTAGATGTTTTTTGGTCTGTACATGCAAAATATTATGTACCTCTTTTAGAAAATTACAATACCTGGTTCGCCAAAAAAAGTAAAATTTATCTATTATCTAACTTTATGATGCAGGGAGAGTTTAATAGATTAGATTTAGGTGCACAATATGTTTTTGATGATCAGTTTTCTTTTGGTATGACAGCAACCACGTCTCCAATGAAAATTGAAGACAGCACTTCCTCTTTAAGCGCTATTAGTACTTTTGCAGGCGTTAGATGGCAAGGTTTTCGCTTTGGTTATTCTTACGATTTTAGCACTTCTAAACTAGTAAACACCGGTGGTATTCACGAGTTCTCTATTGCATATGATTTCGAAATTAACATAAGAGCCTTAAACAGATATAAGTGTGTTCCTTTCTTTTAATTATTAGAAGCAAGAAAATAACAAAAACCTCTTCTTAATAATTAAGAAGAGGTTTTTATCTTTTAGCAATCTAATATTGATAAATATTAATTTTAACTATTTAATTTAATCATTAAGCATGTTTAAATCTGCAATTCCTGTTACTTCTGTAGAAAGTTCTCCTAACCATCCCATATTTGCTTGAATTGCTGTCTGAATTTTAATAAAATCGATACCTGTTAAATTCACGGTATTCCCTTCTTCATCTATCGCTAAATCAATATCAATTTCATCACCACCAGCTGTATTATCTGCATAACCACTATCAAAAGGAGCGCTTGTAATAAATCTAGGATTACTCATATCTATATTATTACTAGACAAAATAGTCCCTGTTAAGGTATAAGAATCTTCTGTAACAGCTTCTGGATAATAAGATTGTTTATGAAACACATTTGTTGCTACAACACCACTATTCCCTTCACTATCTGTCCAAGTTACATCTGCAGTTATAGGATCTGGCTTGGTATAAGTTACACTGTATTTTTTTATGGTACCGGCTAAATCATCTGCACTTCCTTTAATTTCATACCAAGTATCATCTGCAATACCATTTGCATTTTCATCTTGCATTACCCAAACAATACCAGGTTCTGCAAAATTTGGCATTGCATTTCCATAAACCCTTAAATCATTGCTATCGGCTGTATTTATTACCGTATGATCAAAAGCATAAGAAACCGAGCCTCCCCAGCCACCTAAACTAACCAAACCTTTTTTACCTTCTATAGTTTTAGCTCCTACTTCACTCCCTAAAGAGGTATTAATAAATTGACCTGGAGCAGGTAAATAATCAATTAAACTAGTTACATAAAGATTACTTTCATCAGTAACTGGACGAATTACCGCTTTTACTTTAATTGTATATTTATTTCTAAATACTCCTGCATCATTAGATGATTTATAAGTTAAGATATATGTACCTGATTTTTCTGGAATAAAATCATAAGTAGCTAGAGAAGATGTAACATTATCTCCTAAAGACCATTCTTCATCATATTCTGAATCATTCATTTTTGTTGCCGAAAAATTAAGGGTTTCTCCCATAAACATTTCAATATTATTACTTTTTTGAGATAAGTCAATTACAGGCGGAACACTATAAAGATCTATTTCTTTAGTACAAGAAGCCATTATAATTACTAAAAGGCAGGGAATAATAAAAGCGACACTTGGTTTTAAATTTTTAAAAAAGTTGTTCATAATTTTGAAATTAAAGTTTGATTTTTGGGTTATAATTATTACTATTTAAATACTATTTTGTTAGGGATATCTCCGGTTTCTAAAGACCATTTTAAATCTCCTTCAGATGAAAAACAGTAGAGTTGTCCTGGAGTAACATAATCTTTAGCATCTGTAATTAAAACGTCTTTTGTTTCTGGATTTATTTTGATACCATACGGAATCTTAATAAGATCCTGACCTTCATCCGAAATAAAAGTGTCTTCAAGAATGGTTTCTGTTTTAGCGTCTAACCTGTTATAAGAAATTGTATTTTCTCCTGTTATATAACTAAATTCGGTGCTGTAGATATAAATGATATCTTTAAAAATGGTCATATTTCCTACCGCTATGTCAAACGATTTTTTAACCTCGTCTATATTTGTATCAACCACAAAAAGTTTAGAAGGCGTTTCGTAATAATCTCCTCTAGAAGAAACATACAAATCTCCCTCACTATCAATTTGCATACGATGAAGATTGATACCTACTTCTATACGTTTTGTTTCTTCAAAACTAGCAATATCAACTACAGAAACAGTAGATTCATAATCTGGTGGACTGTAACCGCCCGAATTAGCAACATATATTTTATCATTATAAACCACTAATTCTTCTGGTTGTCTACCAACATTTACAGAACGCGTAACACTAAGACTTGTAGTGTCAATTTCCATAATTTTTCCATTGGCAGCATTCGGGTCTCCAATAACACCTAAGTAGGTACTTAAATAAGCTTTCCCTTTGTAGAACTTTATATACCTACAATTATCAACATTTATTTGTTTAATTTTTTTGCGTGTTTTTACATCTAAAACTTCTACTTTGTTAGAAGCATTTACAACTATATAAAGTTTAGAACCATAAATTCCCATATCATTTCCAACATCACCCAAACCACCAACTTCTTCTGGGTTTGCAGTTCTAAAAACTTCTTTTTCATAAATTCCGGTCTCAAAGTCCATATAATCTAAAGCCGCTTTATTCATAGACATATTACCTTCGTTCAATAAATAAAAACCTTCAATTTTTGAGGAAGGTTCTGTTGGAACTTCTACCTTAATAGAATCTTCGAAATTATCTTCAGTTCTACATCCATTTAAAAAAAACACAACCGCTAAAGCTGATGCAACTTGCAAACCTAATTTTCTTTTTTTCATAATATAAAATTTAAAGTGAAACGATAGGATCTCCCTGGCATAGGAAAGTTTTTAACTACCGCAAATTGTTGATTAAATACATTGTTTATTGCTACTAAAACTTTTAATTTCTTTTGATTAAATAAGAGTGTTTTTCCCAAACTTAAATCGTGTGTAAACCACGGATCTAAATAATTAGAACTAATGTTTGCCTTTTGGCTATATCTTTCTCCCGTATAAATAAAACTGTAGTTCAATTCTAATTTTCGGTAATCTATCATAGCACTTATACTACCGCTATGAACTGGTATATACGGAATCTGATCTCCATAATTATTTACACCAGCAGTAACATCAATAGATTCTTGATACGTGTAACTTAGGTTGGTGCTGTACTTAAATTTTGTGCCCAAACTACCAATTGCCTTTATATTTGTTTCTATTCCGGCAGTTTCTACTTTACCTAAATTAAACATAGACCAACGGAACAGATTTGCACCAGGAACTGCTACAATTTTGTTGTCTATCCAAATTTTATAGACATCTGATTGAAGATCAAATGCTACTTTTTTAAACTCAGTTTGATAAGAAAATCCAAGATTTACCTGAGTTGCGTCTTCTGGATCTAAAAAGGTATTTCCTATAAATGTATAATACAAATCATTAAAAGTAGGTTGCCTAAAAATTTCTTTATAAAAGCTTCTTACCCTAAATTTATTAGAAGTAAAAGGTTGCCAATTCAACATAATGGTAGGTGAGTATTTCTGCAAATCTTCTGCTGCTTCATAAAAAAGTACCGTTTCATCTACTGTAGTACTCAATAAACTACCTTGTATGTGAACTTTATCAAAAGTAAAATCGGCAGCTAAGGATGATAAAAGCGTAATTCTTTTAGGGTATGAAAATCGATACAAATTTGCATCCATCGTATTCCTTTGTAAGTCTGTTGCTAGAGATAATTTGCAAAAAGGAGAAACCTGAAACGTATTTACCATCGATAAATAATATTCTTCTTGCGTATATTTGTTGTCTAATTCCCCGTCTACCTTTATAATTTCTGGATCTACATATCTAGAATAATTATGAGCATATTTACCTCTTAACACAAAAAAATAGAAATCGTTTACATGCTTTGTAAATGCTCCTTGTAGAAAATTATTTCGATCCCATAAACGTTGTGGACGCTTAAAACGATTAGCAACAATAGCTCCTGGCAATCCACGTTCAGAATCATAATGATATAGTTTTACATTCCACCCATTCTTAATACCTTGTGCACCATGCACAGAGACTTCCGCTCTAAAAGATTCAATATCTGCATTATTACGTGTTGCTATTGTATCATAGCTACCGTTAGTGTATCTAAATTTATATTTACCATTGGCATTAAGATACTCTGTACTAATACGCCCACTTAATTGATTATTAATTTTAAAATCTACATTTACAGAAGGATTTACCAAGCCAAAGGATCCTGTTTTTAAACTAACATTTGCATTACTACGTTTACCATCTAAAAATTGAGGTGTTTTAGACTTTAAATAAATACTATTTGAAGAAGCATAGGATTTAGCGGATTGATCTAAATCTGATCGTTGACCTTGGTATAACGATACAGCTTCCATGTTTTGTACAGAATATTTCCCTAAATCTATTTGCCCATTTTGTGCGTTTCCTAATTGAACACCATCATAAAAAATCCCTGTATGTTGTGATCCCATACCTCTCACATTTATGGTTTTAATACCGCCAATTCCTCCATAATCTTTTAACTGAACTCCACTAAAAAAACGAATAGCATCTGCAACACTAGAATTACTTAAACGCGTTAAAGACTTTCCTGTTAAAGTCTGAACAGAAATAGGAGAAAAGTGCTTTTTTAATTTCTCTTTATTGGTAATTAAAAAAATTTCTTTAAGCTGTACGGCATTTATTGAATCAATTTTTTGGGCATATAAAAAATTAGAATTATAGCAACATATAATAAAGAAAATAAACAAAAAAGAGTGTAAAAAAGAAGTCCTCATACCTAAATTTTGCGTAAGAGGATAGAATAAGAAAAGTACTACGTATCCAAATTTTAGATAGATAGGCTCCTAATTCTAGCTTCAATCCTCGAAAGCTTAATGAATTATAAAAAAATGGCAGGTCTTCTGACTTACTCCATCCACCCGGTCTTCCCATTCTTTCGAAAAGTGACCATTCGAGTTTCAACTTTAGAGCTTACAGCTGCGGGACAGTTCTAGATTTACACTAGATTCCCATTTTAATATCAAGTTTTTAAACCCGATAACCATTCTTAGTTAAAAAATATGATACAAATTTATCTACAATTTGTTAATTGACAATGCAGTTTTATGCTTTATTTTTAATTACACATTTATATTCTTATTAAACAAGCTACATTAATATATTAAATTAAAAATACCAGGCTATCTAGAAAATTACAACAAGAAAAATTAAGAAAAAAACAACCTCAAATAAAATAATTTAGCTCGTATAAATATTGCCCCCCAACACTATTTTTTACTAGCCAATTATATTAAATGAAGTTGCATTAAAGTTATTTAAATTAGAAACAATATTTATTCATTTCTATATTTTACAGTAAAGAAAACAAACACCTTAAATTATCTATAATAATTTGTATCAAAAAGAAATAAAAGCTAAAAACAATTCGTTATTACAATTATTTCTTATTGAAATTACATTTTTCAAATGTATTGCAATAAAACAAAAAAAGCTTACGGAAACCCGTAACCGGGTTGTTATATAACAAGAAAAAAAACAACCCAAAATCACAAAAAAATTTCTTTATTTTTCAGTGAATATTACTTTAAAAAATCAATCTTGGCAAAAAAACGCTTTATAAAATAGGTTTTTGAGGTCAACTTTTAAATCAAATTTAAAAGCTTCAATTTTGGAATAACTATAAAACAAAATACTTTAAACGTTTTTATACTAAAAACTCATCAAAAAAATTATTCTTTAATTAACTTATATGTATGTATTTTAGGTTTGTTTGCTGTGTATATTTTGGTTCTAATACTACTTAAATCTTTCCATAAAGAATCTCTTTTAGGAAGCAATTCGAAATATTCTTTAGTCATTTTTAAACCATACGGATACCAAGGTTTCCCTCGCTGAGATTCATTTTTTTTTCTAAGAAAGCTTTTTTAGACTCCATCGTATCATCACCTAGATAATCCCTAAGTGTACGAAATTCCATTAAAGCTAAAGTTCTCAATTTTTCATTTGTTTTTTTATAACCCAAACACCAATCATACACTTTTTGAGCTTGTTTATATTGTGGCGTTTTAGCGTTTAAAGACAAATCAATTCCTTTTTTTAATTTTTTAGAATTATAAGTACCTACTTCAATACCGTCAATAACTAATTGATAAACTCCCGCTCTTAAATTTTTAAATAAAAAAAACTCTTGCGTATATTCCTTTCTATCTTTTATTAAACCCAATGCCGGAGCTAAATTTTCTTGAAGCGCAAAAGGTAATGCATTTTCAAACACCGTAAATTCTTTTGTACCATCTATTAAGTTTACCTCGCAATTATATGAGGTTATTACTTTTTTAGCCTTTACATCAATCTCTACTCTAGAAGTATACTTTACAGGAAAAACTGTTTTAATCAACTCATAAGCCATAATTAAATGACCTAATTCACCAGGATGTGTTCTATCTACTCCTATTATGGTTGCAGTCTTATCTTTCTTTTGCACTTGCTTGTTTGCCTTTAACATTACTGCATTCAAGTCTACTAAAGGAGAATTATACTTCTCTGCCAATTTTTTAATTTCATCAGCAAAAACCACCAAACCATCGTTTTTACGTTCTACATTATTAGTGCCCTTAATCTTAACCGTTTGATCATAAATAGAAGGTGTCATAAATATGATACTTACCCCCCTTTCATTTAACTTAGATGCAATGGCAGACATGTTAGCTATGTATTTTTCTAATACAGCCTTACGATCCTTTAACATCTTATCATCAACCTTTTTAAAGTCTTTAGGGAACAAATGAGCTCTTACATCATTCATCCCTAACATAATTATAGCATGATTAGGATTATGAATTAAAATATCTTTTTCTAGCCTTAATAAAGTTCCAGAACCATCATCACCAGATATACCTCCATTAAAATAATTTACTTTTTGATTAGGGAATTGTGTGGCATTAAAAAATTGTAAAAAAGCATGATACAAACCTCCATGTGTAATACTGTCTCCTATTAAAACCACATTATCTCCGTTTTTATATACTGGTATTTCTTGAGATATAGTATATGTACTATAAATGAGTGCTATTAGTAATATGAATCTTTGGAAGCTATTTTTCATTTTAAATGATGATTATTTATTGTAAAAATAAAGAAATAAGTTTTTATAATATAAAAAAGGGTACTATCTATTCTAGATTTAAAAAAGACAGTACAAATAAGGGTCAAGTCAAAAAGTTGTGGAGTAAATTAAAAAGCATGAACTTTGCTTTCTAATAAACCTCTATTTTGAATACTTCAATTGAACTAACAAAACTATTATTACCAGAAATTCTTGTTGACTATTTTAAATTAACGAAACACGAATTTAAAAATGGAGAACTCCATTTCCATTTCACAGAATTAAATACGATTCCTGAAGAATTCAAAGCACTTAAATTAAATTCTAAAGGCTTTTTTCCTGAAGCGACTATTCAAGATTTTCCAATTCGAGGTAAAAACGTTTTTCTACATGTTATTAGACGACGTTGGGTTGAGGAAAATTCTAAAAAAGTAGTTACAAGAGATTGGCAATTAGTAGCAAAAGGCACTAGAGTAACTAGTGAATTTGCTGCTTTTTTAAAAGATATCAGTCAGTAATAACGCTACTAGCACAAGTACTGTAGCTAATTTCTACGGGGTAAATCCTAGAAGTTTACAAAGACAGTATAAAGATTATTTAAGTCATTTTAAAGCTTGGGATCAACAGAAGCACGCAACAGATTGGTTATTGTTTGCAAAGAATTTAGGGACTCACTTATCACTTGATGAAACTGCCTTTTCCAACGGTGATTTATATACCATAATAACAAATAAATCAGCTAAAGGAAAGAAAGGCGCAATAGTAGCCATGATCAAAGGAACTAAAGCTGAAGTTGTCATAAAAATACTCAACAAAATTCCTTTAAAACATAGGAAGAAAGTTATGGAAGTAACCTTGGATATGGCGGGTAATATGGGCCTTATAGTCAAGAAATCCTTTCCAAACGCTGCCTTAGTAATAGACCGTTTTCATGTGCAAAAATTAGCATTAGATGCACTGCAAGAAATAAGAATTAAACATAGATGGGAAGCGATTGATACTGAGAATGATGCCATTGAAATTACCAGAAGTAAATCTTTAAAATACACCCCAAAATTATTACCTAATGGAGATACACTCAAACAACTATTAGCTAGAAGCAGATATCTATTATATAAATCAAGTAGTAAATGGACTAAAAATCAATCTATAAGAGCAGAAATACTGTTTGAAAAATATCCTGATATAGAGAAAGCATACAAATTATGCCAAAATCTATATTGGATATTCAATAACACTAAAGATAAAACATCAGCACTTATAAGACTTGCTAAATGGGATGAAAAAGTAAGACAGGCACAGTTTAAAAGCTTCAGCACGATAGCTAGAACGATGTCGATACATTATCAAAATATCTTAAACTATTTTGATAATCGAAGTACAAATGCATCAGCAGAATCATTCAATGCTAAAATTAAAGACTTTAGAACCCAATTCAGAAGCGTAAGGAATGTGGATTTTTTCTTATTTAGACTTAGCACCATTTTTGCGTAATTTTTAAATCCCACAACTTTTTGACTTGACCCAAACCTATAATAGTCTAAAGATTCAAGTGTAGCTATTCTTGATTCTGTAAAATGCTAATATAAGCTTCATTATAGAGCATAAAAAAAACCTCATACCGTAAGATATGAGGTTTAAAGATACGGACTTTAGTCCGTATTAAAGAAAGGCGGCGACCTACTCTCCCACATAAATGCAGTACCATCGGCGCTATTGGGCTTAACTTCTCTGTTCGAGATGGGAAGAGGTGAGCCCCAATGCTATAACCACCCTAAGATTTTAGTTCTAAGTTTAAAGTTCTAAGTTTTAAAGTTTTTCAACTCATAACTCAACACTTATAACTCATAACTCTTTAGCTATTGCTAAAGTATAAGTTAACATATGGTAAAATAATATCTAAATCGTCTTATAAATAAAGAGTCTGTGCTCCCGCCTTTCGGCGGGAAGCGTACATAAGTCTATGGGTTATTAGTATCACTTGGCTATGACATTACTGCCTTTACACCTATGACCTATCAACGTTGTAATCTCCAACGACCCTTTAAAGAAATCTCATCTTGTGGTGGGTTTCGCGCTTATATGCTTTCAGCGCTTATCCCTTCCCGACGTAGCTACCCTGCTATGCTTCTGGCGAAACAACAGGTACACTAGAGGTCAGTCCAACTCGGTCCTCTCGTACTAGAGTCAGATCCACGCAAATTTCTAACGCCCACAGCAGATAGAGACCGAACTGTCTCACGACGTTCTGAACCCAGCTCGCGTGCCACTTTAATGGGCGAACAGCCCAACCCTTGGGACCTTCTCCAGCCCCAGGATGTGACGAGCCGACATCGAGGTGCCAAACCCCCCCGTCGATATGAGCTCTTGGGGGAGATCAGCCTGTTATCCCCGGAGTACCTTTTATCCTTTGAGCGATGGCCCTTCCATGCGGAACCACCGGATCACTATGCTCTTGTTTCCAACCTGATCGACCTGTATGTCTCTCAGTCAAGCACCCTTATGCCATTGCACTCTACGTACGGTTACCAAGCGTACTGAGGGTACCTTTAGAAGCCTCCGTTACTCTTTTGGAGGCGACCACCCCAGTCAAACTACCCACCAAGCACTGTCCTCATCTCTGAGTTAGACTCTAGATAAGCAAAGGGTGGTATTTCAAGGACGACTCCACAACGCCTAGCGACGCCGCTTCAATGTCTCCCACCTATCCTACACATTACTTATCCAAAGCCAATACTAAGCTATAGTAAAGGTTCACGGGGTCTTTTCGTCCCGCTGCGGGTAATCGGCATCTTCACCGATACTACAATTTCACCGAGCTCATGGCTGAGACAGTGTCCAGATCGTTGCACCATTCGTGCAGGTCGGAACTTACCCGACAAGGAATTTCGCTACCTTAGGACCGTTATAGTTACGGCCGCCGTTTACTGGGGCTTCATTTCAGATCTTCGCCGAAGCTAAACCCTCCACTTAACCTTCCAGCACCGGGCAGGTGTCAGGCCTTATACATCATCTTTCAATTTAGCAAAGCCCTGTGTTTTTGATAAACAGTCGCCTGGACCTTTTCACTGCGGCCCTGTATTGCTACAGGGCGACCCTTCTCCCGAAGTTACGGGTCTATTTTGCCTAGTTCCTTAGCCATGAATCTCTCGAGCACCTTAGAATTCTCATCCCAACTACCTGTGTCGGTTTACGGTACGGGTTCTTATAATCTGAAGCTTAGAGGTTTTTCTTGGAAGCCCTTAGACACACTATCCAATTGTCCGAAGACGCTTGGTACTATCACACTTCACCTAATTCTGCGGATTTACCTACAAAACTAATAGCTACATGTTTCAACGAACTATTCCGTCAGTTCGCGGTGCTTTCATTACTCCGTCACCCCATCGCAATTATAAGAAGTACAGGAATATTAACCTGTTATCCATCGACTACTCCCTTCGGATTCGCCTTAGGACCCGACTAACCCTCAGCTGATTAGCATCGCTGAGGAAACCTTAGTCTTTCGGTGTGGGGGTTTCTCGCCCCCATTATCGTTACTTATGCCTACATTTTCTTTTGTAACCAGTCCAGCATACCTCACAGTACACCTTCTACCCAGGTTACAATGCTCCCCTACCACTAACGTGTCTTTCAACGTTAATCCATAGCTTCGGTAATATGTTTATGCCCGATTATTATCCATGCGAAATCGCTCGACTAGTGAGCTGTTACGCACTCTTTAAATGAATGGCTGCTTCCAAGCCAACATCCTAGCTGTCTAAGCAATTTCACCTCGTTTTTTCAACTTAACATATATTTGGGGACCTTAGCTGATGGTCTGGGTTCTTTCCCTCTCGGACATGGACCTTAGCACCCATGCCCTCACTGCTGAGAAACATTTTATAGCATTCGGAGTTTGTCAGGAATTGGTAGGCGGTGAAGCCCCCGCATCCAATCAGTAGCTCTACCTCTATAAAACTTTTACT